>CAZMGV010000003.1:0-299886 GCA_964565925.1 uncultured bacterium
GAATTAATAGCGGGCGTAAAAACGAAATCCAGACCCGTGGACCTAAATGGCCCTAAATGACCCAAGTAAATTCGTGCCGGAAACCCGCAGACCCGCTCTGGGCGCGGCCCGCAGGAAAAAGAATTTACAGATTAACGTGACTTTTAATGTGGGCGATTGCCGCGCTCCAGTGATTCCGCGGGGTTACGCAGAGTGGTATAGTCGCCCGCACAACCTGTCACCCAAGGAGATTCGCGATGGCCCGCACGATCACCCCGTTTCTGTGGTTCGAGAAGGACGCCCTGGAGGCGGCGAAGTTCTATGTGAAGATCTTCAAACGGTCGAAGATCCTCAAATCCGGTCCGCAGACCGTCACCTTCCGGCTGGACGGACAGGAGTTCATCGCGCTCAACGGCGGCCCCTACTACAAGATCAACGAAGCGGTGTCGTTCTTCATCGCCTGCAGGACGCAGAAGGAGATCGACCACTACTGGAAGAAGCTGTCGGCGGGCGGCACGATTCTCCAGTGCGGCTGGGTGACGGACAGATACGGCGTCACCTGGCAGGTGATCCCGGACATTCTCGGCAAGCTGCTGGGCGACCGGAACCGCGAGAAGGCCGCCCGCGCCCATCAGGCGATGATGCAGATGAAGAAGCTGGATATCGCGGCGCTCAGGAAGGCGCACGCGGGAAAGTGACTCACCCAGGGTAAGTTAATCCGCGACCGGCCCCACCAGCCCCGGCAGGACGTACTTTTCGAACTCGGCGAGCTGCGTGATGCTGCGGGTGTCCTCGATCCGGTCGACCCACAGGACGCCGTCCAGGTGGTCGCACTCGTGCTGGATGGCGCGGGCGAGAAACCCGGACGCCTCGATGCGCCGCTTTTCGCCGCCAATCAGCCGGTAGCTCACCGACAGATCCACCCAGCGCGGCACGCGGCCGCGCAGGTTGTCGACGGAGAGGCACCCCTCCCAGTCCTCCTCGCGGCTGCTGCTGACCGGTGTGATGACGGGATTGATGAGCACCAGTTCCCCCGACGCCTCGATGTACGGATAGCGGGGGTTGGGTTTCACGTCGAGCACGACGACGCGGACGTTCTCGCCCACCTGCGGCGCGGCGAGCCCGACTCCCCGGGCCGTGCGCATGGTTTCAAACAGGTCGGCGACGAGTTCCGGGAGCGCGGAGCCCTTCAGTTCGTCTTCGGTGAGTTCGCGGGAGCGTTCGCGCAGCGAGGGGGCGCCGATCTTCAGGATGTCGCGGATCGCCATACGTCACCTCTCCGCCGCCCCGGATGTCCGGTCAGGACACCCGGCTCAGGGCTCTTCCTTCGCGTCGATGGCCGGTTCGATGCGCCGGATATTGTCCACATAGCCGCGAAGCAGCGTGATCTCCACCGAACCCATGGCGCTGACCCGGTAGAGAAACCGCTCCCGGTGTCCGTCCAGATCGACCTTGATCTCGGGCTCGCCGAGCGACAGCAGCACCGCGTCCCGGGGGAACCCTTCGCGCACGTCGCCCCGGAAGACCGCCTTCACCATCTGCTGGGTCCACTTGGGATGGGCCCGGACGGCGGCGATCTTCTCGTCCACCTTTTCGCGGGTCGTGCGGGCCTCGAGCGCCACGTCCGAGGCGGCGATAAAGCCGAGCTGCTCGTCCACGCGGTCGTCGTGTCCGGTCCATTTCACTTCCGTCCAGGCGCCGTCGTTGCGGACGGTGCCGGTGCGCGACAGCCGCTTGGTCTTCACGAGCCTGGGCGGTTCCTGGTCGCCCGGGTGGCGGAACACCGGGACCTCTTCCTTGAGCAGCGGATCGGACTCCTTGGGGAGCTTCAGCACCCAGCCCTTTTTCTCCACCTGCCTGGAGGTTTTCTCCTCACGGAGAATGAGACCGTACCAGGTCTGCTTGCCCTCGTCCTGCACCGACCCCTTCACGCGCCAGACCGACAGATACGGGCCCTTCACGGCGGTGGGCTTGTCGAACCCGGCCTCGGTGCGGATGTCGAGGTCGGTCATCATCACGGCGAAATCCTGCTTCTCGTCGCCGGAGGCCCGCGCCGGAGCCGGCGCCCAGACCGCCGCGAGCAGCGCGGCGGCGGCGAACGCACGGGCCGCCGCCGCCAGGGCTACCGGCCCGGACGCCTGCCGGACGGCGGCTTTCCGTTCAGTCCGCAAACTTGAAATGTTCCCGGACATACGCGAGGTCCGACTTCAGGTCGTTCACGAGCGAGGGGATCGTGTAGAACACGAGCTGGTACCCCTTTCCGGCGCGCACGACGTAGTAAACGAAATACTTGAACGTGATCTTCTCGGACGACTCCACCTGGAACTCGATGTAGCGGGCCGGTTCGCCGCCCAGCGTCGTCTTCTGGTCCGCGCCGAGCTGGTAGCCCGCGTAACGGGTTTTCGACTGGCTGAGCGCCAGATCCACGTACGCGTCGAGCGACAGCGGCGACTCCTCGACAATGAGAATTCCGTAGGCGAGCGACTGCGTGTCGACGAACTCGAACTCGGCGGCCGGGTTCTTGAGCACCTTGTCGGGCGAATCCTTCGTATTCACCTTCCAGTGGTCGCCGGGCAGCTCCAGATGCACGCCGTCGCCGTCGGCCACCGCCGACGCGGGGATCAGCCGCTCTCCGGCGCGGGCGGCCATCTCGCCGACCGGTTCGGGGATCACCACCGCCTGCTTGTCGAAGACGCCCAGACGCCACGCGCCCAGCCCCGCGACCGTGACCGCCAGGAATCCGACCAGCACCCACTGGAGCCGGTTGGCGCCGCCCCGCAGGACGGTGTTGCACCGCTGGCAGTTGGAGGCGTCGGCCGGATTTTCAGCACCGCATTCGGGACAGATCAGCATAGGCACCTGCTTAACATAAACCGTTCTCCCGTAGCCAGACGGCCGTACGGCGCATTCCTTCATCGAGCGTCACTCTGGGCTCGTAGGCGAGCAGCCGGCGCGCCTTCTCGATGGAGTAGGCATGCGGCCGGGTGACGAATCCCACCGCGTCGGCGGAGAGTCTGGGCTCCCGTCCGCGCCAGGAGTCCACGCGCGACAGCACGGCCGCGACGGGCCGAAGCACCGCCGACGGGACTGAAAACGGGCGGCTGACGCCCGCCGCGTCAGCGAGCCTCGAGAAATAGTCCCGGAACGACGTCTCGGCGCCGTCGGTCAGGTTGAACGCCTCGCCGAAGGCGCCCCGCTCCACCGCCTTGAAGATACCGTCCAGCAGGTTGTCCACGTAGACGTGGTTCATTACGCCGCGGCCGCCGTCCACCAGCGCGAAGGTGCGGGCCTTCATCAGCTGCACGGGCCGCGTCACCCACGGCACCGAACCCGGCCCGTAGACATCCCCCGGCCGGATCACGATCACGCCGAACTCCGGCGGCCTGTTCATCGCCAGCACGGCGTCTTCGCTTTCAATCTTGGTCTGGCAGTAGGGGTTGTTCTCGCCCCGGCGCGGGCCCAGTTCCGTGACGTGACGGGGATAGGTGAAGCCGTAGACCATCACGCTGGAGAGATGCACGAACACCTGCGCGCCGGCGGCTTTCGCCGCCTTCGCCGTCGTCACGGTGCCGCCCACGTTCACCCGGCGGAACTCGTCCATGGAGCCGCCCTCTTTCACGATGGCCGCCGTGTGCAGAACGATATCGGCGCCCCGGCAGAACTCCGCCACGGCCCGCTCGTCGGTGGTGCTGCCGGTGACGGTCTCCGCGCCAATTGCCTGCGCCCGGGCGGCCGCCTGCGGCGAGAGGTCCAGGCCCCGGACTTTAAGGCCGCGCTCCCGGGCCAGTTCGGCGGCCCGCAGCCCGATAAATCCGCCTATTCCGGTGATGGCGAGCGTTTTGCCCTTCAGGTCCATGGGGTGTCTCATAATGCGCCGACGCCGTTACCGCAATGGCTGCAATCGGGGCTCAACCGGCCCGCGCCGCCCAGTTGAACAGCCTTCAGCGAATTCCCGGCCCGGCGCCGGAGAATTTCCTTGGAGCCGCCAGCGGCTCGTGTATATCCTCAGGTCCATGCGCCGCCCCGCCGCCCCCGCCTCCCTCCTGCCTGACACCCTTGTGGCCGCCCTTGTGGCTGCCGTTGCGGCCGTCCTTGTCTGCGCCCCGGGTGCCCGCGCCAACACGCGGTTCTCCGATTCGTCGAACCGCCGGGTCATGCCGATGATCGTCACCGGCGCCGACGTGAAAGCCCTGTCGAAGGCGAATATCGCGTCGCTGCGTCTCTACGCCGCGCTGCCCGACGGCTTCGGCCCCATTCCGTTCCAGATCGACGAGAAAGACCCTGCGGGGCGCTACGTCTTCAAGACCGGCGGCAGGAAGGGCACCGACGACGGGCTGCTGGACGACAACGACGAACTGGCGTTCATGCTTAAAGACGCCGGGCCGTCGTTCCCGGCGGCATACTGGCCCAAGGGCGTGAAACGCGGCGCCGAGATCCGCCTCGACGATCCGCTCGACAAGGAACGCAACGGCTACGTCTACCTGTTCGAGTTCGACAGTCCGCCGGCGATGCACCCGGCCGACTACATCAGATTCGACCGGCAGAACATGGAAATCTCCAGCAAGTGGTACCTGACCGGGTTCGATCCGGCCAACCCCTGTAACGCACGGACCAAGCGGCTCGCCGACCGGACGGGCAAGCTCGGGCCGGACACGATGGACCGCCTCAAGATCCGCGCCTCGGCGTGGGCGCTCGGCTCGCTCATCCGGTTCGACTCCAACGAGGACGACCTCAAGTCCCAGATCAACGCCTGGACCGACGGTCCCGTGCGGGTGCTCTACGAGATCGACATCACGCTGAAGCTGGGGCCCATTCCGCTCATCACCACGACCACCAACTGGGCGTTCTACGAATACAGCCAGCTGACGCCGGTGCATGTGGAGACGCCGGGGATGCTCCGGCTGTTCGCATCAAGGATCGAGCTGGTGATCGATCTGGACATGGACGGCGACAAGGGCGCGACGATGTCGGCCAATTCCATTCCGCAGGGCGTGAAGATCGAGGGCCGCGAAGCCGACGACGACGACCACGCGGGGCCCCGGACGAAAGAAGGGTGGTTCCTCATCAGCCGCGAGGGAACCCACTACTACGCCGAGTTCCACCTGGACGAAAAGCTGCCCATCGAGATGACCTTCAACTACTACGACACGGCCGCGGGCGCCCGGCCGCCGGAGGGCTCCCCCGGCCAGCTCCCGGAAGTGGGCTACCATTTCTACAACTGGGAGAAGCTCGAGCAGAAGTCGTACGACTTCTACGCGCGGCTCTACTTCCTGCCGGAACTGCCCGACCAGGGCGGCAACGGCCTGTTCAAGGCGATCAACCAGCCGGTCACGGCGCAGGCGTCCGCTGGAGCCGACGCGGCGGCGGTGGTGGCGACGGATGTCACGCAGCCCGAAGTGACGCAGGCGCTCTCGGCGCTCTCGGTCCGCGCCGACCGCGTGGACGCGGCGGGGATCGGCCGCAAGCTGTCGCAGCAGCCGGCGGGGCTGGTGATCCTGAACGACACCCCGGACACGAAGACGCTGCGCATCCTCGAGCGGTCGCTGGTTCCGGTCCTGATCCTGAAAGGCAGCGGCGGACAGGGGCTGGTGACCGGGACTGCCGGCACGACCGATCCGGACAAGTTCACGCGGCTCACGGCGACGCTGTTTCCCAAAGGGAGCCGGCTGGTGCTGGTCGTCTCGTCCGACCCGGGCTCTGCCAGACAGGCGGAACAGTACGCCGACTCGCTGTCGGCGGCGGGATATCCGCCGGAAATCCTTCAGGTGAAAACCACCGGCGGACTGGCGGCGTCGCTGAAAGACCAGTCGCCCGCAGCCTATATCGTCGTGGACAGCGACTTCTGGACGCCCCAGGCTTACCAGACGCTGATGGGCGCGGCCGGAACCGTCCCCGTACTCGGGACCAGCCGCTCGGCGGCCGCCGCCGGGGCGGCGGTGGCCATCGGGTCGGAGTTCTCGGGCGACTACCGCAAGCTGATCGAGCCGCTTCTGCACCGCACAAGACCTGGCGCCGAGGCCGCGCCGGTGCGGGTGTTTATCAATCCCGAAGCGATCAAAAAAACAAAGCTGATGATCCCGCCGACGCTGATGCAGATCGCCGAACGGGCGAAGTAATCAGATAATCCGCTCAGGCGTCTCGGCGAGGACAAGCACCCGCCGCGCCAGGTCGTCCAGGCCCATGCCGGTGTCGGAGCTGGTGGCGACGGCGTCTGCCGGTTCCACGCCCAGCTCCTGGCAGCGGGCGCGGACTTCGTTGCGCAGGCGCGTCGGCTTGATGCCGTCGCATTTGGTCAGCGCCACGACCACCGGCAGCGACGCCTCTTCGCAGAACCGCAGCAGGTTCACGTCGAGATCGGACACCTCGTGGCGGCTGTCCACCAGCGAGACTATTCCGCGCAGCGCCTGACGCTCCGAGAAATAGTGGGCGATCTCGACGCCCCACTTCTCGCGCTCGGTCTTGGACACCTTCGCGTAGCCGTAGCCCGGCAGGTCCACGAGCCGGAGCTTGCCGGGGATTTCGTAGATATGGATAAGACGAGTCTTGCCCGGCGTGGCGGAGACGCGGGCCGCCTTGTGCGTGCCCAGCAGCCGGTTGATGAGCGAGCTTTTGCCCACGTTGCTGCGCCCGGCGATGGCGACCTCGGGCAGCGTACCCTTGGGCAGCCGTTCCAGGTCCGGCGACGGCGGGTGCATGACGAGCTGGCGCGCGTCCTTGAGCAGCAGTGTCGGCATGAGCCTTACGCGGCTTTCAGGACGGCCGGCCGTAGGAGTGCAGCCCGCTCAGGAACAGGTTCACGCCGAGGTAGGTAAAGATCACCACCACGATGCCGAACACGGCGAACACCGACGTGCGGCGCGTGCTCCAGCCCCGGGCGAGCCGGGCGTGCATGTAGGCGGCATAGGTCAGTTCCGTGACGAGCGCCCAGTTTTCCTTGGGGTCCCACGACCAGAACCGGCCCCAGGCGTAGTTCGCCCACACCGAGCCGGTGATGAGCACGAGAGTCATCAGCACGAGGCCCACCAGGATGCTCTTGTAGCTCCACAGGTCCAGCATGTCGGCCGACGGCAGCCGCGCGGGCAGCGTGTTGGCCGACATATGGATGAGCAGCAGCACGCCGATGCCGAACAGGCAGACGATGAGCAGCGCCAGCCGGTAGGCGTTCAGGCCGATGGTGAGCAGCGTCATCTCCGGCCGCATGGGAATGGGGTGCGTCGTCTGCGCGAACCGCACCGCCATGCCGATACCGACCAGCAGCAAGATAAACGTGACGAGCGACGTGAGCGCGACGTAGCTCCTGCCCGGCAGGAGCTTCGAGAAAACGGCGGCGATACCTTCCACGGCCTGACCGGCGGTCTTCACAATCCCCGCCTCGCGACTGCCCGACAGGAATACCGGGTTTTCCTTGTAACTGGCGGCGAGCGAGGCCGCGATCACGCTGAGCGAGAAGAAACCGGTGGCGACCATGAGCGGCCCCACCATCGGGACCACCTTCGGATACAGCTCGACGCCCCCCTCGGCGGAGAGCCGGTAACTGTCCAGCACGTATTCGCCGTATTTCACGAGGTCGCCGAACTCCAGCGCGATGATCGTGACAAAGAGCGCAGCCGCCATCCACGGCATCATCCGGACCGCGGGGATTCCGTCCTTCACGAGATACAGGAACGCGAACCCGAAGCCGGTGAAAAACGCGGCGTAGGCGAAGCAGGCGAAGGTCACATGGATGTGGAGCCAGCGGCTCTGGAGCGCCGGCATGACCTGCGCGATGTCTTTCTGGTTGGACAGCGCGGCCAGCCCCATCAGCACGAAGGCGATCGGGATGACGAAGGCGCCGGCGAGCCGGTTCTTCGAGCGGAACTCGAAGACCGCGTAGACGACGCCGACACCCCAGGCGAAATAGACGAGCGATTCGTAGAGGTTGGTCCAGGGCGGCTGGTGCCAGCCGGAGACGACCCAGCGCGTGCCCAGCGCCGCCGTGTGGGCGACGATCGTCACCCAGAGGATGGCGGTGGCGATCCGGCCGACGACGTTCGACTCCTTCGCGAGGATCACCAGATACAGGATCATGGCGAACAGGTAGCCGAAGGAGGCGACCGTGAAGAGGTTCAGCGATACGTTAAAAAGATTGTCGTCCATAACCGGTAACCATCCTGTGCCTGCGTGTTCTGCCGTCTGAATTCTGCGCCGCGCCCGGCTCTTCCATCGACTCCGGGGTCAGCCATTGGGTCCGGAACCGCCGCCCGCGCTACCGGCAGCACCCGGCACCGGCTGCGCCCCGGTGCTCTCCGCTATGCGCGCCACCAGCGCCTGGAACTTCTTCGAGACCGAATCTTCGAGCCGGTTCGTGTAGGCGGCCAGCGCAATCCCGCCGCCGTCCACCCGCACCCAGATCTGCCGGTGAGGTATGTAGAAGGCTATCAGAAGTCCCGCGATCATCAGGACACAGCCTGCCCATGTGATATTGATCCCCGGGTCACAGGTGAGCTGCAGGCCCGTGACGTAGCGCGGGACGAACTTGTCCAGCATGAAGATGTGCGTGCCTTTGCGCAGGCTGTCGGCGCCCGGATAGTTCTGGAGCACGGGGAAGGTGTCGGCGACGGTGCCGTCGGGGTTGCGGCGCTCGATATAGACGGCCGGGCCCAGGTTGCCTTCCTTCTCGGTGGTGAATTCGGGCACGTATTCGACGACGACGTAGCTGTCGTCGGAACCCGCCAGCCGGAACGGGCGGTCGAGCTCGGCCTCGTAGCCGGTGGGAATCTTGTCCGTGGGCTTTCCCGCCATCAGGTGCGCGACGCCGCCCGCCTTCTCGTAGGAGGCCTGGTAGAAGGTGATCCCCCGGTAGGTGACCGGCTCGTTCACGAGCAGGTCGGTCTTGAGCGTTTCCTTGCCGTCCTCGATAAAGGTGACCTTGGAGCGGAACTCTTTCGCCCGCTCGGAGATCTGCTTGGTCTTGAGGTCTCGGTAGAACTCGACGGTGAACTTGTCGTTGCGGACGGCGAAGGGAAGCTCCATCCGGTAGACGACTGGTTCCAGGTTCTCGTCCAGCCGGTCCACCAGCAGGAACTTGGAGGTGTTGAACCCCTCCAGAATGCGCATCTGGCCGTAGGCGAACCCGGTCCGCGAACCGTAGTAGGTGCCGAACGCGATCGTGAGGATGCCGACGTGCACGAAATACATGCCCAGCCGGTTGATCCGCCCCCGGTTCACATACAGGTAGGTGGCGCCGTTCTTCTCGGTCACGGCCGCCTTGCCGAAGACGGACTTCACCGCAAGCTGGATATCGCCCAGCTTCGCGGCGGCGCCTTTCAGGTTCAGACGGTCGCGCAGGCTGGCGGTGCGGAACTTCTGGTCCGACGGCGCGGGCTGCCACTGCCTGAACAGCTTCCAGTGCTTGGGGAACCGGTCGAGGCTGACGATGACCAGCGCCAGGCACATGAGACCGAGGATGCCGTTGAAATACCAGGAGTTATAGAGATCGAACAGGTCGAGCTTGTTGTAGAGCGCCGCGCGGTCGCGGCCGATAGTCTCCACATAGTGGCTCAGTTCGTCCGCACCGCCCGAAACCTGCGGGAGGAACGTGCCGACCATGGTCAGCACGGCGATCAGCACCAGAAGCCCCACACCGACGCGGACGTCGGAGAAGAAACCCCACAGCATCTTGTCCACCCGCGCGATGGCGGGGAGTGCGCGCCGCTGCGGCCCGCCGGAGACGGGACTGTCGGACACAGGGGTGGCGGGGGCGGTGGTGGCGCTGTCTTCGCTCATGAGTTCCGGTTCATTAATCCTGGCCGCGGTGGCCGCACGCATAATGCGAACTGCGCGGTATGGAATCAAGTGCTGATCGCACCGGGTTTATGATCCGTGTCATATGGGATAAAGTGCCTCCAATGGCCCGTTTGGACATATATATCGGCGGCCGGCGGATCGTGGAATGTCCGGTGCGGGGCAGCGACGTCGTGCTGGGCAGGTCCCCTGCCGCCACCGTCGTCCTGCCGTCGCCGGAGATCTCCCGCGTGCACGCCCGGATCCGGCCGGACGGGAACCGCTGCGAGCTGATCGACGAGTCGGTGAACGGCACCCTCCTGAACGGGCAGGAGTTCACGAAGCCCCAGACGCTGATGGACGGCGCGGTGATCCAGATCGGCCCCTACCGGATCGTGTTCTCCACGAAAGACGGCGGGCCGCCCGTCCCCACGGCCGTGAACATGGCCTATCCCACCCGGCTGCTCCGTATCGAAGGCTCCACGATCGCCAGTCTGGAAGCCCGGCTGGAGATTGTTCCGCCGGCCAAAGGACCGCCCTACACCTTCGCGCTCACCGACCGGCCCGTCACCGCCGGCAAATCCCCGACCTGCGATCTGGTGCTCGCGGACGACTTCGTCTCCCGCGTGCACGCACGGCTCACACCGGTGCCCGAAGGGTGGCGGATCGAGGACCTCAGTTCCCGCAACGGCACGAAGGTGAACGGCCGGGAGACCGGCGCGGCGCTGCTCACAGGCGGCGACCGGATCCAGATCGGGCAGACCAAGCTGATCTTCCACCAGAAGATCGTCCGCGAGCCGCTGGCTTCCGGCCGTCCCGCGCCGGATCAGGCAGGGAGCGAGGCTGACGGTTCCGGAAGCGACTACTTCAGGGGGTCGAGCACGGCGGCCGTCCACCTGCGCCAGCTCGCCGCCCGGATCGCACCGACGGCGGCCCATATCCTCATTCTCGGCGAGACCGGCACCGGCAAGGAGATTTTCGCGCGCCTTCTGCATTCGCTCTCGGACCGGGCGGGCAGGCCGTTCGAGGCGGTCAACTGCGGGGCGATCCCCGAAAACCTGCTGGAGAGCGAGCTGTTCGGCCACGAGAAGGGCGCCTTCACCGGGGCCGACGAGCGCCGGGACGGGCTGTTCGCCACGGCCGCCGGAGGGACGCTGTTTCTGGACGAGATCGCCGAACTGCCGCTCGCCGGACAGGTAAAGCTGCTCAGGGCCATTGAATCGGGCGAGATACGGCCGCTCGGGAGCCAGGCCGCCGTCATCGCCCGGCCGAGGATACTGGCCGCCACCCATGCCGATCTGGCGGCCCGCGTGGAAAAGGGGCGGTTCCGCGAGGACCTGTTCCACCGGCTGAACGTGATCGCCGTGAAGCTGCCGCCGCTCAGGGACCGGCTCTCCGACCTGCCGGAACTGGTCCAGTCGTTTCTGGCGGGCGAGCGGTCGCTCTCCGGCGCCGCGCTCAGAAAACTCATGCAGCACGACTGGCCGGGCAATATCCGCGAGCTGCGCAACGTCGTCGAGCGGGCGGCGGTACTCTCGCCGGACAACCAGATCGGACCGGAATCCATCGCGCTGGAGGCGGACAGCGGCGACCCCCTGCGCGGCGGCTATCTGGACAGCCACCCGGAGTTCCGGGGCAAGTCCCTCGACCAGATCGAGGCGGAAATACTGCGCCGGGTGCTGGCCGACGCGGACGGCATCCAGAACCGGGTGGCGAAAATACTGGGGCTCTCCCGGGGCTCGCTCCATGGTAAACTGGTACGGCACGGGCTCATTGCCGCCGACAAGGACACTTTATGAATATCAAGGCGCAGTTCCGTCACGCGGTCACCTCCTTCAACAACGAGGACTGGGACGACGCGAAGGAAGTGTTCGAAGACATGGAGGGGGAGACCGACAGCGTCGGGGCCGAAGACCTGTTCGAGGCGATGGCGCTCGTGACCACCGCCTACGGGCGCGTGCACGGCGCCGATTTTCCCGACCAGACCGCTTACGAGCGGGCCCGGGACGAGGTCGACCGGGCCATCGAAATCCTCTCGGAAGGGCTGCCGGAAACCGTCCTGGGCATCCGGATTCATAACCTGATCGACAAGCTGGAAGGGTTCGACGAAGCGGCCCGCATGAGCACGCGGCCCAACAAGTTCAAGCTCGACCTGCCGAAGGACGAATCGAGCCACTTCGACGCGGAGTGAGCGCGCTCGCGTCTACGCCGGCTTCTCCGCCTTCGTGATCGCATACACGCACCAGCCCTGCCCGACCAGATCGCCCTTGGCGTCGGTGAGGGTCACGTCGCCGTGGACGACCCGCTTGCCTTTGCGGACGATGCGGCCCTCGGCATAGAGCGTGCCTTTGGCGAGAGGTTTGAAATATTTGGTGTCGAGATGGATCGTGACCATCTGGAACTGCGGCTTGATGGTCGTGACAATCGCCTGCGCCACGGCGGTATCGATCAGCGCCGCGTGTACGCCGCCGTGCATGATCCCCGCGGGCTGGGTGAGTTCCGGCCGGAAATCCACCGCCATCTTCACGTAGTCGGTTTTCGCCGCCTCGATCCGGAAGCCCAGCAGGCTCGGCAGCGGAACCTTGCGGATATTCTCCATCTGCTTGGAGTCCCGGCCCTCGGGCATCTCGTCCAGGAACGGCCAGTCGTCGCTGCTGCCTGTGCTGTTGGCTGCGCTGCTGCTTTTGGTTTTTGACACGTCACTCATTGAAGCTCCTCGAATTATACGGCCGGAGTCTATGCCTAAAGCTCCGGCGGTGTCTGGGAAATCTGGCGGAGCAGCGGGCAGCTCCGGCAGACGTCCGGCGGCTTACCCTTGCGGAAGCCGCCCTGCAATTTTTCCCGGCCGCCGCCACTCAAGATCTTTTCGAGGGATTTCTCCTTCAGGTTGCCGAGCGCGAGTTCCGCCGGGGCCACGCAGCAGGGGTGAACCGCCCCGCCCGGATGGACCTTCAGCCACTCCCACGCCTGCCAGCACTGGCCCGGATGCTCGCGCATGTGGCGGACGATGTTTTCCGGGTCCCACTCGATGGCCGGCGCCGATGCAGGCCGGCCGTTGAACCTTTGCACCGGCACATTCGCAAACAGAATGTCGGCGGCAATTTCAGACGCCGTGGTGCGCAGCGTGTTTCTCGCCGCTTCGATCTGGTCTCTGGACGGCCGGTAAGGGGCGAGCCTCGGGTCGAACTCGTACAGCTCCTGGATCAGGAACGCCTCCACGCCGAGCGCCCGGAAATACCGGACGGTGTCGCCGATAGTGGAAGCGTTGTCCTTGGTCAGCACGATACTGACAGCGAGCCTGTGCAGCAGCTTCTGTCCGCGGAGCAGCGCGATCGCCTCTTTCAGGTTCGCCAGCACGGCCGCGAACTTCGCGCCGGGCCTGAGGCGTTCGTAGAGTTCGGGCAGGTGCGAGTCGATGGACACCTGGAGCCGGTAGAGCCGGTCTTCTCCGGGATCTGTTACGCGGTTCAGCACCGGCACCAGCGGATAGGTCCCGTTGGTGATCAGCAGCAGGCGCTTCTTGTGTTCGATGACTTTCGAGACCGCCAGCCCGATCTCCGCCGCGAAAGGTTCGCTGCCGGCCGACGGGACGAGAATATCCACCCGGGGGAGCAGCTGGTCCAGAAGCGCGCCGTATCCGGCCGGAGCGAAACGGGCCGGGTCAGGATGACCCAGCCCGTAGCAGTAGACGCAGGACAGGTTGCAGGCGTTGTTCGACGCTATTTCAAGAAACGTCGCCAGACGGCCGGCTGCGGGACGTTCAGGCAACACTACGCAGTCGGCGATTGGTCTTGAACATGGCGAATTCGGCCTTGTGCGTGTCGATCAGCGTCTGGGCCAGTTCCCGGCCGCGTTCGTCGCCGTAGTCGCGCTTGAAGCCCCAGTAGGCCTCGACGACATTGTCGAGCACGCCCGAGTCGAAAATCGCGATGATGGTTTCCTTGGGGATGGCGGAGGTGATCACTCCGGCGACAAATCCCTGCAGGTAGGAGAGCGGATTGGGCAGCAGCGGGAAGCCGGTGAGTTTCTTGAACTCTTTCTCGATCTTCTCGGCGTTGGAGCCTTCGACCGCGGCCGCCTTGCGGATGCGTTTCTTCATGACCGGATCGGTTTCGAGCGCCGACCATACCTTGTTGATAACCGCTCCGGCGGTCTCGGCGTCGTAATCCACAATCAGTCCGGCTGCGTAGGTCAGAAACATTTCAAAGCTCCCCTTTTGATCATTCCCGTCGCCTGATTATTCCTGTCGCCATCTTTATCAACCCGGCTCGTCCGAACCGGGAAGCGGCCCGCCCCGCTGATATAGCAAAGAAGTTTCGCCGCTCGCTTCTTCGGTTGCCCTTTTGATGGCCGGGACGAACTCGTCGCCGGGCGCCTTGCAGACCGGGCAGTCGTCGGCCGGCTTCGGCCCGTCGACCTCAAGGCCGCACCAGCCGCATCTCCATCTTTCTGCAGTAGGCTCGCTCACCGAAAATCGCTCCGTGCCCTGACCCGCCCGTGGCGGTGCCAACCGGTGGATTCTCCCACGGCCCGCCGTGGAAGGCAACGGAATTGGGCTGTGATACACTCGCCCGTGTGGCGGATACACGGCCAGCCGGATTCGTGCTCTGCGGGGGTAAATCCAGCCGCATGGGCCGGGACAAGGCGCTGCTCGACCTGGGCGGCGTGCCGCTGGTCGTGCGGCTGGCGAACCTGCTCAAGCCGCTCTGCTCCGAGGTGTATCTGGTCGCCGGTTCTCCGGAGCACTACCACAGCTTCGGGTTCCCCGTGCTGATCGACGAATACCCGGGCGAGGGCCCGCTCGGCGCGCTCATTACCATTCTCGATCTCGGCGCGGCGACCTGGAACGTGGTACTGTCGTGCGACCTCGCCGCCGCCGAAGCCGGCCCGCTGGCGGCGCTCATCGACGAAGCCCTCGAGCCGGGCACTGAAGAAGGCGCCCGCGCCCTGATTCCGAAATCCCCCGCCGGCCCCGAGCCGCTGCACGCCCTCTACCGGGCGGATCTGGCGCAGGACCTGCACCGCCTGTTCGAGGGCGGCGAGCGGGGGCTGATCCGGGCCCTGTCGAAATTCACGGACGTCCGGATGATCTCCGCCACCGACCTCGACGCCGGTCCGGCGCAGTTTCTCAACGTCAACACCTTTGAAGAGTGGCTTGCGTTCAAGGGCGGCGAGCGGGTGTAGCGGCTACGGCACCCGCCTCAGGGTGCCGATGCTACGGCACCAGCCTCAGGGGGTGAGCCGGTCCGACTCGTCCTTCAGGCCGACGCCCGACAGTTTCAGCCGGATCGCCGCCTCCACGAGGTAGAGCAGTTTCCGGGCGGCCAGCTCGTAGTCCATCCCCTCGGGCGGGCGGATGTTCGAGAGGCAGTTGCGACGGGCGTCGGTCAGTCCCGGTTCCGGACTGTAGGTGAGATACACACCGAGGCTGTCGGCGGACGAGAGCCCCGGCCGCTCGCCGATCACCATCACGCTGAGTTTCGCTCCCGCTGCCGCGCCGATCCCGTCGGAAATCGCCACGCGCCCGTTCTTCACCAGGAACACCGGCGCCACAGTGAAAGTCCGCTCCCGCAGGCGGTTCACGAGGGTCTCCACGAAGGCGCTTCCGTGCCTCTGAACAGCGGCCGACGACAGGCCGTCCGAGACGATCAGCGCGATGTCGGGGGCGGCGGAATTCCGCCTCCACTGCCCGATGACCGTTTCCGATTCAGCCGCCAGACGGCGGCCCCGCTCCGGGCTCTGCAGATAGTCGGTCCGGCCGGCCGCCTGGCTGTGCAGGATGAGCGATTCGATACCCTTTTCCCGAAGCTCCGCTGCGAACCCCTCCGGGCTCCACGGCAGATGCACGGCGTCCCGCGCCTGCGCGTGGGCAAGCTGGAACTCGAGGTGCGTCGCCGTCCGCACGGCGTGGCCCGCGCGCCCCAGCCCCACACGGGCCTGCGTGAAACGCCGCAGCGGCTCCCACAGGTTGCTGCCTGACGGGTCGCGGTCTGGCGGACCGGCGCTCATGGCTTGCCGCCTCTCTCCGTGTCTCTGGCCAGATCGTTCACCGCCTGGAGCAGCGCCGGTGCGTCGTCGCGGAGTTTTCTCAGGCGGTTCCGTCCGTCGAAGATCCCCGCCCGGTTCAGCCACACCTCGAACTCGGGCGCGGGTCTCAGGTTCAGCACCTGCCTTAAATACAGGGCGTCGTGAAACGACGTGCTCTGATAGTTGAGCATCACGTCGTCGGCCCCCGGCACGCCCATGATGAAGTTCACTCCCGCGACGCCGAGCATCGTGAGCAGCGTGTCCATGTCGTTCTGGTCCGCTTCGGCGTGATTGGTGTAACAGATGTCGCAGCCCATCGGGACCCCCAGCAGCTTGCCGCAGAAGTGGTCCTCCAGTCCGGCGCGGATGATCTGCTTGCCGTCGTAGAGGTACTCCGGCCCGATAAAGCCCACGACCGTGTTCACGAGCAGCGGGCTGAACTCCCGCGCCACGGCGTAGGCCCGCGCCTCGCAGGTCTGGGCGTCCAGCCCTTCGTGGGCGCCGGCCGAGAGCGCGCTGCCCTGCCCGGTTTCGAAATACATGACATTGTCGCCGACCGTCCCGCGCTTTAAGGCAAGCGCCGCGTCACGGGCCTCCCGCAGCATGCCGAGGTTTATGCCGAAGCTCCGGTTGGCCGCTTCCGTCCCGGCGATGGACTGGAACACGAGGTCGACGGGGGCGCCGCGCCCCATCAGCTGCAGCGTCGTCGTCACGTGGGCCAGCACGCACGACTGGACCGGTATCCCGTGGCGCGTCCGGATTCCGTCCACCAGTTCGAGCAGCTTTCTGACATTGTCCGGGCTGTCGGTGGCGGGGTTGATGCCGATCACCGCGTCCCCGCTGCCCAGCAGCAGTCCGTCCAAAATGCTTGCCGCAACGCCTTTCGGATCGTCGGTCGGATGATTGGGCTGCAGCCTGGCCGAAAGCCGGCCCTCGAGGCCTATCGTCGTGCGGAACTTCGTCACGACCCGGCACTTGCGGGCGACGGCGACCAGGTCCTGGTTGCGCATCAGTTTGGAAACCGCCGCCGCCATCTCCGGTGTGACACCGGGGGCGAGCGCGGCCAGTTCAGCCGCGCCTGTGTCCCCGTCCAGCAGCCACTCGCGCAGTTCGCCCACCGTGAGCGACGAGATCGCCGCGAACGCCGCTTCCGAATGACGCTCGGCGATCAGACGGGAGATTTCGTCCGACTCGGGCGGCAACAGAGGTTCGGCCAGAAACGCCTTGAGCGGCACATCGGCAAGCGCGAACTGGGCCGCCACCCGTTCCGTTTCGGTGACGGCGGCAAGACCCGCCAGCCGGTCGGCGGACCTGAGCGGCGACGCCTTCGCCAGCAGCGTTTTCAGATCGGGGAACCCGTAGACCTGCCCCCGGATGGTCCAGGAAAAACGCACGTGGGCCTCCTGAGCCGCCATGATGCCCGCCCTTCGGCAACATGTCCAAGTGGCGCCACCCCGCCCGTGTGTTATGCTTCCCGGCAGTCCAGACACACTGAAACCGCATGGAACTTTCCGCCGGCACCAGCGCCCCCGAATCGGGCTCGATCCGTTTCGAGGAAGAGAAGAAGCGCCTCATCTGGGGAACGCGCTACGTGGACACGTGTGTCATCACGATCGGGTTCCTGTTCTTCCCGCTCCACTTCCTCGGCATCGTCTCGTTCCAGTCCGGCATCGTCGGCCTGATCGTGATGCTCGTGGTGCTGGGGATGGGGGTCATGGCGCGCAAGATCTACGCCGACGCCCCCGATCCGACCTCCATGTACGCCATCGTCAACTTCGGCATGCTGGCGATCATCCTGCAGATCGGCGTGCTGATCCATTTCAGCGGCGGGCTGGCCAGCTTCTTCGCGCTGTCGTATTTCCTGGTCGCCGTGGGCTGCAGCGTGTTCGTGAGTTTCCGCAACTCCATCATCCTGAACGCGGTCAGCGCACTGACCTTCTACTCGGTCTGCATGCTCGAGGTTTACGGCGTGCTGCCGCGCCACACGTTCGTGAACTCCCCGTTCGAGGGGTTCCGCAACAACGCCCTGTTCGCGGCGGCCTATGCGGGCACGCTGTTTCCGTTTCTGACGCTGGTGTCCTACGCCAGCTGGTTCTTCGCGCAGCGCCTCAGACGTACCGAGGAGGCGCTGGACGCCGAACAGAAGGAACGGCTCGCCGAACTGGGCATGTTCTCCAGCGTCATCGCCCACGAGTTCAAGAACCCGCTCGGCATCATCAAGGGGTCGGTGCAGGTGGCACAGGACGAACCCGATCCGAAAGTGCGCAGCCAGATGCTCGGCAACGTGCGGGACGAGGTGGACCGGCTGGACCGCATGGTCCGCACGATCCTCGACTACTCCAAGCCCCAGTCGATGGATCTGGAGCGGGTGGACGCCGGGGACATCATCGACGAGCTGCTGGTCTTCTTTTCCGACAAGAGCGGCAAGGGAGTCACGGTGAAGTTCGACCGCGCCAGGGGTGACGGCTTCATGATCCGGGCGGACGTGGAGAAATTCAAGCAGGTGCTGCTCAATCTGTTGCTGAACGCCGTGGACGTCTCGCCCGCCGGCGGATCGGTCGAGTTCGTCCTGAGGACGGCCGCCGACAGCGGCGACCCGCTCACCCCGGAGCGCGTCGCCATCGACGTGATCGACCGGGGACCCGGTATCGGCGACGATCTCAAGGCGAAACTGTTCCAGCCTTTCTTCACCACCAAGACGAAGGGAACGGGACTGGGGCTCGCCATCTCGCGCCGGATCGTCGAGGGCCACGGCGGGATACTGTCGGTCACCTCCGCCCCCGGCGAAGGCGCGTGTTTCACCATCCTGCTGCGTCCGGCGGCAGGGGTTTCCGGGGAGGCCCCATGACCCCCCGGCGGATCCTGCTGGTCGACGACGAGGAGCGGATGCGCTCGGTGATGGAGAAAATTCTCCAGCGCCTGAACGTCGCCTGCCTGCACGCGTCCTCCGGCGAGGAAGCCCTCGGCATACTTGAGACCAGCGGCGTCGACCTGATTCTCACCGACCTGATGATGCCCGGCATGGGCGGCGTCGAGCTGCTCCGGACGCTGCGCAAGAAAGGCAACGACACCCCGGTCATCGTCGTCACGGCGCACGGCTCCATCGAGTCCGCCGTGCAGGCGGTGAAGGAAGGCGCCTCCGACTACATCGAGAAGCCGTTCGACAAGGAGCGGATCGGCCTCAGCGTCGAGAAGGCGCTCCAGTTCGGCGAGCTGCTCAGCGACTACAAGGCGCTGCGCGAAGAGGTGAGCGAGAAGTTCGACTTCTCCAACATCGTCACCCGGTCGGAGCAGATGCTGGAGACACTGAAACTGGCGTCCAAGGTCGCCGGCGAAAGCCAGACGACGGTGATGATCTACGGGGAGAGCGGCACGGGCAAGGAGCTGATGGCCCGCGCCATCCACTACAACTCCGACCGCCGCCGCAAGCGGTTCGTCGCCATCAACTGCACGGCGATTCCGGAAACCCTGCTGGAGAGCGAGCTGTTCGGCCACGAAAAGGGCGCGTTCACGGGCGCCGACCGGTCGAAGGGCGGCCTCCTTGAGCAGGCGGCGGGCGGCACCCTGTTTCTGGACGAGATCGGCGACATGCCGCTGGCGGTGCAGGCGAAACTGCTCCGCGTGCTGCAGGAGCGGGAGTTCACGCCGCTGGGAGGGCGCGAGGTCAAGGCGTTCACCGGGCGGGTCGTATGCGCCACGAACCGCGACCTCGAGAAAATGGTCCCGGCGGGCGAGTTCCGCGAGGACCTCTACTACCGGATCAATGTGTTTCCGATCCGCATCCCGCCGCTGCGCGAACGGCGGGGCGACATCGTCATGCTGGGCGAGTTTTTCCTGAAGCAGTTCGCCGGTGAGATGGGCAAGCCGCTCAAGGGGTTCACCCCCGACGCGGTCCGCGCGCTTGAGGAACACCCCTGGAAGGGGAACGTGCGGGAGCTGGGCAACCTGCTGGAGCGGGCGGTGATTCTGGCCGAAGGGACGCACCTCACGGTGCGGGACCTGGGCCTGCGGTCGTCCGCCGAGGCGCCGCCGCCCGAAAGCGTCAGCGGGTTTTCGCTGCCCGCCGGAGGGCTCAATCTGGAAGAGCTGGAAAAGCAGCTGGTCCTGCAGGCCATCCAGGCGGCCCGGTTCAACAAGACCCGGGCGGCGCAGCTGCTCGGCCTCACCCGCGCGCAGCTCCGGAGCCGCCTCGAGAAGTTCGGGATCGAGGGTTAGGCGACGGCTATCTCTCTGCCGGAATGCCGTCAAGATGCAGGAACATCGGGACCGGTTCGTCGTCGCTGGCGAGTTGCCCGTCCTCGGCGTCGGCCCGCACAAAACCGTACTGTTCGTAGAAGCGGATAGCTGGCGGTTTTGCATCGACCACAAGACCCACGCAGCCGAACCAGTCGGCCATTCTGAGTGCCAGTTCAAGGCCGAATTTCAGCAGATCGAGGCCGATACCTTTCCCCTGCTCCCGGCGGTCGACACCGAGTCTCGCAAGCCGGAGCACCGGGACCGGATAACGGGGCAGTCCCTTCGAATATCTTGATGGAAGCCTGCGGAGGTCCAGTTCGGCCGCCGCCACAGTCAGTTAACCGGCCATGCCCCCGTTCAGGACAGCCACGTATGTGCTGCTGACATGCAGCCGGAACTGGTTCTGCCCTGCATAGAGATGAAAGAACCGGTCGATCTCCGGCTCGCCCGTTTCCAGCGAACGCCGTTCATCCGATTTTTCGAGACGCCGGATACGGATCAATCAGCGGCCCTGTTTGGCGCGGTTTTTCCCGAAAAGCTTGAGCATTGCCGCCGTCGGTGTCGGAGGATTTTCCATCAGCTGATGCACCTTCGCGGCACTCCTGGCTTTCAAAACGATACGGGCGGGGATGATATACTTCTCCGGAATGTCCGCGAGGGACGCTGTCTCCGCGGCAGCTTTGCGCGCCCGGACAGCGGATTTGGAACGCCGGACTCGAACAGGCGGGCGACCGTTTGAAACCGACGATTTTCGGACCAGAGCCATGCCAAAAGGTTAACCTTTCAGCATATTCCGGTCAAAATCGTACCCTGTCAGTCTTTCAGCGCCGCCTTGGCGATGATGTGCCGCTGGATCTCGCTGGTACCCTCGTAGATACGGAGCGCACGGGCCTCGCGGAAGATGTGCTCGATCTCGCACTCCTTCATGTATCCGGCGCCGCCGTGAATCTGCAGGCAGCGGTCGACGACGCGCCACAGCGCCTCGGTGCCGTAGAGCTTGCACATGGAGGCCTGCGCATCGACGTTCTCGCCGTTGTCCTTGCGCCACGCGGTGGCGTAGAGGAAATCCCTGAGCGTCGCGATGTCGACCTCGTTGTCGGCGATCATGAACTGGATCGCCTGCTTGTTCGCGATCGGCTCGCCGAACTGGATGCGCTGCTTGGCGTAGGCGATGGTCAGCTCCTGGGCGCGCTGCATGGCGCCCAGCGACCGCGCCGCGATGGACAGACGCCCGGCGGCCAGCACTTTCAGTCCCAGCTGGAACCCCTTGCCCACCTGCCCGATCACGTTCGTGTCCGGCACGCGGCAGTTCTCGAACACGATCTCGCACTGTTTCACCACGTCCGAGCCCATGCTCGCCATGTGGCGGGTGACGGTCATTCCGGGGGTGTCGCGCTCGATGGCGAAGGCCGTAATGCCGCCCTTGGCCCGCTTCTGCTTGTCGCTGAGCGCGATGATCGTGAAAAAGCCCGCGATGTCGGCGCGGGTGATGAAATGCTTGCGGCCGTTCAGCACCCAGTCGCTGCCGTCTTTCACGGCGGTGGTTTCAATTGCAGCCGCGTCGGAACCGGCCGACGGCTCGGTGATGGCGAACGCGGCGATCACTTCACCGGCGGCCAGTCGCGGGAGATATTTCTTCTTCAGGAAGTCGGACCCTTCGTAGACGACGCCCATGCCGCCGATACCGTTGGAGCCCGAGATCATCAGGTTGAAGCAGTTGTGCGCGAAGGCGAACTGTTCCTGGATCAGCATGTAGGCGAGCGTGCCAAGCGCCTGTCCGCCGAACTCCTCCGGAATCATGATGCCGAAGTAGCCCTGGTCGCGGAGTTTCCGGATGAGCTGCTCGGGGACCTTCTTGGTCTCCTCGATCTGCATCGTGAAGGGCATCAGCTCCTTCTGGACAAACTTTTTCGTCGTGTCCCGGAGCATCTGCAGGTCTTCGGACAGTTCGTATTGCATGGCGTGCCTCGCTCTCCCGCGGCGTTCCTACCGGTGCCAAGGCGGGGAGCGCATACATGCCAGCGAAATCCGCCCAAATCAAAGGGTAACCGGCGGGACTGAACCTGCTTCAGTTTTCCGTTCGCCCTGAGGAGGCCCTGATAAGGGCCGTCTCGAAGGGTCGAACGGAGACGGCCATTCATCCTTCGAGACGCTTTGCTACGCAAAGCTCCTCAGGACGAACGGCCTTCACCTCACAGGAAAAGCCCGCTCCGTTATTTCCCCTGGAACTTCGGGGGACGCTTTTCGTTGATCGCCGAGATCCCCTCGCGGGCGTCCTGGCTGTAGGTGGCGATGGTCTGGTGGGCCGCCTCGATCTCGGCCATCGCCTTGAGCGAGGTCTCGAGCGAAAGGTAAATCTGGCGCTTCACCATGGAGTACGACGACGTGGCGCCCCCGGCGATTTTCGCCACCAGCGCCCTGGCCTCATCGTCCAGTTTCTCGTCAGACACGAGGCGGTTAACAAGTCCGATCTGCTTGGCCTCCTCGGCCAGCACGAGATCCCCCGTATAGTACATCTCGAGCGCCTTGGCGTGACCCACGAGTCTCGGCAGGAAATACGACAGCGCCACGTCCGAGGCGAGGCCGATCTTCGTGAACACCGCGCCGAACTTTGAGGTCGTGCTCGCGATCCGCAGGTCGCAGGCGGCGGCGATACTGAGTCCCGCTCCCACGCATGCACCCCGGACGACGGCAACGGTGGGCTTGGGACAGTTCACAAGCGACACGGCCACCTGCGAAATGTCGGTCAGGTAGTTCCAGCGCTCGACGAGCGGCTGGGTGAGCCGGGCTTCCATCGTCTTGATGTCGCCGCCGGCGGAGAACGCCTTTCCGGCTCCGGTAAAGACCAGCACCCGGACGGACGGGTCCGCCGTGGCCTTGCGGATCGCCTCCAGAATCGGCGGAAACTGCGCAGGCCCCAGCGGGTTCAGGTTCTCGGGCCGGTTGAGCGTGACGGTCGCCACCGGGCCGTCGACGGAATAACGGATAAAATCGGTTTCGGAAGCGGTCGTTGCGGACATGGTCGGATTTCCTTCAGAGGGGAACATGATCAGAGCGGAACATGATACCGGTCGACGCCTTTTTCCAGCTTGCAGTCGATGGCGGACTCCCTGAGCAGCAGGTCCAGGAAGCAGAACACCAGCGAGATCCGCCCGACCAGCTTCTCCGGATCGCTCTCGGCGGCGATCTCCCAGACGGACATCTTGGCGTCGATCAGCTGGGCCATGAGCCGCTGGGCTCGTCCCCGGTAGAAATGAATCTCCTCGTCCAGGACGTGCTCGGGTTCGGTGAGCACCGCGCCGTGACCGGGAAATACGGTTTTGGGCGCCAGATCCTTCAGGCGTTCCAGCCCGTCCACCAGCGCCGGTCCGGAGACGATCCGCTCGCCGTCGCGGCCCGTGGAGAGCATCGGCATCGGGACCGGCTCCATGGCGACGTTGTCGCCGGTGAACAGTTCGCCGCCGTCAGGATGGTAGAACAGCAGCGCGCCCGCATGGTGACCCGGCGCTTCGATCACCCGGAATGCGGCCCCGCCAAGTTCCACCTCCGCGCCCTCGCGGAGTTCGCGGGTGATTTCCGTTGAGGCCGCCGCCGGCGATTCGGGCCACACCCGGCGCGAGCGGTAACTGCCCAGCGCCGCCGCGACGAGGTCTTTCGACTCGGAGGGCGCGCCCCAGCGCCTGAACAGGACCTTCAGGCGCTTGAGGTCGTCATCCGTCTGTCTGGCCGGCTGGCGAAGGTACTGGGCGTCGAAGGCGCTCGCGCACAGTTCCGCCTTCGGGAGCAGTTCACGGGCGCCCGCCAGGCCGCCGGCGTGATTGGGGTGCGCATGGGTCAGCACGATCCGGTCGACCTGTTCCGGCTTCACCTTTGCGGCGGCGAGCAGCGCGCGGACCTCTTCCATGGATTCGGCACCGGCGGGTCCGGCGTCCACCAGCGCGGACGGACCGCGCTCGGGTTTCACGAGATAGACGTTCACATGGCCGGCGATCGTCGCCTGCCAGATCCCGAACGGCCCGCCCTTGCCGGTACCGCTGTGCACCAGCTGTGCTGTCCCTGCCATATCCGTCTAAACCCTGACCCCGCCGGGGTTTCCCGAACCGTTCATCGCCCGGCGAGTGCCATGTTTCGATACCCCACCCGTTCACCGGCTGCCAAGTGGAAAGCGCGATTTCCACCACGAAGACCCGCGAAAGACTTTTCAGGCGCGCCCGTCTCGCTTAGCCTTGGGACCATGGAACTGGGACTGAACGGAAAGGTCGCGCTGGTCACCGGAGGCAGCAAGGGGCTCGGACGCGCGGCCGCCGAGGCGCTGGCCCGGGAGGGGATGAAGATCGTGATCAGCGCCCGCACGGCGCCCGACCTCGACCGCGTCACCGGCGAGATTCACGGCCGCACGGGCGCCAGCGTGGCCTACTTCGCCGGAGACATGGGCGATCCGTCGGTCGCCGAGAAGCTGGTCAAATACACGATGGAGAAATTCGGCGCCCTTCACGTGGTGATCTGCAACGCCGGCGGCCCGCCCGCCCTGCCGTTCGCCGACACCGACGACGACGGCTTCCGCGCCGCGCTCCAGCGGAACCTGCTCGGCAACATCCGGCTGGCGGAGTTCGCCGTGCCGCTCATGCGAAAACAGAAATGGGGCCGGATCCTGAACATCACCTCGTTCGGCGGCCGCCAGCCGATCCCGAAGATGTACTATTCCAACACCGCCCGGGCGGCCATGCACGGATTTTCCAAGACGCTCGCCAACGAACTCGCCCCCGACGGCGTCACCGTCAACTGCGTCTGCCCGGGCTACGTCCTCACCGACCGGCTGAAGGGCTTCATCGACATGATGTCGCAGCAGGCCGGCGTCCCAAAAGCCGACTACGAGGCGCAGATGCTCAAGGACGTGCCGGCCGGGCGTTTCGGAACGCCCGAGGAGTTCGCCGACGTGATCGCGTTTCTGGCGTCGGAGCGGGCGCGGTTTATGACCGGCTGCCTGGTCCCGGTGGACGGCGGCCTGATCAAAGGCCTTTGACCAAAGGCCTCCGGGACGCCTCACTCCCTAGTTCACCGGCTTGGCGAGCTGGAGTATCCCTGCCGGTATCTGCGTCCGTTGCGACTTCACCACAGCCCGGTTCACGATCAGTTCCCGGTTGTCTTTCAGTTCCGCCGTCGGAACCCCCTTCAGCCACGCCTGAACGATGGCGGGGACCGCCTGCAGCCCGCCTTCGAGCGACGACGTGAAACCCAGCACCGCGCCCGCGTCGAGCGCCGGCCGGCTCAGCGCGAACAGGATGAGGTTGCGGCCCGCGCCGTCGGCG
This sequence comes from uncultured bacterium, assembly GCA_964565925.1. Lineage (GTDB taxonomy): Bacteria > JAGRBM01 > JAGRBM01 > JAGRBM01 > JAHCIT01 > CAZMGV01. The sequence goes on from CAZMGV010000003.1 coordinate 25,314, forward strand.
GCGATTCTTTTGACCGCGGCCTCGGATATATCGGGCGCGAACAGGACGACGCAGTCCTTCGCCTCGGAGGGCAGCGAATCTTCCGGCAGTTTCACGAGCCGCGCCCCTCCGAGCGTTTTCTCGAGATCCTTCTGCCAGGCTGCCTCGAAATCCCCGGCGAGAAAAACCGCGGGAGCCCCCGGCTTGCTGGCGGCGAGAATCCGCCCAAGCACCGCCGGATCGGGCATTCCGCCGATCACGATCCGCGGACCGCGCCGGGCTTCACCCGGGTCGGGGATCTTCCCGGCCGGAGACCAGTCGAGCACCGGGATACGGCTCTCGTAGAGCGAACTGCGCAACCGGCTCACGGCCGGCTGTCCGACCAGGATATAGACATCGGCCTTCGCCTCGGCGGCGGTACTGTCTTTCGTACGGACGGCCGCCTCCACACCGCCCGAGGCAAGCTGCGCCCTAAGCCGCTCGGCCTCGGCGGCAGGCCCCTCGATCGCCACCTTCGGGCCTTCCGGCTTCGCGGCCGTCACCGGCGGAAGCGACTGGTAGAGCCGGAACATGGCGCTGCCGCCCCCGGACGGCACCCCCTCCAGGTTCGTGATCACGATCCGGAACGACCGCGGCTTGGTGCCCACGTTTTTCCAGCGGTTGATGGCGTAGCCGGACTCCGGATACTGGCCGGAATACCGCTCGGGGGGTTTGGGGTTGGGCCCGTCCCGGAAGTACGCGAGGTTTTCCAGATTGAGGCCGGTTTCGAAGTCGAGGAAGTTGAACTGGTAAAGTCCGCGCCCCGACAGGGTGAACCACTCTTCTTTGCCGTAGGGGATGTATTCCCCTTCGGGGCTCGAATTGCCGGTGATGACTCGCCCGGCCGGAACGGCCTGCGTCGAGAAGGTGATACCCTTCAGGTCCACGTAGTCGACAGTCACCTGCGCCGACAGATCGTCCAGGAAAGCGTTGATGGCCGTCGCCAGCTGGAACGACACCCGCGCGTCCAGCGTGCGGCAGCTCATGTCGAACCGCGCCATCATCGTGGTCAGCGTGAGCGGCCCGATCGAAAAAGCGAACTCCACGAACCGGAGCGTACGGATGGGTCCGGTCCGGTAACCCACGAGGCGGCTCTGGAAGTCGTCCTCGTTGCGGGTGAGCGTCACCATCGTTCCCATCGTGCGGGCCTTCACGCGGATACGCATCCCGTCGGCCACCGGCTCGTCGCTGCGGCCGTGCAGGTCGCGGTAGACGATGTCGTCGAAGACGACCGGGTTGTCCTTGCGGAACCGGAGCGTGAGGGCGGGTGTCGAGACCGTGTCCTTCACCGGGTCGTAGGTCATGTAGGATTTCGCGGACAGGGGCGGCGGCTGCGCGAACCGGGCGGCGTAGGCGTAGCCCACCCGGCCGTCGGGGTGCGCGACCGCCAGCTCCACCGCGTCGGCGGCCCCGGCGGGCCATCGGTCCTTCACGAGTCGGGGCCCGGTATCCTTCAGCATGAACAGCAGTTCGTCGAAACGGGAGAGCTTGTCGGGGCCGGGAACGCCGTCGAACACATAGCTCTTCGCGTCGTTCTTCGCGTCCGTCCTGGGGTCGATCTGAAAGGGGATGATTTCCGGTTTGCCCGTCGTCGCGGCGAACACCCGGATCTGGGCGAGCGGCGCCCCCGTGAGTCCGGCCAGCTTGTCGCCCGTGACGGTGACCGGGAGAGTGCTCGAGTTCGGATCCGAGAAAATCGGGTCAAAAGCGGCGGCAGGCCCGGCCCACAGAAGCACGAGCAGCGGCACAAACAGACGCACCGGCCACACCCTGATCCATCCACCCGTCACTGAATTGACCCGCCCGATCGGCGGCTGCGGACTCGCCGGAGCCGCCCCGCTACCCGCAATTTTACTGGACCGGTGACGTTCTTGACACGGAAAAATGCGAAAACCCCGCGGACTTTGACGAAAAACCGCCCAAGCGTTGCGTTCCGGAACGGGGCCCAGTTGACTCCATGTGCCCACGCGGAACACTTTAGCCACGATGTCTGAAACGGGTTCCAAACCGGCGGGAGGACCGAAGCCTCCGCCCCTGACGACCGGATCAAGCCACTTCCGGATACCGAGCGAGAAGGACCGGATCGTCAAGCTTTTCGAGAATCTGCCGCGCGCGCCGGTGCTCAAACGCCCGGAATCGAAGCTGAAAACACCCGCGAAAAAAGAGCCGCCGCCCGAGCCCATACAGCCGCTCGGCCGCGAAGCGGCCATGAAAAAATGCGAGGCCGCCAAAACCCCGCGCGAGGTGGTGCAGGCACTGCTCGGCTACGGGGCCGGAGCCGCCAAGCGGGTGGTCATCTTCTTCCCCCGCGGCCACCGGCTGAAAGGCCTGGACGGAGCCGGAGACGGCATCAGCCGCTCCTCGATCGCCACGCTGGATCTGGACCTGGACAAGCCGTCCGTGTTCCGCAACTTCACCTACGGCGCGGCCTGTTACCTGGGGCCCATGCCGCGGACGGAGACCAACGACGCGTTCGTGCGAATCGCGGGCGCTCAGCGCCCGGCCGGCGCCCTGATCGTGCCCGTGCTGGCCGGTGACCGGGCGGCCAATCTCCTGTATCTGGACAATGGCCACGCCCGCGAGATCGAGACCGATCTGGGAGACCTGCTGCTGCTCACGACGGCCGCCGGCAAGGCGTACGAACGGATTATCCGCCAGCGGCGCGGGACCGAAGACCGGAAAGGCACCTGAAATTGGTTACCGCCAAAAAAGTCCCGGGCAAAACCGAAAAGGTCCCGCCCAAGCGCAGGCGCTATGCGCGGCTGTCCTGCCGTGTTACGGTCGCCTTAACGGAGTCTGAAGGTTCCGGACACCTGATATTCCCCTCGGGCAACATGTCCCTGGGAGGTGTCTTCCTGGAGAGCGACCTGCTTCTCGAAGTGGGATCGGTCGTCAGTCTCGCTTTCAGGCTCCCGAACGGCAAGAATCAGACTTCTGCGGAAGCGGTGGTTGTCAGGGTCGCGGACGAGGATTCGCTCGGCCGCTCGCAACCGGGAATGGGGCTCGAGTTCACCCGCCTGAGTGCCGGGGGACGCGAACTTCTGGAACAGTATCTGAAGGCGAACCTGCCGTCGTTGAAAGAGGACGCCAGTGGCAGTTGACAAGGCAAAACTGAAAGAAGAGGGCTTGCAGCTTTTCACGAAGGGAAAGTTCGACAAGGCCCTCGAAAAGTACCGGGAAGTCCTGAAAGTCGACAAGCGCGACGACCGGTCGATGATGAAGCTCGCCGAGTGCTACAAGCGCCTGAACAAGCGCGCCGAAGCCATCCAGGTGATGACCCAGCTTTCAGACTTCTACGCCCGCTCGGGCTTCCTCCTGAAATCGATCTCGACGCTCAAGATGATCCTTGAGATCGACAAGAACCACCAGAGCACGCTGGACATGCTCGCGGACCTGTATTCCAAGCGCGGCATCTCCGCCCCGGCCGACGGCAGCAAGAGCATGCCGCCCGCCCCGGCCGCAGCCGCCGCACCGGCGGCCAAGGCGCCGCCGCAGGCGTCGCTGCCCGAGATCGCCGCCGCCGAACCGGCCGACGAGGAGCCCGTGGAGGCCGAAGCGGTGGACGCCGGGGAAGTCACCGGCGTCGAAGAGGCCGCGCCTGAATCCGTGGCGCCCATCGGAACCGACGCGTCCGATCTCGATACCGGTTCGGAGCCCGATTCGGCCGACCTTCTGGAGGCCATCGAGCCGGTCAATGAACAGGCGCTGCCCGAAGTGCCGCTGTTCTCGGACCTGCCGCCCGCGGAGTTCAAGGCACTCATCGACAAGTGCCACTTCCGCCAGTTCAAGGCCAAGACCAAGATCATTCAGGAAGGCGATCCGGGCGATTCGTTCTACGTGATCGTGTCGGGCGAGGTGCTCGTCTACCGCAAGGCCCCGGACGGAACCACGAGACGGCTCGCCACCATCAAGGAAGGCAAGGAAGGCTCGTTCTTCGGCGAGTTCGCCGTGCTGACCAAGTCCGAGCGCAAGGCGTCGGTGGGCGCGCTCTCGGACGTGGAAGTGCTCGAGATCACCACGACCGACCTCGACGAGCTGGCCGCCAAGCACCCCAAGATCATCGAGGTGCTGTGGGACTTCTACAAGAAGCGCATCCTGGCGAACCTGCTGCTCCAGTCGCCGCTGTTCCAGCCGCTGTCCATCGACGACCGCAAGCAGCTCGTCTCCAAGTTCACGATGGAGAAGTGCCAGAAGGGCGCCGTGCTCCTCAAGGAAGGGACCGACGGCGACGGCCTGTACCTGGTCCAGTGGGGCGAGGTGGAAATCTTCATCAACGATCCGGCGGGTACCGGCGAAGTGACGATCACGAACCTCTCCGAGGGCTCGTTCTTCGGCGAGTATTCGCTGGTGAAGCGCGCGCCCTGCTCGGCATCCGTGCGGGCGCTCACCGACTGCATCTTCCTCAAGCTGCCCAAGAAGGCGTTCAACGAGATGATCATGACGCATCCGCAGATCCTGGAAGTGATCATGACTTACGTGGAGTCGCGCGAGCGCGAGACGCAGGAAACCAAGGACAGCCTCGCCCGTATCGCCGGCGGCAAGAAGTAGCCGCCGGGACAGGGCGGCGGGTTGAATCACCCGCCCCGTCCCGTGCATAAATGGCCCATGGCCGCTGCGACTCAAGACAACGACAGACTGGTTATCGGAAAATACAGTTTCGCCTCACGGCTCATTGTGGGGACGGGCAAATACGCCGACCTCGAAACCATGCGGAAGGCCCACGAGGCGTCGGGCGCCGAGATGGTGACGGTCGCGGTCCGCCGCGTGAACCTGACCCGGGGCGCCGGCGACGTGCTCGACTATATCGACCCCAAGAAATACACGCTGCTCCCCAACACGGCCGGCTGCTTCACCGCCGACGAGGCCATCCGCTACGCGCGGCTCGGGCGCGAGGCCGGCATGAGCGACCTCGTGAAGCTGGAAGTGATCGGAGACAGGGAAACGCTTTTCCCCGACAACGAGGAGACCGTGAAGGCGGCGAAGGTGCTGGTGGGCGAAGGGTTCACCGTCATGCCCTACATCTCGGACGACCTCATCACGGCCAAAAAACTCGTGGACATCGGCTGCCCCGTGGTGATGCCGCTCGGCGCGCCGATCGGCTCCGGGCTGGGTATCCGAAACCCTTACAACATCCGGATCATCCGCGAGCAGATCAAAATCCCCGTGATCGTGGACGCCGGGATCGGCACCGCCTCGGATGCCGCCCTCGCCATGGAGATCGGCGTGGACGGCCTGCTGGTGAACACGGCTCTGTCCGCCGCGAAAAACCCGGTCCTGATGGCCGAGGCGGTGAAGCTGGCGACCCGGGCCGGGCGGCTCGCCTATCTTGCGGGCCGCATGGGCAAGAAACTCTACGCCAATGCGAGCAGCCCGTTCGACGGGATGCTCGGCTGACCGGATATGGGTTCTGCCGCGGAACCGGTTCCCCGGATATACCTGATCGGGACGATTGCGCAGCTGCCCGCACCGCTCGTCAGACGCCTCACGGCCGCCGCCCGTAAACAGAAAACCCCGTTCGCCGTGCAGTTGCGGGATAAAACCGCCACCGACCGGGACCTGTTCGAACACGCGAAGCGGCTCGCCCCGCTCACCCGTCTGTATGTGAACGGCCGGCCGCATGTGGCGCAGGCAGCCAGAGCGGCCGGTGTCCATCTGGGGCCGCTGACCCTTTCTGTCAAAGACGTCCGCCGGCATTTCCCTGGCCTCGGGATCGGATACTCCGCCCATAATGCCGGGGAACTGGAAGATGCGTCAGACGCGGATTTCGCCGTGCTCTCGCCGTTTGCCAGACCGCTCAGCAAACCGGACGACACCCGCCGGCCGCTGGGGGCGGCCGGATTCGCCAGACTGGCGGCCAGAAGCACCGTGCCGGTACTGGCGCTGGGCGGTATCACCCCGGCAAACGCCCCCGCCGCTCTCCACAACTGGGCGCAAGGGGTTGCCGTCAGCGGGGTAATCCTTTTACACAAAAACGCTTTGGCCGTTTTCGGGAGTTTGGTAGCTTCGGTTCAGGGGTAAGACGGTGGCGTCCAGGAAACAGTCAGCGATGAGGTCGGAGCCAGCGGCGGAACTGCCGCCGGAGCGCGCGCCGCGCAAGGGAGCCCGCCGGATGGCGGAGATTCCGCCGAGGGTGCTCAGGGACCTGAATGCGGGACGGGCCGAAACGATCACGCTCGTCGAGTGGCTCGCCATCGACATCGAGAAGCTGGCGAGAGCCGCCGCGCTGGATGGCGGTTTCGAGGATATTGTCGAGGAGCTGACCGGCCACGCCCGGCGGCTGAAAAGGCTCGGTATCCTGCAGCGGACCGAAGGCATGGGCGCAGCCCTCCATGCGGTCGCGCAGACACACCCCAAGCGGCTGTCGCTGCTGAACGGCGCCGCCAGCCACACCTCCGACTCGGTCCGCAACTGGGCGGCCTATGCGATCGTCGCCTTCCCGGACCTGCCGCTGGAGAGGCGCCTCCGGGCGGTGCGGCCCTTTGCCGCCGACACGCACATGGGCGTGCGCGAGATCGCCTGGATGGCGGTGCGGCCGCATCTGGCGCAGGATCTGGAACAGGCGTTCGAGCTGCTCGCCCCGTGGACGAAAGACCCGGACGAGAATATCCGCCGGTTCGCGTCCGAGGCGCTGCGCCCCCGGGGCGTCTGGTGCGCGCATATCGCGGCGCTCAAGGACGACCCCGAGCCGGGGCTCGCCGTGCTGGATCCGCTCAAAAACGACCCGAGCCTCTACGTGCGCCGCAGCGTCGCCAACTGGCTGAACGACGCCAGCAAGTCGCGCCCCGACTGGGTGAAGAAAACCAGCGCCCGGTGGCTGAAAGAATCCAAAACAAAAGAGACCGCGTGGATCGTCAACCACGCCACCCGCACGCTGCGGAAGCAGAAGTAGCAACCCGCTCGACCCTATGACGCGGCTCAGGGTGAGCGGGTTCCGCTCGCGTCGAGCGCCGTCGAAACGCGGAGGAACCGGACGCGGCAAACGGCCTTACGCCGTCTTCGCCGTCGCCTGCTCCAGGATCTTCGCATTGAAGTTGGCCACTTCCTGCGAGATCTTCATGGAGCAGAACTTGGGTCCGCACATGGAGCAGAACTCCGCCGACTTGAACACTTCCTGCGGCAGCGTCTCGTCGTGCATCTCCTGCGCGCGCTCGGGATCGAGCGACAGGCGGAACTGCTCCTTCCAGTCGAAGTTGTAGCGGGCCTTCGACAGCGCGTCGTCGCGGTCGCGGGCACCCTTGCGGTGGCGGGCGATATCGGCCGCGTGGGCGGCGATCTTGTAGGCGATGATCCCCTGCCGCACGTCTTCGAGATCGGGCAGGCCCAGGTGCTCTTTCGGCGTCACGTAGCAGAGCATCGCCGCTCCGCTCCAGCCGGCCAGAGCCGCGCCGATAGCGGAGGTGATGTGGTCGTAGCCCGGCGCGATGTCGGTCACGAGCGGCCCCAGCACATAGAACGGGGCCTCGGAACACACTTTCATCTGCCGTTTGATGTTCATGTCGATCTGGTCCATCGGCACGTGGCCGGGACCCTCCACCATCACCTGCACGTCGCGCTCCCAGGCGCGGCGGGTCAGTTCGCCAAGGGTGTCCAGCTCCGCGAACTGGGCGGCGTCGGACGCATCGGCAAGGCAGCCCGGGCGCAGGCTGTCGCCCAGCGACAGGCTGACGTCGTATTTCGCGCAGATATCGAGAATGCGGTCGTAGTTTTCGTAGAGCGGGTTCTGCTTGTGGTGGTGGATCATCCACTGGGCCATGAGCGAGCCGCCGCGCGAGACGATGCCGGTAAGGCGGTTCGCCACGAGCGGCAGGTGTTCCAGCAGGATGCCCACGTGGAGCGTCATGTAGTCCACACCCTGCTTCGCCTGATGCTCGATGTTTTCGAGCAGCAGCTCGGCGGTCAGGTCTTCCGCCCGGTCCACGTGCTCGATCGCCTGGTAGATCGGCACGGTGCCGATCGGGACCACCGAGTTGCCGATGATCGCTTCGCGGATCTTGTCGATGTTCTTGCCCGTCGAGAGATCCATCACGGTGTCCGAGCCCAGCCGGACGGAGAGTTTCAGCTTCTCGACCTCTTCGTCGATGTTGCTTGAGACGGCGGAGTTGCCGATGTTCGCGTTGATCTTGCACTTTGAATGAATGCCGATGCACATCGGTTCCAGGTTCACGTGATTGATGTTCGCCGGGATGATCATGCGTCCCCGGGCGACTTCCGAGCGGATGAACTCGGGTTCCAGCTCCTCGCGCATCGCCACATGGTGCATCTCTTCGGTAATGACCCCCTGGCGCGCGTAGTGCATCTGGCTGACGTTGCTGCCCTTGCGGTTTTTGACCCATTCCTTGCGCATGACTTGGTGCTCCCCGGCCTGTTCGTGCAGGCCGATCTCTCAACTCGGATTTTCCGGAGATGCTGGACGGGGAGATGCGGAAAAGATGGCGGCTGGCTGCCGCGATCCCGTTCCCTCCGCCGGCATTATCCGGATCAGGTTCCTGGGGTGCCTCTCAGACCGGCTGGCCCTTCAGCCGCCGGCCGCCCCCACGGGACGAACAGGAGAAGCCTAAGTAATCAGGACCGCGCGGGCAAACGGACGCGGGGGCGAGCGGGGTCTATGGGGGCAGCGGTGTTAACCTCCCGGATTCACATTGAAACCCGGCCCGCTGACATTCCGGCAGAGTTCCCGTACTCTTGCTGCCGGAAGGAGAACTACCCCATGCCGGATACAACAACAGGCAAACCATCGGAGTTCATCCAGGTGTCGGAAACCGCCGGCGGGATAGCCGCGATCACGCTCAACCGGCCCGACCGCAAGAACGCCCTCTCGATCGCGCTCCGGGACGAGGTGACAGCGGCCCTTGGCCGGCTCAAAGACGACAAGAGTCTCAAGGCGGTCATCCTGACCGGCGCGGGCGATGTGTTCTCGGCCGGGTTCGACCTCTCGGAGTTCCAGAAGATCGGCGACCCGGTGTTCCGGCAGACCCTGTGGGAGTCGGCCGACCGGTTCCACCGGGCGCTGCTCGGCTTCCCGGTGCCGATCGTCGCTGCCGTGAACGGCCCGGCGTTGGCCGGCGGGTTCGACGTGGCGGTCCTGTGCGATATCCGGCTGGGGAGCACCAAGGCGGTGTTCGGCCATGTGGAATACACCTTCGGCGACGTGGTCTACGGCCCCCTAAGGGAGATCGTCGGCGGTGCCATGGCGCGGGACCTGTGCCTCACGGGCCGCAAGATCGACGCCGCCGAGGCGCACCGGATCGGTCTTCTTTCAGCGGTCGTGGAGCCGGATAAACTCGCCGGAGAAGCCCGCCGCTATGCGGAGCTGATCACGAAGGCGCCCCGGGACTGCCTGCTCCGCACCAAGGCGAAGTTCGCCCGCGAAATGCGGTTCGAGTTCACCACGACGCTGGAGATGTGAGCGACTAGTCGGCTTTCGGCGCTTTCTTCGGCCTTGTCAGCGCGTACAGCATCACGCCGGCGGCGACGCTCACGTTCAGCGAGCCGACCTTGCCGGTGAGCGGGATCTTCACGGTCGCGTCGCACTGGCGCAGGTTCACGGGGCGGATTCCCTTTTCCTCGGAGCCCATGAGGATGGCGAGCGGGCGGTCGAGATCGAGCTGATCCGGATCGATGCCGTTGTTTGCGTCGGCACCCACGACCCAGTAGCCCTCTTCCTTCAGGTGTTCCAGTGCGCGGGCGAGGTTGCCGATGCGGGCCACCGGCAGATGGGCCGTCGCTCCGGCGGCGGCGCGCTCGACGGTGGTGGTGACGGGCGCCTGCCGGTCCTTGGGGATCAGCAGGCCGCCGGCGCCGAACGCCTCGGCGGAGCGGATAATGGCGCCCAGGTTGTGCGGGTCCTGCACCGAGTCCAGCACCACGATGAGCCCCTTCTCCTTCTTGATCCTCTGGACCATCTGTTCCGGGTCGGCGTAGTCGAACGGATCGAGAATGCCGACGATCCCCTGGTGGCGGTCGCCGCCCGCAAGACGGCTGAGGGCGTCCCGGTCGGTGAAGGTCACCTTGATGTTGCGCTGGCGGGCCTCGTGGATGATCCCCTTGATGTCGGCGCCCGAGACGGCGTCGGCCACATAGAGCTGGCGGATGCGCGAGCCCGCGCGCAGGGCCTCTTCGACGGCGTTGCGGCCGGCCACGGGGCGCGGCGCACTGGGGTCGTCGGACTCGGTTTCACGCCGGTCGCGCCGGTGCTCCCGGTGCGGACGGTCCTCGCGATTCGGCCGGCCGGGGCGCGAGCCGTAGGGGTCAGCACGGCTTTCCGGGTTGAAGGGCCGGTCAGGGCGCTCTGGACGTTCCGAACGGGTGTCCTGTCCGGGGCGGAACGGCCGGTCAGGACGTTCGGTTCGGACGGGACGGTCGGTTCTGGAAGGACGTTTGGGGCGGTCTCGTTTCATACGCTCCGGTGGTTAACGGATACGGCGGGAAAAATCGAACGGCGATTTTGGCACCGGTTCTGGCGGCGGCTCTCACGGCCGATTCGTTCTGTGTTTTTCCGTGTTTTCCGGTGGAACCCGGGGATCCTCTATTCAAAGTTTGGCGGGGAATTTGTGTCGCCCCGAGCAAAGCCGAGGGGTCTCCCTTCGTGCCGAGGAGATTCCTCCACTCCGCCCTGCCGGGCTCCGGTCGGAATGACATGCTATCCCCACCCAAAGAGCGAAGGCGGACCTCCACCCGGAAATCCGCCCTTGCTCTTTTCTTCTCAATGCCCGTTGAGAAACTTGTGAACTTTTACCGGCCGGGCCCCTTAAGGGCCTTCTGGCGGCTCACGCCTCGGCGATCTCTTCCTTGGGGGTCTTGCGCGAGGCCGGCGCACTTCCCTTCCGAAGGTCGGCCTTGGCGTCGCTCTTGCCCTCGCCGCCACCATTACCATTGGCATCGCCCTTGGCCGAATCCGACTCGGCGCGGCTGGCGGCAGCAGCCGCATCGGCCTCGGCGTAGCCGGTCTTGCGAAGTATGCCGTAGTTGTCGAGGATCTTGCGCTCGATGGCGTCGGCGACCTCGGGGTGTTCCCTCAAATACTGGGCCGCCTGATCGCGCCCCTGGCCGATCCGGTCCGGTCCGTAGCTGTACCAGGAGCCGGACTTCTGGACCACGTTGATCTCGGAGCCCAGGTCCAGAATGTCGCCCACGCGGGACGGACCTTCTCCGTAGAGGAGGTCGAACTCGGCCTCGCGGAACGGCGGGGCCATCTTGTTCTTGACGATCTTGGCGCGGGTGCGGTTGCCGATGACGACTTCGCCCTGCTTCAGCGCGCCGATGCGGCGGATGTCGATACGGACCGACGCGTAGAATTTCAGCGCGTTGCCGCCGGAGGTCGTCTCGGGGTTGCCGAACATGACACCGATCTTCTGGCGGATCTGGTTGATGAAGATGAGGGTCGTGCGGCTGCGCGCCACGGCGGCGTTCAGCTTGCGCATCGCCTGGCTCATGAGCCGTGCCTGCAGGCCGGGCAGCGAATCGCCCATCTCGCCCTCGATTTCGGCGCGCGGCACAAGGGCCGCCACCGAGTCCACCACCAGCGTGTCGATGGAGTTCGAGCGGATCAGCGTCTCGGCGATCTCGAGCGCCTGCTCGCCGTTGTCCGGCTGCGAAATGAGGATGTCGTCGATCTTGACGCCCAGTTTCTTGGCGTAGTTCACGTCGAGCGCGTGCTCGGCGTCCACGAAGGCACAGGTGCCGCCGTTTTTCTGGGCCTGCGCGATGATGGAAAGCGCCAGCGTCGTCTTGCCCGACGATTCAGGTCCGTAGATTTCCACGATGCGGCCGCGCGGAACCCCCGCGATGCCGAGTGCAATGTCGATGGCGAGCGATCCCGTGGAGATCACGTCGACCGGCTGAACGGAGTTCTCGCCGAGCTTCATGATCGCACCCTTGCCGTGGGCTTTTTCGATCGCGGCGACGGCGTCGGCGAGTGACTTCTTCTTCTCGATCTTCGGGTCCTGCATGTGCCAGCTCTTTCCCCCGCCCGTTTAAGGTGTGCGGGATCTTCCCTTACTGTCCGGACCGGTCCTCTGGACCGTCACCCGGCTACCTCGAGCGTGTGCGCCTCACCGTGAGACACCCTTATACCCGCTTTCGGTTTCTATACGCAACCGGTATTTTCCCGGCCAGCGCGCTTTCCTCAACCTGGAGAGACCTTACACCGGGGCTGTGACAAGGAGTGACACAGCCTAATTTACCTGTAATTTCAGAAGGTTGTAAGAGACGTTGGTGCATTTTGAGAGGGGCCCCCGCTGGTTTCAATATTTTTGAATTGCTCCGCCACTACCTCAACCCGCCCTTCGTCCGCTCGGGCCCCCTCTGCCGCGTACCCCCTTGCTCGCTTCGCTCGCGGTCCCCCCAAATTGGGGGGACAGGTCCGTTCAGGCCATCTGCTGTTCGATCTGTCAGCCCCGGTGGAGTTCCACCCGGTGATTCCACGAACCGGCGCCAGTAACTTCGCCGGAAACCGTAGTGCTTCCGTTCGGTCTGTCTGAAAGGTCCAGGAGGAGCCGCGAGCTGTTTCAGGATTTCCTGGATCACGGCATCTTCGTCCCGCATCACTTCATCGTTACTGAATCTGATCACCCTGAACCCGCGTCCTTCGAGCCAGCGGGTGCGGTCGGCATCGTATTTCTCAGTCACCCGGTGAATACCGCCATCGACTTCAATGACAAGCGATCGTTCGAGGCACACGAAATCGACGATAAACGGGCCCATCACGTGCTGACGCCGGAATTTGAACCCATGCGTCCGCCTTCCTCGCAACTGCTGCCATAGCGCGATTTCGGCGGACGTCGACCGCTTTCGCAAGTCCCGTGCAAACAGATAGCGGTCCCGGTATTCATCTTGAGGTATAAGCATGACTTCTCCGTCTTTCCGTGTCGCTTTTACGATCGGAGAACCCCCTTGCTCGTTTCGCTCGCAGTCCCCCCGATGTGGGGGACAGGTCCGCGCGGCTGAAAACCGTTCGGCAGAATCAGCCGGGCGAAACTCCTCCCCCAATTCGGGGGAGGTGCCTGCTGCAGCCAGGTCGCTGCGGCAGGCGGTGGGGGCTTCCAGTGGGGGTAACAGCACCCACCGTGCCACCCCGCGCACGCCCTAACTCCGTGAAATCACTGGCGCCGGAAAGGCGCAAAACGTCACGCGTTCGGAATCCGAACATCCGGGTTGCGCAAATTTTTCAGTGAGCTACGGCTTCACGGCTTCACCACCGCCAGGAAGATCAGCGTGGGAATGAAAATGCCCACGAGCGGGGTGACGACGGAGAAGAACTTCCAGTGGAACCGCACGAGCCCCTCGTAGCGGTCGGGATCGCCGTGAAACTGTTCCTTCTTGCCGCCGAAGTGGGAGAGCCAGATGTCGATGATCTCCATCGGCACGAAGATGAACAGGATGATGGCCAGCTTGTATTTGAGCCACGGCCGGTCGAGGTCCCAGCCGCCGACGAAGAACATCGTGAGGCCCGTGACGAGCGCCACCGGGAACGCGACGTGCTCGATCACGACGCCGTTGTCGAACTGCTCGAGCGCCCAGTCCTTGCGCCGTTTCATCTCGGGGTTGTCCGGGTTCTTGCGCCAGCCGATATAGGCCGCCCGCACGTACCAGTAGTAGGCCACCGACGTGCTCCAGGCCCACAGCGTCACCGCGCAGACGTGGACGAACTTCACATACAGGTAATACGGCGCCACGGCGTGGCTGAACGAGTCGAGCATCTTTTCCCCCGTCAGGACTGACAGGGGGATCATTTCAAGAAAGACAGGAAATGTCTAGGGAGTGAACCATCACACCCCGGCCATGATCCCGGACCGGTCCCACTGTTTGAGCGCGCGCTTCCTGACAATGCCCAGCTCTTCGAGCTGTTTCACGCAGGGCCGTGCCTGGTGCTGGAACATCGCCCGCCGGTGATCGGACCTCAAAGCCGCTTTCAGTTCGGCGTAGCTCACGTACGGCTCGATCTGCTTGCTGTAGGGGAACCTGAGGCCCGCCCGAAGCACACCCTCGGTGATCCGCTCGATGGTTTCCGAGAGCAGAACGCGCTGGGTTTTCGACATTTTGGGCATGGCGCGCTCCACCCACTCGCGCGCGAACGCGATATGGCGGACCTCTTCGAGCTGATGCGCCTTTCCAAGCTGCTGGACGATCGGATGCAGATTGCCCGATTCGTTTTTCGACTGCGCCCGGCCCAAGTCGTCGCCCACCACCTCGAGCAGCATCGTGAGCGTCCAGAAAAAGACCGGGAACTGGGTCGCGAACACCGGCGTCAGCACCGACGCCACCAGCCCCCACTTGTCGTCGTTGAGGCCCTTGGTCTTGATGTCGGGATTAAGCCGTATCCAGTCGTTGAACATCGCCATGTGCTGGCACTCTTCCGCCACCTCGTGGAGCATGTAGCGCCAGCCCGGATCGTAGGGGCTTGCGTGGTGAAGCACCGACAGGATCGCCTGGTTGAGCAGGTGCTCGCCCGCGCCGGCGTTGCGCATGAGCTGGGTGAACTCCCAGCGGGTGACAAAACTCTTCTGGGCGAAGGTCAGTTTGTCCCACAGCGGCGTGCCGTAGAGGAAGGTGTACTGATCCGGCATGTAGAGATGTTTGTCGTCGATGGGCGCGGTCCAGTCGATCACGGCCGGGTCCCACGGAAAGGCGCGGCGGTGTGCGCTCGCGTGATTGAGCTTCTCGGAATAGCCGGGTTCGACCTGGACGGAAATCATGTCCCAAGTTTACGGCTGCCCGGCTAGCCGGGCAATGAAAAATGTGGAGTGAGGGGGATTCAGCCGGCGAAAAGCGCAAAAAAGGGGCGGCCACCCGGCCGCCCCTGAAACAAAGGGAGGAACGGTTAACTTTTCAGCCGCTGACCAGCTTCCAGGTGCGCAGGAACGGGACCAGCGTCTTGATGTCGAAGTAGAGGATCCCGCTCGCGGCCTTCTTGCCGGAATCCTTCTCGGTGATCTCGGTGTAGAGGGTCGTCATGCCCTTCTGGAAGTTCAGCCAGTCGCGGTGCTTCTCGCCGTGCAGGTGATAGACCTTCCCATCGGAGCCGGTGAAGTCGATGATGTAGACCATCATGCCGCGGCTTTTCAGCAGGTTCATCTGCAGGATGCCGGACGCAGGCGTGTCCTTGGCGAGTCCGTTGATCCGCATGACGCCTTCAAGCTTCGCGGTGCGGAACACCTTGTCGCCGGACTTCTTCGAGAAGAATTTAGGCAGCGACGGCGCGTGGGCGCGCATGTCGAACTCGACCCGCTCCGTGCGGCCGGCGAGCGGACCGGAAACGAACGTGCAGTCTCCGGCCATGATCTCGTGGAACTCGAACCCCTTCTCGTCGAGCAGGTGTCCGATGGCGGTGGTGGCGGGGCGGGTCTGGGCGGCGGTCGACATGGGTCTTCTCCTTCAGGCTGCTTGTTTCTTCTTCTCCGAGAGGCGGATCCGTTCGTCGATGTAGTCGCTGGCGCGTTCGGCCATCGCCATGATCGTGAGCTGCGGGTTCACGCCGAGCGAGCTGGGCACGGACGAACCGTCGCAGATGAACAGGTTTTTCACGTCGTGGGTCTCGTGCGTCGGTTTCACGACGGACGTGCCGGGGTCGTTGCCCATCATGCAGGTGCCCAGCGGGTGATAGGCCGACAGGTCGAAGTGATAGGCCTTGAGCTTCGAGGGGCCTTCGCGTTCCAGACGGCGGATTTTCTCTTCCGTCGAGAGGTCGTCGAACACCTGCAGGCCGGGGTAGACGCCTCTGGCGCCGGCCGCCAGATAGACGCGCGCGAGGATCGCCTGCGCGCGGATCATCTTCTTCCGGTCGACGTCGTTCACCGAGTAGGTGATAAGCGGCTGCCCGGCGGGCCCCAGCCGGACGCGGCCGCGGCTCTCGTCCTCGATCATGAAACCGAAGCAGGCGAGCCGGTCGTAGTTGTCGATGAGGTCCCGCCACTTCTTGCCGACGAAACTGACGGCGGCGCCGCCGAGATCGAGCGGCGTGAACGCCCCTTCGTACCGGATGCCTTCGTCCTCGAACTCCTCGATGGCGTAGCCCTGCGGGATGGCGTTCCAGCCCTCGATCTTCTCGTCGAACAGCGCCCAGCTCATGCTGGCCGGGTGGATCGAGAGATTTTTCCCCACCATGCCGGACGAATTGGCGAGCTTGTTTTTCAGCAGCAGCAGCGGCGTGTACATGGTGCCGCAAGAGAGCACGACCGCCTTGGCGCGGACGGTGAGCTTCACCTTCCGGCCGTCCCGGTTCTTCGCTACGGCGACGACGCCCACGGCGCGCCCGTGCTCGACCAGGATCCGGTCCACGCGGGCTTCGGTATAGAGCATCGCGCCGGCTTTGAGCGCCTCGGGCACGTAACTCACGTTGGTGGAGCGCTTGGCGTCGGTCGGGCAGCCGAAGCAGCACAGCCCCTGGCCGTCGCACTCGGGCGCGTTGCGGCGCAGCGGATTATGGCGGTAACCCAGAGCGTCGCAGCCGCGCGCGATCACCGTGGCGCAGCCGCCCAGATATTTCGCCTTGGCCTCCTCGACGCCGATCATTTTCTCGGCCTTCCTGTAGAAGCTGTCCAGCGAGTTGGGTGTGAATTCGGAGAGGCCGAACTGGCTGCGCCATTTGGCGAGCACCCGCTCGGGCACGCGGTAGCAGGTGCCGGAGTTGATCGTCGTGGTGCCGCCCACGGTGTTACCCAGCGGGATCGGGATGAAGGCGTTACCGACGGAGAACGTGGCGCCCTGGTTGCGGTACATCTTTCGCTGCATCTCGACGGACTTGCCGTTGAAATCCATGCGCGTGAAATGCTTGCCCTCCTCCAGCATGAGGACGGCATGTCCCTTGGAGGCGAGTTCGTAGGCGACCGGCGCGCCGCCCGCCCCCGTGCCCACCACGACGGCGTCCACTTCCAGCGTTTCGGCTTCAGACTCCTGCGCGGTGAGACTCGTGATCTGCGCGTCCCAGCGGTTTTTCTCGGCGTGCGCGGGCAGTTCGACGCTGAACTTGCAGCCCAGCGATTCGTGGATCTTGCGGTCGTTGAGATAGGACAGCTTCATCGGGGCCATGAGGCCGCGGAAACTCCAGAACAGGGCGGAGTTTCCGTAGACGCTTTTCAGCACGTCTTCGCGGTCGTCGCGGGAAGCGATCTTCGAGAAGGGACGGCCCTTCACGGCCACGGCGCCCATCTCGATCGCCCAGAGCATCGACCGGTAGAAACCCTGCCCGGCGGGGCCCAGCCGTCCGATGAAGTTCTCGATCTTGTCGACGACGATTTCGTCCGGGGACGGAAGCACCTTGCCCGGCGGGAACGCCGCGTCGGCGATCTGGAGCAGAATGCGGCGCTCGGTCTCCGAGAGAAACCGCAGCCGCTTCTTGCCGTGCGCCTCAGCCGTCGTTGTCGCTTCCGCCATCACCCGCTCCATTATATAAAGGAGGCAGTATCCGCCTCCCTCTAAAATAGACGCTCGTGTCTAGTTTAGGCAAGTAAAATCGACAAATTCAGGATAAGTCGTTGAGATAATTGACATTATCTGCGCTTACTTCAGCTCGCTCTCAAATACTGAGACGGTGGTTTCCCGCTCACCCTGAGCGCCGTCGAAGGGTCGAGCGGGAACTCCACTCAGGGATTCCGGCTCCTGCACCGGGCGAGAATCGATACCAGTTTCCAGTCACCCTTCATCAGCGCTTCTTTCTTAGACCGGCTCCACCCTTTGATCTGCATTTCGGCAGCGAACGCCGAATCGCAATCCGGGAACGCGTCTTTCCATGCCAACTCGACCGGACGACGGTTCCGGGTGTAACTCTCAAGTTCACCGGATTGATGCTGGGCCAGCCGAACTTCCAGATTGTCGGTGTGCCCGGCATAATAGGAGCCGTCGGAACAGCGGAGTATGTAGACCCAGAACTCCATTTTTTGAGGTTATCATCATTCCTCGCCGGGCGGGACTGCTGCTGTCGCGCTCGACCCTTCGACGGCGCTCAGGGTGAGCGGACTCCGGCCTGATCAATCCAACAATCGAAACCGGAGATTCACGAATGACTATTCCCGCCCTTTTCGTGTCCCACGGGTCGCCGATGGTGGCGGTCGAGCTGGATCCGTACACGGACGCGCTGACGGCGTTCGGTCAGAGGTATCCGGAACCGAAGGGGATCGTGGTGATTTCCGCCCACTGGGAGACGCAGGGCCCGGTACGGGTGACGACCGGCGCCGACTACAAAACCATCCACGACTTCGGCGGATTCCCGGAAGAACTCTACCGGCTGCACTACCCGGCGGCGGGAGATCCGGCGCTGGCAGAAAAGATACTGGCGCTCCTCACTGCCGGCGAGATCCCCTGCGAGGCGGACCCAAGGCGCGGTCTCGACCACGGCGTGTGGGTGCCGCTCCGGTACCTGTATCCGCAGGCGAACATCCCCGTTGTCTGCGTGTCGCTGCCGGTGCCGAGAAAACCCGAGGCGATGCTCAGGGTCGGCGAGATTTTGCGGCCGCTGCGCGGCGAAGGAGTGATGATCCTGGGCAGCGGCGGGCTCGTCCATAACCTTTCGCGCGTGAACTTCGGCGAGAAATACGCCCCGGTGGATGTGTGGGCCAAACGGTTCGACCAGTGGATCGGCGAGCAGATCGCCGCGAAGAATATCGAAGGCATACGCCACTACGAGACCGAAGGGCCGACCCCGCGCATTGCCGTGCCCACCACCGAACATTTCGATCCGGTGTTCCCGGTGCTGGGGGCGCGGCTGCCGGGCGACCGTGTGAATACCTTTTTTGAAGGCTTCCACCATGGGAATTTGTCCATGCGGTGCTTCGCGCTGGAGAGCTGACGGCTAAACGGTTTTCTTCCCCAGCAGTTTCTGCAGGAATCTCGCCCGAGCCTTCACCGACGGCGGGCCGTTTTCGAGCCGTTCATTCACCAGCGCCTCCGCGCGCAGCCGGAGCGCCGGGTTGCCGAGCGACAGCCTCGCGATCCCGTCCATGGCCCAGGTCTGCACGATACGGCTCTCGTCGGAGAGATACCCCTCCAGCACTTTCACCGCGCGGTTCTTCTGCATGGGGTTGAGCTTGAGACGCGGCAGAAGCTGCGCCACATGCCACCGGATCTCCTGCTGGGGGATAGCGGCGACCTCGCCCAGGATAAACGACGCGTACGGCGAGAGCGGCTCCGTGTTGTTAACGGTAAGTTTCTCGACCGCGTCGGCCGCCCGCATCCGGACCAGTTCGTCCGGGTCGGCCATTCCCCGCACCAGTTCGTCAAAAAGCGACGGGTCGCGCCTCACCTTCGCGCAGACGGCGTCGACACCCTTGATCATCCGGCGGTCCCCGCCGGAGAGAAGCGCCAGAAGCGTAGGGGTCATCATTCCGCCAGCACGACTTCGTTGAAGACCGTGATCAGGATGCCCCAGGGGCCCGGTGCGACCTTGCCCGCGATATCGAGCGCCTTCTTCACGTTTTTACGGAGGCGCGCGTTGGCCTCCTTGTCGACCGCCGAGACGGACTTCTGGCCCGGCGGAAGCGAGCCGGAGGTGAGCGTCACATCCGACACGACGATCAGCGGCGCCGGAGTGTTCTTTGCGATCTGTTTCTCCAGTTCGAACTGCATGTGATTGAACCGGATGAACTCCTTGTCGAGCGCGCCGGACGAATCCCAGTCCACCGCCACCTCGATATTGGCGGTCTGCACACGGACGAGATCGAGAGCGGCGGCATTATTGCCCGCCTCGCTGAGGCGGGACGCCTCTTTCAGCGCCATGGCGTTGGCGAATACGACCGCGTTGCGGGCGACCTTCCGGTTCAGGTTGTTCGGACCCGCCCTTCCCCAGGCGACTTTCGGCGCCGCTTCCAGAAGCCGGATGTCACCCTCGGTGACCTTGTTGTCGGCATTGACAGGCGAGTAGCTCACCGAAACCGACAGCGGCGCCGTCTCGCCGGACGCCACGCCTTCCACTTCCGCCATCAGGATGCGCCAGTCGTCGAGATTCAGTTCTCCGAGCGGGATGGTGACCCGCCCACGCGGGTCCGGCTGATACTCCTCGAACCCGTAGATGCGGTTGATCTTGAACCCCTTGCCCGGCTCGAACGTGGCGCGGACGTCACGTACCACCGGTATGACCGTTGACCGCAGGTCCTGACCGAGGATGGAACCGAGCGTCTCGCCCGAATTGGCGAAGTAGTAGTGGCCCCCGCCCGCCGTGGCGATCTCCCGGAGCAACGCCTCGTCGACGTCCAGCCCCAGACCGACCGTCGAGATCCGCTGCGCGTCTTTCACATACTCACCGCCGGTACGGCGGGCCAGTTCCTGCGGCGTCCTGACCTGCACCGTGGATTTGCCATCGGTGATCAGGACGAGCCGCGACGTCAGTCCCGGCGAGAACCGGCGGAGCTGCTGGTAACCCACCAGAAGACCGTCCTCGATGTTGGTGCTCGCCTGGGCGGTGATTTTCGCCAGTTCCGCGAGTACCGCCTTGCGGCTCTCCGCGTTGATCTTCACCGGAGGAATAATGACCCGGGCATCGTCGTCGAACGTCACCAGCGCGAACTCGTCGCCGTCCAGCAGTTCGGCTGCGGCCTTCTGCAGCGACTCCCGCGCGTCGGTGATCTTGCGGTCCATGTTCATCGAGCCGCTGGTGTCCAGCACGACGCACAGGCCGACGTTCTGCCGGCGGTCGGCCTCGGAGAGCGGGCGTGTCTTCAACGATACCTGAGCGAGCGTCACCTGCCGGGTGGCGGGAAGATTCCCTTCCAGATAGTCCACCGAGAGCGCCAGCGGCTGGCCCTTGGCCGGCGGCGGCAGACCGTCCTGCGGGAATGCATTGATGTATTCATCAACCCGCAGCGACTTGCCGAAGTCGAGCTTGCCCTCTTCGATCGCTTTCTGGGTGTAGTAGTAGGACGACGTTTTGGTCGCGCACCCGCCCGCCAAGATAGTACAGAAAATCCCCAGCAGAAGCCGCCAGTTCCGGTACCCCATCGCTACAATCCCTCCGGCAAACGCCGATTTCGATTTGTAGAACAGATAGTAGCGGGAAAAGGGCCTGCCGTCTCGTGACGGCTGACACATTTCAGGACCGTACGGAGATATAACGGGCGGCCGTTCCGTTAACGCCCCGGGTCAGGCCGGGACCAAACCGGAAAATCATGCCCAGGGGCTAGGCAGTTCGTCTCCGGCCTTGAACCGGTAGTGGGTGCCGTCGAACTCACGGGTGGCGCTCAGCTGCGACTCCATCACTTCGAGATTGCCCAGCAGTTCGCAGGCGACCAGGAACTCCTGCATGCCGGTGGCCTTGGGGAATATGCGTCTGCCCAGTTCATGAACCGTGAGCGAACCGGCTTCCTTCAGCACGTTCCACATCTTGAGCTGCCGCTTGGCGTAGAAGGCGAACAGAGACGCCGCGACTTCGTCATGGCCCCGGAACGGAAGGCCGTGGCCCGGCATCACGCAGGAGAGATTCACCTCGCGGATCTGCTTGATCTGGTCGAGGTAGCTCACGAGCGAGCGGAATTTGCGGCTGTAGTCCAGCTCGCCCTCGGCGCCCAGCTCGATCACGGGATTGGGGGAAATCTCCTCGAGGATATGGTCGCTCGAGAAGATGAACCCCGTGACCGGCTCGTAGTAGCAGACGATGCCCAGCGTGTGACCCGGCGTGTAGAGCACTTCCAGCTCGAAATCCTCGAACGGAATCCGGTCGCCGTGCTTCACGTAGTGTACGGCCCCCTGCACCGGCGGTGAGAACTGCCGGTTCATGTTGGCGATCATCCCCATGGCGTTGAACGCGGCGTCGGTGAGTCCCAGGCGGCGGAAGAAGTCGCCGTAGACGCCCTTCATCTGTTCGACGCGGTTGCCTCCCACTTCGGTGATTTTCGAGGCTTCCGCCTGGTTAACGTAGATCTCGGCGCCGGAGAGGCCGCGCACTTTTTCCGTGAGCCCGTAGTGATCCGGGTGGCCGTGCGTGATGAGCACCCGGCGGATTTCTTCCGGCCGGTAGCCGATGGCCGCGATCCGCTCCACGAACGCCTTCCAGGCGTCGGGCGTCTGCAACCCGCCGTCAACAAGCGTCAGCGGCCGTTCAATCAGATAGGAGTTAACCGTCGGGACGCCCGGGAAGAACGTGGGCGTCTGGATCAGGTGAACCCCCGGTGGTGTCGCGACCTTTACGGTCATGGGTGGCTCCCGCAGGCCCGGTATTCCCGGGCTGTAGGAGCAGGGTACGGAATATTGACTGAACAGTCAATCAGTTGGGCCAATGGAAGCGGGAACGATGGCAGGCCTGTGGTCAGCTGTCCTTCTCGTCTTCCGAATAAAGCATCTCTTCGATGGATAATTCCCCGGACGCTTCCGGCAGGTCCGTTGCCTCCGGGAAAACCGGCGCCGGAACTCCCTGCGGCTGACCGGCGCTCCCGCCGTGCCAGATCTTATTCATGATGAACTGGTGTGCCGCTCCCTGCTGCGCATGCAGGGTCAGCTTGATCTGCACCGGCTGGTAGCCGTCGGCATGGACCTCGATGCGGTAGTGGCCGGGCGGCAGCTGAAGCAGGAACGAGCCGGTGATCTTGCGGCTGACGTAGGGAGAGTCCCCGTGGAACACCCGCACGAACCCTTCGATCACATGGCCATCATGGTCCTGCACCTGCCCCCGGAAGGTGGCCTGACCGTGCGGGTCGTTATGGTTGCTGGTCACTGCACGATTATATCCGATCCTGCACCGGCAAAGCGGACAAACAGAAGCGGCCGCCTCGGAGGGCGGCCGTTTCTGCCGTGGGAAGCGCGGGGCTTAGAAGCCCTGGGCCTTGAGACCGGACGCTATTCCCTTGAAGAGCCCCTTGGCGTCGAATCCGCCGGTGGAACCCAGCAGCTGGTTCACTTCATCCAGATGGTTCGCGTTCAGAGTCAGGTTCTTCGCCACACCCCAGGAGGCGGAGGTCTTGCTGACCAGGCCGTCGTTGGGGGTCGAATCGACCAGACCGGTTACGAACAGCAGCGCATCGGACGGATCGAGCGAAAGGTTGACCGTGCTCGTTCCGCTGTAGCTCCAGTAGGTGACGCCGGGGACGTCGGTGACGACCGTATTCCAGGCGGTGTCGTAGGCCGTCGTGAGGTTCTTCACGGCCAGGGCCACATTCTGGGGCAGGTAAGGCTTGCCGCTCAGGATCGTGCCGCCCAGTGCCGAGACGAATGCATTGACGGCATCTCCGAGCGGACCGGTCAGGGTCATCGCGCCGTTGATGACCGCGTAGGCGAGGTCGGCGATCTTGGCGCCGCGGTGCGGGGTGGCGACCGTGACGACCGCAGCCACCTTGTTCGCCAGGCGGTATTTCGTCGCATAGCGGACGTCGAGGCCGCCCATGCTGTGGCCGACAAGGATCACCTTCGGCGCGCCGGTGATGGCGAGAATCTGCTCGACCTGGTCGGCGAGCTGGTTACCGCGAACCTCGATCGAGTTGAACGCCGACACTTCCGTGGCGAACACCTTGTGACCGTCGGCCTTCAGCGCGGCGGGAATACCATAGAAGTATTCGATCCCGACCAGCGAATCGAACCCGCTGAAACCGTGGGCCAGGACGATCGGGTATTTGCAGCCGACTTTCGGCGGTGTGGAGCCGCCGGCATGGGCGGCAAGGGGCGACATCGCCAGCAGGGCGACGAGCAGAACAAAAGCGGACTTCGATTTGCGAATCATGGGTCTCTCCTCAGGCGGGGCTCCGACTCTCTCGGCGCCCCGGTGCGTGCATTTGATGGAGAGACTTTAAGGGTTCCGGTTCCGGCCCATCAGATAGCGGGGGTCACGTTCACCCATGACTTTAGTCACGATCTTCAACGCCGTTTTATTATGCACTGCGTCATCGCCGGTCGCGATCCTTTATTGGGAACAAGCCGGTGAAACCGTTAACCTTCCGGAACCAAACGCCTTTATGTCTCAAATCCGCATCGCCATCTGTGACGACCATCCGGTGTTCCGCGCCGGACTGATCGGGCTGCTCAACAGCGAGGCCGACCTCAAGGTCGCGGTCGAGGCGGGTTCCGTGGATGAACTGGAAAAGCAGCTCGCCGGCTCGCCGGTCGATCTCATCCTGCTGGACGTGGAACTGCCCGAACGCGGGGGGCTGGAAGCCCTGCCGGATCTGGTGGAAAAACACCGGGTGCTGGTGCTCTCGGCTTTCGATGACCCGAGGCGCGTGAAACGCGCCGTCGAGGCGGGCGCCGCCGGGTTCGTCCGCAAGGACGCGCCGACGCGGGAACTGCTTCGCTCGATCCGGGACGCCGCCGCGGGCAAGACCGTCATCAGCGCCGACCTGGCCATCCGGCTCGCCGAGGCGATGCGCACCGATCCTGATTCACGCGAATTCCGCAAGACCGTGGCGTCGTTCACGCCAAGACAGCGCGAGGTGCTGGAACTGGTCGCCGAAGGGAAATCCAACCGCGAGATCGCCGACAAGCTGTATCTGAGCGAAGGCACGGTGAAGAACCACGTCACCCATATCCTGCAGGCGCTCCAGGTGCCCGACCGCACGCGGCTCGCCATCATCGCCAACCGGTACGGAATCGCCTCGTGAACGCCGTCATCGCGCTGCTGGAAAAGTGGAACGACTTCATCCTGGGCGACTGGCTTGGCGACTGGTGGCCGCTGCGGCACTGGCCGGAATCGCCCGGCTTCGTCATCTCGGCATTCGCGATGATGGTCATCACGGGGATGTTTCCGCTCGACATCCCGCCGAAGCGGTACGTGCACTACGGCACCGGCGTCGTAGCCATCGCGTGCTTCTTCATCATGGGCCCCCGGGTCATCTGGGTCCTGATGGCGGCGGTCTCGGTCCGGGCCGTGATCTACTACACCGTCTGGCCCAGAAGCTGGCGGCAGTGGAAGTTCCAGCGGATCGCCAACCACCCGGTCTCGATCGCCTGGGCGGTCGCGGGTTATCTCGCCGGGGTGGGCCTGGCCCACCGGTACTATCAGGCCGTCGGTCCCGGCACGTATCCCGTTCCGACGGGAACCCTCGAACGCGACTTCAAATACGCCCTGATGCTCGTGGTCATGGACCTCTCCTATGCCGCCGTGAGTGAAACCGGCGTCTGGTTCCGCAACCGGAACCGGCCGCCCGAACCGGATCCGCTCAGGACCCGCGGCATCATGAACAACGACCTGACGCTCTATTTCGTGATCGCGATTCTCGCGGCTCCCGTCAACTTCGCCGCGCTGGAAAGCTACCGGGACCGCTACCCGCTCACGACCATCGCCTGGTTCCTGTGGGGCTTCTACGTGAGCATCGCCATCCAGATGCTGATCCAGCGGCGCGAGAAGATCATCCGCCTGCTGGGGGAACTGGAACTGAAATCCCGGCTGGCCGCCGTGGGCGAGGTGAGCGCCCGGATCGCCCACCAGACCCGCCACGAGCTGGGGCTGGCCGGGATGAGCCTGCACCAGATCGAGAAGCAGCTGGGGCCGCTGCCGCCCGAGAACCGGGAAGCGGTGCTGCGGGAACTGGACAAGCTCGGGCAGGTGCGGGAAGACCTCAGCCGGATGCTGACCGGCGTGCTGAAAATGCCCGACGGCGTGGCGCCGGAAGCCGCCCCGATGAAATCCTACGCGGCGATCGCCCGCGACGAGGCGGAACACATCCGCTCCCGGGCCGTGAGCGCGGGGATAAAGATAGACGTGCACGTCGACGGTTCCGCCTGCGAAATCCGGTCGCCCAAAGACGCCGAAAAGTTCAGCCAGGCGCTCTTCAACCTGATCGACAACGCCGTCGCCGCCGCGCGCCGGCAGGTCGTCGTTACCGTCGCTAACGGCGCGCCGGGGATTGTACTGACAGTAGACGACGACGGAGCCGGCGTGGCGGCCGAACAACTCGGGCAGATTATCAAGCCGTTTTACTCGACCAAGCCCGACGGCACCGGCATGGGACTGTCGGTGGCGAAGGCGGTCGTCGAAGAGGAAGGCGGCAGCCTGAGGCTTTCAAACCGTCCGGAAGGCGGCCTGCGGGCGACCCTGACAATCGCCTGACTGTCGCCCGATTCCCGCCTGACTGCCGCCTGGCGGTCCGCAGGCCGGCAGCCGTTACTGCGGCTGCTGGTTCTGCTGCTGTTCCTGCTGCTGATTTTCAGACTGCCTTTTCAGCGCCGACAGCCACACCTGGATCTGCTCTTCGGTCGCCGAACCGATCTTGTCTCGAGCGGACGCTTCCTCCGCCTCCATGGCGTTCAGGTTCCGGTCGCGCAGCTCTTTCAGCTTCGCGTCCTGCTGCTCGCGGGTGAGATTCGCCGAGGCCGGGTCCGACAGGAAAGCCGCCCGCGCCGATTCGTAGGCATTGAAACGCTGCACCCGCTGCTCGGTCTCGACGTCCAGCTTCTCCAGCCGCTCGGTCGCCTCCGGGCCGAAATGTTTCACCCTGAGCTCGTGGATCTTCTGCGCCCTTTCCTCCGGGGGCAGCGATTCCAGATCGACCGCGGCTTCCTTCTCTTCCTCGATGAACTTCTGGCGGGGGTCCTTGTAGAGCACCGAGTCCTTCACCTCGGGCGGCAGGTTGCCGGCCAGCTCCGCGATCCGCTCCTTCCTGGTCTTCTCGTCCAGCGTCTTGTCCTGCTGAAGTTCGCGCACGCCGAGGGCGTAGTCCACGCTCTTTTCTTCAGCGCGGAACAGGATATCGGCAACCTCCTGTCCGAAGATTTCGCGCCTGAGCCGCCGGATCTTCTCGATCTGCTCGCGCAGGGTCTCCTTGCCGGAGAAGAACCCGGGCTTCTGCATCCGGTCGACGTAATCGAGATACTTGAGGAAGATCTCCCGGATCCGGGCCGCTTCCTCCTTCGAGTAGTTCTTCTCGAGCCAGCGGTCGAAGTTCTTCAGCAGCTCCGGACGCGGCGCCTGGCTGTATTCGAAAATGAACCGGTTGAAGACGTCCAGGAACTCCGGCGACAGGAGTTCACGGTCGTTGATCTTCTCGAACTTCGCCTTGGCGATCTCCTCGGCCGGATCGACCCCTTCGCTGATGTTCTGCGAGACCGGGATGGTGTCTTCGGAAGCGGCGGCGGTGGCGGCCGGTTTCTGCCCAGGTGCCTGCGGCTCGCGGCCGAGTTCGACCAGCCCCCAGATGATGAGCAGTGTAGTAAGGCCGGCGAGCGCTATGATCAGTTTTTTATGCACGGTAGCTCCGCAATTCCGTAATATCGGTCACGCGCAGAACGCAGATCCGTTCTGTCTCTTCCGGGCTTTTGACGGACGTCAGGTTCAGCCGGCCGAGCCAGCGGGCCGGAGTCCCCGCGTCGAACTCGAGATCGATCTCCACGTTGTCGGCTTTTCCCGATAGCACCTGGACGACCGAGTCGGCGAGCCGGGTCCGGGCGGACGGCGGAATCGCATCCCATTCATAGAAGGGCCGGTTCTCTCCCGACGACAGCCTGAACCTGCGGATCATGAACATGTTGATCTCGTAGGGCCGCGCCCGGCTGTCCAGCACGGCGAGCCCGATGCTCTGGGAGTGAAACGCCAGATGCAGGCGGTTGATCCGGTCCTGACGCTCGTGGTCTTCGGTGATGTCCTCGACGATGGCGAGCGTGCGGCCGGGCAGGTTGTCCTGCTCGGCCAGCTTCCAGCAGGTCACCCGGCACCAGACCATGGATCCGTCCTTGCGGAACTGCCGCTTCTCGATCCGGTACACATCCCGTTCGCCGCTGGCGACCTCTTCGTACAGATACCGCTGGAGCTTCCAGTCGTCGGGATGGGTGAGATCGCTGATCTTCATTCCGACCAGTTCCCCGGGCTCGTATCCGAACATCGCGGCGTGGGGCCTGCTGACCCAGACGAAAGTCCCGGTGCCGTCCGTGAGGCTGTACGCCACGTGCCGCTGGCCGGGGATATTGGGTTCGCCCGGCCTTCCAGTAGCGGGGCCGGTGGTAGTGCCGGCAGCTCTGCCGCCGGTACCGCCGTCGTCCAGCACAGCGGACGCCGTACCCGCGTCAATCCCCCGGGTGGAGATCGTCTGTCTCCGCCAGCGCTGCATCGTGAAGTCGCCGGACTTTTTCAGCTTCAGGTCCGACACGCGGATCACCTCGATCCGGTCGGCCGTCTGGCGTATCGCCAGCTGCTCTTCCGGACGCACGGGATCGTGGGTGATCTGGAATCCGGCGAGCAGTTCCTGCACGGTTCGCCCGACCGCAGCAGATTTATCCAGATGCAGCATCCTGAGCGCCGCTTCGTTGATCTCCGCGATCCGCCCGTCCCTGCCCGACAGGGTCAGGCCGTCCGGCGACCGTTCGAACAGGACGTCGAACGCGCTTCCCGCGCCCAGTTCCGCGAATTTGGAATCAATCGCCATTTGTCGTGGGACCCACCCGCCCATTCACGCCATGTGAACGGCAGCGGATAGTGTCCTACAGAACGGCCGGTTTTTTCAAATCCGGGGCAGTTCGTCACCCGGACCGGGGCCGGCCCCGAACTGAGCCGTGCCAGCACGGCCCGGCGTGTGGGGTCCGAGAGCGCATGAAACACGCCATCGAGCTGTCCGGAATAGTTAGTCATATGTCTAACGATATCGGGCAGGATAGTCGGGTAAAAAGCTAAGTTTTGGTGGCGAAAACTGCCGCTGGAAAATCCCGCGTCCAGGGGAAACCGCGAAGTTCAGGAAATCAGGGGAAACAGAATCCGACCGTCATGTCCTTATCGAGATCCACCCCATCCGCAACGGAGATAGCCGCGGGTGGCCCGACTGTACCGACGCAGTCGTTCGACCCGGGCGCGCCGAAAGCGCCGGAATTGTACACGGTTACATGAATCGCATAGTTTCCTTCCGGGATTCCGGAAGCCGACGCGTCAATGGAGTAATCGAACGATGTGTTCGCCATGCTCTGGCCGTAAAGAAGCGGGGAAAGAGCGATCACTTTCGAATAGTCGGGCAGCAAAGATCCGGGATTGATCACCGTCCCGGGTGCGGGGTTCCGGTACAATGACACGACGGCCAGCGCCGGGGTTCCGTAGTTCGGCGGCGTGGTCGGCGGACCACCCTTCGAAACGGTAGCACCGACGCTGACAGTGCCGGAGATCGTGCCGGTGCTCGCCGGGACCGACTGGAACGGGCAGTAAAGCGGGCCTTCGCCGATTTTCATGTTCAGTGTCTCGTCCGAATCATCAATCGTCACGGCCACCGGCAGCGTATCGCCGGGGGGTCCGGCCAGGTTGGCAATCGTCGAGCAATCCTTGGAGGAATCGTACTGGCCATCCCCGTCCACATCGAGGGTCAGGATGGCCGCAAAGGTTCCGTTAAACAGTCCGAAATACTGGTCCACGCTATAATCGAAATCCTGCTGGGTGCCTGCGTCGAGCGCCCCGCGGTCCAGCCCGTCCAGTGCGACGACGAAGTTCACCGCACCCGGTCCCGTCGGCGGGAACGGCGCCGGATCCCGGTACAGCGACACGATAAATTGCGTCGAGTCACTGAATTCGGGGAAGTCGAAACCGTAATTGCCGGTTGCGTCCTTGAGACTGAGCGTGCCCGAGAGCGATCCGTCGGTCTTCGGCAGGAACCGGTCGCCGGACGTGTCAGAAGCGAGCGGCGGGTTGACGTCGCAGGACGGCGCTGCGTTCAGCACCGCGACAACGGCTATCGAAACGAAAACTGCCAGTTTTCTCATGGGTATTTCCTCCGGCCTTCAGAGCCGGATCTCCATCTGCCCGTAAAAGCTGCGGGGTATGCGGGTATTGCTCAGGAAGGTCGTAAACAGCGCATCGGTCGCCGTGGTTGGAAAGTCGCGCCGTTCACTGTCGGTGATGTTTTTGGCGATCACCGACAGCCGGATTTTCTTTTCCAGCAGCTCCTGTGAGGCGGTGAGGTCGAGCCGGAACCCCTTCTGGACCCGCGTCGAAATACCGAGTGTGTCCTCGACAGCCCAGAAGTCGCTCCGGAAAGCGCCGGCCGCCTCCAGCCGGGTGCCGGTATCGAAATTGGCATCGGCAACCACGTTGAACATATGTTCTGGTGTCGTGTTTTTGTGGCCCTGGTTCGATTCCTTGCTGAACTCGCGGAGCCAGGTGTAGTTGCCGCGCAGGTTCAGCCATGAGGCCGCCTCGACCGTCAGTTCCGTTTCAACACCGCCGGTGGTGAACTTTTCGGTGTTGCTCGAAGTACGGACCTGGAGCGGGCCGAACGGATAGATGCTGTACGGAGAAGTCGAGAGGAGCTGCCCGTCCAGATCCACGCCATCCTGCAGAACACTGACAAACGTCTCCGCATTGAAGCCGATCTTCCGGTTGGCGTACCAGCCCCGGTAGCCGGCCTCGAACGACGTGAGCGTCTCCGGCCGCAGATGCCGGTTGCCCGTATAGGTCGCCAGCCCGCCGGTGGGGGACGGGAAGTTCATGATGCTGTTCGAGTTCTCGATCTGCGTGGGGAGGCGGATTCCGCGCCCGGTACCGATCCGGAAGCTGTGGTCCTCCCAGGGCGTCAGGACGGCACTGATATTCGCCGACAGGTTGGGCGTCTCGGTGAAACTGTCGAATTCGTACCGGGCCGCTGTATTGAGGTTGAACCAGCTCCCCTGCTCCAGATCCAGCCGTGCAAAGGCCGCCGCGATGTGCTGCCAGTTCACCGGGCGGCCGACCACGGAGAAGTTTCCAGATGCCGCCGGATCAAAGCCGTTGGTCAGGTCGAAACCGAGATAGGCAAGCTGCTGCGCATGGGCGCGGTTGAACCGGTAATGACCGCCGACCAGGAGGTTCAGATTGTCGTTGAAGGAGTGGGTGACCGATCCTTCCACGTCATAGACCATCGTGTCGTCAGAAAATCCCCGGGTTGCCGGTGTACGGGTCCGGTTGATGGCAGCCGGGTCGTACTCGCTGTTGTACCGGAAAAAAGTCTTCAGCTGATATTGGGTCGCCTCGGACTGTTTGTACGACGCATTGGCCGTCAGATAATAGAAGAGCGTGTCGTTCTCGCTCGGCAATGACTGGCCCGAATTCAGGGGGAGGTCGACATTTGCCACCCTGCCTGCCGAACTGAAGCCGACACTCAACCGGTCGTTCAATTTGCCGTCCACGCGGGCCAGGAAATGGCCTGCAATCTGCTGGTCATGGACCGGTTTGCCGTCGGTACCGTTACCCAGGCCCTGATCGTGGATGAACTTTCCGGAGATACGGATACCGCCGTTTTCCCCGGAGAACGCACCCGAAACGAACTGGTCAATCTTGTTCTGCGTGCCACCGGTCGTCACCGAACGGAAACTGGCGTCATCCGAGGGACGCTTCGTGATCACGTTGATCACGCCGCTGAATCCGTTGGAACCGTACAACGCGCCCGCCGGGCCGCGGATCAGCTCGACCCGCTCGATGTCCTCGACAGTGATCGGAACGTCCCGCCAGCGGACGCCGCCAAAGGTCGGCGAGTACAAAGACACTCCATCCACGACCAGAAGAAATCCGCGGGGGAATCCGCGCGTGAATCCGCGGATCGAGAGCTGCGGCTCCGTGCCTTCACGGTAATAGACGTATACACCCGGTATATGCCGGAAGACGTCCATGAGCGTGACTGCGCCCATGCGCCGAATATCTTCCGCAGTCACGACCGAGATCGCGTTCGGCGACTTTTCGATGGACTGGACCCGTTTGGATGCGGAAAATACCAGTTTGGTATCGAGCAATCCGTCCAGATCCAGGTCGGCGAAATCCGATACTTTCCGGGATGGGGCTTCGGAAGCCTGCACCGGCTCCTCCGCGCGGACTGCTAGCGGTGAAAGTACGAGAATAAGCAACGCTGCCGCTGCGGATCTTCCGCGGCAGCATATTCGATATTGTCGTTCCACATTTTCCCCTTCGAACGGCACCGGAGACCGCTCCCCGGCGCCAGACAGAATTCTTCCGCCACAACAGATAATTCCTTTATCAATTCAAATTTGAATTGTCACCGCGCAGCGCGTTAGCACAAAAATCAATTCAGATTTGAACAGCACCCACACCCGTGGAACAAATTGAAACGGACAGACTCCGGCAGGCCGGCGGAATTACCCACCATGAAAACGACCCCCTACCCGATCGGCGCGCTGCGCCTTGAAGAGGGCCTCCCGGGCGCAGGTCGATTTCGCATTCGGTCGTCTGCCACGGCACCGGGCAGAACCACTTCTTCACGTGCTCGGGCTCGGTCCAGGCTTTCCAGACAGTTCCGGCGGCACGTCGACGGTGCGTTCCAGCACCAGATCCAGTTTCGCGTCTATCTTCGGTGTCGTCATGAAAGGATTTCCTTAACGTAGGCTTCCAGTTTCGCCAGATGCTGCTTGCCGCCCTCGATGGCGCCGTATTTCTCGGCCACCTCGTCGCGGGCCTCCTTGCTCGGATAGACCTGCCGCAGAACGATCAGTGTGCTGGCGCCACGTTCCTGCAGGATAATCGAGGCTTCGAACCACTTCCGCTGGCCGTCGCCATGATCGAAAACCAGCCTGGAGTGAGGCACGATCTCCCTGAAGACCGAGTGGTTCGGATAGCGGGTGCCGTCGGGGCCCACCATGTCGAACGCCCAGACGCCCCCGGTCCGCAGGTCCATGGTCATACCTTCGATCCTGAAACCGTCCGGCCCCCACCATCTGCTGGAGTGCGCGGGTTCGGTGATGGCCTTCCAGACCAGCTGCCTCGGAGCGTCCAGCATGCGGGCGATGACGATTTCGTTGGGGGCCGCCTGCATGGCCAGCAGCTCGCCCTCCAGCCGGTCGAAGTTCTGTTCGTTACCCTGCGTGACCAGTTCGCGCACGCGGCCAAGCTCCTCCGCCGAATCGAAGCGCATCTGGAACGTGACCCGGGTTCCGCTCCCTTCCGCGGCGAAGGTCGCCGTAACCCGGAACCGGTGTCCCGACACGTGGTCGAATACCAGCCGCTCCGGCGGCGCAATTTCCACGAACACGATCCGGTTGGGATAGTCCGTGCCGTCCGGACCGTGCATGGTGAACTCCCACTCGCCGCCGGGGCGCAGATCAAAGCGGCGGAACGTGTTGCGGAACCCTTTGGGCCCCCACCAGTTCGCCAGGTGCCCCGGCTCCGTCCAGGCTTTCCAGACCAGTTCTCTCGGGGCTTCGAACCGCCGGCTCGAGACCACTTCCCTGTCACTTACGGCCACGCTTCTTCTCCTTTTTTGCGGGAATCGCCTGTTGTTCCCGGCGTTCCTGCGCCTGCAGTTCCTTGAGATATTCGTCAAGCCGGTCCAGCCGCTGTTCCCAGAACCTGCGGTAAGTGGCCAGCCAGTCGTTCGCTTCCTTGAGCGGACCCGCGTCCAGCTGGCAGGGACGCCACTGTGCCTCGCGGCTGCGGGCCACGAGTCTCGCGCGCTCCAGCACTTTCAGGTGCTTGGAAACGGCCGGCAGACTCATGTCGAACGGCTCCGCCAGCTCCGAGACCGACGCCTCGCCCGTCGAAAGCCGTGCGAGAATCGCCCGCCGGGTCGGGTCGGCCAGCGCCGCGAAGGTCGTGCTGAGGTGGTCTGCCGTCATGGTTTTACCGGTCCCGTATCAGCCCTTTATAAACCGATTGGTTAATTAACCATCTGGTTAATATCGGATGGCCGTTTTTCTGTCAAGGGGATTTTGCCGGAACGCTCCGTATTAATGGAACGGGGCCAATTTCAGGACTTTCGTCATATTCAGGACCCGACGGCGCAGTTACCTTTTTCACTCGCGGTGCCGGAACACCGACATTTTGGTACAAATGAGGAAGCAGAGATGGGCAAACAGGTGAACAAGGTCGACGTGGCGATTATCGGCGCGGGGTTCGGCGGACTCGGCGTGGGAATCGCGCTCAAGAACAGGAATCTCGACAACTTCGTCATCTTCGAGGGCGAGCCGGACGTGGGCGGCTCCTGGCGCACCAACCGGTATCCCGGCTGCGCCTGCGACGTGCCGTCGCACCTGTACAGCTACTCCTTCGAACCCAATCCCGACTGGCCCGAAGCCTATTCGAAACAGGCCGACATCCAGAAATACATCGAGCACTGCGCCGACAAGTATGAACTCAGACCGCACATCCGGTTCCGCACCAAGGTGACCGGCGCCAACTTCGACGAGAAAAAAGGCGTCTGGCGGGTGGCCACCACCGACGGGTCGGTGACCGAGGCGCGCGTGCTGGTACCGGCGACCGGCGCACTCAGTCATCCGAAATATCCGGACATCAAGGGACGCGAGTCGTTCAAGGGCGTCTCGGTGCATGCGGCACGCTGGAACCCGAAGGTGGATCTCAAGGGCAAGCGGGTCGGCGTGCTGGGAACGGGCGCCTCGGCGATCCAGATCGTACCCGCTGTCGCGAAGGAGGCCGGCGACCTGTCCGTGTTCCAGCGGACGCCGTCGTGGGTGCTGCCGCGGGGCAACTACCGCTATACGGAAGAACAGCACCGACGCTGGGCGCAGCACCCCTGGACCCAGAAGGCCTGGAGGCTCGGGCTCTACTGGACCATGGAGTCGGCGCTGCCCGCCATCATGTGGTACCCCGAAGCGCTCGTGGTCGGCGAACGGCTGCACAAGCGCAGCCTGAACAAGGCGATCAGGGACCCGGAACTGCGCCGCAAGCTGACGCCGGACTATAAGGTGGGCTGCAAGCGCACGTTGGTGTCGGACGACTGGTTCCCCGCCTTCGCACGGCCGAATGTCCATCTCGTCACCGACGCCATCGAGAAGATCACCCCGAAGGGGATCCAGACCTCGGACGGCAAGGTGCACGAACTGGACGTGCTCATTTACGCCACCGGCTACGATATCGGCGCGCCGGCGTATCCGTTTGAACTGCACGGCGTGGGCGGGAAAAGTCTCACCGAATACTGGGGCGTCCACCGCCGGGCCTACTATGGGATGTCGGTGAGCCACTTCCCCAACATGCTGCTCATCATGGGGCCCAACACCGGCCCGGGCCATACCTCCGTGCTGATCTACCAGGAAGCGCAGTATGAATACGTCGCGCGCTACACGAACCGCCTCCTGAAAAAGGGCGCCCGGTATTTCGACGTGAAGGAAAAGATCCAGGACGACCAGTTCGAGGCGTTCCAGAAACGGATGCGCAACAGCAGCTGGCTCTCGGGCTGCAAGAGCTGGTACCTCAACGAGGACGGCACGAACTCCACCATGTGGCCGGGGTTCAGTTTCGAATACGTGCTGCGGATGAAGAATCTGGACTGGAAGGCCTACCAGACGGTGTAGGGCGCGGCGCGACGGCGCTACTTCACTTCAACCGCCGGATACGCTTCCAGGTACGATTCGCCGTGGCAGCCGAAGTAGGTGACGTTGCGGGCGGCGAAATCGACCTCGTAGCGGATGACTCCAGCGCGCCAGGCGGCGGCCAGGAATTCAGGGAACGTGCCCTTGCCCGCCTGATCCGTGCGCAGGGCCGTAATAAGCGCCTCCCGGTCGAATGCCGGGATATCGGCCGTGCCGGACACCAGCGGGGTCTGCTGCACGACGACCGGACCCTGCTGCGTGAGATAAACGCTCTGGCACGAGGGCAGCGACCAGAGATTGCGGCTGACCCCCGCCTGGCGCAGCACCTCGGCCAGATAAGGGAAGCCGCCGGCTTTCGGCCGGATGGCCATCGCCTTTTGCAGGGCCGCGTGCAGGTTTTCCGTCGCCTTGCTCATCTACGTTCTCCCCTGTCCGGTAATACCCGCAATAATAAGGCGGCCCCGAACGGATTCAGCGCGCGCGGAACAGCTGCCGGATCCGCGGACTGTACTCCTCCGAGAAGAAGGCGAGATAAATCTCGAGCAGCCCGACCACGGATGCCACCACCAGTCCCTGAGGCATCAGGAAGGCGTTGACGAGAAAGATATTGACGACGACCGGCGCCAGCGCGACCAGCGCCAGCGGGACAAAGAACCCGCTGAGCAGGCACAGCCCGCAGACGATCTCGGTCCCCTTCAGCAGGTAGAAGAAATAGTGCGTCGCCAGCATTCCCTTGAAGAATTCGGCGATCGGGCCCTCCATCGGGGGCGGCGTCGTGAAGAAATACGCGACTCCGGAACCGGCGAATATAAGGCCCAGCAAAATGCGCGCGGCAATCGTCAGCTTTTTCATGGGAACATCTCCGTAACGGAATGCTCCCCAAGGGACCGGGAAAAGTAAAGCGGACATCCGGGCGGGGGGATGTGCCAAGCCAGCACGCGATGAAAGCGGTCAGTAAGTGGAGTGAAGGAAAAGATGGTGGAGGCGCCGGGAATTGAACCCGGGTCCGAGAACCCTGTAACCAGGTGCTGCCACGTGCGTCTTGACCAGTTGTAGTTCTCGTCGTCGGATGTAAGCCGGTCACCCGCGAACCCGACGACATGCCCCGGTTGCTTTTAGCTGTTGGGGGCCGAGGTGCCCCCCGCGAGCGAGTCCGTATTCATGTCACCACAGGGCGGGCTTCGGACGGGCCTTCCCTGCAGAACTCGCGGTTTAAATTAGGCCGCGAGAGCCATGGAGTAATCAGCGTCGATTACAGTTTTGCCTTTTTGTAACGCGGCCGAAGGCTCCGCGGCACGCAACTCCTGACTCAGCCGGCCCCCGTCGAACCCAATTCGCCCCCATTAGGGAAACCAATCGGCGTTCCGTAGGATACGGATCGTCAACCCTTTCAATATAAGGCCGGATTCCGGGAAGTCGAGGGCTGTTGCCGGCTATTAGCGGCCATTGCGGGGGCGAAAACGGAGCCCCCGGTTCCACAGGGGAACCAGGGGCCCGGAATCCATTCAAAACGGGGAGAAAACGCTACTTTTTGTCGGTTTTCTTCTCGTCCTTTTTAGGCTCGTCTTTCGGGGTTTCAGCCGGCTTGTCGCCGCCCTTATCCATCATTTCCTTGTGGCGGGGGCACTCATTCGTTCCGCCCATTGGTCCTGAACCGTCGCGGGGGCCCTTGCCGCATTCGCCAGCCGCGCAATGCGGGCACATGGCGCCGGTCACGTCCTTGAGGATCGTGATCTGCGGCTCGCCCACCACGCCGGACTTTTCCATCGCCGCTTTGAGTTCCGGGCTCGATGTGAACGCCTTGGCCGAAGCCTCGTCCTTGAACCGGGCGATCACGGTCACGTCCGTCGGATCGGAAGGCGACTGGAACACGTGCGCCATCACGACTCCGCCCTTGTCCTTCATATCCGATTCGGCATCAAACGCTTTCCGCCAGGCGTCGTAGTCCTTGACCTTGTGCTTGACGATAACGGCCGTACTGGCGTCCATCATCCCCATCTTGCCGCAGTGAGCCTTGCAGCAACCGTCGTGCTTCTTGCACTCGCCTCCTTCTTCCTTGCCGTGCTCGTGGCCTTCGCCCTTCTCCATCTTCGCGGACTTGGGCGTTTTGGCCGCCTTGCCGGCGTCCCTGGCAAACGCGCCCGCGGCCGGCACGAGCAGTACCAGTGCAAACAGTGTCAGAAAACTTTTCCGGGTAAACATGATCGGGTTCCTCCATCCGCACGGTGGCGGGATTAGTGTCAGAATTTGCAGAAGGGAGCCTAGCCGTCCGTCCGCGCCCTGGCGAACCCCTGAACGCGATTTAACCCGCCATTAACCCAGCTCGAAAAACCGGCGGATCTTGCGGAGCATCTCCTTGCGGGAGGCTTCCCGGGCGGCGATTTCAGCCGCTTCCAACCGGCGGGCGTCGCGGGCACTGCGCTGCTGCTCCACTTCCATGAGGAATTCGCTGATCCTGTTAATGACCGTGGGTTCCGACGCCAGAATCTCCTGGAATGCCTTCTTATCCACCATGAGCATGCGGCTGTCCTCATGCGCGGTGGCGTGGGCCGAGCGGGGCTCGCCCGTGAGCAGCGACCGTTCGCCGAAGAAACCGCCCGGCGGGATCGTCGCCACGACCGTCTCCGCGTCGCGGCCCCCGCCCGTGCCGTCGTCGATACTGATATCCACCGACCCCGACAGGATCACGAAGAACGAATCCCCCGGATCGCCCTGCCGGAACAGCCGCTCGTGGGCGCCGTAAAACACGGTGCGGGCGAGTCCGGCGAGCACGGCAAGTGAATCGGGATTGAGCAGCTGGAAGAGTGGCACCTCTTTCAGCGTTTTCAGCAGACGCGCCTCGTCCAGGTGCGCCGTGTCCGCAAATGGCGGGTGGATACCCTCGCGCCCCAGCCGGTAGGCGAGCGCCGACCTGAGGATCCCCTGGATCGTGGCCGCCTGTCCGTAGTCGGAGATCCAGAACTGGACCGAGAAGACCGCGTTATCCGGATTGATGTCGGACTGGATCACCACGGGCGGCGGGTCGGCGAGTATGCCGGGGGTGGCGAGCGCGCATTCGGCCAGCATCGGCCGGATGAGGTTCGGACGGACCCGTTCGTTTACCGGCACGTCCACCGACACCCGGTGATAGGGCACCGGACGCACGTAGTTGGTGATCGGTTCCTGCAGGATCCGCACGTTGGGAATCGTGACGTAGTCGTCGGAGAGCAGGCGGATGATCGTCGTGCGCCAGGTGGTCTCGACGATGTAGCCGGTGTAGCCGGCCACCTGCACCAGGTCGCCCACCTTGTAGGTGTCCTCCAGCGTGAGCGAGATCCCGGCGAAGGCGCTTCTCAGCCAGTCGTTGAAGGCGATCACGGCGAACACCGACGCCGCCACGGCGGCAATCAGCGGTTTCTGGATATCCTCGCCGTAGTAGTACCGGAGCATGAGAAAAAGCACGACGGTATAGGAAACGCCGCGAAACACCGACTGGACACTGTCGGGAATAAATACATGCCTGAGGTTCTTGAGGTAATATTCGAAGAAGAAGAGGCCGCTCACGCGGATCGAGAGCCACAGCAGCGAGAAGGCGAGCAGGTCCTTGGACGCCTGGTTGGCGAGCGCCGCCAGCGGCGTCGGGCCCAGAATCCACTGCACCGACAGGTGGAAGGCCAGCGCCGTGGCGAACCAGTGGAGCGGCGCCGCCATCTGGCGGACCGCCTGCTCGCCGCCCTTGAACAGGCGCAGCGCCTTCATCAGGTACGCCAGGCCGATCCGGAACAGCGCGTATAATGCGAGTGCGCCGCCAAACGTCTGTATGGCGTGCGACCAGACTTCCACGTTCACCTCCGCCGGCTTAACCGCTTGAACCGTAAACCTAGCCGGACCGGCGGGGGAAGTTCCAGCAAAACACGCCGCTTTCCCCGAAACCGCCGGTACGTTATTCAGCCGGTATGCAGGACCCCGCCCTTCTGTCCGCCTGGGAAGACCCCCGGCTGCTCGGTGCGATTTTCATCGTCGCCGCGGCGACCTTCGGCATGCTGGTCGTCTGCGGCATCCCGCACATGATCGAGAAGCGTGAATCCCGTCCGCTCATCCTCGGGTTTCTCGCCGTCTCGGCGGTGTTCGTGGCCAGCTCCATCAGCCAGGCCGACCGGCTCAGCGGCGGCCACTGGTTCAGCGAACTGGTCCATACCCGCACGAAGTCGGCCCGCAGCGAAGGAGCCGAGTCGGCCGGAGCCAGCTTCGCCACCGCCGCCGCGCCGCTGATCGGCAACCTCGACCCCAAGGCCTACGGCGACGTCGGCCAGATGATCATCAACACGTCGCGGCTGGTGATCATGCTGAACGAAAAACTGCCACCCGCGCTGGACCAGGTGGGCCCCACGGTCACGCGCCTGAACGGGATGCTGGACCGGCTGGACGGCCTGATGTCGGAGGCGACCCCGGCACTCAAGGACGCCCGGCCCGTGTTGAAAGAACTTCCGCCGCTCCTTAAAAGCTCCAGCGAACTGATCGGGGAACTTTCGCCGCTCATCCAGGATTCGCGCAGGCTCACCGCGACGCTGAACCCCATGCTCGCGTCCCTCACTCCGATGATGACGGACGCCGAGGTTCTGCTCTCGGAGATCAAGAAGCGCGACCCGGGCAAGATGGCCGACCAGTCGATCCGGATGATGAACAAGGTGGACGGAACGCTCACCAACGCCGACGTGTTCCTGGAGAACCTGCAGTTCATGGACGAGAACTGGCTCAGGCACTTCCTGCAGGTGGAAGGCGTGCAGGCCTACGCCGGCATCGGCGCGCCCGACATACCCAAGGCGTCGAAGCCCGTCGAACCGCCCCCCATCCACAGCCGCAACAGGGGCGACGCGAAGGGCGAGAAGAAGTAGCCCGGACAGTCAGTTGACTGACTATTCAGTTAAGTGAATAATTGAACGTGGCCGATGTCATCCTCACGGACGAGTTCATCGAGTGGTTCGAGGCTCTGGCCGAAAAACACTCCCGTGCGGTGGCGAACAAGATCGACCTGCTCGGGCATTACGGTGTGAAACTTGGGTTTCCGGATTCGAGCGCGATCGCCGGAACGAAACACCCGATCCGGGAACTCCGAGTTCAGTCGCATGGGGAAGCGGTCCGTGTGTTTTACGCCTTCGATCCCCGCCGGGACGCAGTGCTGATTCTGGGTGGGATCAAAACGTCCAAGCGGTTCTACAAGGATTTAATTCCGAAGGTCGGGAAAATCTGGGAACAGTACATGCGCGACCTGAAAGCGGGCCGCTACGGATCGGAGTAAACCATGAAAAAACTGACTCGCTGGAGCGATTACCGCAAAAAGAAGTTCACCCCTGAACTCCGCAAGCAGCTCGATGAAGACCTGAAGAAAAACATCTTCGACCGCGACCTGCGGGCGCTCCGTCAGGTGACCGGGAAAACCCAGGTCCAGATGGCGCGGATGGCCGGGATGACCCAGTCGGAACTTTCCAAGCTGGAACGCCGCGACGACATGCTGCTCTCCACGCTGAAACGCTACGTGCACGCTTTGGGCGGCGAACTGGAAGTGGTGGCGGTATTCGACGACAAGCGAGTGAGGCTGAGGGCGCTGGGGTAATTAGGCCTATTTAAAGCCGCCACAAGGCCGAGAAGAAGTAAGCGTATAGTCAGCGCGGATAGATTCGCTTAATTGAGACAATCATCAAGGTGACAAGTATCTCGGCCGCCAACGTCGGCAAGTGAATAAATTGCACCGCCATGATGTCGAAAGGGAAATCCCACTTCAGCCAGACTGCAAGAGCTATTACCTCAGTAAGCAAAAAGGCCGCGACTATTACTACCGCACGCCTAGCTACAGGTAGCCAAAGAGCCGATCCTTTTAACAAATAGGTCTGTGCGATGGCTCCAGTTACCCAAACGATAGTACCCAGATAGATATTTAGAACAATCAATTCTGACAGTTTGTATTCCATCTGGTTCTTGGAAGGCCACCCCTACCTCCTCCGCCCCCCGACCAGATCCTTCACGGCCTCATCGAGGCCCTCCAGCGTGAGCGGATACATGGGAAGAACATGGGCGATGCGTCTGATGGACTCGGTGTATTTCCAGTTTTCGGGGGGTTCGGGGTTCAGCCAGGCGGTGTGGGGGAACTTGTCGCTGAACCTTTGCAGCCAGCGGATGCCGGGCTCGTTTTTCATGAAGTAGTCGATGGCGCCGTTCTGGGCGAGCAGTTCGGAGAGCGCCATGGCGGCGTCGCCGACGAAGATGATCTTGGTCTCGGCCGGGCGGTCGTGCAGCAGGTCGACCGTCTTCACCTTCTCGCCCGTGCGGAAGCTTTTCCAGACGTGGTCGTAGACGCAGTTGTGGAAATAGTAGAATTCCACCTCGCGGAACAGCCCCTTGGCGGCCGAGAACAGTATCTCCACCAGCTCGGCGTAGGGCCACATGCTGCCGCCCGAATCCATGAGGATGATCAGCCGGACTCCGGGTAGTTTGCGTTTCTGCCAGATGAGATCGATGTCGCCCGCGTTCTTGGCGGTGGCGTCGATCGTGCGGTCGAGGTTCAGTTCGTCCTCGGGGCCCGTGGGAATGAGCTTCTTGAGACGGCGCAGCGCCAGTTGCACCGTCCGGATGTCCAGCACCCGGTCGCCCGCGTAGTCCTGGAACCTGCGCTGGCCGGCGATCTGCACGGCGCTCCGGAGCCGCCCCTCGCCGCCCGTGCGCACACCTGCCTTGTTGAACCCGTTGTAGCCCTGGGTGGAGGTGCCGCCGGTGCCGATCCGCTTGTTGCCGCCGACATGCTCCTTGAAGTGGCCCTCGTTGTACTGCTTCTCGAAGTTCGCCCGGATCTGGTCCAGGTCCAGCCGCTCGATCAGCGCCTTCTCGGCCTCGGTCAGTTCCTTGGGCGGGACTTTTTTAAGGCCCGCGAGAATCTTCGCCATCATCTCGGCGGAGGTTTCCACGTCCTTGAAATATTCGAGGAACGCGCGGTCCCAGCGGTCGAAGTCGCCCTCGTTTTTGACGAGCAGCGCGCGCCCCACGGCGTAAAACCCTTCCATGTGGGCCGGGACGGCGCCCTCCGAGAGCGCCCGCATGAACTCCAGCCACTCGGTCGGGGAGACCGGGATCTCGTGGCCGCGCAGCGTGTAGTAGAAGTCGGTGAACATATCCCCCGTATTCTAAACGGGAATCACGGGAACTCCATATCCGGTATGAAATGACGGGCGGGTTAAGTCCGGGGAGCTACTTCCTGCGCCCTATACTCAAACACCGCTCAAGCGGCCGGTTGCCCGGAGCCTGTCTTGCAGGGCGCAGGAAGTAGCTCCCCGGACTCCAGCACGAGCACCCCGGCCCCTGACAACCACAAACGGCTTCCAGCCAATCGTCCTCCCCGTCCGAGTAAGCCTTTAATCATCCCCGTCTGGCGCAAACCGCTCGCACCCGTATAGGCTCCGGCCGTGATGAAACGCATCATCATAACGGCGCTGATCATCATGATCGTGCCGGTCGCCGGGCTCTGGGGCCTCAGGTTCCTGTTCACGCGTCATTCGCTCAAGATGCGCGCCGACTACCTGGACCGCATGGACCGCGCCTACGATCGGTTCCAGAAACCGGAGTGGGGTCCGCTGGCGCCGGAGATCGAAGAACAGCTGCTGGAGGCCCACCGGCCGCTGCTGGTGGTTTCGCGCGGCTCCGCCGGACCGATCGACATCGACGTGGACTACCTGGCCGTCCATCACCCGGCCGACTGCGACACCGGCGCGTCGCTCGCCCCCGACGCCAGGCGCGAACTGCTCACCCAGCTTCCGCACACCGGCAACGTCTGCCTGAACGACGGCCCGGCGAAATCCGTGTTCCCGCCGGCGGGCCCGCTCTGCGGCGGCGCGGAGAGTTCCTGCGCGAAAGTATTCACGGCGGTCGAATACGAGAACGTCCGCCTGGGCGATTCGGAGAAAGACCCGCCGCTGCCGTGGATCTTCCTGCGCTACGAGTTCGTGTTCGCCTCGAGCGGCCTGCCGCAGGGGCTGATCGACGGGCAGAAACTGTTCAACTATCTGGGCGCCGCCGAAGAGTGGCACCCGCTCGAT
This sequence comes from uncultured bacterium, assembly GCA_964565925.1. Lineage (GTDB taxonomy): Bacteria > JAGRBM01 > JAGRBM01 > JAGRBM01 > JAHCIT01 > CAZMGV01. The sequence goes on from CAZMGV010000003.1 coordinate 68,513, forward strand.
CTTGGCACGATCGCCTGGGTGGTGCTGGACGAAAACCAGAAGCCGGTGGCGGCGATCCTCAGCCAGCACAGCGGGCACCGGACCTATGTGTTCGGCACCGATACGCCCTGGCCCCGGGCCGGACGGATGCCCGTGGTGTCGGCCACCCGGTCGAACCAGCTCTATCCGGACCTGCCGGCGGACTACCGGCGCCGGCTGCGGGCGTCGCATTTCGTGGCGCGAAGAGAGTATCTCGTGACGGGCGAGGGCTGGAGCTGGTTCGACGGCGACGACATCGTCTGCGGCCGCGACTGCGGGGGCACGCGCTGGGACTACCGGATGGAACGGCTGCGCCCGACCGATCCGCTGTGGATGTTCCGCGGATACCTGGGGCCCAGGCGGCTCGACTTCGGCCTGGATCTGGGGCGCTCCGGCCCGCCGGGCGGCCGCTACCACTCCTTCCCGGAACTGGTGCGCCGGTCGGATCTCCTGTTTTTTTCGTACTACCAGGACGGCGATCCGTCCGACGCCGAAGCGGCGCGCAACTTCATGGGCTGGTGGTGGAAGGACCCGCCGGGCATCAACTTCACCTCGATGATCCAGCACGGCCGCCAGCGGCTGCGCCAGTCGCTGGAGTCGGCGCGCAAGAACCCGCCGCAGTTCGCGCAGGCGCCTGCGGCCGATTCCGGCGCCGACGAGGACGAACACAAGACTGACAGTGAGGCGGCGGCGCCGGCCCTCAAGCCGCTCATCGAACCGGTCATCGACCCCCGGGTCCGCAACCAGTTCATGCTCCGCAACCGACAGCGCGCACCCCGGTCCCGCGACGCCGAGGGAATCTCGCTGGAACCCGGCACCGCCCCGGCGGACGTACCGCCGCCGGAAGCCGCCCCCGGCGCGCCCAACTGATCATTCCTTTATCAACCGGAACGCGCGGGCTGAACCCCGCTCACTCCAGGCAGGTTGACAACCCGCACCGGGCGTGCCGGAATTGCGACTGAATGAACGTTCATTCAGAGGTGCCCCATGTTCACTTTTAACGACTCGCACAAGATGGCCCAGATGGCGATCCGCCAGTTTCTCGACAAGGAAGTGCGTCCGCACGTCCTGCATCACGAGAACCACCCCGAAGATCCGCCCTACGCGCTCATGAAGAAGCTCACGAAGACCATGGGTCTTCCGTCCATGATCGACGGCGCGTTCGAAAAGATGCGCAAGGCCGAGGCGGCTCCCGCCGGCGGGGCGGACGCCAGGCCGAAGCGGTTCGGCCTGGGCGGCGGCGACCCCGGCATGGGCGCCATCGCGGGCATCGAACTGGCCCGTGTATGCCCCGGCATCGCGCTCTCGTTCGCGGCCACGCTGGGGCTCTACGGCAGCTCCGTGATGTCGAAAGGCACGCTCTGGCAGAAGGAGAAATACGCGCTGCCGGTGTTCAAGTTCGACAAGATCGGCGCCTGGGGCATGACCGAACCGGGCGCGGGTTCCGACGCCTACGGTTCCATGCGCACGACGGCGAAACGGGACGGCGACAACTGGGTGCTGAACGGGCACAAGACCTTTATCACCAACGCGCCCTACGCCGACTTCTTCGTGATCTACGCGAAGATCGACAACGGCCAGGGAGTCACTCGCGAGACGCCGATCCAGGCGTTCATCGTGGAACGCGGCACGCCGGGCTTTGAAACTTCAAAGCCTTTCAAGAAAATGGGCATGCACAGTTCCCCGACGGGCGAGGTGTTCCTGGACAACGTGAAAGTCCCCTACAACCACCTGCTCGGCGAAAAGGAAAAGGAACTGGCCAAGGAGCAGTCGCGCGACGTGTTCTCCGGGGAACGCACCGGCACGGCGACCATGTGCCTCGGTATCGTCGACCGCTGCTGCGAGCTGACGCTCAAATACATGCACGAGCGCGAGCAGTTCGGCCAGAAGATCGGCGACTTCCAGGGACTTCGCTGGATGTTCGCGGACATGCTCACGATCCGGGAGAATATCCGTAACTGGAACCTCCGCATGCTCGACTACCAGGCGCGCGGGATCGCGGTGCCGATGGAGATCGCGTGCGCCGCGAAACTGTACTGCGCGCCGGCGGCGACGAAGGTCGCCATGGACGCGGTGCAGATACTGGGCGGCTTCGGCTACATGCAGGACGCCGAGGTCGAGATGCACGCCCGCGACGCCAAGCTGATCGAGATCGGCGGCGGTACGAACCAGATCCAGCAGAACACGATCGGCCGCGAAGTGATGCGGAGCGGCGTGATCCCGCCGCTGATCGCCTGAATTGAACGGCTGAACCCGCTGCCTGAACCCCGCTCAACCCGGGCGGGTTGACAACCGGCTCCGGGCGTGTCGCAATTGCGACTGAATGAGGATTCATTCAGTCGATGAAATCCCGTTCTTAACCACTCAGATGTCCGGTAACCCGGGGAGGTATCGAGACCCATGTTCACCTTCAACAACACGCACAAGATGGCCCAGCAGGCGATTCGCCAGTTTCTCGACAAGGAAATCCGTCCGCATGTGATTCACCACGAGAATCATCCGGAAGATCCGCCCTACAAACTGATGAAGAAACTCGTCAACACGTTCGGCCTTCCGACCATGATCGAGGCGGCTTTCGCCAAGATGAAGAAGCGCGAAGCGGCGGCCGCCGCCGGTGCCGCTGCCGCCCCTGAAAAGGATGACGACGAGGAGGGCGGGATCGGAATCGGCGGACGCGATCCGGCGCTCAGTTCCATCCTGACGGTCGAACTGGCCCGCGTATCCCCGGGCATCGCCCTCTCCTTCGGCGCGACGCTGGGCCTCTACGGCCAGTCGATCATGAACAAGGGCACGATCGCCCAGAAGGAAAAATACGGAATCCCCGTCTTCAAGTTCGACAAGATCGGCGCGTGGGGCATGACCGAACCGGGTGCGGGTTCCGACGCCTACGGTTCCATGCGCACGACGGCGAAACGGGACGGCGACAACTGGGTGCTGAACGGGCACAAGACGTTCATCACCAACGCCCCGTTCGCCGACTACTTCGTGATCTATGCGAAGATCGACGAGGGCAAGGGAATCACCCGCGAACAGCCGTTCCACGCCTTCATCGTCGAGCGCGGCACCAAGGGGTTCGAAACCTCCAAGCCCTTCAAGAAGATGGGCATGCACTGCTCGCCCACGGGCGAGGTGTTCCTGGATAACGTGACGATCCCGTTCAACATGCTGCTCGGCGAAAAGCTCAAGGAGCCGTCCAAGGAACAGTCACGCGACGTCTTCGCGAGCGAACGCGTCGGCACGGCGACCATGTGCCTGGGTATCGCCGACCGCTGCTGCGAGATCACGCTCAAGTACATGCACGAGCGCGAACAGTTCGGACAGAAGATCGGCGATTTTCAGGGACTGCGCTGGATGTTTGCGGACATGCTGATCGCCCGCGAGAACATCAAGAACTGGCAGCTTCGCATGCTCGACTATCAGGCCCGCGGCGAGAAGATCCCCATGGAGATCGCCTGCGCGTGCAAGGCGTACTGCGCGCCGGCGGCGACGAAGGTCGCCATGGACGCGGTACAGATACTGGGCGGCTTCGGCTACATGCAGGACGCCGAGGTCGAGATGCACGCCCGCGACGCCAAGCTGATCGAGATCGGCGGCGGAACGAACCAGATCCAGCAGAACACGATCGGCCGCGAAGTGATGCGGACCGGTGTGATCCCCGGACTCATGGGCTGACCTCGAAATACACCGTGTATCCCGGTCGATCCGGGGGCGGCTCTTCCACATTCCCCCGGCGACCGGTTACACGGTGCTGGGGGAATGTGCGTACTGTGAACAAGAAGATTCTGCGCCGCCTGATCATTATCGCCCTCATCATCGCCGCCATTGCGGGCCTGCGCGTGGCCCGCAACCGGAGTCTTCCGAAGGGATTCGACGGCGTCGTGGAGCTGGAACAGCTCCGGCTCGGATTCGAGCTGAACGGGCGGCTGAAAGAGGTGCTCGTCCAGCGCGGTGACACGGTGAAAAAGGGCCAGGTGCTCGCCCGTCTGGACGACACACTCGACCGCTCGCTGCTCGAAGTCCGTCAGGCAGAAGTCGAGCAGGCGCAGGCAAAATACGATCTCGCTATCGCCGGCCCCCGCAAGACCGAGATCAAGTCGCTCGAGGCGGATCTGGAAGCGGCCGAGGCCCAGGTCGATTACGCGCAACGCGAAGGCGAGCGGCTCAAGAAACTGCTCGACAACGGCACGATTTCGCAGGGCCAGTGGGACGACGCGGTCAACCACTACAACCAGGCCAAAGCCCAGCGCGACTCGGTGAAACAGAAGCTGAAGACACTCGAGCAGGGTTCCCGCTCCGAGGAAATCCGGGCTGTCAGGGGGGCCCGTGACGCCGCCAAGGCCCAGCTCGCGTCGCTGGAAGAGCGTCTCAATCACTACGAGCTGCGCGCCCCCGCCGACGGATTCATCCTGAGCGTTCCGGCGAAATCGGGCGAGGTCGTGACCAACGGATCGGCCGCCGTGATCCTGGCGGAACCGGATCTTCCCTACGTGGATATCTTCCTGCCGTCGGCGAGAGTCACCGCGATAAAGGTGGGGGATCCGGCCACGGTCCTTCCCGACGGTTTCATGCAGCCTTATCAGGCGGTTGTCGAATCGGTATCGCCCACGACCGAATATACGCCCCGCTATCTGCTCAGCGAGGAAGACCGCCAGGCGCTGGTCACCCGTGTGCGGGTACGGATCAGGAATCCCGACGGCCGGATCCACGGCGGCGTTCCCTGCAAGGTCGAACTCGGCACCGGAGCCGCCTGATGGCCGTGAGCGAGCCAGCCATCCAGACGGCCGCCGGGCCCGCCATCGAAACGGTCGGGCTCTCCCGGACCTTCGGCGAGATCGTCGCCGTACGGTCGGTGTCGCTCACCGTCAACAAGGGCGAGATCTTCGGCGTACTGGGGCCCAACGGCGCCGGCAAATCGACCACCGTCCGCATGCTGTGCGGGATTCTCACTCCGACCGGCGGCAAGGGCACGGTGCTGGGCCACGACGTCGCCACCGAACCCGAAACGATCAAGCAGAAGATCGGCTACATGACCCAGCGTTTCTCCCTCTATGAAGATCTGACTGTCGCGGAGAACCTGCGTTTTTACGGCGGCATCTACGGATTCACGGGCGCCGCCCGGCGCGAGAAGATCGACAAGTCGCTGGAGCGGTACGGTCTGCGGGACCGCAGGCACCAGATCTCGGGCACGCTATCGGGCGGCTGGAAACAGCGCGTGGCGCTCGCCTGCTCGACGCTGCACGATCCGCCGCTGCTGTTTCTGGACGAGCCGACGGCCGGCGTTGATCCCGTGAGCCGCCGCCAGTTCTGGACGATGATCCACCGGCTGGCGTCCGAAGGCACCACCGTGCTGCTTACGACCCACTATATGGACGAAGCGGAACGGTGCCACCGCCTGGCGTTCATCTTCCACGGCGAAGTGCTCTCGATGGGCACGCCGGCCGAAGTGCTCGCCCGCAGCTCGCTCCGGGTGCTGGAAACCGATCTCGGCCACTGGGCGGCGGCGGCAACCCAGCTCCTGAAGGATGATCCGCGCGTTGAAGAGGTATCGCCCTTCGGCGGCACCCTCCGGATCGCGTTCCGGTCCGGGGAGCCAGAATCCGTACTGGCGGAAATCCTGAACCGCGAGGGAATCGTGCCCGCCGATGTCCGGCCCGTTCGCACCTCTATCGAAGACGCCTTCGTGTCGCTGGTTCAGGCGGAAGAAGCCGCCGGGATGCTGAAGAAACAATGAACCTGACCCGCCTGCTCTCGATCGCCTGGAAGGAGCTGATCCAGCTGCGGCGGGACCGGATCTCCTTCGGTCTCATTATCGGCATCCCGCTCATCCAGCTGTCGCTGTTCGGCTACGCCATTAACACCAACGTCCGGCACATCCCGCTCGGCGTCGTCGACGAGAACAGTTCCGCCTCGTCGCGCGATCTCATCAGGTCGATCGAGGCGTCCGGGGCGTTCGCGGTCACGGAGACGCTGTCGTCACGGCGGGACATCGAAGCCTCCATGAAGGCCGGCCGCGTGCAGGCGGTAATCGTCATCCCGTCGGATTACGAGGACAATCTGGCGAGACGCATCACCGCCAGCGTCCAGCTGATACTCGACGGCACCGACCCGCAGATCGTCAGTTCGGCGACGGTGGCGGCGCAGGGGTTCTTCTCGGCGCGGGCCGAGGACATCATGGTCACGCGGATCAACCCGATCGACGAATCGCTCCGGCCGCTCCGGTTCGAACCGATCACCTGGTACAATCCGGAACTGAGAAGCGCCGTGTTCATCGTGCCGGGACTCATGGGCATGATCCTCACCAACACCCTGATGATGTATACGGCCATGGCGATCGCCCGCGAACGCGAGCGCGGCACCATGGAACAGCTTATTGTGTCACCGGTGAAGCGGCTGGAGCTGATCCTCGGAAAGATCCTGCCCTATATCCTGATCGGCTACGTGCAGGTGACCGTCATCCTGCTGGCCGGCGGCCTGCTGTTTCATCTGCCGATCCGGGGCTCGCTGCCGTTCCTGTACCTGATCGCCTTCGAATTCATTGCCGCCAATCTGGCGCTCGGCATTTTCCTCTCCACGATCGCCCAGACGCAGCAGCAGGCGATGCAGCTCGGATTCCTCATCATCCTGCCCAACATCCTGCTCTCGGGCTACATGTTCCCGTTCCAGGCGATGCCGGAACCGGCCCAGTGGATCGGCAGCCTGCTGCCGAATACGCACTTCCTGCGCATCGTCCGGGCGATCATCCTGAAAGATTCGGGTTTTATGGACTTGTGGCACGAGATCGGGAAACTGGGAGTGATCCTTACCGGACTCGTCACTCTGGCGACTTTAAGGTTCCACAAGACGCTGGATTAGAGAATGTGATTTGTATCGTCCGTATCCCGCCCGGTGTCTAAATATTTTTCCCTATTTCTCCATCGGCCGGTATTCCCGATACGCCATTTGAGATATTATTCGACATCGACTCGAATACTGGATGCAGCGACAGCTGCCCCGGTCAGGGCAGCGCGAACACGCCGGATTGAAGCCCGGACGCGCTCGTGAAATATCCAGCCCGGACAGGACAAACTATGACCAAGGCCATCAACCTGAAATCCGTCAGAGAGAACCCTCTGGACCGGTTCCGCTTCCTCTCCGAGTTCACCGGTTTCTCCGGGGAAGACCGCAAACAGCTCGCCGCGTCGGTAGAGATCCTCGGCCCCGTACTGCCGGACCTGCTCGACGCGCTGTACGATTTCCTGCTCGGCTACGACGACACCCGCAAGCGGTTCCTGGGACCGCAGGGCGAAGTCGACCCGGCCTATATGCAGGTACGGAAAGAACACCTGACCCAGTGGGTGCTCTCCACTGTCACGGCGGACGATCCGAAAGGGTTCGCCGACTATCTGAATATCACCGGACGCCGCCACACTGGTGTCGCCGGAGAACCCGGCCGCGTGGTTCCGCCGGTGTACATGGTGGGGCTGATGTCGTTCGTCCAGACGGCGCTGACCGGCACGCTGTTCAAGCTGCTGCCGGAGGAGCCGCAGCGCGCCCTCGCGATGGCGACCGCCTGGAACAAGATGCTGATGATCCAGCTCGAGATGTTTCTCAAAGCGATGGTCCCGGCCTGGGACGGAAACCTAGAGTAACCGGAAAGTGACGGATTCAGTGATGAACGGCGTACAGAAAGCGAAAGAGCAGCTGGCCAAGCTGGTCGGGCCGGAAAAGGCCGCGACGCTTCTGGCCGACTGCCTGAGCGAGGCGGGGCTCACCCGCGTCTCCTCACCGTCAGACCTGATCGCGCTTTCGGACGTGATGGTCCGCCGGGGCGGTATCATTACCCTGATCGGCCGAACGCTGAAGGTTCAGGCGATACTGTCCAGTGTGCCCGTGGCCGGCTGAACCTGGACACGCCAGTCAGACCTTCTTGATCTCCGCCGCCGGAATGTAGAACTTCAAAATCTCCTGATAACTCTTTCCCTGTTTCGCCATCTGGAGCGCGCCGATCTGGGCGAGGCCTACGCCGTGGCCGGCGCCGGTGCCGCTGAACACCAGGTTGTCGCCCGTGAGCGTCACCGTGAACATCGAACTCTGCGCGCCGAGCTTGCCAAGGATCGACCGGAACGGCTTGCCCGAGAGTTCCTTGCGCCCCGCGTCGGTGTCGAACACGAGCGAGCGGGCGCGGCCCCCTGCTGTGCGCTGGCCGATGTTCACGCTGTTGATCCGGCTGGCGCCAAGCTGCCCGGTGAGCGACTGGGCGGAGACCGTGCCGTTCCACGTGTACACCTTGTTCGGCGTCGAATAGGGATCGGCTTTCGACGACAGATACGGCACCTCGCCGCCCCAGACGTCTTTCGGGTCTTCTGTGGTTCCGGCCGAGTGGGCGTGGAAATAGGCCATCACGAGCGCGCCGTTCCAGACGAGCACCTGCCCGGCGGTGGACGATACCGCCTTGTCGCTGCGGTCCTTCTCGACGCTCTTTCCGCCGTAGGCCTGGCTCAATACCGTGTTGTAGACGTCGAACGGCGCGCCGGTGCGCCGGATCTTCTGTGCCAGCACGTAGCTGCGCGCCATCACCGCCTGCGCCCGCTGTGCCGCATCGTCCCAGCTCGCCGACACTTCCACCGGTACCACGCCACGCAGATAACTTTCCACCGGCAGCACATTCACGGCGAGCAGGCCGTCGGACTGTGACTCCACGGTCACGTAGCCCCGGTAAGGTTTGCCTTCGATGTAGATTTCACCGTCGGTCTTGGGCGTGAGCGTGAGCTTCTGTGCCCGGAAGGTGGAGAGATCGAGCGAGGCCGGGCCTTTCAGCTCGGTCGTGCCGGGCAGCCCCTGCACGGAGCACACGGCACGGCAATCCACGCCGACGTGGTCAACTTTCCAGACGAGCGCCACGCGAACGTCCGGGTTTGTGCCGCCCGTTTCATGGATCACCTGCGCCTCGGGCGGCGGCGGGACATATTTCGTCTTGCCTTCCAGCACCGGCTTGATGTCGTCGTAGAATACCTGCGCCGTCTGGCGGCCCGGGTCGGTGGCCGGGGTTTTGGCGAAGTAGTCCTGGAACGCCTTCGAGGCGTCCTTCACCTTGCCCTGATCGTATAGGCTCTGCGCGTACCGCAGCCGGACGGAGTTCACGTCCGCGCCGGAGGGATAGTTCTTGAGATAGGCGGCGTACTCTTTCGCCGCTTCGGCCGGGATGCGGAGCCAGAAGGCATAGATGTCGGCAGCCAGTTTCGCGGCGCGCGCCTTGGCGGCGTCACCGGCGGCGAGCCGCTCGCCCTCTTTGGCGAACCCGACCGCTTCCACGTAGCGGCCCATATCGATCGCCTTGCTGGCGTTCTCCAGCGGGTCGTTGGAGGTTTCCAGTTCGAACCCCGGCAGCGAGCCGAAGTTCTCGCCCTCCAGTCTCCCGCCCAGATTGGACCCGCCGAAATCCTGCGCCCCGGCGCGGAGCGTGAGCCCCAGCAGGACTGCTGCGAGAGTGATTGCGATCCGTCTGCCGGTGTCAGTCTTCATTTTCATGCGGAGACCTTAGCACAGGGCAGTCCCCTCAGGTGTGTCCCCGGGCACAATCGGGGTTTGGCCGTCCCGCAAAGATGAAGGCATAATAGACCCATGAAGAAGCCGAAGCCTGACATCATCGCAACCCGTATTCTGTGGCGAGGAAAAGGGAAAACCCGCCGCAAGGTAACCGTCACCTTGGAAAAGCCGGTTGAAACGATTCCGGGCGAAGAGTGGAAGTGCAACTATAAAATTAGTGGTATCTCTAAACGGCCAGTCGCCAGTCATGCATATGGCGTTGACAGCATGCAGGCGCTTCAGGGTGCTCTGGAATTTATAAACGTTGCACTCAATAAGGCAGGCGATTGCAGTTGGTTTAGTACTATCGATGCGAGCTGGCTTAAAGGAAATCCGGTTGGGATGACTGGATTTTCACGCTCAATACCTTGGGATCTCGGTGCCGATTTCACTGAACGTATGACCAAACTGGTTACTGACGAATGGTTCAAGGAAATCAAAAGACTGCGTCCCAACGCAAAGCTCTGATTTCACTGCCTTTCGACCGTTTCGATAAAGACATTCCCTTTCTGGAGTGATCTAAACCATTGAACATTCAAGGGTATTTGAAAGCACATTTCACTGATTTCGGGCCCTGAAAACCTTGACGCATGGCCCCATACAGTTCACTATTTTAAGGATACTGACACTGGCGTCACCCTCAGCAAGGAGCCCACGAATGGCCGATTCCAGCCCCTTCAAGGTCAAACCCGATCCCACGGACTTCAACCCCTACCTCTTCGGAAACCTGGGGAACCTCAAGAAATACCCCGAGCTGGAACGTCTCTACGAAAGCACCCTGAAGAAAAGCTGGGACGACAAGGAAGTGTTCGAGGCGCTGGTCGCCGAGCACGGCGAGTGCAAGCTTCCGGACCGCCAGCGCCAGGCGCTCGCCCGGATTTTCTCGATTATCTACTACGGCGAGGTCGTGGCGCTTCTGGTCTCCAGCCAGATTGTCGATATCGCCCCGGATCTGGCGGCCAAGTTCGCCGCCGCCGGCCAGACGATCGATGAAGCCCGCCACGTCTCGGTGATGGGCCGCTACCTCAAATACCTGGGCGTCGAACTGCCCGACATCAACCCCTTCGCCCGCGCCATTCTGGAAGACGTCCGCAATTCGGGCGACATCCACATCAAGCTCGCCGGCATGCAGGTGTTCGTGGAGAACATCGCCTTCAACCTGTTCAACGAAGTGGCCAAGACCGAGTGCGACCCGGTGCTCTCCGGTTTCCTCCACTACGTGAAGATCGACGAGGCCCGGCATGTGGGCCTGGGCAAGAACTATCTGCCGCAGTACCTGGAACACCTCAGCATGAAGGACGCCATGGCGTTCAACGTGAGCCAGGTGAAGTGGCTGGCCGGTATCTTCTTCGCCATCCAGATGATGAAGGAAGACGCCCGGCTGCTGGGCATCGACATCAACAAGGCCGTGAAAAAGGGCATGCGCGACCAGCTCGACATCGCCAAGGGCATGGGCCGCTGGAAGCTGCGCCGGGGCTTTGTGATGTTCCCGAACTCCTGGAACGACTACCTGATCGACACTTTCTTCCCGCAGTCGGACGACCCGCGCCAGTGGCGCCAGATGCTGGGTTCACAGGCCGAGAAATGGTCGTCGCGCTTTGGCGACTTCTATGTCCGCTTCTTCGCGCCCAAGGACAACAACCCGGGCGGCAAGGCCTGGTCGGCCCGCAAGCTGGCGAACGCGTAAGGCGGTCACACCGGCAGCGGAAAGGGCGCAGTCACCTGCGCCCTTTTCATTTCCATCTCAGGCAACTCAGTACACGCCGCTATCCTTGTGCTGCGTACGCTCGTTCCAGGCGACCCGGGCGACATGCAGGGCGATAAGACCCGGCACAATGAAACCCAGGTAGTGGAACTTCACGAACAGGAAAGCGCCCGCGACCGACCCCACGATAAAGGCGAAGATCGAGGCGACCCGCAGCGCCTGCACCCGGAACCGCCGGGTCCACACCTTGCGGTCGTCCATATCCGTATAAAAGAGCTTCACGAGGCCGATGCCCAGATCGGTCGAGATACCGGTCAGATGCGTGCTGCGGATCGAGCCCTTGGACGCGGAAGTGATCGCCGCGTTCTGGATACCGCTCGCCCCGCAGAGCAGTACGAGAAAGACGAAGTCGGACCGGATCTTCGCCACGTCGCCGAACCGGCCGAACAGGTCGAACTGGCCGCCCAGCGCCGCGAGAATCATGCAGGCGGCGACCAGTATCATCGCAATGTCATAGCGGGGCTCCCTGCGCTGCGAGATCCGGCGCTCCACGAGCAGCGCGGAGGTCATCGCCCCGGCGATAAAGAACACCGGTACGGCGGCGATACCGAACGCTTCCAGGTAGTTGCCCTCTTCGACATCGATTCCGAAATGGGTGGCGAAACCGGTCAGATGGGTCACGAACCGCGAACAGGCGAGAAAACCGCCCGCGTTCACGCTGCCCGACAGGAAGGCGAGCAGACTCCAGTTAAAGGCTGTTTTGAGGGGGACCTCGTCTTTGATCGTGTGCTTGTACATATTACGAGGCGATCTGACGCGAAGTCTGATGTTTAGGGACCGAACGTCAAGAAACGGCTGGGATTAATCTGCCTGTGAAACGTAAACCGACATCGTCTCCGAAAGCACCTCCAGGCAGGGACCCAAGGGCTCCTGCCGCCCCCGTCACTACCGGCGGGCAGGCGATCCGCTCGCGCAAGGAACAGCATATCCGGATCTGTGCCGAGGACGCGGCGGTCCAGAGTCCCGTCACGAACGGGCTCGACCGTTACGGTTTTTCGCACGAAGCGGTGCCGGAGGTGAACCTGCGCGAGATCAGCCTGAAGACCCGGCTGCTCCGCAAGACGCTCAATGCCCCCGTCCTGATTTCCCCCATGACCGGCGGCACGCCGCTGGCGCAGCAGATCAACCTGAACCTGGCCGAGGCGGCCGAGCACCTGGGCATCGCCATGGGCGTGGGCTCGCAGCGCTCCGGTATCGTGAATGCCGACCTCGCCGCCACCTACCAGGTCCGTAAAAAGGCGCCGTCGATCTTTCTGTTCGCGAACCTCGGCGCCGTACAGCTCAACTACGGCTACGGAGTCGGCGAGTGCCGAAAGGCCGTCGAGATGATCGAAGCGGACGCGCTGTTTCTGCATCTGAACCCGCTGCAGGAGGCGCTCCAGCACGGCGGTGACACGAACTTCGCCGGGCTCCTGAACAAGATCGAAAAGGTCTGCCGCGGGATGCCGGTGCCGGTGTTCGCACGCGAAGTGTCGTCGGGCCTCTCCGAACGCTCCGCCAGGCTGCTCATCAACGCCGGTATAGCGGGGCTCGACACCGGCGGCCTGGGCGGCACCAACTGGGCGCTGGTCGAAGGGGCGGCGAACCCGGAAAACCGTGAGATCGCCCGGGTGTTCGGCGACTGGGGTCACGACGTCGCGCAGAGCCTGATCAACGTCCGGCGCGTGAACCGCCGCATCCCGCTCATCGCCAGCGGCGGGCTCAGGACCGGCCGCGAGGCGGCCACCGCCATCGGGCTTGGCGCCACGCTCGCCAGTTTCGGCGGCAGCCTGCTGAACCCGGCACGCGAATCGGCCGATGCGGTCCGTAAACGGATCGAAACGCTCATCAGGGAACTCAGGATCGCGCTGTTCGCCGCCGGACTGGAAAGCTCCGACACGGCCCGGGGGAAACTGCTCCCGCGCTGACAGAACTATTTTATGGAGCTGTTCACTTCATAGAGCCGGATGATCCGGTCTGCACCAGAAGCAGCGAGACGCCGCGAATCCCCCGAGAACGCCGCCGAGAGCACGGCGCCCTTCTGGACCTCAAGTTTTGCCGGCTGCTTCTCGGTCACCGGGTCCCAGGTCCAGAGCGTTCCCTCGAACGTCCCCCACGCGAGCCGCCGTCCGTTGGGTGTGATCGCCACGGCGGTGATCGCCGATTTGCCGCTGTTGAACTGCCGGACGGTCCGGCCCGCGAGCAGGTCCCACAGCTCCACCGACCCTTCGTTGGTTCCGGTCAGCAGCCAGTTGCCGTCGGCCGTGAACGACGACGCATTCGCGATTGCAAGGGGCCTAAGCACCGCCAGTTCTTTCATATCTTTGGCATTGAACAGCTTGATGACCGGGTTGGCGCAGGTCCGGTCGAAGTTGCGCGTCTCGCAGCCGCTGACGAGCAGTTTCGCGCCGTCCGGCGAGAACCGCACGTCGGTGATCCGCTCGCGGGGCCCTGTGGGATGCCCGAGCGGCGTATTCGCCGGAGGGACGAGCGCTTCGATATCGGGGTTCTGGCACTCTCCGCCGCTTTTCTGGCTGCAGGTGACCAGCACCACGCGCCTGCCGTCGGGGGAGACCACCAGCTGGTCGAAGGCGCGGGTGAAGCCGTCGGTGCTGGCCGCTTTCTCGCCCAATGTCCCCGCGGGTTCGAGCTTCCACTCCGTCACCTGCCAGCGGGTCGCCTCGAGCACGATCTCTTCGGCGCAGCCCGCCACCGTGAGCTTCGTGAAGCCCGCGCTGGGCCCCGCGTAGGTAAGCCGTACATCCATCCCCTTGCGGTAGAGCAGCGGCTCGTCTTTCGCGGTATCCCAGAACGCCACCATGCCGTTGCTGTCGGTGGAAACCAGTTTCGAGCCGGTCTGGTCGAGAACCAGCCGGTTCACGTTTCCCTCATGCCGCGTGAAAGTCCGCAGGAGCTGAAGCGGCAATGCCGCCACGGATGCGGGACCGGCGACAGCAGGCGGCGCTTCAGGCGCCGGTTCCGCGTGCAGGGTCCCCGTCCCTGCAGCGGCCGCCGCCAGAACGACGGCTCCCAGAAACCCTTTAACAAGCCAGCTATTCACGGCCACAGTGTAGCGGAAGATTCAGGAGGCACGAGAGGACCTGTGATCTAATCCCGAACGGCGGTTCGAAACCGGTTGCCCGGAGGGTTGACCTCTGCGAAACGCCTCGTAAGCATGGCTGATGAAGGAACCCGATGGCAGACCGGCTCACCATGTTCGTGGAACGGCGGCGCACGATGCGCCACCGGCTTTCCTTTCCCATCGAGCACCGCGCCCTGCCCAACGTCGGCGTGGAGGCGGACGATTTCCTGCTGGAGTACGGCCGGGACTTCTCGTCGTCGGGGATATTCCTTGAAACGTCGTCCCCGTTCGAGATCGGCACGCAGCTGGAACTGGTTTTCCGCCTGCCGCCGGACCTCGCCGCCGAGCAGGGTATCCACCATGTCACCGTGCGGGGCGTCGTGAAGTGGGTGTTGCAGATCGGCGAATCCACCGACCCGACCCAGGCCGGCATGGGCGTTCACTTCGTGGACGTGGGTTCCGACTGCCTGAAGCTGCTCGAGAAGATCGTCAAGAAGATCGCCGTATTCCCCGAAATGCCGTCCGGCACGGAACACTGAACCGCACTAGACCCGTTCCAGCACCGCAATCGCTTCGATGTGCGCCGTCATGGGAAACTGGTCGTAGATTTCCATCCGAGTAATCCGGTACGGACCGCCGTCAACCAGCGGTTTCAGGTCGCGGGCGAGTGCCGCCGGATGACACGACACGTAGGCGATGGTCTGCGGCGTGAGGTCGGCGGCGAACTCCTGAAGCGCCTCGCAACCGTCCCACGGCGGATCGAGCACCAGCACGTTGCAGGGCTTGATCCGGCCGGCGAGATCCGCGTCCACGGTCGAGGGATAGATCTTCACATTCAGCAGGTGCAGCCGCTGGAGATTGTCCTTGAGCTGGGCAAGCGCGGCGGCGTCGATTTCAACGGCATCCACCCACTGGGATTTCTTCGCGAGTCCCGCCGTAAACGTCCCGATACCGGCATACAGTTCCACGACGCGCGAATTGCGGTCCTTCACGACCGAATCGATCCGCTCGGTCATCTTCCGGGCAATGGCGAAGTTCGCCTGCGAGAACGCCAGCGGGCTCACATCGACCTCGAGCCCCGAGCTGGCCTTGAACCGCACCGCCACGCCCGCCTTCTTGATCCAGCCGGCGCCGGTCTTGCGGTCCTCAAAGACCGCCGCCGCGTCGTCGGTATCCCGTTCGCCGGAGACCAGCACCAGCTCACCCGGTTTCGGATCGAGCAGATGGCGCGTGCGGACCTCCGCCAGCAGCCGGTTCACAGCCGGGGTCGCCACCGGGCACTGGTCGATCTCCGCCAGCTCGCGGGAATGCTTGCGGCGGAACCCGATCACCGGGCGGCCGCCCTCGCGCACGACGCCGAACCGCACACGGTTGCGGTAGTGCAGGAAATCGGGCGAACGGATGAACTCCACCTCCGGCAGCCGGCCGGCGATACCGTTCTGCTCGAACGCCCGCATGAACAGCACGGTTTTCTCGCGGACCTGCGCCTCGGGCGACAGGAACTGGAAATCGCAGCTCCCGCAGACGAGTGCGTGGGGGCACGGCGCCTCGACCCGGTCCGGTCCGGCCGAAACCACTTCAACCAGTTCGGCCTCCAGGTGGCTGCGTTTCTCGTTCAGGATTTTCGCCCAGATCACGTCGCCTGGCACGGCGTTCGCCACATGCACGAGCCGCCCGGTTTTGTCCGTACCGTAGGCGTCGCCCGAGTGCAGAAGGCCCTCGATGCGGACTGCTATCAGCTTATCGCTCTTCGAACTGTTCATCGGGGCACCGGCCAGGCTTCGCCGGGGCGGCCGAAGTGCATGAGCGCCCAGCCCCGCTTGACCGCTTCCTTGAACAGGAACGGATCGGGATTGACCGCCACCGGATGGGCGACCGCTTCCAGGGCGGTGATGTCGGAGAGCGAATCGCTGTAGAAGAACGACCGGTTGAGGTCGATCTCCTTCTCGCATGCAAATGTCTCCATGCACTCGCGCTTGCCGTCGCCGTAGCACATGGGTTCAATAATATGCCCGGTGAACCGGCCGTCCGGGCCGGTCGCGAGCCGCGTGCAGACGTAGCCGTCCATCTCCAGCCAGCGGCACACCGGATCGCAGACGTAGCGGGTGGAGGCCGACAGAAGGTACACCCGGTCGCCCCGGCGGCGGTGCCAGCGGATCTGCTCGATACCGTCAGCAGAGATGTGCTGACGGACGTACTGATGGAACCAGCGGTCGCACTCCTCGATGAACTGGGCTTCGGACTGGCCCCGCATGATTTCGAGCGCCTTGGCGGCGACCTCTTTCGGATCGAGCAGTGTCAGCTTGTGCAAGACCAGCGTGTAGGTGGTCAGCGCCAGGTCGGCGAGCTTGAACCGGCCGTCGTCGAACATGGCCTTCGCCCACAGGCGGCCCGAGTTCTCGCACAGCAGGGTGTCGTCCAGATCGAAAAAAGCGGCGGAGTTCATCGGGCCAGGGTCTCCATAAAAATCCGTCACCCTTCGACAGGCTCAGGGCGAACGGATTTGTGTGTCCGTTCGTGGTGAGCTTGTCGAACCACAACGGACATCTAGCGTCAGGAAACCTTGTTAAACAGTCGGCCGTATCCGCTCAAGTGCCAGCTTAACTGCCGATTGAACTGCCAATTTAATTGGCAGACATGGGAGCCGGCGGTGACGAATTCGTGAAACCGAGCCGGTCGAGCTCAATGAGCCAGGCCTGAGGCACCGGTTCCTTCACGGTAATGGCCTGACCGCGCCACTTGAACTCCACTTCGGCCGCATGGAGCAGCAGCCGCGACGCCCGGATGGCACCGACACTTCCGCCGGCGTCGAGGTCGCCCACGACCGGGTGGCCGATACCGGCTAGATGACGCCGGATCTGCCGCGTGCGGCCGGTTTCCAGCTCCACCCGCAGCAGCGCCGCCTTGGGGGATCGTTCCAGAACCTTTGCATGGGTCACCGCCGGTTTGCCGTCCAGCGAGCCGTCGATCGTTTGGGTGTCCCACGACGGTGCCGGGCTCACGGCGGTGAGGTAGCTGCGGGAGATTTCATGCCCGGCAAACATCCGGTTCAGTTCCGCCTGCGCGTCCTTGGTCCGTGCCACGACAATCACGCCGCTCGTTGGCGCGTCGAGCCGGTGGGTAATAAAGCCGCCGCCCTCCACACCCTTTTTCAGCCAGTCTTCGAGGGTTCCTCTGGCACCTTGTCTTGTCGGCTCCACCGGCATCCGGGCCGGTTTGGCGACGACCGCCAGATCGGCGTTGGAAAAAAGCACCCGGGGTTCTTCGCCGGCGCGCGGCGGCGGCTGCTCGGGGGCCAGTTCATAGACGGTGATCCGCTGGCCGGTCCTGACGGCGCGCGAACAGACCCGGACCCTCGCCTGATCGACGAACACCGATCCGCCTTCGATATAGGTTCTGGCTTTGGTACGACTGATGGCGGGCGCGCCCGCCGGAACGGCGCGGTCGATGCGCTCGCCGTCCAGTTCCGCCGGAACCGTGAACTCGGCGAGCGGACCGGAGTGGCGGCTCACGGGTCGATCTGGCAGTTGAGGAACGGCACCGTGGCGATCTTGCCCGGCTGCGGGAGCTGATCCGAATTGGCGGAATCGAATACGATGTAGAAATTGTTGTCCTCGTCCGGCGACGCACCGGTCACAAATCCTGCGCTGCCCAGCACACCTGCAGAATTCAGGTTCGTGAACGCGCCAGTGGAACCGTCGAACGTAAACGGAACGGCCGTGCCTACCGGGGCCTCCGGATCTATGGCCGTCAGAGGAATATCCGCTTTGTCGACGCGGTAAAGCGTGGCGCTGGATATTCCGGCCGGGTCAGTAAAGCGGCCCATGATCCCCGCTGTCGCATTGAAGGTGCAATCAGTGTTCACCTCACCTGTCACAACCGCATAGGCGGGACTCGAGAAACTGACTCCGTTCTTCACGGTGATCGTGACGGTGGCGGTGACCGGAACCGGCTGGCCGTCGCTGACCGGAGAAAACCTGTTGGTCGCTTCGAGGTTAATAATGTTGTCGGCTTCCTGCTCGAACGGTGTGAACGGGTGACGAAGCACGTCGGCCAGCACGATATCGAACGCGCCGCCGCCGCTCACGACAATCGGATAGGACCCGGCGATCGGCAGCGTGCCCGAGCCGCTATAACCGTTCTTCACGTTGTAGTGGATCAAGCCATTATCCACGTCGTTAATGACCCGTCCCTGGATGAACAGGAGCGGCTGGCTGCCGTTATTGGTCGTGATCGTGGCTGAAGCCGCCACGTCGGTAGTGCCCGTATTGCCGTCGTCGAACGGCGAGATCAGCTGAAAAACGGGCTCCTGGGCGCCGCCTCCGCCTCCGCAGGCGGCCGGGAGGCCCAGTAGCACGACAATCAGGGATTTCAGTATGAAGTTCCGCATCCGGGGATGGTTCATAAGGCTCCATGGGCTGCAAGGTCAAATCGGCGTTTCATCCATATAAGGAGCGCCAAATGAACAGCCTTCGTGACACGCGGCATGGATTTTCGGCCCGGTATGTCCGTAAAATCGCCCGACGTGACCCCCGCACCCGAAAAACGCGAACCGGAAGCCCCGGCGGCCGTCGCCACATTAACCCGCGACGAGCTGGCCGGCCTCGTCATCGTTCCGCTCGCCATCGTCTCGATCCTGGCGGTCGTCGTCATGCTGCCGGCGGTATTCGGCGGATTCCATTTCGACGATGTCACGCTGATCGTCGACAACAAGCATCTGGTCACCGAAGACTACCTCTCCCAGTACTCCCAGCAGAACTGGTTCCGCTGGCGGCTCTACCAGTCCTACAAGAACGACATCCGGCTGGCTGGCGGGCACGTCTCCGCCGAACTGATGCACTTCATGAACATCGCCAACCATATCCAGATGGCGGCGGTCTGGGCGGTGTTCATCTGGTGGATGCTGAAACGGCTCGGCCGCTCGAAGCGGGAGAAGATCTTCACCACGGTCTTCTCGACAGGTCTGTTCCTGCTGCACCCGATCGTGAGCGAGCCGGTCGCCTATGTCGCCGGACGGGCGGACATCCTGTCGGCGCTGTTCATGTTCACCGGCGCGCTGCTGTTCTGCTGGCTGTTTGTGCTGGAACTGAAAGGGACAAAGAACTGGTTACTCGGCGCGGCGGCATACGCACTGTCGCTGCTGATGCTGGTCTGGGCCGTCTTTACGAAGGAGTCGGCCATCATCTTCCCGGTGCTCATGGTGGGGATCTGGCTGCTCGCGTTCCAGAAAGCCCCCGGGGCCTTCCAGAAACTCAAATGGGGCCTCGGGCTTCCGGTGGTCGTGGGACTGGGGCTCATCGTCGCCCGCGCCATTGTCTTCGGAACGCCCGGCAACCCGGACACCGACCGCGCCGTGGACGCGACACTCGCCACCAACGCCTATGCCGTCGTCCACTACCTGAGACTCTGGCTGCTGCCCGTCGGCCAGACCTTCGACCACGACTTCCCGGTGGTCGAAGGGTTCTTCACCGTCCGGTTCCTGGTGGCGCTCGTGACGATCGGCGGCGCCCTGTATGCGGCGTGGCGGCTGCGGGAGACGGAACCTCTGGTCACGTTCGGGATTTTCCTGTTCTTCCTGGGGCTCGCCCCCACGACGAGCCTCATCCCCATCAAGGATCTGCTGGTGGAGCGGCGCATGTACGTTCCGTCGCTGGGACTGGCGCTCGTCGCCGCCACGTGCCTTTACGGACTGATTTCGCGGGCACGCGAAGCCGGGCGCGACGTACGCGCGCGGCGGCTGCACCGGCTGGCGATCGCGCTCATCGTCGTCTGCTCGCTGCTTTCGCTGCGGCGGGGTTTCGTGTGGGGTTCCGAGATCTCTCTCTGGGAGAACGCCGCGTTCTGGGGACCCGACAAAGCGCGGCCCTGGCGCAATCTGGGCACCGCCCAGCTCCAGGCGGGCGACCCCAACGGCGCGCTGATCGCCTTCAACAACCTGTTCAAGAAAGACCCCCGCAACGTGGAGGGGTTCGTCAACACCGCCGAAGCGCTCCGCCAGGTCGGCGATTTCGACAACGCCTGGGACGTGCTCAGCAAGAACGTGCTCAGCCTCGACCCGAAGAACGTGCAGGCCCGGTACAACATGGCGCAGATCGCCGAGCAGCGCGGACAGCCGGAGCGGGCGCAGCAGGCGCTCGAACAGGCGCTCCAGTACGATCCCAATTTCACGCCCGCCATCGTGCGCCTGGGGACCATGGCCTACGCCAACGGCGAACCGCTCGTGGCCCGGGACTATTTCAAGCGGGCACTCAAGCTCGCCCCTGACGACGTCACGGCGCACCGCTACCTGACCCTGATCTACTCCCGGGACGATCCGGATTTCGTGCGGGCGAAGGAACACGCCGAAAAGCTGGCGAAGCTGCTCCCCGACGACCCGACCGCCCAGCGTGAGATCGCCCGCTTCGCCGTCAGCACGGGCGACACCTCGCGCGCGTTCGCGATCTACCGGCAGATTCTCGAGAAGACGCCCAGGGACGTGGATTCGCTGCTGGCCCTGGCCAGCCTGTTCGCCAACGAAGGGAAATATCCGGCCGCCTGCGCGCATGCACAGCGGGCGGCGACTATCGATCAGGTGGCTGCCGAGGGGATGCTGACCTACTGCCTGGTGTCGACGGGAACCGGCGATGCGGACGGCACCGGGAGTACGGGCGACAAGGGCGGATCAAAAGGGCCAGGGAGTCCGGCAGGCGAAAAGGCCGGCAAGAACAGTCCGAAAAAACCGAAGAATCCGAAACGCTGAACGCGCCGGACGAATATCAGTGAACGGGTATCACCGGCTCCAAGCCGAGGAGTTCTGCCCCGGACCGGGATCGCCGCTGTCGGATCCGGTCGGACCGGCGGGCGTTTTTTCGGGCGCCTGGTAGCGGGGGTCTTCGCCGTCGGTCAGTTCAGTCAGGAATCCCATGGCGCGTTCGATCGAGGCGCGGAAAGCCGAGCCTTCGGGGAGCTTCTCCCACAGCTTTTTCAGCGAAGAGCCTTCGTCTGAACCACTCATTGAGCCTGCTTCTCCGTACCGGCCGTTCTTCTGCGGGCTTCGCTGGTCCTTATTCACCGGTGGCGTACCCCCTGGAAAAGGCGGGGCCCCGCCGCGCGGGGCCCCTGTTATCCCCTCGCACACCTGCCGAACCGTCTACGTGCCTGAGCAATTCCACTGTGCCCCAGTCGCGGCGCGCCGTTCAAGGCGCAACGCGGCAATCAAACCCGAATTTTCATCACAAAAATGCACCTGTCCCATGAAGATATTTACGTCCTAATAGTCATCTAAAAATTGACGCTCTTTAACGCACGGTGCCACAATTGGAGTGCGGGATTCACAGGCGAGCTTTCTCACGATTCACACGACGGGAGATGCCATTGATCCAGTTTGAAGTTCAGGTCACGAACGAAGACGTCAATCCTCTCACCCATCAGCGTCCGATGCTGTCAAATCTCCGGATGCTGCTCAGCACGATCGGTGAAGGTTATTACATCTCCAAAAATGTGGTCGACCATGCCGTCGCCCTGTCGGAACGGTTCGTTTTCGGCGAGAAATACCTGAAAAACCGGCTGAAGGCGTACAAGGGCCAGAAACGGCTGGCCTTCCTGTATCACGGCTACTTCCAGACCCGCGCCGGGTTCGAACGGCTCGAGGATTTCCTGGAAAGCCCGCTGTTCGATGTCTTTGCCATTTCAGGCGGCTACCAGCCTTATTCACAGGACATCCGCCGCTCGGCCGAACATGAAGCCCGTATCTTCGAATACGTGCTGAAAAACACCGATGCCGAAGAGGTGTACCTGATCGGCCACTCGCAGGGCGGCCTGATCGCCCGGTACCTGACCCAGAAGCTGGGGGTCACCCAAAAGATCACCAAAGTCATTACGCTTGCCACGCCGCATCAGGGTACCTACGCCGGCATCGCGGGCTATGCCCACAAGATCGGCGTCACGGCGCTCCAGATGGTCCCGGGGTTCCCGGCCATTGCCGGAGAAAGCGGCGTGCAGATGATCCCGGGCTCGAAGTTCCTGCGCGAACTGAACGCGCTGCCGCTGCCGCCCGACATCACCTGGACCAGCCTGTACAGCTACGTGGACCCGCTCGTGTGGCCCGCCAGTTACGCCCGGATGCCCTATTCCGAGTCGCAGAACATTCTTTTAAAGAAAATCGGTCACCTGGCCGTGCTATACAATGTGCAGGTCTATGAACTGGTGCTGCGTACGCTGCTGCTCACGAAGAAGGGCGAGCGGCTCGACTTCGGCAAACTCATCGACCGCGACGTACTCGTCATGAAACGCTTGGAACGGCAGGGACAGCAAATTGAAGAAATCGTGTCTTCCTCGGACTAGGAACATCACCGGCTCACACACAAAGGCTCTGAAGACGGCAAAGGGGATGGCGCTCGCTGGCGCCCTCCTTATGGCTGCCGCCTGCTCCGGCCGCGGGCTCAACACACTGCGGCTGCCGGACCTGAAACCCGTCGACATCTCCGAACCGATCAACATCCGCGTGGCGTTCGCCGAACTGCCGGGGGCGCCGGTGCTCTCCGAGAAGGACGCCCGGCAGTATTTCCGGATTCTCAAGGAAACCACGAAGACGTACACCGACGCGACCGTGAACTTTCCGGAGAAGCCCGACCGCGTGCCGATGGAGGCGTTTTTCCTCCGCTACATGTACGAGGACGAATACATCGAGCTGAAGAAGAAGCAGATGATCGATCCGCGCAAGCCCGGCGCCGAGGATGCGCTCGTGGCGGCCATCGATGCCAACATGGTGCCGGCGAACGTGGATTCGATGATGCAGCAGGTGAAAGACGGTGTCGAGGCGGACGTCATCGCCTCCAAGTGCATCTACCCCGACAAGTGCCTGCGCCGGATTGCGGACTTCCGCAAGGACAAGTTCGACTCGGAGGAGAAACTCCGCAAGGCGCTCGAAAAATACGTTCCGCCGGCGGACTACGCTGACCTCGAGAACGCGGTCCGCAACCATCCGCAGCTGTCGAAGAACGCGGGCGACTGCACGAACCAGGAAACCTGCACCCGCCTGATCGCGACCTACCATATCAACTGGCTCAAGCGGTTCATGGACATCAAGAATAGCGACGGCAAGATGCTGTTCGCCAAGGCCTACCAGTACATGCAGTACCAGACATGGGACCGGCTGGCCATGCGCCAGAAGGACTACGATCTCGTGATCACGAACTTCCCCATCGCAAGCGCGGACATCGCCACTCCGTGGCAGGTGTCGCTGCGGGCGGGCCTGGACACCGGCATCACAAGCCAGTCGCCGGGACCGCTGGGGGGCATGATCGTGATGAGCATGTATCCGTTCTTCGCCGACAACGAGCCCTTCAACGAGCTGCGCGGCGGTCCGCCGGAAATCACGGCACTGGACGATTTTGCCTGGTACACGACCCACGAGATGGGCCACCTGCTCCGCCGGTGGGGCCACCCCGTGCCGGCGCAGGCGGGCTGCGTGATGACGCCTATTACGGACATCAACTACGCCAAGTGGGTGAACGATCTCAAGGCCAACGGTAAGTGCGACCCGGCGCCTCCTAAACTGAAGCGTTTCTAGACCGAGCCGCCTGCAAGACTGACGGGGGCCGCCAAAGACACTAGTCTCAGTGGCCGCCCTTATGGCCGCCGCCACCTTCATCCAGATCGAGCTCGAGGAAGCTCTTGGCGATGCCTTCCTCTTCGGAATTCTGCTCGGCGCGCTTGGCGGCCTTCTTGTTGGCGGACTTCTTGTCCTCGTCGATATCCACGCAGACCCAGGTGAACCGGTCGACCTTCCGGGCGATCAGCGGCGCGTGGCAATAGGAGCAGTACACCTCGTCGCCGGGCTGCTGGTTCACTTCCAGCGGGACGTCAGCGGTGCAGAACGGGCAGGCAGCCGAAAGATTCGCCATGGCGGTGCTCCTTTAGCAGCCTCCAGTTTATCCGGTTTTATCCGGAACCGCACCCCGAAAAGTTCACTTGGACGGGGGCCTGGGAGCGTCCTTGAGCGGAATGGTCAGCAGGACTTTAATATCCGGCGAGCCGGCCGGGGGCATATCCGTATCGAAGACATATCCGATCTGGCCCAGGCGCCCGCGGCTCTGTCGCACGAACGAGATCATCTCCTCGACCGTTTCCACGATGGACGGACGGAGTACGGCGGCGCCCCGGAAAATCTCCTGTACCCAGTGCTGGACGTACTGCTTGGGCCGCATCTCCAGGAAGTCCTCGATCATCCTCTGCCGCTGGGCGAGCAGTTCCTTGTAGTCGGTCGGCAGGAGGCGGCTCGCGTTACCTTCGAATTCGTACTCGACCGGCGATCCCAGATAGAGATGGTTGATGGTCTGCGAAGTCACCGTCATTTTTGCGGCCTGCAGACGGGAAGCGATTTCAGACGAGCAGATGAACACGATCTCTTTCGGCTGGACGGATGAAGGCGGCTCCGCCCGTGCGGCGCCAGCCGCCAGAAGCAGTGATGCAGCCGCCAGCAGCACCGCTCGCGGCAGGGGCCATGACAAGGGCCCGGAGAGGCGCCGCCGTTGATTCGCCGTCGAGGGGTTCACAGTCCGAACGTCCACTGAAGTACACCCACATGCTCGGCCTTAGTGCCGGTCCGGTTATCCCAGCGGTACTCGCCGCGAATACTGCTGTAGAATTCGTCCAGGTCGAAACGGAGTCCTCCGCGCACAATGGTCCGGTCCTTCACGCCCATAGCGATCAGCACCGGGTCAGTTGAGCTGGCCCACAGCCGCTCGATCCGAGCGTAGGGTCTGAACAGGTCGCTGATCTGGTAGGCGGCCTGCGCGTAGGTGCCGTGGCTGACCGACCGCTTGCCGGAGGCCTTTTCGTCCGACCGGATGAATGCGAGATATTCGGCGATCAGCTTGAGATCGCCCTTTTCGTACATTGCGTCCGCGCCCGCCAGGTATTCCCGGGCGTCCACCGTCCGGAGCGGGTCGTCCGACATGATCCGCTGGTAGAAGAACGAGGTTCCCAGCCGCAGTCCCTGAACGGGCGCCGGAAGCACATAGAGGTTCGTCCCGGCAATCTTTCCACTGTTGTTGTCCGCCGCATTCAACGGCACAAAGGTGGCGGTTCCCGGCGTTGCGCCCATCGCCAGCCCCTCGCCGTTACCCACAGCCAGCTGGTAGCCGAAGACGGAATCCCCGGCGTTACCCTCGCCGCCAGCCAGAAGACCGATCGTGTGGGCGGGCGCCAGTCCGCCGTCGTCCTCGAAGTCCAGGAAAAACGGCGGCGACGTGCCGTCGTAGAGATGCTTTCCGTGATGGTAGGTCTGCAGCCAGTAACCGACCGGCGTGTGGAAACGGCCGGCCATGACGTTCAGGCCCCTGGAAAACCGGTGGCCGATCAGCAGCCGCTCGGCATCAACGCCGGCTTCGTTATCCTCGCCGAACTCGACCTGCAACTCGGCGATGGCGGTCAGGAACTCTCCCCAGTGGGCGGTGGCGAACAGGTCTATACCGCCGAGAACGAATTGATTCGTGACCGTCGCCTGCGGCTGGATGACGTAGTCCACATTCCCGTAAAGATGCATCTCCCAGCGAAGTGCCGATGCGGTCAGGCCCTCGGGGATATTGACGGCGGCGCCGCCGGCTTCCCCGTGGGAACCGAGCTGGCAATTTTCGTGTGCCACCGGCCTTGAAGGCGGCGATTGCGCTTCAGGCGACGTTTGAGAGGCCAGCGGTGTCTGAACCGGAGCGGCCTCCTGCGAATACGCCGGCACCCAACCGAATAAAAGCACAGCCAGCACAACGCCGGTTTTGAAACTTTCCATCACTCCCCCGGGCCGTGAACTCCTTGGACGTCGCCAGTAACTGGAACCTTAAGTTCTAAAATTGATAACCCTGTTATCTATTTGGATACGAATTTTGTCAACCATTATTATCCCATTTGGGATGCGGGGAAACCAGGCTGGGAGCCGTCATGCAGGGCCCTCCCAGCCGAAAAAGCGAGAAAGGCAGCCGGTGGGGGCTGCCTCTCGTATCAACAGAGAAAGTAGAAGGAGCGGATCAATCCTCGTCGTCGTCGTCCGCGGACTCCTCTTCCTCCTCCTCTTCTTCCTCTTCCTCACCGGCACCGATGTCGCCGACAATATCCTCGTCCTCGGCGACCTCTTCCGTATCCTCGGCGTCGTCGGTGGCGAGCACGCTCCGTTCGGCGGCTACGAGGCTCGTACGGGCGGACGCGAACGTCGCCGCACGGACCGGTGCCGGAGTCTCCGGGCGGTCAGCCTGGTCGGCTCCGCAGCTCGGGCAGACGGCCAGATCCTTGTGCAGGTCGTAGAACTTCGTCCCGCACTTAAAACACATGAACTTCTTACCGTGGTCGAGTAGCGGCATAGCCTCTTTCACCTCTAATGCGGGGCCGGCCAAAGTCGCCCAGAGTCTGGCGACGGCCGGGCCGCGGCCGGGATGGTCATCCCGGAGCCCCCCTGCATAGCCACTTCCGGGGGCTACGTCCATATGCCCCCTCCCGAATTAAAAGGCTCCCTGCCGGTCGCCGTACCGGAACTGCCGAAGGTCATAACACCCGGCCGTTTCCGGTATCATTCTGGCGTTTGATATCCCCTGACGGGCTGGCTACTAGCGGCCCGTCGGCCGTTTCCGGCACCCTCCGGAAGCGGGCACGAAACCGGTATCGGTAGCGTCCCGGGTCTGCCCCTGTCCAATTGACTTTGGATGGGTGGACCCTGACAATCGAAACCCGGGGAAACTGCCCTAAATGGCCGGGACGGGCCGTTTCAGACAGGTTCCCCATACAACTGAATACGCGGTTTCAGGCGCCTTCCCGGGCGCCTGGAAACCACCCCAACGGCCCAGGGATATGGCCGCCGGGTAAACAGCGGAGTTTCCTCCGGTCCGCCAAAGTGAGCGGTCCGGGTCCTTATGAGGATAGTGAAACCCCAAGGAGCACCTACCCTTGTCCCCTGAAACCAATGCCGCAAAAGTCGAAGAACACTCACACATAGTCGTCCGTTTCGCCGGGGATTCCGGCGACGGCATGCAGATCACCGGGTCGCAGTTCACTTCCACGAACGCGATCTTCGGCAACGATCTGGCGACCCTTCCCGACTACCCCGCCGAAATCCGGGCACCTACGGGAACGCTGGCCGGCGTGTCCGGGTTCCAGATCAACTTCGGATCGCAGAAGATCTACACGGCCGGCGACCAGCCGGACGTCTTCATCTGCATGAACCCCGCGGCGCTGAAAGTGAACCTTCCGGACCTGCCGAACCAGTGCGTGATCGTCGCCAACGAGGACGCGTTCACCGAACGCACTCTCAAGATGGCCGGCTTCGCGACGAATCCGCTTACCGACGGCTCGCTCTCCAAATTCCGCCTGTATCCGGTCAAGGTCTCCACGCTGACGAACAACGCCCTGGCCGAGATCGACATGTCCGCCAAGGACAAGGCCCGCTGCAAGAACTTCTTCGCGCTGGGACTCGTCTACTGGATGTTCAACCGGTCGCCGGAACAGACCTACAAGTTCCTGCACGACAAGTTCTCCAAGAAACCCGTGATCCTCGAGGCCAACGAGAAGGCGCTCAAGGCCGGCATTCACTACGGCGAAACCGCCGAAGCGTTCGCCGTCAAATACGAGGTGAAGGAAGCGGAACTGGCCCCCGGCAAGTACCGCAACATCACCGGCAACACGGCGTTCGCCATCGGCATGGTGGCGGCCTCCAAGCTCGCTAACATCCCGCTGTTCCTGGGTTCGTACCCGATCACGCCGGCCTCCGACATTCTCCATGAACTGTCGCGCTACAAGAACTACGGCATCATGACCTTCCAGGCGGAAGACGAGATCGCCGCCATCTGCTCGACGCTTGGCGCCGCCTATGCCGGCTACCTGGGACTCACGACGACGTCGGGACCGGGTCTGGCGCTCAAGGGCGAGGCCATCGGCCTTGGCGTGATGACCGAGCTGCCGATCGTGATCGTCGACGTGCAGCGCGGCGGCCCCTCGACGGGCCTGCCCACCAAGACCGAGCAGGCCGACCTGATGCAGGCCATGTACGGCCGCAACGGCGAATGCCCCGTGGCGATCGTCGCCGCGGCGACGCCGGCCGACTGCTTCGCCATCGCGGTGGAAGCGGTGCGGATCGCGACGAAATACATGACCCCGGTGATAGTGCTGACCGACGGCTACCTGGCCAACGGCGCCGAGGCGTGGAAACTCCCGAAGATCTCGGACCTTCCGAAGATCGACGTGAAGTTCCGCACCGACCCGGCGGACTTCAAGCCGTACCTGCGCGACGAGAACCTGTCTCGCCCGTGGGTCCGTCCGGGAACCCCCGGCCTCGAGCACCGCGTGGGCGGTATCGAGAAGCAGAACCTCACCGGCAACGTGAACTACGAAGCGAAGAACCACGAATCGATGGTGAAGCTGCGGGCCCAGAAGATCGCCAACATCGCCAAGGACATCCCGGCGCTGAAGGTGAACGGCGACGAAAAGGGCGACCTGCTCGTCATCGGCTGGGGCTCGACCTACGGCTCGATCACCGGCGCCGTGGACGAACTCCGCGCGCAGGGCAAGAAGGTTTCGTCGGTGCATCTGCGCCACATGAACCCCTTCCCCGCGAACCTGGGAACGATCCTGAAAAACTTCAAGAAGGTGCTCGTGCCCGAGATGAACAACGGGCAGCTCGTGCGGATCCTCCGCTCCGAGTTCAACATCCCGGCCATCGGTCTGAACAAGATCCAGGGCCAGCCGTTCCGCAGCAAGGAAGTGCTGGACGGCATCCTCTCGCACCTCAACTGAACCTGTACTGACTGAATACGGAGTCACCAAGACCATGACTGAACCCGCGACCAAACTGACGAAAGCCGACTTCCAGAGCGACCAGGACATCCGCTGGTGCCCGGGCTGCGGCGACTACTCCATCCTTGCCCAGGTGCAGGCGGTAATGCCCGAACTCGGCATCCCGCGCGAGAAGTTCGTGTTCGTATCCGGCATCGGATGCAGCTCGCGCTTCCCCTACTACATGAACACCTACGGCATTCACTCGATCCACGGCCGCGCCTGCGCGGTCGCGACCGGCGTGAAGTCGATGAACCCGGACCTTTCCGTGTGGGTCATCACCGGCGACGGCGACGCGCTCTCCATCGGCGGCAATCACACGATCCACGCGATCCGCCGCAACGTGGACATGCAGGTGCTGCTGTTCAACAACCGCATCTACGGTCTCACGAAGGGCCAGTATTCGCCGACCTCCGAAATGGGCAAGAAGACGAAGTCGACCCCCATGGGCTCGGTGGACTACCCGCTGCACCCCATTTCGCTGGCACTGGGCGCCGAGGCGACGTTCGTGGCCCGCACGATGGACGTGGACCCCAAGTCGCTGCGTTACGTGACCAAGCGCGCCGCCGAACACCGCGGCATCTCGTTCGTGGAGATCTTCCAGAACTGCAACATTTTCAACGACGGCGCCTACGACTCCATCGTCGAGAAGACCGTCCGCTCGGACCGTGTGCTCTACCTCGAGCACGGCAAGCCGATGATCTTCGGCAAGGACATGAACAAGGGCCTGCGGCTGAAGGGCTTCCAGCTCGAAGTCGTCACGATCGGCGAGGGCGGCGTCACGGAGAAGGACATCGTCGTCCACGACGAGTCGACCCCCGACCCGACGATGGCGTTCCTGCTGTCGCGGCTGGACGAGGAGAAGTTCCCGGTCCCCATGGGCGTGTTCCGCGCCGTGCGCAAGCCCACCTTCGACGAGATGATGAACGACCAGATCCGCCAGTCCCGCGAAAAGAGCGGCCCGGGCGACCTGGAAAAACTGATCAACTCGGGCGAGACCTGGGAAGTGAAGTAACAGCGCTTTTCGCTTGAGCTGAAACGGGCGGCCGGATGGCCGTCCGTTTTGTTTTGGCTATCAATTATCGCACGACTACAGTTGCCCTATGCGCCTCATTGAGTACGATAATGCGCTGAAACCCCCCGCGATTTTGGTACAAAAAGAGCGCAGTATTTTCCTCATGCTATTTCTGCCAGTTTGGTTAACCGGTTGGGCGGTTGGCGAATTTTTTGCGCTGAGGGAACTTTTAGTCGTTGGAGATTCCAAAACGCCGAAGTCGTTTCTGACTATTTGGTTAGTCGGATGGACAATCGGTGGACTGCTGGCAGGCGTTTCATGGCTTTGGAACACGTTTGGCGACGAAAAGGTATTTATACAATCCGATTTATTGACGTGTGACAAAGGAGTAGGCAGGTTTCGACGTAAACAGTCCGTCAATATCAATGATATTATAGAAGTGCGCTTCTCTCCTCCCGTTGTTAAGCCAATGTCATTCTCATCCAACCTTCAGCAATGGGGCATTGGAAACGGAAGCATAGTTATTACGACCACCAATATTCAGGTAATTCGATTCGGCCGTGCGCTGGAAGAAATTGAAACGCAGCCCATCATCGACGAAATCAGACGACAACTGGCTGCATTGAAACCAGGTTCCGGCTCCTAGCCTCGAATCCATATCGACACGCTTGTCCCTAAGCCCCCCTTTATCCACAGCTTTCTTGGGCCCCGATCCCCTCAATACGTTGATTTTCCAGCGCTTCCGGGGCACCGTACCGCGCCTGACGCGGCCACGCGCCGCGCCGGAAATCCCGCAAGAGAGGCCTTACCGTCCATGAACATTCCCGGCGACCTGAAATACACGGCGGAGCACGAGTGGGCGCGCCAGGAAGGCGACGAAATCGTCGTCGGCGTGACCGAATTCGCGGCCGAGCAGCTCGGCGACGTGGTGTTCGTGGAAGTGCCCGAAGTGGGCGCGCAGGTGACGGCGGGCAAGCCGTTCGGCGTGATCGAATCGGTGAAGGCCGTGAGCGACCTCTACGCCCCGCTCTCGGGCAAGGTGACGGCCGTCAACACGGCGCTCACCGGCGCTCCGGAAAGCGTGAACGCCGACCCCTACAAGGCGTGGATGATCAAGATCGCCCCGATCGACGCGGGCGCGTTCCCGAAGCTCCTTACGCCCGAGCAGTACAAGGCGCTGATCACCCAGTAGGACTCTCCAGCCCCCGCCCGTGAATGCGGACGGGGTGGCCGCAAGGCCGGGGTGAGGTTCCACCCGCCGCACACCAGAAACCGCCGGTACCAACATGCGTTATATTCCCCTCACCGACTCCGACGCGAAGGCCATGCTGGACGCGGTCGGGTTCAAATCGGTCACCGAACTGTTCGACACCCAGATCCCCGAACGGGTCCGCGTGCGCGGCCTGCTGCCGATGGACCCGCCGGTTTCGGAGATGGAGCTCTCGCGCCTCTCCGATTCGATCGCTGCCAAGCGGCCCTCGGACCTGATCTCGTTTCTCGGCGCCGGCTGCTACGACCACTACACGCCGGCCGT
This sequence comes from uncultured bacterium, assembly GCA_964565925.1. Taxonomy (GTDB): domain Bacteria; phylum JAGRBM01; class JAGRBM01; order JAGRBM01; family JAHCIT01; genus CAZMGV01. The sequence goes on from CAZMGV010000003.1 coordinate 100,263, forward strand.
GATCGAGCACCTGGTCTCCCGCGGCGAGTTCGCCACCGCCTATACGCCCTACCAGCCGGAGATCGCGCAAGGCACGCTGATCGGCGCCTACGAGTTCCAGACCTACATGGCGATGCTGACCGGCATGGAGATCGCCAACTCGTCCATGTACGACGCCGCCACGTCAGCCGCCGAGGCGGTGCTGATGGCCCACCGGATCACGAAGCGGAACCGGTACCTCATCTCGGGCGCGGTGCATCCGCATTACCTGGACACCATCCGCACCTTCGTGCAGCCGCTCAGCCATATCGAGATCGTCACCGTCCCGTTCGACGCGAAGACCGGGCGGACCGATCTCGTGGCGCTCAAGAAGATGCTCGGCCCGGACGTGGGCGCCGTCGTCGTCCAGAGCCCCAACATCTTCGGCGTCGTCGAGGACTGGAAAGCGGTCACCGAGACCAACTTTGGCAATGGGTCGATGTTCATCGCTGTCACCGGCGACCCGCTGGCGCTGGCGCTGCTCGCCCCGCCGGGCGAGTTTGGCGCGGACATTGTGGTGGGCGAGGCGCAGGGCCTGGGTCTTCCGCCCTTCTTCGGCGGCCCCAACGTGGGCGTCTTCTGCTGCAAGAAGGAATACATCCGCCAGATGCCGGGACGGCTTGTGGGCGAAACGGTGGATCAGGACGGCAAGCGCGGCTTTGTGCTGACGCTCACCACCCGCGAACAGTTCATCCGCCGCGAGAAGGCGACCTCCAACATCTGTACCTCGCAGCAGCTGTGCGCGCTGTGGGTGACGGTTTACTGCTCGCTCATGGGCAAGCAGGGACTCAAAGAGCTGGCCCGCCAGAACCTGTCGCTGGCCCAGAACCTGAAAAAACGGCTCCTGGAGATTCCGGGGGTGAAACCCGCCTTCACCGGACCGGCCTTCAACGAGTTCACCCTGAGGCTGCCTATCCCGGCCGCCGACTTCGTGAAAAAGGCCGAGGCGAAACACCTGGCCGCCGGTATCGATCTCGGCGCGCTGATGGGCCCCGCCCACAAGAACGACCTGCTCCTCTGCACGACCGAGAGGCACCAGTCGCGCCACCACGATGCACTTGTGAACTTCGCGCGGGAGGTGCTGAAATGAGTTTCTCCAAGCTGACCCCGCCGGGCACGACCGGACTGACCCTTGAAGAACCGCTCATTTTCGAGCGGGGCTCCGCAGGCCGCAAGGGCTACTTCCTGCCCAAGCTGGAAGTTCCAGAGGCGAAGCAGCCGGACGGCCTCGAAGGCCATCTGGTGCGCGGCGAGCTGAACGGGTTCCCCGAGGTGAGCGAGTTCGAAGTGGTCCGCCACTACACGCGGCTCGCCCAGTACAACTACTGCATCGACGCCGGGCTGTTCCCGCTCGGTTCCTGCACGATGAAATACAACCCGAAGCTGCACGAATCGCTGGTGCGCAACCCCGGTTTCTCGCGGCTCCACCCGATGATGCCCGAGGCGTTCGCCCAGGGCGCGCTGCGGGTACTTTGGGAACTCACCGAAGACCTGCGCAAGTCGGTCGACATGAAGGCCTGTGCGCTGAACCCGTCTGCGGGAGCGCACGGCGAGTTCACCGGCGTGCTCATGATCCGGGCCTATCACCTGGACAAGGGACACAAGAACAAGCGCAAGATCATTGTCCCGGCGACGGCCCACGGCACGAACCCGGCCACCGCCGCCATGTGCGGCTTCGAAGTGGTGCCGCTCGCCGCCAGGGGCGGGCGCCTGACGCTGGACGAAGTGAAGGCCGTAGTGGACGACGACACGGCCGCGATCATGCTCACCAACCCGAGCACGCTCGGCCTGTTCGAGAACGCCATCGCCGATATCGGCGACCTGATGCACTCAAAGGGCGCACTGCTCTACTGCGACGGCGCGAATCTGAACGCTATCGTCGGGCAGGCGTCCATGGGCAAGATGGGCGTGGACGTCTCGCAGTTCAACCTGCACAAGACCTTCTCGACGCCGCACGGCGGCGGCGGGCCAGGCGCAGGCGCGGTGGTCGTGTCGGAACGGCTGGAACCGTACCTGCCCAATCCGTTCATTGTGAAGAACGGCGACACCTATTCGTTCTCGAACGACCGGCCCAAGTCGATCGGCCGCATCCGGAGCTACTTCTCCAACTTCGGCATCAACCTGCGCGCCTGGGCCTATATCAAGACCATGGGCAACACGGGCCTGAAGGAGATGTCCGAAGCGGCGGTGCTCAACGCCAACTACCTGCGGGTCAACCTGAAGGATTCCTACAGGATCGCCTTCGACGAGATCTGCATGCACGAGGCGGTCTTCACCGACGACCTGCAGCGCCCGTCCGGAGCCGGCACGCTCGATATCGCCAAGCGGATGATGGACAAGGGTTACCACCCGCCGACGGTGTTCTTCCCGCTCGTGGTGCATAACGCGATGATGATCGAGCCGACCGAGAGCGAATCGAAGGACACCCTCGACCAGTTCATCGCCTCCATGAAAGAGATTGCGCAGGAGGCGAAGACGAACCCGGAGCTGCTCAAGACTGCCCCGCACGGCGCGTTCCGGAAACGTCTGGACGAGACCCGGGCTGCGAGGCAGCCGGTTCTCCGCTGGAAACCGGGCGTCTAATCTCCGCGTCTATGATGCCGAATCCCTTACGCCGCTACCGGTTGGTAGCGCTCCTTTCCTGTCTGTCACTTGTTACCGCCTGCGGCCTGTTCGGCTATCCAAAAGTCAGCGCACCGGCAGTAGTGAAACTGCCAGATACGCCTGAAGCCCTCGAGCGGGGCCGCTACCTTGCCAGCCACGTCGCCGCCTGCATCGGCTGCCACTCCGAGCGCCAGTGGGACCGGCTCGCGGGTCCGGTCAGGCCCGGTACCGAAGGCAAGGGCGGGGAAAAATTCGGCCGCGACGCCGGCTACCCGGGCGACTACTACGCCTCGAACCTGACCCCCTACGGGATCGGCCAATGGACCGACGGTGAACTGGTCCGGGCGTTCACCACCGGCGTGAACCCGCAGGGCCGGTCGCTGTTCCCGCTGATGCCGTATCTGAACTACGGAAAGATGTCGCCTGAGGACGCGCTGGCGATTGCCGCCTATATCCGGACGCTGAAGCCGGTCGAGAATAAGGTCCCGCTATCGAACCCCAAGTTCCCGCTCAACTTCATCATCCCAACGATCCCGCAGGACGCCATGCCCGGACGACGGCCAGAGCCTTCGGAAGGGGCCACCTACGGCGAATACGTCGCCAATGTCGCCGCCTGTATCGACTGCCACTCGAAAGCGGTTCGCGGCAAGAAAATCGAAGGGATGGAATACGCGGGCGGGTTCGAGTTCAGGTTGCCGGGCGGCGTGATCCGCTCCGCCAACATCACCCCGGACGTGGAAACCGGCATCGGCGCCTGGAGCCGCCAGACGTTCATCGCGAAGTTCAAGGACCGCGATCCGGCGAAGACGCCGCCGCCTGCGCTGGACCCCGGCGAGATCAACTCGCCGATGCCATGGACCCTGTACGCCGGAATGACGGAGCAGGACCTGGGTGCGATCTACGACTATCTGAAGACGCTGAAGCCTGTCACGAATCTGGTGAAGCAGACGGACTGAGACGTCAGGACCCGGCGCCCGGTTCCGGCGATAGGTAGCGGATCAGCAGATCTCCGGTTTCCGCGAGCAGCCGCTCCGTCGAGAGATAGTCCGGCTTCTCCCGCATGATCCGGAAAATCATCAATTCCGTCACGTTCGACGCGGTCCAGGCGATATGGGCCAGATCGCCGTCGCGAATCTCCTGGCGACGGCTCTGAAGATAAGCGGACATCATCGTCGCATACCGTTCCCGGTACATCCGGAACCGTTCCGTCTTGTCCAGCTCCGGCAGCCGGTCGAGGGTCATCTCGATCAGTTCGGGGCTGGAGCGGTATAGCTCCACGATGATACCGATTGCGCCCCGGATGGCGAGCGGGAGCGGCGCCTGCGCCACTTTCAACAGATGCTCCTGCGCAAGCCGCACGGCTTTCTCTGACAGCCGGTCGAACAGGGCCGCCACGATTGCCTCTTTGTTGGGGTAGTACTGATAGAGGGAACCGATGCTGACACCGGCCCTCTGGGCGATCCTGTTCGTCGTCGCGCCGTCGTATCCGTCCTCGACCAGAACCTGAGCTGCCGCCTCCAGGATCAGGTCGACCATCTCCTGGGAACGCCTCTGGGCGGGGTTTTTGCGCGGTAAAACGGGCTTTTTGCGGGGCAAGACCTGATCCTCTCAAACGCGAGCAGCGGGCGAGTTTCGGGGTAACCGGTATTTGCGTACTGTGGCGATGAACCCGCTTGCGGGTCAAGAGATTTTTCCGGTGCCGGAAACCGGAGGAGATACGATCCATGAAGAACCCCTTGAGAAACCTGTCCCGGCTCCTTGCCGCCGGACTGCTTTCGTTCACTGTTACGGCCTGCGGCGATGCCGCCGACCTGACCCCATCCGAAACGGCTACCGGTTCAGTCACGGCTACGGAAGCGGCCGCAGCCGCCCTCCCCGTCGCCGGGATCGGCGCGGTCGCCGTGGAAGATTTCAATGGCACCGAGATCGCCGCCGCCCGGACGGCTCTGCCCACTCTGGCGGCCAAAGGTGTCGCCGTGGTGCTGCACTGGAAGGCCAACGACCTTGCCAATGCCGAGCGATGGAGCTTTGTACAGGAGGCCCGCTCCAGAGGCGTCGAGGTCCGTCCGTGGCTGCTGCTGGACGAAGCGGACGGCTACTGGCCCTGCTCCTCCAACGCCAGCCTGTTCGCCTCCAAGGCCCGGCAGCTCGCCTCGCTCTGGACCGATACCTATCACCTGCCGCCGACGACTTTTTTTGTGGACATGGAACTGCGGATTGACCGGTTCCGGCAGCTGAACCAGATGCTGGCCCAGCCCATCCCGGACGTCCTCGGCATCGCCTGGCTGCTGGGCAGCGGTGTCAACCGCTGGCAGTATTTCTGGGCGACCCAGACCTACGCCGGGCTCGTAAACGATCTGCACAGAAAGGGCTGGAAAGTGCACCTCACCACGCTGCCGCAGGTGGCCGACGACTATTCGGACGGCGATGACGGCATCCGTCAGGCGATGGGCATACCGGTGGACGGGATCGCGTGGGACGAAGTGTCTATCCAGGCCTACCGGACGATCTTCGCGCGCCAGACGGGCGGGCTGCCGCTCACACCGTTCTTCGTCTACGACTACGGCAACATGGCGAAGCGGGTCTGGGGCGCGAAGGCGTCGCTGGATATCGGCATCACCGGGACCGGCGTGGATGACTCGCCCACCTACGCGAATGCCGGGGAACTGAAGAAGGACGTCGAGGCGGCTATAGCCGCCGGATACACCGGCCAGAAGATCGGTGTCTATAACCTGCAGGGGATGATCGACCGGCCGCCTGTGGACTCCTGGCTCCAGACCCCGAACCCGGCCCCGCCCGCCCCCGGGCTCGATCTGGGCACGCCGTTCATCCATTCCATTTCTATCGCGCTGGACCTTCTGTTCTAGGTGAACCGGCGGCTTCAGACAGAACAGAAAGGGCGGCCCCGCAAGGCCGCCCTTTCTCTTGCCCAAAACTGTCTCAGTCCCCGATGTTCTTCAAAAAGAACCCGGCGCCCAGTGTGCCCGCCACCGCGTAGAACCAGAAGCTGACGGCCGGGAACCCCAGCACCGTCTGGTTGTCGTGAGAGAGCGCCAGCGTGCCGCAGAGGGCGGCCGCCGATGCCATGATCGCGTACATGTTGCGGCTCTGGACCTTCGAGTAGGTGCGCTGGTACTGACGGAACTGGGTCAGCTCGATATTGAGCTGGGTCTCGCCCTTGCGCAGGTCTTCGAAGATCGCCTGCAGCGTGCGCGGCAGGGAGCCCACGATTTCGGCGAGGTCCCGCGCCGAGTCGTAGGCCTTCTTGAGCATCTTCTCCGGCGCATAGCGTTCCTTCAGGATCGCCAGGATGAAGGGCTTGGCCTTCTGGAGGACGTCGAGCCCAGGCTGCAACTCCCTGCCCACACCCTCCATCGTGATGACCGCCTTGAAGGTCATCGTGTAGTCGGGAGGCATCCGGAGCCGGTGGCGCATGGCGCCGTCGATCAGGTCCTTGAACAGCCCGCCGAACTCGATTTCGTCCAGCGTCTTTCCGGTGAACCACTTGTCCAGCATCTCGACCACATCGGCCTCGAACACGCTGTAGTCGGACTCAGTCTCCTTGCTGTGGATGCCGACTTTCCAGAAACTCTTGGCGACCGACTCGTAATCCTGGCGGACTATGGCGACCAGCACGTCGACGAGCAGGTCACGCTGGCGCTCCGACAGGCGGCCGCACAGGCCGAAGTCGATGAAGCACAGGACGTTGTCGTCACGGACGAGCAGGTTTCCCGGATGCAGGTCGCCGTGGAAGAAGCCGTCCTTGTAAATCATCTGGAAAACACAATCGAGACCGGTATCGACCACCTTCGCCACGTCGAACTTGTCGGGCGTAATGTTCGTGATCTTGGTGCCCTTGATGAACTCCATGACGAACACGCGCGGCGTGGACAGAGTCTTGATCGGTTCCGGAAAGTGGACGTTGGGATTCCTGGCGAAGTTACGCTTGAACCGCTCGATATGGTCGATCTCGTGCGTGAAATCGATTTCTTTCAGGATCGCCTTCTCGAACTCGGTCACAATCCCGGCGGGGGAGAACAGCCGCGTATCGGGGAAGTTCGCCTCCAGTGCCTTCGCCAGGAACCCCATGATCTCGACGTCGGCCTCGATCTTGTTCTTGATGTTGGGCCGCTGGATCTTCACGACCACTTCCATACCGTTTTCTTTCAGCACGGCACGGTGAACTTGGGCGATGGAGGCGCAGGCGAGCGGCTTCACGGTGAAGTCCGAAAAATGGTCGCGGTAGTTCTCTCCCAGTTCCGCCTTGAGCTGCGATTCGACCTCCTCCGGCGTCATCGGCGGAACGGCATCCTGCAGCGTCTTCAGTTCCGCCACCAGCGCTGGCGGGACGATGTCGGGACGGGTGGAAAGGATCTGGCCCAGCTTCACGAACGTGGGGCCCAGTTCCTGGATGGCGGCCAGCGCCCGCTTTTCAAGAGGGAGTTTTTCTTCGCCCTTGTTACGCAGTTCCACCAGCTTGTTCACCAGCCAGCGGTCTTTGAGATTCATCGACTCGACAAAGGCGCCAAACCCGTGACGGGCCAGAATGGTGACGATCTCGCGGAACCGGTTGGCGTCGCGGAATACCGCCTGCCCGACGCGGACCTGTTCATAGACGCGCTGTAGTGCGGTGGCCATCTCGGGTTCCCCTCTTGGAGCGGCAATCTAACGGTCGGAGAGGAACAGCGGCAAGGCGGTTATTCCTCAAAAATCTGCGCTTCGAACCGTTCCAGTCTGGCACTGGGCCAGGCGTCCGGCGGCAGCCCCGCCTTCTCGCAGGTAGCCTCAAGGAACGCCAGCGGGTCGAATCCCCACTCGGTCGCCACCTGCGGAAGCAATAATCCCCGGTTCCAGCCTTTTTCTACGATCAGGCCGTCCCGGCCGATCACGATATCGTCCGGACCGGTGATCTTCACCGGCGGAGTCAGGACCGACACTTCGAGGTGAATATCCTTCAGCTCATGGCCCTCGACCGGATCGAAACGGGGGTCTTTGAGTGCCGCCGAAAGGGCGCAGTCGCCGATCACCTGATAGAGCGGCCGGTCCCAGGCGAGCGAGCCGATACAACCCCGGAGCTTTCCACCCTTGGTCAGCGTCACAAACGCCGAACCCTTCTGGCGGAGCCCATCCGTCAGCGCGTCGGCCGACGGTTTGTTCGACGCCTTGCCGAGCAGCCGGTGCTCCAGCGTCGCACGGGCGATCTTGAGCAGTTCGCTGCCTTCCTCGGGCGACAGACGGGGAGTGGGCTGGGCTGCCTGCGACACGGCCTATCTCCTGCGTTTGCCCTTGTCCTCTTTGGGCTTGCGATTCTTGCCGCCACGGTCGACCCGGCGCAGTCCCGCCGCCGACACACGCTTGGTCGTCTTCATCCAGCGGAAGGTGATCCGGCGGCGCGAGAGGCTCGCGTCGACCGCCTGCACCCGCACGCGGTCGCCCACGGCAAAAGTTTTGGCCGTCTTGGCGCCGACCAGTGCCGCGCCGTCGTCCGATAGCCGGTAGCGGTCCGTGTCGATTCCGTCGAGCGGCACGATCCCTTCGGCGCCGAAATCGTCGATCGACACATAGAAGCCGAACTTCGTGACCGAGGTGACCGTCCCCTCGAACTCGGCGAACAGGTGCGCCTGCATGAACTCGGCGGTCTTGATGTCCTGGAACGCCCGCTCGGCGGTCATCGCCAGCCGTTCCCGCTCCGACGACCGGACACAGATCTCTTTCAGCTTGTCGCCGCGGCTGCGGATCGCCTGAATCTCGCTCCGCAGGTACATCCGCACGAGCCGGTGCACCTCGAGGTCCGGATAGCGCCGGATCGGGGACGTGAAATGGGTGTAGTCCTCGAAGGCGAGGCCGAAATGGCCCTCATTCTTCGGATCGTAGCGGGCCTGCTTGAGTGACCTGAGGATCATCATGCTGGCCGAGCGCTCGACCGGCTTGCCCTTGAGACTGTCGGCGGCTTTCTGGACGTCCTTGGGCCGGACAATGTCCTTGTATTCGATCTGCACGCCGAAGGGGGCGAGAATCTCGTTCACCGCGTCGACCTTCACCGGGTCGGGCGGCTCGTGGATACGGTAAACGAACGGCAATTCGGCGTCCGTGAAGATTTCGGCCACCGCGCGGTTGGCCGCGAGCATAAACTCCTCGATTATGCGGTGGGCGAAAAGCCGGGGCTTCATCGACATGCCAACCGCCCGGCCCGTGCCGTCCAGGTCGTAGCGGATTTCCGGCAGTTCCAGATCGACCGCCCCGGACCTCATGCGGTCCGCGAGCAGCTTGTGGGCCAGCTCGTTCATCAGTTCGAAGTGCGGCAGATGATCCCGGTAGCGCTCGGTCAGCTCCGCGCTCGTCTTGTCGAGAAGCTGCTGGACCTTCGTGTAAGTCATGCGGGCATGGTTGCGAATGACCGACTCGTAGACCTTTTTAGCCAGCTGCTTTCCGGTGGAATCGTATTCGATTTCGCAGGTGAGCGTCAGGCGGTCCACGTCCGGTTTCAGCGAACAGAGTTCGTTGGACAGCCCTTCGGGGAGCATCGGAATAACCCGGCCGGGGAAATACACGCTCGTGCCGCGCTCCAGGGCCTCATCGTCCAGCGCCGTACCGGGCCGCACGTAGTGCGAGACGTCTGCGATGGAAACGAGCAGCCGGTAGCCCTTTCCGTTGCGCTCCACCAGCACGGCGTCGTCAAAATCCTTGGCGTCCTCACCGTCGATCGTCACGATCGGGAGCTTGCGCAGGTCTTCCCGGTTCTTGAGATCCGCCGGCTTGATCTCGCTGCCGTAGTCCTCGGCTTCCTTGAGCACGGCCTTCGGGAACGCCTCCGGCAGACGGAACTCCGCCACGATCCAGCCGAACTGGACGTCCGGGTGTTCGAGGTCGCCAAGGACGCGCTTGATCTCGCCCTTGAGGAGCCCGTGGGCGCCCGCCTCCGGCTCGTCGAACGAGACCAGGATCACGCTCCCCAGGTCCTTGCGGTATTTGAGGTCCAGCTCTCCCAGATCCACCGGCTGGATCCGGTCGTCCAGCGGTTCGCAGAAGAAGTTGTTCCGCCGCTCCGTGAGCGTGCCGGCGATAAACCGGCGGCCCCGCACCACGATTTCGGCCACACGGCCCACCCGGCGGCCTGACGCCCCTTCGCGCACATCCACCTTCACGGTGTCGCCGTGCATGGCGCCCCCCTGCATGCCTTCGGGGATGACGATGTCGAGCACGTCTTTCCTGACCGGTACCGGCTGCACGTAACCGACGCCGGAACGGGTCTGGGCATAGACGCCCGTGATCAGTTCGCCTTCGCCGTAGCGGGACCGGGTGAACCCTTCTTCGCGTTCGCGGGGCCGGTTGCCGCCGCCTCTGTTGTCGCTATCCCGGTTGTCGCGGCTCCGTTCATCACGACCTCTGGCCCCCATACCGGACGGCTTCTGATACGGACCCTGGCTCCGCCCCGACGGCTGCTGGCCGCGGGACTGGTTCCTGCCTGACTGGGGCGACGGAGGGTTCTGGGACGGGAAGTTGCGGAGTTTCTCGCGCAGCGGAACGGAGTCCCGCGCGGGAGTCTGGGTCTTGGGGCCGTTGTTCTTTTTCAAAGTATCCGGTTTCTGGGGTTCAGGTTTCTGGGAATGGAAGCGGTAGCGCTTGTTGCCGACCCGGACCGCTTCCCCGTTCTTCACGAGACGGTCGAGCTGGTCGCGCAGCGCCCGTTTGTCGAACCGGCTGAGTCCGATGGAAGCAGCCAGATCGTCGACTTTCACCGGCGCGCCCCGGCGTTTCAGTTCTCCGAGGATGGCCTCGAGCAGATTTGAGTAGTCCGCGGTCAAGTGGTGTGCTTCCGGCGTTCAGCCCGCCTTTATGTTACGATGGTCCACGCCAATGGAGATTGCCAGTGGAGAAAACCGGTCCCTGACCGTCGTCATTCCCGCACGGAATGAGGCCCCCCATCTTGCGGATATCGTCCGCGAGACGGCCCGGGTCTGTCCCGGCGCGGAGATCATTGTCGTGGATGACGGCTCTACCGACAACACCGGGGCACTGGCCGCCGCGGCCGGAGCCCGGGTGATCCGCCACCCCTATTCGCTGGGCAACGGCGCCTCCGTCCGGCGCGGCATCCGGGCCGCCACGGGTGACTGGGTTCTTATTTTGGACGGCGACGGCCAGCACCCGCCCGCCGAGATTCCCAAACTGCTGAAAGATTCGGAACTCTATGCCCTGACCGTGGCGGAGCGGCCGCTTGCCTCGCAGGCCTTCCTGAGGTCCTTCGGAAACCGCGTGTTCAACGCGCTCGCCTCGTATGTGTCGGAAATCCCGGTGACCGATCTGACCAGCGGCATGCGGCTCTACCGCCGGGCGGCGATACTTCCCCTGCTCCCGCTCTTTCCGAACGGCTTCTCGTCGCCTGCCACCGGGACACTCGGCATCCTCAGGTCCGGTTATCCCATCCGGTTCGTGCCGATAGAGCCAGGCAAGGGCCACCGCCCGTCGCATCTCAACCCCTGGGCGGACGGATCGAAATTCCTGCTGATCATCTTCCGGATCGCAACCCTGTATTCGCCGCTCAAGGTGTTCCTGCCGCTCTCCTTCGTGCTGTTTTTCGCGGGCGGCGTTTATCTGGGATTCAACCTGGTGGAGAACCGCACGTTCCCTCCGGCGGCGCTCTTTACGCTGACTTCCGCCCTGCTGGTATTCGTTCTGGGACTGATTTCCGAGCAGATCAGCCAGATCCGGTTCTCCAAGTCGTTCGATGACGAAGAGTCCTACGTGAGAAACAGTCACCGTGAGGACGACCGCCGTGAGTGATCCGAAGGAATCCGGCCGCGACCCGCTCACGGGATCGATCCCCCGCAGCGAAAGCTCGAAGGGGGCGCTGGGCCTCCTCCGCGCGGGGATGAACCGGACGTTCCACGCCGTCATCCGCAACCTGCCGATGCCCGCCACCACCCGGGCGGCGCTGCACCGCCTCAGAGGCGTGAAGGTCGGGCAGAACGTGTTCATCGGCGCGGAAGTGTTCATCGACGACGCCGAACCAGCGTCCGTCGTAATCGAGGACGACGTCGTTATTCTGATCCGCTCGACGTTGCTCGGCCACGCCTACTATCCGCAGCGGTTTCAGAAATACCTGGGCGAAAGCTCTGGCCGTCACGGCATCACGATCCGCCGGGGGGCGTATCTGGGCGCCAACGTGACAGTGCTGCCCGGCGTGGAGATCGGCGAGCACTCGATGGTAGCCGCCGGTGCGGTCGTCACCCGGGACGTCCCGCCCCGCACCCTCGTTGCCGGTGTCCCCGCCCGCGTGATACGCGAACTCCCGTGACCGAACCCGCCCCCTACATACCGGTCCCGCCGAACCCGAAGACCACGCTCCGGAATCCGTGGATCCTGTTCCCGCTGCTTATCGCCGTCATGGCGGTGGTGGGAATCCGGCTCTCGTTCACCCGGGATACGGTGGGGATCCTGTACAAACCCGTTGAAACGGTGACCTTTCACGGGGTCACGCTGCCGCCGCCCGCAGAAAACGGTAAACCCGGAATCTGGTACGAAACCCGTACGTGGCTCGGCTCCGGACCGGATGATCTCAAAACGGTCTGGTCGAAGGGGCTCCACTACAGCGTCTTCTTTTCGCTGACGAACGAAGCCCCCGACGCCTGGCTGAAGCGCGTTACCGCCGAGCGGGATTTTTTCCGCACCGGCGATCCGCTTCAGCTCATTGTCTCGAACCCCTGTATCGTGCGGCTCGATGCCGTGCCCGCCCGTCCGCGCCCCAAGGTGGAAGGCGTGATGGCGAACCTGCTCGTCAAAGGGGGCGTGCAGATCCAGATCAGCGGAAAAATCGACCAGTCCGGTGTCGAAGGACTGATCTCGCGGCTCCGTTGTGAGCCATAAGCGCGTTACTTCAGCAGGTAGTCGACCAGGATTCTCACACCCCAGCCGGTCGCACCGCGCGGATGGTAGCTGTAGGGGCCCGAATTCCAAGCGGTTCCGGCAATGTCGCAATGGGCCCACGGAGTGGCCGGGTCGACGAATTCGCGCAGGAACGCAGCCGCCGTGAGCGAGCCCGCATCGGGACCGCCGGTGTTCTTCAGATCGGCGATCTTGCTCTTCACCAGATCGAGATAGTCCTTGTGGAACGGCATTCGCCAGATAAGGTCCCCCGAGCGCTCTCCCGACTTCACTAGGCTTCCCGCCAGTTCGTCGTCGTTGGAGATCAGCCCTGCATAGGTGTGACCCAGCGCCACGACACAGGCACCGGTCAGAGTCGCCATGTCGATAATCGCGCGCGGTTTGAACTGCTTGGCGTAGTCCAGCGCGTCGATCAGCAGCATGCGCCCTTCGGCGTCGGTGTTGAGCACCTCAATCGTCTTGCCCGCGCGGGAGGTGATGATGTCGCCGGGGCGGTAAGCCCGGCCCGACGGCATGTTCTCCGTGCAGGGGGCGAGACCCACGACGTTGATCTTCGGCTTGAGTTCTTTCAGCGCCGCAAACAGCCCGATCACAGCAGCCGCCCCCGACATGTCGTGCTTCATCTCGTCCATCTTCGCGACGGGTTTCAGCGAAATGCCGCCCGTGTCGAAGGTGACGCCCTTGCCCACAACCGCCACCGGGGCCTTGCCCGCCGGTGCGCCTTTGTATTCGAGAACAATGAACCGGCACGGCTCGTCGGCGCCCTGTGCCACGGAGAGGAACGCGCCCATTTTTTCGCGGGCGATCTCCTTCGGTCCCAGAATCTTCACCTTGATCTGCGGTGAGCCCTTGGCGACCCGTACCGCTTCATTCGCAAGGTAGGTCGGCGTCGCGTAGTTGGCCGGCAGGTTCGACAAGTCGCGTGTCAGGCAGGTCGCCCGGCCGACGATCTCGCCGGATTTGAGGCCGTCGGCGAACCCCGTGAGTGTCTTGCCGCCGAACGGGACAACCTGAATCTTTGCCGGAAGTTTGCCGCTCGCGCTGTTGCCGTTTTCAGAACCCTTCTTCTTGAACCGGTCGAACCGGTAGCCGCCCAGCACGACCCCTTCGGCGACCGCCTGGCCGAACGCCTTTTCGTCGGCGCCCTTGGGGAGCTTGAGCGCCACGGCCACCGTCACCGACTGGCACTTGGCGTCGGCGGCGCGGCCGCCCACTTTCGCCAGCGCCGTGCGCACGCAGTTCAGCGTATATTCCTTGCCCTCGCCGAGGCCCACGACGAGCACCTGCCCGATCCGGTCCGTGCCTGAATCCACGAGGACAATCTGCTCGCCCGCCTTCGCCTTGAACTTCTGGTGGCGGGCCGCCCGCAGGACAGAACCCGCCAGCTCGGACGGGAGGCCCTTCAGCCCGGTCAATCCGTCCTTGTCCGGCACCCCCGCGACGACAATCGCCAGCAGGTCGGTCTTGAGCCCGGAAGCGAGCTCCTTGGCAATAATAAACTGGTTCACTCGATAATCTCCTCGCCGGTACGGAATAACCGGGCGCACGTCCCGGTTCAATGGGCCGTTTAACGAACCCGGCGGTTGTAAAGAGACTGCGGTTCGCTGCCAACCAACGTCTAAATTTCGTGCTTGACACACCGCGTGGGAATAGCGGTATGGTGCGCCTGCCGGCCGGGTATGGGTCTACGGGCGGCAGGTGCATAATCCGCGCAAATACAGCGCGAAAGTAGGGAGGGCTCGAGCCCTGACTGTTCTCGACAACGCCAAACGGCACAAGCTCGAGGAGGCCATCGTCAAGATGGCGTCCAAGGGTATCCTTCAGTCCCGCGACTTCGAAAAGCGGCTCGCCGCGCTCACCCGCGACTACGGCAAGCATGTCTACTCGGAACTGTTCCGCGTGCTGGCGCACATCGAACTCGCGCCCGCCGCCGCCGAAAGCCAGTGGAAAGAAGTCCTGCGCCACCAGGTGGAGATGTCGAAGGGGATCGGCCGCACGGTGGATATCCGCGTCGCCATGCTCGACCACTTCCTGGCGATCCGTAAAAAACTCAAGAACCCGACGATCCTCGAGTTCCGGGTGTACCAGGCCACCGAACGGTCCTCCGTCCAGGACGAACTGACCGGCCTCTACAACTACCGGTATTTCAACACCAACCTCGAACGCGAGTACCGCCGCGCGACCCGCTACGGCGGCGTGCTGTCGGTGGCGATCTTCGACATCGACAACTTCAAGCTCTACAACGACCAGAACGGCCACGTCGCCGGCAACACCGTCCTCTACAAGATCGCCCGGATCATGAAGACGAAGGTGCGCGACGTCGACACGCTCGCCCGCTACGGCGGCGAGGAGTTCGCCGTCATCCTGCCGGAGACGACCAAGCAGGGCGCCATGATGGTGGCCGAGCGGATCCGCCACGGCATCGAGGCCGCGGATTTCCCCTTCACCAACCGGATGCCCGGCGGAAAGCTGACCATCTCTGGCGGCGTCGCCACGAGCCCGTTCGACGGCAAGACCGCCACGATGCTGCTCGAAAACGCCGACCGTGCGCTCTATCTGGCCAAGGGTGAAGGCAAAAACTGCATCAAGACGTTCCTCACCGAGACGCGGTCGTTCACCCGCGTGCCGGCCAAGATCGTCGGCCAGTTCCGGCTGCTGTCCCGCCACACGGGGCACCTTTCCACCAAGAACCTGTCCAAGAACGGCCTGCTCTTTGAATCGGTCGCACCGATCCCGATCGGTTCGATCATGGAACTGACCATCCGGCTCACGCCGAAAAAGACGATCCGGTTCAAGGCGAGCGTCGTCCGCGTGGAGAGCGCCGCCCCCCGGAACGGGAAAAACGGCAGCAAGACCGGCGGCAAGAGTGCCAGTGACGACCGGTACGACATCGGCGTCGTGATCACGAAGATCTCGCCCGCCGACCGCAAGTCGCTCGATCATTTCATCGAGCACCAGCAGTCGAAGGGCGAATAGGGCAGCGGGACCTAAAGTCCGCCGTATTCGAATTCCATAACGCGATTGAGCTTTGACGAGGTTGTTTCGTAAATCTCAAAGGTCCTACGCTCGTATTCAATAAGATTGATCAGAATGTATTTTCTGCCATCAAACCGGAATACATCCCATAAATCCCGGTTTGAGTAGTCCGTCTCGAAGTCCATTTCCTCGACCAGTAAATCAGGGGCCTGGATCGTCTTACCGGATCGAATGATAAAGCTGCTGAGTGTCCGCCGAGTGGCACCCCAAAAATGCTCGTAATCTATATTTTTCGGATCTTCAGTTATGCTGTTGATCCTGAAAAAGATGAACATTCCGATTTCCGTCTTTATCAGGCGTTCCGGGGTTAGCGTCTCATTTACGTAACGGTTTGTTTTGAGAAAATGGTCATTGATGGTCTTTTCAGATTCTTTGAACAGATCTGGATTCGAAAACTGCGGTGCCGAGATACCTTTTATTTCACCCGGCGAATATCGGACCATAAATCTCTGACCGTGAAAGGAACTGACTTCGATACCTTCCCCATTCGATGCTACCGGGGAAAAGTCAGTTACCGGTATATGCCCGATTTCTCGAAAGCGATTGACCGATTTGTTCCCGTGCGCTCCATCGGGTTGCAGGTAATTTTTGCGCACATATTTTTCGAGACGGGGCTTGAGCGGCTGTTTCTGCGCCACATCTGAACCAAGAACCCGCGAGGGTACGGCACAGACCAGCAAAAATCCGATCGAAATGAACGCAAAAAGGGTCTTCATTTCCGGCTCACCCCTACAGCGTGAAATAAAACGTCGCGCCCTGACCGACCGAGCCCTCGGCCCAGACGCGCCCGCCGTGCCTGTTGATGATACGCCGGACGATCGCCAGCCCGATGCCGGTCCCCGGAAAATCCCGTTCGTGATGCAGGCGCTGAAAAGTTCCGAACAGCTTGCCCGCATACTTCATGTCAAAACCGGCGCCATTGTCCCGGATGAAGTAGGCCTGCTGCCCGTCGTTCGAGACCGCGCCGGCTTCGATCCGGGCGGCGGGGGTCTTGGATGTATATTTCCAGGCGTTGCCGGCGAGGTTGGCGACCATGATGCGGAGCAGGTTGCGGTCCCCGCTCGCGGCAAGCCCGTCTTCGACGCGCACGTCGACCTGCCGGGCCGGGTCCGCCGCCCGCAACTCCTCGATCGCCGACCTGAACAGGTCGGACACCGACACCGCGGCCGGAGCCAGTTCGACGCGGGACACGTGGGAGAGGCCCAGTAGATCCTCGATCAGCTGCGCCATCTTGTTCGAGGCCGCACCTATCCGGCGCAGATAGTCCTTCCCGGTGTCGTCCAGTTTGGCGCCGTAGTCGGTGGCGAGCGCATCGCTGAATCCGGCAAGACTCCTCAGCGGCGCCCGCAGGTCGTGGGCGACCGAGTAACTGAACGATTCCAGTTCCAGGTTGGCCGCCTGCAGTTGCCGGTTGGCCTGCGCCACTTCCTGCGCCCGCTGGTAGATCTCCGCTTCCATCCGGCTGGCGCGCTCCTTGAGTTCCGAGGCGAGTTTCTCCTGCTCGCTGCCCAGGTTCTTGAGCCTGACGAACTCCGTTACGTCCTCGACCCGGTGAACGATGTATTTGAGCCGGCCATCCGGGCCGGACACCGGCGAGTTCATCGGGCTCCAGTAGCGCACCTCGAATCCGCCGCCTTCGGAGTCAGGCCGCCGGATGTCGTATTTCTGCACGGCCATCGTGTCGGCCACCAGGTTGTGCCGGACCCGGTCCAGCGACGCCCGGAGGTTGCTGACGCCGGTGGCCGACGGATCGTCCGGATTGTCGGGAAACAGTTCGAAGAGCTGGCGGCCGACGGAAGTCGCCCGTTCGGTCATCGTCGCCCGCAGATAGGCGTCGGAAACCGCCACGATCTTCAGATTCGGATCCAGAATGAGATAGAGGCCTGAAAGCGCCTCGAAGATAAGCCTGAAGTCGACGTCGTCCCGTGACATGGAAATCCCTCAAGTGCGGCTAATCACGAATGCGAACTAAGTTTGGAATATTGTAACCGCTTCGAAGCCCTCAGGCCATATACCGGAGCCCCTTGCCTCCCCCGTCCGCCGCGCCTAAAGACCGCCCATGCTTGATCTGAAGAAAATCCGCAAAGAACCCGCCCTGGTCCGCCAGGCACTCGTCCGCCGCAAGCCCGAACTGGGCGAACTGCTCGACGAACTCGCGGGCATCGACGAACAGGCCCGACAGGCCATCCAGGCGTTCGAGACGCTCCAGTCCCAGCGCAAATCGATGTCGGAGCAGATCGGCAAAAAGAAGAAAGCCGGCGAGGACACGAAGGGCCTCGAATCCGACGTCCGTGCGCTCGGCGAAACGATCAAGATCACCGAACAGAAGCGGCTCGAACTCGAACAGGTGGTCGAGTCGAAGGTCCTCAATATCCCGAACCTTCCACACGAAAGCGTTCCGGCCGGTGCGGGTGCTGAGGACAACCCGGTCGTTCACATGCGCGGCAATCCGTCCCGGTTCGGATTCCCGGCGAAAGACCATGTCGAGATCGGCGAGAAGCTGGGAATCCTGGACTTTGAGCGTGCGGCGAAAATAGCCGGCACGCGGTTCAGTGTGCTGCTCGGCAAGGGCGCGCAGCTTGAGCGCGCGCTGGCGCAGTTCATGCTCGACCTTCACACCAAGGAACACGGCTACCTCGAGATGGCGCCGCCGCTCATGGTGGACCCGCTCTCGGCGCAGGGAACGGGCCAGCTGCCCAAGTTCCGCGATGACATGTTCTGCGTAAAGCTGCTGGACGGTTCCGAGAAGTTCCTGATCCCGACGGCGGAAGTTCCGGTCACGAACTACCACCGCGACGAAATCCTGCCCGAAGAGTCACTCCCCCGCCGCTACGTCGCCCACACGCCCTGCTTCCGCAGCGAGGCGGGCTCCTACGGCAAGGACACGCGGGGGCTGATCCGCCAGCACCAGTTCAACAAGGTTGAACTGGTGCAGTTCACCCATCCGTCGCAGAGCTACGAGGCGCTGGAAGCACTGACCGGCCATGCAGAAAAGATCCTCGACCGGCTCGAACTGCCGTTCCGCCGGGTGACGCTCTGCACGGGCGACATGGGGTTCTCTTCCGCCAAGACGTACGACCTCGAAGTGTGGCTGCCATCGCAGAACACCTACCGGGAGATTTCATCCTGCTCGAACTTCGAGGATTTCCAGGCCCGCCGCGCCGGGATCCGGTTCAAGCCCAAAGGCGGCGGCAAGCCGGAACTGGTCCACACCCTGAATGGGTCGGGACTCGCCGTGGGACGCACCTGGCTCGCGGTGCTGGAAAACTACCAGCGGGAAGACGGCTCGGTCGCCGTCCCCAAAGTACTGCAGCCGTATATGGGCGGTCTGTCCGTCATCAAGAAGGACTAACCATGGCGGGGAAAACTCCCGCTTACGACCTCGTCTCCACCCACGACCCGCTGTCCCGGCTGACCCCGGAAGGGCTGGAGCGGGCGCCCGTGCGGATCATCCTGCACGAACCGGAAATCCCGCAGAATTCGGGCTCGATCGCGCGGCTGTGCGCGGCGACCCGCACCGCGCTGCATCTGGTGGAGCCGGTGGCGTTCGAACTGTCCAGCAAGAAACTCAAGCGGGCGGGGCTCGACTACTGGCCCCACGTGGAGATGTTCCTGCACCGGGATCTGGCCGAACTGGAAACGCTGGCGGACCGTTCGGGCGGCCGGATCGTCATTACCAGCAAGAAAGCGGCGACGCCGTACCACGAATTCCGCTTTCGGCCGGGCGACTGGATCGTCTTCGGGAAAGAGACCAAGGGGCTGCCGGATCCGGTGCTGGACAGATACCGGGACCGGGCGGTGACGATTCCGATCTATACGGAGAGCGTCCGGTCGCTGAACCTCGCCAATGCAGCAAGCATCGTTCTCTACGAGGCGCTGCGCCAGACCAGCGGATTGCCGGGTAGTCCCCTCAAATAACGACGCCCCCGCCGAGAGGGCGAGGGCGTCTGGTTGGGGGAAGAGAACGGGAACAGGACTCTTTTATTTCTTTTTGCCTTGCGTCTTTTCGACGATCTGGGCGATGTCGTTCACGTACCGGCTGACCAGCACCAGCGCGTCATCGGTCGACAGCACGCCGACCACGTCGCCCTTCTTGTTGACGATCGGAATCCGGTGAACGCCCTTCTTCGCCATCCTGTCGAGAGTAGGCTCCAGTTCGTCCGTCACCGCACCGACCAGCGGGAACTTCGTCATGATTTCGCCCACGTGGGTCTTGGCGGAATCCTTGCCGCCCTTGGCGACCCAGTTGGCGATGTCACGATCCGTCACGATGCCGAGCACCTTGTTGCGCGATTCGACAACGACCGCGCCGACGTTGCGGCCGGCCATCAGGCCCGCGACCTTGCGGACCGATTCATGGGGTTCGGCTTTTACCACCAGCCCAAATGCGAGTTTCTCGAGTTTCATATTTACCTTCCCTTCATCTGGCCGGCTTCGGGAGCCAACTCTGACGGCCGCTCCGGTCCGCCTTCATGGCTCTACGATTCTCCAATTCCGGGGATATTCCACTGACAACCGTCAGGTCCGGCACAATTTCGCTCCCACCCAGCCATTTCGGGCTCCCGGCGGACTCCAGACACCCCCAAACTCCTGTAATTTCAATAGGTTGACGGCGGTCCATAAAAGCGGTATGTATTAACGTACCGAAAGACGGTGGATGGAACAGCTGCGGCTTGCCAAAAAAGTCATTTTTAACCGGGTCCGGTGGGGGCATCGCTTTTTCCTGCTGCTCGATCTGGACGGCGTGCTTGTACCGGCCAAGTTCGACGGCCCGGCGGCGAAGCTCAAGGCCTCCACGCGCCAGGACCTCGCCGACCTCGGCAAGCTGAAGGAAACGTTCGTCGGCATCGTGAGCGAGCGTCCGCTCTCGGACTTCGCCAAGCAGTTCGCCGGCATGAACGTGTACCTGTGCGGCGCCATGGGACTCGAGCACAGCCAGGCGGCCGGTATTCCGACGCGGATTGAACTCAATCACAATGCCGCGCTGCTTGACCAGATCCACTCCGAGATCAAGAAGCTGGGCTCCAAGGTCCGCGGCGTGAAGACCGAGCGGATGGGCGGATTTCTCCGGATCACGGGCGTGGGACGCGAGTCCTCGCGTGCGCGCGTTCTGGAACAGATCGGCCCCCGGGCGGAACTGCTTCGCATCTCCCACGGAAAATCCACGCTCGAGATCATCCAGCAGATGGGCCACGACAAGGGCACCGCCGCCGCCGCCGCGCTGCGGAAAGTCGGATTCGTCACCCACAGCGACATCTGCGTGTATATCGGCGACGACCAGCCCGATGAAGCCGCTTATGCCATGCTGGGCGGCTTCGCCGTGACGGTGCGAGTCGGCAAGGACGACACGTCGAAGGCCAAGTTCTTCGCCCGCGACATCTCCGAGATCCACAAGTTCATCGGCGAGATTGTCGAGGTCCGGACCGAGGGCACCCGCGACCGCCGCGAATCCGGCGCACGGATGTTCTAGTCGTCCCGCCGCAATTGCCCGATTCCGGCAGGCGGTATTTCCCAGATCTTGACCCGGTAGAAGGGTTCCGACTGTCCCTTCGGTTTGTCCGGCACCCGGTACGCAGCCATGTCGCTCGCAAACTCCATCAGGAATTTCCCGTCCCTGCCGAGTCGCTGCTTCAGCGTTTCGGCAAAACCCGCCCCCGCCCGCGCGACTCCGAACTCCTTGTACTCCCAGCTCGAAAACACCACGAACCGTGCACGGGACATGGCGAGCCCGGCGAGCTTCGCCTCGTCGTCGCCCCGCACCAGATGCCCGATGTAGTTGTGATCGGGCCAGGCCGGGAGGGCGCCGGTGGCGTAGTAGATGACCGGTTCGTTCGGAACGATGGCGAGCCGGTCTCCGGGCCGCAGCCGGGATTTCAGGTAGTCGATGGCGGACCGCAGCGGCACGCCCCGCTTTGAATAGGTACGGACCGGTTCCGTCGCCTCGCCCAGCGAATAGGTTTTCATGTGGAACCGGATCGTCTCGCTGGCACCATGCACCGCCGCCGGTAGCAGAAGCAGAACGAAGACCAGATCGCCCCGGACAGGCCGGCGAGGGGCCAGTTGCCCGTCCCGGCGGGCTTGCTGCAGGCGGGCGACAAGATCCAGTAGCGGTCGCGCCGACAGCACCAGCGCCGGAACGAGATAGAACGCGCCGTAGCGCTCCGGCAGCAGCTGGTTCGGATTCCGGGCAAGCAGAAACAACGCCCCCGCAAACAGCGGCCAGCACCACCGTTCATCCGGATTCACATAACCCCGCCAGAGCCCCCACAGGAGTCCCGGCACGACAAAGGCGAAGGTGATCCGCAGAGCCAGTCTCGCGTCCCAGCTTCCGTGCATCTGGAGCGGATCCGGAACATTCACGAGCGCAATCACCAGAACGGCACCGGCGGCCCATAACAGGGACAGCCGCCACCTCCGCTCAAGCGCCGCCGTCACAAAACCGGCTAAACCCAGGAACAGTGCCGATGACGTCAGAACGATCGCCACAAAATGTCCTGCCGTGAGCAGGGAGACGATGGAACCGCCGTACATCAGATAGGCCCGGCCGAATGAGTTCGACGCGACCGCTCCCGGCGCGGTGGTCTCCCAGAATCCGGGCAGGGAGAAGCAAACCGCCCCGTAGATCGCCGCCGGGACCGTAGTCGCGAGTGTCAGCCTTGCCAGCCGGGCAGGATGCGGACCATTCAGGGCGCCGTGAATAAGCAGTGCGGCCCATACCGCGAGGCCGAACTCAACCTTGCTGAGCAGGGTGACGGTTACGGCCGCCGCCGCCAGCAGGAAGCGGCCCGATATCCGTTGCGCGGGCGATCGGGCATCATCCGCCAGCAGATTGAACACAACGAGCACCAGCGCCGCCGAAAGCAGCGACGAATAGTTGACCGGCAAAAGCCTGGCGAACCCGTCCGGTTCGAAGGTGAAAAATCCCCAGATCACAAGCACTGCGGCAACCGCACCCATCGGACCGGAAAACCGGCGGACGAGCCGCCAGGCGAGCGCCCACTCCGCCCACGCTGTCACGGCGCACAGGCCCAGATAGGCGTTGACCGTGCGGCCGGACAGCGCCCGCACCGCGTAGACAAGCGCGGGCGGGACCGGTCCGTGCAGCCACTGGAGTTCCCGGTAGAGCCGCTCGCCCGCCTCCATCCGCATCACCGCCGTGAGATCGTTGAAGCCGTCGGTGACGACCTCCCCTACCCTGCCCCAGATCAGCGCCGCCAGAATCCAGAACAGCACGGAAAGCCCGGCCAGCACCCAACCGTCGCTTGCAAACCGGGAGACCGGGCGGGCGCCAGCAGGCAGATTCGGCACAGGAGACGCTGTCTTCATCATCGGAGTTCCGTAACCCGAGCGTAGTGCAATCCGGCCAGAGTTGCAGGGCTGCCGCTTTTTCCGGGGCGGCGGGCCGGTTAGGCTCGCCGCGCGAGGTCACCCATGGCGATCGAGATCGAAATACAGGGCATCGATAAAACTCCGGATGCGGCGGAAGCGCTGGTCGTCCCGGTATACCGGTCGGACGACGGGCACCTGCACTGGAGACTGCCGAAGCCGCAGTTCCATGCGCTTGAGCGTCTCAAGAAGGCGAGCGGAATAGACGGCGAGTTCGGCTCGGTGGCGGCCGTCAATACCGACGGCGGCCTGCTGCCCCCGTCGGTGATCTTCGTAGGTATTGCCTCGCGCAGCGAACTGACCGGACCGGACCTGTTCGAGGCCTACGCCAGCGGCGTCCGCAAGGCGGTCGCCGCCGAATGCCCGTCCGTGGCGCTGCTCGTTCCCGACGGCGTGGTCACAGGCGCGGCGGAAGCGGCCGTCATGGGGCTCTTTGCCGGCACCTACCGGTTCGTCCGCAAGCAGAAACCGGTGAAGAACCATCTGCGCCGCGCAGTGATTCTCACCGGCAGCGAGCTGGGCGACCTTCCCAAGCTGATCGCCATCGGCGAAGCGCAGAACTACGCCTTCGAGATCGTGAACCGCGACGGCGGAGAGCTGACGCCGTGGCACCTGGCCGAAGAAGCCCGGACCATTGCGAAAAACACCGGCTCCAAAATCACGGTCTGGGACGGAAAAGAAATCGTCGCCAACGGCATGGGGCTGCTGCATGCGGTGGGCCGGTCGTCGGAACACGAGCCGCACTTTATCCGCCTCGACTACACGCCTAAGGGTCCGGCGACCGGGCATATCGTGTTCGTCGGCAAAGGTATCACCTTTGATACGGGCGGCATCGACCTCAAGCGCTACCCGGGCCTGCCGACCATGAAGGGCGACATGGGCGGCGCGGCAGCGGTGCTGTCCCTGTTCAAGGCGCTTCCGGCCATCCAGCCAGCCGTAAAGATCACAGGCCTCGTCCCGACCGCCGAGAACGCCTTCAGCGGCAACAGCTACAAGCCGGGCGACGTCTATAAATCCATGAGCGGGAAGTTCGTGGAGATCGGCGACACGGACGCCGAGGGGCGGCTGATCCTCGCCGACGCCCTGCACTATGCGAAAGAGCTGAAGCCCGACGCCATCGTCGATCTGGCGACGCTGACCGGCTCCTGCGTCGTCGCTCTTGGCGAACTGTTTGCCGGCCTGTTCTCGAACTCCGAGAAACTGGCCGCCGAAGTCACTGACGCATCGGACCGGGCGTTCGAGCGGTTCTGGAGACTGCCGCTCCCGGCGGTTTACCGCCGCCAGATCCATTCGCCCATCGCGGACCTGAAGAATATCTCCAGCAGCCGGTATGGCGATGCCATTATCGCCGCCATGTTCCTGAAAGAGTTCGTGGGGAACACCCCCTGGGCGCACCTGGATATTGCCGGCCCGTCCTGGGTGGACACCGATACGCCGGGTTACGTCGCCATGGGGACCGGCTATGCCGTGAGAACGCTTTGCCGCCTCGTGGACCCCTCGGGCTGGAACAAGGAACGGCTTCGCTGAAAATTCGCCTTACGATTTCAGCCTGTAATTTCAAAAGGTTAGGTCGCTACCCAAGCGCCACCCGTTCTGCCGATCATTCGCCCCTCCCTTATCTCGACAAGCCGCATCAAAGCGGCTAACGAAGGCGGCACGCCGGGGTAAAAACATCCTGTTCACCGGCGAGTCTCTCGACGTCCAAAGGAGCGTTCATGTCTAAACCCACGGTCATTCACGTTGTCGGCACCGGAACCATCGGAGAGCCGCTCATCGGCATCCTCGCCAAATACAAGAAGGAACTGGGCCTGGACGAAGTGACATTCCACAAGCGCACGCCGCTCACGACCGACCGCTCGAAGGTGAACCAGCTCGTGAACAAGGGCGCCCGCTTCGCCGTGGACAAGGACAAGAAGGCCGAGTTCGACAAGCTCGGCATGAAGCCGGAACTGGAAGCCATCGAGGCGCTCGAACGAGCCACCGTCGTCATCGACTGCACGCCCATCGGCAACAAGATGAAAGACACGGTCTATTCGAAACTGAACGGGCAGAACATCAAGGGGTTCATCGCCCAGGGCTCGGAGTTCGGCTTCGGCAAGATGTACGCCCGCGGCATCAACGACGAGGCGCTGAAACCCGGGGACGACCGCTACGTGCAGGTGGTCTCCTGCAATACGCACAACATCTCCGTGCTCGTGAAGACACTCGGCATGAAGGGCGGCGCCGACCCGTCGAACCTCGTCGAAGGCCGGTTCCTATGCATCCGGCGCGCATCGGATATTTCGCAGGACGACGACTTCGTCCCGGCACCGATGCCTGACAAGCACAAGGACGAGCAGTTCGGTACGCACCACGCGCACGACGCGTTCCACCTGTTCGAGACGCTGAACCTGAAGCCCAAGCTCTACTCGAGCGCGCTCAAGCTCAACAGCCAGTACATGCACACGCTGCACTTCTCCATCAAGACGAAGGAGAAGGTCACGAAAAGCTCGGTGATCGACCGGCTGAAGACCCACCAGCTCATCGCGCTCACCGACAAGCAGTCGACCAACACCGTTTTCAGTTTCGGCCGCGACCACGGCATTTTCGGACGCATCCTGTCCCAGACGGTGATCTCCACCCCGACGCTGACCGTCAAGGACGAGAACGAGGTGGTGGGCTTCTGCTTCACCCCGCAGGACGGCAACTCGCTGCTCTCCTCGATCTCGGCAGCCCTGTGGTTCATCGACCCCAAGACCTACGAGAAGAAGCTGGAGTGCCTGACGCCCTACTTCTTCCGGGAAGTGTGACGGGAATAAACCCGGCCGGGGCGCTTTACTCCCAGTCGAGCCAGATCCGCCCGTCGGTATAGACCTTCCCAGTCGCGGCGAGTTCGGTGGAGCCGTTCTCTATCTTCCTGTGCACGTTCACCGGCGGCCGGATGACGGCATCCCGTCCATGAATGAAATCGTTATCCTTCACGAGCGCCATGTACGCCTTGTCGAGCAGCAGCGCCCGCTCCCGTGACGGCGCGACGAGGTAGGTCATGTCTTCCGGCCCCTGTTTTGACGCCCGAAGGATCTTCTTCCGGTCCAGTTTGCCGTCCGGGAAGAACTTCGCCAGCATTTCAGCATTCGCCCGGAACTCGTCACCGCCGGTCACCCGGTCAAGATAGGTATAGATCTCCGGGTCCTTGTGCCCGGCCTGCGGAACGTCCTTGATTCTGCGGATATCCTGATAGCGCCATCCCTCTGCGCCAGGAACTTTCCGGGGGAGCGTAAAACTCTGGTCAACCGTCGCCCCGATCCCGGCATGGCAGCCAAGGCAGAAGTGGTGTTCCTCGGCGGTCTGCAGGCGCAGTCTGCCCTGGGTGTCCTCGATAAATCCCTGGAAATTCCAGCCGAAATCGGTCGGGTAACCGGTAAGCGGCGTGCCCGAGCGGACCGGAACCCGGCCCTCGTCCTTTTCGGTACGGGCATTGTCATAGAAATGCTGGAGCTCCGCAGGTTCGATGAAATCCGTCTTGCGCGAATAGCGGAGTTCCTTCATCCGGCTGGCGATGAGCGACGGCTGGTCCGGATCGATATAACGAACGGTATGGAGGTATTCCGTCCCCTTGGGATACAAATACCGGACCGGTACAACATCCCCTGCCGCGCCAGCGTATCGGGGCGGTATCCCGCGGATAGAGGTCACCATGCCGCCCGTCGTCCCGTCACCGTCCAGATCCATCCCGGTAAGCGACTCGTCAACCGGCTCGATCCGCCTGACGGACGGGGCCGGTTGCGGCTGTCCGGACTCCGGAATGAGCCGGGGATCGAAGTTAATGACCGCCTCCACGATGGAAAGGTTGATCCGGTAAATCTCCCGCGACTCCGAGCCGCCGGACGTCCGGCGGAACTCCTGTGGCAGCCGGATAAACACATCATCAGTGCTTCCGTTGGTGGGCCAGAAAGTCCCCGGGAACGGCTTATACCGGAGCGCCCGCCAGCCGGAGCCATCGCGGGCAAATCCTTCCCCGTCGAACCCCTCTGTGAAATCAAGATCGGGGATATACCCGCCGGTCCGGACGTACTGCGCATCTTCCAGAAGGGCCGGTTTCAGGGCTGTATAGTTATCCTCCCGCACGTAACGAAGAGCCGCTTCATCCGAAATACCTGCAATCGCCTCAGTCCGGTCCTCGAACAGATTAGTCCAGTTGTTGTTGAGCGCGGAGCTTGAAAAGGCATACTCCTCCTGAAGTTCCCAGTCGTTCTTGGCGTTCGGATAAACGGATTGTGTGTGGCAGGTCCAGCAAGGATTGGCGACGCCGCCGGTCGCCGTATAACACTGGGGCGGGACAGCGGCGTCATTGTTGGTCAGCCGGTAGCGGCCCGGAATCGCTTCGCCTGTCGACTCGCGGGCCAGCCGGACGGGATCATATGAAAAATCGGGAAATACCTTGCCCATGGCGCCGGCCAGAACGCCAATACCGCCCACCAGCAGCACGATGCCCGCGAACCGGAACGTATCCTGTGGTTTCATGCTTGTCCTCGTCTTCAGTCCAGAAAGAGAACCGGGAGCATCCTTGTCGGAAGCTCCCGGCCCTCAGGAGGAGAGATTCGCCTTTGCGGCGAAATGCGTTACTGCCTTAGCGGGCCACGCTGCCAGCCACTGTCGACTGCGGCCACGAGCTGGGTAGATCCTCGCCCGGGTGCTGGACCGACATAAACAGGGTCGTCATGTCTGAGCTGAACGCCGGGCCGGTGTTTTCCGCGTCATTGGGCATCGAAGCCACGCGGAACGCCTTGCCGTAAGTCGGCGCGGTGGTGTGAGTCGGATTGGTATCCAGGTAGTAGAAGGCGTCGTGCGCGATCTTGGTCGCATCCGAGCCCTGGGTCAGGCCGAAATAACCGTCGGTGCCGAACCACACACCGCCATCGGCGTCGATCACGATGTTATCCGGATTAGCAGCGGAGTACCGGTCGGAGTAATCGTTATTGCCACCCCAGGCTTCCCAGTACGTGAAGTCCAGGGATGCCGCCGGATTGGACGGACTCGCGGTCTCTTCGATGACCCAGATCCGGCCGTTCTTGTCGCCGCGGGCCGTCGAGAGGTCCTGCGTGGTCCCGGTGACGATCGCGCTGCGCTGATCGAGCGAGTACTTGGCCGTGTTCTTGGTCAGCGTGAAGTAGATCAGCGGATTGCTGCCATTATCCAGCGGGAGCGGGTTGTATTCCATGTCTTCGACCCGGTTCAGCTGCGTCACACCGAGCTTGGTCGCCGCCGTGTGGAGGGACGAAAGGACATTGTTGTTCTTCGGGAACCCGCCGATCAGGTTGAACACGTTGCTCTTGAGCGCCGCGCCCACCTTCGTGTTGCTGGCCGTGATGCCGAGCGAGGTCTTGGAGCTGTCCCAGTACTTGGAGGCCGGGGCGATGTCGTCGGTGCTGCCCACGTCGAGCTTGATCCAGCGGCCCACGCCGCGGTCGCCCTTGGTCGGAACGCGCGCCGCATCGGCGCTGTCGCCGGAGCAGCCGTCGCCGGAACCGGCTCCGTTTTCGCCGATGATCTTGTAGCCAGTCGTCACATCAAGCCGCTTGCAGAACGACCCTGCCGTTCCGTCCCAGCCCATGGCCGAGAAGTGCGCGACGTAAAGGGTGCCGCTGTCCAGCAGCTTGCGGACTTCGGCCTTCGTCATGCTGCTGCTGTAGGTGCCCGACGAAACGAACTTGTACATCCGCCCGTTGGTCCGGTCGTCGCCCATGTAGGCAACGAGCTTCTGGCCGTCGACCAGGTCGAAATTGTCGTCAACCGCAACCGTCATGTTTTCCCAGCGGGCGCGGCCGATGGCGCCGATCTTGCGGTGTCCCGTGCCGTCACCTTCAATTTCAGTCGTATCCGGATCGTCCGTCGGCTCGTCATCGGCGTTCAGCGGCTTGTAGAACTCACTAGGAGCCACGCCGGGGTCGATTTCCGTCAGGAAGCCATAGAAGTCGATATTCTGCTTGCCCTGATTGACCGAAAGCTGACCGAAATTGGAGGAGGCCGCGGCGGTCCAGACCGGAGCGATGTCGGCCGTAATATCGAAGCCCTTGCCAGCGGTGAACTTCTCGGCGCTCGACCAGGCGTCAGCATCGCCGTAGAAGTCCTGCGCGTTCTCTTCGGCAGTGATGATCGTGCCCCACGGGGTCAGATCGCCCGAGCAGTTCCCCAGCGTGCCGGGGATCACCAGCTTGTCCAGCGCCTTGAGGCCGCCGTCATCCTTGATAGCGGTCGAGGACGGCGTGTAGCCGGTCACGCGGAACAGCGAGTTGCTCGTCCCGTCGAAACGCTGGTTCATAGCGGTCGTATCCACCGACCAGGTGCCGTCCGAGGCCTGCACAACGCGCATCCACGCTCCGCCGTGCTGCAGCTTGGCCTGGCGGATGTATTCATCGCGGTCCGTCGCCGTCGCCCAGGCCTTCACGTCGAGAAGGTTCTGGATGGTCGTCTGCGAGAAAATGTTCCAGGCGGCGAGCCAGTTGGCGAAGATTAGCGCCTGGCTGGTCGGGGCCTTGGCCGAAGTCGGGTACTGACCCGAGATATACTCGAAGTTTACCCACATCCAGCCCTTGGTTGCATCGCCCGCGAAAATCGGGTTGTCGCCGGCGGCCAGATCGACGCCGTCGCCGACATAGGCGATGAAGTCGTTATTGGCGCCGAACCGGGGGGCCCCGATCGTCGTATCGCTGGTGAGCGGGTCGTACTGTTTGGCGACCACGTTGTAGTCCAGACCGTCGACAACGATGAAGTCGTCGTTAAGGGCGGTGTAGTTGCCGTCTTCGTCCTTGGCGGTGGTGTCCGAAAGCGTGTTCGGGAGCGGAAGATCCGGGTCGAAATTCAGATTATTATTGGAATCGATCTGACCGACCTTGTCCTTGATAAACTGAGCGACGCTGCCGCCGCCGTTCACGCGCACGGCGACAACAGCCGAAAGTCCCGTGTCGGCCGGAACCGACGGCACATTATCGGTCAATGCTCCGGTGCCGCTGTCACAACCCCATATAGAGGCGATCGCAAGCGGCATCGCTGCCGTTACAAGGAGACGGGAAAGGGTCCGGCGGAATCTGGAATCGGGAATTTGGTTCAAACGCATTGAAGCTCCTCCAAGAATGGTCCCAAGCGTATGACGTGGAGTTATGAACTTATCGGGAAGGGGGTGTGATAAATTTGTGACAAGCCGGAAAGCCCGAACATCCCCAAACGGCTCAACTGGCTGAAATAACTGACTTTTAAAGGTTGGCAGCTCGCGGCAGCCACCCCGGAGTTTCCGGTTAACGGTTATTTCGAGCCGTTTTTACGCTTCGGCCTGGTTTTGGCGGCCCCACTGTCGTCGCCGGTCATCCGCTTGCGGCCCTCGAAATCCAGCTTCCGCGGGAATTCGCCGCCGTAATCCAGAATCCCGCGGCAGATTCCGCTGCCCAGTTTCTGCAGGTAGGACTCCGTCTGGAAAGCGGCCGCCTCGCTCTCGTTCGTGACGAATCCGATCTCGACCAGGATCGCAGGCATGTTCGCTCGGACCAGTACAAAGAAGGGCGCCTGCAGCACGCCGCGGCTCTTGAAGCTGAACTCGTCGGCGAGCGTGTCGTGGACGACGCCCCCGAAATCCTCGCTCGCCAGAATATGCTGCGCGCTTTTCAGCGACCAGAGCGTGAGAATCAGCGGATCGTTCGGATTCAGCCCCTCGATTCCGAGCGCGGCATTCTCGGCCATCGCGACCCGGTGCGCCTCCTTGTCGGTCGCCTCCGGGTTCATCAGATAGGTCTCGATCCCCTTGGCCTTCACATTCTTCGCCGAATTGGCGTGAATGGAAACAAACACGTCCGCGTTCAGGTTGTTGGCGATCTTTGAGCGGTCCGCGAGCGGGATGAACGTGTCGTCGTCGCGGGTGAGAAACACTTTAAGGTCCGGCCGTTCTGTATGCAGGCAACCGGCGGCGTAGTGCCCGACCTTGAGGACGACGTCCTTCTCTTCGATCCCGCCCACGCCCGTGGCGCCCCAGTCATGGCCTCCGTGGCCCGGGTCCAGGACCACCACATCGAATACGTCGGGGGTCGCCGGCAGGGTCCCGAATTTTTCCACCAGATCGGGACCGGCCGGTACGGCGGCAGGAGCAACGGGCGCAGGTGGCGGCGCTGCCTTTTCACCGCATGAGCCGAGAAGCCAGAGACCTGACGCGAGGAAACAGGCGGTCACCAGGTAGCCGAACCTGCTCCCTGCCGGTTTCTCCAGAATCACACGTTTCGTAACGCAGCGCACCAAAAACGGCTCCTTTGCGGCTTGACGCAGACTGAAACCATGTGCTTGGATGAAAAGCAAGGCGCTCCAAACCGGTCAGCCACCTTCATACCTGACGAACCTGTTTCGTTTAGGAATGGTCCAAGGGTGGAAACTTACCGGTTTTGTGCTTAACGCGGCCGGTGGACCGGCGGCGCCAGTTGAGGGTGGTTCATCTCTTTGGCTCAGAAAACTCAGAAATCGTACACCATTGTTCTGGTCGGTGACCGGGGTGTACGGCGCATTACCGTTCCTGCCTGGTTGCTATCGGGCCGGGTGATTGCAGCCATCGCAGTGCTCGCGGTGTTCGGCATCGGCCACTATTTCTATAGCTTCAGCCGGGCAGCCCAGGTGGACGGCCTCCTCGGGGAAAACTCCGAGCTGCGCGCCCAGCTTGCCAGCGTGGAAACCCGCCTGGCGACACTCGACCGGCAGATCGACCGCGTCGGCCAGCTCGAAAGCCGCGTGCGCCGCGTCATGGGAATTGACCCCGCTCCGAAGCAGCCTGAAAGCGGCACCGGCGGACCCCGCACGACTGAAGAAGCCCAGCTTTATTCCACGTTCCGTCCGGAAGACGCCGCGCGGCTCCAGAGAATCGACACCGATCTTTCGGCCCAGAACTCCCGGACCGTCCGCGCCGAAATGGGCCTCGAAGTTCTGCTCGACCATTTCAAGAGCCAGGAAATCCAGATCCTCGCCACCCCGACTATCTGGCCGGTACGCGGCTGGCTGACGTCCACATTCGGTTACCGCATCGACCCGTTCACGGGCGAGCGCAAGCTCCACGAAGGTCTCGACATCTCGGCCGCGCAGGGAACCATCATTGCGGCTCCGGCGGCCGGAACCGTCACCCGCGTCGGCATGCGCGAAGGCTATGGCCTGTCCGTCACGATCGATCACGGCTACGGCCTGTCGAGCCTGTACGGCCACCTGGCCGAAGCGACCGTGCGCCTGGGCGACCGCATCTCGCGCGGTCAGCTGATTGCCAAGGTCGGCAGCACGGGC
The DNA here is from genome assembly GCA_964565925.1 of uncultured bacterium. Classification (GTDB taxonomy): domain Bacteria; phylum JAGRBM01; class JAGRBM01; order JAGRBM01; family JAHCIT01; genus CAZMGV01. The sequence goes on from CAZMGV010000003.1 coordinate 132,471, forward strand.
CGCTCCACCGGTCCGCACCTTCACTACGAAGTCCGCGTGAACGATATTCCCGTGGACCCGATGCGCTACATCCTCAACTGACGGAACGTACGGTCCGGACAGGACACTTTGAGCCTCCGGCAACCCCCCTCCAAACGTTCGACTGACTTCGTACCGCCGTCCGGGGCCCGCGAACATACCAATCGCCTGATGGCGGAAAACCGCCTTGTGCGGCAGAGCGCCTACCGGGTCGGCATCGTTTTCCTCGGTCTCTTCGCAGGCGGCACGGTCGGCTACAGTATCCTCGAAGGCTGGAAACCGTTCGACGCCCTGTACATGACGGTCATTACGCTCGCGACCGTCGGCTACGGAGAGTTCAAACCGCTCAGCGAGGCCGGCCGGGCGTTTACGATGGGGCTGATCATCGTGGGCGTCGGCAACGCCGCCTATGCTCTAGGGACAATGACGCAGTTTTTCGCGACCGGAGGCTGGGAAGCCTACCGGAGGAGGGCGCGCTTGGAAAAGAAACTCGACCAGGTCTCCGGACACACGATCATCTGCGGCTACGGCCGGCTGGGATCGACGATCGCGGCCAGTCTGACCTCGCGCGACGCCCCGTTCGTCATCGTGGAGCGTAACGCCGAAATCGTCGCCCGTCTTTCTTCGCAGGACGACATCGCTTTCGTAGCCGGCGACGCCCTCGACGACGGCGTACTGGATCTGGCCGGTATCAAGCGTGCCAAGGCACTGGTGGCCGCACTCAACGACGACGCTGCCAATGTGTTCATCACGCTGACCGCCCGGGTGCTCAATCCGCAGATCGTGATCTACGGCAAGGCCGACGACCCGAGCACGCTGGTGAAGCTGGAACGCGCCGGTGCGAACCATATGTTCAGCCCGTCGATGGTCGCCGGAAACCGCATCGCCCAGCAGATACTCCGGCCCGCGATCACCGACCTTGTCGAGATCGCCACCGGCAGCGGAAGCGAGGAGTTCGCCATTGAGGAGATTCCCGCCGGAGACGTGAAAGACTGTACCGGACGGGCGCTCCAGAACACGCCGTTCTGGGGTAAGCGAGAGTTTTTCGTCGTGGCGATCCGCGACGAGGCGAGAAAGATCGTCTTCCGCCCGCAGGGCGACCACGTCCTGACGCGCGGTGACCGCGTGATCGTCATGGGCCACCCCGACGCCATCGCGAAGGCGCTGGGCAACGCCGCCTGAGACCCCCCGGATGAAACGTGACCTCGTCATCAGCCGCGACGCGCTCGAAACCCGGGTGGCGGTCCTCGAGGACGGCCGTCTGGCCGAATACCATCTGGAACGTCCGCAGGATTCCACCCTCACCGGTAATATCTACAAGGCGCGCGTCGTGCGGGTGCTGCCCGGCATGCAGTCGGCGTTCGTTGACTACGGCGGCGAGAAGTCCGGTTTCCTGTTCATCGACGACGCCCATCCCAACTCGAGCCGCACCCACTCGCCCAATATCGGCGATCTCGTGCGACCGGGCAGCGAGCTGACCGTCCAGATCGAAAAGGAGCCGGGCGCGCACAAGGGCGCCAAGGTCACGACCAACATCTCGCTGCCGGGCCGTTACGTGGTGATCTTCCCCGGCAAATCGATGGTCGGCGTCTCGCACCGCGTCGACGGCGGCGGAGACCGTGACAAGCTGAAAAACCTGCTGCAGGAGCTTGTGCCGGACGGGTTCGGGATTGTCGCCCGTACCGCCGCCGGCGACGCGACCCGCGAGGAGATCCAGCAGGATATCGCCGCTCTGGTCGAACAGTGGCGAGCGATCCAGAAGCAGGCGGCAAAAGCCCCGGTCCCAAGCCTGCTTCACGGTGAACTCGACCTGCCCCTTCGGATCGTGCGCGACTTTCTCCCCGAGGGACTGAATGGCATCACCTGCGATAATGAGCCGCTCTTCGCTGCCATTCAGGAATATGTTTCGCAGGCGAATGCCACTCCGGTTCCGCCGGTCGAACTGCACCGTGCCGTGCCGCCGGTCGCCGACCGGTTCGGCATCGACGACGAGATCCGGTCGGCACTGTCCCGCCGCGTCTGGCTGAAATCGGGCGGCTACCTCGTCATCGATCACGGAGAGGCGATGACCGCCATCGACGTCAACACCGGCAAGAATACGGGCAAGAACGACTTCGAAGAGACGCTCACCCGGACCAATCTCGAAGCCGCCGGCGAAATTGCCCGGCAGCTCAGGCTCCGCAACGTGGGCGGGATCGTCGTCATCGATTTCATCGACATGAAAGAGGCGGCGAACCGGGACCGCGTCCGGGCGGCGCTCGCGGCGGCGGTGGCGAAGGACCGGGCCCGCTGCACGATCACCGGAATCTCGGAGCTGGGGCTCGTGCAGATGACCCGCAAGCGGGTGAGAGACAGCCTCTCCGCCCGCATGGAAGATCTCTGCCCCTGCTGTGAAGGATCGGGCCGGATACTCTCGGGCGTTACTATCGCCCGAGACGTGATCCGCCAGCTCCAGCGGGAACTGGCCGCCGGCAACGGACCGCACCTGCTGGTCCACGCGCATACGTCGGTCGTGGACCGGTTGACCGGCCCCGATCTTGCCGGGATCGAGGAACTCGAACAGCGCCACGGCGTGCGGGTGACCTTCAAACCGGTCGAGGCATTCCACCCCGAGCGGTTCGAGGTGCTTAAAGGGCGCGAGGAAGACCGAGGCAAACGGCGCCGCTGATTTTGCCCTGTCCCCGTTTCCGGTCAGACTGGGACCAGCCCATGATCTCCATCCCGCCCGACCAGCTGTATCTGTTTCGCGAAACCGCCCGCGACCTGATCGCGTATTTCGCGGAAATACAGGCGGCCTTCGAGCAGTTCGACCTGAAGATGATTCCGTTTCTCCAGAAACGCCTGCGCGAGATCCACCTGCCCAAGCTGCGCGGCGTCGAAGTCCGCCTCGAACTCCACGTGGGCGAAGACCCGCATGTGAAGGAGTGGCTGAAGTTCACCAAGAACCTGTCGGGCGGCTGCCAGATACTCAGCGGCCCGATCAACCCGGCCAATCCCGCGTCGCTGCTGACGGGCTTCCAGTCGGCCGGCGACACCATGGTGGCGCTGTTTCCCTACCGGCACTGTGTCCCCGAACTGGAAAAGTTCTATCTCGAAATCCCGCCGCCCGACGGCTTCAAGGAACCGGTCCCGCACGCGGCCATCGAACGGGTCGAGTTTATTTCCAAGGGGGCGGTGGCGGGTCATGCGCTGCTGTTCAAACCCTGCGGACGGGGGATTGCCGACAAGCGGCCGCTCGCGGTCGCCCTTCACGGAGCGTTCGGCGGCGCCGCGGAATTTCTGTCCCTCTGGCTCCGGACGCTACACTCTCACTGCTGGTATGGCCTCGTCCCCAAATCGCGCGGCATGTCGTGGGAAGCCAAGGACGACTTCCCGGCCATCATCGAAACCGTCCGCCGCCTGATCGGTGAAGAGCATGTGGACCCGGCAAAAGTGCTGGTCACCGGGCTCTCCGACGGCGGCAGCGCGTCTCTGGAACTCGCCCTCTCCCAGCCCGATCTGTTCAAGGGCGCCAGTTGCGTGTCCGGAGTGCTCAAACCCTGGCTGCCGGTGGAAACCACCGCCCGCAAGCTGCCCATCCACATCATGCACGGGACCGCCGACTTCCTGTTCCCGGTCCAGACCGCCCGGCTGGCGGAAGCGCGGCTCAAAAACGCCGGTTTTCCGGTCACCTACAAGGAAATCCAGGGCCTCTCCCACACCTATCCGATCTCCCGCAACAAGGAGATCGTCGAGTGGTTCGAGAAGGCCTGAAACCCCCTGAAGCGCCTCAACTTGCCTTTCCCCCGGCAGGTGGATAAAGGGCGGCGCGGGCATTTCCCGCCCGGCGGGCCCTGTCCGGCCCCTGGAACCCGGCCCTTGATGACGGGCCGCACTGAAAGCCCCTGAAACGCCTATGATCAGCACGGAAAACATCACGCTCCGGTTCGGAAGCCGCACGCTCTTTGAAGACGTGACGATGGAGTTTTCGCCGGGCAACTGTTACGGCGTGATCGGCGCCAACGGCGCCGGCAAGTCGACCTTTCTCAAGATCCTGTCGGGCGAGATCGACGCCGATTCGGGCAAGATCCATATGGCCAAGAACGCCCGGATGGGCGTCCTCAAACAGAACCATTTCGAGTTCGACGACTATACGGTCATCAACACGGTTATCCGGGGCCACAAGAAGCTCTATGACATCATGACCGAGAAGGACGCCCTCTACGCGAAGGCGGACTTCTCCGACGCCGACGGAATGAAGACGGCGGCGCTGGAAGCCGAGTTTACGGAACTGGGCGGCTGGGAAGCGATCAGCGAAGCCGCCTCGATGCTCTCCAGCCTCGGCATTCCGGAACCGCTCCACGAGATGCTGATGAAGGACATGGACGCCGCCCTGAAGGTCCGTGTGCTGCTCGCACAGGCGCTGTTCGGCAACCCCGACATCCTGCTCATGGACGAGCCCACGAACGCGCTCGACCCGGACTCGATCCTGTGGCTCGAGGAGTTCCTCTACAACTTCAACAACACCGTGATCGTCGTCTCGCACGACCGGCATTTCCTGGACCGCGTCTGCACGCACGTGGTGGACATCGACTACCAGAAGCTGCAGATGTTCACCGGCAACTACTCCTTCTGGTACCAGGCGTCGCAGCTGGCGCTGCGGCAGACGCAGGACTCCAACAAGCTCAAGGAAGAGAAGATCAAGGACCTCAAGGAGTTCATCGCCCGGTTCAGCGCGAACGCGTCCAAGTCCCGGCAGGCGACCTCCCGCAAGAAGCTGCTCGAGAAGATCACGCTGGACGAGATCAAGCCGTCGTCCAGGCGCTATCCGAGCATCCTGTTCAAGATGGAGCGGGAACCTGGCCGCACGATCCTCGCCATCGACGCGCTTTCCAAGGCGGTCGAAGGGCGCAAGGTGCTCGACAACTTCACCCTGCGCGTGAGCCGCGGCGAGAAGATCGCGTTCGTTGGCCGCAGCGGCCTGCCCGCCACCGTGCTGTTCCAGATACTCGAAGGCGAGCTCAAGGCCGACTCTGGCAAGTTCGAATGGGGCCCCACGGCGGAACCGGCCTACTACCCGCAGGACAACACCTCCTATTTCCAGGAGGACAAGAACCTGATCGACTGGCTGCGGCAGTATTCCAAGGAACCGACCGAGGGGTTCATCCGCGGATTCCTGGGCCGCATGCTGTTTTCCGGCGAAGAGGCCAAGAAGAACGCCCGCGTGCTCTCGGGCGGCGAGCGCGTGCGGTGCATGCTCTCCAAGATGATGCTCCAGGCCGGCAACGTGCTGGTGCTGGACGAACCGACCAATCACCTGGACCTCGAAGCGATCACCGCACTCAACGACGCGCTCGTCGACTTCGGCGGAACGATCCTGTTCTCGTCCCATGACCACCAGTTCATCCAGACCGTCGCCAACCGGATCATCGAGATCACCCCGAAGGGCGTGATCGACGAGAACATGAACTACGACGAATATCTGATGAACAAGCAGATCAAAGAACAGCGGCTCAGCCTCTACGCCGCCTGAGCCATATGCACGGGGCAGAGCGTCCCCCTTTGAGGCGCCCGGCGGCTACCATACGCCGCAGAGCATCCATGAACACGTTCTTCATCGTCGCGAATTCGATCTGGCTCACCGCCCACCTGTACGTGGGGTGGCGGCTCACGTCGGGAACGGGTCTTACCTCTTCGCAGCTCATGGCGTTCTGGGTCGTTTTCCTGCTGGTCATGCTGCTGGGCCCCGCCGTGATGATGCTGAACCGTCTGCCGGAGAAAGCCGCCTGGGTCCCGGCCATGCAATGGGCCGGGTATGTGTACATGGGCGCGTTCCTGGTGCTGTTCCCGCTGGTCGTGGCGAAGGATGTCGTGCAACTGGGTACCTGGGCGGTCCAGAAGGCCCAGGGCGTCGCATCGGCAAAGTCCGGAGAATTGCCGCCGGATAATGGACGGCGCGAGGCGATCGCCCGGGCGTTTAACTTCGGCGTGCTGGGGCTTACCGGGCTGATTACCGGCGCAGGGCTTTATGCCGCCCGTAAACGGCCCGACGTGCTCGCGGTGAATATTCCGCTGAAAGATCTGCCCGCCGATCTGGACGGTTTCCGGATCGCACTGCTGAGCGACATCCACGTCGGGCCGACGATCAAAAAGGATTTTATCGAGACCATCACCGGACTGACCAACCGGCTGGACGCGGACATTGTCGCTATCACCGGTGACCTCGTCGACGGTTACGTGGACGAACTGCGCGATCACGTGGCGCCGCTCTCGGGCCTCAAGTCGAAGCACGGCGTCTTTTATATCACCGGCAACCACGAATATTACTGGGACCCCAAAGGGTGGATCGCGGAAGTCGAGCGGCTCGGCCACACGCCGCTCATCAACGAGCACCGCAATCTGGATATCGGCACCGCCACGCTCACCATTGCGGGCGTCACCGACATCAGCGCCCACCGGATGCTGCCGGAACACGAATCCGACCCAGTGAAGGCGCTTGCGGGCGCGCCTAAAGACAGCTTCAAGCTGATACTGGCCCACCAGCCGAAAAGCGCCTTCGACGCGGCGAAGGCCGGCGCGCAGCTCCAGCTCTCGGGCCACACGCACGGCGGCCAGTTCATCCCGTGGAGCTGGCTGATCCACCTGGTGCAGCCGGTAGACGCGGGGCTTCACACGCTGGCCGGCATGCCGATCTACGTGAGCCGGGGTACCGGTTACTGGGGGCCGCCCAACCGTCTCGGGAGCCCCAGCGAGATCACCCTGATTACGCTTAAGAAACTCAGTTAATCGACATCGGCTCGGCAAGGGTGAACGGCGCCACGGCGGCGTCGAACTTCTCGCCCGCCTTGGTCACCATCTGGTAGCTGCCGGTCATGGAACCGAACGGGGTCGTGAGCGGACAGCCCGACGTATAGGTGAACGACTGGCCGGGCCCCAGCACCGGCTGCTCGCCGACCACACCCGGTCCCTTCACCTCTTCCACGTGGTCGGTGGCGTCGGTGATCACCCAGTGGCGGCTGATGAGCTGGACCGTCTCTTCGCCCTCGTTGGAAATGTTGATCGTGTAGCGGAAGAACCACTTGTTCAGTTCGGGCTGTGACAGATCGGGCGCGTACTGGGATTCGGCGCGGACCCGGACCCCCTTGGTTACGATTTCAGAGACAGCCATCGATTTCCTCGCCGCGGCCGGAGTTCCGGCCGGGCCTCCTACATGACACCCCGGAGCCGGGGCGGCAACGGGGCGTGTCCCTACCTGATGGACCGGGTGACGAACCTGCGGGCGGACGGGCCTGTCAGGATTCTTCGTCCGGCATGATCCGGAGCATGTGGCCCAGCTTGTCGCGCTTGGTCTTAAGATAACGCAGGTTCTCGCGCCCCGGCTCCACCTCGAGCGGCAGCCGGTCCACGACCTCGAGGCCGTAGGCTTCCAGACCGATGATCTTTTTCGGGTTGTTCGTGAGCAGCTGGAGTTTTTTGAGCCCCAGGTCCACGAGAATCTGCGCGCCGATGCCGAAGTCGCGCAGGTCCGGCTTGAACCCGAGCGCGATGTTCGCCTCGACCGTGTCGAGGCCGCCGTCTTGCAGGTTGTAAGCCTTGATCTTGTTGGCGAGCCCGATGCCGCGGCCCTCCTGGATGAGGTACAGGACCACACCCTTGCCGGCCTTCTCCACCTGCCGCATGGCCGCGTGGAGCTGTTCGCCGCAGTCGCAGCGCATCGAGTTGAAGATGTCGCCGGTCACGCAGGACGAATGCACACGGACAAGCGTCGGATTGCCGTCGGCCACGTCGCCCTTCACCAGCGCCACATGTTCATGGTGGTCCACCTCGTTGTGGTAGACGATGATCTTGAACTCGCCGTACTTGGTCGGGAGACGCCCTTCCGAGACTCGCTTCACCAGCCGCTCTTTCCAGAGGCGGTAGCGGATGATGTCGGCCACCGAGACGATCTTCAGGTTCCACTGGGCGGCGAACCGTTCCAGGTCCGGCATCCGGGCCATGGTGCCGTCTTCCTTCATGATCTCGCAGATGACGCCCGTGGGCTTTAGGCCCGCGAGGCGGCAGATATCGACCGAGCCTTCGGTCTGGCCGGTGCGCTGGAGCACACCGCCCGGACGGGCGATGAGCGGGAACACATGGCCGGGGCGCGACAGATCGGCGGCGGTGGAGCCGTCGTCGATGGCGACCTGGATCGTCCGCGCGCGGTCATGGGCGCTGATTCCGGTCGTGACGCCGGTGCGGGCCTCGATCGAGACAGTGAAGGCGGTGCCGAAACGCGACGAGTTTTCGCGCACCATGAGCGGCAGGTTGAGCAGTTCGGCACGCTCTTCCGTGAGCGTCAGGCAGATCAGGCCGCGGCCGTGCATCGCCATGAAGTTGATCGTTTCGGGGGTCGCGAACTGCGAGGCGCAGACGAGGTCGCCCTCGTTCTCACGGTCCTCGTCGTCGACCATGATGATCATCTTGCCTTCGCGGAGGTCCTTGAGCGCTTCTTCTACACGGCTGAGGGGCATGGCGGGTGACTCCAGGCGCACGGAGAGGGTTCAGGCCGGCAAAATGCCGGTCCTGACGGTGGAGTCCAGAAGGTCCCGCTGACGAGACCCCGGGCGGGGGCTTTCGACAGGGGGCTAGGGAACTCCACCCCCCGAGCGACTTCTAAACTATTACAAAAAACCGTGTTCGGCCAGAAACTTGAGGTCCACTTTGGAGGCTTTTCCGGCCTTGCCGCCGGGGCCCGAGCCCCCCGCTGCCCCTTCAAACCGCAGGGAAAGCAGCCGTTCGATGTATTTGGCGAGCACGTCGGCTTCCAGATTAACGGGGTGGCCGGACCTGAGCAGTCCCAGAGTCGTCTCGGTCCAGGTGACCGGGATGATATTCACCGTGAATTCGGACCCTTCGACCTCGTTCACCGTCAGCGACACGCCATCGATGGCGACCGAACCCTTGGGGATCAGGTAACCGGCGAAATCCGGCGGCGCCCGGAACCGGAGCTTGTGGCTCTCGCCGACCGGCGCCGAATCCACCAGTCCGCCGACGCCGTCCACGTGGCCCTGCACGATATGGCCGCCCAGCCGGTCGGAAGCCCGAAGCGCCCGCTCCAAATTCACTTCCGAACCGATACCGATCTGGCCCAGCTTGGTCTTGTTCAGCGTCTCGCGGGAGACATCCGCGTCGAAGGCGTCCGGGTGGATCTTCGTCACCGTGAGACACGCGCCGCTCACGGCGATACTTTCGCCGAGTTCAAAGTCTTTCGTGTCGAGTTTCGTCTGGACCGTGATGACGACACCGGCCCCTTCGCCCCCCGGCAGCGGGCGGCGGGCTCGGATCTTTCCACGGTCGAGAATCAGTCCTGTGAACATAGTGAAAGTTGTTTTACCTCGCCTGATAACGCCGGTCGAGGTCCCCGGTAATGAGCAGATCGTCGCCGACCTGCTCGGTCTGAAGGTTCTTGAGCGGCAGCGCGCCCGTCAGCTTTTCCACCCCGGCGCCGCCCAGCACACCGGGCGCCGTGGCGCCGCCGATCAGCTTGGGCGCCAGAAACAGCGCGAACCGGTCCACGAGGCCCAGCTCCAAGAGACTCCAGGCGAGCGTCGGGCCGCCCTCCACCAGCACGCTCGTGACCCGTTCCAGCCCCAGGTACCGCCAGAAACGGGGCAGATCCACCTGCCCGCGCCGGTCGGTCATCTCGACAATCCGCGCACCGGCCGCTTCGAGCACGCGCTTTCTGGCGGTCGTGCCCCGGTCGGTGGTGGCAATGAACTTTTTCGCCGCCTTGCCCAGTATCAGTTTCGATTTCGGCGGGGTTCTGAGCCGCGAGTCGATCACGATGACTGACGGGTCGGGCCCGGTCGGTTTTTTCACGAACCGGACGTTCAGCGCCGGGTCGTCCGCCAGGACGGTCCCCGCCCCCACGCAGACGGCGTCGTAGATGTCCCGCCAGTAGTGGACCCGGGCGAGCGCCGGCTCGCCGGTGATGTATTTGCTGTCGCCGGTGCGGGTGGCGATCTTGCCGTCGAGCGATGCCGCCAGTTTCACCACCGTGAACGGCGTGCCGGTGGCGGCCCAGGTCAGGAACACTTCGTTCATCCGGTCGGCTTCTCTGGACAGCACGCCGGTCGTCACCTGAATCCCCGCCGCTCGCAGGGTTTTGAGCGCGCCGTCCGCCTTGGGATGCGGATCGTCGGACGCGATCACGGCGCGTTTCACACCGGCCTTGATCAGCCCCGACGTGCAGGGCGGCACCTGGCCCTCCAGGTTGCACGGGGTGAGGGTCACGTAGACCGTCGCCCCCTTCGCCTTGGAACCGGCCAGTTTCAGGGCTTCGGCTTCGGCGTGCGGCAGGCCCGTCCCCTTGTGGTAACCCTCGGCGACGATCCGGCCGTTTTTCACGACCACCGACCCCACCAGCGGATTGGGGGACGTGCGGCCGCGCGCGAGTGTGGCGAGCTCGATCGCCCGTGCCATGAACTTCTCGTCTGCGCTTTTGGTGACCGCCGCCATGCTCCCGGTGATTTAACTCCCCCGGCGGGTTTGCGCCACCCGCCCCGAAACCCTACAGTGCTTTTGCCCTGGAACGGTGGGCGGTCGCGTCAGGGACGGCACTTGTGCCGCGCCTGCCGAGGAACTTCCGGACTCCGTGGGACCAGACGCCGGCTAACGGCCGGGAGCCGCAAGGCTACGGAAAGTACAACAGAGAACAGTCCGCCGATGGCCCCGCAAGGGGATCAGGCAAGGGTGAAACGGTGCGGTAAGAGCGCACCCGGTACCGGAGCGATCCGGGCCGTGGCAAACCCCGTCTGGAGCAAGGTCAAATAGGTGCGCGAGTCAGGCGAGAGTCCCCGCCGTGCGCACGGGTAGATCGCTTGAGGGCGTGAGCAATCACGGCCCCAGATGGATGACCGCCGCCCCGCAAGGGGGACAGAATCCGGAGTACAGCCGTTCCAGGGCTATTTTTGAGCGATGATTTCAGGACTCCCTCACCCGGCCTTCGGCCACCCTCTCCTTCCACAGAGGGAAGCCGGTTGCGCCCTGCCATTCGTCCTGAGGAGCCTTGCGAAGCAAGGCGTCTCGAAGGATCGAACGGCGAAAACCGGCCCTTCGAGACGCGCTTCGCGCTCCTCAGGGCGAACGGTTTTCGGACTGCTTCTCACCAGTGTAATCATTTCGCTCCTCTCCTTCTGCGGCCAGAAGGCCAAGCCGTTCGACGCCATGGATTTCGAGCCCGAGGGCAGACCCTCGCCCCACAGCGGATATCTGATTCCGGCCGGCGAGATTCAGGCGGAAATACTGCTCAAGCCCGACTTCCAGCGGATCTGGCTGCTCGATGCGAACGGGAAAGAGATCACGACCGATCCCGCCGCCTGCCGCGGGCTGGTGATTCAGAGAGATCAGGAGGAGTTCTGGTTCGCCCGCGAAACCGGCGGGAGTTTCTGGGCGACCGAGCTTCGCGACGCCCACGAGATGGGCCTTAAAGGGCGGCTCCTGCTGCGCGACTGCCCCGACGCCGTCACAGCGGGCGGCGCCGACACGGTGTTCAGGATCGATCAGGCCCGCGCCCAGTACGCCCGCCACGGCGGCCGTGTGTATGCCAACGCGGACTATTTAATAGAAGCCGTCCGCGAAGATTCCGTCGTGAAGTTCTATCTGTCGTCGCCCGAGAAACCGGCCATCGACGTGAACGAGACGACGTTCATCTTCCTCTACGACCGGGACGGCCACACGCTGCCGATCGCCCGCTCCACCGACGGAAGCTGTTTATACGCCCGCGTCCCGGCGCGCCCCGGACACGGCCGTCTGATGTTCCATATTTTCAACGAGGATCTGGACCTGCAGGTGGAGTGGTGAGCGCTTAATTGACCGCTCGCCTTACCCTTTCAAATCTATTCTTAACGTCTGAATCGGTAATTTTCAGCTCGGTTTGGCCCATAAATTTCTTACCGATTTTTTCAACCAAGAACGACATCGCCAAGAACCCTGCAAATAGCGGGAATTCGCTATGATCGAAATGCATCCGAAACATTACTTCCATGCTGAGAAATTTAGTGCTCATTGGACCAGCATGAGTATCGCTCGATAACGATGAATAGATAAAACGAGCCGTATCGCTCTTCATCCCGAGCTTATGAATCAAATGGGTATAGTGCAGTCCCGACATCCAGTCGCCATTCCGAAGTAGTTTCTGCTGCACTCGGTCTGAAAGTTCAGCAAACTCCTTCTTCAGCTCTATGGCTTCAACGAATTTATTAATCCTCGATTCCATATCACCCAATATCAGTCGATCTTTTTCACTTTGCTTTTCTGGTGCGAAAAATCGTTCGATAGCGATTTCATGTTTGAGCAGAGCATATTCGCGACAAAGAATTCGAAATAATTGAACGTCTTTGCCAACTGAGTCTTGATCTAAATATAAAAAATTTAGAATGCTGACGGTTTCTAAAGCGGCACGCGCAACAACATTTGCCGAGGAACTGTCGATAAATGAAAACGGTAAAAGCGTTGTTTCGTCGCCATTAAAGATTCTGGCTCCGTCAGACAATTGCGAAACTGATGCACAATGCCGAAAAGTTTTTTCAGCTAAAACAAAAAATGCCGAAAGTTCTTTGCCCTTACAATGGATCGAGATCTGATCAAGATGTGATCGGGCAACGATTAGTGCTCGTCGATACGCTTCCTTGCTAACCATAAATCTGGACGTCCCTCGCCTTTACTACGCCCCCTTCGGCCTGAACGCTTTCACGACCTCTTCGTTGGTCTCGAGATACGGCCCGTCGATCAGATCTATGCAGTAGGGGACCGCCGGGAAGACGGCGTCCAGGCACTCGCGGATCGACTTGGGTTTGCCGGGCAGGTTGATAATGAGCGCGCTGCCCCGGCTCCCGGCGATCTGGCGCGACAAAATGGCCGTCGGGACGAACTTGAGCGACACCGCCCGCATCTGTTCGCCGAAACCGTCGTAGATCTTGTCGCAGACAGCTTCGGTCGCCTCGGGCGTGACGTCGCGTTTGGACGGTCCCGTGCCGCCCGTCGTGCAGATCAGGCAACAGCCTTCGTGGTCCGCCAGATCGATCAGCGTCCTCTCGATAATGGGCTGCTCGTCGGGGATCAGGCGGTAGACCTCCTCCCACGGGCTTTTGAGATACGCCTTCAGCGAGTCCCTTATGCCGGGGCCCGAGAGGTCCTGATAGACGCCGGTCGAAGCGCGGTCGGAGATGGTGACGATGCCGATGCGGATCCGGCGGGTTCTGGGGTCTGAGGTGGGGTTGGGCATGGGAGAATAGTTACCGCCATCCCTGCTCGCGGCAACCCGGAAATAAATGGTGTCACCCCGAGCGCAGTCGAGGGGTCTCCTGTTTCTTCCTGAGAGGAGATCCCTCCGCGCCGTCCTTCGGACTCCGGCCGGGATGACAATTTTCCCTGCTGACGATCCGCCACCGGGATGGTTATGCTGCTCCTGATGGAAACCGTCACCGACGCCGCGGGGGTCACCCACGAGTTCACGCAGCCGCCCCGGCGGATCGTGAGCCTCGTGCCGAGCCTGACGGAGACGGTGGCGGATCTGGGCTGCGCGGACCGGCTCGTCGGGATCACGAAGTTCTGCAAGCACCCTGAAAGCGTCGCCAATTCAGTCGAACACATCGGTGGCACCAAGAACCCGGACATCGCGCGGATCGTCCAGCTCAAGCCCGACCTCGTGCTCGCGAACGACGAGGAGAACCGGCTCGAAGATTACGAGGCGCTGAAAAGCGCCGGGCTCCGGGTGTTCGTCACCGCCCCCAAGACGTTCACCGACGGCGTCACGCTGCTGCGCCAGACCGGGCGGATCCTGGGGAAGATCGCCGAGGCGGACCGCATCGCCACCGAGATCGAGCGGCGGCTGGTGACTATCGAAAAGGAAAAACCCGGCCGGGATCTGCGCCTCTTTTATCCCGTCTGGAACCACCCGCTGATGACGATCAATGGCGACACCTTCATCCACGACGTGCTGACGATGTACGGCTTCGTGAACCCGTTTGCTGCCAAGCGCGACCGCTACCCGGTCGTGACGGAAGAAGAACTGGAAAAAGAGGTGCCTCAGATCATCCTGCTGCCGGACGAGCCGTTCGAGTTCAGGCAGGAGCACCGGGCGGAGTGGCTGATGAAGAGCCAGTATCCGGCCTCGAGACGGATGCAGGTTTATCTGGTGGACGGATCGTATTTCTGCTGGTACGGTTCCAGACAGCTGAAGGCGCTCGACTATCTCGACCGCATGTTCGGCGTGCCGGTATATCGCTCCTGACCGGCATATCGCTTCTGAAAGGACCTGCCCCGTGAAACGGACCCTGCTGCTCGCCGCAGCCGCTTTCCTTATCGCCCGGACGACCCCCGCCTCCGCACAGGAGGTGAACGTCTCACGCGCCGAGAAGTGCCAGCCGGCGACGCCCGGCAAAAAACAGTGCGCGACCGTGTCGTCCCGTATCGACTGCGCCGCCAGGCGGTTCTCGGAGGCGCACTCGCCGGGCCCGTCGATGACCCTCTCGGAAGCCGTCGCCAAACAGTACGAAGACCGCTGGAAGATCGGCCAGATGAACATTCCGAAGGAGTGCGAGCCGTTCACCGTCGAGGAGATGTCGGAGGGTATCATCGCCGTGTTCGTGGACACGGCGAAGCTGGGCACCGACGGCTACGTGGCCGACATTCCGATGCTCCCGGCGCCGGCACCGGCACCCGAACCGATTAAGGTGGCCCCGCCCGTCTCCGTCACACCGGTCATGGGCCCCGAGGGCCCCGCCTCGCACAAGCCGCTGGGTGAGCAGCTGGAAGCGGCCGAAGGGATCATGCTGAAGCCGGGAGACATCACCCGTCTCAAACAGACCGCCGAGATCGCCGTGCGCGACGGCCAGCCGGTCTGGCGCATCACCGACCGGGCGGTGCTGTCGTCCATCCTTCCGTTCGACGGCGTGGCGCACACGGTCTGGGCAGAGGTGAACACCGGGCTAGTCCCCCACGACCGGATGGTGGCGGAACTGACCCGCGGCGGGGTCGTCGTCGCCCGCTGGTCCATGGCGAAAGTCTACGTGGACGGCACGGCGTGGTTCCGGCTGGACCGGGAACTGCCCGCCGGCACCAGGGAAATGGTGTTCGAGCCCAAAGACCTGCTTACGATCGAACTCAGGAACGCCGCCGAACTGCCGACCAAGCAGTTCGACCTGCTCAAGGTGAAACTGGTACGAGCGAAATAAGGGTGCTGCCGGCGTCCGCCGCCCTGTCACCCCGACCGGAGCACGGAGTGCGGAGCGGAGGGGTCTCCTGAAGAGATGCCTCGGCTGTGCTCGGCATGACACAAGCGCAATATGAACGAATCGCCGGGGGAGTTACCCCCGCGTGCGGTGCGTCTTCACGAGCGGCCAGCCCTTGCGTCTGGCCTCGTCGATCAGGTCGCCGCGGGCGTTGATGCACACCTGGTAGCCGACTTCGCGGAACACGGCTGCGTCCGCCGGCGAGTCGCCAAAGTAGGCCGCCTGCTGCGGGGTAAGGCCCATTTCGGCGCAGATCTTCTGGATGATTTCGTATTTGCCCTTGCCGTGCGGCACGGGGCGGATGGGCATGTCGGTCAGGCGGCCGTGCGAATCGACCTCCATCTCGACGCCCACGGCGCGGGTGGCGCCGACGGCTTCGGCAATGACCTCGACCGCCGGCTGGGGCGGCGTCCCCATGATGACGACCGGCACGCCGCGCTCGCGGTATTTGCGAAGCGCCGTCTCCGTCTCGACATAGATCTTGTCCATGCAGTGTTTGCGGGTGCCGTCCCGCACGCGGGCGTACCCCGACACCTTGTCTTCGCCCTTGAAGAGCGAACTGGACGCCTGGATAAAGTCGTCCATCTGGGCGCGGCCGGCCAGGTATTTCGCCATGGTGGCCGAGAGCAGCGCGACGGCTTTCAGGGCCTTGAGTCCGCTCACCAGATGGCGGGCCAGGTCGATCCCCAGCGTGCCGCCGTAGAGGGTGTTATCCAGGTCGCAGAACACGATTTTCGCTTCGGGGTAGTCCGGTATCTGCATGGCGCGGGAGCCTAGCACATGGTTCAAATCTGTGGAGGCGTGGACTACCCAGCCGCCGCTCCCCGTGCCAGATTGCCGCCCGTGGATCCGAGATCGTCAAAGCTCGAGAAAATGGCCGCCGCGGGCACCGCCCGGGAGATCGCTCCCGGCGAAAAGGTGCCGTTCGAATGCCGGGGCTGCGGTGGCTGCTGCTGGAACGTGGAAGTGCCGCTCACGGACGCGGACCTCTCTCGCCTCTCCAAAGCGGTGGACCTCGCCCCCGCCGCCTTCATGAAAGCCTACGGCGAATTTTCCTTCGGCACCGGCTTCCTCCCGATGGCAAAGATAAGGCTGACTCCCGAGAAGCACTGCCCGTTCCTTAAAGCCAACGGCCACTGCGCCGTCCACGCGGACCGCCCGCTGGCCTGCCGCCTGTTTCCGTTCGCCCGGATCGTGAACGAGAAAGGCGAAGAACGCTGGTTCAAGTTCTCCGAAAACATCCACT
The DNA here is from genome assembly GCA_964565925.1 of uncultured bacterium. Lineage (GTDB taxonomy): Bacteria > JAGRBM01 > JAGRBM01 > JAGRBM01 > JAHCIT01 > CAZMGV01. The sequence goes on from CAZMGV010000003.1 coordinate 148,986, forward strand.
CGGGCTGCCCGGCAGGGCCGGACACGAAACGCCGCACCGTGCCGGAATATCTGGAGGGCGAAGGCGCTCCGGAGCTGATCCGCGCCGAAGCCCGGTTCATCGAGAAGTGCCGCGAGCTGCTGGCCGCCTCAGGGCCGTTCGATCTCTTTCAGACGCTGATGAGCTACCGTGAGCGGGTGAAAACCCTCTATGGCGAGGTCTGGTCGGCCGAATGAAAAAAGTGCTGCTTGCCATGACCGTCGTGCTGGTCCTCCTGGGCCTGGGCGAATGGGCCGCCCGCGAGGTGGACTGGGCCGGCACGAAGGTGCTGGACCGCCACCCCGACTGGTACAAAACCGATGCGGCGGGGTTCCGCCAGCCGGCGACGCCGATTGGCGCGCCCGCCACGGGCCAGTTCCGGATCGTGGTGCTCTCGGGCGACGAGACCTGGGGTCCGGGCGTCCAGACGCAGGACCTCTGGACCGTGAAACTGGAGAAAGAATTCGGCGGCCGCGTGCAGATCCTCAACCGTGCGCTGCTCGGGGCGAACGTGGCGGGTTCCGCCGTCGTCGCCCAGTCGGCCGTGAACGAAAGCCCGGCGCTCATCCTGTGGGCCGTCTCCCCGGCAATGCTGCTCGAATCCCCGGACACCCTTCAGCCCGAGCACACGGATCTCCCCCAGTGGTGGCGGCTCGGGATAGTGCTGGAACGGATGCTGCGGCGCGGCCGTTACGCCGCCGCGCAGGCCCAGAACCGCTCCACCCGCATCAGCCTGCGCGGCGCGGCACCGGGGGCCCCGGGTATCGAGCTGATGTCCGGGTCGCTGGGAATTATCTCCGACGCCGCACAGCCTGTGGGCGCGAAAATCGCGGGCTTCATCATTCCCGACTTCGGACAGGACAAGGATTACTCGCTGCTGCCCGTACACGACCAGATGGCCCGGGTGTTCGCCCAGTGGACAGTCCCCGTGATCGACCCACTGGGGGACTACCGGGAAGAAAACACCCGCAAGCTGCGGCTCGACGAATCCCACCCGGTGCCGGGCGTGGAAGGCCACGAGTTTCTCGCGAAAAAGGCCGCCGACGGGCTGCGTCGGCTGGGGCTGGTTCCGTAACGAAAGCAGCCGATCCCCCTACGAGTCATCCCCTTGTCCCCGCGCGTCGTCTGGCCTATCTGAACCGCCCGGGAGCGAACCAAGTGACCGACCTTATCCAGATCACGAACCCCTACAAGATCAAGACCTGCCAGGGCCTGGGCAACTACGCCCTCGAGATCTACTGGGACGACGACCACCAGTCGATCTTCACGTTCGACCAGCTCCGGCTGCTGCAGCCGCCCCCCTACGAGCGGCCGAGCCAGGCCTCCCCGCTGTCGGGCGCCGGAAAGCCCAAGCCCCGGCCCGAGAAGATCAAGATCGTGGACGGCCGCATGTTCGTCGGCTGGTCCGACGGCTACGACGCCATTTACACGCTCGACGTGCTGCGCGCCGACTGCCAGTGCGCCGTCTGCTGCCCGCACGCGCACTGATCCCCGACAGGCCGATCCCCGCCGGACTGACCAAAAGCATTTTCCGGATCCGGGCTTCGGCTATAATGGAGGGATGAATACCGCCAGCCGGACCCTCGACCGAAGCAGTTCCGTCCTCTGCGTGATCGACTACCAGGACCGCCTGTTCGCAGCCATGGACGAAACCCACCGCGCCACGGCGCTCCAGAACGTGCGCCTGCTGCTCGAAGCGGCGCGCATCCTGCCACTCCCGGTGATCGCCACCGAGCAGTATCCGAAGGGGCTGGGCCGAACGCTGCCCGAGATCACCGAGGTCTATCCGACGCTCAAGGCGATCGAGAAGATCGAGTTCCCCTGCACGGCGAACGAATCGTTCAGCCACGTCATTACAACGCTCAAGCGCCCGGCGGTGATCCTCGCCGGCATGGAAACGCATATCTGTGTCTACCAGACGGCGCTGGGGCTGATCGGCAAGGGGTTCCTGGTCCACGTCGTCGCCGACGCCTGCCTCTCGCGTAAAAAGCTGAACTGGAAACTGGGCCTCGCCCAGTGCGAGAAGGCCGGCGCGAATATCACGACCGCGGAGAGCGTCGTGTTCGAGCTGCTCGGCAAGGCCGGCTCGGACGAGTTCAAGGCGATTTCAAAACTGGTGCGGTAGCAGCCGGGGCGGCTGCCCGCATTACATCGCCAGCGATGATTCGAACGGCAGCGAGTAATCCGGCTTCTTCAGGATCTCGCCCACCCGCGCCATATTCAGCGGCGCCTGGCTCTCTCCGCGGCAGGCGAACCAGCACTTGTCGCAGATGTCCTTCTCCGTGATCGTGTTCTCGTTGAATTCGGAGTAGTGCGCCTTGATCGGCAGCTCCGAGCAGGGCTGGATGTAGCCCTCGGCCGTCACGTGCACCCAGTCCTTGCCGGCGCGGCAGCCGTCCTTGGACCCGCGGACGAAGTAGTCCGGAATGTTCAGGAGGTAGTAGTCCGAATTCCGGATGTGGCCGTACTTGTGCTTTAGGTTCACCAGCTCGTTCACGACCGCGTGGACGTCGTTGATCTCCTCGGGCGGGATCATATATTCGTCCTTGTCGGTCTTCATGGTCGAGTAGCACGAGAACGACGCGCCGATCCCGAGCTCGTAGGCCAGCTTCGTGATGTTCACGACGTCGTGCAGGTTGTCGCGCATGATGAACGTGTTGAAGTTGATCCGGTCGAATCCGATGTCGCGGATCTCCTTGATGAGGCCGACGATCCGCTGGTAGTTGCCCTTCATGCCCCGGTAAACGTCGTGGCGTTCGTCGGGGAAATCGAGCGAGAAGTTGATCTGGTTCATCCCGGCGGCGTGAAGTTCCTTCGCGCGCTCCTTCGTGAGCAGGCTGCCGTTGTTCACCATCGAGATGTAGACGAAATCGGTCGCGTCCTTCATGCCGCGCACGAGCTGAGGCAGGTCCTGCCGCAGCGTCGGCTCGCCGCCCGAGATCGTGACGATCATCGGGTCGAACTTGCGCACGATCTGGGAGTAGTCGTCCAGAACAGTCTCGTCCTTGGTCTGCCAGTAGAAGCAGAACGTGCAGCGCGCGTTGCACTTCTTGGTGACCTCGAGATTCACATGCTTGGGGCGCGGGTTGATCTTCAGATCGGCGAGCTTGAGCGTCGCGTTGATCCGGTCCTGAAAACTGATGGTACCTGTGGAAGCCATTACTTCTCCGTTTTTACCTGCTCCGGGATCACGCGGCCATCCATGAGCTTCGGGATGTCCCGTCCGAGATAGTCCAGTTCCGTGGGCACGTAGTCGACCGTGCGGCGCGGCCCGGCCTCGAGTTTCCGGTTCGAGAGATACGGCACGAGCATATGCTCGCGCGCGAATCCGCCGTGACTCGCCTTATGTTCGGGGAACTCCCAGCGCACGCGCAGGTCGTGGCCGTTTTTTGCCGAAACCACCAGGTCCCCCGCCCGTTTGGAGCGGAAGAACTGCAGCAGCTGGACCGGGGCGTCCGGGTATTCGGTGCCGTAGCTGGCAGCAAGACTCTCGCGCTCCGTTCCTTCCGCAGGGTGGCTGGTATAGCCGAACGGATCTGTGCCGTGCGTCACACGATAGAGAATCCGCGCCTCGCCCGCTCCGCCTTCGGGTGCCTCTTCGCGGATCCAGGCCTCGCCGCGCCGGGTTTTCACACGGACGCCCTCGGCGTCGGGACCGGCGACGAGGTCGACCGCTTCCTGTTCCAAGAGCCTGTCCACCACGCCGCCGAACATGCCATTGGCCAACTCCTCGAAAATCGGCTTGCGGTTCCAGCCGCCCTTGGGGTGGGCGAAATACAGGTTCGCCATGGAGTTTCCCGACACCATCGTGGCGGCGGTGGCGTTGGTCCAGTACCGGTAGCCGGTCGGATAATAGTAGTTCCGGTGCCCCAGCTTCTCGATGAACTGGTCGAGATCGAAGTGCGAATGGGTCGGCGTCATGCCGTGGTCGGCCGAGATCGTGAGCGACGTCGTCTCCCATAGTCCGTAGCGGGAGAGCGTCTCGTAGGCCATCTCGACGGCCTGCTCGATCTTCTCGTATTCGCCGAGCGCCCACTCCGAAAACGGGTCGGAGTTGTGTCCGGCGCCGTCGATGCCCGGGAACGCCACGAAGAGAAACTCGAAATCCTCCACCAGCGCACGGCGCAGGCCGCCGAACACCTGGCGGGTGACGACATCGTAGTCGCTCGTCAGGTGCGCGAGGATCATCGCCGGCAGCGCGCCCGGCGCCCGCTCGCGGTCCATGCCCGCGCCGCGCTTGACGTGGTTGTACACGTTGAGCGATTTCGGGATCATCTCGAACATTGTCTTCGGTTCTTTGGCGATGTCGTGCATGAGCAGCGGGCCGCCGACGCCGACGTAGCTGCGGGAGCGCTGCATGCTGAACAGCTTGTTCGCGTAATGATGACGGTCGAACCAGCGGATGCCCGGCAGGTCGCAGGTGCCCGGATAGCAGCCGGTCACAAACGGCAGGTAGGCCGGACCGGTCGTGGACGGAAACACCGTCACCGCCGGATCGCTCGAACCCTTGTCGTAGAACAGCTCTTTAATGGCCGGGAGACGGCCCGCACGGGCCAGCGCTTCCATGACGTCGGGGCGGGCGCCATCGGCCAGAAAGAAGATCGACCGGCGGGGCGTAAGTCCCGGAATTTTGCTGGTTGTGTTCAGTTCGGTCACGTACAGATTCCCGCTCAGGGGGACCAACTATTTACGAAACCGGGCGCAAAAGCCAATAGGCTGCCCGGCCCCACATTAAACCAGTTAAATATCTGATATTACAAGGGAAATTTCAACCGACCCGGGATCCGGAAGCGGGCGGTGGGCGGTATTCGGCGGGCAGTTCGCAGGTGCCGCCAATGGACTTCCGGTTGGCGGCGATCACGTTATAGACGCGCCGCGCCAGCCAGTTCATCCCCGGTGCGTCCATGAGCGCCGGAGTGACCCGCCAGCCGCAGGCCCGCAGTATCTCGGCGACCCCCTTGGGGCCGCCTTTCAGTTCACCTGACGGGGTCACGACGAACAGCTCCCCTTCGCAGGCTTTCAGATCGACCTGGGGGAATCGTTTCAGCAGATCGGGCGCCTGGTACGGGACGTATTCGAAGACGCCCTGCTTATCCAGCTTGCGGATCCGCTGCACGGACTTCGAGCACATCCCGCAGGTGCCGTCGTAGATGACGGTGTATTTGGATCCGGCTGTATTGAGTCCGCTCATACCGGAAAAAGAATAACCCGGACCGCGAAACATTGCACCTGCGTTCCAGATGCCCCGCTCATCCCCTACACTACGCCCATGAAATCCCGCTGGGAAAACGCGGCGCGTGTCCGGATCGGCTTTCTCGATCCGACGGACTTCCTGACGGTCTACACCGGGGAACTGATGCAGGGCCGCCTGAACGTCATGGGCGCGACCAGTGCCGCCATCGATTCGCAGGCGGTGCTGGTGCTCGAGTTCCCCGCCAACGGCGACGAACTGGAACTGAAAGTGAAGGTGACGTCGGTCAAACCCGGCCCGCCGCCCTCGGCCGCGCTGGAACTGCTGCCGGTACCGGACGATATCCGCAAGGGGATCGAGAGCTACATGACCGAAGTCCTGCGCGGCGAGGCGCCGCCGGTGCGGTTCCGCCAGACGGAAGTCACCGCCAGCGAGGGCGAGTTCGACAAAGAGTTCACTGAAGAAGACGACTCGGCCGACGAGAAGGTGAAAGAGCGCAAGCGTGTCACCATGGTCGACCGGCTGAAAGAGATGACGGTGCTCGACAAGATCAAGCTCTCCCTCATCAGCGCCAAGGAAGTCCGCCAGTTCCTTTTTCGCGATCCGGCCGCACATGTGCTGATTCCCTACCTGCTCAAGAACCAGCGCATCACGACCGAGGAGATCACGCGCATCGCCGGGGACCCGACCGCGTCCGTCGAGGCGATCCGGATTATTTCCATGAACACCAACTGGATGTACGACGCCACGATCAAGGGAAAGATCATCCGCAACCCCAAGACGAACATCGACACGGCGGTCCGGCTGGTGAAGCAGCTCCCGCTGGGGGAAATCCGCGCGATCGCTGATTCAACCGCCGTCCGCGGCGCACTCCAGAAGGCCGCCAGGCAGGTGCTCAAGGACAAGGGACTGTTTCAGGGCTGATTATCTGCTCTCGCGCTTCATGGCGCTGTCGAGCACCGCGCCGCCGATTCTCGGCATACGCAGGTCGGCCAGCATGTGCGTCCCCACGCCGCCGTTCAGGATCAGCGCCGCCGCCAGATTGCGCTTGGGGTGCGCGAACGCGCCCGAGCCGCCGAACCCGTAGTGGCCGAACGCGCCGTGCGGAATACCCTTGGTGGTACCGGCCATGTGGTAACCCATGCGCCACTGCATGTTGAAGGGAATCACCCGGTCCATCTTGTTCACCTGGATGATGGCCGCCTTCTCGATCGTTTCCCGCTTCATGATCCGGACGCCGTTCAGCTCGCCGCCGTTGGCAAGCGCGGCGTACAGTTTCGCCAGCGAACGGGCGGTGAACACGCCGCCCGCGCCCGGGATCGACGCCTGCACCGCCTCGTGAGACGAGAAATCAAACTTGCCGACTCCCTTGGGGGCCAGCGCCTGTGCCATGCGAACGAGCTGCGGAATACGGCCGAGCACCTGCTGGCGCAGGGTCGGTCCGCGCTTCCTGCCGCGCACCTTTTTCGGCTTCGGGGTGGCGTTCTTCATAGCCCCGATGAGCGGCGCCACGCGGTGCAGCTCGCTCTTGGGCACGCCGATATAGAGGCCGTCCAGTCCGAGCGGCTTCGAGATCTCGCTTTTGAGGAACTCGGAGATCGTCTTGCCCGACACGCGCCGCACCAGTTCGCCCACGAGCCAGCCGTAGGTGATTCCGTGGTAGGCGCTGCCCGTGCCCGGCTTCATCGCCGGTGCGGAGGCGGCCAGCACCTCCACCATGTGCTCCCAGTCGAGCATGTTCTCCGCCCGGTCGATCATCTTGCGGATCGCATAGAGGCCCGCCTGGTGGGTCATGATGTGGCGGACGGTGATGTCCTGCTTGCCCTTCTGGGCGAACTCCGGCCAGTAGCGGCAGACCGGAGCGTCGTAGTCGATCAGCCCCCGGTCGGCGCAGATGTGCAGGGCTGTGGATGCCACGCCCTTCGTCGTCGAGAACGACACGGCCATGGTGTCTTCGTGCCAGGGAGTGCCTTTCTCGTCCATCGGGCCGCCCCAGATGTCGACGACCTTTTCGGTGCCGTGGTAGACACAGACGGCCGCGCCGCCCGGAAACTCCTTGAGCTGCTTCTCGAGCGCCTGTCCCACACGCCAGAAATCCGGATGAATGTGTCCGTGAATCATGCTGCTTTCCCCTGCCGTACGGAACCGTATTTGCGGCCCGAACTGCCTTTCCCCTTGTCCACGCTCTCGACAATCGCCCCGGCGAAAAGAACCGGCCGCAGGTCGCCCAGCAGCTTGGATCCCACCCCGCCGTTCACGATGAGCCCCATCGAAACGTTGCGGTCCAGATCCGCGAAGCCGCCCGAGCCGCCGAACCCGTAGTGACCGAAGCCGTGCGGGAGCGGACCCCGTAGCGTAAAGGCCCCGTGATAACCCAGCCGGAACTGCATATCGAACGGAATCACCCGGTCGATGCCGCGGTGTTCCACCTGGCTCATCTTGCGGATCGTCTCTTTGGACAGGATTCTCACGCCGCCCAGTTCGCCGCCGTTTCCGATCATGGCGTAGAGCTTGGCCAGAGAGCGGGCCGTGAAGACGCCATTGGCGGCCGGTATCGCCGCGCTCACCGCCGCATGCGACGAGAAGTCGAAGTGGGTGATTCCCTTGGCGCCCAGCGAGTTGAACGGGTGACGCGTGCGGTCCCACAGGCCGATCAACTTGTGCGCGAGCGGCGTGCCGTTCTTGTGCTTCTGGCCCGGGGGGCCGTCCTTGAACACCTTCTTCATGGACTGCATGTGGTCCACGAGCTGCGACACGCGGTGCAGCTCCTTCTTGGGAACACCGATATAAAGGCCGTCCAGTTTCAGAGGTTTCGCGATCTCGCTCTGCAGGAAGTCGGTGATCGATTTGCCCGAGACCCGTTTCACCAGTTCACCCACCAGCCAGCCGTAGGTGAGCGCATGGTAGGCGCTGCCCGTGCCGGGCTTCATCTGGAGTTTTGCGCCGGCCAGCGTTTCCACCATGTGTTCCCAGTCGAGCATGTGGTTGGCGTTGTCGATGAGCCGCCGGATCGCAAACAGCCCCGCCTGGTGGGTGAGCACGTGACGGACGGTGACGTCCTGTTTTCCCTGCTGGGCGAACTCCGGCCAGTAGCGGCAGACCGGAGCGTCGTAGTCGATGAGGCCGCGGTCGGCGCAAACATGGAGCGCCGTGGACGCTATTCCCTTGGTGGTCGAGAACGACACGGCCATCGTGTCTTCGTGCCAGGGAGTGCCCTTCTCGTCCATCACCCCGGCCCACAGGTCGACGACCTTTTCACCGTGGTGGTAGACGGCGAGCGCCGCTCCCCCGGGAAAAGCCTTGACCTGTTTTTCAAACAGTTTTGCCGTACGCCAGAAATCCGGGTGAAGGTGCCCGTGGATCATCCTCGTTGTCTCCCGCCGGTCCGTGTTGCCAGGGAAATCCGCCACAACGCCTTGGCAGATTCACGCGCCACGAACGCCGTGCTATTGTTACCTGTATGACGCGACTCGCCAAACGGATTTTTTACGGCGTTCTATACAGTAGAACAGTTTAGAGGTGGCATATCCCGTGATTCTCGCTGACCGCAAACGGATTTTTATCGACCGCGTCCGCCAGCTCACCGAAGCCCGCACCCGCGAAATGGACCGCCGTCATACCTCCTGTGTCAGCGTCGATACCGGACCGCGCGCCGTGGCGGAACTGTTCCGGGCCGACCGGGTCCCTGCCACCGAACCGGAAATCGAGAAACTGGCTGCCGCTATCGTCGACTGGCTGCTGCCCCTCGACCGGGACGCTGCCACCACCCCCCAGCCTTACCGGGACGACGACCTGGAGACGTGCTGAGATGCGCGGTCCCGGCGAGTTCACTCAGCCCCTTCCCCTGTGCGGCCTACACGTTAAACTCCCCTACCCTCTATGAAGAAACTGCTTTGCGCTTTTCTCGTTCTCCTCACCCTCGCCGCCTGCGGCAAGAAGGCCGCGCCTGCCGATGCGAACAAGGCCTCTGACGGCAAGTCCGGCGGCAAGAAGCAGCGGGTGTCGAAAGGGACGCCTTCCGGCACAGAAGGCGCCGAAGGCGGCGACTCAGAAGAGCCGACGGTGCTGATGGAAGGCGACACGGCGTCTGAGCCCGGTGCCGCAAAGCAGGAAGAAACCTTAAGCGTCGAGGCGCAGGCGCCCACCATCGTGCCGCTGCACGGCGGCGGGCTGTTTGCTGCCGGCTCGGTGCTCCTGGAGCTGGTGCTCACGGCGGATGACCAGCGGATTTATCTCATGGATACGCGCGGGCAGCCGGCACAGCTCCCGCCCGACTGCCTGCGGTTCTCCTTCCTGGCCGATACCGGCGACGTGGCCGACTTCCGGCGCGCCAAGGAAGACTATTTCGTGACGAAGGAACTTCCCGGCGCCGCCGCCGAGGGACTCACCGGACGGCTCTATTTCGCCCAGTGCCCGATCGAGGGCGTCCTGTCCGCGCAGGTGCAGATCAGCCCGGACCTCAAGCGGCTCGCCTCCCACGGCGGGAAGATATTCTACGTCTCGGGGATTTCGGCCGAACTGGTGCGCGACGAGGCGAAACTGAAGATCTGGCTGAAGGGCCGCGACCCCCACGGCGGCAAGCCGGTCCCGATCAAGACCGTCTCGCTCCAGAGCGCGGCGGGCGAGTTTCTTAAAATCGTGCCCGTGAAGGGCCAGCCCTCCGGCGAAGCGGCCTACGAACTCGAAATCCCCGAAGGGCTCACCGGCGGCAAGCTGGAAGTGGGCACCGGTACCGAAAAGATCGAGATCGAGGTGGAGTGGTAATGAAGGGTGCCCTGTTCGCTCTGCTTCTCTTCTTCACCGCCTGCGGCGGCACGCCGCGGGACCCCGTCCAGTCGAGTTGCGCCGACCTCGCAAAAGATCTGGCAGCCGAACTGGCGTCGATTCGCACCTGCAGTGCGGACGCCGACTGCGGCCGGGACGTGCCCGCGTTCGGAAGCTGCGGCTGCACGCACAACCCGGTGGTCCGCAAAAACGCCGATACGGTACGGTACTTCAAACTGTTCGAGACGATGCAGCAGAAAAGCTGCGAGGCCAGCCAGATGATGGGCACCTGCGACTGCCCGCCGGTCTCGAAGGAAAACGGCGGCTCCGTCTGCCGCTCTAACCGGTGCGAGTGGAACGTGACCGCAAGAGCGGCCGGAAGTTCCGGTGGCGCGTACGAGGCCAGGTAGACAAAGGAATGGCCGTCATCCTCGACCCCGCCAAGGGACCGCCGCCCGGCTGGGTGAACACCCCGGTCGTGATCGACCGCGAAGGCCGCCTCTGGAACGACGGCGAGGAGATCGTCCACGACCGGCTGGTCGAATTCCTGCGCCAGCACCTGCGGCGGAACCCGGATTACGGCACCGGCGCGGACCCCATTGCCCAGGAGTGGGAAATATTCGTCTCTCCCACCGAGCGAAAGCCCGTCATCGTCCAGGACGTGCCCTACCAGGCGATCTCCTGCTGGGGAGATCCCAAAGGGGCTCTGCCCGAAACCCTATGGGTGAAAACCTACGACGGCATTGAAGAGAAAATAGACCCGGCCACGATCGAGATCCGCGCGGACCATGTCCCCTACTGCCGCGTGAAGGGCGGTACGACCTTCGCCCGGTTCAACCGGCAGGCGGCCGAACAGCTATCGAGGCTCTATGACGAGAAAGACGGCCGCGTGGTGATCCGGATGAAGGGGCGCGACTATCCGCTGGGCGCGGCGCAGTAGTTAACGGCTGGTTACGGCACCAGCTTTTCGCGCTCGAACACCTTGTTGGCGGCCGCGGGGTCCAGCGACAGCCGCACGATCGCACCGGCAAGGTCCGTGTTCGATATCGAGCGGTAGCGGGCACTCAGTGTTTTCGCGCCAATCGCACCCGCCACGCCGAGCACGCCGTCGAAGAACGCGCCGCCGATCTTCTCCATCGGGCGTGACTCCTCGGGCCGCTCCCCGGCGATGAATGCCGGGCGGGCGACGATGTACGGCAGGCCGCTTTCGCGCAATGCTGTCTCCGCCTTCCAGCGGGCCTTCATGTAGGCACCCGCTGCGCGGGGCCCCGAACCGATGGCCGACAGGTAGGCAAAGCGCGGCTTGATCCCGGCGGCAACCGCCGCGTCCATCAGCATTTTCGTCATGCCGTAGTCGACCGCTTCGTAGTTAGCGGTCTCCCGCGAGGCGCCCTGCTTCTCCACCTGGCCCATGCGCTTGCGCGTGGTGCCGAGCAGTCCGTAGACGAGCGTGGGCTTGAGCGTCACGAACGTCTTCGTGAGCGCCCCGACATTCCACAGGGTCGTGTCGACGGACGCGCCCAGTTTCTCGAACTTCGTGCGCCAGTCGGCGAGCGACGGCGAATCGGGCCGCACATGGGCGACCGTTTTCACGCCCCTCGAGGCGAGCAGGCGAACCACCTCGCGGCCGGTGAACCCGGTCGCTCCGGCGACAAATGCCACGTCGTTTCCCGCTGCCATACTCATTCCCCCGTCTGTTATTGCTCAGTCTGTGCCCAGCCGGAAATAACGGTGCTTGGGCTGCGCCTCCAGCGCCTTGCGGATCTCCGTCACCATGGTCAGATCCGGCGCATGACTGTTGGCATTTGCCTCGCAGAACTCCTTGTCGAGAAGGGCTTCCTCTTCCGACATATAGCGGGCGATGAGCGGTTTCTTCCCGCTGCCCGGCGGCAGTTCGTCCGCCGTGCGCAGGTCCCAGCCGATATCGCCGCTGCCGCGAACGCTGATCAGTATGCGGAACTTTTCTGGCATCGGCGGATCAGAGCAGCTTCTTCAGCCACTTTACCTTCGACGCGGTGTAGGGCGGGTAGAGGATCGGCGCGTCGAGCGCGAACCCTTTCCGCAGCACCGACTTCTTGTGCGAGAAGGTGTCGAACGACGCCTTGCCGTGGTAGCCGCCCATGCCGCTGGGGCCCACGCCGCCGAACGGCAGGCCCGGTACCGACAGATGGACGATGGCGTGATTGACCGACATGCCGCCCGAGCTGGTCCGCGCGATCACACGGTCCTGCACTTCGCGGCTGGTCGAGAAGATATACAGCGCCAGGGGCTTTGGCCGCTTGTTCACGAACTCGATGGCCGAATCCATGTCCTGCACCTTCAGCACGGGGAGGATCGGCCCGAAGATCTCGTCCTGCATCGCGGGGGAGTCTTCACGGACATTGCGCATGATCGTCGGCGCCAGGTAGTTCTGCGACTCGTCGTAGTCGCCGCCGGTCACCACGTCGCCGCTGCCCAGCAGCTTTGACAGCCGCTGCACATGGCGCGAATTCACCACGCGGGCGAAATCCTTGCTCTTCTTCGGGTCCTCTCCGTAAAACTCCTTCACCGTCGTGCGGAGCTTGTCGATCAGGCGGCTCTCGATCGCCTCGTGCGCGAGGATGTAGTCGGGCGCCACGCAGGTCTGTCCGGCATTGAAGAACTTGCCCCAGATGATGCGCTTGGCGGCGACATCGAGGTCCACATCCTTGTCCACCAGCGTCGGGCTCTTGCCGCCCAGTTCCAGCGTCACCGGGGTCAGGTGCTTGGCGGCGGCGTCCATGACGATCCGGCCCACCGTGCCGTTACCGGTATAGAAGATGTAGTCGAACTGTTCCTTGAGAACCGCTGTGGTTTCCGGCACGCCGCCTTCGACCACGGCGAAGCAGTCGGGATCCAGGTATTCCGGCACCAGCTTCGCGATGACCGCGGAGGTGTGCGGCGTCACTTCGGAGGGCTTCAGCACGGCGCAGTTGCCGGCGGCAATCGCGCCCGCGAGCGGCGACATGCAGAGCTGGAAGGGATAGTTCCAGGGGGCGATGACGAGCACGACGCCCAGCGGCTCGCGCACGATCATGCTCTTGCCCGGCTGCACGGGCAGCGGGGTCGAGACTTTCTCGGGCCTTGCCCAGTCGGAGAGTTTCTTGCGGAACAGGGCGACTTCCTGGATCATGAAGGAAGTCTCGGCGACCATCGCCTCGATCGGCGGCTTGCCGAGATCCTTCGACAGGGCGTCGATAATCTGGTCCTGGTTGGCCTTGATCATCGTCGCGATCGCCTTCAGCTGCCGGTCGCGCCATTCGAGCGGACGCGTGCGCCCGCTGTTGAAGGTTGTGCGAAGTTTCCTGACCGTTGCGGGAATATCCTTGATGTCCATCACCGTCTCTCCTTGACGCGTTCAACCCTGCGGCAGCCGCTGTCGGCAGCCCATCGAACCGTCGGGGGAACTCTAAACCGATACGGGCCGGAAACCCAAGGGGGTGCCTACGATACAGGCACCCCGTGGGGGAACCCGTATTTCCGGACGGCTATCCCGATATTTAACACAATTAGAATTGACCGGTGGACCCGTTAAAAGGCATTATAAGCGGGCAACGATGAAAAGAATCCTGTCATGCCTTCGACCGGCGTCGCTCACCGGGGCACTCCTGCTGTGCGCCACTGTTCCCGTTTCGGCTCAGATTGAAACAGGGATTCCGGTTCTGCAGGCGCAGGCTCCAGGTGTTTCCGCCGGGTCACCCGAGGCCAAGGACATCGGCGAGATCTCTCTTGAAGACCTTCTGAAGGCGGAGACCACCGTCGCCACCGAAAAGCCGATGACCGTCCGGGAAACCCCCGGCATCATCACGGTCGTCACGCGTGAAGAGATCGTGAAGTCCGGGGCGCGGGACCTGCGGGACGTTCTGCTGCTGGTCCCCGGCTTTTATTTCGGAGTTGACGTCGAAGGGGTTACGGGCGTCGGCTTCCGGGGAAACTGGGGGCACGAGGGAAAAATTCTCCTGCTCGTCGACGGCCAGTCGTTCGATGACGGTTTCTTCTCGACGCTCCAGCTGGGCAACCACTTCCCGGTCGACCTGATCGAGAAGATCGAAATCATCCGCGGTCCCGGCTCGGCAATATATGGCGGCTCGGCGGAACTCGCGGTCATCAACGTGACGACCCGGATCGGCGGCGGATACCGGGGCATCGCCGGCGGCGCGACGGCGGGGTTCACCGCCGATGCCTTCATGCGCCAGAACTATCACCTGCTGTTCGGCGACAAGCCCACCGAAGACTCCTACATAGGTGCGTCGCTGTTCATGGGCCGCGCGCTCCACGGCGACCGCGACTACACCGACTTCTACGGCAACACGATCAGCATGCGGCGCGCCGGGCGGATCCTGCCCTACAACGCGAACTTGAAGGGCGAATACAAGGGGCTGCGGCTCCGGTTCATGATCGACGACTACCGCACGACGATGCAGGACGGCTACGACGCCGTTCTTCCCGCACCGACAGCGCTTGATTTCATCTCCTATTTCACCGACCTGTCGTACGCCTGGAAGCCGACCGACAGGCTGACCGTCACGCCGCTGTTCAGCTTCCGGCGCCAGCAGCCCTGGAACTCGTCCGACGCGGACCCCACCGGACCGATCTACTTCGAGCGCACGTCCGACAAATACGTGGGAAGCCTGAAAGCCGCCTGGCAGGCGACCGACGCGCTGCATCTCACCGGCGGCACGCAGCTCGAATACCAGCACGCGCATAACGACGCACGTTTTTCGCCGACGACGTTCCAGAACGGGAAACTGGGAATCACCTACCGGAACGTGGCGGTATTCGGGCAGGCCCTGTTCCGGCACGAAATCGTGAACGTCACCGCCGGAGCCCGGTTCGAGAACCACAGCCAGTACGGCTCTTCATTCGTGCCCAGGGTGGCTCTGACCCGTGTATTCGGACGCTATCACGTGAAGGGCCTCTGGAGCCGGGCGTTCCGCGCACCGTCGGTCTCGAACATCGACCTCTCGCCCGCGGTGAAGCCCGAAAAAACGAACGTGTTCGAGGCCGAGGCGGGCGCCCAGATCACCGACAGCCTGTATTTCACGGCGAACTTCTACGACATCACGATCAAGAAGCCGATCGTCTACAACTTCGATGTCGCGACGAGCGCCGAGACCTATCCGAACTTCCCCAAGACCGGTTCCCGGGGCGTGGAAGCGGAACTCAAATACCGCGAGAAGCGGGGCTACGGCGCGGTCAGCTACTCCTACTACAACACCGCCGGCAAGAACCGGGTTCCGACCTATTCCGTCGCCGGGCATACCGACGTCCTGCTGGCGTTCCCGAGCCACAAGGTCACCTTCAACGGCGCCGTGTCGCCGGTCCAGAACCTGTGGATCAACCCGTCGGTCGTGTTCATGAGCCCGCGCTACGGCTACGGCGTGACGGCGCCGGCCGGCACCGAAACCGTCCGGAAATACAGCGAGCTGTGGATGGTCAACCTGAACCTGCGGTACGAAAACTTCATCGTCCCGGGACTGGCCGCCGGCGCCGGGATCTACAACCTGCTGAACGAGAACGCCGTGATGATCCAGCCCTACGACAGCTATCACGCGCCGCTGCCGGGACTCTCGCGCGAATTCCTGTTCCATCTGTCGTTCGGGCTGGACAACTGGGAACGCAAATCGGGTCCGGCCGCCGCGGACACCGCTCCGCCGTCACCGGCAGGAAACGCCCCCGCCGAATAAGACCGGCCGCTTCAAAACTGTTTCTTGCCGTTACTTTTCTTGCCGTTATTTGATGATTTCGGCGAGCCTGAGCAGCTCGACGCCGAACTCGGCGTTCTCGGCCCTGGCGGCGGTCACGTTGATCAGGATGACCGGCTTCGAATCCTTGGCGATGAGCCCCACGCTGGCGCCCTTTTCCGTCGTCTCGCGCTCGCTCGTCGTCGAAATCACGGACTTCTTGCGGGTGACCTGGACGATCTCGGCGGTGCGGTCGGCGATACCGGGGCAGATGAAGGCGACCGATACCTTCGAATCCTGGATCTTTGTCTCCAGCGCCAATACGTCGCGGAACTCCATACTGGTGATCTTCACGGGCAGACCGGAGACCGTCGTCGTTTTGGCCTGATCGGTGAGCGAGGAGACAATGTCGTCGCAGTATTTCTCGCCGGCGCCGGCCCGCGAGACGACGCCGACAACGACCGAATCGCCCGCCCGGGTTTTCAGGTGTGCATCGTATGAAATCGTTTTCAGCAGTAAAAGCGAGAGCCGCTGGGGGGAGAGCTGGTCGTCACCGGCACGTACAGCCGTAACACCCAGACACACCATCAGGGATACCGACAACCAGATGCCTTTAGACCGGCGGAAAATGAGCCTTCCCCCTCGGAAACCGGCCCATTATGAACAGTCCGGAAACAGGGAGCAAAGCGATTTAAACACTAATTGGAGCCGTTTAGCGGTTTTCCCGCGATTCCGGTGATTTGGGCAACCACCGGAGGGGGCAACCGTTCCGTGTACAGGCGTGCTATAGACACCCGGTCTGCGCCCCGGCCCCTCCCGGCCCTGAGCGCGGCCGCCCGGACGGTAAACCTGATGGAAAATCCGCTTTTCGAACTCCAGTTCAAGATTCCCTTCGACCGGATCCGCGCCGAACAGGTGGAACCGGCGGTGGCGGAACTGCTCAGGCAGTCGCAGGCGAAGCTGGAGGCGATTATCGCGGACAAGCGTCCGCGGACCTACGAGAACACGCTGAAAGCGCTTGAGAATATCTCCCGTAACCTGGACTACGCGATGGGAGTGACCGGACATCTCGAGTCGGTCGCCACCTATCCGGAACTCAGGACCGCGTACAACAACGTGCAGGAACCGGTGAGCGAATTCTATTCCAGTATCGTGCTTTCGGAAGGACTCTGGAAAGCGCTGCAGGAGTACGAAAAAACCGCCGACGCGAAGGCGCTGGACCCGATCCGCGCCCGTCACCTCAGGAAGACGATGGAAGACTTCAAGCGGCACGGAGCCGCGCTTCCGCCGGACGACAAGAAGAAACTGGCCGCCATCCATGTGGAACTGGCCAAGCTCACGACCAAATTCAGCCAGAACGTGCTCGACGCGACCAACGCCTTCGAACTGATCGTCGAGGACGAGAAACAGCTTAGAGGTCTGCCCGAAAGCGCCGTAAAGGCCGCCCGTGCCGACGCCGAGCGCAAGGGCAAACCCGGCTGGCGGTTCACGCTCCAGGCGCCCAGCCTGATGGCGGTGATGACCTATCTGGATGACTCCTCGATCCGCGAGAAGATCTACTGGGCCTCCAACACGCGCGCCTCGTCCGGAGAGACCGACAACCGGCCGGTACTGGCCCGCATCCTGGAACTCCGCGCCGAAGAGGCGAAGCTGCTGGGCTACGCGAACTTCGCCGACTTCGTGCTCGAAGACCGCATGGCCACCAAAGGCGAGAAAGCGGTCCGCTTCGTGAACGACCTGCGGGAGAAATCGGAGGCCCAGTTCAGGGCCGAGAACGAGGAGTTGCGCGCCTTCCGGAACGAAAACCTCGGAAAGAACGCCGGGGACCTCAAGCCCTGGGACGTCGCCTACTGGGCCGAGAAACAGCGCAAGGCCCTCTACGATTTCGACGAAGAGGAGCTGCGTCCGTACTTCCCCTTCCCGCAGGTGCTGGACGGACTGTTCGAGATCGCCAGACGGCTCTACGGCATCCGGGTGACCGAGACCGACACGCTGACCACGTGGCACCCGTCGGTGCGGACCTTCACGATTCACGACGCGGACGGCGAGCACCTGGGTTCGTTCTTCGCCGATTTCTTTCCCCGTGAATCGAAACGCGGCGGCGCCTGGATGGACGCCCTCATCACGGGCGAGCCGGGCCGGTTCGGATTTTCCCCTCACCTGGGCCTCATCTGCGGGAACCTGACGCCGCCCATGGGCGGCGGCCCCGCGCTGCTCACGCACATGGAAGTGCAGACGATCTTCCACGAGTTCGGCCACCTGCTTCATCACCTGCTGTCCAGGGTTCCGGTGCGGTCGCTGGCCGGCACCCACGTGGCGTGGGATTTCGTGGAACTGCCGTCGCAGATCATGGAGAACTGGTGCTGGGAGCGGGTGGCGCTCGACCTGTTCGCCCGCCACCACCGGACCGGCGAGCCGATCCCGGAGAACCTGTTCCGCAAGATGGTCCGGGCGAAGAACTTCCGCAGCGCCAACGCAATGATGCGCCAGCTCGGATTCGCCACCGTCGATCTCGCCCTGCACGTTCTCTACGACCCGGCGAAAGACGGCGACGTGATCGAATACGCCCGCCGGCAGCTGGCTCCGTTCGCCGTGGCCCCGCTGCCCGAGGGTTACGCGATGATCGCCTCGTTCTCGCACCTGTTCTCGAGCCCGGTCGCCTACGCGGCCGGTTACTATTCGTACAAGTGGGCCGAGGTGCTCGACGCCGACGCCTTCAGCCGGTTCAAGCGCGAGGGCGTGTTCAACCGCCGTACGGGAGGCGAGTTCCGCCGCCTGCTGCTCTCCCGCGGCAACTCCGACGAGCCGATGGAGCTGTTCCGCCGGTTCATGGGCCGGGAACCCGATCCCAACGCCCTGCTCGAACGGTCGGGCCTGCTGGAAGGCTGACCGCTGGTGGCAGATGTACCGGTGACAGAAGCAACGGTCCGCAGATTCGGGATCGCCCGCCAGAACGAGTTCGCCGTCTCCCTGATGGTGCTCATTCCCGTGCTCTTCGGCGGCGAGGCGGAAAACATCCCCGCCGTCACCCGCAGCGCCTACGCGGCCGGACTATTCTGCATCGCCGCGTCGGGGCTGGGTCTGTACGAAGCCGCCGCAGAACGCTCCAAACAGCTGGCCGGTGCCGGAGTGGCCGCGCTCTCGGCAGTATTCCTCTATTTGATCTCGCCCGCCGCCTGCGATGTGCTGGTATCCTATCTGGCGGTCCGGGGGATGTGGATCGCTCTCAGGCGGAATCCGCAGCCGTGGATGGAGTTTCTCGACACAAAAGCGTCAAAGATCGGATTCAAATATCTCAACTGGGTCACGGTAATATCGATCCTGGGCGGTTCGGCCATCCGGTACGCGGCGGGAGCGGCGGCCTCCGGTGCACCGTGGCACCACTGGATCGCCCTGGCCGTCTTTCTGATGGTGACCGCCTACCGGTTCGTGTGGACAACGGACGAAGCGGTCGACCAGATAACGAAAGCCCCCGCCCGGGGCGAGACGCCCGGTTACTGACGTATGATTACGGACCGGTGTTCACTGAAAACGCGAATGGAGCAGCATGAAGCTTGAGAAGTCGATCGGATTCGGAGTCGCCGGGAATTTCGCCGGCCATCTGGTGCAGGCGGGCGAGGCCTCCGATTTTGTAAACGTGAAGGTGAAGGACGAGAACGCCCCCAAGGGCATGTTCCCGTTCTTCCTGCCCAACGCTCCGCAGCATGTGCTGGGAGGTTTTCCGGTCTCCCACGACCGGATTCTGCTCCCGCCCGGGGGCGGCAACGTGCAGATCGAGCCCGAGGTGGCGATCCTGTGCGACCTCACCTACGAAAACGGCAAGGTCGTGTCGGTGACGCCGCGGTTTTTCGCCGCCTACAACGACTGCTCCATCCGCAAGCCCGGCGCGAAGAAGATCAGCGAAAAGAAGAACTGGGGAGCCTGCACCAAGGGCCTCAGTGCACGGCATGTCCCCATCGACAAATTCAGCCGGGGCGGCGTAATGGACCGCTACCGGATCGCCTGTTACCTGCTGCGCGGCGGCGAACTCCACCCCTACGGCATCGACAGCCCGGCGCTGGGCTACAGCTACTTCTACGAGACGCTGCTGCGCTGGATGGTGGAAAAACTCAATACCCAGCAGGACGAGGGACCGCTCGAATGCCTGCCGGACCTGCTCCGCACGGCCGGTCACCCCGCGACGGCGATCATCTCCATCGGCGCGACGAAATACACGGATTTCGGCGAGAAGCACTACCTGGAGCCCGGCGACGAATCGATCGTCGCGGTGTACGATTCGCAAAAATTCGACACGGCGTCACTCGAAAAGCTGCTCCGGTCGGGAACGCCCGGCGCCGAGAGCCCTGGCGACGGCGCCTCGATCCTGCGCCAGAAGGTGGCCGGCGCGTGAACCGGTTCCGTCCACTGCTGGTGCTGGTTCTGGCGGCCATGTGCGGCGGCTGCGCCGGGCACACCTGGTCGTGCCCCGATTCGAACCATCTCGACACCTGGATCGGCAAGACCGAGGAAGACCTGGTACGCAAGAAGGGCGAGCCCACCTACCGGCAGACGAAATTCACGAGGGACAACACGGTCGTCGTCGCCTGGCGGACCGTCCGCTGGGACTGCCCCGAATGCAACCGCCTGGACGCACCGGCCGACCGGTGCGCCTACTGCGCGCCCGACACGATCGAGGAAGTGGAGCGGTATTTCATCCGCGCCGACACGGGCATTGTCTACGACTGGGACTGGAGCGGCCCCTGGGGCGAACAGTATTTCAGCGAGGCCGATACACTGAAGGCCGCGCAGACGGCGGGCCGGCCGGAATCGCCGCCGCCCGGTTCACCGGACAGTCCGGGGGACCGGCCGAAAGCGCTCGAATGGAGCGATTTCTATTCGTGGGCAAAACCGAAGCCGGCTGCCGCCGCCCCGAAGAGAACCGGACGCTGCATCCGGTACTAGCGCCCGTCACCAGCAACCGCTACCCGCAGCCAGCGGCGGGGCCCGCCGCTTCAGAACGTCTTCCGTGAATCCAGCAGGATCGTGAACGGTCCGTCGTTAACGATCTCGACCGTCATCATTGCCCCGAAGCGCCCCGTCGCGCACGTTATTCCCAGCGTGCGGCACTTCTCCACCAGATCGTTGAACAGCGGCTCGGCGGCCTCCGGACGGGCGGCGGCCGTATAGGACGGCCTGCGGCCGGTACGGGCATCCGCCAGCAGCGTGAACTGGGAAACCAGCAAAAGTGAGCCTTTGGTATCCACAAGGTTCAGGTTCGGTCTGCCCTGCGGATCATCGAAAATTCTCAGGCCCGCCAGTTTCTCTGAAAGCCATTCAACGTCGGCGGGACCGTCGCCGTCCGCCACCCCGACCAGCACGCAGAAACCGGGGCCTATCGCACCCACGGTTTCCGCGCCCGCCTTCACGCCCGCGCTCGTGACACGCTGCACTACCGCCCGCACGAAGTTTCTCCCCTGACAGCTTGGCTACACACCGGTTTTTCGTGTCAGACTGGGCCCAGAAGATCAACTGACGCAGTCCCCATCGTCCGCATCTAGGCACCGGGAGCAGATGGCCCCTTTACCTTCCAGCGATATTATCCGGCCGAGACAGGTCCGCAGGGTGACCCGAATCGGATTGTACGGCCCGCTGGCGCGGGTACTGTTTCTGTTATCCGTCGCCTTCGGGGCGCTCCTGACCTGGACGCAGCCGTCCCAGGGACTGGTACTGCACCCGGTGCTGATGGCGTTCGTCCTCTCTTCGTTCGGCGGCGTCTTTTATCTCGCCTGCTTTTTCATCCGTCTCAAAGGCGAGGACCGCATCGGCGATTCGACCGATGACTGGCTGGAGTATGTCCAGGCGATCGTCGATTCGATCCTGATCATGACAGTGATCTACGTGACCGGTTCCCAGACGACGAGCTGGGTCATCTTCCTGATGGTCGCCCCGACCTACTACATGACCACCGCCGGGCCCCGGTTCGGCACAGCCCTCTCGATCGGCCTGGGCCTGCTGTATTCTACAACCGTCCTGCTGGAGAGCGCCCGGGTTATCCCCTACGCCCCGATCCATGAAATACCTGTATTCGAGAGATACGTGTCGGTCGCGGTCGTCAACTTCGGAGCGATCGGTTCGGTGCTGGGCGCGCTCGGGACCGGCATCTTCGTCGGATGGATAACCTTCCGTTCGTTCCAGAACCTGATCCTGAGCGAGCAGAAAACCGCCCGGAAATACAACGACCTGATCCATGGCATCTCGGACATCATCTGGGAATGCGACCGCAGCGGGAACTTCACGTTCGTGAGCGGCGGCCTGCGCGAGATACTGGGCTACGCCCCCGAAGAGGTGCTGGGCAAGAGTTTCCGCAGCCTGTGCGCGTCGGACGATCTGGAGCGGGTCGACCTGTGGTTCAGGAACGGCGGCGCCGAAAAGGGCGGCACGCTCGACTACGGCGCCGTGGCGAAAGACCTGACCCTTCACTGGATTTCCACCACCGTCACCCCGATCCACAACGACAGGAATTCCTTCAGCGGATTCCGCGGCACCGCCCGGGACGTCACCAACGCCCGGATCGCCGAGGACCGCCTGAGCCGCGCCCAG
Organism: uncultured bacterium; assembly: GCA_964565925.1. Lineage (GTDB taxonomy): Bacteria > JAGRBM01 > JAGRBM01 > JAGRBM01 > JAHCIT01 > CAZMGV01. The sequence continues at coordinate 171,240 of CAZMGV010000003.1, forward strand.
CGCTACGAAGCGGTCGCGGCACTGGCCAGCGGCATCGCCCACGACTTCAACAATCTCTTCAACGCCATCAACGGGTTCGCCCAGCTGGAACGGCTGAACGCGAACGAGGGCACCGAATCGGCCGAGAACCTGGACGCCGTCGTGAAAGCCACCCGGCGCGGCACGGCGCTCACCAGCAACCTGCTGAATCTCAGCCGGCCGCAGCTGTTCCGCAAAGTCCCCGTAAGCCCGGCCGACCTGCTCGAAAACACCCGGCAGATCGCCAGGGCGAGCGTGGGCCCCCGGATACAGATCGATATCGAATGCCGCACCGAACGGAAAGTGCTCGGCGACGAGAACCTCCTGTCGTCGGTACTGCTCAACCTGTGCATCAACGCCCGGGATGCGATCGGCAAGAACGACGGGCGGATACTGATGACCGCCGACGGTTCCGGAACGGACCGGGTGACGATCCGCGTGGAAGACACGGGCTCCGGCATTCCGCCGGATCTCAAGGAAAAGATCTTCCTCCCGTTTTACACGACCAAGCCCCGGGGCTCGGGCACCGGGCTGGGACTCGCCATGGCGCGCAAGATCGTCAACGAGCACGGCGGCACGCTGGAACCGGGTTCGTCCAAACTGGGCGGCGCGTCGTTCACGATCACCCTGCCCGCCGCCGGAGACGAGGGGCTCATGCCGGCCGCCGCGCCGGAAGCGGGCGAGGTCACCGGGCCCGGACTTTCCTGCCGAATCGTCGTCGTGGACGACGAGGAGCAGAACCTCGCGGTGTTTTCGAAATACCTGGAACGCCGCGGGCACCAGGTGGTTCCGTTTACAAGCGGCACCGATGCGCTGCGCTGGCTGGAACAGAACAACAAGCCCGTCAGCGCCATCGTGCTCGACATGGTGATGCCGGAAAAATCGGGGCTGGAAACGTTCCGGGAGTTGCGTCAATTGCACCCGGAGCTGCCGGTGATGTTCATCTCCGGCTACGCCGAAACCGACCACATCCGTGCCGTACTGGCGGAACACCGCACGACCTTTATGGCGAAACCGCTCGAGCTGGCGCGGTTTGCGGATCTGGTGGAAAAACTGATCCAGGGGTGAGGCGTCAGGCGCTGCGCTGGGAATCCTCGACCACGACGCAGTTGCGGCCCGACCGCTTGGCCCGGTAGAGGCACTGGTCCGCCATCTCGAGACAGTAGTCCAGCTCCGCCAGCATGTCGCTCGAATAGATGGTGAACGCGCCCAGACTCAGCGTGATGCCGAAGGTACCGGTGCCCTCCTCGAACCTCTCCGCGCGTATCTTCTCGAGAATCCGGTTCAGGATCACGCTGGCGCCCTTCGCCTCCGTGTCGGTCAGCAGAAGAACAAACTCGTCCCCTCCGAACCGGAACGCCATGTCCACACCCCGGCGCAGCGACTGGTCGAACACTCGGCTCACGGCCTTGAGCACCTGGTCGCCCGCGCCGTGGCCGTGGGTGTCGTTGACGGACTTGAAGTGATCCACGTCCACCAGCGCGAACGTGACGGCGCCGCCCGTGCGGACGGCCCGTTCCAGCTCGCGCGCGGCACTGATCTCGAACACGCGGCGGTTGTAGAGGCCCGTCAGCATGTCCCGGTTCGCCATCGCCTCCAGTTCGTTGCGCTTGGCGGCCAGCTCGTCCAGCACCGCGAGCGCGACCGAATAGACGACAAAAATGCTGCATACGAAGGTGGCGATCACCGGCAGCGCGTTCCAGGGGTTGGCGCGCACGTCCAGGAATTCGAGCGACCACTCCACATGCGGAATGAGATTGAAAGTTTCGAGCAGCACCAGCGCGGTCAGCGCACCGGCCGTAAAGGTGGCGAGCAGCCGGATCCGCACCCGGTCCAGCAGCAGGATGCCGATCAGAACCGGCACCAGCACGAAAACGGAAAAAATCGACTTGTAGGTTCCGGCCGACCAGCACAGCGCACACAAAAACAGCGAATCCCGCATCAGCACCCAGAACGCCATCCGCCGCAGCCACTCCTCCCAGCGTTCCGGATCGGCCGAAGTCCGGGCGCCGCACGCCCGGTAGAGCCACGCCTGGAGGAACACATAGACCACGGTCACAAAAGCGATGATCCAGTTGACGTGCCGGCTGATCTGCGTCGAGCGGGGGACCGAGAGCACCAGAATGATAAAAGCGGTCAGACCGGCGATCAGGAGATACGCCCGGAACGTATAGGCGACGAACTCCGGACGCATGCCCGGCGCCGCATCGTCAGACACAGGGCTGCTGACGGGGATATCCTCGGAAGGGTCCAGCATATGGAAGGGGAGAAGGGTACCTGATCTTCGGGTCCCGGAACAGGCAGGTGTGTTCCAAGTCACTGAAATAACTGAATAAACCGCTGAAGACAGGCAAACAGCGGCCAAATCCCGCTTCCGCGACCCAAATCCGGTGTGACCTTTTGAAATGCTTGAGGTTTTCGGGAAAACCGGGCACAGTGTATACGGGTCCCACGGGAAAGAGTTTCCGCTCTTATGAACCAGAAGCGTGTGCCACTGGGAACGAGACTGCTTGTCGCCTCGTTAGTAGGCGCTTTCATTGCGTCGTTTATCGTTGGCTCGTACATGTACTTTTTCCCGGGCCTTCAGTGGTTCGTCATCGCCGCCGTGGCGGTGGCCGCCGCCGGCATTCCGACCCTCCTCGTTCACATCCGGGTCGTGAAGCCCCTGACCGAAGACCTCGACGACCTCATTGAGTCTTCCAAGCGCGTCACCTCCGGCAAGCTCGACCAGCCGGTCCAGCTCCGGGAAGGCCGCCAGGCGGACGAAATCACCCAGGTGGCCGAAGCCGTCGACCGCCTGCGCGAAAACATCAAGGCGCTCGTCAACCAGATCCAGGGCACGGCGCGCAGCCTCTCCACCTCGACGCACAACCTCTCGGCCACGGCCGAGCAGATGAGTTCCTCAACGGCGGAAATCGCCTCCACCATGGCGGATATCTCCCGCGGCACGGAGTCGCAGTCGGCGCTCGTTGAAACCACGACCAAGGGCATGCGGGACATGGCCGACGCCCTCAAGATGACGGACCAGAGCGCGAGAGACGGCGAGGCGTCGGCGACGCTGGCAGCCAAGACCGCCCGCGAATCGTCGGAACTGGCCCGCCAGGCGGTCGACAAGATGGCGGACGTGTTCGCCCGCGTCGAGGCTTCGGCCAAGCTCGTCGTCGAGTTCTCGAACAAGACCAAGCAGGTCAACAAGATCGTCGACGTCATCAGCGGTATCGCCCAGAAGACGACGCTGCTGTCCCTCAACGCCACCATCGAAGCGGCCCGCGCCGGCGAGTACGGCCGCGGATTCGCCGTGGTCGCCGACGAAATCAGAAAGCTCGCCGAATCGACGACGACCTCCGCCGAGGCGATCTCCGATCTCATCGAAGGCATCGACGCCGAGAGCCGCCGCGTGTTCGAGTCGATGCAGACCTCCATCACCATGATCGAGAAGGGCCGCGTGGACATCACCACCGTGGGCAACTCGCTGGAAGCCATCGTGGCGTCGGTGGCCGAATCCGAAAGCCTGGCCAAGCAGATCTCCGACTTCGCGACGGGCCAGAACGACCAGTCGCAGGAGATGCTCAAGGCCATCGAGGACATCCAGAAGGTGGCCGAGAACGTCGCCGCCGCGACCATGGAAATCTCCGCCTCGACGCAGGAACAGACCTCGTCGATGCAGCAGATGGCCAAGTCCGCGCAGGACCTCTCGCGCATGGCCGAAACCCTCAAGATGCTCGCCAACCGGTTCCAGGTGGGCAGCGAACCGAACCTCCCCACGGGCGGTCTTCCGTCCGAGGACGAAGTTCTGATCGGCTGACCCGGTCCGGAACATGAGGGACGCCTCCCAATACCTGATCTTCCGGTGCGGCACGGCCCGGTATGCCATCGAACTGGCGCGGGTGCTGCAGGTGATCGAGGAGCAGGAACTGGAGCCGGTGCCGGGAGCGCCCGCCCAGTGCCTGGGCGTGGTTTCCCATTACGGCCGCCTGATCGCGGTGTTCGAGGGGCGGCCGATCCTGGGCAGCGATGCGGACGGCGGCACGGACGACGGTCCGGGGCAGGACCCGGGAGACGAGATTCCCGGCACCGGACCCCTTGAAAGCGCCCGTGGGTTCCCGGTATGGCTTGTCATGCGGTCGGAGGACTATTCCGTCGCAGTCCGTGTGGATGGGGTCGAGTCGATTTCCGAGATCGGAAACGAGTGGAGCACGCCCGAGGAGGCAAAGGACGGGCTCGTTGACGCACTCTGGAGAAATGCCTCCGGGGTCGTCAACCGGATCGATCCGCAGGGGCTATTGCAGAGGATCGATTCTCTGTTTTAGTTTTGCACAAAGGGTCTTATACTCAGGCATAAGTTAGGGGTCGCCGAATGCCGATTCGCATCTTGATAGCAGATGACGCCGTGTTCATGCGGAACATGATCCGTGATATTTTCTCCAGCGACGAGTTCGATGTCGTGGGCGAAGCCGCCAACGGCGTCGAAGCGGTCCAGAAATACAACGAGCTGAAGCCCGAGATCGTCACGATGGATATCGTCATGCCGATGAAGAGCGGCATCGAGGCCGTCAAGGAAATCTGCCAGCTCGACACCGCGGCCAAGATCATCATGTGTTCGGCGCTCGGCCAGGAGTCGCTCGTCATGGAGGCCATCGAGGCCGGCGCGAGCGATTTCATCGTCAAGCCGTTTACGCCCGAAAAGGTTCTGGAAGTCGTGCGCAAGGTGGCGGCTCTCTGAGCGGACATCCGCGCGGCGGGAAGTGAGGTTGGCTCCATGGACATGGGCAAATACCGCGCCCTGTTCGTGAATGAGGCGGCTGACCAGCTTTCCCAGATGTCCACCCTTGCCGTGAGCCTCGAGAAGGACTCCGGCGATTTTCTCGAATCCGTCCAGTCACTCTTCCGGCTCTCCCATTCGATCAAGGGGATGGCCGCCTCGATGGATTTCCCGGAGATCTCGACCCTCTCCCACGCGGTGGAAGACCTCTTCAGCCGCTACGACCGTGAACGCAAGAAGCCCGACGCCGAATCGGTCGACCTGCTGCTGGAGACCATCGACCAGCTGAAGGCCATGGTCACGGGCCGTGAAACGGACAAGCCGCTGCCCCCGGCCGACCAGCTGCTCGCGCGCCTGCGCGAACGGGCGGCGGGCCAGGACGGCGCGGCGGTACATGCGGCGCATCCCGCCGCGGGCGTCGCCCCGGCCGGTATCGCCAAGGTCCAGGCGGCCCCGGCGGTTCCGGCCGCCGCGGGACCGGCCGCCACCGGCGAACTGCCCTCCTACCAGGTCCGTATCCGCATCGACGACAAATGCCAGACGCTCGGCGTACGCGGATTCCTCGTGCACAAGAAGCTGCTGGAAAACGGCCGTGTGGTTTCGCTCAACCACACGCTGGACGAGATCAAGGCGGGCAAATTCGACTACCTCATCGAAGGCGTCGTCACCGCTGCCGACGGCGAACGGCTCCAGAAACAGCTGAAATCCATCGCCGACGTGGTCCAGGTGGACGTGCACAAGAACGAACCGGCCGCTCCGGCCGAAGGCGCCCGGCCCGCCGCCGCTGCGGCGCCCGCAAAGGGCCAGAAGCGCACCCTCAGCACCACCGTCCGCGTCAAGACCGACACACTGGACCAGCTCGTGAACATGCTGGGCGAGTTCATCCTCGCCCGCGCCCGCATCGAGAAGGCCACGGCCCATTCCGACGACCCGGTACTCCGGGCCGCCGTGGACCGGCTGAGCTCGCTCGTGCGGGACCTCTCCGACCAGGTCATGCGCGTGCGGCTCATGCCGCTCGATTCGGTGGCGGACCTGTTCCCCCGGGCCGTTCGCGAGGCTGCCAGAAAGCGCGGCATCGAGGTCGATTTCGAGATCGCCGGACGGGATCTGGAAACCGACCGCGCCGTGCTGGAAGCGGTCGTCGACCCGGTCATCCATATCCTGCGCAACTGCGTGGACCACGGCATCGAGGCCACCCCCGACCGTGCGCGCGCCGGCAAGCCCGCGCGCGGGCAGATCCGGATGCTCGCCTACCGCGACCGCGACACGGCGGTGATCCAGATCAGCGACGACGGTAAGGGCATCGACGAGAAGAAGGTGATCGCCAAGGCGGTCAAATCCGGCGGCATCAGCGCCGAACGCGCCCAGCAAATCTCCCGCCAGGAGGCCTACATGCTGGTCTGCCTGCCCGGCGTCTCGACGGCCGAGACACTGACCGAAACGTCGGGCCGGGGCGTCGGCATGTCGGCGGTCAAGACCGGCGTCGAGCAGGTGGGCGGTTCGCTCTCGATCGACTCGGAACCCGGCCGCGGCACCACCTTCACGCTGGCGCTTCCCCGCTCCATCGCCATCACGAACGTGCTGCTCATCCAGGCCGCCGGACGGACTTTCAGCATCCCGGTGAGCCGCGTGCATTCGACCGTCATCCTGGAGTCCCGCGAGGTGTTCGCGAACCGGGGCCGGCAGTTCTGCCTGTTCCGCGACCAGACGATCCCGCTGTTCGAGCTCGAGACCCTGCTCGACCTGCCGACCGTCGTGGGGCTTGAACGCTCGGCCGCCACCCAGGGCCGCCACGCCGTCATCATCCAGCCCGACGGCCGCACGACCGTCGCTATCGCCGTGGACCGGTTCCTCGGCCAGCAGGAAGTGTTCGTGCGGCCGCTGGGCCGCCCGCTCGAAAAGATCGCCTCGCTCGCCGGTGTGACCATCCTGGGCGACGGACGCCCGGTCTTCGTTCTCGACCCGGCGCGGCTGGTGGAGCAGTCGGCCCGCGGAGTGGCCGCGTGAGCTCGCTTCCGCCGCAGACCCGGATTCTTGTGGTGGACGACGATCCGTCGGTCCTGGCGCTCTTGGAACAGTACATGAAGCGGTCGGGTTATGCCCCCATTACCGCCGCCACCGGTACCGACGCCCTGGAGAAAGCCGTCAACGAGGCGCCCGATCTCGTGCTGCTGGACATCATGCTCCCCGATATTTCGGGGCACGAGGTCTGCGCGCGCCTGCGCGCCGACCGCAATATCCGGCAGATCCCGATCGTGATGATGACCGCGCACGGCGACCGCGAGATGGTCGTCAAGTGCCTCGAAAACGGCGCCGACGACTTTATCCGCAAGCCGATCGATCTCGCGGAACTGCGCGCGCGCCTGCGCGCCCAGACCCGGTCGCTCGAGTTCCGCCATTTCTACCGGGACTTTTTCGAGGCCTTTCCCGGCCCGCTCTATGTGCTCAAGACCGACGGACGGATAGTCACCGGCAACCACGCGGGCGCCGAGATGCTGGGTCTGGCGCAGGACGCCCTTGCCGGCCGGCCGCTGACCGAAAACCTGATCGAGGAGCACCGGGCCGTCCTGCTGCAGGCGCTGGCGGTCGCGCCCGAGAGCCGCACCCCGGTGATCATCCCCGAAATCTGCTTCCTCTCGGCGACCTCCGGTATCCGCAACTGCGAGCTCCAGATCCAGAGCGTTTCGCGCGGGGCCGACCGGCTGCTGGTGGGCGCCACCGACCGCACCCACCGCCGGTACCTGGAGAGCGAGCTGTACAAGACCCGCGACTTCCTGGAGTCGGTCGTGCAGAGCTCCGTGGACGGCATCATCGCCGTGAACCGCAAGGGGACGATGGTCGTCTTCAACGAAGGCGCCGAGAAGATCACCGGCTACCGGGCCGAAGACGTCGTGGGCCGAATGCATATCACCGAACTGTACGCAGAGGAGGGCGGCAAGGACGTGATGCGCAAGATCCGGTCGACGGAATACGGCGGCGTGGGCAAGCTGGAGACCTCCGCCTACGTCATCGTCGGCAAGGGCGGCGTGCAGATCCCGGTCAACCTGTCGGCCTCCCTGCTGCACGACCCGAGCGGACAGGAGATCGGCTCCGTCGGCATCTTCCAGGACCTGCGCGAGCGGATCCGGATCGAGCAGGAGCTGTTCGCGGCCCGGGAGAAACTGATCGCCAGCGAACGCGAGCAGGCGATGACCGAGCTGGCGGGGGCCGCCTCCCACGAACTCAACCAGCCGCTCACGACCATCACCGGTTATGTGCAGATGCTCGCCGAGCGCAGGGACCTCGATCCGAAAGTCCGGGACATTCTCGACAAGGTGGCCGCCGAGGCCGAGCGCATGTCCGGCACGATCAAGCAGATCGGCAAATCGGCCAAGTTCCAGACCAAGAAATACCTGAACAACACGCGGATCGTGGACCTGGGCATCACCTCGAAGCCCCCGGCCCCCGCCAAAGGTGCGAAGAACGCCGGCGACGACGACGAAGAGGAGGGCGCCGAAGATGAGTAAGGCCCCTTCGGCGGCGGCGTGGCTGGATCTGGCCCGGGAGCTGACGGCGGCTCACGAGGCCCTTGCCATCTCGCACCCGCAGGGAACGCTCGACACGCGGTTCCGCAAGCTGCTCGAAAAGCATTTCCCCCGGATCCACCTGACCGTCATCCTGCCGGATGTAAAAGCAGGGAACGCCCGGTTCGCACTCGCCACCGGACCGCTCAAGAAACTGGAAGCCCGGGTATTCAACCTGAAGCGGATTTCGGGCCAGTTCGGCAAGATGAAGCCCGGCTCGAAGCCGGTGATCTTCACGAAGTTCAAGAAGCTGGAGCCCTACAGGCCGATATCCAAGGGCGCCCGGGCGGTAGCGGTGTTCCCCGTATCGGCCCGGTCCCAGGAGGCCGGCTACCTGTGGGTGGAGTTTCTCGGCACGGACTACAAGAACCGGACGACGCTCGAGTTCCTCCAGCACACGGTCGCGCAGTACACGGCGCTCCGGCGGCTCGAGGAAATCGACCTCGAACGCAAGCATCTGGCCGCCCGGCTGAACAGCATCGTCACCCATACGAACGCCGCCATAGTCATCATGGACGACAACCGCCGCGTGAAGATGATGAACCCGGTGGCCGAGATGCTCACTGGCTACCGCGAGTCGGAAGTGCTCGACACCGACGCCTTCGACATCGTCGTGGTCGACGCCCGCTATGCCCACTGGACGCAGATCATCAAGGATGTGGCGAAGGGCAAGGGCGTGTCCTCCGAAGAGGTCGACATACTCGCCAAGGATGGCACCGTGCGCCACTGTCTCGTGAACGCGTCGTCCATCCCGGCGGCCGACCACCGCCGCCGCGACATCGTCATGGTGGCCATGGACATCACCGAGAAGACCGACCTCGAGCGCCGGATGATCCAGTCGGAGAAGCTCGTCACACTGGGCGAGATGGCGGCGGGGATCGTCCACGAGCTGAACAACCCGCTCTCGGTGCTTTCCGGCGCCAGCGACATGCTCATCCGGTTCACCGAGAACATCGGCGGCGGATCGGAACTGGCCACCCGCCCGGCCCGGTTCATGCGCGAATCGCTGGACCGAATACAGTCGCTCGCCCGCAACCTGATGAACTACGCGCGGCCCGCCGATGGCGACGACCGCGAGCTGATCGACATCAACCAGGCGATCGAGGCGGCGCTCTCGTTCAGCGAATACGAGCTGTCGCGCGACGGAGTGAAGATCGAGACCCAGCTGAAATCCGGTCTGCCGCGCATCCGCGGCTCGCAGGGAGAGCTCCAGCAGGTTTTTCTGAACCTGCTCCAGAACGCGCGGCAGGCGATGCGCGGGCAGGAAGGGGCCAAGCGTATCCGGGTGACGACCGGGCACGAGGACGACGGCCGGATCTTCATCGACGTGTCCGACAGCGGACCCGGAATACCCGAATCCCTGCGCCCCAAGATTTTCGAGCCGTTCTTCACCTCAAGGCGCAAAACCGGCGGCTCGGGGCTGGGACTCTATATCGTGAAGAATATCGTCACCCGCCACGACGGCGAAGTGACCGCCGGGAAAGGCCCGCTGGGCGGCGCCGCGTTCCGGGTGATCCTGCCGGCCGCTTCGAGGGCGGTGTAAGCATACGGGGAAAAGCGGTCAGTCGCTCGCGCCGAGCTTGATCGTCAACACGTAGATGTACTCCTCGGAATCCTCCGAGCCGCCCACATCCAGCATATCCTTTACGTCGATGATATAGCGGACCTGCTTGTAGACCACGTCCAGGTTGCGGAGTTCGTCTTTGAGCAGCTTGGGATCGGCGAAAATCCCGCCGTTCAGCGAGTAGTTCGACTGCTTGCGGAGCTTCTCCATGATCACCCGTTCGAGGTCGCCGCTGGAGATGGTGGAGATCGTATCCATGTTGTCGACCTTGAATCCGGGCTGCACGAACCTGTCGCTGAAGCCCAGCGCCTTGAGCTGACGGGTCACCTCGTCCAGCGCCACATAGGCGATCACCACGGTGCCTCTGGGGGTCGTCTCCGTGCTGCTGATCTTGACGCCGTCGGAGATCGCCTCCGCGATGGTCTCTTTCCAGCGCGCCTTGAACTTGAGGTAGTCGTCCTTCTTGGCGCCGCGCTGGGCATTGGCGATGGCCTCGCCCATAACGGCGTCCTTCGCCCCCCTGGCGTCGGCGCCGCAGGCCTTCACTTCCAGCCGTTTCGTCTGGGCGTCCACTCGCGACGACAGAATCTCGTAGCCGCATTTCTTGACCGCCGCAGGCTTGGCGGGCTCGGGCTCCGGAGCGGCGGCCACCGGTTCGGGTTCCGGCGGCGGCGGGGGAGGAGGCGGTGCCGGCTCCTCGACCGGGCCCATTTTCTTGAGCGTGAGGGGCGGCGGAACGACCACCGGTTCAGGGGCCGGCGGCGGCGGGGGCGGCGGCTGGGACTCGCGCCACCAGGCGTAACCAAGGGTGATGAGCAGCGCGATGACCGCCACGGGGCCCGACGCCTTGCGGGTCTTGGCGAGCGTCAGCACAATGAGCGGCACCCCGGCCAGCAGACCGAACAGTGCCCCATATTCCAGAATACGGATGAAATAGTCTGGGAACGCGCTCTCCATCGAGGGTGAAACCCTAACATAAAAGTTCACGAAAAAGGCACAGGGGGACGGAGGTTTCAGATGAAACCGCACTTGCCATGGGGTCCGGACCGCGCCAAAAGATTCAGCCGGAGGCCCCCGCAACCCCTATGGTCGACAGCCTGCTACCCGCCGCCGAACAGACCCTGCTGGGGCTGCTCGGACTGGCCAGCTTCATTTCCCTGGCGATCTTCATCGAGCGGTTCCGCTTCCTGCGCTCCTGCCAGTTCGACGGGCAGGCAGAGGCCGAGCGGCTGACGCTGGAAGCCCGCGCCGCCACACTTGAGGCCTACGCGGCTAGCCTCCCGGGCCGGATCGGTCCGGCGGGCCGTGTGGCCGCCGCCGCCATCCGCAACCTCACCCTCGGCAAGGAAGCGGTCCGCGAGGTGATCGAATCGGAGCGGTCGTTTTTCCGCTCGATTCTCGACAGCCGCGTGAGCGTGCTGGGCACGATCGGCAGCAACGCGCCGTTTGTCGGCCTTCTGGGTACGGTTCTGGGTATCATCAAGGCGTTCCGGGATCTGGCCTCCGCCATCCAGTCGGGCGGTGCCCAGTCGGGGGCGGTCATGGCCGGGATCTCCGGGGCGCTGATCTCGACCGCCGTGGGCCTGCTGGTCGCCATTCCGGCGGTCATGTTCAACAACATCTGCCGCCGCCAGATCGCCCGCGCCGAGCAGCAGCTGGACGGCCTCACCCATGCCGCCGTGGCGCTGGCTCCCGATTCTGCGAAGGGGTCCTGACCGCCGTGGGAGCGCACCGCGAATCCGCCGAGGGCGACGGGCTGATCGAAGAGATCAACATCGTCCCGCTGGTCGATATCGTGCTGGTGCTGCTCATCATCTTCATGCTGACGGCGAACTTCATGGACCAGCAGGCGCTGCGCGTGAATCTGCCCCATGCGGCCGGTTCCGACGGCCCGGTGCCCGGCACCCTGTCGGTCGTGATCGACGCGAACAACCGGCTCTATATCAACGGCACGGAGCGTTCGCTCGAATCGATCCTTGAAGAAGTCTCCAGAACCCCCGGCGGCGCGGCGCAGGCGACGGTGCTGATCCAGGGCGACCGCAGCGCCTCCCACGGCCGCGTGACGGAAGTGATGGGCGCGCTCAAGGGAGCAGGCGTCGTCCGGTTCGCCATCAATCTCGATCCCGGCGTCAGGACAGGCGGGGCTCCCAGGCCATGACCACTGCCATGCAGTCTGACGGTCCGGCTGCCGGAAGCCTCCGGCGTCCGGTCATTTATTCGGCTCTCATTCATGCCGCCGTCATCGCGGCTATCCTGATGGCCGGGCGGGCGGTGACGCGGCCCGGTCCCGTCACCGGGTACGTGCAGGTCGAGGCACTGGAACCCGCCCCCGCTGAAATTCCGGATACGCAGGTTCAGGCCCCGCCACCACCAAAGACCGACTACGCCCCGCTCCACGTCGCAAACGTTCCGCCGCCGTCGGCCACCGCTGAAGCGGCGCCGTCCGGAGCGAACGTCCCGGTCAAGTTCGGCATGTCGCCGGAGTCGCTGGCTGAGAAACCGGAAACTCCTGATTCAGCCGCCGCGCCCGCGGGCAACACGCTGGCCGTTCCGCCCGACACGGGCCGTGACGTCGCCGCCACCGACGCGCTCCCCTATGCGGGCGGCGGCACCCCCACGGCGGAGCCGCCGCACTTTGTGCCGCTCTCGTCGGTGACGGAGCTTCCGCGACCCATCGATTTCGTGCTGCCCGAGTACCCGGCTTCGTCCTGGCGGGCCGGCCGCGAGGCGGTGGTGAAGGTCGAGGTGGATATCGAGGCCGACGGCAAGGTGATCGCCGTGCGCCCCGTGAAGCCGATGAAGGGCGACACCACCGATCCGCTGTTCATCGACGCCGCCGTCGAGTCCGTCCGCCGGGCCCGGTTCACGCCGGCCAGACGGGGTCCTGCTCCGGTTGCCGTACGGGCAACACTCCCGGTCCGGTTCCAGCTTCGCCAGTAAGAGGTATTACGCCCCAGGCGGTACGTGGGAACCACGCGCCGTTTGGGGCTTTTTCGTTTGACGTTTCAGTCCGCCCGTTTCACTTGGACCCGATTCATTGGAAAGGAAACCGCCTTGTCAGCACCCCAAACGCCCGGCGAAAAATCCGCTTCCGGTCCGTCTACGACGGGACCGTCCGCAACGCGCCCGCCCGCCGCCGACCCGTCAGGGTTCAGCTTTCACCGGAAGGCCTCGCCCGCGAAGCTGCTGGAGTCGCCCGAGGCGGGCGCGCTCGTCGTCGGCGCTTTCGTGGGACTGGTCGCGATCCTCTTTACCGAATCGGTGCGCCACGTCCGGCACCTTCTGATAATGCTCACCGGCCTCGATGGCCACGACTGGACCCCGGAGGGCCTTGTCCGGCTGGTCGTGATCGTCGGGGTGGGATGCGCCGGGGCGACGGCGCTGGGCGTCTGGCTGCTCGGTGAAGCCGCCCCGGGCGGCATGAACGTGTCGATCGCACGCTACCACGACGGGAAAAGCCTCAGAACCCGGACGCTCTGGTACAAGCTGGTCCAGGCGGCGCTCGCGCTGGGTTCCGGAAGCGCCGGCGGCGGCGAAGGCCCCATCGGCTACATGGGCGGCGTCGCGGGCTCCACGGTCGTGAAGGTGATGAAACTTCCGCCCCAGTCCCGCCGGGCGCTGCTGGCGGCCGGCATGGGGGCCGGTATCGCGTCGCTGTTCAAGGCGCCGATGGCGGGCGCGATCTTCGCCGCCGAAGTGCTCTACAACGCCATGGGGATCGAGGCGAAAGTCCTGTTCGTCTCCGTGCCCGCCTGCGCGGCGGCGTTCTGCGTCTACGCCACCATGTACGGGTTCGATCCGGCGCTGCCCATTACGGCCCAGCCGTTCGATCACCCGGCGGAACTGGTCGGCTACGCCGTGCTCGGAATTGCGTGCGCGCTGCTGGGCCGCCTGTTCCACTGGGCCATACACGAGGTCTTGCACCTCTCGGGCTCGGGTCTCAGGCGTATTCTCTTTGCGCTCGCGGGCGGCTTCCTCGTCGCCGGAACCATCGCCGCGCTGATCTCCGCGGGCACGCCGGTGGAGAAAGCCATGGCGCTCATGGCGGACGGCTACGCGCTGTTCGGCGAAGGCGCCCTCGACCCGTCGCTGAAGGACGCCGTCCTTGTGCTCGGCGCGGCGATCTGCATCCGGCTCGTGTTCCCCGCCATCGGCATCGGCACCGGAACGGGGATCGGCGACTTCGCCCCGGCGGTCACCCTGGGCGGCCTCACGGGCGCGCTCGTGTCGCACACGATGATGCTCCTCTATCCGCCGTTCGCGCCGCCCGTGGCAGCCTCGGCCGTGGTCGGCATGGCGGCGTTCTACGGCGGCCTGTCGCGGGCGCCCATTTCAGGAGTGCTGCTCGTCTCGGAAATCACCGGCCGCTACACGCTCATGATCCCCGCCCTGTGGACCTCGATGATCGCGTTCAGGCTGCTGGGCAGGACGTCCTTCTACAGCGCCCAGAAGGAGCGCCCCGACCCGACCGAGGACCTGTGGCGCAAGCCCACCGGCGAAGACCTTCCGGTCGGAGACATACTGCCCCCTGCCCGGACGCCCATCCCGGTGTTCGCGCCGGAAGCTCCCGCCACCCGGCTGATACTTCTCGACGTTCCGATCGCGGCCATCATGGATATCCCCCCGGCTGCCGGTAGCGCCGTCACCGCGGCCGCCCCGCGTTTCCTCCTCAAGTCCGACATTGAAAACCACCGCCAGCTGAACGTGGACGTGCATCTGATGAAGGCGTCCGAGCTGGCCCGCAGCGACCTGGCCGCGGTGAGCGAAGACGATGCCCTGTCGAGCGCCTTCGCGGCCATGCTGCGGGAAGGCGTCAATGCGCTGCCGGTGAGGCTGAAAGCCGGCGGCTACACGGCACTCACCCGGGACGAGATCCTGAAACACCTCAGACTCGGCCCAGGTGGCGACAACGGGTCCGGAATCTGAAAACCGAAAGATGAAAACAGAAAAGGACGCCCGCCGGGCGTCCTTTTCAGGCTGACAGCAGCCGCCGTTAGTGGCTGAGCAGCACCCGGAGCGTCCCGTCATGGGCGCCTTCGCCGCCGTAGCGGATCACCAGATCCATCTTCTTGTCGCCGTTCAAATCCACCGGCAGCGCGAAGAACGACGCCTGCGGGACCTCGATCTCGCGGCAGTCGTCGCCCCAGCCGTCCTTCTCCTTCGTCGTCAGGCAGAGCCGGTAGCCGTCGGGCCCTTCCGACTGGAACAGGTCCGGCAGGCCGTCGCGGTTGAAATCCTGGTCGAGCAGGAACGCCGTGATGAGCCCTGAGCCCTGGTGCGACAGGTCGAAGTCGAACGGGATCTTCTGCGTGACGTCCGGGTCGTCGCTGAAGATGCCGTTCTTGGAATAGTGGACGTGATAGTTGATCTTGAGCGTGCCGAACATCCAGATCCGGGCGAGCTGCCAGAAGCCGAACGGAATCTCCTGGTAGACGAGGTCCAGCGCCCCGTCGCCGTTGGCGTCCACCAGGTAGGGACGTTCCGAGAAGTTGTCGATGTGGAAGATCTGGTCCGGGCTGGCGGCGAACTTGCCGCCCCGGTTGATGAACACCGAGAACTCAGAGAGCAGTTCCGGTCCGCTCAGATCCGCGATCGTCACCTTGGAGAGCAGCACGTCCGCCTTGCCGTCCTTGTTGATGTCGGCGATCTGGATCCGCGTGATCGGCGCCAGGTGGCCGTGCCGCATGACTTCCTCGATGCCGTAACGGGCGAAATCCCACGTTTCGGCCGTGTCGCTGAAGTTGCCGTCCTCTTTCGCGCGGAAGATCTGGATGCGGTCGTGGCGGCCGATGATGAGGTCCTTCTTCCCGTCGCCGTCGTAGTCGGCCAGGAACTCCTCGGGCAGCATCTGCACGAGCCGCGTCGTGCCGTACTCCATGCGGGCGAAGATCAGGTTGCCTTCCCAGATGTTGGAGATCTCGGTGTCGAGCGGGACCGGGAGTATCTGCCGGATGCGCCATTCGCGGCCGCCGGCGGTGGCGCTGGCGGCGATGCCGTCCTGCGCCTCCGTCTTCATCAGCTTGAAGAAATACCACTGGTCGGAGTCGGGGATCATGATCTCGTCGATCCCGTCGCCGTCGTAGTCCCTGAACAGGTCGCGCGAGACGACCGACGTGGCGTCGGGCGCCGTAAAGACGCTGCGCACGGAGATGATCCGCTTGGGTTCATCCGAGAACCGGCCCTCCGAGAACGAATAGCTGAAGACCCCTTCGGAGGTGACGAAGCCGATGTCGGGGCCCGGGGTCGCCGGGTCGACGTCGCCCACGTCATAGACGACCGCGCGGTCGCTGATCCGGACGCTCTGGTCGGGGGATTTGGAGAACCCCTCCCTGGTCTGGAGGAACAGGTCGAAATACTTCTCGACCTTGCGGTCCTTCTCGAGAATCTTGGTCCGCATGTCGACCAGATCCAGCAGTCCGTCGCCGTTGAAGTCGGCCCACCGGACGTTGCGGATCTTGTCGCCCGCGACGGCCTCGAACTGGTTGTAGGGATAGTCGTCGCCCGCCCGTGCGCTCAAGGGCAGCAGGGCGGCGAGTGCTAGCGCCGCAAAACCGGCGATCGTGGCGTTTCTGGAAGTCGGCATAAGTCCCCTCTTTGTTTTCCCGTCGTCTGTATGGAGTCGGCTGCAAACAAGGGAAAGGCGCGGATGCACACGCAGCCGCGCCTTTCGCGCTTTACAGGCCGTCACATAGCGTGTGAGGCCCTTAGATTACCCCGCGCCCCATTTTACTCAAGACATTTTCCATGTTCTTGCGTTCGTTATCCGACAGCCGGGCGAACAGCGCCTTGCTGTAGTTGTCCACCTGGCCCTGCACGCCCTGCTGCAGCGCGACACCCTTGGGGGCTGCGCTGATCTTCCAGGGGCCGTTTTCGGAGGGCTGGTCGACCTTGGCGACCAGGCCCTTTTTGGCGAGGCTGTCCACGGCGGTTTCCACTTCGGGGCGGTTCGCCTGGGTCGACTTCGCCAGCTGCTTGAGGCCCAGTTCCGGCTTCTCCCAGGTGGAGGCGAGAATCTCGAATTCGAGCGGCGAGAGGTCGCCCGCCTTCAGGATCTTCTGCGTCTCCATGCGGGAGGCCAGCAGGTTCTTGGCGAGTACGAACTCGGCCGCGCCGTCGGTGTTCACCCCGAGGATGCCGCCCGCGAGCCAGGTCGCCTTGTTGTCCTCTTCGGCGACCGCCTTGGCGGAGAGTTTCGCGAAGGTCTGCCGTTCCGGCAGGGACAGGCGGCGGTAGAATTCAAAGCGCACATGCTCGGCCACCGGGCGGGTCTTCTCGACCGTGTCGCGGCCCGTTTCGGTCAGGTCGTAGCGCACCTGTCCGGAGACCACGTTGAAGGACACCAGTCCGCGCTGCGAGAGCTTGTTCATCTGCTCGTTGGTCGGGAACCCCTGCACTCCGGTGTTGCGGGTGATACCGGCCTGCGACGTGGCGCCGCGCCGTTTCAGCTCGTTCAGGATGACGTAGTCGGGCGTGTCGATCCCGTAGGGCTGGATCGCGCGCGAGAACGCCGTCTCGCCGCGGGCCATCACTTTCAGCAGGTCCTGGCCTTTCAAGCCGTCGCCCTTGGCGAGCGCGTCGCCCTTCTGGTCGATGGCGTCGTAGAAATCCTTGGAGTTGTAGTAGGCGGTCCGGGTACCGACGGCCGTGGCGCCGATGGCGCCGCCCACGGCGACCGGGGTCGCGAGCAGCGGAATGAGCGCCAGCACGCATCCGGAACTGAAGAAGGCGAGCGTGACCACCGCGAGCCCTGCGGCCCGGAGAGTCAGACGTTCTTTCAGGTTCTTCTGGTTCAGTCGTATCATGGTCGTAGTTATCCTCATTCCATTCGCCGCCGCGGAGCGGGCGACGATCCCTTAAGCAGGCGGTTTCAAACTCCTTGAAACCTCCCTTTGCTGGAGCTTCCGGTCTCCCGGGAACCCCTCTCTCCTGCCCATAATTTAACGCCGTTCTACCAGTGAACAAGGACCTTGGTCATCGATTCCGGCGTTGCCACATTAAAGTTTCACGGTCGCCTGAAACCATCAAAACACAAAAGCCCCAGGGCTGCCATTAAATTCACACAAAGGCGATTTTCACATTTTTCCTGCAATTACAGACAGTTAAGAAAATACATCCGCCCGGATCGAAAAATATTGTCCTGTCTTTATGACCTCAATGGTTGTGTTTACCCGGCGACAGGCATACTTTTTCAACTGGGAATTGACGCAGGATGTCTAAGCCGCGCCGCTTCCCTGATCGATTGAGGGCATTCGTCATGGCAGACAACACAGGTTTTCCGTTCGGCGGGTCGATGGACCTGAACCAGATCATGGGTCAGGCCCAGCAGCTCATGACCGACCTGAACAAGAAGAAGGACGCCATCGAGAAGACCCTCGAAAAGGAGACCATCGAGGCCTCCGCCGGCGGCGGCATGGTGAAGGTGAAGGCCAACGCGCTGGGGCAGGTCGTCTCGATCACCATCGACAAGGACCTGGTCGAACCGCTCGACGTGGACATGCTCCAGGACGTGACGACCGCCGCCGTGAACGAGGCGCTGCGCCGCGCGCAGGCGGCCGCCGAGAAGGCCCGCTCTGAACTGGTCGCCACCCTGCCCTTTGCGAACCTCCTGCAGGGCAAGCTGTAAGAACCAACGTCCCGCCCGCAGGACCGGCCAATACGCATCAGTGTCACCCCGACCGGAGCGCGTAGCGCGCAGCGGAGGGGTCTTCTGAAGAAGATGCCTCGGCTGCGCTCGGCATGACACAGGTGCAATTTACACGGCCGGGCAAAGGAAGCAGCACCCCTGCCGCTCCACGAGACCCTGAACCTTTTTTTCGTCTAGACTCGCCACAGTGATTATTCCCGACGCCATCGACCGGCTCGCCGCCGTGTTCAGACAGCTGCCCGGTATCGGCCGCAGGCAGGCGCTGCGCCTCGCCGTGCATCTGGTGGATAACCGCGACCAGTTGCTGAAACCGTTCGAGAAAGCCGTCGAAAGCGCCCGGCGCGACCTGCACCGCTGCGCCGTCTGCACCGTCTGGACCGAGGGCCATCAGTGCCCGGTATGCGCCGACAAAGACCGCGACCACGGCACGATCTGTGTCGTCGAGGACCTGCCCGACCTCGAGGCGTTCGAAACCGCCCGGGTCTATACGGGCCGCTACCATGTGCTCCACGGGCGGCTCTCCCCGGCGCAGGGCCGGGGCCCCGGGGAATTGTCGTGGGAACCGCTGCTGGAACGGGCGGCCACCGGAAAACCCGCCGAGATTATTCTCGCCACCTCGCTGTCGGCGGAGGGGGAGACCACCGCCGCCGAACTGGCCCGCGCCCTGAAGGCGGTTCACCCGAACGAACCACACGGGTCCGCGCACGCGACCGGGCACGGGCATCTCCGGATCACCCGGATCGCCCGCCCGGCGGGTGCCGGGGCGGAACCCGAATACTGGGAAGCCGAAGAGCTGGGCGAGGCGCTGATCGGGCGCCGGACCTACGATCCGGGCGATCCGGTCAGGAAGAAAAAACCGGCGGCCCCCAGGCCCAGGAACCGCTGACCCGGCCCCGATCCCCCGCGCTGTCAAGCCGCCCGGCCCCCCGCCTCAGAAGGCGCTTGAAATCCCCCCCCGGTGGGGATATTCAGTGGGGGTACCCGCCTGCGGGCGCCGGAAGGTTCTGCCACCAGGCGGAAACCCTCCTCTTTTCCAAGGAGTTCGTAGTTTTATGGCCGGTCCCAACTTCGTGATGTACGAAGCCGAGTATAACGAAATCTCGGACGTCATCGAGAAATTAGCCAAGGAATCGAATGCGAAGGTCGTGTTCCTCGTGGACAAGAACGGCCAGCTGATCGCGAGTTGCGGCGAGACCGAAAATCTCGACACGACCTCGATGGCGTCGCTCACCGCGGGCAACATCGCCGCCACGGGCGGACTCGCCAAGCTGCTAGGGGAGCGTGAGTTCTCCGTCCTCTTCCACGAAGGCGACCGCGACAACCTGCACATCTCGATCATCGGCGGCCGCGTGATCCTCGTGGTCATTTTCGACGGGCGCAGCTCGCTGGGGCTGGTCCGGTTGCGCGTGAAGAAGGCCGGCGAAGTGCTCCAGAAGATCTTCGAGAAACTGGTGGCGAAGGCCGAATCGGAGGGCGCCGGCTCCTCGCCGTTCGCCGAGATCTCGGACGACGATATCGACAATCTATTCAGCGAATAAGAAGGGAGCCCGATAGTTTATGTCGTTCATCAACTACAGCTCCCGCGAGATCAACTGCAAGATCGTCTATTACGGTCCCGGCCTCTGCGGGAAGACGACGAACCTGCAGTACATCTACGACAAGTCCAATCCCGAGGCGAAGGGCAAGATGATCTCGCTCGCCACGGAAACCGAACGCACGCTGTTTTTCGACTTCCTGCCGCTCTCGCTGGGCGAGATTCGCGGCTTCAAGACCCGGTTCCACCTCTACACGGTGCCAGGCCAGGTGTTCTACGACGCCAGCCGCAAGCTGATCCTGAAGGGCGTGGACGGAGTCATTTTCGTCGCCGACAGCCAGGTCGAGCGCATGGAAGCGAACATCGAGTCGGTGGAAAACCTGAAGCAGAACCTGGCCGAACAGGGATACGATCTCGGCAAGGTTCCCTACGTCATGCAGTGGAACAAGCGCGATCTGCCCAACGCCGCGCCGATCGAAGAACTGCAGAAGCTGCTCAACCACTTCAACGTCCCGGCGTTCGAAGCCTGCGCGCAGAAAGGCATCGGCGTCTTCGAGACGCTGAAAGCCAACGCCAAGCTCGTGCTGACGGAGCTGAAAAAGGGCAAGTAGGCCGCGCGTGATTAACGGCTACATAAACGGGGCGGTCCTTGAGGGTCCGCCCCGTTCCGTTTCCGCTTCCCCGGCGCCCCCCGCCGGACTACTATTGGCCCGTGTCCAAGCAGGTCGATATGCCTGTTCCACAGTGAGGGTTACATGGAAATCACGAATCTCATCAGCACGCTCCTGACCGAAATGCAGCGGATCTCGTCGTCCGAGACCGTGGTCGGGAAGCCCATTCGCGTTGGGGATGCCACGATCATCCCGATCAGCAAGCTCGGCATGGGCTTCGGTGCGGGTACGGGCGGCGGCGAAGGCAAGCCCCACAGCACGGCCGACGGCACGATCACGGCGGCGGGCGCGGGCGGCGGCATCTCGGTCAATCCGCAGGCGTTCATCGTCGTGGACAAGAACGGCCAGGCGCAGCTCCTGTCACTGAACCAGTCGAAGGAGTCGATCCTCACCCGCGCGATCGAGCTGCTCCCGCAGGTGGTGGACAAGCTGGTGGACGCCGGTTCGGCCGCCGGAAACCGGCTGACCGAGGGCGCGACCCAGATCGCCACGACGGTGGTCGAGTCGTCCAAGACCGAGAAACCATCGAAGCATAAAGGCTGAACCTTGGACGGCAGTCCCGGACCACTTTTCACAATCCTGTTCGCAATAGCGGTGGCGGTGATTTTCTCTGCCGCCGCTTTTGCTTTTGCCTCGGCTTATGTGTGCTGGTGGCTGTGGCGGACGCCGCTCGCCGTGCGGGTGCACGCCGCGGGCGGTCTCGACCGCGCGGCCGAGGGCTCCGGCGCGGTCACGCTGAAACCGTTTATTTTCGACCTCGTACGCGAACGGCTGACGGTCTGCCTTCGCGTGCGGCTGAACGAACGGGTGCTCTACACCAGACCTCTCATCGGCGGCGAAAAAAAGCCCGAACCGGAACCCGAAAAGAAAAAAGGCGCCGGCCTGGCGGGTGCGCTCAGGGCCTTCCGGTTTATCGACCGCTTCTGGGGGGTTCAGGAAATCGCCCTGTACCTGGTAAGCTGCCGCCGGTTCTTCAGCGTCGAGGAGTTTTCCGGTTACATCGAGTTCGGCTCCGAGGAGCCCGAGCAGACGGGCGAACTGTACGGCTACCTCTGCGCCGCGACGCCGCTGTGGGAACAGATGCCGGAGTTCAGCTTCAGGCCCAACTGGTCGCCCCGGGACTCGTTCGAGTTCGACCTCACCCTGGCGCTCGGGTTCTACGTGTTCCGGCTCGTCTGCTCGGCGCTGTGGTTCGCCGTCAGCCGGTTCCGCTGGCGCGAGCTGTTCGCCAAAAAACCCGGACAAAAGCCGGGACACAAACCGGCGAACCGGTTACCGCCTGCCGCCGGACTTCCGGAGGCGCGCCGCCATGCCGCCTGAGCATTTCGGTTTCACCCACGATTCGCGCGAGGCGCTCGTCGCCGGTAACGCGGTCACCGTCGAGGGCACGAAGATGATCCCGGTGTCCAGGGTGCAGGCGTTCGCGGGCGGAAAAGAAGGAAAAGGCGCCGGAGGTTTCGGGGGCTCTGCGAAAGTGGAACTGGTCGGCACCTATCTCGTGTCGGCGGGCGGCTCCGAGAAGTGGCTCCCCGTGGAACCGGAAGCGCCAGAAGGCTTTGCCGACTGGCCGTCGTGGCTCCAGGCGCAGCCGGAGCTGATGAAACAGATCCGGGAGAAACTCCGGTAGGTTCGGGTTACTTCGCCGGTTCAGCCGGTTTGTCGGCCGGCTTGGCGTCAGGTGCGTCGGCGGGCGGCACCAGGTTGAGCGGCGCTTCGCCCGGGAACAGGCCGTCGGTGATCAGCCAGGTGTCCTCGACATAGTTCCACGTCAGGTCCAGATACATGCGCTTCACGATGATCGAGTTCTTGTTCGTGTAGTCGATGGCGAGGCGGGTGTAGGCCTTGTCCTCGTCCGGTTCGGGCTTGCCCTTCTTGTCCTTCTTGACGGCCCAGGACCACTTTTCGAGATCCACCTGGGTCGCCTTGATGGGCTTTGCCCGCAGGTCGTCCACGAACTTCTGGCGCAGCGCCGGATGCACCAGCAGCGAGGCGCCGCGCGCCTCGTCGGCGTGGGCGTGCAGGTAGGCGCCGATGAAATCCCGGATGCAGGACTGGAGGAGGTCGGCCTTCTCGCTGCCGGGGTCGAACATCCGCAGGAGCGGCGCGCAGCCGCTGCTCAGAATTCCGGTGGCCAGCACCGCGCAAGCGAGCAGGACGACCGCCGGGCGGCGAAGGGCGGAACGGCGGAGGGACGTGCGGGCCGCGTTCAAGATTTCGCCGCTTCGGCTGCGGGCTCCGCCCCGGCCTTCTGGGGCTGGGAGAGCCAGGTGGCGGCCCCGGCCAGCGCGGCCGCTCCGCCGGCGCTGATCGCCACGAAGAAGCCCGCAAACACGATCAATGTGCAGAACACCGGTTCAAGCATCTCGGTCACTCCCTTAGAGGATTCGGTCCGGGGAAAATCTCCCCGATCCGGGCCCCCGCGTCAAGCCGGGCGGGTCAGGCCAGACAGGCCAGACAGGCCAGACAGGTCAGGCAGGCCAGCAGGTCAGGCCTGCTCGCCCGCCGCCTTCTTGCGGTCCAGGTCCCAGTGGCAGTTCTTGTACTTCTTGCCGCTTCCGCACCAGCAGGGGTCGTTGCGCCCCACCTTCGGCTGGTCGCGCTTCTGCGGCGTGACGGTGCCGCCCGCCTGCTCGATCCGCTGCTGGCGGGCCACTTTCACGGCCGCCTTGCGGTTACCAGGCTTCTCTTCGTCGTCGTCGCCGGACCCGCTGGTCTCGGCCGCCTGGTGGACGAAGTTGAGCCGCTTCACCTGCTGGGCGCGCTTCTCGAGGTCCTTCTCCAGTTCCTGGTCGGCGGCCTTCTCGATACGCTGGTCGATGCGCTGGGACGCCGCGGCCTCCGCCTGCTGGATGAGGCTCTGCTCCCGCGCCAGCCGGATCTGTTCTTCCTGCTGCTTGGACCAGCGGAACACGTTCGTGACCGTGTCGCTCTGGATCGACAGCAGCAGCTCCTGGAACATCTCGAACGCTTCCTTCTTGTAGACCATCACCGGGTCCTGCTGGCCGTAGCCGCGCAACCCGACGCCTTCCTTCAGGTGGTCCATGTTGACCAGATGCTCTTTCCAGAGCGTGTCGAGCGTGATCAGCCAGAAGTGGCGCTCCACCGCGCGCATGCGGTCCGGGGTCGCCAGCTCTTCCTTGTGCGCGAGGTACGTCTGCACGTCCTTCAGCAGGTGCTCGGCGAACTCCGTAGTGGCGAGATCGCCCAGCGTGCCGTGCCCGTACGCCGTCTCCATCTCGAAGACGGACTTCATGGACGAGTTGATCGAATCGAAATCCCAGTCCTGCGCGTAGCTGTTCTCGGGACAGTGGCGGGCGACCAGGTCGTCCACCGTGTCCTTGAGCATCTCCTGGAACCGTTCCTTCACGTCGCCGCCCGACAGAATCTCGCGCCGCTGCGCGTAGATCACGAGCCGCTGGCGGTTCAGCGCGTCGTCGTACTTGAGCAGGTGCTTGCGGATGTCGTAGTTGCGGGCCTCGACCTTCTCCTGCGCACCGGCGATGGAGCGCGACAGCCACGGGTGCTGGATCGCCTCGTCGTCTTCCATGCCGAGACGTTCCATCCAGCCCTTGATCCGGTCCCCGCCGAAAATGCGGAGCAGGTCGTCGTCCAGCGACAGGAAGAACTGGCTGGAGCCCGGATCGCCCTGGCGTCCGGCGCGGCCGCGCAGCTGGTTGTCGATACGGCGCGATTCGTGCCGTTCGGTGCCGATGATGTGCAGGCCGCCCAGCTCGATCACCTTTTTCTTCTGCTCTTCGCACTCCCTGCGCGCCTCGGCGAGCGTCGCGTCCCACTCGGGGCCCGCGTGCTCGGCCCCTTCGGGCATGCGGCGGCGGGCGAGCGCCTCGGCGTTGCCGCCCAGCAAGATGTCGGTGCCGCGGCCGGCCATGTTGGTCGAGATGGTGATCGACCCCAGGCGGCCCGCCTGCGCGACGATCTCCGCTTCGCGCGAATGCTGCTTGGCGTTCAGCACCTCGTGCGGAATGTTCTTGCGCCGCATGACGCTGGCCAGCTGCTCTGACTTCTCGATAGACGTGGTGCCCACCAGCACGGGGCGGCCCGCCTTGTTCATCTCGAGAATCTCTTCGACCACGGCGGTGAGCTTCGCGTCCTGCGTCTTGAAAACGAGATCGGCGCGGTCGTCGCGGATCATGGGCAGGTTCGTCGGGATCGTCATGACCTCGAGCTTGTAGATGTCCATGAACTCGGTGGCTTCGGTCTCGGCCGTGCCGGTCATGCCCGAGAGCTTGCCGTAGAGACGGAAGTAGTTCTGGAAGGTGATCGTGGCGAGCGTCTGGTTCTCGTTCTCGATCGCCACGCCTTCCTTCGCCTCGATCGCCTGGTGCAGGCCGTCGGACCAGCGCCGGCCCGGCATGAGGCGCCCCGTGAACTCGTCGACGATGATCACCTCGCCGTCCGACACCACGTACTCCACGTCGCGGGTGAACAGGAGGTGCGATTTCAGCGACTGGTTGACGTGGTGGACCCACTCCACATGCTGGAGGTCGAACAGGTTGCCGATCGCCAGGTCTTTTTCGACGTACTCGACGCCTTCATCCGTCAGCGACGCCGTGCGGCCCTTCTCGTCCAGATTGAAGTAGCGGCCCCGGACCATGCCCTTTTCCTGCTGGACGCCTTCGGGCAGGGGCGGCGGGACGTAGTCCTCGCCCGCGGCTTCGGCGCGGGCCTGCTTCATGCGCTCCAGCGCCTCCTGGCGGCGGCGCGCCAGCGCGTCCTTCATCTCGGAGCTGCCGCGCTTTTCCTCTTCCGTCACCAGCTTGCCGATGGTGGAGTTGATGCGGACGTACTTGTCGGAGGACGCCTCCGCCTGCCCGGAGATAATAAGCGGCGTGCGGGCCTCGTCCACGAGGATCGAGTCGACTTCGTCGACGATGGCGAAAAAATGCCCGCGCTGGACCAGGTCCTGCTGGCGGAACTTCATGTGGTCGCGCAGGTAGTCGAATCCGAACTCGTTGTTCTGGCCGTAGGTGATGTCGGCGGCGTATTCGACCTGCCGCTCGGCGTCGGTGAGGCCGTGCACGATCACGCCGGTGGAGAGTCCCAGCATCCCGTAGATGGCGTCCATCCAGCCGCGGTCGCGCTTGGCGAGATAGTCGTTCACGGTGACGACGTGCACGCCCTTGCCGGCGATGGCGTTAAGCGCCGCCGGAAGCGTCGCGACCAGTGTCTTGCCTTCGCCGGTCCGCATCTCGGCGATCTTGCCCTGGTGCAGCGCGATACCGCCGATCATCTGCACGTCGAAATGCCGCATGCCGAGACGGCGCCGCCCGCATTCGCGGACCATGGCGAACACTTCCGGCAGGATCTCGTCCAGCGACTTGCCCTGGGCCACTTCCTTGCGCAGCTCGTCCGTCCGGGCCTTGAACCAGTCGTCGGCCTTTTCCTTCATCTGCGGTTCCAGCGCGTTGATCTGGACCAGAATCGGGCGAAGGCTCTTCACATACCGCTGGTTGCGGGAGCCGAATATCTTCTTGAAGAACTCTGAAAACTGCATGCTTCTCTTTTGCCTTGTTGCGACGTGCCCGCCTTGGCCGGGCCTTGTCCCGGCGGCCTAAAGCCCCAGCGGGAAGAGCGAGCCTAATGGGGGGCCTCCCCCGTTTCAATGGGGGTAAAAACCTGCACTAAGCGGCTGAAATTAAAGGATTTTCAGGGAGTAGAGCGCATCAATGCGGTCATCCATCACGATGGGCCAGTCTGACGAGGCAAAATTACTGGGAACGGGAACGGAAGGATGGGTAGGATAGTAAACGTTCAGTAAAGCGGCGTAGACAACCTGAGGTCTGCGGAGTTCGCCCGGTGCTTGGTAGATGGCAACTCGACCGACACTCGGGATGGCTCAGCAATGAAGGGCTGGTCACAATATGAATAAACAGGAATCAGATTTGACGCTGAATAATGGCACGACGATGCCCGCTCTTGGATTGGGCGTATTTCAGAGCCCTCCAAAAGAAACGACCGAGGCGGTTTTCGCCGCACTTAAATTTGGATATCGCTTAGTCGATACGGCAGCTTCCTATATGAATGAAAAACAAGTCGGCGAAGGATTTCGTCGATCCGGAGTGAAGCGCTCTGATGTTTTCATCGTAACGAAACTCTGGATTAGCGATTACGGCCGCGAGGAAACAAAAACAGCCTTTGAAGCCAGTCTGCGCCGCCTTGGTACTGACTACGTAGATCTCTATCTTCTTCACCAGCCGATGCCGACGGAGTTCGATAGAACGATCGCGGCCTATCAAACCATGGAAACGTTTTTGAAAGATGGCCGAGCCCGCGCCATTGGTGTCTGCAATTTCAGCCCTGCGCACCTGGAAAAATTAATGGGTCTGACCAGTGTCGTTCCAGCGGTGAACCAAATCGAGCTCCACCCGTTCTTTATTCAGAAAGATCTGCGGGCGGTTCATAAAAAATTGGGGATCGTAACGCAATGCTGGTCGCCTATTGGCGGCATCAATGTCTATCGGCCCAAAGATCCAAATGCAGTTTTAAATCCACTGAAGCATCCAACGGTTCTGGCTATAGCCGGGAAATACAAGAAGACGCCTGCGCAGGTGGTTCTTCGTTGGCAGCTCGATCACGGAAACTGTCCGATTCCAAAATCTGTGCATGCTGAGCGGATAAAAGAAAACTTTAACGTCTTTGATTTCAAACTCACACCGGAAGAAATCGCGAATATCGACAAGCTCGACACTGGAGTCCGCGGCGGGCCAAACCCCGAAACGCTCGACACCAAGACCTTCACATTGAAAATCGATAACAGCCCTGAAGCCGACACGGCTGTTCGGACTTACTAGAGCGCATCTCATAATCTCCGCCTGCAAATGACCGAGCAGGTTTTCTGTAAAAATGCTCTGCACCTGCGAAATTGAACTAAACCGGGTGAGAGCCCGGACCGTCCTTTGCGGGCCGCCCTCACAGCCCCTCGCCGAAGCGAGAAAGGCGCAGGAACTGCTGGAAAAGGGAGGCGTGACCGGGAAGATCGTGCTCGTGTGCAACGGGCGGCGGGACGGGTAGAATACAGCTCATGAAAAACGTCACGGTCTTAATCGGGTCCGGATCGATCGGGGTCGCCATCGCCCGCCGGGTGAGCAGCGGCGGACACATCCTGCTGGCCGACCTGCGGAAAGAAAACGCGGACGCCGCAGCCGCCGTGCTGGCCAATTCCGGTTTCGAGGTGAGCACCGCGGCCGCCGATGTGTCGTCCCGCGAGGCGGTCACGGACCTTGCCCGCAGGGCCGCCGCGCTCGGAGACGTCACCCGCGTCATTCACGCGGCGGGAGTCTCGCCCTCGCAGGCCCCCGTACCGGCGATCCTGAAAGTCGATCTCTACGGCACGGCGCTGGTGCTCGAGTTTTTTGGAAACATCATCGCGCGCGGAGGCTCCGGCGTCGTCATCGCGTCGCAATCGGGCCACCGGCTGGGCGCGCTCACCAATGATCAGAACCGGCTGCTGGCGACGACACCCGCCGACCAGCTTCTGTCGCTCCCGATGCTCCAGCCGGATCAGGTGAAAGATTCCCTGCACGCCTACCAGCTTTCCAAACGGGGGAACTCCCTGCGCGTGATGGCCGAGGCGGTCCGGTGGGGCAAGCGCGGCGCCCGGATCAATACGATCAGTCCGGGGATCATCATTACGCCGCTCGCCAACGACGAGCTGAACGGCCCCCGAGGCGCGGGGTATCGCCGCATGATCGAACTCAGTCCGGCCGGGAGGGCCGGCACCCCGGACGAAGTGGCCGGTGTCGCGGCCCTTCTGATGGGCCCTGAAGGCACGTTCATCACCGGCAGCGATATCCTGATGGACGGCGGGGTGACCGCTTCCTACTGGTTCGGGGAGCTCGCTCCGCAGTGAAAAGCGGCACGCACTGGCAGATGGATAATCCGGCTGATACGCGGGGCGGTCCGGAAACCAAGGGCTGGTGCATGGTTCAAAACAAAACTGGTCGCCGCTGCAGATCCTAATATATTAATAAGAAGCTATGCGTACTATCAGATTCCTTAGAACCATAATCGCCATGTCGCTCGCGATTTCTCTAATACCATTAACCCGTTCCGCAGCAGCCGAGAATTCAGGTAAAGCATCGTCAGAACCGGTAGAAGACACCTGCAAGTCATATCTACCGGGTGCCAAGGTGAATGCTTCTATTGTGTACGACTCAACGGCTTACTGCCTGGCAACGTACTCGCCAGACAAGCGTAATAAAAAACTGCTTCTATTTCAGACATCCAGAACCGATAAATCGATAACGACAAAGTACGATTTAACTGATAGCCGCTACGGTGCCGGTATATATGGGAAACCGGTAATTGACGTCGACTCTTATGGCCGATATTTAACGGTATGGTTTGAACGCGGGGGCGATGGCGATCATACCGTGGGTAGAGCCTATTTATATGAAATCAGCAAAAGCGGTTTACGATATATACGGAATATAAGTATAAACTCTATATCGTTTTCGACACATGATGATCGATACTTTATAAATGGAAATGAAATATATTCTTCATGCGAAAACTGTGATTCATACGAAACAGCTGATCCAATAGACTTGTACATAATTCCCGTCAGCTGGGAGTTGGAGAATGGGAAAGCATCCCGGAAGATATCGCTCAGTGAAACGGAAATATCTAAAATAAAGAACCGGGCAGTAGAAGCTTCCCTGACCCGTTTTTATGACAATTGTGATAAAAAATATATTGAACTCAAGGATATTTTGTCCAACAACTAAATGAGCCTTATACGAAGTTCTCCCCCTCAATATCTCGCCGTGCTCGCTGTTCATGATGACCGCCCTCGCCAGGGACAAATCAAAACTCCCGAGTGACAGGAGCGTGGCGGCGGGTAGAATACCGAGCAAATCAACTATGCCAGCCCAGCCTCAAAGCCTGAACACCCCACAAAAAGCCCTGCGCATGCTGGGGGCGTTCGTCCAGTGGCGGAGCCTCGGCGCGGAGCGGCGCGACCTGTCGGGTAAAAATATCCTTGTGACCGGGGCCGCCCGGGGGATCGGCGCGGAAATCACCCGGACGCTCGCCCTGTGGAACGCCCATGTGCTGCTCGCCTGCCGGGACGGGGCGCAGGGAGAAGCGCTGAAGGCGGAGATACTGTCCAGAGCCCCCGGCGCCAAAGTCACCGTCTACGACCAGGCCGACACCTCGGACCTGGAGGCGATGGCCGCGCTGGCGCGCCGGGTAAAAGCCGGCCTCGGAGCCAGGGCACCCGGCGGCCAGGCACTCGATGGCCTGATCCTCAACGCCGGGATCGCGGGGCGGCGCTACAAGTTGAGCAAACAGGGTTACGAGTCGCACGCCGCCACCAACGTGCTGGGGCACCACCTGCTGGCGAACCTCCTGCTGGAAGATCTGGCGAAGGCCGCCGCCGCGCGGATCGTCTACGTAACCGGCGACATCTATGTGCTGGCGAACGACTGCACGCTGGATTTCAAGTACGAGGACCGGCAGGCGAACTACGCCTACGCCCGCTCCAAGCTCGGCGTGAACTGGAACGCGCTCACCATGCAGGAGCAGATCGACGCGCGGGGGCTGCCGGTGAAGTCCGTGGTGGTGCACCCCGGCGTCGTCGGCAGCGAGCTGATGAAGGGCGGCGACCTGCTCAAGTGGCTTCTGATCAAGCCCGCGAAAAGCGCTCAAAGTGTCGTCTACGCGCTGACCGCTGAGGACATCCGGGGCGGCGACTACATCCACAACGTCCGGGGGAAGATGACCCTCCCCGCCAACGACCCGGTACGGCATGAGGCGCGCCGCCGCGAGTTCTGGCAGCAGTGCAACGACGCCTGCAAACCATTTATTTCTTGATATTGTAACGCCGGACGGCGAACTCGGCGAACGTCGCCGGACTTCGCCCCAGCAGCATCCGCAGCACCTGGCTGTTGCCGACAAAGTCGAACCGGTCGTACCACTCGTTCACGGTCTTGAACACCGACATCTGGTGCATGCTGTGCTCCTTGTCGTACTCCCCCAGGATGAACGTCATCGGCTGGCTGTAGTTGTGCTTGAACTGCATGGCCGTGAACGGCTTGCCGAACGCCTGCGTCA
Source organism: uncultured bacterium (assembly GCA_964565925.1). Lineage (GTDB taxonomy): Bacteria > JAGRBM01 > JAGRBM01 > JAGRBM01 > JAHCIT01 > CAZMGV01. Next base: position 202,070 of record CAZMGV010000003.1, read on the forward strand.
GCGACCTGGCGATGTCGTGGGCGGAGAGGTTCTCGCCGCTGGCCAGTTCGTAGGTCGCGCCGTAGTGGGCCTCCCCCTCGCGGATCACCTTGACCAGCACCTCGGCGACGTCGTCGAGATCGACCAGCGCCTGCCGCTTCGTGAGGTCCCAGCCCAGCAGGAACATCGACTGGTGGGGGATCACGCCCCAGGCGACCATCTGCATGTAGTCGGCGGGCTGCAGGATCGTGAAGTTGAGGCCCGACTCGACCAGCTTCTCCTCGATGTCGCGCTTGATCGCGTGCTGGGGCAGGCCGGTGAGAATGGGATGGAGCACCGAACTGAAGACGAAATGCTTCACCCCGGCTCGTTTCGCCTGTTCGATCATGTTGATCCCCATCTCGCGCTCCTTCGGGTGGAACGAGGGACCGACATGGTAGACGGCGTGGACGCCCTGCATGGCGCGCAGCGCGTCGTCGGGACTACAGGCATCGCCGATGACGACCTCATGCGCGCCGAGTTCTTTCGGACCCGGTGCGGGGCGTTCGACCCGGCGCATCGCCCGGACCTTGAAACCGGCCTTCGCCAGCTGCGGGATGACGGCGCGGGCCTGGTTGCCGTTACCGGCGGTGACCAGAACCGTCTGAGTGGTGTCAGTCATAGATATTCCTTCTTTACAATGATCGGCACCTGCACAGTAACCGATTACAGCCCTTCGCCGCGCTCGTCGTCCATAATCACGGCCCCGTCGGGGAGGAACTGCTCGCGCACGACGGCGCCGATCTGCCCCAGCCCCCGGCTGAAGAAGTGGTCCGCCATCTCGATCACATGGAGATGCACGTTTTCGAGATTGTCGTTCACGAGCGCCTTCACCTTGTGGAGCGGCGCGTACTCGTCGTTGCCGGCGGCGATGATGTGGGTTTCCAGCGCGGTGTCCGCCAGTTTTGAAAAATCCATCAGCCGGATCGGCGGCGCGACGAGCAGCAGCTTCTCGACGCGTTTGTCCGCAAGTGCCGTACAGAACGCCACGTAGGCGCCGAAGCTGTAGCCCGCGGCGATCACTTTTTCGTGCTTCGCGCAGGTGAGCAGGATCTGCGAGATGGCCGACTGGTAGTCCTCGACGGCTGACTCGACCTTCTCGGTCATCTGCCCCTGGCTGGCGCCCACACCCTTGTAGTTGAACCGGATACTCGCGTGCTTGATGCGGTAGAAGGCGTAGGCGGTTTCGTTGAGCACCGGCGAATCCATCGAGCCGCCGTAGTAGGGGTGCGGCGGCGCGATCACCGCCGGCTGGTGGATGCCCCGGTGGTAGAGACCCTCCAGGTGCAGGTCCCCCTGCGGGATCACCACCATGCGTTCGAGAAACTGTCCGGGCTGAACCATCGGTCTAAGTCAGTGAGACGCCTTCACGGCCTTGCTCCACACGATCACGACCGGGTCGGGAGTGACCACCAGCTCGATCACGCCGTCGTTCCAGGCGGTGAGCGTCTTCGTCTCGCGGTCGAGGTAGTCGGTCACCTTCGCCTCGCGGTAACCCTCCGGCGCGCCGATCGAGACGGGGTAGTTCTTCCGGTCGATGCTCCAGACGATCTCGACCGTCGGATCGCCGCTCACGGCGTCCAGGAACCGCGCGCGGTACACCTTCGTGCCCGCCTCCACGTCGTAGGCGGTGAAGCGGTCGCCGCCCAGCGTGCGGTTGAGCAGCGCGACCACCCTGGAGTCGGGCAGTTCCGCCACGGCGGCTTTCCAGGTGTCCGAGCTGCCGGTGTCGGCTTCGAGCGCCTCGATCGTCACCAGCATCTTGAACAGCAGCCGCGCGTCGTTTTTCGCGATGCGGCTGGCGCGGCCCGAGGCGCTGGCCGTTTTGGGCGCGGGCGCCGACTTGCCGCCGCAGGCAGCGCCTGCGGCAATAAGAAATCCCGAACCAATCACGGCAGCGACAGTCTGTTTCCAGTTCACGGTATGGACCCTCCGGACGCCGGTACAATAACACTGAAAAGGCTGATTCCACCACTCCCCCTTGAGTCCCCCTGCAACCATCTCCCGGCCGCTGCGCGGCCACCCTCTTCCGTAGGAAGAGGGCTCTGAAAAGGTCCCTTCCTCCGGAAGGGACCGCGAGCGAAGCGAGCAGGGATGGCCAAACGGAAAAGCCCGGTCATCCGGGCCTTTCCTGTCTGTGTCTCCAGCGGATTTATCAGCCGGTTTTGGAGAACTGCCACTTGGCGAGGTCGATCATGTCCTTGCCGTTGGCCTCCAGCACGACCGAGCCTGCGAAGCCCGAGTGCATGAAGCAGTTGGCGCAGCGCGGGTCCTGGCGCTTGGCGTAGTATTCCCAGTCGGTGGACTCCATCAGCTCGCGGTAGGTCTCGTAGTGGCCGTTGGTGATGGCGTAGCACGGGCCCTTCCAGCCGCGCGGGTTGCGCGTCAGGTTGGCGTAGGGCGAGCAGTCGTAGTCGCGCTCGCCGGCCAGGAACTGCGCGTACTGGGGCGGCGTGAACATGCGGTACTTGTCCAGCTTGGGCATCAGCTCCTGGAACTTCGCGTGCACTTCGGCGCGCGAGTGGAAGATGTAGTCCGAACCGTCGGTGCCGCAGGTGCTCGTGCCCAGCGCCTCGTAGCTGTAGCCCGGCGACACGATGATGCCGTCGATGCCGAGGTCCGTGAGGAAGGTGAACAGCTCGTCGAGTTCCTTCCACGAGGTGCCCTTGAACACGGTCGTGTTCGTCGTCACCTGGTAGCCCAGCTTCTTGGCCTTCTTGATCTGGCCCACGGCGATATCCCACACGCCCTTGCGCTGCACGATCGTGTCGTGCGTCTCGCGCATGCCGTCCAGATGAACGTTGATATACAGGTTCGTGGACGGGGCCACGCCCTTGTACATCTTGTCCAGGAACATGGCGTTCGTGCAGAGATAGATGAACTTGTTCTTCTCGATCAGGCCGTTGATCAGCTCGTTGATGTGCCGGTAGAGCGTGGGCTCCCCGCCGCAGATCGAGACGACCGGCGCGCCGCATTCGTCGGCGGAGGCCAGGCAGGTCTCCAGCGGCAGCTGGTCCGTGATCGTGTCCTTGTATTCGATAATGCGTCCGCACCCTTCGCAGGTCAGGTTGCAGGCGTGGAGCGGCTCCAGCATCAGCACCAGCGGAACGTATTTGGTCCCGATGAACTTGTGCTTCATCAGGTGGGCGGTCAGCGAGGCCTGCATCTTGAGCGGTGTGCGCATGAGTGACATGTGGGTAACGGTTTTCCTTAAGGTGTCTGGCCCTGAAATGTCCGGCCCCGTCGAAACAGGACCGGATTGGGGTTCGTTCTACAGCCGGGGAACCCTATTCACGGGTGCCAAGGCCAGTCAAACCCGCTGGACAACCGATGCCCCGCGATACATAACCTGTGGTAATTACTTAAGTTATGCCGAACCCGACCCTCCAGAGCAGTTCGTCCCATACCCCCGGCGGCGAGCTCCCCGCACCCGGCGCGCCGATCCTCCTGTGCGCCACCCGCGCCGAGGCCGCCCCCGTGCTCAAGCAAATGAGCCTCAAGACCCGGATCCCGGGCACGAAGCTGTATCTGGTCTGGGGAAAACTCCACGGCAGCGACCCGTTCATTGTCGGCGTCTCGGGGATGGGAGGTGCGCGCGCCGCCCGGATGACCCGGTATGTGGTCGACAATCTCCAGCCGAGCTGGCTCATCTGGTTCGGCGTCGCCGGAGGGCTCTTACCGGGATTTTCCGTCGGCGATCTGGTCGTCCCGGCCAAAATCCGTCTGGACGACCGCGACTATGTTCCGACCACCGCACCGCGCGATTGGATCGTCTCCTTGGTACATTCACATCGCGACGAAAAAGACACCGGCCCCCTGAAGCCGTCCGAAGGGACGATTATCGAAGTGCCGCACGTCATCGGCGGCACGAAAGAAAAGGCGGAACTGGGCCGAACGTCCGGCGCCGTCGCCTGCGACATGGAATCGGGGTCGTTTGCAGAAGTCGCATCAAAGTCGCCCTACCCGTGGGCGGTCGTGCGTACAATCTTCGACAGAGTCGAGGACGAACTGCCGGTAATTCCCGAAAACATCCTGGACGATACCGGCGCCGTCCGGCCGCTCGCGGCCGCTCGCGAATTTTTCAAGATGCCCCGTGCGCTCTGGGAGCTCGGCCAGAGAAACAGAAGTGCGGTCAAGATCTTAGGGCCAATCCTGGCGCTGACAGTGACGGAATACTGGCGTCCGGGATATAGCCGACGTGCCTGGTCCGGCGAGGATGAGGACTGAGGACCCGTGGTCAGGGAACTTTCGGAGTGAGAGGCGAGCCGGCAAGGCGACTGCCTGTTTTATTGCACGGCCGCCGCTGCGGTTATTCTCGCGCCAGGAGAGCGGCCCGATGAAACTGACCTACACGGATTCAGGCAAGAGTTCAGGCACCAAATCAGGCACCGGTTCAGACGGCCGTGTTCCGGTGGTGTTCCTGCACGGCAATCCCGACTGCAAGGAAGGCTGGGCAGAGACGATCGAGCTGCTGGCGAAAGACCACCGGTGCATCGCGCCCGACCTGCCCGGCTTCGGCGTCTCGGCAGAGCTTCCGTCCTACCGCGACCTGCTGCCCGACCGGCAGGCGGCCCTGCTGGAAAACCTGCTGGACGGACTAGGGATCCGCGAACCGGTGCTGCTCGTCGTGCATGATCTGGGCGCCTACATGGGGTCCTCCCTCGCCCTCCTGAAACCGGAGCGCGTCCGGGGAATCATCGCGGCGAACACGACCTTCAGCGCCCGGTATCCCGGCCACCTGTGGGGGTATCTCTGGACACTGCCGTTCGCCGGTCCGCTGTTCGCCCGGGCCATGCGGTACGGGCTGAAAGGCGCGATGGCCAGGGAATCACCTGCCGTCCACACGAGCCACGTGGAACGCATGATCGGCAACCTCGGCTGGACGACCTGCCGCTCCATCACCCGCTACTACCAGGTGATGTACAACCCGCTGTTCCGGATCGCCCAGCTTTTCGGGGGAACACCCCTCGACAAGGAGATTCCGGTGCGGATGCTCTGGGGCAACGAGGACCGCTACATCCCGGCCAGATACGCCCGCATCAAGGACGAGCCGGTCAGCTATATCGACGGATGCACCCACTGGCTGCCGCTCGAACGCCCGGACCTCGTCGCCGACGCGGTCCGCGGGTTTCTCCGCAAACCGTAGGGCTTCGGAAGCCGGTGGAACCCTATCGGAACCCGGGCCGGCGATTCTCCATTGCCCTGTTCGGATTCCGAACGCGTGACAGATTACGCGCGGCCGCTCCCGCGTAACCCGCCGGAATCCCGGCGTTTCTTTTGCGCCGCAGGTGGCACGGACAGTGCACAGATACGGCTGTGCAGGACCGCTTACAGACCGAAAAGAGATACCGGCAGCTCAGGCTGCTGGTCTATATCGCCGTCGGAAACCGTCAGGGGGTCACGCTGACCGGGATCACGGCCGGCGCACTCGATGAGTGGGGGTTGCGCTGGGACCGGAGCGGCGAACTCCCGGACCGGGGCGGCTGGCCGTGGGCCGGACTGGTGGAACACCGCCGCCGCAACCACCCGGACCGGTTCGAACTGGCGATCTGGCACGGAGGTACGCTGTGCGGGCTCGCGCTCGGAAAAGCCGCGCCGTCGCGCGCGCATCTGTCGGTGGACTACCTGGAGGCGAACCCGTCGCCCGCGCATCCCCTGAAAGGGCGTATCGTGCGGATCGCACTGGACGCGGCCGACCACTACGGGGCGCTGACCGGCTGCCGGAGGCTCCGCCTGGCAGAGCCGGACCCGGCCCTGATTCCGCGATACGAGGCGATGGGATTCACGCTTGTCCGCCCGGCCCGGGGCAAGCCATACTTGGAGCGGAAGATTCACGATGAAAACCGTCAAGAAAACCCGTAGCAGCAGGGCGAAACCGCACAAAGGAACCGCCGCGCATCCGCGCGAGGCGAAAACCGTTGCCGACGCCCGCCGGCGCCTCCGCACGCATACCGGTTTCTACGACTCGCTGACGCCCGCCCAGAAAGCCGTACTCGACAACTGGGACGGCCCGGAAAACCTCGGCCCGTCCCGGTCGAAGTAACAAAAACATCAACCTCCGATTTTTAATTAAACCCCCCAAATGGCCCTAAATGACCCAAGCCCGATTCCTGGGCAACACGGGCTAACCCCGCGACGGCGCTCAGGAATCCGGCGATTTTCAAAACTCGTGTCACGTTAATCAAAAAATATTTTGGCGGCTGTTAAGGGGGTCGGCTCCGGCGGGGAAATCCGGAGATTCCGCTGCGTGATCCGCAAGTTGGACCGTCAGAATTAAGGCCTTAACTACCGTCGCTAGATTCTCAAAAAACCGTGCGCGCTTGGGTCATTTAGGCTCGTTTAGGGTCATTTAGGGCCATTTAGGTTCACCCCCTTACACCGCCTCATTTCGCTCGCTAACAATAATTACATGGGAAATCCGTACTCCATACCCGCCGACCTCAGGGACGACCCGTCCGCTTTCAGGGATGACTACCCGGCCTCTTCTATGGCCGGTGGTACGGCCGGTACGGTCGTCCCGTTCCCTTCGCCGCAGGATAACGGGAGGCAGAGCTACAACGGCGCGTTCGCGAGCGGGCGGCGCTGGGTCCGGGCGCGCACGCCTGTGGAACCCGAGTGGTCGAGCCCCCGGGTGCCTGGAAAGATCTGGAACTGCGCGACGGCCCGCACGATTGCGTCGCCCGTCGAGCGCGACACCGTGAGCCGGGCCGTGGGGGGACTGTTTGGGAGTCTATCCCTATTTTTCCGGCGCGAGCTGGGGCTCGATCTTGAAGTGGGAGCCGGGGTGAGGATGGAGCGGCTGGTTCTTCGCCCGGATGACGGCGAATATCGCCTCGGCGATGAACACGGCGGCGAGCCCGAGCATGGCGAGTGCCACGAAGCCGTTCATCACGGCGGGGGTGAACGAGAGGCCGTCCTTCCTGACCGCCAGGAATCCCACATAGGCCTGGATCTTCAGGGCCGCCACGGTGACGATCAGGATAAACAGCATCGGCACCAGCGTGTACCAGTATCGCCGCCCGGTGCGGTAGAGCCACACGGTGATGACGATCAGGGTGAAGGACGCCAGCAGCTGGTTCGACGTACCGAACAGGACCCAGAACTTGCGCCACGCCCCCTGCCCGCCCGAGAAGAGAATCAGGAACGGCAGGCCGACGGTGGCGGCGGTGGCGGCGAGCCCGGCGGCCTTGTTCCCGGTGCGCAGCAGCTCCTGCAGCAGGTAGCGCCCGAGCCGCGTCGCCACGTCCAGCGTGTCGAAGACGAAGGTCGAGAACGCCATCGCGCCGAAGGTGGCGCAGAAGACGAAGGCGTCCTTGCCGAGCACGACGGTGAGGAACTGCGCGATCCCGTCGCCGTACAGCTTGCCCGGCCCCCGGCCGGCGATGTCGCCCGGGGCGACGATCATGATCGTGGCGAGCGCGATAACGGCGACGAACCCTTCGAGCAGCATGGCGCCGAACCCCACCGCCTGGCAGTCGGGCTCCTTTTCGATCTGCTTGGACGTGGTGCCGCCGCAGACCAGGCCGTGGAACCCGGAGCAGGCACCGCAGGCGATGGTGACGAACAGGAACGGAAAGAGCAGCGCCTGGAAGTTGCCGCCGCTCGCGAGGCCGTCGGCGAAGGCGACAGGTGTCTTGAACGCCGGCTGCTGGATCTGGAATCCGCCGAAGAATATTCCGACGACGCCGGCCCCGATGGCGAGGTACAGGACGAAGCCGCCCAGATACCCCCTCGACTGCTGGAGCAGCCAGAGCGGGAGCATCGAGGCGACGAAGCAGTAGACGAGGATCGCCGCGCGCCACGTGCCGATGTCGTAAACGAGCACCGTGGACACCTTCGTGCCCAGCCACACGACACCGAGCGTCGCCGGGACGAAGACGGCGGTCATGACCGACATGGGCGGGTTCCACTTCTTCTGGACGAGGCCCATCACGAGCGCCAGCGCCAGGTACATGGTGCTGGCGGCGGCGACCGCGCCGCCCTTGTTGAACGTGAAGCTGCCGGCGAGTTCCTCGGCCTGTCCGAGGAACGTCTCGGCGGTGACGTCGGTAAAGGCGACGATCACGTACACCAGCGCCAGCCAGATGAACGCCGTCAGCACGAGCCACGCCCGGTGGCTCACGTTCTGGCGGGTGATTTCGGCGATGGAGTGGGCGCCGTGCCTGACGGACGCGACGAGCGCCGAGAAGTCATGCACGGCGCCGATCAGGATCACGCCCAGCACGATCCACAGGAGGCACGGCACCCAGCCGAACACGAGGCAGGCGGCGATGGGGCCGACGATCGGCCCTGCGGCGGCGATGGCGCTGAAGTGCTGGCCGAGCAGGTAAAACGGCCGCGTGGGGACGAAGTCCAGGCCGTCGTTCTTGTCCACCGCCGGGGTGACGACCGCGGCGTCCAGACCGTACTGGCGGGCGATAAACCGGCCGTAGAGCACGTATCCGGCCGTCAGCGTCAGGATGACGAGAACGGAGATAAGCTGAAGCGACATTCCGGGGGCTCCCTCTGCGCGCGACCGTCTGCCGTATGGGCGGTCTTACTGGCGGCCGTAGCGGGGTCTATAGCACGGCCGGACGTTCTGTCGGCAACCGGGCGGGCAATAGGCGGGGTAATCGGCCCGGGGACCCGTTTGGGGCGATTCCTTAAAAAAATGGGGGCTTTGGCGAATAGATATACCCATTCGGTCCTTCGGACGTTTACAATTCCTGACGCTGCAGGGACCCCGGCTGTGTTAATTTTCAGGCTGCGGGGTCATTTAGGGGATTTGACAGGGACGGCTTCGGCCCCCCGGCATCATTATGAGCAAAGCCATTGGTATCGACCTTGGCACGAGCAACTCGTGCGTCGCCTGCTGGAAGGAGAACGGACCGGAAGTCCTTCTGGATTCCAAGGGTTACAACACGACCCCCTCCTACGTGGCGGTCAATTCGCGGGCCAAGCTGATCGTCGGACACCTGGCCAAGAGCCAGGTGATCACCAACCCCTTCCAGACGGTCTACGCGGCCAAGCGGCTCATCGGGCGGCGCTACTCGGACGAGGCGGTGAAGATCGCCAAGCAGTTCATCTCCTTCGACATCCAGGAAGGCCCGCACGGCGACGTGCAGATCAAGCTGATCGACCGGACCTACTCGCCGATCGAGATCTCGGCGCTGATCCTGAAAAAGCTCAAGAAGGTCGCCGAGCAGCAGGTCAAGGAGAAGGTCGTCAACGCCGTCATCACGGTGCCGGCCTACTTCAACGACACGCAGCGCAAGGCGACAAAAGACGCGGGCGAGATCGCGGGCCTCAACGTGCTGCGCCTCATCAACGAGCCCACGGCCGCCGCGCTCGCCTACGGCTACAAGGAAGACGTCGACAAGAACATCGCCGTGTTCGACCTGGGCGGCGGCACGTTCGACGTGACGGTGCTCTCCATTACGAAGGGCGTCTACGAGGTGCTCGCCACGGGCGGCGACTCTTACCTGGGCGGCGAGGATTTCGACAACCGGCTGGTCGAATACCTGATCAAGGATTTCAAGAAGAAGTCCGGTATCGACCTCTCGTCCGACAAGATGGCGCACCAGCGCCTCAAAGACGCGGCCGAATCGGCCAAGCGCGAGCTATCGGCCAAGGAAACGGCGACCATCTCGCTGCCCTTCATCGCGCCGACCTCCGAGACGTCGCCGCACCTGGAGATCTCGATCCAGCGGGGGCTGTTCGAGGGCCTCACGCGGGACCTGATCGACCGGTGCGTGCACATCTGCGACCAGGTGCTCCACGAGTCGGGTCTCAAGACCAAGGACCTGGACGACATCCTGCTCGTCGGCGGGCAGACCCGCATGCCGCGCGTGCGCCAGCTCATCAAGGACTTTTTCCAGCTCGAGCCGTCCAAGCGCGTGCACCCCGACGAGGCGGTGGCGCTGGGCGCGTCGATTCAGGCGCACATTCTCTCGGGCGCGGCCGGCAAGTCCCAGATCCAGGTGCCGGAACAGATCGCCGAGATACCGGTCCGCGGCGAGGTTTCTCCGGAGCTGAAGCCGTCGCCCGCCGCGATGGCGGCGGCCCCGGCGCCGGTGGAACCCGAGGAGCCGCCGCTCGACCTCACCTCGCGCGCCGAACCGGAGCCCGAATTCGAAGAGCCCATGATGCGCCCCGAGGCGCATCCCTCGGGCGAAGACCCGTTCGCCGCGTTCGAGGCGGAACCGGCCATCCCGGTGGAGGAGCCCGCGGCCCCGCCTCCCAAGCCCGCCCCGAAACCGGCGGCACCGCCGCCGCAGGCGGCCGCTCCCAAGCCGGCGCCGGCACCCGTTGCCAAACCGGCCCCTGCGCCGGTGTCGCGCGGCCCCACGGGCGAGTCGAACGTCAAACCGTTCAAGCGGGTGCTGATCGACGTCACGCCGATGTCGCTCGGCATCGCGACCTTCGGGGACATGGCCTATGTGATCATCCCCAAGAACACGACCGTGCCGACGAAGAAGTCCAAGATCTTCACCACCGTCAAGGACAACCAGGAAAACGTGCGGATCATCTGCACGCAGGGCGAGTCAAAGGTCTCCTCCGAGAACACCTTCCTGGGCGAAGTGGTGCTCGACATGCCGCGACCCAACCGTCGCGGCGAGCCGCAGATCGAGGTCACCTTCTATCTGAACACGGACGGCATCCTGAACGTGACGGCCATCGACAAGAAGACCAACAAGAAGAAGGAAATCCGTATCGAGGCCGAATCCACACTTTCGTCCGAGGAAGTGAAGGACCTCGCCGCCCGCTACGAACAGATGGATTTCTCCGGCGACTCCGAGGAAATCTCGGCGATCTGACCGCCGCAGCTGCTCAACGAAAAGGGCGGACTCTCAGGTCCGCCCTTTTCATTCCAATCGTCCTTGACCAGCCGATCCGGCTGACCATCCCTATTCGGAAGGAGGTGGCGGCAGGTCCGTCGCCGGGGGAGGCACTCCTGCCGGACGCGGCGGTTCGGGGGCTTTCTCGGCCGCCGCCGGTGCCGCAGGCTTTTCCGCCGCTGCCGGAGCGGGGGGCGGCGGAGCCGGTTCAGCCGGTTTTTCCGGAACTTTCACCGCAGCCGGAGCCACAGGTTTCTCCACCGGTGCGGGAACGGTCGCCGCCGGAACCGCAGGCTTGACCGGCGCAGCCGGTGCCGCAGCCGGTGCTGCGACCGGTGCCGGCATTGCGGGGGCTGCCTGGGAGGCAGCCGGTGCAGGGACCGCTTCTGCCTTCAGCTTGTCGATCGCCTTCTTGGCACGATTCTCCTTGGGATTTTCGATAAGCGCGGTTTCGTACTGACCCAATGCCGCGTTTCTGTCTCCCGCTATCCGGTACATTTCACCCCGGTAGTAGTGGGCCGAGCCCCGGAGCATCGGACTGAGCTGCGGGCGGTAAACGGTGATCAGCCGTTCGAGGCTCTTGGTCGCCTCATCCAGTTTCTGGTCCTTGACCTGCTGTTCCGTACGGATGAACAGATCCTGGACTTCCTTGTCGGTCAGCTTCGGTGGCACGGTATCTGCCGTAGGATCCGGCGGCAGATCCTTGATGCCGATGCTGTCGGCCACCGACCGTGCCCGCTTGTGCGACGGTGCGGCAGCGATCACTTCGCGGACCTGCTTTTCTGCTTCCTGCACATCCGTCGCGCTTACGACCAGCCGGTTGGCGATCTCGACCTTGGCGGCCAGGAATCCCGGTTCAATTTCGAGGACTTTCCTGTATTCATCCATGCCCTTCGGATCCGACAGCTTGGACAGACCGAACAGATAGTGAAGGAACGGATCGCTGGGGTTGCGCTGGGATTCCTCGGCGGCGGCCTTCTGTGCCTCGGTAAACCGTTTGGCAAGCAGCAGTCCGGTGATAAAAGCCGTCCGGTTTCCGAGCGGATAGGTTGCAATCTGCGCCACGCTGGCGACGGAGTTGAGCGCTGTGTCCGCATAGGATTCGTCGCCTTTGGAGAGCGCCTGGAGCGCCTTCACCATACCCAGCAGGGCCTTGGCCTCGGGCGGCGCGCCTTCGGCGGCAGCTACGGGTTCCAGAGACTTCACCGCCCCCGAATACGCCTCGTCAGTGTCGGCGAGAATCTGCTTCAGCGCCTGACGGATAGGCTCCGTAGCCTGACTCTCTCCGGCGGGTACGTATCCGTCGGCGTAAGGTCTCTTCTCCTGAGCCGCCTGCTGCTGCACCTCCGCCTGCTTCTGAAGCGCCTGGTTCCGGGCAATCCGTTCCGCATCCCGCTCGTCCGCCGACTTGTAGTCCGGCCGCATCGCTCTTACGAGCGGCTCGACGATGCTGCGGGCCGGTCCTGCGTAGAACCGGTCGATCATCTCGTCGTTGGGGAGGACCACAAAATAGAACACGCCGCCGGCAGCCAGAACGAGCAGAACCAGACCGATTACGGCCGTAAGCATGAGGCTGCCACCCTTGGGTTCATGGGCGGCTTCTTCTTCGATGTGATCCAGTTCGAAACCGAGAGTCGCCGGTTTTCGGGGCTCCTGCGGCACCGGAGGAGACATCTTCAACGATTCGGCAGCCGTATCGAAGGACGGAGCCGGCGCCGGTTTCGGTGCAACGGGTGCAGCGCCGGGAGCGATCGCATCGGGTGCCGGTTTGAGACCCAGAAGAGGGGCGACCTCCACGAACATCTCGGGGCCAGCCCAGTCCGAACCATCGCGCGAGTAGGCGTCCTTGGAATTAATTCGCTCGTTCTGGATCCAGGACTGGACAGTATTGAGATCTGCCGGTCCATAGATCAGGCCGAGTCCCTGCTTCTTCACGCGCCACTTGGCGCCCGAGTCGACCATGGCGCCCGGTTTGGCGGCAGGCGCTGGTGCAGGCGGCTTAGGCGCAGCCGCCGGTGCCGCAGCAGGCTTCGCCGCCGGAGCGGGCGCCGGTTTGGCCGGAGCGGGCGCGGGCGCCGCCGCGGGTTTGGGCGCAGCGGCCGCAGGAGGGACCTTACCCAGGTCGTGGAGCGTTTCCTTGTAGTTGGGACGGGAGGCCGGTGATTCGTCCGAGGACGAGTCATTCATCGGAATCGGATGGTCGTCCATGATCGAACTGGACTTGGGCGCGGACGATGCGCCGCCGTGTATCGGATCTTCATCGGACCTAGCCTTGCCTGCCGGCGGCACAGATGCACCGGGCGGCACGGATGTTTCGGCTCCGTCGGCCTTGCGCTTCACGACAAAAATATGCTGACAGCTGCTGCAACGGACTTTCGTCCCCTGCGGCGAAAGTTTCTGCGGGTCCAGATTGTACTGGGCCGAACACTTAGGACATTTCACCCGCATTGCCATTTTCTTGCTTCCCTCATTCAGTCGATATTGCAGAACGGCGTCCCGGCCACCGGCCCTGACGCCCTCAACGGTTATCGGTCAGCGACGCACACCCATGGCGTCGATTTCGCCGTCGTCATAGCCCAGTCCCCTGAGCTTGCGGCGGATTTCACCGTCTTCGGTACCCTGGTTGCGGATCTCGCCCACGACATCCTTGCGGAGCTTCTCCGACAGCCCTGCGCCCTTCTTGAGCGACTTGAACCAGTACTGGATTCCGCCCTGCGGGTCGTTCCGGTCGTACATGTAGATGTATCCGATCTGCCGGTAAGCTTCGCCCAAGTTCGGGTCGTACTTGATCGCCTGCTGGCAGCGCGGCAACGCGTCCTTGTACTGGCTCTTGTCCATGGCAATACCGCAGCGGTACAAATGGGCTTTCGCAAGATCGGGCTTGAGCGCAAGCACTTTCGCCAGGATCGCATCGGCATCCTGCGGCTTGTCCATCTCGTCCTTTTCAATGAAGCCCATGGTGCTCAGCGTCTCCACTCGGGCATCGAAAAGCATCTTCAGACGGTTTTCTTCCCATTTCGGCCAACGGCGGGGGTGCCAGTCCATCATCTGTTCGGCCAGCGGAGCGCTGTCGGGTACGAGCATGAACTTCTTGGAGTTGCTAATCAGTTCCTCTTCTTTTTCCAGCTTCGGCAGCACGTCCCCGTACTGGTTGTGGGCGTCGCGGAACTTTTCCTGCTTCATAAAAAGGCGCGCCTTGGTCAGCTGCGGGTCCAGGAACTCGAGCCAGCCCTTGGCTTCGACGTCCTTTCCCTTGGCAATCGCGGAATCGAGCTGCTGGAGCGAAGAGGCGTACTGCTTCAGTTCCATCCAGGTCTCGCCCCACATGTTGGCGATCTGCGGGCTCTGGCGGGCGTAGAACTCGGCCTTGGAGAATTCGCTCTGGGCGGCGTCGAGCAGGGCGGAAACCTCCGGCGACTTATCGGGTTTGCCCTGGGCAATAAGTGCCCGGGCCTTGGTCAATTTCGTCTTTCCGTTCCAGTAGTACACCTGCGGTTCGGACTTGCGGATCTCGTAGGCTTTTGCGATGTCGGCCTGTGCACCGTCATAATCGCCGGTGAAATATTTCACGATGCCGCGTTCCAGATACAGTGCGTAGTTCTGGTCGCCTTCCTTGATCAGCTGGATCGCCTGGTCGTATGACGAGATCGATCCGGTGAAGTCGCCCGTGTCCCACAGGAACCGGGCCAGTTGCTGGTGTATCACGAGCCGGAGCGGAGCCAGCTCGACCGCCTTCCGGGTGCGTTCGATGGCATTCGTACTGTCACCGAGTTCCCAGTAGGTCTTGCCGATGGCGATAAACGTGTCGGGATTCTGCGGATCGAGTTCGATCGCTGTATTGAACGAACCGAGTGCGTCCTGGCTCTTGCCCTGGATAAGCTGAAGCTGACCCAGCGACACATAGGCATCAGCATTTTTCGGATCAATGCCGATCACCGCTTCGTATTCCTTCTGCGCTTCTTCCAGCTTGTTGGCCTTGGCGAATGCCTGTCCGAGCAGTACGCGGCCGGTGAGGTCGCCGGGGTCCAGTTCCACCGCCCGCTTCAGGGATGCCTCGCCCTTGTCGTTTTCGCCAATGGCGATATGCGCCTTGCCCAGCCGCTGGTGTGCAGGCTGGTAGTTGGCATCGGCCGCGACGGCCGCCTCATAACTGATAAGCGCTTCCGACACTTGCCCGCCGGCGAACAGGCCGTCGCCTACGGCGGTCTTCGTCTCTGCGGACGGGAAGGTGGTATCGGCCTCCTTCGCTTTCGCCAGCGCCTCCGCCGTCTGGCCGCCGGCCAGCAGCACGCTGGTACGGGTAGCCAGCAGACGCGCCTTGAACGGTTTCACGCTGTCCAGTTGCACACTTTCAGCGGCCTTCAGCAGATCGATGGCATCGCTCACCTTGTCCGGCTGATGGGCGAGGATGAACCGGGCCTTGAGCAGGCGGGGAAATACCGCGTTCTGCCGGGCGGCGATAGCCTTGTCGTAGGCTTCCGCAGCCGCCGGGAAATCCTTCTGGATCTCCTTGATCCGGGCCTCCACGAGCAGGGCGAGCTGGTCTTCGCCGCCCAGCGCGAGAGCCTTCTCGATGGCCGCCTGCGCATCGGCAATACGGTCAGGCTTGCCGAGCAGCGCGTCCGCATAGGCCGTCTGGGCGTCGACGGAATTGGGGGCAATGGTGATGGCGTTCTGTGCAGTCGCGATGGCCTCATCCGTCTTTCCACTCACCCGGCTGACATGGGCAAGCGCCACCAGCGAATGATCGGCGGACGGGTCCACCGTTTTCACGACATCGGCAATGCCCTGCGCATCCGGCAGCTTGCTCCGGTCACCGAGCATTTCGGCCCAAAGTGCATAGGTCCGGGCGAGCATGGCGGCCGCCTGGAAATTGGAGGGGTTCTTCTGGATGGCGATCTTGAGATTCTTCTCGGCCTCGGGGAACTGCTCGACAAGCAGCGCCCGGATAACCGATTCGGCCTTCTGGTAGGCCTGCTTGGAAAGTTCCTCACGCGACGAGGTGACTCCCTGACGGCTCGCCACCAGTTCGCGTAGCTTCGGGGTCGAGAGCTGCGAGAGTTCCACTTCACGGCTCGCCCACCACCACCAGCCGCCGGCACCCAGCGCCGCAATCAGCACCAGACCGACCGCCACCTTGATGATGACGCTGATATTTCCGGCAAGCCGGCCGCCTCCCAGGCCGCTCTGGCCCATGGTGGCTTCGTCGAAGCTGAATCCGCCGCCCGCCGCCTCGGCGCTGGCGGTGGCCAGGAACTTCTCGAGGTCGGTGTTGTCGACGTTGGTTTCGATGAGCAGCTTGACCGACAGCCAGGGACCCTCGTTACGAGAGATTTCGTCCTTGGCGCTGATCTTCTTCGACTTCAGCAGTTCCTTCACCTTGTCGATGGCGAACGGTCCGGCTGTCTGGCCCTTCGAATTCTTGATTACATACTGGCCCGCGCTGATCGCCGCCGGGTCGAAGAATGCGTCTGCATCGAGGCCCACGGTGGCGCTGCCGGCCGCCGGTCCCGCCCGCTTGACGGTCTTCGTTTCCGTTTCGACCTGACGGTCGATGGCGTCCAGTTCATCAAGATCGCCCCCGCCGGAGTCCCCGCCTGACGGGGCTCCGTCGTCGAATGAGAAGTTGCCGTCGGCGTCTTTTGCACCGTCATCGGAACTGCCGAACTCGGTCGCGCCGGCAAAAGACGGACCTCCGTCCGGCTCGGCCGCATCCTCGGCGAACGGATCGTTGGCCGCTCCCGCACCTGCCACAACCGGTTTAGGCACCTTTTTGGGGGGAGGAGCCGGGGGTGCCTCGGGTTCGTCAAAAGAGGGTTCGGGCGGAGCTTCGGGTTCAAATCCCATTTCAGGTTCAGGCGGAGCCTCC
Source organism: uncultured bacterium (assembly GCA_964565925.1). Classification (GTDB taxonomy): domain Bacteria; phylum JAGRBM01; class JAGRBM01; order JAGRBM01; family JAHCIT01; genus CAZMGV01. The sequence goes on from CAZMGV010000003.1 coordinate 218,774, forward strand.
GAAGCCCCTTCCACTTCGAGCTTGTCTTCAGAGAAACCGGCGAACGGATCGTCGCCGCCACCGCCGCCAAAAGGGTCATCCGCGGCGGGAGCCGGAGCCGCTTTGGAGACGGCCTTGGGAGCCGGTGCCGCGGCAGGCGGAGCCGACACGGCGTCAGCGCCCCCGGCACTGCCGCCCTGCACGCCGCCATCAGGCAGAATCACGATGACGGCACCGCAGCTCTTGCACTTGACGCCGACCTTCTTGCCCTTGGGGATCTTCGCGTCGTCGACATTGAAAGCCGCATTGCAAGACTGGCAGACGATTTTCATCCGTGCTCCTGTTCCCGGTCCTTGTAAATTGCCGCCGTCAAAAAACGGTTTCTCCGGTCATCGCCCGTGGGCCGCACCGGTGTACCCACGCCGGGCAATGACGGAATGGCGGCTCAAGGTCGCGGGAGAACAGCAAAAACTGGTTCTTTTTCTAACATGGCCCAAGTCACGGGGGCAAGAAAAGTCCTAAAGAAAACAGTGGCTTCGGTCTGTTAAACCCTAAGGTTTACGAACCCGTAAAAGGGGTTATGAAACCGCTACCAGCCAGTCACCAGGTGCCCGGCAGGCCGTCAGCAGGTTATTTAGGGGGCTGTCAATGGCCAGTTAGTGAGCGGCCAGGCACTCGTCCAGGTCGGTCTTGATCCCCTGGCGGTCCAGATTCTTGCCGATAAAAACGATCTTGGAGCTGGGCTCTTCCTTGCCCCAGGGCCGGTCGTAGTTGGCCGTAAACCGGTTGCCGACGCCGTGGAAAATCACCCGTTTGGGCGAACCCTTGAAGTTCAGGATGCCTTTGCAGCGGAACAGGAACAGCTTTCCGGAGATTTTCTCCAGAAAGGCTTCGAACTTCTCCGGGACGATCGGATCGTGGAATACGAAGCTGACCGAATTGACGTCTTCGTCGTGATGCAGATGCCCGTGATGGGAATGGTCGTGGTCCGGATTGTCGCAGTGTTCGTCATGGCACTCTTCACCATGCTCATGGCCGTGCTCATGCTTGTGATCATCCTCGTGATCGTGGGCGTGGTGCTCGTGATGGTGGTCCGGATTCGTGCACTGTTCGTCATGGCAGTGCTCACCGTGATCGTGCCCATGGTCATGATCGTGCCCATGGTCATGATCGTGATCATGGCCGTCGGCATGGTGTTCGAGACCGTCCAGAAAATCCGGATCGTCTTCAAGCTTGCGGTCCAGCGAGAACGCGCCCACATCCAGCAGGAGGCGCAGGTCCACGTCGGAATGGTTGCTGCGTAGAATCCGGGCGTAGGGATTGAGCTTCAGGATATCCGCCTCGACCGCCTTCGCCTGATCCGCCGAGATGAGATCGGTCTTGTTGAGCAGGATAATGTCCGCGAAACCGATCTGTTCGCCCGCCGTCTGGCTGTTTTCGAGGTTGCGCCGGAAGTTTTCCCCATCCACGACCGTGATGATCGAATCCAGCCGGGTGATTTTTTCCATCTCGGGCATGAAAAACGTCTGGGCGACCGGGGCAGGATTGGCGAGACCGGTCGTCTCGATCACGAGGTAGTCGAACTGTTTCTTTCCCTTGATGAGCTTCTTGATACCCTTGACCAGATCGCCCCGGACGGAACAGCACAGGCAGCCGTTGTTCAGTTCGACAATCTCCTCATCGGCTCCGATAATCAGGTCATTGTCGATGCCCACTTCGCCAAATTCGTTGACGATCAGTGCAATCCGTAACCCCTCGTTATTCTTGAGGATATGATTGAGCAGCGTGGTTTTCCCGGCTCCCAAGAAACCGGCAAGCACGGTAACAGGTACGGGGTCGGTCGAGAGTTTCGCCATGGTCGGTTCGCGCTTTCTTCCCCCGGGATCCGCGCCCGGGGGCCACTACAGAAGACGGCCTTACTTCATCATTGGCGGCGGCCGGGTCAAGGGTAGCTGTCCGCTGCCACGTATCGCCGCATCCGGAGCGTCACGATGGGCGTCTTTACCGGATTGGTCAATCAGTAAAGCATATTTTTGCATGGTCGGTTTGCCAGACCCCGCTGCCTCCACCTATGAGTCAGGTCCCTGACGGGGAAGGTTTCCTCCATCCATATGACACTCTCCTCTACAGCGCTGATTCTGGCCGCCGTACACTTCGCCTTCGGAATCGTGTTCCTGAAGGCCCGGATATCGGACCGGCTCATGCGGTTCGTCGTGTCTTTCTCCGCGGGAACGCTGCTCGCCGTCAGTCTTGCGCACATACTGCCGGAGGCGGTCGAACTGTTGGGCGAGCGGACCGGGCTGCCGGTGCTGGCCGGGTTCTTCGCGCTCTGGGCGGTCGAGCATCTGGTGGGAAGCCATGAACATACTGACAACGTGCAGGGCAACCTTCATGCCCACGATCATGATCACGGGCATGGCCACCACCACGCGCATTCAGACGACCAGGGACCGGGGCCATCGGGGCTTTCGATCCTCGCCTCGCTGGTTCTTATCCTGCACGGTCTGATCGACGGCATGGCCCTGGCCTCAGTCGGTCAGGACGCCGGCTGGAACGACGCCATGCTGATCGGCCTCTCGGCCCACGCGCCCGCGCTTATGCTGGCACTCGTGACACTGCTCAGACTGTCGGGCCTCGACAGCGTGAGATCGATGATCGTCATTATTATCGCCGGCGCGGTGATACCGGTCGGCGCGTTCCTTGGCGTAGCCGCCCCTAACCACGCACTCGTAACCGGCGTGCCGCAGTTCCAGGCGTTTATCGCCGGTTCACTGGTCTACCTGTCGACCCATCACCTGTTACCGGCGGTAGAACACCAGAAACGCGACCGCCTGGGCCTTTATTCAGTTGCGCTCGTGGGAGCGATCATCACCATGGTGCTGGTCGGCCTGCATCACCGCTGGACCGTCAATCTGCACTGACCGGTCTCAGATTTCAGGACCGTCTTTCGTCTCGACACCGTAACGGAGTACCTTGCGTGCGCAGCGCAGGCAGTAGGTCATGAATTCCGTGTCGGAGACGATCTCCACGTAACTGTCGGACCAGTCGCAGTCTGGATTCCCGCAGATCTTGTAGACCTTCGCGCCATGCTTGCGGAGTTCCATGATGCGGCGCTTGGGCATATGCACCAGATGGTATTCGTGGATGATCGCCGCCATTCGGTTAGTTTAACCACTTCCCCTGCCCGGACCACCCCGGATCCAGCCTATATAAAGGTATCAGTGGCGGAAGTGCCGATATCCCGTGAACACCATGGCGATGTTGTAGGCATCGGCGGTCTTGATCACTTCCTCGTCGCGGACGCTGCCGCCCGGCTGGACGACCGCCGTAACCCCGGCCTTGGCGACCGTCTCGAGCCCGTCAGGGAACGGGAAAAACGCGTCGGACGCGCAGACGACGTCTTTGGTACCCAGAATTGACCGCTCGACCGACAGGCGGGCCGAATCGACGCGGTTCATCTGTCCGGCGCCGATACCGGTGATCTGGCCCTCGCGGCCCAGCACGATGGCGTTCGACTTGACGTGCTTGCAGACCTTCCAGACAAACGCCAGCGCGCGCCGCTCCGCATCCGTAGGGGTGCGCCTTGTGGCGACTTTCCAGTCCTTCGGATCGGACGTCGCGGCGTCCCAGTCCTGCACGAGCATACCGCCCGAGACCCGCCGGTACTCGAACGAGCCGACGCCCGTCGCGGGCCGCGACGGCTGGCCGTCGGGCGGGAATGCCGCTTTGACGAGCCGCAGGTTCTTCTTCGCGGCGAACACTTCCAGCGCCTCGGCCGAATAGGACGGCGCCACGACACACTCCAGGAAAATCTCCGCCATCTTTTTCGCCGTGGCGGCGTCGACTTCCCGGTTCAACCCGACAATCCCGCCGAAGGCGCTCACCGGATCGGCGGCATGGGCCTTCACGTAGGCGTCCTCAAGCGAGTCTGACGACGCGCAGCCGCACGGATTATTGTGCTTGATGATCGACACGGAAGGCCCCGAAAACTCGCGCACCAGTTCCAGCGCGGCGTGCAGGTCGAGCCAGTTGTTGTAGGAAAGTTCCTTGCCCTGAAGCACTTCGCCCGCGGCCACCGAATAGGGCGACGGCGACTTCTCGCGGTAGAGCGCCGCCTTCTGGTGCGGATTCTCGCCGTAACGCAGTTCCTTTACGCGGACGAGCGGAACGGTAAGCTGCGACGGGAAGCGGGGGTTCTCCCCCTCGATTCGCAGCGCCAGCCAGTTGGAGATGGCCGAATCGTAGGCCGCCGTGTGCTGGTAGGCTTTCACCGCCAGGCGGAACCGGGTCTGCTTCGAGGTACGATTGCCGCCCGACTTCAGTTCATTCACCACAGCAGGGTAGTCCGCCGGGTCGCAGATCACGGTCACGTCTTCGTTGTTCTTGGCCGCCGAGCGAAGCATGGCGGGACCGCCGATATCGATGTTCTCGATCGCGTCTTCCATCGAGCAGTCCGGCTTCGACACGGTCTGCTCAAACGGATACAGGTTCACACACACGAGATCGATCGGCTCAATCCTGTGCTGGGCCATCGCATCGGCGTGTGCCTTGTGGGAACGGCGCCCGAGCAGTCCGCCGTGCACCTTGGGATGGAGCGTCTTCACCCGTCCATCGAGCATCTCCGGAAACCCGGTGTGTTCGGAAACATCGCGCACTTTCAGCCCCGCATCGCGGATCGCTTTTGCCGTACCGCCTGTGGAAAGCAGGGTCCAGCCCAGTTCCGACAGGGACCTTGCGAAATCGATCAGACCAGCCTTGTCCGACACGGACAGCAGCGCGAACCGTTCAGCCATGGTGAAACCTCCCCGGGAGCCCGCTTGGGTAATCTCCGGAGGGTGAGATCGTCAATCGGAACCGGGAGTCTACTTCGCGGCCTTGTCCGCCATGGCGCTCACCAGCGACCGGACCTGGGCCCGGAACGCTTCCAGCCCGATCGAATCCGAATCCGGCGCGGCCTTGCCGGTCTTCACATGGGCGTCTTTGGGCGCGTCCACGGCGAGCGTGCCGTCATCGAGCCGGAATACCGGCTTCGCGCCCTGCGACAGACCGGTCACGATCCAGCGGCCCTTCAGGTTCTTAAGGAAGAAGAACGCGCGGTCGCCCGTGCGAAGCTTCGGCGCACCGGAGATAATTATTTCCTGACTTCCGACCCGCCCGCCGGGGACGGCGATCCAGAGGTCCGCCGGCGGCAGGCCCATGAACACGTCCAGCACTTCCAGCCGGTGCTCGGTGTTGACCGCGCCACTGCCGCGAACCTTCACGCGGGATTCCCGGACAACGCCTTCCACAACCAGTTCCGACCGGCCGACCAGATCCTCCGTGCTGAGCGACACGACTGTGGAGGCACTGGCGACGCCCACGGCACCCAGAACTGCGGCCAGAACGACCGGGGTTATTCCGGACGGGCGCTTCCGTGAGATCCTCGAAATCCGGACGGCCGCCTGACGGCGGCCGGAGGCCATCCGCCACAGGAACCCGGCGAGAATGACGGCCGCCAGCGGAATGAGCGGTGCACTGTCACCGAATTCGCAACCGCCGGAGCTGCCGCTGCCACTACCGTCAGCGTTTCCGATGGCAGCGAATACTTTTGCGAGGCCGTCGATATCCTGCTGCGAAAGGGACCGCTTCGAGTTCTGGCCGCCAAAGGCGATCCAGAACATCGTCGTATCGGAAACCTTGTCGATCGGAGACGGATCGGTTTGCGAAGTGACCGGCGAGGTATGCGGGTCGAGCGGACCCGAGCCGTTCACGTGGTTGCAGGCGTACTGCTGGGCCAGCGGCACATCGTCGCACGGATGCCCGTACCCGAGCAGGTGGCCGATTTCGTGTACCAGCACATTCTGGAGGTCGAACTGGAAATCGTAGGTATGTGTCCCCACGTAGCAGAGCGAATTGCCGGATGTATTGGCCGTGCCCGGCACAGCCGAACTATCGAAGGTCGATGTGCCCGCCCGGTCGCATCTGCCATCCGTTCCGTAAAACGGCTGCGTACTCCAGACCGGATTGTGGTCGATCGGAGCCGGATGGGTCTGATCCGGCACGTGCAGGTTGTCCCCGTTGATCAGGATGTCGGCTTCCACGATCTCCGCAAAGTTGAGCGAGGGGTCGATCAGGGCCCGCGTGACGGTGAGCGCCAGGACCGAACCGGCATCGGCGGCGAAGTCGCCGATGGCGCCCTCGTAGTCCTCTTCCTCGATGAACACTTCGTTCCGGTCGTTACCGACCGCCTGAATGAAACCGTTCGCGTCCCGGACCGGCTGCAGCGAACTCGGGTCGCTCGAGAGCGACGACGGCGAACGGTTCCAGTTGACGTACAGGGAGCAGATGCGGGTGATCTGCGCATCAACTGTACAGCCCGGATTCCCGAAGACGGTTTCGGCGGTCACATCCAGATTGGCGTTACGCGTGTAGCAGACGTAGTTGCCGGCCTCGTTATACGCCTTGAACAGGCAGGTATCCGAACCGTTGAGCGCGCAGGGCGGCGATGAACAGAATACCGGGCCATTTGTGAGCGGAGTCCCGGTCAGTGTCACCGTATCGGGAATGGCCGGTTTCCAGGCCTGCACGGATATATTGAAATCGATACCCTGGTCGGTGAGCGCGTCGTTCCACGTCTGCACCGAGCTGTTGACGGCCGCAATGAAATCGGAGGCCGAAGCGGTGGCCGTGTCGTCGGAACCGTTCAGCGACCGGTAGATAACCGTACTGCTGGTGAACCAGCGTGCCGGCTTGGAGTCCCCGCCAACCACCAGCGGCGCGAAACCGTCGTCGGCCGCCGGATTAAACGACTGGGCAGCGGCGCTCCCGGCAAAAGCGATAGAGGCAAGAACGGCCAGAAGCCACACGGCAGAGATACGATTCTTCATTCCGGATATTCTACTTTCTTCGGGATCAAAAGGCCCGTGACCCAAACGGCTTCCGGCAAAAAAGATGTAAACCGTTAAGCTCCGTTAACGCGGCAGACTAGCGCGGAAGCCTGAATTTAGGCGTCATATCGGCGCCGATGTCGGCCGCATGCTTCTGGAAATCCAGATAGTCCTTCTTGTAACGGTCGTCGAAATTCTGGGCGATCTGCAGGTGCGCGTCGGCTCCGGCGTAGTCATCCAGCCGCTCCAGCAGCCGGGCAAGCCGGTAGTGGGCGACGGCGTAGGACGGATCAATCTGGATGGCGGTGCGGTAGTAGTCGGCAGCGAGGTCGTTCCGCCCCCGGGTCTCAAGAATGGTGGCCAGCGCGAAATGCACCTTCGGGTCGTCGGCCGCTTCGTTGACCAGCCGGTAAGAGAGCCGCTCGGCTTCATCGATATCTCCCGAATGCAGTTTCGCGCGGGCCTGGAGCTTTAGCACTTCGACCGGATTGGTAGTGCCCAGGTCCAGGGCCATCGAATAGGCCTTGAACGCAAGGTCGCTGTACATCTGGTAGTCGTTCTCGATACGGTGTTTTTCGGTGAGCCAGTCGTCCCGGCTTTTCCAGAGGGCCGGGTCGTAGTCCTGGATCACCGCCGGATCGATGGCGTACATCTCGTAAATCTTCCCGAGCAGTTCGTAGAGTTCCGGCCGCGAGGCGTCGGCCTTGAGTCCCTGCGAGACGAAATACAGCGCCTCGCGCGGCTGGAATTCGAGCCGGTAGGAGTCCGCCAGGTTGAAGAACGCCTCGACGCGCTTTGTCCCGCGGGCGGCGATATTCAGAAGTTCCGTCCGGGCGACCTGAAGCTGACGGTCCATGCGGATGACAGCGGTCCGGTCCCAGAGTGTGAGGTTGAACGCCTGCTGGATGCCCAGCACCGCCATGTTGAGACGCGCCTCGTAGTTCTCCGGATCCAGTTCGATCGCTTTGACGTACGCCTTGAAGGCGTCGTCGTCCCGGCCGGCATACGAATACGCCACTCCCAGATTGTAGTGGACCCGCGATTTGTCTTCACCGAGTCTGGCCGCCGACTCCCACAGGGTGACCGGCGTCTGCCAGTCCCCGGTCCGGACCTCCACGCGCCAGACCCAGACGGCAAGCAGCGCCAGAGCGGCGGCGGCGACCGTGAGCCGTTCCTTCGCAGCCCCCACGTCCCAGAAATAACGCACCGCCTGCACGGCGAGTATTCCGATAAAGACGGTACCCGCGTACATGCGGTTTTCCACGAACACGTCTTTCAGCGGAGTGATACCGGTCGTGGGCGCCAGCGTGATGATGACGCCGAGCACGGCGAATGCCGTAACGGGCGATTCGCGCCGGCGCCGGAACGCCCACACGACAACCGCCGCCAGCGCCGCACCCGAGGCAAGCGTCCGCACGTTGAAGAAACCCTGTTCGTACCGGAAACCATGGTCGATCGACAGGTGGAGCGGGACGATCCAGAGCCAGAGGTAGTGCCAGTAGGCTTTCAGGTTGGTGGCGAGAATGCTGAACTCGCCCGGAGCGACTTCCACGCCTTCGACCTTGCCCAGCACAAACAGCCGGAAACCCGCGAATACGGCCGCCACGCCGAGAAACGGCGCCGCGAACCGGAGCGAATCGCCCAGCGGCCGCCCGGTCTGTCCCTCCGGCGCGCCGCTTTTTTCTATAAGACCAGCAGCCTGCGGGGCGATGATCCACCGGTCGTAGAGAAACAGGAGGACCGGGAGCACGACGGCGGACTCTTTCGAGAGCACCGCCAGCAGCGCAAACACCACCGCCAGCACATACCGGAGCGGATCCGTCCAGCGGGCCTTTTCGCCCCGGGCGTCCCGGACCAGCACCCGTTCGAGCAGGATCCAGGCGCACAGCATGAAGAAGAGCGAGAGCGAACTGGAACGGGCCGTGACGTAGATGGCGGTTTCGCTCTGGACCGGATGCACCGCGAAACAGGCGGCGGTGAAAGCCGCCGCGTAGAGCGGACCCCGGTTCCGGAACGAGTGGCGCAGCCCTTCGAACCCCCGTCTCACGGCGACGAACACCAGAATCGTGTTGAGCGCGTGAATCAGGAGATTGAACGCGTGGAACGCTTCCGGCGCCCCGCCGCCCATCCAGTTGTTGAACGCGAGCGAGACGAACAGCACCGGCCGGAAGATGTTCTGCTCGAACACGGCGTCCAGATGCCGGATCACCTGCATCCAGCCGCCGGAGCTCATCAGCAACTCGAACGCCGACATGCCGGGGTTCGCCACGACCGTGAACTGGTCGTCGAAAACGAGCGGCGCGTGGACGGCGGGCAGAAACACCAGCACCGAACCCGCCGCCAGCAGCAGCAGGATCAGCCACGAGATGTTCCGGTAAATCCGTTCCTGCATGAATTCCTGAATGGACCTGTCGATAATGAAACTGTCGATCAGAAAAGCCTACCGAAGGGATCGGCGGGGGACAATCGGCCGCCGCGTCCGTGGGGGATTTTCACGAGGTCGCCGCGCTCCAGATCGAGGATAACGTTTCCCCACTCCGGCGTGTCGCGTATCACGCGCTCCAGCACGTCCCACTCCTGAAGGTCCGAGCGGCTGTCGCAGGTGTGGAACCGGGTGCGGCCTTTTTCGCGCCGCATCTCGCTGACGACGCGCGCGGCGCCTCCGGTCTCCGGTGGCGCCGTCGCCGTCGTAGACACCGGCACCGCCACCGCTACCGTCGTCGGCACCTCCATCGGAAGCGGCGGCGATCTTTCGAGAGACAGCGCCAGGAACGAGAACCGCAAGGCGTCCTTCTTGAACCCGGCCAGCTGGTCGATCCGGTGATGGAAATCCGGCTGAAGCCAGTCGCGGGTCTCGTGACACCAGTCGCGGTCGTTGCGGAGCATCGGACAGGGTCCGCTCCCGGTGCAGGGGGCGAGAATCTTCCAGCCCGTCCCCAGCAGCAGCCCGCGGATCTCGTGGAGCCGGCGGGTCGGCTCCCGCAGCGCCGGTTCCACGACCAGAGCGACGCCGCCCGTCCCGTCCGCCCCGCCCGCCCGCAGCGCGCGGCGGAACAGCCGGTCGAGACTCTGCGCCTGCGCCTTCACGTCGCCTTCCAGTTCGTTCACGACGTTGGCGGCGACCGCCAGATCGAACTTTCCGCCAGATTGGCCCGAATCACCCGCGATGTTCTTCGCCCCGTCGTCGAGTCTGGCCGTCTGCCGGATGACCGACAGTTTGCCGCTGCCCACCCACGGCTGCACAAAATCGGTGCCGATCGAGCTGCCAGCCGCGCTGGCGGTCCACAGGGGGTCGGTGTCCAGGCAGACCGATTCGATGCGCTGCTCCGGCCCCTGCCCCGGTCGGCGATCCAGCAAGGCCAGGCACACCCCCGCCGTCGCCGAACCCGGCCCCGCGCCGACATCGAGCACCCGGAGGGCCCCGCCACCCGCCAATTGGCCCGCCAGTTTGTCCGGACCCAGTTTGTCCGGATACCGGAGCGCCAGTTCGTCCAGGATGATCTTCACTTTCAGCGCGTTCACCGGTCCGTAGTAGGCGGTGTAGGCGAGCACCCGGTCCTGCGTCCCGAACGCGGTCCGGGCCGTTTTGCCGACATAGGCGTCGGATAATCCCCGCACCGCCGCGGCGATCTTGCGCTCCGAACCGGCGAACAGCCGGTCGAGGTAGCTGACATACGCTTTGGGCAGGGTGTGCTGGACGGCCATGGATGGCGGGACTGTATCCCCTTGCCCCACCGCACTCCAAACGGTTACGGAGCGCCACCTATGTCTGACACACCGGCCACCGGCTCCGTTCGCACCCGATTCGCCCCCTCCCCTACCGGCTCCCTCCATATCGGAGGCGCCCGCACGGCGCTCTTCAACTGGCTCATCGCCCGCCACTACAAGAGCAAGTTCCTGCTCCGGATCGAAGACACCGATCTCGAGCGGTCGAAGCCCGAGTTCGTCGACGACATCAAGCGCTCGCTCGAGTGGCTGGGACTCGGCTGGGACGAGGAGTATCACCAGTCGCAGCGGTTCGACCTCTACCGCCAGAAGGCGAAAGAGCTGGTCGACAAGGGGCTCGCCTACCGGTGCGTCTGCACCCCCGAAGAGATCGGCGAGAAGCGCGAAATAGCGATGCGCATGAAGCGCCCATGGCGCTACGACGGCACCTGCCGCGAGAAGAACCTGCCCGAGAACTGCGGCAAGCCGTTTGTGATCCGGCTGAAGAGCCCCTTCGAAGGCGACACGACCATCGACGACCTCGTGCGCGGCACCGTCACCGTGGGCGCCAAGGAGCTGGACGACCTCGTGCTGATGCGCGGCGACGCCGTCGCCACGTTCCAGCTCGCCAACGTCATCGACGACGTCGACATGAAGGTCACCCACATCCTGCGCGGCGAGGACCACCTCACCAACACCTTCCGCCAGGTGCATATCTACCAGGCTCTTGGCGCCACGCTCCCCCGCTTCGGCCACGTGCCGCTCATCCACGGCAAGGAGGGCAAACTGTCCAAGCGCGACGGCGCCGTCTCGACCCTCGAATACCGGGACCAGGGCATCCTGCCGGAGGCGGTGCTGAATTTCCTCGTCCGCATCGGCTGGGCCAAGGGCGACCTCGAGATCCTGTCGCTCGACCAGATGGTCGAGCATTTCGACTTCGGCGGCATCGGCAAGTCGGCCGGCATCTTCAACGCCGAGAAGCTCATGTGGCTGAACGGCCACTACCTGCGCGAGCTGCCCGAAGACCGCATCCTGCAGCTCTTCTCGCCCGCCATCGAGAAGGCCGGGTTCAAGGTGCCGGGGCGCAAGGTGCTGGTGCATCTGACCCGGGCGTCCCGCGAACGGGTCAAGACGCTCCACGAGATGGTCGACATGAACACCTGGGCGTTCGCGCGGCCAAAAGAGTTCACCGAGAAGGCCCAGAAAGCCCTCACCGCCGAAACGAAGGACGTCCTCGTGAAGGTCCGCGCGTTCCTCGCCGGGCAGACGGTGTACGCCGCCACGCCGCTGGAGGCCGCCACCAAGACCTGGGTCGAGGCGTCGGGCCTCAAGCTGAAGGACGTCGCCATGGCGCTGCGCGTGGCGCTCACCGGCTCCAACGTCTCGCCGCCGATCTTCGACGTGCTGGACGTGCTCGGCCGGGACGAAGCGCTCGCCCGCATCGACGGGACGATCCAGAAGATCGCCTGAGGGGGCGGGTGAGGCATTGGGTGAGAGGGCGGGTGCTTGTGTCATGCCGAGCCCTTCGGCGCAGCTCAGGACAGGCTTCGCCGAGGCATCTCCCCCGTCAGTGACAGGAGACCCCTCCGCTACGGTCGGGGTGACAGGAATCCGGTCCGCACCCCCACCCTCCTCCGTTAAAACTCCGGAGGGTCTCCCCCGTCGAGGGGGAGAAATCTCGCCCGGCTGACAGATTTCACGGCCGATTTCACTGACTGGCAGTCCCGTCGGCGTTGCCTCCCCCTCGACGGGGGAGGCTCCGGCGAAGCCGGTGGTGGGGGTGCCGACAGACTGCGCTCCCGGCACGGGATCGCAGGGGGGCCGAATTGCCCCGGCCATCCCCCCAAACAGTCCCCCCACGGCCCGGCTCGCGGTGTCGCGCTCGACGGGCGACGTGATCGTGCGGGCCGTCGCGCAGTTCCAGATCTTTCCGGCCACCCGGGGGCTCGACCATTCGGGGACCACCGGCGTGCGCGCTCTCACCCACCGCCGCCCGCTCGCGAACGCGCCGTTGTAGCTCTGTCTCGCGCTGCCCTGCGGCGAAGGGAACGGGACGACCGTACCAGCAGGGCTGTCTTTAACAGTGGCCGGCCAATCTAATGGACCGGCGTCCCGGTAAGCGGACGGGTCGTCCCTGAGGTCGGCGGGTATGGAGTATGGATTTCCCATGTGTTTATTGTTAGCGAGCGAAATGGGGCGTTGTAAGGGGGTGAACCTAAATGGCCCTAAATGACCCTAAACGAGCCTAAATGACCCAAGCGCGCACAGTTTTTTACGAATCTAGCGACGGTAGTTAAGACCTTAAACCTGACGGTCCAACTCGCGGATCACGCAGCGGAATCTCCGGATTTCCCCGCCGGAGCCGCCCCCCTTAACAGCCGCCAAAATATTTTTTGATTAACGTGACACGAGTTTGAAAAATCGCCGGATTCCTGAGCGCCGTCGCGGGGTTAGCCCGTGTTGCCCAGGAATCGGGCTTGGTCCATTTAGGTCCAAACGGGCGGTTTTATGAGAGGGCGGGGTTGACGGAGATGGTAAGTGAAAAGCGAACTGTCCAGTTTGGGGAGGGAGAGATGGTAATTCGCCCGGCTGGAATCGAGGCGCAGGGGCAAAGCAATCAGAAGGAGAGAGATTATCGGGGCTCTTTCGCCACAGGGATCATACGCAGTAGATCTTCTGGACGCCGGACGCCTAAGCGCGTTAATTCGTCGACCATTTTCCGCAGTACTGCACTATCAGCATCATAACTTACGAGCGTTTCAAAAAGAGTAACTACTTCACCGGTTGCGTAAAACTCTCCCATTCGTGCTCCTTTGATAATAAATGCCAACAAAGAAGCGACCGCAGTTGGATATAGTTTCAGTAATTCCGAATGTTTCAGTGAGTAAAACAATTTAGTATGTTTTAGCGTCGGCGGTTCGTATTCAGTAATAGCAGCTACAATATCAGTGAACCGCGCGGGTACAGCTATACTCCACTCCACCATTCTGTCCCATTCAGAATTCTCAAGCTTTGGAACAGCAGCGCAACGGTCGCTGAAATATTTCTTCAGTCGCTTGTCCCATACATTAGTGTCTTGGCCGTCTTCCATCGCACTTAACAATCTTTCAATATGTGCGGCGAAATTCGCCCTATCCTTTGGGTCCGAGTGTTCAATAAAATCCCATATCCAACCTTCCCCGACCGGGTCATAATTACTGTATAAAGTAATTACGGCTAGATGATGAGCGAATCCTTCGCGTAGTTTCGACAGCAAGCGTAAATAAAGAAATGCATGTTTATAATTGGGGATCATAAATGCGAGCGCGGTTTCCCAAACTCTCCCATATAAATATCCATGCCAGACCTGGGCCGCGATTTCAGGATTCGATTGGAAATTAAAAAGAGGAGCGAGGTTCTCCAGTGTCCATAACAAATCCCAAGATGCAAATACATTGAGACGAGAGCCTAAGCATGCCCGGCCCACACTGCCGCTAGGCCGATTATCCCGTAGAATTTCAATAAGCACCAGCCTTTCGCGAGCACCAAGGCCATTCGGCATTAAACCCTTAGAATCGCATGATTTTTCACATAAGAAACAAACGGACTCAGCAATTACTCCGCCCGGATGATTTAGAGATGCTGTGTACCAGTCGGTATCACTTGCTGATATAAGCCCCTTGTCGTTAGTGGATAAGTGCCAAAGCTCCATAGAATATTCAAATAGATAATTTATAAACTCTTTTGAGTAATTTTTATTTTCAGAGTCGCATACATTCCTGAATAATCTGGTGACATCAATTAACTCTATAATAGAGTATTTACACGATCTAATGATTTCTAGAATCTTTCGCCATTCGAATTCAGTTCGTTTCTGCTTCATCCATCCAAGCAATAAAGCCGACCAAATACCATTTAATTCATCAGAGTTATCTGTTTCAATCGCTATAGCCAGTTGGCAACCCCAATCGATATTCCCAGAAACTACGGCACTAATCACCTCCTTCAAGCCACCCCAGGTATCCACATATGGATCTAGGCCAGCAGTCTCATTTCTCACAGACTTCAAAAGATCCAAAGTTTGCTGTAATGTTAACTTCTCAAGTTCTGCTGCCGTGATAGGACTCTTGCGTTGAGTCCAGGTAGTCTCCCCAGACCAATGAGTTAGTCCTGGGAACGGCCGTGGTTCAAAGTTGGGATGAACTAATTTGATAGAGGCCACGGCATCAGAAGCAATCCTGCAGTCAGGATCACTCGTCGATAGCCAATGCATAAGATTATAAAATTCATAATCTCGATGCTGGATCGCTCGCTCTTTATCCGAACATGTCCATTCCGAATCAATTTGAGCTTCATGTTTCAATGCGGCGGATAAGAGTGCGCCTCGTGCTTCGGCTGATGCACTAGGGTAACAGTAAGCCAAGAGCGAAAATATTTCCTGTTTAGCGCTCGATACATAAAGTAAATTATTGGTGAGAACCCATTGGATCTTTTGATCAGAAGATATTTTGTTTGAAAATTTGAGGCCATAAATTCCAAGACGCCGCAGTAAAGGTATATTGGAATTTGCCCATTCCATTGATAATTCATAGGCGTAATCTGGTGAATGAATGTGAAACCAATCAATAATATCACGTAATATATTAATTAATATATCATTATCTTTATTGAAATCATGCTTGTCTTGCGGATGAGGTTCAATGGATGCTCGACGCCAACTGTTCTGATCATATTCGGTAGTTGCTCGTCCAACCGAACGAAGTAGCAGATGGGCATTTTGAATTTGACCAGTAACGACCGGCAAAAGTGCTGGGGCAAAGTACTCGAGTCGCTTACGCCCGACTTTGTCCCACGCTATTTCCAATTCATCCGAAGAGCCAAGCTGAATTGTACGGAACTCAAACGACGATAGTTCACCTGGACGTCGTATAGTCCAATCATATTTAGTCATTGATAAAGAAACGGTGAGTAAACGAGAAAACAATATTAGTGCGACGTCTTCGAACTCTTGAGTATTGTATTCTCCTATTAGATCACAAAGAGAAACTGTCGAAACATTTGGCGGCATAGTAGAAATAAGGAAATTTACCCATGCTGCGGACAATTGTGGCGTAAGTTGTTTATGTAACGGGCGTCTTGCTGCCAATTTAGATAGTCCATAAGATAGCGCCGACCATAATGTCTGGTTTATTCTATCCGACTGATCTGTTAGTAGCAGTAGAGTTGATTCGGGATCCGCGTCCAGATGGACATCTGCGATCCAATAGATCAATGTATTTACGCGGCTAATCTCTTCATCGGATAAACTCCGAGGGGAATTAAGTATATTTTGCAATAGCCCTTTTTTGCTAAACCAAACCAGCCATTTGTGATCTTTCGCCTGCGAGGTAAAAAATATTACTGTTTTAGGATCCTCAATCGAGGTTATGAGTAAGTCTTCATCTTCTTTTAGTATGGTATCCGGATCTGCGGAAAGTATCTCGCCAATCTTTTGACGTTCATCGAAGGCTCCTCTGGACTGTCTTGCGACCCACCCTTGCAATGCGATTAAGAGTCCACCATGGGACAAATCAGTAGCTTCGCCATATGGGATTGGGATGATATTTAGGTATTCCCAATGTTCGCGATTCGACCCGTTCTTGTAAAGGACATATCTGTCAACTGAAGCGTTTACCGGTAGACCGCGGGCAAGATAGGTTAATACCGTGTCCTCGTGACTGTATCCGATGAAGAGGACGGTGAACCTACCAAACAGTTCACGCAAGAAACGGCGCGCCCAGCCTTCTGTGAGATAAGCTCTACCAAAATCGGAATCGGTGAGGATCAGTTCCTTTGGGTCTTGTTCGATCGAGCCATGTAGGTGTACGAGGCCTTGGAATCTCGATCCGACAGGGAGAGCTGGACCAGAATAAATATCGAATGGAATACTTGGGAAATGATATTTGAAAGCACTTTCTAGATGTAAGTCAAAGTTAGTTGTTACTATTTTGGGATTTGGGGACAGTGCGGCTAACGCCGCTATTACGTTATGTAGGTCGTTCGGCTGGGAAGTGCTTCTTCCTATTATTTGCTTAGTGCGGGAGTGGACGGGCACGCCAATCTTTTGGGCCATGCCGAGGTAACGATCAATAGGTTCCTTTTTTCCGGGTTCAGGCAACCGGTTCTCGACTATTTGGCACGCTAAATCGCTGAAACCTGGTAAATTTGATGGAGGATCGTACGACGCACCCGCCCCAACAAAGATAACGAGTTCATTATTTCGAAGTGCTCGATATAAGGGATAAGGGAAATCCACCCCAGCGATTTTAATGGTATCTGGCACTACCAAATTTTATGGCACCATTGGCGACGAAGCAATTGAAATATTGATTGCGATTCGACAAGGCGAAAATTCTATTTAACTTAATTTCTGCTCAGTTGTCCCCGATTCATCGTCCTGATACTTTCCGCCATGCCAGCCCGGCCTGCGCCTCTGTCCTGAATCCACCCTGAGTTGCCCGTTTGCCCTCTCCGGCGGCGTCCGGTCATCGCCGGCCCATGATCATCCCCCCAAACAAAAAGGGCGGGATCGCTCCCGCCCTTTCCGCTACGGATCAGCCGTCCGTATTTATTCGGGGCCGGCTTATTCGGGGACCGGCTTATTCGGGGACCGACGTCGCGCAGCCGTCGCCCGACAGCGTGCCGTACCAGTTGCCCGTGTATTCGCTGCCGCCGTCCTCGGACCAGGAGCCGTACATCGTGCCGTCCACGGTATCGAGCGTGCCTTCGCCGTCGCCCGACGAGAAGTCCGAATCGCCGGACAGGACGTTCCAGGCGATGTTAACGGCGTTGTCCGCATCCACGTCGCCCGTCACCAGTCCGAACATCGGATAAGGCGCGTTCACCCCGTAGGCGCCGGTGATCTGGCTGTCCGCGTCCACCACGAGCACCCCGATCCCGTCCGTGCCGCCGTCGAACACGCCGCAGAAAACCTGCCGGTCGCCGGCCACTTCCGGAACGCCCACCAGAAGACCCTCGATGGCCGCCACATCCGGGTCGTCGGTCCCGAACGTGCCCCTGAGGTTTCCGCCGCTGTCCACGGTCGCGACAATCCACATGTCGTTGCCCACGACGTCGATGACCGCCCGGTCGCCCGCCACCGTCCCCG
The DNA here is from genome assembly GCA_964565925.1 of uncultured bacterium. Lineage (GTDB taxonomy): Bacteria > JAGRBM01 > JAGRBM01 > JAGRBM01 > JAHCIT01 > CAZMGV01. The sequence continues at coordinate 236,450 of CAZMGV010000003.1, forward strand.
ACAGGTCGTAGGTCCCGCCGGTGAGGTCGATGGTCGACGTGGGAGCGGAGACGTCTTCGGTGACGGTCAGCGACCCGGACACGTTTCCGTCCGAATCCACCTGCACCTGGCCATACACCTGCCGGTTATTGCCTTCATCGGCATCGTTGTAACCCACGATTCCGGCGACATTGAAGTTCACGGAAGTGATGTTCGGGGAATCGCTGCACGCGGCGGAGAGCGACAGTGCCAGCGCCAGCGCGGCGGTCATGAGGGCCGGGAAACGGTTCAGGTATCGGTTCATGTAAGGTTTAGCTCCTGCAAAAGCTGATAACGGTTTATCTCACATGCCGGTTTTTTTCACAAGTTAAGAGCGGGAGCTTTCAACCCCGCACGCCCCGCCTGCCCACGCCGCCTGCCCGCTTTCACATTTGCCTGCGCTGCCCCCGTTTGCCGCTTTCACAGTTGCTTGCCCTCCTCACCGCTCCCCGGTCATCGTCGCCCCATGATCAGGACCCTCATCCTCTGGTTCGCGAATCTCTGGAGCAGCCTGAAGCTGAAACTGGCGGGCGGGCGCCTGAAGTTCCGGTGGCTTGAACTCGAACTGAAGGGCGCGTTCCCCGAGGCGGGCGGCGGGTTCGACCTGCTGTCACTCGTCACCGGCAGGGCGGATTCCGACCCGGCGTTCCTGGACGTGCTCACCGTCCTGCGCGCCGCGCAGCACGACGAACACCTGGGGACGGTGCTGCTGCGGATCGGGCAGCTTGAGTGCGGGTTCGCCCGGGTGCAGGAGATCGCGCTGGCGCTGGCCGAGGTCCGCGACGCGGGTAAAAAGATTATCGCCGTCTCGGAGCACCTGGGGCTGAAGGAGTATCTGCTCGCGGCCGAGGCGGACCGGATCGTGATCGCCCCGCAGGGCGGGCTGTCGATCGCCGGGATCGGCGCGGACGTGACCTTCCTGCGCGGGGCGCTGGACAAGCTGGGGGTCCAGCCGCAGCTCCTTCACCGCGGCCAGTACAAGAGCGCCTCCGAGATGCTTACCGAGACGACGATTACCGAACCGAACCGCCGGATGCTCGACGAGCTGCTGGGCGATCTCTATGCGCAGGCGGTGGATGCTATCGCCCGGCGGCGCAGTAAAACCCCCGAACAGGTCCGGGCCGCGTTCGACGAGGGCCCGCTGTCGGCCAAAAGATCGCTGGAGCTCGGCCTCGTGGACGCGCTCGGGTTCCCGCAGGAGGAACGCGACGAAATCCGCAAGCTCTACGCGGATGAAGCCAGTGATACAGACGGCGACCAGGCCACTAAACTGGCACCTGAGACAGACGGCGCCACGTTCGGAAAATATCTGGCCGTGGCGCTGGCCCGCGCCCGGCGCGAACTGAAACACCCCGAAGGGATCGCGCTGCTGCATGTGAGCGGCAACATCACCTCCGGCGAAGGGGTGCGCGATTCGCGCGAGGCGCGCTCCACCGGCAGCCGGTCGTTCGCCCGGGCGGTCGAGAAAATCGCCGCCAGCAAACGGATCAGGGCGCTGGTGCTGCGGGTGAACAGCCCGGGCGGCAGCGGGCTCGCCTCCGACGTGATGCTGCACGCGCTTGGGCGCCTGAAAATCCCCGTCGTCGTCAGCATGGGCGACACGGCGGCGTCGGGCGGTTACTACGTCGCCTGCGACAGCCGGTTCCGCATTTACGCCGACCCCGGGACGATCACCGGCTCGATCGGCGTGATCTCGGGCAAGGTGGCGGTGGCGGGGCTCTACGAGAAGCTGGGGCTGGGCCACGCGCACGTGGGCCACGGGAAGAACTCGGACTACTTCTCGATGCACACGCCCTGGACGCCGGAGCAGCTCCGGAAGGCCGAGGCGGAGATCGACGAGTTCTACCGCGACTTCGTGCAGCTCGTGGCGGACGCCCGCAAGAAATCGTTCGACGACACCCACGCCGTCGCGCAGGGGCGCGTCTGGAGCGGGTCGCAGGCGAAGGCGGCCGGGCTGGTGGACGAGCTGGGGGGCTTAAGGGCCGCGCTCAACGCCGCGCGCGCGCTGGCGAAACTGCCCGACGGACCGGTCCGCATCTTCAGCCGGTTCCAGAAACGCCCGCGCGTGCCGCTGAAACTGGCGGTCGATTTTCCGGACGAGCCGGTGACGGGGCCGGTAACAGGGCCGGTGACGGGAATCCTGAAGGAACTGGAATTCTGGCAGGCGCTCACGCAGGACCGCGTGCTGGCGCTGCTCCCCTGGCGGATCCGGATTTACTGATTGCCGCCGTCGCCGTTTTTCCGGCCATTACCGGGGCGTCGCCTGGGCCGCGACAGCAGGTAGACCATCCAGCCGATCCAGGCGGTCCACGCGACGACGCCGATCTGGAGCCCGATCCACGCCTTGCCCGGCTCGTACGATAAAACAACTTCGTGCGCCCCCGCCGGCAGCTCGACCGACGGGAACAGCCCCCACGCGAGCCGCATCTGGACGGGCCGGCCGTCCAGCGTCGCGTTCCAGCCGCTGGACCACGCGCGGCGGTAGACCATCCAGCGCGGACGGCTGTCGGCGGTCTGGATCGTCACCTGCTCGGGCTCCCACTTCTGCACCGCGCACTTCTCGGCCGGGCCCGGAACACCCGCCGTATCACCGGCCGGGCCGGCGTCCCCCTGAAGGTCCACCACATTTGGCGGGCCAGGTTCCGGGAACAGCGCGACGGTCTCGGGCGAAAAACCTTTCGCCTTCGTCCGCTCGATCACCGCGTCCATGCCGGGGAGCGTCTCGCTGCGCGCCGGGCAGACGACCGGCCCCGCATAGTACGGCGAGCGGAACACCTGGAGCCCCGAGAGCGACGCCCTGCCGACCGGTTGCCAGCCGGCGGCCCGGATCCGGCCGTCGGCCGTCGCCGTCATCAGGCCCAGGCCCACCAGCCGGTCAAAGGTGAACTCCGGAAGCTCGTTCCGCAGCCGGTAGAGGGCGTAGTTGTACGAATTGTCGGAGGGTCCCGACGGGGTCGCGTACAGATAGACGGCCCCCAGGCCGCTCTCCATCGATTCCCACGACAGGATGGTCCGGTCGAGCAGCTCGTGGCGGAGCAGCCGGCCGGAGGTCTGCTCGATCTCGCCGGGCATGAAGGCGAAGGCGCCGATCGTGGGCTGGTCGGAGACGTGCAATACGGGTCCCTGCCGGCCGCGCCCGGGCCCCAGCATCTGCACGGCGAGCGGCGTGTTCTGGAAGTAGCCCGCATCCAGCGTCATCATCGGCGCCCGGGACGCCGCCAGCGTGTCGCACAGGAACAGCGAGACCGCCGCGGCCAGGAACTGCTCCTGCGTCAGCGCGTTGCGGAGCCACAGCAGTTCGGTCATGAGCACGACGGCGACGAGCCCGTGCTTCGCGCTCCCGCCGATCAGCACCGGGGCCGTGAACCGGAAAGCGCCGCTGCCCAGCCCCGCGAGCCATTCGTTCCAGGGGCTCCAGGCGAGCGCCGCCAGCACGGCGGCCGACGCCAGCAGCGCCACGACGGCCCAGCGGCGTTTGCCGGATTTGAGCTCGTCCAGCGAGAGGGCCAGCGCCGCCGGCAGCGCGAAGGTGGGCAGAATGAGCAGCCGCTCCGGGTAGCGGAAAAGGTTCCAGCCCGGCAGCGCCTGGTACAACCACCGGTAGAACGGCAGGTGCTGGCCCATTGCAAGCAGGAAACCGGCGACGGCGAGCGCGGTCCAGAAGACCAGTTCGCGGCGCCGCGACGCCCCCGAGCAGAGCACGCCGGTGACGAGCGGGATGGCCGCCGCTCCCAGGTAGGCCGAGTCGGTATAAAACCCGCCCTCGAATACGCCGCCCGGTTTCTCGGCCCAGAACGTCAGCGCGCCGATTGAACGGCCGAACAGGTTCGGAGCGAGCAGTTCCAGAAAGCGCAGCGGGTGGAAGCTCCACTGGATCGCCCCGGCGACCGAGCCCAGATGCGCGCGGGCGGATTCCCGGGCGAAGTCGCTCATGGGAAGCAGAATGGGCAGATACAGCACCAGCGGCAGGAGCCCCAGCAGCAGCGACGAGACGACGGCGGTCACCGGCTTCTCCCGCCCCTGCCACAGCACCAGCGGACAGGCGGCCGCCAGCGCCAGGAACAGCGTCTGCGGCTCTCCGGCGAACAGCATCATCGCGCCGCAGGCGACCGCCAGCGGGAGCCCCCGGCGCGCTCCGCCGAGGTGGAGATTCACGCACCACGCGAAGGCGGGCAGCCAGGCGTGCGCGTACAGGAACTGGTGCGCGGTCGTCTCCATCGATAGATATCCGCTCGCCATATAGACGGCGGCGCCGCCAATAGCGGCGTACCGGGACAGTTTCAGCGACCGGAGAAAGCCGTACATGAACAGTTCCGCCGCCAGATAGTGCAGCGCCACGATCAGGGTGGTCATCAGCCGGAAGTCGTAGCTGAGCGCAAAGAGCCAGTGCGGCGGATACAGGACGCCGTTGACCGGATCGGCCAGATACGGAACGCCCATATAAAGGTACGGGTTCCAGAGCGGGAGGCCGCCGTCGCGCAGCCGGTGAAAGAGAATCGCGCGGACCGGCAGGTAGTTGTGGATGTTATCGCGGGCGAACAGGAACGCGCCCGGGCGGTACAGGTCCAGACAGTGCACGACGTGCACGGCCACCAGAACCAGCAGGTCGCGGGCGGTCTCGGAACGCTTTCTCAGGAAAGATAACAATCAACCGTGCTTTTAAACGGTCGGGAGGGAGTTGTCGAAAAGAAACTACGCCGCGTCGCCGGCCGCCTGCGCCGACGCCCAGGCCCACTGGAAATTGTATCCGCCCAGCCAGCCGGTCACATCGACCACTTCGCCGATGAAAAAGAGCCCTTTCGCCTTGCGGGCCTCGAGGGTTTTGGAAGACAGCCCGGCCGTCGACACGCCGCCGCGGGTGACCTCGGCCTTGGCGAACCCTTCCGTCCCCGCCGGGACAAAGCTCCACGACTGAAACACTTTTACGATGTGATCGATCTCTCTGTCCGAAAAATTGGCCACCGGTTTCGCCAGTACCGGCGCCGGACAGTGAACCGCGCAGAAAGTCTCGCAGAGCCGCTTCGGCCAGAACGCCTGGAGCGCGTTTTTCAGCTCCGCCTTGCTGCCCAGGTTCCGCTCTGCCTTCAGCCACCCCGACAGGTCACCATCCGGCAGGAGATTCACCGTCACGGACCGGCCGGGCTTCCAGTAGCTCGAGATCTGCAGGATGGCCGGTCCCGAAAGCCCCCGGTGCGTGAAGAGAATGTTTTCGCGAAACTCCATGCCGTCGCACGCGACCAGCGAATCCGCTGAGATACCCGACAGTCCGCCGTAACTGTTCAGATCCTCCGGCGACCAGACGAACGGGACCAGCGCCGGTTCCGGCTCGATAATTTCAAGCCCGAACTGCCTCGCCAGCCGGTAACCGAGATCCGATGCACCCAGTCTCGGAAACGAGAGGCCGCCGGTCGCGACCACCAGTGACGCGCAGGAAAACTCGCCGATACTGGCGAGCACCCTGAACCTTCCGTCCGGCTCCTTCGTCACGGCGTTGAGCTTCGTCCGGCACAGGATTTCCACGCCGGCCGACTCGCACTCCTTCACCAGCAAGTCGCGGATCTCCGCCGCCGACCGGTCGCAAAAAAGCTGGCCCAGCTTTTTTTCGTGGTACCGGATCCCGTGTTTCCCGACGAGGTCGGCGAAGTCGTGCGGTCCGAAACGGGCGAGCGCGGACTTGGCGAAGTGCGGATTGGCCGAGAGAAAATTCGCCGCGTCCGTGCCGGTATTGGTGAAGTTGCAGCGGCCCCCGCCCGAGATGAGGATCTTGCGTCCCGGCTCGTCCATGTGTTCGAGTACCACGACGCGCCTGCCCCGCCGCCCGGCCGCCGACGCGCAGAACAGCCCCGCGGCGCCGGCTCCCAGCACGACGACATCGGCCTCGGTCATGGCTCTTCGGCGGGGTCTCTGGGCCCGGCCGCCCGGCGGAGCCGGTCCACGACGGCCGCATCGAGACCCGAATCCGGCGGCAGCGTCACGAGCACCACATCGAAGCCGCCCGCATCCGCCTCGCGCAGCATCTGGTAGAGCGACTGGGCCCGGCCCGCCGCTTCCGGCGCAACCGGCAGGCGCCTGATCCCGAGCGGCAGTCGCGAATCGCCCGCGCCCAGCCAGGCGGCGGCCTTGCGGCCAAGGCCCTGCTCCTCAAGGGCGGCGCGGGTCACCGTCTCGGGGGTTTCCACCCGCACGCGGGCTTTGGGCGAGTAGTGGCTTTCGAGCGTGCCCGGGACGCGGACATCGGACTTGCGTCCCGTGGCCACCGGCACGCCGAGGACCTTTTCAAGCACTTCCCGGGTGACGCCGCCGGGGCGGAGTATCACGGGCTCGTCGCCCGTGAGGTCGAGAATGGTCGATTCGACGCCGACCTTGCAGGGACCGCCGTCGAGAATGAAATCCGCTTTCGGACCAAGGTCGTCCCGCACGTGCTGCGCCGTGGTGGGGCTCACCCGGCCGAAACGGTTCGCCGACGGAGCGGCGATGCCGCCTCCGAACGTGTCGAGCACCGCCAGCGCGTCCGGATGATCGGGCACCCTGAGCGCAATGGTCTCCTGCCCGCCGGTCACCGCCAGCGGTACCCGCGGATGTTTCCTGAGGATCAGCGTGAGCGGGCCGGGCCAGAACGCGGCGGCAAGCCGCCTGGCCTGCGGCGGCACCTCGGACGCCCAGTCGTCGAGCTTGGCGTTTCTCCCGATATGCACGATCAGGGGATGGCCGGGAGGCCGGCCCTTGACCTCGAATACCCTGGCCACCGCCGCCTCGTTCAGCGCGTCGGCGCCCAGGCCGTAGACCGTCTCCGTGGGCAGCGCCACGAGTCCGCCGCTTTTCAGCACCGAAGCGGCTTTTACGATCTGTGCGCGGTCGGCCATCAGGACCGTGGATAGAGCGCACTTGAGCGCCGCGCAAGCGGCCGTGCTAGGTTTCCGGACGATGCCAGCCAAGCCGCCAAAAAAGAAACCGCGAATGAGCGTCGAAGATCTTCTGGATCAGGCGGCCGAGAAGATCCCCGCCCTCGGACTGTTCCGGGTGAAAGACCCCGGCACGGACAAATACCGTCCGGAACTGGCCGAAACGCTCGACCCGCTTTTCCGTCTCCTCGAGCACTACTTCGAAGCGGAGATCATCGGGCCGGACGGGAAACGCCTGGACGGCAAGCGGCCCGCCGGACTGCCCCGAGGCGGCGGCCTGCTGACGGGCAATCACGGACGGACCGGCACCGACGCGTTCGTTTTTCCGGCGCTCGCCACCCGGCTGCTCAGGCGCCCGGTACGTGCGCTCGCGGACCGGGCGCTGTTCCGGATGCCGCTCTTCCGTGACGGACTGGCGGCGGGCGGCGCCGTCCCGGGCACCCGCGCGAGCGCGGTCCGGCTGCTGAAGGAAGGCAATCTGGTCATCGTCTATCCGGGCGGCGGCAACGAAGTGATGAAGCCCGCGCACGAGGCCTACCAGCTCCTGTGGGGCGACCGCGTGGGTTTTGTGAAAGTCGCCGCCCAGGCCGGGGTGCCGGTCATTCCGTTCGCCGGGATCGGCGTCGAAGAGCTTTACGAGAACCTGCCCGGCTGGGACGCGTTCGAGAAGTCCGGTTTCGCCCGCAGGCTCGAAGCGGTTATCGGACGGCGCAACCGCCCGATGCCGCCGCTCCGGGGCCTGGGGCCGCTGCCCAAACCGGTCAAGCTCATCTTCATGATCGGCAAACCGATGCCGACCGGCAATCTGGATACGGATGACGACGGCGCGGTGCTCGAATTCCAGCGCGCCGTGAAGGCGGAAGTCGAATCGATGATCAAGATCGGCCGCGCCCGGTGGAAACGGAAACAGCCATGAAACGGGCCTTTATTCCCCTGCTCCTGCTTTTCGCCCTGTCCGCCTGTGCTTCCAGGACGGATACGACTGCGGATTCCGGAGCCGACGGAATCTTCCAGCTCGGCACTTTCAACGGCCTGCTCGCCGGGGCGCTGGAAGGTACCGTCACCTACGGAGAGCTTGAGAAACACGGCGACTTCGGCACCGGCACTTTCGACGGTCTGGACGGCGAGATGTGGGCGATGGACGGACGCTTCTACCGGATTCAGGCCGACGGAACGGCCGCTCCGGCCGATCCCGGTATCACCTCGCCGTTCATTGCACTGAAAAAATTCAGGCCGGACCAGACCGAACAGATCTCTGCGCCGCGGCTGAACGGAACCCAGGCGCCGCTCCCGTGTGCGGAACTCTACCGGACTCTCGATTCAAAGCTGCCCACATTGAACGTACCGTACGCGGTGCATGTTTCCGGGCGGTTCGAATACGTCAAAACCCGGAGCGTGGCGAAAAAACAGAAGCCCTATCCGTCCGCCGACGAGATCATCCGTTCCCAGGTGGAAAAGGAATGGACCGGCGTCGAAGGCGACATGGTGGGGTTCCGGTTCCCCGCCTACCTGGCCGGTACCCAGATGCCGGGCTACCATCTGCATTTCCTGAACACCGCCCGAACCAACGGCGGCCATGTGCTCGATTGCCGGATTTCGGACGTCACCGTGCGGCTGGACCGGGCCTCCGGCGTGCGGATCGCCTACCCGCCCGGCGGCGGCGAGTACGACCGGGTCGACCTCGGTCCCAAGGCGAAATAGTCCCGGCGGCACACCCCGTGAAGCGCGTTTGACCGCCCCTCCGGTCCGGTCTATTTCGACCGGTGCGGGCCGCTCGCCGGGCGGCCCTGGTGGATCAAATGGGAGGACCCCGGCAGGGGTCCACTGGCTCGTCCCCCGTCCGCGAGGCGCCGCCGAGCGGCATGTGCGGGGGCCGAAGGTTCAAACACACATGGCCCGTTTCTACGCACCGGTCCGGTTCAAGGCCGACCACAGGCTCGAATTCCGCCCCACCCGTCACACGCACGAATGGGAAGTCACCTTCGTCTTCAAGGGCCCCATCGGGGACAACGGCGTCATCATCAACCTCATCGAGGTGAAAAAGGCGCTCGAGCCCCTGATGAGCCGGATTGAAGGTACCTTCCTGAACGGCCACCCGGAACTGCTCGCCGCTCCCGCGCCGATCAACGTCGCCGCGGAAATCCCCACCTGCGAAAACCTGGCCCGCTATTTCTACTGGTACCTGGTGGCCGGAGATCACGACCTCAAGTTCCCCGAACTGGTGGCGCTCGAGCAGGTGCACGTCCAGCTGGAGGAGCTCGGCCGGCCGCAGAACGGCGAGCGCGGTTACGCGATCGTCGACGTGACCGATTTCATGCCGGAACTCCTGCGCCGGCGCCATCTGCAGGTGGCCCGAGTCGGGTAACCGTCTCCGCCCGGCCGTCACGATGACCACCTCGGAAAAAAAACCGGCCGTCGTGCTGCTGTCGGGCGGGCTGGATTCGGCGACCGTGCTGGCGATCGCGCTCGACCGGGGCTTCGACCCGGTGGCGCTGACCATCCGGTACGGGCAGCGGCACGACCGCGAGATCGAAGCGGCCCGCCGCGTGGCGCAGTCGATGGGTGTGAAGCGGCACGAACTGGTCGAGTTCGATTTGAAGCCCTTCGGCGGTTCGGCGCTTACCGACAGTTCGATCGATGTCCCCAAAGACCGCACCGACGGCGAGATGGCCGCCGGCATACCGGTCACGTACGTTCCCGCCCGCAACACAATATTTCTCTCGTTCGCGCTCGGACTCGCCGAAGCCAGCGGCGCCCGGGACCTCTTCTGCGGCGTGAACGCCATGGACTATTCGGGCTATCCCGACTGCCGGCCGGAGTTCATCGAGGCGTTCGAAGAACTGGCCAACGTGGCGACCAAGGCCGGTGTCGAAGGGGACCCGTTCCGGGTCCACGCGCCGCTCATCCGTCTCCGCAAGCACGAGATTATCCGGACCGGCGTCCGGCTGGGCGTGGACTACTCGATCACGCACTCCTGCTACGATCCGGACCCCGACGGCCGCGCCTGCGGCCGCTGTGATTCCTGCCAGTTGAGACTGGAAGGGTTCCGCCTGGCGGACCTGTCCGACCCTGCCCCGTATGGTCAGCGTTCGTAACTGCCAGCATTCGTAACTGAATGGCGTGATCTAAACGGCGTGAAACGGGCCACCTTCATCCGATTTCCGGCTCCTGTTCTCGGAAATTCGAAAACGACCCGTTTCGGAACCGTTTCCGCACCGCGTCATCATGGTTATTAACCGCAAAAAGCGTATTCCAGCGTGTTCTGCGCCTGTTCTCGGAAACCAAAAAGAGTAATATGGATTCATCAAGTCTTGATGCATCCGGTTGGGGATCCGCGCGGCGGTTCCGTGAAGTAACCGGCGGGCGTTCGGATTTCCGGCTTTCAGGGGTGGCAGCCGGATCGTGACCTGATCATGGGGATAGCAAGCGGAGGACCTTCAAGGCTGTCTGGTCCGGAGACGGCTACCGGGAAAGGTTCACCTTTAAAGTGGCGGCGCGTAATCGGTATCGTAAATGGTTCGGCGGTCTGGCGGTGGCACTGCTCATCGCTTCGCCCATCTACGTGCGCCCGGCCCCTGCCGACAGCGACGGCGACCTGATCAGCGACCTCGAAGAAGGTGCCTTCGACCTGCCTTCGCCCCGCGATACCGACGAAGACGGAACGCCGGATTACCTGGATCTGGATTCGGACAACGACACGATCGCCGACATCATCGAGGCCGGCCGCTCCGACATCGACCTGGCTCCGGTCAATACCGACAAGACGGTCAACTTCAACGACCACATCCCCGACTACATCGACATCGATTCGGATAACGACAGCATCGGCGACTGGGACGAGGCCTGGCCGCAGGGAACGGTCCCCTGGGGCGCCACTCCGGTTCCCACGATTACCGCCCAGATGACGCTCGCCCAGTCGGACTACGCCTCCGCCCGCGCCCTGCTGGCCGACAGCGAACGCAATCCGATGGTTCCCGCGAGCACGACACCGGCGCCCGACGGCATACCGGACTATCAGGACCAGGATTCCGACGGTGACCGGATTCCGGACTACATCGAGACCAGCCGGGACATCGATCCGTTCACGCTTCCGATCGACACCGACAGCGACGGACTGGCCGACTTCCGGGATCTGGACACGGACGGCGACGGCAATCCCGATATTCTCGAGTGGGATTCCGACGCGGACTACATCCCCAACTTCCTGGATTCGGCCGACTATGACGGTCCGATGGGCGACTGGGACAAGGACTACATTTCCAACCTGGAAGAAGGCGCTACGTACGCCTTGAGCGGCACGACCGGCGCTCTGGTGCTGCAGTCCGGGGGACGGGACACCGACGGCGACGGTCTTCCCGACTTCAAGGACGGAGATTCGGACAACGACAACCTCGGCGATGCGTACGAAAAAGGAAACGCCTCGCTGCAGGCGGCGCCCAGACGCAGCCGGGGCGCCGCCTGGAATCCCGACTACATGATCCCGGATATCGACGACGACGGCTCGCTGGACGGCCGCGACCCGGGCAACTCGTCGGCCGGCCCCTCGATCTGGGTCCTGCTGTCGCCGGGCGGCGGACACTTTGACCGGGACTGGGACGACGACGGAATCCCGGACGGCCTGGAAGGCGCCGGCGACCTGAACAGCAACGGCATGACCGACTGGTCCGAATCGGGCGCGGCGGGCAAATGGGACCCCGACGGCGACAACAAGTGGGCCTGGGACGACGCCGATTCCGACAACGACGACGTTCCCGACAGCGTCGAGGCCGGCCTGACGGAATCGCTGCCCGACGGCCCGGGAAACATCATGGGCACGAACCTGACGGCCAAGAATTTCTTCAAGGACCAGTGCCCCGGAGACACCACCGATCCCTACAAGTTCGACACCGACGGCGGCGGAATGCCCGACGGTCTGGAGGACACCAACCATAACGGCTGCTATGAGCCGGATCTGGGCGAATCCGACCCGAACAATCCGGACGACGACGCCGCGTTCATCGATCCCGACGCCGACGGGATCGACAGCCAGACCGAAACGGATCTGGGTCTCGACCCCAACGACAGCGATTCCGACGACGACGGTTTCAACGACGGACAGGAGAACGGGAACCGGACGGTCTCCGTCGTCCGCTTCGACGGCTCGACCATCGCCCAGTCGGGAGCCGGCTCCCTGTTCGAGGATATCGACAGCGACCATACCATCAACGGACTGGACTCCGATTCCGACGGCGACGGACTGGCCGATTCGCTGGAAGGCTGCTTTACCGCCAGCTACCTGTCCACCCATCCGGAGCTCTTCGACGGACCCGACGAAGTGCGCGATACCGCCGCGCATCAGGACGGAACCTGGTGGGACGGCAACCCCGATTTCCATTTCGCGCCCGTCAACTGCTCGAACACGCATTTCCTGCTGAAGGACACCGATTCGGGCGGCGTTGTCGACGGACTCGAGGATTTCTCGCGTGACGGGGTGATGAACGGCAACGAGACCAATCCGCTGGATCCCGGAGACGACCTGGTCTCGGATTCGGACGGCGACACCCTTTCGGCCCAGCTGGAAGCCAAGCTCGGCACCTCCGACATGGACCGCGACTCCGACGACGACGGCGCCCCGGATGTGGATGAATACCGCAACTACTTCACCGACCCGGCCAACGCAGACTCGGACGGCGACGGCGTGTTCGACGGCACCGAACTGGGCATTACGCTCGGCGCCATCGTGCCGGCCAACGGCGAAATCGGCGGCACTGATCTAAGCAAGGGAATTTTCACGCCCGATCTGGATCCGACGACCACCACCAATCCGCTCCGGATGGACTCCGACGAGGGCGGCGTGTGGGACGGGTTCGAGGATTTCAACCGGAACGGCTTCTACGAGCCCGAACTGGGCGAGACCGACCCGAACAACCCCAACGACGACGGCAGCGGTCTGGACTGCGACGGCGACGGAATCCCGGATGCCGGCGAAATCAACGTCATCGGCCCGCAGCTGGGACTTAACCCCGCGCAGGCGGCCGCCATGGCGCTGGATGCCGACTATGACGACGACGGACTTCCCGACGGTCTCGAGGCGCTCAACGACGTCGACGATGACGGCATTCCGGGTCTGCTGGATCCCGATTCCGACAACGACGGACTCACCGACGGGCTTGAAGCCGGGATGAGCGGACCGGTCATTCCGCCGAACCCTTCGCCGCCCACGTGCGGAGCCGCCACCGGCACCAACACCGGGTCGCCGAATTTCCATGCCGACCTCGACCCGACGACCCAGACGAGTTTCCTGCGCCCCGATACCGACAACGGCGGCAAGATGGACGGTCAGGAGGATCTCAACCACAACGGACAGATCGATGCGTCCGAAACCGACCCCAACGATCCGGTCGACGACACGAACGCCAATGACCGCGACGGCGACGGACTGTCCGACAACCAGGAACTGATCCTGTACCTGACGGATCCGGACGACGCGGACTCCGACGACGACGGCATCACCGACGGCCGCGAAGTGCTCGTGACCAAAACCAGCCCGATCAGCGCCGACAGCGACGCCGACGGCCTGCTGGACGGTCTGGAGCTGGGGCTTACGTCTCCGGACATCGTCTCGGCGACCGACGCCTCCATCTTCGTGAAGGACATGGACCCGACGACCGTCACCAATCCGCTGAAACAGGATACCGACGGCGGCGGACGCATCGACGGGACGGAAGACGTCAACCACAACGGCCTCTACCAGCCGGGCGAGACCAATCCGCTCGATCCCGCCGACGACAACGATCCGATCGGGCCGCCGGCTCCCGACTCCGACGGCGACGGACTGGCCGATTTCGCCGAAGTGAGCCTCGGCCTGAATCCGAATGACAGCGATTCGGACGACGACGGACTTCTGGACGGCGAGGAAAACGGCAGCACCAATACGTCCGTGACCCTGAAGGATTTCACCGTCATCACGGTGAACTCGTTCAGCGTCGGGCGCGACGTGGATCTCGACACGATCTACAACGGTTACGACCAGGACGCCGACGGCGACGGACTCAGGGATTCGGTCGAGGCCTGCATCACTATCGCCGACCTGACGGCCAATACGGCCCGGTACAACGGCCCCGACGGACTTATCGATACGGCCGCCGGCAACAGTCCCGCCTGCGCGCCTCCGCTCCAGGAGGGCGCAAGCTGCGACGGCACCTGGTGGCAGGGCAACCCGAACTTCATCGCGGCGCCGGACCCGTGCACCCAGAAGACCCATTTCCTTCTGGCCGACACCGACCGGGGCGGCGTGAACGACGGGCTCGAAGACACTTCCCACGACGGCATCAAGGACATCGACGAAACCGATCCGCTGGACTCCACGGACGACGGCGGTTTCGGCGCGGTGGATACCGACAAGGACGGCCTGAACGCGCAGCAGGAAGCCCTGACCGGCACGAGCGACCAGGACGCCGACTCCGACGACGACGGCCTGACCGACGGGCAGGAAGTGCTGATCCTCCTGACCAATCCGCTTTCGCCGGACTCCGACGGCGACGGAATCTACGACGGCACGGAGGCGGGTATGTTTGTGCCGGTCGCCGGCGGAACCGGTTACACCGGCACGGACGTTGCCGTGGGGTTCTTCGTCGCCGACGCCGATCCGCTCTCGACCACCAACCCCAAGAGCAAGGATACCGATGCCGGCGGCAAGGCCGACGGCGCCGAGGATTCCAACCGCAACGGCATGATCGACGCCGACGAAACCGATCCGAACAACGCGGCCGACGACAATGCGCAGCAGGACTGCGACGGCGACGGTCTCTCGGACATTCTCGAGGTGCAGCTTGCCGCGCAGTTCCAGCTCCAGTTCCCCGGCATCAGCCAGCCGCTGCTGGAGGCCATGCCGCTCGACGCCGACAGCGACGACGACGGGCTGGCCGACGGGCTGGAAAGCTTCAGCGACACCGACAACGACAATCTGCCGGGCCTGCTCGATCCCGACTCCGATAACGACGGCCTGAACGACGGTCTGGAAACGGGCATCAGCAATCCGGTGCTTCCGAGGACACCGGTCCCGGCCGGATGCTCCGCCTCGGTGGGAACTTTCCCGACCTCGCCCAACTTCCAGAAGGATATCGATCCGCTGACCACCACGTCGCGTCTGGTGGCCGATACGGACGGCGGCTCGGTGGTGGACGGCGCCGAAGATGCCAACCACAACGGCAAGTACGAGCCGGGTCTGGGCGAAACCGACCCGCGCAACGCGCTGGACGACGCCGGTCAGGGCGATTCCGACGGCGACGGCCTGGCCGACGGTTACGAACTGGTGAACGGACTCAATCCGCACGACGTCGACACGGACGACGACGGGCTCTCCGACGGCCGCGAGGTCATCACGCTCCATACGAATGCGGCAAACCGCGATACCGATTCGGACGGCGTGCAGGACGGAACCGAAAAGGGACTCGTGAATCCGGACTATCCGCCGGACACGAACCTGGCGATCTTCATTCCGGATGCCGATCCCGCCACCAAGACCAATCCGCTCAATTCCGATACCGACAACGGCGGCAAGATCGACGGCCTGGAAGACCTCAGCCACAACGGAAAGATTGATCCCGGGGAGAGCAACCCGCTCGATCCGGCCGACGACAACGGACCCGTCATCGATCCGAACAAGGACACCGACGGCGACGGAATTGTTGACATTCTTGAGACCCCGGACGTGCTCGGTACCGATCCGAGGAGGGCCGATTCGGACGGCGACGGAATCGGCGACCTGATCGAGATCGGCGGGGCCACCGTGCTGAACCCGGCCAGCCCCGACTACCTCCTGCCGCCCGATACCGACGGCGACAACCTGATCGACGCGCTCGACCAGGATTCCGACAACGACGCCGTGCCGGACGGAACCGAGGACCGCAACAAGGACGGGATACTGGACCCGGACGAGACCGACCGGCTGAGCGACGATTCCGACGGCGACGGGGTGAAGGATCTCGTCGAGATCGGCGGACCGACGCAGCTCTCGGCCGCCGCGTGGGCCGACACGGACAAGGACGGCAGGATAGACGCCCGCGACAGCGATTCGGACAACGACGGGATCCCGGACGGATACGAAGACCTGAACGCCGACGGCATCCTGAACGCGAACGAGACCAACAGCCTCTCCCCCGATACGGACAAGGACGGCGTTGCGGACCTGATCGAGGCGGTCTGCGACCAGACGCAGGCCGACGCCGGCGCCGCGAGCCAGTGCATCGGCCTGAAATCCGCGCTGGACACGCTCCATACCACCAGCCCCTACGGAGTGCTGCCCGGCTTCAGCCTGATCGACCTCTACAAGCCGGCGAAGAACCTCATCGTGCTGCCGGATTCCGACGGCGACGGCCTGATCGACGCCCAGGACTCCGATGCCGACAACGACGATCTTCCCGACGGGACCGAGGACAGGAACGCCGACGGCATCCTGGACGCCGGGGAGACGAGCCGCCTGATGGCCGACACCGACAGCGGCGGCATCGTGGACAAGCAGGAGATCGCCGACGGAACCAATCCGCAGAACCCGGCCGACGACGGCCTGACATTGAGCGGCGGATGCGCCACGGGTACCGGCGACCCCGCTCTCGTCCTGTTCATGCTGCTCGTCACCGGCGGCGCGCTGCACAGAATGTTCAACAGAGGGATGAAACGACGGGAGGCTCGCCCGCTCACTTGAGAGCAACGCTCCGTCATAAACTCCCCGTCCTTCTGCTGGCCGCCTCGGTATGGCTCGGCGTTCCCCGGACAGCTTCGGCTCAGAAGCTCTCCGGAGACGCGTCGATCACGAAGCCCGCCGCTTCGGGACACGGGATGCTCGAACTGCCCGGCCCCTCCCCTCTGGAGCCCTGGGAATTCAACGGCTCGCTTTTTTTCAACTACGCGAACAAGCCCTCGACCGAATTCGAGAACGCGAGCCACACGGTGAAAACCCGCGTGCTCGACAGTATCTCCTCCCTTCACTTCGGCATGGCCATGGGAATGCCCTACGGGCTGACGGCGGAAATCACCGCGCCCTACCATGTATCGGCCAAGGGGAAGGATCTCTCGGGTGCGCCGCAGTCCGGAGGCACGCTGGGGGACACCCGCCTGGCGGTCAGCTGGGCCGCACAGCCCCCCGGCGAATACGAATGGCCGGTGACGCTGCGGGTGGTGACGGGACTGCCCACCGGCGACGACAAGCGGCTGCTGGGCGAAAAACTCTTCTACGTCGAACCGCAGGTGATCTTCGGACAGAAAATGCAGTCGGTCTGGTGGACCGGCCAGGCGGGCCTGCGGTTCCGCAAGGCCAACGACATCGGCTCGTACAAAAACAGCCAGCAGCTGACGTGGGGCGTCGGGGCGTTTACGCCGATCTACAAGATTCCGGTCGATATCGGCGCCGAGTGGACCGGGGCGGCCAACCTTTCGGGCACGACCGGCGCAACCGGCATCACGAGCGTCTTCCACGGCGAACTGATCTTCTGGCCGAGACTCTCCACCTCGGTCATCGCCTATGCGGGCGGCGATCCGGGCCTCAAGGGTTTCGGCGCCCCGCTCGTCGAGTTCGGCCTGGGCGTGCGCTGGACGTCGGCGACCCGGTGGCGCGATTCGGACGAGGACGGCGCCGACGACTACCGCGACCAGTGCCCCACGGCCGCCGAAGACCGGGACGGGTTCCAGGACGAGGACGGGTGCCCGGAGCCCGACAACGACAACGACGGCGTCCTCGACGTCAAGGACAAGTGCTCGACCGACATGGAAGACAAGGACGGGTTCCAGGACGACGACGGCTGTCCCGATCCCGACAACGACAGCGACGGCCTTCTGGACAAGGACGACCAGTGCCCGATGGACGCCGAGGATTTCGACGGCTTCCAGGACCAGGACGGCTGTCCCGATCCCGACAACGACAAGGACGCCCTGCTGGACGAGGACGACCGCTGCCCGAACGAGGCCGAGGACCGGGACGGATTCGAGGACCAGGACGGCTGCCCGGATCCCGACAACGACAAGGACGGAGTCCTCGACACGGACGACCTGTGCCCGTCGCAGCCCGAGGATTTCAACGGCTACGAGGACAAGGACGGCTGTCCGGAAGGCGGACGGCACTACGTTCCGCCGCCACCGCCTCCGCCGCCCAAGCCGCTCAACCTGTTCGACACGGGCGAGGAACCGGCCAAGGGCCCGTCGGGTCCGAAGGCCGAATTCGGCACGAAGCTCATCGAGTCGCCGTACCAGTTCGCCCAGGGATCGGCCGAACTCAATACGGGCCTCAAGCAGCTGCTTGAAGACGTGGTCTACACGCTGAAAGCGAGCCCTGAACTGGTGCTGATCGTGGAAGTCTACGCCGACCCGCAGACGCCGGTGAAGGACCGCGAGACGCTGGTGAAGAAGCGCCGCGACATCGTCAAGGACCAGATCATCGTGGAACGCGGTGTCGACCCGGCGCGCGTGAACGTGGTGGAAGTGCCGCAGCCGCAGCTCAAGGGCGACTCGAAGTCCGGCGCCGTGCGCAACATCCAGGTCTATCTCAGCCTGACGAAACCGAAATAACGGTATTTTCCGGTCAGGCGGCTGCGGCTAGCCGCGCAGCACGACTTCGGTCACGCCGAAGCCGCCCGCTTTGGGCGTCGCCGTCTCGAACCGCGCCACATAGGGTGACTTGCTCAGATATGCCCGGACGGCCTTCTGGAGCCGCCCGCTGCCCAACCCGTGAATGATGCGGACCCGGTCGACGTTCTGCGCCATGGCGGTGTCGAGGAACTTCTCGACTTCCTTGAGCGCATCGTCCTCGCGCATGCCGTGGAGATCCAGTTCGATGTCGTCCAGCCGGGATTCCATCTTCGCGCCGAGCGGAATATAGGTCTTGCGGTCGCGGACGGGAGGCGGCGCCTTGGCCGCCACGAGGCGGTCCAGGGTCGTCTGCGTGCGTTGGCCCATGAACTCCACCCAGACGCGGCCCTTGGAGTCCGGCGCGCTGTCGATCTTTCCGGCCGTGTCCGAACCGCGTAGCCGGACCGCGGTCCCCGGCACGGCGGCTTCAGGACTGAGCGGCGGTTCGGCGTCCCGCTTCAGTTCGATCTGCTGGGCCTTCTCCACCATGACGCCGGCGCGGTTGATGGCCGATTCGGCGCGCTTGACCACTTCCGTCCCGGCGGGTTTGCCGGGACCGGCCTTCTCTTCCGCCTGTTTGCGAAGCAGCTTCACCAGACCGCGCAGTTCGGCCACCTCGTCGCGCAGTTTCGCGGCGTCGGAGGTCAGGCGGCGGCCCTCCTGGGTCTTGAGCTTCTCGATCTCGGCTCTCAGTTCGCGCTCGGTCTTTTCGAGGTCCTTGCGCTCGTCGATCAGCGAGTTGCGCTCCAGTTCCAGCGTCTGGTTGCGCTGTTCCAGTTCCTCGATCAGGCGCGCCACCTCGCGGCCCGCCTCCGACATGAGCGCCCGGGCGCGTTCGATGAGCGACGGCGCGAAGCCCAGCCGGCCGGCGACCTCGATCGCCCGCGAATGGCCCGGCGTGCCCAGCCGGATCCGGTAGGTCGGCCGGAACGTCACCGGGTCGAACTCCATGCCGACCACGAGACGTTTACCGCCGTCCGACGGCAGCAGTTTCAGCTCTTCGTAGTGCGTCGACACCACGGCGAGAATCCCGCGCGACGCCATCTCGTCCAGCACGGCGCGGCCAAGGGCGGCGCCCTCGGCCGGGTCGGTTCCGCTCATCAGTTCATCGAGAATGGCGATCGAACCGGGTTTCGCCTCTTCGAGTATGCGTCGGATCTGGAACAGATGACCGGAGAAAGTCGACAGCGCGCCCGAGAGGTTCTGGCTGTCGCCGATATCCGCATAGACGGCCGGGACGTACGGCAGGCGCGTGCCTTCGGCGGCCGGCACCGGCACGCCCGCCCGCACCAGCAGGCAGGCCAGCCCCAGCGACTTGAGCAGCACGGTTTTGCCGCCCGTGTTGGGGCCGCTCACGATCACGCTCTGGCAGCCCACGGCGATTTCCAGATCGTTCGCCACGCAGGCGGCGCCCTGCTCTTTAAGCAGCGGGTGGACGAGCGCCTTCAGCCGGTAGGAGAAATCCCCCTCCGGGGCGAGTTCCGGCACGATGCCGCCGGTCTTGCGGGCGAACCGCACGCGGGCGATGACGAGATCGGCTTCCGTGAGAATCCCGGCGTTCGACCGGATACGGGGCGCGTCGGCGGCGGCCAGTTCCGACAGCTCGCGGCGGATCCGGAGGTCCTCGCGGGCCAGCTCGGCAATAGCGGTTTTCAGCTTGTTGTTGGCCTCGATCACTTCATCGGGTTCGATGAAAACGGTCGCGCCGGTGTTGGAGGTGTCATGGACGATACCCTTGATCTGGGCCTGTGCGCCCGCTTTCAGCGGCACGACGAACCGGTTTTCCCGGATCGTGAAAAAGTCGTCCTGGAGGAACGGCGTGAACTTCTCCGACTTGAGAATCTCCTGCAGGCGGCCCCGGATTCCCTGCGAACGCTTGCCCACTTCGTCGCGCAGGCGCGCCAGTTCGGGCGACGCGCTGTCTTTCAGCTCGCCGTCACGGTCGACCGAGACGTCCAGTATGTCGTGGAGCGAATCGAGCGGATTCAGCACATGGTACCAGGGCCTGAGCGCCGGACGGCCCTCCGCGTAGTGGCCGAGCACCCGGTAAAAACTGCGAGCGGCGCCGATCAGGCTGGCGACGTCCCTCAGTTCCGTCCCTTCGAGCACGGCGCCCCGCTCCACCCGGGCGAGCACCGGTTCCGGGTCGGTCACATCCGCAAGACCGGGCCAGGCCCCCAGTCTGTCCACTTCGGCCGCCTGCAGAACCAGCTGATAAAGTCTCTCCACTTCGGGACGGGGGAGATCCGGTTCGAGGCCGTTCATTAACGCCGACGCCGGTGCGCTCTGGCACTGACCCGCCAGAAGCGACTTCACGGCCGCCCATTCGAGGCGTTCCAGGGAGAAGGTTTCGGCTGCGCTAAGTGGACTGATTTTCACGATTAAAACCGGTATAAGTTGTTGAATTAAAAAGGAGTTACGGGAATATGGTTAATCGTCAATCAGCCCGAAAACCAGTTGACCACTAGCCCCTACTGCAGTCACAATGCCCTATCAAATGCCCGGTCGGGGAGCCCCAGGTTGTACCCCGCAGATCGTGGCTCGTAATACCCCGGGCTTTTCAGTCCGGAATTCGTAGGTGAAGGCATTACATCCGGAGGTCCGAGGAGATTCGTGAACTGGCGAACCAATAGCTTCTATTTCCTGTTCGCAGCTGTGCTCGCGGGCCTGACGGCCTGCGCGAAGGCGCTTCCCCCTCCGACGGTATCCGAATCCGCCGGAGCGGCCGGTCCATCGGCTTCCGCCTTTGAAACAGCCGCCGCCGATCACGACACTCCGCTCGCCCCGGCGGAGGTGACCGACGCGCCGGTGGTGCCGGTTCCGGACGATGCCCCCGCCGCCGACGCCAAGACGGCGCAGATCGAGGCCGATCCGCTGGAAACCTTCCTCGAGGAAGGCCTGGAAAACGTCGACGAGGTCCCCGAAGACACCTCCGATCTCGAGGAAGAAGGTCCGGCGACTGCCGAGCGCCCGGGCGTGGAACTTCCCGACAACGGTTTCTTCTCGAAGAACGACACCGAGCTGTCCAGAAAACTGGGCGGCCTGACGGTATTCCGCGGTTACCCCACGGACCAGAAAACCCCGCGCAACTTCGTTCCGATTGTCTACAACGCGGCGGTCGAGAAATGGATCGGCTATTTCACGAGCTCCAAGGGTTCGCCCTACATGGAACGCTGGCTGGCCCGCGAAAAACGCTACGGCCCGCTGCTCCGGAGCATCCTGAAAGAGCACGGGCTGCCCGAAGAGATCGTTTACCTCGCCATGATCGAGAGCGGCTTCAACGTGCGGGCCTATTCGACCGCGCGCGCCGTCGGCCTGTGGCAGTTCATCGCCGGCACCGGCAAGCGTTACGACATGCAGATCAACTGGTGGGTGGACGAGCGCCGCGATCCGGTGCGTGCCACGCATGCGGCCGCCGAATACCTCGACGACCTCTACACCGAGTTCGAGAGCTGGCACCTGGCGTTCGCGGGATACAATGCCGGCGAAGGCAAGGTCCGCAAGGTGAAGCGCCGCTCCGGGGCCGACAGCTTCTGGGAGATGCGCACGATCCGCAGCAAGCGGCAGGGCCTGTTCCCCGAGACGCGCGAATACGTCCCGAAATACATGGCCGCCGCGATTATCGCGCAGGCGCCCGAGAAGTTCGGCTTCAAGCACCTGCCGGTGGCCGAGCCGCTCGAGTTCGACAACGTGACCGTGCCCGGCGGGACCAGCCTGTATCTGGTCGCCACGGCCGCCGAGTGCGACTACGACGACGTCAAGAAACTGAACCCGCACCTGCTGCGCTGGTTCGTTCCGCCCAACGAGAAGAGCTACGAGATCCACGTCCCCAAGGGGAAGGGGCCGAGCTTCATCGCCAAGTTCGACGAACTGTCCCAGACCGAGGGACTGGACGACTTCAAGCACTACAAGTGGGAAAAGGGCGACACGCTGCTCGCCGTCTCCTACCGCTACGACACGGACCCCGACGCCGTGGCGATGATGAACAACGGCCGCAAGGAGTTCCGCCCCGGCGAAGAGATGGTGCTGCCCGTGCCGCGCGCCGTGGAACCGCTGGAGCTGCCGAAAAACTGGAAGCTCGCCCACCGGCTGCTCAAGCGCCACGATGCCGTGGAGCCCCACTACGCGCTGGAATCCGGCCACGTGGTCACGGGCCGCGATTCGCTGAAGTCGATCGCCCGCGAATACGGCGTGACGACCAACGCGCTCAAGCTCTGGAACCGCCTCGACAAGCGCAACCGCATCCGCCAGGGCGACGTACTGACGGTCTACAAGGCTTCGGGCGACGCCAGGGCGGTCGCGCTGGCCTCCACGTCGGAAGGCGCGGAGTTTATCTCCTACCCGGACGACGACAACGAACCGGTGAACCCGCTGAAAGGCCTTACCGGCGAGGAGATCCGCTACCGCGGACACGGCACGGGCGGCAGCCCGGTGGAATATATCCCCAGCGGCTCGGGCACCTACCGGGTGCAGAGCGGCGAAACGGCCAGCGAGATCGCCCGCGGATCGGGCATTTCGCTCTCGGCGCTCAAGGAACTCAATCCGAATACCAACCTGAGCCGTATCCATGTGGGTCAGGTGCTCCGTGTCGCCGTGGCGAGCGCCCCGGCCAGCGGGAAGGACTCTGGCAAGGCTTCCGGCAAAAAGAGCGGCGCCATTGAGAAGAAATCCGCTGCACGCGAAACCGCTTCGGACGAAACTCCCCGCACGCACATGGTCCGCCGCGGCGAGAACGCCACGGTCATTGCACGCCGCTACGACCTGACGATGGACGATCTGCGCGGCCTCAATCCCGGCAAGAAGCTGGACCGCCTGCGCGTGGGCGACCGCATCCTCCTGCGGGACGCCGCCCCGGCAAAAGCCACCGCCAAATCATCTGAAAAACCGGCCAGGGCGGCCGTGAAGCCCGCAGCCAAAGTCGCCGCAAAAACGGCCGACCCGGATTCCGTCTCCGACCGCCGCCACAAGGTCCGCAAGGGCGAGAACGCCACGACCATCGCCCGCAAATACGGCGTCTCGGTGAGCGAGCTGCGCAAGTGGAACCCCGACGTCAACCTGAACCGGGTGAAAGCCGGCCAGACGCTGGTGATCCGCGAAAGCGACCGGAAATCCTGAACGCGAACCCGGCCTGATCCCCGGGCGCACGAACCCCATGCCTGCCGCGCTCGTTATCTGCGGAGCCTCCAACAGCGGCAAAACCACGCTGATCGAGGAACTCCTGCGGCAGCTCGCCGCCAAAGGGCTGCGCGTCGGTACCGTCAAGGCCGATGGCCACGGCAAGGCCGAGAAAGCCGTCGACGGCAAGGACACCACCCGCCACGTCAGGGCCGGTGCCCGGCGCAGCGTGCTGGTCTCGCCGGGACTCGCCTCCACCTACGAACAGCCGACGCTCCAGCACGTCCACGCGGTCGAAGAGAGGTTCGCCGACTGCGATTTCGTGCTGCTCGAAGGGTTCAAGGAGTCCCGGCTGCCCAAGATCGAGGTCGTGCGCCGCGAACGCGGCACCGAGCCGCTGATCAGCAGGAAGGAACTTCTGGGCGTCTACGGCGACGTACCGGTCGAGGGGCTTCGCCACTTCCCGACGGTCGAATCACTCGCCACGTTCATCATGACTGAATTAATGACCGCCGAAGACCGGATGCCAGCGGTCGCGCTCCGGGTGAACGGAAAGCGGATACCGCTCAAAGCGCACCTTCAGGAAATACTCGCCGGAGCGATCAGCGGGACGGTCGGCTCGCTCAAGGGCTGCGAGGACGGCGACACGATCGAGGTCGTGGTCCGTAAAGGCCGCAAACCCCGGCCGAAATAACCCCTACAGGAAAATCCAGGTGACGAGCAGGAACGACGGGATCAGCACCGCGCCGCTCCACTTCATGTAGCCGAAGAAGTCCGGCATCCGGACGCCGTGCGCGTCCGCCACGGCCTTCACCATGAAGTTCGGCCCGTTGCCGATATAACTGTTGGCGCCCATGAAAACGGATCCCAAGGAGATGGCGATCAGGAACGGCTCCGGCACACCCGCCACCAGCTTCGCCCCGGCGAGCGGGATCGTTTTGGCCGTCTCGAAGAACGTCACATAGGTCGGCGCGTTATCCAGGAACGAGCTCAGACTGCCCGCCGCCCAGAAGAAGGCGGCCGGGGTCTTCAGTCCCAGCCCGGGGCCGTAGACGTGCAGGATCATGATGGCGGGCACCATCGTAATGAAAATGCCGATAAACAGGCACGCGACCTCCACGATCGGCCCGATCGAGAAGTTGTTCTCCGTCCGGATCTCGTTCGACGTGGCCACATGCGAAAACGCCGCGCACATGATCATCCCTGCCTCCCGGAATCCTTCGGGTAGCACAGCGACGCAGGCGATAATCCCGGCCAGAAACAGCAGGTTCAGCTTTCCGCCGAGCGAAATGGCCGTAATCTGGGTTTCGTCCATGACGAGCGCGTCCGGCGTTTCGGCCGCATGCATCTTCCGGTCGAGGAAGAAGTATATGGTGAGCAGCAGTACATTCAGGAACAGCCACTCCTTCCAGAGCCCCAGCGTCCAGGTGAACGGCACCCCGCGAAGGAACCCGAGGAACAGCGGCGGATCGCCGAGCGGTGTCAGGCAGCCGCCCACGTTGCTCACGAGAAAGATAAAAAACACGACCGTATGGGCGACGTTGCGGCGCTCGGAATTGGTATTGAGCAGCGGCCGGATGAGCAGCATCGAGGCGCCGGTCGTGCCGACGAGGTTCGCAATCACGCTGCCGAAGGCGAGAAAGGCTGCGTTGACGGCAGGTGTGGCTTCAATATCGCCCCGAAGCACGATTCCGCCGCTCACATAAAAAAGCGACCCGAGCAGAACCATGAACTGGAAATATTCGTTGAGCGTGTGAACCAGATGGCCCGAGTCTCCCCGCAGGAGAAGCAGCACGATAACCGGCAGCGACAGGCCGCCCGCCACGATCAGCTTGTTGGAATTCTTCTCCCAGAAGTGGGGTTTCCAGAGGGGAACAATGGCGATCGCCGCCAGAAGCAGCGCAAAGGGGGCTACCCAGACGAGTCCGGGTGCCGATTCGAGTCCTGATTCCATGATGTGGTTGTAGGGTCCTTTCCGTCCGAAGGGCGGGGTGCAAACTACATGCCTGTAAACGGGTATCAAGGCTACCCGTCCGGATCTCTCTAACTTCCTGTTTTAGCTGAGGCTTTCGTAGTTCAAGGAATTGAACAAAACGGCTCGGGAGTTGTGCGGTGTCTGGTTGCCCGTGAATTAGTCACCGCGCTATGTAGTTGGTCAGCCTTGCGGGCGAACCGCACCGGGCCGGGAACCCACATTTATGTCTACCTACTCACGCGCCGAACTCGAGAAACTCCTGAAGCAGAAAGACACCTGGAGCAGTGCCGAACTCAAGGCCGCGCTCGACCGCATGCCCGAACGGTCCGTTCCGTTCACGACCCTGAGCGACGTCCCCGTGGACCGTCTCTACGGACCGTGGGACCGCGAGAACGAAGACTACCAGCGCGATCTCGGGTTCCCGGGCCAGTATCCGTATACGCGCGGTATTCATCCGACCGGCTACCGCGGCAAGCTCTGGACGACCCGGATCTTCTCCGGCTTCGGCACAGCGAAGCAGACCAACGAGCGCTACCACTATCTTCTCAAGAACGGCCAGATGGGCCTCTCGGTCGCGTTTCACCTGCCGACGCTCATGGGCATGGATTCCGACGACCCCCGGTCGGCCGGCGAAGTGGGCAAGTGCGGCGTGGCGATGGACTCGCTCGCCGACATGGAGACGCTCTTCAAGGGTATCCCCATGGGCGACATCACGACGTCCATGACGACCAATGCGCCCGCATCCATTGTGCTCTCGTTCTTCCTGGCGGCCGCCGAGAAGCAGGGCGTGCCGTGGACGAAACTGGGCGGTACCACGCAGAACGACGTCCTCAAGGAATATATCGCCCAGAAGACCTGGATCTTCCCGCCGCGCCCGGCGATGCGGGTCGTGACCGACATGATCACCTTCTGCCGCGAGGCGGTGCCCAGGTGGAACACGATCTCGATCAGCGGCTACCACATCCGCGAGGCCGGCTCGACGGCGGCGCAGGAACTGGCCTTCACGCTCTATGACGGTGTCGAATACGTCCGGCACTGCGTCGAAGCGGGTCTGGACGTGGACAGCTTCGCCCCCCGGCTCAGTTTCTTCTTCAACTCGCACTCGGACTTTTTCGAGGAGATCGCCAAGATGCGCGCCGCGCGGCGCATGTGGGCGAAACTGATGAAGGAACGGTTCGGCGCAAAGGACGAACGCTCGCTCCAGCTCCGCTTCCACACGCAGACGGCCGGCTGCTCGCTCACGGCGCAGCAGCCCTACAACAACATCGTCCGCACGGCGGTACAGGCGCTGGCGGGGGTGCTGGGCGGAACGCAGTCGCTCCACACGAACTCCATGGACGAGACGCTGGGCCTGCCCACCGAACAGGCGGTGACGATCGCGCTGCGCACACAGCAGATCATCGCCGAGGAAACCGGCGTCACGAACACTATCGATCCGCTGGGCGGGAGCTGGTTCGTCGAGGAACTTACGGACGAACTCGAAAAGCAGGCCTGGGAGTATGTGAAACGGCTCGACTCCATGGGCGGCATGATCCCGGCTATCGACAAGGGTTACCCGCAGCAGGAAATCCACAAGGCGGCGCTCCACTATCACAAGCAGTGCGAACGGAACGAGAAGGTCATCGTCGGTGTGAACAAGTACGTTCAGGCCGAGGAAAAGTGCCCGATCGATATTCTGGATATCCCCGAATCGGTCGAGCGGGACCAGGTGGCGTCGCTCAAAAAGCTCCGGTCCGGCCGGGACAACGGGGCGGTGAAATCGAACCTGTCGAAGCTCAAGAAGGCCTGCGAAGGCAGCCAGAATGTCATGCCTCCCATCCTCGATTGCGTCCGCAGCTATGCGACGCTGGGCGAGATCGTGGGCACCATGAAGGAAGTTTTCGGCGAATACCGGGACCCGGGCTACTTCTGAAAACCGTAGCCGATCCGCTTCCGGCCGTTTAGACTTCCGTCCGCCACAGGCACCTATGCGGACTATTGCCGACTATTTCCGGCTGAACCCCGACGCAGCCGGCCAGTTCCGGTATGTGACGGATCTCTATTCGTCGCTCGTCGAGGTTTTCGGCGATCCCGACCGGGTCATTCCGATTCCGGCCCGGGTCCGGATGACCGGCTCGGCCCAGAGCGTGTTCGGTTACCCGGTCGTCGCGAACGCGAATCTCCGCCGGGCGCTGGGCTCCTACGCCGAAGAGGAAACCCGCTATCTCGCCAAACAGATTCTGAAGGCCCGTCACCGCGACCCGAACCTGAAGATCGAGGCTGGTCCCCGGCTGGAGGCGAAGACCGCCTACGAAAAGCTGCTGGGCGGAATCCTGGAAGCGGCGACCATCCACGGCGCCTCCTACCGTGCGCCTGAGCTTTTCTGGATCTACCACTCGGGCGACATCGCCCTGGCGGTGGCGAACAGCCTGAAAACCGTCGAGACCGTCGACCGGGCGCTGCTCGCAAGCGACGGCGTGCATATCAAGTTCCGCCTGCTCCGTACGCTCACCAGCCTGATCGTCGACACCCTTCACATCATCAATTCGCGGATCGCGCTGGACGCCTCCTTCGACCGGGCCGCCACGGCGCCGCCGGTGGTCCAGATGATGATGCGCAACGTGCTGCTGCTGTCGAGCCTGCCGGGGCCCCTGTCGCTGGACGGCGTGGATGACTACCTCTCGGGCGTCATCCGGACCGACCCCGTGAAGTTCCGGAAAGATCTGGAAGCCTACCGCCAGCAGCTTCTGAAAGAGTGCCGCTCCGATCCCCGGCTGTTCGAGGCGGTCAGATCAGCGCGCCCCGAAGTGAAGGTGGTGACCGACGTTACCTCCGACGGGGTCATTATGGACGCCCGGATCGGGCAGTTCATGGCACTGCAGAAAGGAGCCGCGCCGCAAACCCTGCAAACGGTGCTGGCGCAGCTCAGGCCGCGCTTCGTCGAATACGAGATCGTGCAGCATCTTCGCACGCTGGTGGTCGAGTGCTACCGCAAGACCGACGACAAGGGCGCCGTTTTCCAGGAAAAACTGGTGCTCGAATCGAATCCGGAGCGGGCGGTCGATACGACCGAAACGATGGTGTTCGACTTCAACCGGCCGACCATCGTCGAAAACCGGCTGGAGCGGTTCGGGCTCGTCTACGACATCAACAACTTCACGGCCACCTATACGGAGATCATCCGCCAGCACAGCTCGGTCCGGGAACGCCAGAGCGTGCGCCAGATGTACGCCTTCCAGCAGGTCATCTCCGGCCTGTCGGAGAGGTTCGGTATCCGGTTCGAGAAGTTCCTGGGCGACGGCAGCTTCTTCACCAGCCGCCGGGCGCTGGACCTCGTCATGGCGGCGAGTGTCATCCAGGACGCCTACGCCAAGGCCCGGCAGAACGGGTTCGTGTTCGACAAGGGGATCCGGATCGCGCTCAACCACAACCACTACTATGTGATCCCGCTCCAGTTCGACGGCTCGAACGGCCAGTGGACGCACGACTACCTGGGCTCGGGCCTTATCGAGCTGACCCGGCTCACCACCGGCAAGTCGCTCACCAACCTGCCGGAACTGAAAAACTGGCTGGTGGCGGCGGGCTATCCGCCCGAAGAAGTCGAAGAGTTCCTGAACCGCTCGAACGGCGACACGACCGGACCGGGCGGCCTTGCCGGGGCCGGCAGTTCCGGCGTCACCCGGCCGCCTCAGCCGACGACCCGCGAGTTCTGGGTCGAGGTCGGCGCCAAGGGCGATCTCAAGAACGAGGGGATCGCGCTCACGATCGAGTTCCTCCAGAAGCTGGCGGGCGAGGTGGCGCGGCTGCCGCTCATCGGAATCAGATACTCGGGTTTCGAATGGACCGGCTTCAAGGCGAACGACATCTCGCGCCACCTGCTGTTCCGTCTTGCCGGGACGGCGCGGCTCAAGGGGCTGGAACCGATGCCGGTCATCGAGATGGTCTCGCTCGATCCGGACCATGCCGGCAAGGCGTACGAGATCACGCGGCCGCGCCTCAAGGGAAACCTGCACGACCTCGTGACCGGATCGGCGACGGCCGAAGACGCGCCGCCCGAGGCCGAAATCCTGGCCGACGAACCGGTGCTCTCGCAGGTGGACCTGTCCGAGAACACGGTCTGCTTTTTCGGATTCGCGCCGCCGGGCGGCAGCGGCCTGCAGTACTACCTGGGACGCGTCGCTCCGGACCGCAAGGGACTCGTCAACGCGCTCAATACGCCGCACGACCTGTCCCGCATGGACCCCAAGCGGATCCTCTCGTTCTACCTCTCCTTCGAGCAGAACCCCGATCAGGAGAAGGAGGCGGTGCCGTTCGAGAAGTTCCCGGGCGCCGTCCAGACGCTTCAGGCCGTGCCCGCCTGAATCGGTCCGCCTGAATCAGCCCGGCTGAATCAGTCCTGCCGCGTTACCCGCCAGCGAATCATCGCAATCCATTCCGGATCGAACAGGAACAGGAGCGATACGATTGCGCCGAGCGTAAGCAGGGTGCAGTCCACGGTGAGCAGCACGATCAGGTGCATCCCGACGGTCAGGGTCCAGACCGTGGGCCGTGAATACCGCCACAGGATGGCGGGCAGAAAAGCCGTCTCGGTCGCCGCCGCCAGCCAGCCCAGTGCGGTCAGCACGGGCCCCGGCAAATCCCGTAATAGCGAATGGACGAACCACTCCCGGTGCAGCGGCAAGTCCAGAAAATTACGGAACGCGTCGCCGTTCCACCACTCCGGCGAAGCGAGCTTCATGATTCCGCTCACCGAATAGGCTGCCCCGAACACGATCCACGCGCCGAGCATGAGATTGTCCGGCGGGTCCCAGTCAGCAGCAGTTTCACCCGAGCGGTTTACCGCCGACCAGGGCTCGCCGGGCGGAACCAGCAGGGTCGCCAGCAGCACCCAGCCGACAAACGCCACGGCGGGGTTATCCATGAACGCGTTTCGCTGGATGATGCAGGCCTGCCCGTACCACAGGGCCACCGCCGCCCCCCGGCGCCAGACCCCGGCGGCAAAGAGCAGCGCGGCTGCAGCAAGCAGCGTCAGAAAGAGCGGCGCGAACCCGGCGCTGTCCACCAGATGCAGCGCGCCCGGAAACGGCACCCACATGGGATTGGACCGGGACACCGGCACCATGCCGGTGGGCCCCAGAAGCTCTTCACCCCACGGAACGAACGAGAAATACAGGGCGGCCAGATAAACGCCCAGCAGAATCCGGTACGCGGCGAACCAGCGCGGATTCAGCTTCACCGGTCGCACCTCAGCGTCATGAGCTGCGCGTGGGTGCCCTCGGCGGTCACTTCAAGCGGGATCGTGAGCTGCACGGTCGCGGCCGGCTCGGACACGCCGAGGCTTTCGGCCAGCGGGCCGCCGCAGAAACCCCGCTGAAGGACGCCGTAGAAATACTGTTCCGGCCGGTGCGGGGCGAACGTGAGCGCGGCCGCGTAGATCGACCGACGCTGGTAGGGGCCGGGCAGATTCCCGTAACTGTCCGCCGTCGCGTACCTTTTAATAGACGTGCCGTCTTTCAGACGGAACTCGGCATCGAACCACCGGACGAAGTTGGCGACTCCGGAGAGGTCTGAAAAAACGACCGGATTGGGCGACATCGACAGAACGTGCACCCATTTTCTTAAAGTCACGGGCCCCGTGAAGTAGACGACGTTCTGGAAAACTCCGAGCGCCACCAGCGCCCAGACGAGCAGGCGCCGCCTTCCACCAGCAGTCGAAACAGCGGTCCGGTATCCGGCCTTTTCCACAGTGACGTAACGGTAACACCGGCGCGGGCGGCAATAAACCGGCTACTTCACCAGCACTATCCGGTAACGCGCCTGGTTCTTGCGGACTTTATCCAGCGCCTCGTTGGCCTGCGCCATGGGCATCGATTCCGTTTTGGCCTTCACGCCGTGGTTGGCGGCGAACTCGAGCATCTCCTGGATCACCGGCCGGCCGCCGATGACGCTCCCCACGATCCCCTTCTGGCCGCCCAGCAGCTGGCTGCCGGAGATTTTCAGGTCTTCGCTGGGGGAACCCAGAAACACCAGCCGGCCGTTGGGCCGCAGGGCGTCCAGATACGACGGCCAGTCGAGATTCTGGTGGACCGTATTAAGGATAAGATCGAGGGAGCCCGCAACTGCCGTCAGTGCGCCTTTTTTTGAAGTATCCACGAACCGGCGCGCCCCGAACGCACGGGCTTCGGGTTCCTTGTTCGCCGAGGTCGAAAATGCCGTCACGTCGCAGCCCATCTCCTGCGCGAACTGGACCGCCAGATGGCCGAGACCGCCGATACCGATCACACCGACTTTCATGTTCGGGTTTTTCCAGAACCGGCGGAGCGGCGAATAGACGGTCACGCCGCCGCAGAGAAGCGGCGCCGCGTGTTCGGATTTCAGTTTGGCCGGGATCGGGAAGGCGAACCGGTGATCCACGCGGACCTTCTCGGCGAAGCCGCCGAAATGGCCGGACGCGGTCGCCCGGTTTTCGGCGCAGAGATTTTCCTCGCCCGTCTCGCACCATTCGCAGCGCATGCAGGAGCCGCATTGCCAGCCCACGCCGACCCTGACGCCCTTTTCCAGACCGGTCACCTGCGACCCCAGGGCCCGGACTTTTCCGACGATCTCGTGGCCCGGCACCATCGGGTAGCTGTCGGTCCCCCAGTTGTTGTCCACCAGATGGACGTCGCTGTGGCAGATGCCGCAGTGGGTGACGTCGATCTCCACCTCGAAGGGGCCCAGCGGGCCCTCCTCGTAGGTGAACGGTTCCAGTTTTCCCTTGGGTTTCAGGGCGGCCCAGGCGTTGATCGGCATGGCAGGAACCTCCGGGAAGTTGCACAATTGGGCAGGCAGGGACAATTTACGCCATCCACCGTGCAAGTAGAAGGAATGATGCCGATATACTGTCGACGGCGACCCGCAGTCTTGCGGCTTCTGATGCTCGTCTGCGCGCTGGCCGTTGCGCTGATCGCCACGATGACCGGGGTGTCGAAGGCGCAGAGCGGCTCCAGCCTCTGGCAGGTCAGGGCCGGACTCGACTCCGACGACCCCCTCACACGCGCCGATGCGGCGCTGGCCGCCGGGCGGAATAATCTGACCGAACTGGGCAGCCAGATAGCGAAACTGTGCCGCGCTGATCCCGACGCCGGCGTCCGGCTGGCCGCCGTCCGGGCGCTCACGGGGTTCGATCCGCCTCCATCTGAAGCCTCCGCGTCGCTCATCCTGGCGCTCGCCGATCCGGACGAAGCGGTCCGCGGGGCGGCGGCCGCGCTTCGCCCGTCGCTCAAATCCCGCACGGACGCCGAGATCGCCTATCTGGTTCCGCTGCTGTCCCACGGCACGCCCGACGTGCGGGCAACCGCCGCACTCGCCATCTCCGACTTCTCGGTCAACGCAAAGCCGTATCTGCCCCAGATCGAAAAACTGTACCAGGACCCCGAACCCTCCGTCCGTAAAGCCGCCCAGGATGCCGCAGAGGCGGTACTCAGACCGGCCATTCACAGCTACACCGGCGGCAACGGCGACCGGTGGCTCGCACAAATCGGCGACCCGGACCCCGCCGTCCGGATGAAGTCGATTGCCGGGCTGGCTGCCACCGGAGACACGGTGGGTACGCCCGGAGGTTCCGGGCAGGCCGTCGACGCGCTGATCGGATGTTTCTCCGACGCCGACGCGAAAATCCGTTACCGGGCCGCCTGGGCGCTGCTCGATCTGGCCCCCCGGATTCCGGTGCTGCGCGAAAAAGTCCGCCAGCGTCTTTACGATCCGTCGCCACAGGTGCGGCAGATGGCGCGCTATACGCTGGAGTGGATGCCCGGAGAGGCAGGCACAGAGCCGTGAGAAAGCTCTTTCTCATGGCCGCGCTGGCGCTGCTGTGCGCCGCCTGCGAACCGCCGCCGGGACAGGATCTGCCGCTGTCGAAACAGCTGAACGGGCGCTATCTGCTCAAGGCGTCGGATCTCGGCCGTGCGCTGGCGGCAGGCGGCCTCTACTGGATCAACTGGCCCGACGATAAGTCACCGATGAAACCGGAGATCGACTACGCGGCCGAAAATTTTCTGGCCGGTATCGAACGGCTGGAACTGATCCCAGGCCGGACCGGCCGCCGGTTCGAAATCCACACGAACAGCCACGGCTTCAGAGGCGATCCGGGCACCGGCGACTTCGACTGGAAGAAACCGGCCGGGGTTATCCGGATAGCTGTTATGGGCGACTCGTCGGTGTTCGGTGTGCCGGTGGCCGGTGACGAAACGTTCTCAGCCGTTCTGGAAAGGGAGCTGACCCGGCGGTTTCCCGGGCGGCGATTTGAGGTGCTCAATCTCGGCATCCCCGGCATGACGATGAAAAAACTGATCCGGCTGTACGAGGCGCTCGGCCAACTCGAAGCCGACTTCGTCCTGTTCGGATCGGCGTTCAACGACTACGGCGTCATTCCGCATCCCGACCGTGCCGCGTTGCCGGACCCCCTGCCCGTCCCGGAGCACGGCTGGCGGATCGCCCGGGCCGGGCAGCCGCTCCCGGCGCTGCCGCCGGCGTTCCAGGCGGACGCGGCCGATACCTTCCGCAACTGGGGCCCCTGGAAATGGCTGCCGGATGCGTCACGTCCGCTCTACGGCGAGCGGCTCGCCACGCTGACAGGGATGATCCGCGCGCGCAGCGCCGTGCCGATGATGCTCAATCTCGAACAGCCCAGACGTTTCTACCGTCCGGTGATGGAACGGATGGCGGACGAGTTGGCGGTCCCGCTGCTCCAGATCCCCGACTGGCTGCTGGACGGGGCGATCGCGGAAGCCGCTCCGCGCGATCCCGGTGCCGCGATTTGCCCGTTTGAACCGCTGCCTCCCGCGCCGTCCGGTGTTTCAGGCACCGTCCGGCTGCTCGTGCGACTCAAGGACGCGCCGGAGTTCCGGTCGGCCAAGAGCTACTCCGTCGCCATCCACCGGCTGGGCGACGACGAACTGAAATCGGCCCCATCCGCCCCGTGGACGACGCCGCCCATTGCGCTGAACGACTCGGGCAAAGACGGCGACGAGAAACCGGGCGACGGCATATTTTCGGTGGAACTCGACGTCCCCGTCGGCGAAACGCTGCAGTTTTATTTTCTGCCGGACGCGCAGGCGCCGCTCACGGACGAAATCCGGCTGGGGCGCAAATCCTGGCCGGCGAGATTCCTGCTGACCTACCCGCGCGACTTTGCCCGCTATCACCGTCAGTGCGATCCGCCCGGCCGGTACGCGACACCGGTTTACCGGTACGGCCACTGGGACCTGATGGAAGAGCCGGTCCACCCCAGCGCCAAAGGGCACGAACTGATCGGCCGCAAGATCGCGGATTTTCTGGAAGGGATGAAAGAGTTCAGGGCGCGGACCGGCGTTCAGCACTGAACAGGGCCGGATTAGCTTAACTCATTAACTATTTCCCTCTTCCGTTTCCGGTGATACAAACAGAACCGGCCGGACCGGACCCGGGGCGATGGACGCCTATAGGGCCGGGACCCGCCACTCACCTGAATTCAGGTGAACACCCGGTGAATACCGGGCGGAAGGGAACGTACGATGAGCTATTTCGCAAAGGATCTTCTGAAGGGGCGCGTGGCGCTCATTACCGGAGGCGGTTCGGGCATCTGCAAGGGGATCGCCGAGAGTTTCGCCGCCCACGGCGCGAACGTGACGATCGTGGGGCGCAAGCTGGACAAGCTCCAGGAGGCGGCCGCCGACATCAAGAAGAAGACCGGCGTGGAGCCGCTGTGCGCGTCCGCTGACGTCCGCAACCCCGAACAGGTGGAAGCGGCCGTGAAGGCGACGCTCGACAAGTTCGGCAAGCTGGACGCGCTCGTGAACGGCGCCGCCGGCAACTTCATCTGCTCCGCCGCGCAGCTCTCGTACAACGGCTACAAGACCGTGGTCGAGATCGACCAGATCGGCACCTTCAACGTCTGCAAGGCGTCGTTCGAGGCGCTCTCCAAGGCCAAGAAGGCCTCCATCATCAACATCACGGCGACGCTGGGTTATGTCGGCACGCCGTTCCAGATCCACGCCGCCTCCGCCAAGGCCGGTATCGATGCCCAGACCCGCGTGCTGGCCGTCGAGTGGGGCCCGCTGGGTATCCGCGTGAACGGCATCGCGCCCGGCCCGATCGGCGACACCGAAGGCATGAAGCGGCTCGGCATGGGAATGCCGGCCGAAGTGATCAACCGGGGCGTGCCGCTCGGCCGTCAGGGCACGATCGAGGAGATGGCGAACATCTCGCTGTTCCTCACCTCGGATGCCGCCAGCTACATCACCGGCGCCATCGTCGTCGCCGACGGCGGCCAGTGGCTGTTCCGCCCGTTCGGCCCGAACCGGATGTAACCCGAAGAGTTGTTTTACCGGGCCTCCCCTTCCGGGGGAGGCCCGGTTGCTTTGATGGCGGAATTGCCACGCTTTGCGGGTGGAGGTGTCCTTTTCTGCGCCCATTGGACGAACCCCGCTTAAGCGGCCGGTTGCCCGGAGCAGAAGTGTCGGGCGCAGAAAAGGACACCTCCACCCGCCTCAAACCACAGATCCAGGACCGGTATCTCACACAGGACAAACCGCCTTCCCTCGGATAGACTCTCCCGATAAATCCATCCACGGAGCGGCCCATGCCCCAGACGCACAAGATCGTACTCCTGCCCGGCGACGGGATCGGCCCCGAGATCACCCTGGCGACGCGACGCGTACTCGAAGCCACGGGCGTGAAGTTCGAGTTCGAGGAGCATATCTGCGGCGAGGCGGTCGCCGCGAAATACGGCACGCTGCTGCCCGATCACGTCGTGGACGCGCTCCGCCGCGTGGGCGTGGGCCTCAAGGGCCCCATCGGCACGGCGGTGGGCAAGGGCCTTCCGTCGGCGAACGTGGCGCTGCGCAAGGCGGGCGACCTCTATGCCAACTACCGGCCGTGCAAGAATCTTCCCGGCGTCGCGACACCGTTCGAGAACGTCGATCTCATCATCATCCGCGAGAACACCGAGGACCTCTATTCGGGCCTCGAACACGAAGTGGCGCCCGGGATCGTCGAATCGATCAAAGTCATCACCGAGAAGGCGAGCACCCGCATCGCGGAGTTCGCCTTTGAGACGGCAAAGAAGCTGGGCCGCAAGCGCGTGAGCGCCATCCACAAGGCCAACATCATGAAGCTCTCCGACGGACTGTTTCTGGACTGCTTCCACGCCGTGGCGAAAAAATACCCCTCCATCGCCGCCGATGAAGTGCTGGTCGACCACGCCTGCACGGAACTGGTCAGCGCGCCCCAGAAGTTCGACGTGCTGGTGATGGAAAACCTTTTTGGCGACATCCTGTCGGACCTGTGCGCAGGGCTGGTCGGCGGCCTGGGCGTCTGTCCCGCCGGCAACATCGGCGAGAAGGCGGCCGTCTTCGAGCCGGTCCACGGCACCGCGCCCGACATCGCCGGTCAGGGCAAGGCCAATCCGACGGCGATGATCCTCTCCGCCGCCATGATGCTCGACCATCTGAACGAGCCCGCCGCCGCCGGGCGCGTCCGCAAGGCGGTCACAAAAGTGCTCTCGGACGGCAAGGTCCGGACGGGGGACCTCAAGGGCACCGCCTCGACCACCCAGTATACCGACGCAATCTGCGCCGCCCTCTGAGCCGTAAATCGGCTAATCTGGACGGGTGACCGGAACCACCTCGCCATCAAGGACCCGGGCCGCACCGCTGGCGGCGGCGGCCGTGGTGATCGCCGCCGCGCTCCTGCTGTTCATCCTGAGCGGCTGGGGCGGCCTGCCCTACACGGACGAGGGCTCCCTGTTGCTGATCGGCCACGGAATGGCCCACGGCCGCCATCTCTACACTGACTATGCGAATGAAAAACCGCCAGCGCTGTTCCTGCTGTCGGCGCTGTTCATGCGGGCGAACCCGGCGGTGTATCTGGCGGAGTTCCGGCTGGCGATCGCGCTGGCGGCCGGACTGGCCGCCGGTTTCTACGCCTGGATGTTCGCCCGGGGCGGCCCGAACGGACAGGACAGCCGTTTCTGGCGGGGTGCGCTGACCGGCTTCGGTATCGCGCTCTCGTTCGCGATCACCGACAGCTACCGCTGGTCGCCCAACAGTTTTATCGCCTTCGCCGTGCTGCCGGTTCCGTTGCTGATACTGGCGGACCGGCGGCCGGCCCACTGGTTCGGAGCGGGAATTCTCGCGGGTTTTCTGCTGCTCGCCCGGTTCCAGAACGCGCCGCTCGTGCTGGCCGTGTTCTGGTGCGCGAGCCGCCCGGCCGAAACCGGTGGCAAAACCGGCGGAGGCCTCCGCGGCACGAGACTGAAAGCGGTCACCGCAGGGTTCGCCGCCATCTGCTCCCTGTGCGGGATCTATCTTCTGGCGACCGGAACCATTGCCGATTTCTGGCGGATCGTGTTCATGGAGAACGCCACGCAGGTGAAGTGGGCCTACTACGTCAACGGCATCAGCAATCCTTACTACTATCTGCCCGTCGGTGCCGCCGCCCTGTACGCATTCCAGGCCGGACTGCGCCTCCGGGTGCGCAGCGAGATGCTGACCGTCTGCCTCGTCCTGCTGGCCGCCGCCCTGCTTTCGGCCCTGCCCCGGCCCGACTACATGCGGTTCCTGACGGCGGCGTGTCTCGCCGCCCTGTGCCTCGCCCAGCTCGTACCGGAACGGCCCCGCGGACTGCGGGCGGTCGCCGCCGGGTGTCTCGGCTTCATGCTCCTGATCAGCGGCTCGCGGATAGTTCACGGTCAGATGATGCAGGCGGAAATGTACCGCCGGGCGGAACTGGAAGCGGCGGACTACGTCGCGTCGATCACCGCCCCCGGTACCCGGATCGCGATATTCCCGAACGAGTCCTACATCCACCTGCTGGCGAAGCGGGAGCCGGTTTCACGGCGCTACTTCCTGTTCCCGTGGCGGAGCAGTCCCGAGATGCAGCAGGAAGTGCTCGACGCGCTGGAGAAGCAGGGTTATCCGCCCATCATCGATACGACGGCGCTGGGCAAGCCGAACCCGCCGCAGCTCCTCTCCGAGTTCGCGCCGGAGCTGATCCGCCTGCGCGACTGGAAATACCGGCTCGACCGGACTTTCAGGAGCGGGATTCAGGTCTGGGTGCGCAACGATCCCGCCCGCTTCAGAAGGTAGCCGCGCTCGTTGCGGGCGGGGTCGGCGAGCACCTCCGCCAGCAGCTCTTTCAGGATTTTCCCCATCAGCGGGCCCGGCCCGATACCGGCCGATTTCAGGTCCTCGCCCCCGACCGCCAGATCGGCGGCCGAGAGCGGGACGTTTTTGTCCTGCTCCGCGCGGATACGGGCCACCCAGCGCTCACCCTCCGGCGACGCCCGGTTTCCTTCAGCCCCCGCGTTGGCGTCGTCGAACGGCACCACCGCCTCGGCACGGGCGGCGATGAGGTCGAGGAGCGGATTCAGTTCGTCCCGCCCCGCCCGGGACATCCATTCACGGACAATACGGCCCGAAGCATCCTCCAGGCCCGGCCAGCCTTCGGCGGCTTTCAGCGCCCGGGTCCAGCCGGCAAGGCGGTCCGGATCGGCGCCCGCCACGCTGCCCTTGATCCGGTTCAGGAACGCGGCGGCGGATTTTCCCGATCCGTCGGCAATAAGATCCGCCCCCGGTGCTATGCAGGCAGCCAGCACGCCCCACCGGAGCAGCGACGGCGTACCGGCAAGTCTCGGCGTGAAACTCATCCAACCCTTGATGCAGCGGGCGCGGGTCAGAAACACCGCCGGGACCGGATCGAACCATTTGGGCCCCAGTTCCGGCAGTACCAGTTCGACGAGCCCGCCGCGCTCCAGCCAGTCGAACCCCTGCCCCGGACGCTCGCACGCGAGAAATTTATCGATCTCGGTACTGATCCGCTCGGCGGGCAGATGCTTGACGAGAGGAGCGTCCCGGCGCATCAGTTTGAGCGTGTCGGGTTCGATCGTGAAGCCGAGGCGGGCGGCGAACTGGGCGGCCCGGACGAGCCGCAGCGGATCGTCCTGGAACGACTTGTCGTGGAGCAGGCGCAGTTCGCGCCGTTCCAGGTCCCTGAGCCCGTTGTGGACATCGATAAGGGGCCCGAGCCGTCCTTCGCTGTCCAGCAGTTCGCAGGCGAACGCGTTGACCGTGAAGTCCCGGCGCCCGAGGTCTTCCTCGACGGGGAGATTCGGGTCCGCGTGCACCCAGAAATCCTTGTGACCGGGGCCCGTGGATTTTTCCTTGCGGGGGAGCGCGAAGTCGAGAACCTCCTTGCCGGTCGAAAGCTTGATAATGCCGAACGACTTGCCCACCTCGTTCACGCTGCCGAACGGCGCGAGTGCCTCTGCCAGCCGGCCGGGCTCCACACCCGTGACCATCAGGTCGAGGTCGGTCACCGGCCGGGAAAGCAGCAGATCGCGCACCGGTCCGCCCACCAGATAGACGCGGCCCCCGGTGGCCTGAACGGCCCCCACATACGGCATCGGCCTGCCGAGAAGTTCCGGAAGTCTCTTCACGGCGCCGCCCCTTTGGCCGGACGCGGCGCAGGTATGGCAGACGGTGCGGAAGGTGCTGGCGCAGGGACCGTAGCGGCCGGCAGCGACGGCGGCTCGAACTGGAGGATCAGGTCCATCAGCGTGCGGTCGGTCAGCACGTCGGCCAGCAGGGGGTGCAGCATCGCCTTGCGCCGCTCGCCGGAGGCCAGGATCTTGCGGGCGTCGGGGTCCGTCGCGAGGTTCTTCAGCCGCAGGTCGTCCCAGAGCGGATCGCTGTAGCCCGCCTTCCGCAGCGCCTCTTCGCGGCCCTCGTCGGCGATGAAGTCGAGAATACGCGCGAGCGACTCCACTTCGCGGCGCGAATCGGTGACGAGAATGTCCGGGTCCGCCAGGAAGTTCAGCGGCCTGGTGATCGCCACGAACAGCGAGCCCGATACCTGCCGCTCCACCGCCGGCGCGCCGCGCAGGAATCCCTTCGGGATCGCCGCCACACCGAACAGGAACATGACCGCCCAGAACGCGCCGTCGAGAATACCCAGCGCCAGCCCGCGCACGCGGTCGCGCTTGCGGTGCTCGGGTTCGCGGCCGTGGTAGATCATCTCCCGGGCGAGGATTCCGATCAGGTTCATGGTGAGGATGATAAAGAAGAAACTTAAGATAGTGAGCCCGTAGACCCGCACGACCGGGGCGACGCCGTCCCAGGCGGGGAATATTTTCGCCGCCGCCCGGCCCGCCCGGTAGCAGCCGAAGAACGCCAGCGCGATACCGAACAGCTTCACGATCTGGAAGACAAAACCGCGCTGGTACCCGAACAGGGCGAAGACCAGCACGACCAGCACGGCGAAGGCGTCCACGATCATCTGCGTTTGCGCTCCGGTTCGGCATCGGCGAAATACGGCTTCAGGTATTTCCCGGTGAGCGACTCCGCCGCCCGGGAAACGAGTTCCGGGGCGCCTTCGGCCACGATACGCCCGCCGTCGGAACCGCCTTCGGGGCCCATGTCCACCACCCAGTCGGCCCGCGAGATCACATCCAGGTTGTGCTCGATCACGACGACCGTATGGCCGTCGTCCACCAGCCGCTGCAGCACACGCAGCAGCTTCGCCACGTCCACGCCGTGCAGCCCCGTCGTCGGTTCGTCGAGAATATACAGAAGCTTTCCCTTGGGCGCCGCCGCCAGCTCGCCGGCGATCTTGAGGCGCTGGGCCTCGCCGCCCGAGAGCGTCGACGACGACTGCCCGAGCCTCAGGTATCCCAGCCCGACGTTGTCCAGCAGTACCAGCTTGTTGCGGGTCTGCTGAAGCGCCGGGAACAGGTTGATCGCCTCGCTGACGGTCAGGTTGAGCACTTCGTTGATATTATAGCCCTTGTACCGGATCCGGAGCACTTCCGGCTTGTAGCGGCGGCCGTTGCACGCCTCGCAGGGGACTTCCACGTCGGCCAGGAACTGGAGGTCGATCGTCTGGACGCCTTCTCCGGCGCACAGCGGGCAGCGGCCCCCTTCCACGTTGAACGAGAACGTCGACGGCTTGAACCCCGAGCGGCGCGAATCCGGGAGCTGCGAAAACAGCGTGCGGATCTCGTCGAACCCCTTCATGTAGGTGACCGGATTGGACCGGCTGGAGCGGGCGAGCGGCGTCTGGTCGATGAGCGACACGCCGCGCAGGGCTTCCATCCCGCTCACCATGTCGAAGCGGCCGATGTCCCGCACGCCTTCGTTGAAGATC
The DNA here is from genome assembly GCA_964565925.1 of uncultured bacterium. GTDB lineage: Bacteria > JAGRBM01 > JAGRBM01 > JAGRBM01 > JAHCIT01 > CAZMGV01. The sequence continues at coordinate 278,201 of CAZMGV010000003.1, forward strand.
CGGTCCAGCGCCCGGAACAGCGTCTTGACGACGAGCGTCGTCTTCCCGGAGCCGGATACTCCCGTGATGCAGGTGAAGTTCGCGAGCGGAATCTTCACGGTCACGTTTTTCAGGTTGTTGTCGCGGGCCCCGGCCAGCTTTATCCAGCCCCGGTTCTGGTGGCGCTCGGCGGACGGCGGGAGCCGGAGCTCCCCCTGCAGGAGCCAGGCGGTCGGGGTGTCGCCGTTTTTGCGCAGTTCGTCCGGGGTTCCGTTGAACAGCAGCTTGCCGCCGTCCTTGCCGGAGGTGGGGCCCAGCTCGACGGTGATATCGGCCGCGCCGATGACTTCGCGGTCGTGTTCGACCACGACGACCGTGTTTCCCTGGTCCCGAAGCCGGTGGAGTATCCGGATCAGCCGGTCGGTATCCCGCGGGTGCAGGCCGATCGACGGCTCGTCCAGCACATACAGCGAACCCGTCAGCGCGTTTCCGAGCTGGTTCGACAGCAGGATGCGCTGGTACTCGCCGCCTGAGAGCGTCTTTCCGAGGCGGTCCAGCGTCAGATAGCCCAGCCCCATCTCCGCCATGCACTCCAGCCGCTGGCGGACCTGGCGGACCGGCTCGGCCGCGACCTGGCTGCCGGTGCTGTCCAGCCTGAGCGACGAGATCCAGCCGATGGCTTTCTCGACCGGCAGCCGGCAGAACCCGGCGATATCCAGATCGCCGACCTTGAACCGCAGCGCCTCGGGCTTGAGTCTCGCACCGTTGCAGACTTCGCAGACCGACTGGCTCTGGTAACGGCGCAAAAACACCCGCACATGCAGCTTGTACTTGGACCGCTCCGTCGCCTTGAAGAACGGCAGGACGCCTTCGAATTTAGGCGTCCCCTCGACGATCTTCTTCCGGTGTTCTTCCGGCAGATCCTTCCACGGCGTGCGGATATTGATCTTCGCCGTCCGGCAGAAGGCGACGAGCGCCTCCTGCAGGTGCCGCCACGACGGTTTCGTCCAGGGCTCGATACATCCCTGCGCGATGCTGTTCTGGGGGTTCGGAACAAACAGCTTCTCGTCGTAGGTGAGAATATTGCCGAAGCCGTGGCACACCGGACAGGCGCCCAGCGGCGAACTGAACGAGAACAGCACCGGCGACGCGGAGGTATAGACCTCGCCCGTCACGGGATCGTGCAGGACCGACCGGTACCGCCGGATGGCCGGTTCGCCTTCGACGGCGATATCGCAGCGGCCGTTGGAACTCTGGAACGCCATCTGGACCGACTCGGACAGCCGGCTTTCAGTGCCGGGCTTGAGCACGATCCGGTCGGCTACGATGGAAATCTCTTTGGCCCCGGCCCACCGCGCGGCGGCGTCGGCGGACTCGACTTCCAGGATTTCCCCGTCGGCCCAGAACCGCAGGCGCCCGGTGGCCAGCAGATCCTGGGGGCGGAACTTCGGGCGCGGCTCGAAGGTGACCGGTTCCAGAACCGTCAGCTTCGACCCTTCCGGAAGTTTCGACAGCTCGCGGACCACCGATTCGGGGCCGTGCTGGACGGCCTCCCTGCCGGTGGTTTCGTTGACGATCTTACCGGTCTTGGCCCACAGGAGACGCAGGTAGTCGTAGATTTCCGTCAGCGTGGCGACCGTCGAGCGGCTGTTGCGGACGGGATTCCTCTGCTCGATGGCGAGCGCCGGCGGCACGTTCTCGACCGAATCGACCTCGGGCTTGGGCATCCGCTCCAGGAACTGCCGCGCATAGGTGGAGAGGCTCTCGATGTAGCGCCGCTGTCCCTCGGCGTAGAGCGTGTCGAACGCCAGCGAGCTTTTCCCGCTGCCGGAAGGCCCCGTCACAACGGTCATCCGCTTGAGGGGAATATCGATATCGAGCGCCTGCAGGTTGTGCTGGCGCGCCCCCCGGATTTTTATAAACCGCGCGATGTCAGGCTTGTCTGTCATGTGCCGGTCAGACCGCCTCCACCAGTTCGAGCCTGAGCCGCCCGATCAGCCGTGAAATCTGCGTCTGCCGGTCCGCGCCGCCGTCCATGAACCGCAGGTGCGTCACGTCGACCGGGAACTGGCCGAAGGCGGCGTCGGCACCGACCCACCGGCCGCCCAGATAGAAACTCACCCAGGCGTGGTAGTAGAACCGGCCCGTCCCCTCCAGATGCACCAGCCCCGCCTCCTGCTTCGTCGGAATTCCAGCCGCACGCCCCAGGGCGGTCAGCAGGGCCGTGTGCTCGTTGCAGTCGCCCTTCAGGCGCTCCAGCACGTCCAGCGCGTTGGGCAGCGAAAAAACCGGCTGCTTGTCCACATTCCGGTAAACCCATTCCATCAGCTTCATGGAAGCGGCCAGCGGGTCCTTCGTCGTGCCGATAATTTCGCGCGCCTTGGCGATCATCTTCGGGTGATCGGAGGCGATCATCGGTTCGGGCTTCACGTAGGCGGCGATCTTTTCATCCCCCTTGAACGGGAGTTCGTATCCCGCCGAGGCCGGAAGCGGTTCCTTGGTCACCGTCAGAATGCCGTCCTGAAAGCGCTGCCCGTCGCCGTCCAGATCGAACCCGGCGGTGTCCACCCCGGTTAGTTTGAGCACCAGTTTCCCCAGTCTGGCCTGCTGCCGGACCGGTTTGCCGATACTGACGGCCATATCTTCCGCCATGTCCGACGGACTGGTGCTGACCCCGGCCTTCGCAACAGCCTCGGGCTCCCGGACGACGACGAAACCGTCCTGGGTTTCCTCGCGCAGCGATTCGCCTTCCCGGGTGATCCAGTTTTCCGACTGGATGCCGAGCATGTTCGTCCGGACGTGAAACGCCGGGGACCCCTCTATTTTTTCCTCGCCCAGCACGTCGGCCGTAAGTATCTGGCGCGTCTGGGTCGTGGGATCGAAGACGTTCAGGCTGTAACTTTTACCGGTCAGGAGGCCGGCGTAACTCAGGTAGGGCGAGAGCGCCGACGACGAATAAACGGGGCCGTCGCCGGCCGGGCGCGGAACCTCCACGGTCTGCTCCAAACCGCCCGAGCGGATCGTCACGGCGATACAGGCGGGTTCCACTTTCGCGTCCAGCGACAGGTCGACGTCCGTCGCCTTCATCGCGAACCGCATGGACGCGAGCGACCAGTCCCGGTTCAGCCGGCTCTCCTCGGTCATCCGGACTTCCCGGGTCACGTCCAGCAGTTTCAGCCGGAACCAGCTTTCCGACCGGGACAGATAGCCCTCGCCGCCGGGGGCACCGGAAATCTCCTGATTCCCCCAGCCGACCTTCTGTTTCTGGAAGTAGATGCCCCACCATTCGGTTCCGGCCGTGCGGTCGATTCTGGCGGGAAGGACGGATTTGGCGGCAGCCGCAGGAGCAGGCCTGACGGCAGGACTGGCGCCGGCCTTGCCGGCGGCAACAGCCGTGGCCGCGAGACCAAGAAGACCCGCGACCGCCGCGACGGCCAGTATCCGGACCGCTTTCATCCACACTCCGTGCGGTACCGTCCATAGGGAATAAGAACCTGAGCCGGACAGTACAACCGGAGGAGACTGGCAGATAGCCTTTAAAACTTCAATCAGGTGCCGAAAGGGGACCGATCAGCAGAAACGCGGAAGTCACTTCTTTTCCAGCGACTTCTTGGCCCGTTCCTGGACTATTTTCTGGTCTTTCTGGGCTTTCACTTCCCCCGTCGGGGTGCTGCTGCCCGGCGAACGGAGCTGCTCGACCGTCGGGGTCAGGGTCTCGTAGATCCACTTGGGAACGTTGTAGATCGCCGTCGATCCCTCGCGCATGGCGGCGATATTCTGGTCCTTGGTCTCCGCCCCGAACTTGAGCGACGTCACCTTGCCGGCCGCGTCGGTGATCTTCACCGTCGCCCTGGGCGGCTCCAGGCCGAAGCTCTTGAGGTCCGTCGCCGAGGTGGTGTCTTCCACGTTCCGGGCGATGATCACGGAGAACTGGTTGAGGATCTTGTTGACCGCCTGGCTCTCGGCCGTCGTCTTGTCCAGTTCCGCGTCCGCCGGATCGGAGAACGACCACGGGCCGTCGGCGGACCGCTTGATGTCGATCGGTTTCTTTATCCCCGGATGCTCGAAGACGACCTCGGCCACCTGCGCCGGCTCGATCCTGAGCAGCGTCCGGTCGCGCCAGGCGTCGGCGTCGCGGTCGACGAGCCGCCGCAGGTCGCCGCCCAGTTCGTAGACCTCGTTGGCGTTCTTGAGACGGACGTAGTTGGACTTGAAGTTGAAGGCGAGCTTTCCGACGATCACTTCGCCCAGCTTGCGGTCCTGGCCGGCCTCGAAGGTCAGCGTAATGCCCTTCTGGTCGTCCACTTCGAACGTGCTGTGGTTGGCCGGGTTCGTGGAGATCAGCTTCACGACGCGGCTCTCCGACATGAGCCTGAAGAGGTCCTCCACGTTGCGGCCTTCCGCCGGATAGGTGCCCATACCCGGCATGTCCACGCGCCACTCGGTCCCGTCCAGATGCAGGACGACGCGGGGCTGGTTCGGCCGGTCGATGGAGAACTTCTTCACGGTCTGGGCGTTGACGCCGGGCAGGATGACGTCCGGCGTCTCGCTCCCTTTTTCGATCCGGTCGGACTGCTTGGGCAGCACGAACAGGAGAACGGCCAGCAGGCCGACGACGCCGAGGAGGAGGAGAACTTTTTTCATGATGCCTGGTCCTTTTTCATGTAGCCGACCGCTTCGGCGTATTCCTTGCGCTCGCGCCAGCGGATCGCCGCGCGCAGCCCCGCGAAGCCGACCACCAGGAACGCCGCGCCGAAGGTGCCCAGGAACTTGAGCCAGCTCCGTTCGGCTTCGGTCATTTCGCGGGTGATGAGGCGGCGGCCCACGTCGCGCATGCGGACGCCGACCAGCTTGTCGCCGATCTCGAGCGAGTCGACGATGTTCAGGAAGAATTCGAGATTCTGCGGCGCCATCTTGAGCGCGTCGGTCGTGAGCCAGAACGCCGAGCCCGCCACCACGATGTGTCCGTGGTCGGTCGAATCCAGCCGCTTCGACAGGTCGACGGTCAGCGCCTGGGCCGTCCGGGTGGGCGGCAGATCGCCCTGCAGCTTCATCGGCTCTGGGATCTCCTTGCCCTTGAAGTAGCTCTGGAAGGCGCCTTCCAGAGCACCCACGAGCACCTTGGGTTCCTGCTCCGGGAAATTCAGCAGTTCGGGCTGGTCGGGGGTCAGCAGCGTCGGCAGGGTCACCTGCATGGCGCGGCGGCTCGATTCGGCCAGCCGCTTCGGGGTCTGGCCTTCCTTCGCGTTCAGCGACAGGGACGATGTCCAGAAGAAGCTCACTTCCGACAGGCCCCTCGTTGCCAGATCGTCCTTTAGGAAGCCTTCCGGCGTGACCTTGGGCCAGAACGGATAGCCCCGGAGCACGGTGCGGCCGTAGAGGTTGAACATGGCGCGCTGGTTCCGCTCGTCGGCGACGAGATCGGTGTTGATCCGGATGCCGTAGGAATCGAGCAGCGTGGCCACCGGATTGCCCGCGATGTCGGCGCGGCTCTGGTCGTCCGAGCGCTTGTGAAGCTCCTGCAGCGCGATCAGGTTCCCGCCCCGCATGACGAACTGGTCGATGGCGTAGATGTCCCGCTCGGTGGCCTTGTAGGGGCTGCCGATGACGAGCGTCGTGATCTTGTCCGGAACCAGTTTGCCCTGGTCGAAGGCGACCGGTTCCACCTGGTACTGTTGCATCAGCCGGCGCCGCAGCGTGTCGAAATCCTTCTCGTAGTCGTACCGCATCTCGGGCTTCTTGCGCGGATCGGACGGATCGGTCTCGCCCAGCCACAGGCCCACAGTGGGGACCGTCGCCTGCGTGATCTTCACGATGGAGCTGGTCAGGCGGTACTCGAAATCGTCGAGCGTCGTGATCGCCTGGATCACCTCGCGCTTGTCGCCGTAGAAGACGGCCATGCCCAGATAGCCCTTGCGCACTTCCTGGCGGTCCGACTCGATCACGTTGAACTGGAGTTCCGGGATGCCGAGAATCCGCATCTGCTGGACCGAATCGGGCGTATCGTCCGGATCGACGATACCGATCGTCAGGTTCTTGCCGCCCCAGGCCTTGAACTCGGTGAGGTAGTCCTCGACGCCCTTCACCGTGGGCGCCAGCCGGGACGGCAGGTTCTTGGACCGGTAGAACTCCACCTTCACGATGTCGTCCAGCCCGGCGAGCACCTTCTTGGTCCCGTCGGCGAGCGTGTAGATCTTCTTCTGCGTGAGATCGGCGCGGCTGAAGAGCCTGAGCGAGAGCAGGTTCACCATGACAATGATGGCGATGACGAGCGCCAGCACCGGCACGCCGATGAGGTCCAGTTTCAGTTTGCTGTTACGGGAAGCGGCCATGTGCCGGCTCTCCTTTGAAGTTCGATTTCATACCAGGTTCCGTCGCGCGAGCACGCGCGCGTTCAGGAACAGGAAAAGCCCGATCAGCGAGAGGTAGTAAATCACGTCCCGCGAGTCGATCACCCCGCGCGACATGGACTCGTAGTGGACGCCCAGGCCGATGTAGCTGAGCACGCTCGAGAGTCTCTCCGTCAGCAGACCCGACAGCTGGGCGGCGTAACCGACCAGATAGAGCGCCATGGAAACCACCAGCGCCAGAATGAAGGCGACGATCTGGTTCTTGGTGAGCGCGCTGGCGAACAGCCCGATGGACAGATAGGCCGCGCCCATGAGCAGCGCCGCCAGGTAGCTCGCCATCATGGGGCCCGGATCCGGGTTTCCGACGTGCACCACGACGCCGTAGATCGGCAGCGTGAGCAGCAGCGCGACTCCCAGGAACGCCACCGAAGCCAGGAACTTGCCGAGAATGATCTCGTAGTCGTGGAACGGGAGCGTGAGGAGCAGCTCGATCGTGCCCGTGCGCCGCTCCTCGGCCCATAGCCGCATGGCCATGGCGGGAACGATGAACAGGAACACGAACGGCAGGATCGAGAAGAACTCGCGCATCTCCGCCGATTCCAGCACGAAGAACGGCCTAAACCAGAAGAACCACCAGCCCTGGAACACCAGGAACACCACCAGCAGCACATAGGCGATGGGCGAATTGAAGTAGGCGGAAAACTCTTTCTGGAAAATCACACCGATGCGTTTCATGACGGACGGTCCTCCGGGTTTCCGGCCGACGACCCGGCCGACGTACCGGCCGATGTACCGGTCTGGCGGGTCAGCCGCTTGAAGATGTCTTCCAGCGAGACGATCTCGCGGCGCAGCTCGCTGAGCGTCCAGCCGTTCTGGGCGATGGTCTGGAAAATCTTCTCGCCGGCGCTCGTGCCGCCCTTCACGAACACCTTGAAGAGCTGATAGTCGCGGGCGTGGGGGTCGAGCCCCTGGTCCTGGACACCCGAGCAGCCGGCGATCTTCTGGAGCGTGCTTTTCACCTGGTCGCGGGGGCCCTTCACGGCGACCGTGAACCGTTCCTCGCCCGTGGCCATCTGGGCCAGCTCTTCGGGCGTGCCCTGGCCGGCGATCCGGCCGTTGGAGATAATGAGCACGCGGGAGCAGGTCGCCTGCACTTCCGGCAGGATGTGCGTGGAGAGGATGACCGTCTTCTCGCGGCCGATCTCCTTGATGAGGTTGCGGATCTCGATGATCTGGTTCGGATCGAGGCCCGAGGTCGGTTCGTCGAGAATAAGGATGTCCGGGCGGTGGAGCATCGACTGGGCGAGCCCCACGCGCTGGCGGAAACCCTTGGAGAGCTCGCCAATCTGCTTGAGCATCATGGGTCCCAGTCCGCAGACGTCCGCCATCTCGCGCACGCGGTTCTTGCGGTCGGCGACGGGGATCTCGCGCACCTTGGCCATGAACAGGAGGTAGTCGCGCACTTCCATGTCGTGGTAAAGCGGCGCGTTCTCGGGCAGGTAGCCGATGTGGCGGCGGACCTCGATCGACTGGTCCACCACGTCGTAGCCGCCCACGGTCGCCCGGCCCTCGTCGGGACGCAGGAAACAGGTGAGCATTTTCATGGTGGTGGTTTTGCCGGCGCCGTTGGGGCCGAGGAAGCCGACGACTTCCCGGGGGTTCACCTCGAAGGAGATGCTGTCCACGGCGAGCGTCGGACCGTAGCGTTTGGTCAGGTTTTCGACGGTGATCATACGCGATCAGGTCTCACTTTCAGCGACTGGCAGCGGACTGGACCGGCAGCGGGCGACGGGCACCGGATTCGGCTGCCAGCACATCGTCTGCTGCGAACACTCCGCCCTTGGACAAATATTAAAAACTCTGGCAGAGATTTATATCGGAAAACCCCGCCATTCTGTCAAGAACAAGGACCATGAAATTCACTTAAGGATTTCAGTGATATAGATGACTTGGGCAGGGAAAGGCGAACGGCGAGGCCGATTACAGGTCCCTGTATTATTAAGGTTGCATACCCATGATTACGCAGACAGATGACCCTCTAGGAAAACAGGGCCGCAAGGCGGTGGCGGTCTTCGCATCGTCGCGGAACGACTCGGCGGATGCCCGGCAGCTGGGCGAACAGCTGGCCCAACGGGGCTACCTGACCGTCACGGGCGGCGGAACAGGCCATATGGTGAGTGTCGCCGAAGGGGTGAAAGCCGGCGGCGGCGAGACCGCGGTTGTCACGGTCGACGGCTGGCGGGTGGACCGGCAGGACCTTATTTCCCGGGTCGTCGCCCAGCCCTCGCTCATCAGCCGGATCGAATTCTTTATCCGCCACGCGGACGCCTTCGTGGCGCTGGACGGCGGCACCGGGACGCTCGCCGAACTGGCGCTCGCCTGGGAATACGTGAACAAGGGACTCGTACCGGTAAAACCGATCGTCATCGTCGGCCCGTTCTGGAACCCGATCGTGAGCCTGCTGCACCGGGAACCGGGCGCGCCCGACCCGACGGGGCTCGCCACATCGGCGGCCCAGCATGTTCACCGGGCGAAGAACGCCCTTGAAGCGGTGACAATTTTAGGACTCCGGCTGGGGCGTTAAAGCCCGTCAGGGAGCCCGGTCTATGGCGTCCTTCACCTTGGCCGCCTGCCGGTCCTCGATCACCTGCAGCACGGCGGGCACGAACGTAAACGCGACCAGCAGCGACGCCGACATGCCGATGCAGGCGAAGATACCCAAGGACTGAAGCCCCTTGTGGTGCGAGAAGATCAGGCCGCCGAACCCGGCCAGCGTCGTAAAGGCCGACATGGCGATACTGGCGCCCGTGAGCCCCAGCACCTTGCGGAGCGACCCCGGTCCCTCCTCGCGGTAGCGGTGCAGGACATGGAGGCCGTAGTCCTCGCCGAAACCGATCAATAGCGGGATAGCCACCAGGTTGAAGACGTTGATCGACTGGCCCAGCCAGGCGTTGCCTTCCATGCCCCAGATGATCCCGACGATGAGCGGCGAGCAGACGAGCATCGTATCGACGATCTTGCCGAGGCCCAGCCACACGAAGAAGACGACGAAGATCACCGAGACGACGACGATCCGCGGGCCTTCGTGGACCATGTAGTAGAGAATGTCCGCCTCGACGGGGATCTCACCCGCGCCGACAATGCTCTTGCCGCTCGAGAGGCCGATCTTCGAGAAAAACTCCCGGAACTTGAGCGGGAACCCCTGCTCCGATTTTTTGGAGAGCGGATTCAGATAGACGATGAAACCGCCGTCCGGTGTCCGGAAGTCCGAGGCCACTTCGGGCGGCACCTGATCCAGCGTGACCGGCGTTCTGGACAGCTCGTTCAGCAGCTTGTCGATGTCGGCCCTCTGGTCGTCCGTATCGGCAAGCCGCCGTTCGCGTTCGAGCTTGAACCTCAGCTGGTCGAGAATATCCAGTTTCTGCTGCTGGTCTTCCGGCAGCACCGTCAGGATCGAGCGGACCTTCAGCACCATGCTGGCCGGCTGGCGCGCGTCGATCATGCCGATCTGCCTGATGAGGTCTTTCACCTCGTCCATCGAGTCGACCGTGTAGATGACCGGCGGATCGTCGATCTCGCCCACGTCGTAGTAATATTTCTCCACCTTGCGCAGGTCCGGAGTGGACGGCCGCAGCTCCGAAATGCGGAACGAGAAGTTCATATTCTCGGCCGCCTGGTACAGCGCCCAGCCGGTGAACAGCACCGTCGCCATGAGGATCGGCCCGGCCAGCGGATACTTGCCGCCCGAGTGGGCGAACCGGCGCTGGAGTTCGGGCGGCGGCCGCTGCATGAACTGGCCCCAGCCCCGCGCTTCCAGTTCCAGGATGAGGCTCGGCAGAAGCACAATAGACGCCACTACCGTCATGACGGCGCCCAGGCCCGCCAGCACGCCGAACTGCTGGTAACCGCGGAAATCGGCCGTGGCGACCACGAAGAAGATGCCGCAGTTGGTGGTCGCCGTCTCGACGCAGGCGGCGCCCGAATTCTTCATCATGCTGATGAACGACTCTTCCTTGGTGAGACCCTCGGACCGGTGCTCGATGTACCGGTTCATGAGATGGATCGCGTAGTCGATCCCCAGGCCGAACAGGATCATCCCCATGAAGCCGCTCATGGGGTTGAGCTTGCCCACGAACAGCCCGGCCAGCCCGAAGCTCCAGATCATGGAGACGTTCAGCGGCCCGACGATGAAAAAGACCGGCCAGAACGACCGGTAGTAGACCGTCAGCATGAGGACGATGACGATGAGCGTGAAGGTCGAGCCGCGCACGATGTCGTCCCGCAGGACATGGTCCTCGTTCAGCTGGTCCTCGAACGGTCCGCCGGTGGTGATGCTTATCCCGCCGGGCAGCTTGCGGCCGGGATATGCCCTCTCGATCGCGTCGGAGGTGATCTTGACGATCTTGTCGGCGGCATCGACGTCGCTCACGAACGCCTTCGGCGTGACGAGCAGCAGCAGGACGGTCCGGCCGGTATCGGTGAAGTAGCCGAAGTAGTCGTCCACCTCGTGCTTCTTGCGGATCGTGTCGAGATCCTCGTTCTTCTCGTTCTCGTCGAGCAGGTCGATGAGCCGGCCCGACTCCTTCAGCCGGTCGTAGTTGATCCGGCCGATGATGGCCCTGGAAAAGTCATCCAGCTCGTCCGCCGGCATGTAGAGGAACTTGTAGGGCTCGAAGAACGCCAGTTCCGTCTTGTAGCGGGCGCGCAGGACGAACGGGTCCTTCGACACCTCCTGCAGGATCTTCTCGGCGGCCGCGACCCGGTCCGGCATGGTGCCGCCCTCGAACAGGACGACGTGGTCGGCGAGCCCCGGAACGCGCTTTTTCAGCTCGTCCAGCGCCTTCACGCTCTCGGCGTTGCGCGGAAGCATTTCGGCGTAGTCGTTGCGGATATCGAGCCGCCAGAAACCGGGCAGGGTCAGCAGCGTGGCGATGAGCATGAGCAAGAGCGCCAGCCGGTGGTGCTTGAGCAGCCAACCGGCCAGGTTTTCCATCATTTTTTCAATGAAGCCGGACACGCGTTGTGAATGGGCCTTTCGGGCGGACGGCTACTCCTGACCGGCCCGGCGGGGGATTTCAAACCGGACCGGGATTGAAACCGGTTCATTCGGGACAGGCTGGTCTGGGTATGGGGCGGGTCGGGGAGGGGTCTCCTGATTCGCACCCATCTCCCGGCCGCTACGCGGCCACCCTCTTCCGTAGGAAGAGGGCTATGAAAGGTCCCTTCCTCCGGAAGGGACTGCGAGTGAAACGAGCAGGGATGGGATTGGGCCTTTTCCACCGGAATCGGCTAGTGATGAACCCCATGAACAAGCCTGTCTTTTCCACCACCGATAAATACGTCGTGAGCCCGGACCTGGCCTCCATCGTGGACGTGGCCGTGGCGCTCGGCCGCCCGCTGCTCATCAAGGGCGAGCCCGGCACGGGCAAGACCCAGCTCGCGCACGAAGTGGCCCGCTCGCTGAAAAAGCCCATGTTCATCTGGAACATCAAGAGCACCTCCAAGGCGAAGGAGGGGCTCTACACCTACGACACGGTAGCGCGTCTCAACGACTCGCGCTTCGGCGACCGGGACATCCGCGACATCAAGCAATATATCAAGCTGGGGCCGCTCGGTCAGTCGTTCGCGAGCACCGAACAGGCGGTGCTGCTGATCGACGAAGTGGACAAGGCGGAACTCGAATTCCCCAACGACCTGCTGCAGGAGCTGGACGAGATGTCGTTCGACATCCCCGAGACGGGCGAGCGGATCAAGGCCCATATCCGGCCGGTGGTGATCATCACGTCCAATGCGGAGAAGGAACTGCCCGATGCGTTCCTGAGGCGCTGCGTGTTCCACTACATCGCGTTCCCGGAGCCCGAGTTCATGCAGGAGATCGTCCACCTCCACCAGCCGGGTATCGAGAAGAAGCTGCTGGAGGCCGCGCTCAAGCGGTTCTACGACATCCGCTCCATGGCGAACCTGCGCAAGAAGCCCTCCACCAGCGAACTGATCGACTGGCTCCAGTGCCTCATGCGCGGCGGCGTGAAGCCGCAGGACCTTGAGAAAGATTTCCCGTACCTGGGCGTCCTGCTCAAGAAACAGCAGGACCAGGCGGTAGTGACGGGGAACTGAGGCACTTCGCAGCGGCCTGAAACTCTGGTATCCTAAGCAATCAGGAGTTACCGGTTCATGGCCCTCAGAGACGAAATCACCGCTCGCCGGGAGGAAATCCTCCGGATCGCCGAACGCCACGGCGCACGGAACGTGCGGCTGTTCGGCTCCGTGCTGCGGGGCGAGGAGCGATCCGACAGCGATGTGGACTTCCTGGTGGAGATGTCCCCGAACCGCACCGCCTTTGACCGGCTCGAAATCAAGTTTGAACTGGAAGATATGCTCGGCCGGAAGGTGGACGTTCTGTCCGACCGGTCGATTTATCATCTTCTGCGTAAAAAAATCCTGAGCGAAGCGCAGGCGATATGAAGGATCCCCGGATCTACGTCGCCCACATCATCGAGCGTTTCGAGCGGGTCCGGGCACACAATCTGACAAACCGGGCACAGCTCGAACAAAACCTCGATTTACAGGATGTGGTTATCCGGAGTTTCGAGATCGCCGGCGAGGCAGCCAAACGGCTCGACCCCGCGTTCAAAAATATGCATCCCGAAATACCCTGGAAAAGTTTCGCCGGATTCCGTGACGTGCTGATTCACCAGTACGACCAGATCGAGCTGGAATCGGTATGGCGTGCCGTCGAAATCGCTCACGAAACACTGCCCAAACTGAGGAAAATCGTCCCGTCCATCGAAGATCTGAAACGGGAACTCGAAGGGAAATAAGCGTTCAGCTCCCCTCCTCCACCTGCACGTCGTGCGGGCAGCGTTTCTCGAAGATCGACTTCTGACGCGCGATCCGGGTACCGGCCGCTTTTTCGTCGTCGGTGGGCTCGATGGTCTCCAGATACGCCCGGAACTCCGTTGCCAGCGTTTTCCACGAACTCCCGGCGGGCTCATCCGACGGCCCGAGCTGCCACAGGTTTTTCAGCACCCCGGGTCCGTGCGTCTCCAGCACGAACTCCCCGAACGCGCCCGCCAGCGGATAGGCGCTCGCAGGGCTCTCCGCCCAGAACCCGAGACGCCGCAGGAACCGCTCGAGATCCAGATCCGGTTTCTTGTCCAGCACCACCCGGGACAGTCCGGCGAGGCGGTACCCGGCGCTGGACGCTGCAGAGGGCGATGCCGACGGTGTATCAGGTGACGGTACTGGTGCAGGCTGTTGCGCCACCGCCACGGCGGTGCCTTCGAGCAGCGAGATGTTCCACGGGAGTCCCAGCACCGGCCCCCACTGGGCGGTCACGAGGTGGGTCAGTTCGTGCTGGAGCAGGCTCCGGCCTCGTTCCGAAACGAGCGCATCGGGCTCCAGATACGCCGCCCCCTGCCAGGGTTTGGTAAAGGTCGTAAAACGCGCGCCGGTCGCCCGGTAGCGGGCTTCGGTGTCTCCGAACACGAACAGCTCGACCGGCTGCGTCCGGTCGAGTCCCAGTTTTGCCAGGATCGCCGCCAGCGCGTCGCCCACGGTCGCGCTCACTTTATCCCGCACGTCCGGCGGAACCGACGGATCGAAATAGAGCCGCGCGGACTCAAGCTTCACCACCGGCTGGAGCCGCCTGCGAAGCCCCGCCCGGGTCACCCGCACGCCGGTCACCGGTTCCAGCAGCACCAGCGCCACGAACGCCAGACAGGCGGTGGCCACCCGGTGCCGGTAGATACCGGTTCCCTTGCTGCTCCCGGCGAGCAGCAGCAGGAGTCCGTACAGAACCCCTTCGAGCCGGCCCCAGTAGAGCGCGGGAGTCACTTCCACCCGTTCGTCATATAAGGATCCCGGCCACATACCGAAGATCCAGTGATGGAACCGCACTGGCGCGTCGGCGTACAGCGTAAACAGAATCCAGACCGACGGAAGCGCCACGACACCGGCGACAAACAGGAGCCTCAGCCAGGTCTTTTGGGTCAGCCTGCGCGCCGCGAGCGCCGCGCCGGCTCCGCAGACAGCGGCCGGGACGGTATAGAGGAAATAGAAAAGAAACCCGCTTCCCTGATCGCAGGGCTGGCGGACCCACTGCTCGATCTGCGCCGGAACGAGCGGGATCACCGCCACCAGCAGCAGACGCAGCGTCCTCTGCCCGGCCGGGAGTTCCGGCTCCAGAAAGCCGTCGGCCACCAGCGCCGCAAAGACGATGACGGCCGACGCCAGCGCGAGCTCGAAATGGAAGGCGCGGGCGAGCGCGACGAAACTCACCACTGCCCAAGCGGCGGCGAGTTCAAGACCTGCGATGATCTGAAAACGTCGGGACATTCGTCCCGGTTATCTAGGCTTTTTTGCGGACGAGGTCTTGCGAACCCGCTTCGCCGCCTTCTTGACCGGACGGGCTTTCGCGTGGCGTTTGGTACCAGTTGATCCGAAACCGCCCGCGCCGCGCACAGTTTCCGGAAGTTCGGTGACCGCCGCGAACTTCGCGCGGGCGACGGGGGCGACGATCATCTGGGCGATCCGCATGTGCGGCTCGACGGTGAACGGTTCACGGCCCAGATTGGCGAGAATGACTTTCAGCTCGCCCCGGTAGTCGGAGTCGATGGTGCCGGGAGAGTTGAGACACGTAATGCCGTGCTTGATGGCGAGCCCCGAACGGGGGCGTACCTGGGCCTCGAAGCCCCTGGGAAGCGCAATGGCGATACCCGTGGACACGAGAGCCCGCTCGCCCGGTTGAAGGGTGAGCGGGCCCGCGAGGTCCGCCGAAAGGTCGGCACCGGCGGCCTCGTCTGTCGCGTAGACAGGCAGGACCGCCGTAGGGGTCAGCGCCTTAACGGCGACCGCGACCACCGCCGCCTCCGCGGCCGCCACGGTCTCCACCGCGTCCGCCGCCGAATCCGCCGCGTCCGCCACGGTCCCCGCCGCGGCCTCCGCCGAATCCGCCGCCACCGCCGCGCTCTTCCTCGCTGACGCCTTCGTAGAGGTCGTCAGGCGGAGGCGGCGCCGGTTTCGTGTAGTCCACGGTCGCCGGATCGAGATGCGCCACTTCCTTGTGGGAGAGCCGCACCTTGCCCGTGCCGGCCTCGACGTCGAGCACCTTCACGAGAATCTCGTCGCCTTCCTGCACCACGTCTTCCACGCGGTCGACGCGCTGCTTGGCGAGGTGCGAGATATGAACCAGTCCGTCCTTGCCGGGCAGGATCTCGACGAACGCGCCGAAGTCCGTCACGCGCCGGACCTTGCCCATGTAGAGGAAGCCGATTTCGGCCTCGCGGGTCAGGTCCTTGATCATCTGGATCGCGGCGTCGGTCTTCGCCTGGTCGGTCGACGCGATGTCGATCCGGCCCGAGTCGTCGATGTTGATCGTCGCACCGGAGCGCGCCGTGATCTCGCGGATGATCTTGCCGCCCGGCCCGATGACGTCCCGGATCTTGTCGACCGGGATGTGGATCGAGGTGATTCTCGGCGCGTATTTCGACAGGTCGCTGCGCGGCTTGTCGATCGCGGAGGTCATCGCCTTGAGGATGTGGAGACGGCCCTTGCGCGCCTGCTCCAGCGCCTCGCGCATGATCTGGGTCGTGATGCCCGTGACCTTGAGGTCCATCTGCAGCGCGGTGATACCCTTCTCCGTGCCGCCCACCTTGAAGTCCATGTCGCCCAGGTGATCCTCGTCGCCGAGAATGTCGGACAGTACCGCATACTTCTTCGTCGCCGTGTCCATGATCAGGCCCATGGCGATACCCGCCACCGGCGCCTTGATCGGAACGCCCGCGTCCATCAGCGACAGCACGCCGCCGCAGATCGAGGCCATCGACGACGAGCCGTTGGACTCGGTCACTTCCGAGACGACGCGCATGACGTAGGGGAACTCCTCGTACGTCGGCACGACCGCCTGGATGGCGCGCTCGGCGAGCGCGCCGTGGCCGATCTCGCGCCGGCCCGTGGCGAGCCGGTTACTGCACTCGCCCACCGAGTACGGCGGGAAGTTGTAGTGCAATAAAAACTTCTTGCGGACCATGCCTTCGTACTGGTCGATCCGCTGTTCGTCGAGCTCGGTGCCGAGCGTCGTCGTGACGATCGCCTGGGTCTCGCCGCGGGTGAACAGCGCCGAGCCGTGCACGCGGGGCAGCCAGCCCACCTCGCAGGTGATCTTGCGGATGTCTTCCAGGCCGCGGCCGTCGATACGCGACTTGTCGTTCAGGATCGACGCGCGCATCAGGTCCGACTTCACGTTCTCGATCTCGTTCGAGATCGTGTCGCCGTGTTCTTCCAGTTCCGCCTCGGTGAACGCCGCCTTCACGGCCTTCTTCGCCTCGTCCAGCGACGCGTAGCGCTGCTGCTTCTCGCGGATCGCAAACGCCTTCTTGACGAGCGGCGTGACCTGGTCGCGCACCTTCTTCACGACGGCCGCATCCGGCTTCGCCGCTTCGAACACGCGCTTCACGACGCCGATTTCCTTCGCCAGCTTGATCTGCGCGTCCAGCACCGGGATGAGCGCCTTGTGGCCGAACTCGATGGCGCCGACCATGTCGTCTTCGGACACTTCCTTGGCGCCGGCTTCCACCATCACCACCGCTTCACGCGAGGCGGCCAGGAAGATGTCGATGTCCGACTCGTCGCGCTGCTGGACGGTCGGGTTGATCACGTACTGGCCCGCCACGCGGCCCACGCGGCAGCCGCCGATGGGGCCGTTGAACGGGGCGTCGCTGACCATCAGCGCCGCGCTGGCGCCGATCATGGCCGCGCCCGAGGCCTCGTTGTCGGGCTCCATGGAGAGCACCGTCGGCATGATCTGGGTTTCGAAGTTGTAGCCTTCGGGGAAGAGCGGACGCACCGGACGGTCGATGAGACGCGAAATGAGCGTCTCGCGGTCGGTGGGGCGCGCCTCGCGCTTGAAGTAGCCGCCGGGGATCTTGCCGCCGGCGTAGAACTTCTCCACGTAGTTGACCGTGAGCGGGAAGAAGTCGACGCCTTCCTTGGCCTTGGTGAGGGAGACGGCGGGGACGAGCACGACCGTGTCGCCGTACTTGATGATGACTGCGCCGGACGCCTGCTTGGCGACCCAGCCCGTTTCGATGATGAGCGGACGGCCGCCCAGATCGACGGTAACGGATTTCTTGTTCATAAGGATTTCGCTTTGTGTTCCTTTTCCTTTTTTTGTGTTGCCTTTTGTTTCAACTCTTGTGTTCTCCGGCCCAAACACCGCGACCCCGACGCCCTCGTCCGAAACGGAGGGCCGGGGTCAGCGGGAAAAAACGGTCCGGCTTCTGACTGCCTTCAGCAGGACGAGAGAGGCCGGCGGGCGCGGCACCTTTTACAGATGCGCGCCACGGATACCGGACTACTTGCGCAGCTGCAGGGCGTCGATGAGCGTCTTGTAGCGTTCGTGGTCCGTGCGCTTCAGGAATTCGAGGAGGCGCCGCCGCTGGCCCACGAGCTTGAGAAGGCCACGGCGCGAGCTGTGATCCTTCTTGTGCGCTTCGAAGTGGCCCTGCAGGCCGTTGATGCGCTCCGTGAGCAGCGCGACCTGGACTTCCGGCGAACCGGTATCCGTGCCGTGCTTGCGGTATTTGGTGATTACCTCGGACTTCTGGGTCTTTTCCAGCGACATGTCTGTCACCCTCCGATAGGACAGAATCTCCAATGATTCCGCCCGGTTTGTGGGCCGGCCGGCCGAGGGATGGCCGGGGGTCCTGATTGAACACGGGCGCTTGTTAGTTCGTTTCCGGGGGGAAGGCAAACCCGGGAAAACGATCAAGACTTGTCCATAAAAAATGTCGCAAAACGGATCACATCGTTTAAGATACCTGGTTCCGGCACCGTTGCAGCGGTGCGAACAAAATCCACGCACACTCGGGGGGAGTGAACCAACATGAAAACGACCTGGAAATCCTTGTATCAAACGACCCTGTTCGCGGCGCTGACGGCCACTGGCCTTACGCTGACCGCCGGCTGTAGCACCAGCAGCGGCGACAGCGGCCGTCCGGGTGACGACATCGCCCTGTTCGTCAACCCCGACTATGTCGGCGTCTCGTTCGGAATTGAAGATGTGGCCCCGCCGGAATCGGCGAAAACCGCCGAAGACGGGGATTCCGGTCACTGGGACCAAGGCGACGAGGCGAGCAACCTGTTCGTGGGCATCTCTTACCTGGGCTACAACCCGCTTCCCTTCATCGATATCGACGCCGCCTCGCTGACTGAGACGCTGGCCGGCAAGGGTGTGCTCATTATCCCCGAACTGGAAGGCCCCCGGGAGTCGGAAGGCGAGGTCGAGGCCGCGCTGGGAGGCGACTTGACGGCCGACGCGAAGGGCGTGCTCACCGGTTTCGTCAATGACGGCGGCCTGATCGTCGTCTTCGGCGACTGGACCAACACGGAAATGTCCGAGAACCAGGGGGCGAACCTGATCAACAGCCTGCTGGGCACCTCGGTCGCGGGCGTCAGCCAGGACGGCCCGCCGGACTTCGGCACCAGGGGCACGCTCCAGGTGGATGCCGCCAAGGACACCTCGTTCGAGGGCGGTCCGGCCGCGATCCCGCCCAACGACGGCAACTACCCGCTCAAGGCCGCCTCGCTTCCGGATAACGCGAAGGTGATCTACGCCGGCGGCAGCGAGGCCTGGGTCGTCGTGTTCCCGCACGGCTCCGGCGCGATCGTATATATCTCCTACGACTTCTACTCGGCGGCGCCGGTGGGCGACCAGGACAACGGCCTGAACGAGGTGCTGGCCCGCACGATCAGCTACCGCGGCGTGCTGCCGGTTCACCCGAAGACCGTCTCGCTGTTCCTGAACAACTACTACGTCGACACGAACTTCACCGTGCCGGACATCAACGGCGGCTTCACCGGCTCCGAGGCGAGCAACGAATATTACTCGCTGAACGGGCTTGGCTACCACGTGACGCCGTGGATCAGCACCGACGAGGCCGCCACCGCGCGCGCCCTATTCGGCGCCGCCCGCGTGGCGATCATCCCCGAGCAGGAACAGGGCTACTCGGTCGAGGACGACACGAGCGACGCCTCCTTCGCGCTGGTCGACGACTTCGTCTACAACGGCGGGACCCTGATCCTGCACGGCGACGACTGCGGCGACTCCTACGAGCTGGACCTGATCTACCGGCTGATGGAGCTTGAGGTCGAGTGCTACGAAGGCGTCGTCGAGCCGATCACGCTCCAGACGGACGCCGCCGACGGTACCAGCTTCGAGAACGGCCCCGCGACCCTCGACTCGAACGACGCCATCGGGGCGATCGACGAAGGCGACGTGGACTACGCCGGCGGAAACACGATTTATGCCGACGACGACGGCCACGCCGTCGTGGCGACGATCCCCTACGGCGCGGGCACGGTCATCTGGCTCGGCTACGACTGGTACGACGCCGCCCCGCTGGGAGACCAGGACGGCGGCTGGCTCGACGTGCTGAAGGCGTCGGTCGAATACATCCCGGTGATGGACTTCTGATCCGCTGCGGCTGACGGCTGACGTCACCCGGAAAACAGACGGGCTCCCGCCACAGGCGGGGGCCCGTTCTGTTTCGGGGCGTGACAGCCCCGCCCGGTTCCGTTAAACTTGCCCCCATGATCCCGCTGATCGAAAACCACCGAGCCGAACTGGAAGCCCTGTGCAGGAAGCACCGGGTCCGCCGTCTTGAACTGTTCGGTTCCGCCGCCACGGGCGACTTCAACCCGGAGACGAGCGACGTGGATTTCCTGATCGAGTTCGACGAATCGATCCCGATCCCGGCGGCCGCCGATAACTACTTCGGCTTCATCGACGCCGTGGAGACCCTGTTCGGCCGCCACGTGGACCTCGTGGAACCGGCCCAGATCCGGAACAAATACCTCCAGAAAAGTATCGACCAGACCCGAGTCCCGCTCTATGGCACGTGATCCGCTCAAATACCTCGAAGACATCCGGCTAGCGGCCGAAGACGTTTTCCAGTTCACCCGTGGCAGGACTCTGCATGACTACCAGCACGATCCGATGCTGAAGGCCGCCGTCGAGCGCAAATTCGAAATCATGGGTGAGGCGATTTGCCAGCTGGACGAATTCCGCCCCGACTGGGTCGAACAGATCAGCGAGCACCCGCAGATCATCGGATTCCGCAACCGTCTTATCCATGGCTACTTCAACCTGAATGACGCGTCGGTCTGGACTGTTGTCGAAGTAAAGCTCGCTGTCCTCGTCCGCGAAGTCGAAGCGCTACTCAAGAAACACGGCTGAAGGTCACTTCCCCTTCTTCGCCTTCCGCGGCGGCGGCCCCTGGATACTCACCATCCGGCCGTCGGGGTCCTGGAGCTGCATCTCGGAGGTGCCCCAATGCGTCCGCTTGAAGGGACCTTTGACCGCGCCCGCCTTGGGCGGCTCGAACCGGCTCGTGTCCTTCACATAAAGCGCCGTGACGATTTTTATCTCGTAGCTGGGCGGACGCTCGGCGATAAAGATATAGGGTCCTCCGGCGGGGTGGCGCAGCTCGCCCGAGTGGTGGTTCGTCTCGAACACCATGCGGTAGCCGAGCGCCTTCCAGAAGGCGACCGATTTCCCCCAGTTGTGGGTCTCGAACAGGATCCCCTCGATCCCGTTGGTGGGCTGCCCGGAGTCAGGCCCCTTGCCCGGCCCCCAGGAGCCGGTCTTGCCGGGGGGACGCCGGGACAGTTTTACGGACGATCTTTTGGCTGGTTTCTTGGTTGGCATCGGTTTCTCCAGGCTCAAGAACATTTAGCCCGTAACACCCGCTCCGTCGACGGCGGGTATTTGGCGAGCTTGCCGGCGGGCCGGACGGGGCGCGCCGTAAAACCGCCGCCGCAGTTGGGGCAGACGCCTTTCAGCTTGCTCTCCACGCAGGCCGCGCAGAACGTGCACTCAAACGAGCAGATCCGCGCGTCGGCGGCCTCCGGCGGCAGGTCCTTGTTACAACATTCGCAGTTGGGACGGAGTTGAAGCATGGGCGGGCTCCTTCAAGGACACCAAGAATAGCACGGCCGGTAAGCGTCATCGCTGCCATGCGGTGCCGCCCCCTATTCTCCTCATATTCTGACGAGATCCCCTTGTCCGTGACGAGAATAGGTCTCCCGCAATTGCGCCGGGCAAAGTCCTCAAGATCGCCCAATTAATTTTCAGCCCCAGTGATTCCGCCGGGTTACAAACCGGTCGTTTCGGGTCCGTATGCTAAAATGGCTGCAGGGCGCGCCCTGAAAATATTTATTCCACAGTCATATTCGTGCCTTATAAAGCCAATCAAGACACCTTATTTGACTATACTGTTTATATATTCTATTCTTTGAGTTGTCGCTAAGTCTCCGTCCGGCGGACGAACCCGATGGTCCTGATAAGGGGCCCGGAGGTAA
>CAZMGV010000004.1:0-272588 GCA_964565925.1 uncultured bacterium
GTTACCGCTGCAATCCCGCTTCGTCGGGCTCGCCCAGAAACACGACACGGCGGTTATATTCGTTACGGCAAAACCACTCGGATCGCTCGTCAGTCTTCGCGCCGCCACCCGGAGAGTTCCCGCTGACCGCCGGCGCTACCGGTGCGAGCTTGAGGCCGTGAAGGACAAGCGGCGGGGACCGGGCTGGGTTCAGGAGACAGACTGCCGTGGACCGGCCGGACTCTGAGACCCGCTGGGCGTGCGTGAACCTGCCGGAGCTTCCGCTCCAGATCCTCGTACGCGCTCATCCTGACTGGCGGAATCTGCCGGTGGCGGTTGTCGAGTCGGACAAACCGCAGGCGCTGATCCTCGCCGTAAACGAAAGCGCGAGACGGAACCGGATCATTCCTGGGATGCGGTATGCGGCGGGACTGTCGCAATCGAGAGAGCTTCGGGCCGGACCGGTCGGCCGCCAGGAGGTTGAAACGGCGGTTAAGCTGGTAGGCGGCGAACTGCGCCGCTTCAGTCCCGAAGTCGAACCGGCCGATGGCGAACCGGGCATCCTCTGGGTCAACGCCACCGGCCTTCAGCCCGTCACTCCGTCGCTCGGGAAGTGGGCGCGGGGGGTTCTGGATGCGCTGCGAGCCAAAGGGTTCCGGTCGAACGTCGCCGTCGGTTTCACTCGGTTCGGCAGTTATGCCGCCGCCAAGACCCGTCCCGGTATCACGGTGTTTCCGGCTCCGAAGGATGAAACCGCTGTCGCGGGATCGGCTCGCCTGGACCGCCTTGGCCTCGCGCCGAAGCTGCTCTCGCATCTGGCGAAGCTCGGCGTCCTGACCGTCAGGGATTTCCTGGGACTCCCGTCTACGGGACTCCTTGAACGGTTCGGCCCCGATGCACAGCGGTTTCACCGTATGGCGACCGGGGAGGCATGGAAGCCGCTTGCGCCGGAAACGCCCATGGAGGTTCCACGGTCGTTACTCCTACTCGATCACCCGGAGACCGACTCAACCCGGCTCCTGTTCTTCATCCGCCGCCAGCTTCACCCGCTGCTCTCGGAACTCGCCGCCCGGTATCAGGCGCTTACCGAACTGATCGTCATGCTGGTCCTGGAGCGGAAGCAGAAATGGCAGGAGACCGTTCGCCCGGCTTTCCCGACGCTCGACAGCGTGACGATCCTCGATCTTGTGCGGCTGACACTGGAACGGACCCCACTTTCGGCGCCGGTCAGGGAACTGGAACTGACCGCTATCGGGACTCAGGCCGACCAGGAACAGCTCCGGCTCTTTAACGAGAATCCCCGCCGCGACCTCCGAGCTGCTGCGAGAGCCTTTGCCAGGCTCAGGGCCGAATACGGGGACGGTACGGTTTCGCGTCTCATTCTTCGTGAAGGTCACCTGCCGGACGGCCGCTACTCACTGGAACCATTGCACGCACTGCCATTGCCGAAGGATTTGCCCGAGGCGGATCCCGCTCTCATCCGCCGGATATATGACAAGCCGGTCGCACTCCCGATTCTGCCGGGACGCGAACTCTCCCGGAATTTGCTTCGGGCCTTCATCGACGGCGCGATTACCAAAACCGCCGGCCCGTTTCTGTTCGAGGGCGGCTGGTGGCACCGGGACACGGACCGCGAATACCACCTGGTCGAAACCGTCAAAGGCGAGATTGTCTGGGTCTTCTACGACCGCAAGCAATCCCGCTGGTTCCTGCACGGCGAGGTTCGCTGACCATGTATGTGCCGCTCTGGTGCAAGACGAACTATTCGTTCCTGGAGGGGGCGAGTCATCCCGAAGAACTGGTTGAGGCAGCTCACCGGCTGGGTCTTCAGGCCGTAGCCGTCACCGACCGTGACGGTTTGTACGGGATCGTCCGGGCACACGTCCGGGCGAAAGAGCTGGGGATCAGGCTGATCGGTGGATCCGAAGTCACCGTGGCAGGGCTCTTGCCCGTCGTTCTGCTGGCGCGAAACCGTCCCGGCTACGCGAATCTCTGCCGCCTGATCTCTAAGGGACGGCTTCGCAAACCCAAGGGCGAATCGGAAGTGACCTTGGCGGAACTCTGCGAACACGCGGAGGGACTGTTCTGCCTGTGCCGGTCACCAATCGAAGCCGTCAATGTCTTGAAAGCAGCGTTTGGTTCGCAGCTTTACGCCCTCATCACCCGTCATCGTGTTGCAGAGGAATATGACGACGAGCTTGTTCTGAAAGAGTGGGCAGGCCGACAGGGGATTCCGACCGTCGCCGCAATCGAAATTCTTTATCACCAGACCTCACGGAAGCAGCTTCAGGACGTGATCTCCTGCATCCGGCACGGAGTCACACTGGCCACGGCCGGAACGTGCATAAAGCCCAATGCCCAGAATGCGCTGATACCGCCGGACAGCTTTTCCCGCCTGTTCGCCGATGATCCCGGCGCGGTCCGCCGGACTGTCGAGATTGCCGATCAATGCATGTTCTCACTCTCCGAGATCCGCTACCGGTATCCGGACGAAAAACTGCCGTCCGGTCTCACGACCATTGAGTGGCTGCGGACGCTGGCCAAGGAGGGAGCCGCCAAGCGTTATCCGGATGGTGTTCCATCTGACGTAACGGCCCAGCTCGACAAGGAAATCAGGCTCGTCGAGGAGCTGGACTACGCCGGATACTTTCTGACCATGTGGGAGATCGTCGAATACTGCCGGGCGAACGGAATCCTCTGCCAGGGCCGGGGTTCTGCCGCGAATTCGGCGCTCTGCTACTGCCTCGGAATCACGGCGATTGATCCAGTCCGGATGGGTCTGCTGTTCGAGCGATTCCTCTCGAAAGAACGGGCGGAGCCTCCCGACATTGATCTCGACATCTCCCACGCCCGTCGTGAAGAGGTGATCCAGCACGTTTATGAAAAGTACGGCCGCGACCGTGCCGCGATGGTCGCCAACATCATCCGTTACCGGGGCCGCTCGGCCATCCGAGACATCGGGAAGGTTTTGGGCTTCCCCGAAACCTCCCTCGACCGGGTGGCGAAGCTGATGGACTACTACAGCCCGCCATCTCCGGACCTGCTCCGGCAGGCCGGGTTCGATCCCGACGCCCCAGCCTGCCGGCATCTCATCCGGCTGTGTGAGGAGATCATCGATTTCCCCCGGCACCTCTCCATTCACCCAGGCGGTTTCCTGCTCGGCCATGAGCCGGTCCATGACCTCGTGCCGATTGAAAACGCGACCATGCCGGGCCGGACCGTCATCCAGTGGGACAAGGAGGACGTGGAAAGTCTCGGGCTGTTCAAGGTGGACCTGCTGGGCCTTGGCGCGCTGACGATGCTCGACATCTGTTTCCGGCTGCTCAAGGAGCATCGTGGCGTTGAGCTTTCGATGGCGACGATCCCGGCAGAAGACCCGGCCACCTATGACCTTATGTGCAAGGCCGATACCGTCGGCGTTTTCCAGATCGAAAGCCGGGCGCAAATGGCGATGCTCCCTCGCTTGAAACCCCGGACCTTCTACGACCTCGTGATCGAAGTAAGCATTGTCCGGCCGGGACCCATCACCGGCGGCATGGTGCATCCGTATCTCCGCCGGAAGCACGGCAAGGAAGAAGTCATCTATCCGCACCCGCTTCTGAAACCGGTTCTGGAGAAGACACTTGGCGTGCCGCTGTTTCAGGAACAGGTGATGCGGCTGGCGGTTGTCGCCGCCGACTACACCCCAGGGGAAGCCGACCAGCTCCGGCGCGACATGGCCGCCTGGAGAAAGACCGGACGAATCGAGAAGCATCGCGAACGGCTGGTAAGCCGGATGCAGGAAAAAGGAATTGCCCCCGAATTCGCCGAGCGGGTCTTTGAGCAGATTCGGGGATTTGGCGAATACGGTTTCCCCGAAAGCCACGCCGCCAGCTTCGCCCTTATCAGTTACGCGACGGCCTACTTGCGGACTCACTACCCGGTGGAGTTCACCTGCGCGCTGCTCAATGCCCAGCCGATGGGTTTTTACAGTCCGTCCACGATCATCGACGACGCCAAGAGGCACGGGGTTGGGGTTCTGCCTGCTGACGTCACCCGAAGCGATTGGGGCTGCACGATCGAAGACGGCTCCGTGCGGATGGGACTCCGCTTCGTGAACGATCTGGGTGAGAGGGATTGGGAGAAGATCGGCGCGGGACGACCGTTCCAGTCCCTCTCCGATTTCATCCGCCGGACAAAGCTGGATGAAAATGCCCTGAACACGCTGGCGGAATCCGGCGCACTGGATGCCTTCGGGTCCGACCGCAGAGCGACGCTATGGGAAGTCCGGGGGCTCCTGAACAGCCGACAGTTTTCGCTGCCGCTGGATACCATCGCCGTGAATCCCCAATTCCAGCCACTCAATGCGTTTGAAACGATTGCATGGGACTACCGGACGAAAAGCCACAGCACTCAGGCTCATCCCCTCTCGGAACTCCGGGCTGAACTTACTCAGCTAAAGCTCCCCGACGCCAAGACTCTGTCAGGAATGAAGCACGGCGACCGGGTCCGCTACGCCGGTATTGTGATCTGCCGCCAGTATCCGGGAACTGCCAACGGAGTGACCTTCTACACCCTCGAAGACGAGACCGGCTTTGTGAATCTCATCGTCTGGCGGAAGGTATTCGAACGCTACACCGTCATCGCCAAGTCAGCTTCCCTCATGGGAGTGACCGGAACGCTCC
This sequence comes from uncultured bacterium, assembly GCA_964565925.1. GTDB lineage: Bacteria > JAGRBM01 > JAGRBM01 > JAGRBM01 > JAHCIT01 > CAZMGV01. The sequence goes on from CAZMGV010000004.1 coordinate 4,644, forward strand.
AGTCCGAGGACAGCGTCGTTCACCTGGTTGCTGGACGGCTATGGGAGCCGAAGCTGAAGATCAGGCCGGAGAAGGTAGTGAGCAGGGATTTCCAGTGAGGACGAGCAACCCAGACTGAAACGAAAGGTACCCGCTTTCACGAACGGTTTTTTTACCGCCGTCGGCAGGTCCAATTTAATGAATTGGCACCACCGTATTCTTCAGAATGCATTTTCTCGCTAACTACGAGATGGTCATCGAAGATCTGGATCCGAATATCGTGGTTTTGATAGCTCCATTGAGACATGCGCCCCTGCACTACACGGGATGCGTCTTGCTCATTAAACCCATGCCACAATCCTTGGTAGCCAACGTGATTGGTATAGCTGAAGAACTTTCCTTTACTGATCTCAAGCGCCGCATTTGCCTTAGTCCGGGTCTCGCCGCAATCGTATTTTGTCCCGTCGAGACTGGCGAGAAAGCGCTGGTCGGCTTCCTTCTCTCTTGCCGCGCGCGCCTCCGGGGAGTTCTTCTTGTCACGGCGGTATTCGACCTCGTGAATCAGGGACCTGATCTCTTTGCCGTCCGGGGAAGCCAGCGTGGCAAAATTAAGGCTGCGTAAAGCCGCTTCGTAATTCTCCGCCTTGTCCTGGGCCATGCCGAGATTGAAATAGGCATCGCCATACCAAGGTGCGGCAACCGTCGCCTGGTCGAACTCTTTCGCGGAATCCTGATAGTCCGCCGCTGTTGTAGCGCCCTTGAAAGCCGCACTGCCACGGGCCATCCGTCGTTCGGCCTCTTCCGGAATCGCAGGAGCAGGCTTAACATTCAACGCCAGCTTGATGATTTTTTCGCGCAGGGCGTCGTCGCTCGGTGATTGTTGCAGCTCCGTAGTGAGCTGCTTCAGTTCATCTCGCGGAGATTGGGCGTGAGCACTCACACTGAAAAGCACTAACGTGAAAAGAATAGAAACGGACTTGCGGGTGGAAATCATTGGGGCGTTTCTTAACTAAGATGATCGATTTCCTTTCGACCCGAATGGTTCTGCCTAAGCAGGTATTCGGAAGGATTCCTCTATCATCAGTTATACGGGCGGATCACATTTATGTTTGCCGCCTTTTCAGACATTGATTGGGAACTATCGAATTTGAAACTTATGCCGCGCCGGTAGTTCCATCTTACCGGCCCTCCGGGAAACGTAATTTCTTTCCGGTCTGGAGACCCCATAGCTGCCATTATGTCGGACATTGAGGAGCCGACTCGGATCGCTTCATTCATGACGAATTCCCGATGGGAGGTTTGCACTTCGACAACTTCTCCTGCGACCACAAAGAAACCAAGATCGGGATAAGTAATTTGGATTCTTCCTCTATCCCCAAAGACCGTCTCCCGGCTCAACGGTGCACCTTTGACGGCGGTAACCTGGGACTCCGACATCCCGATCCGGACTCCCCCAATCCCGACTCCCGGGATAATGAGCGTCTTGGCCCTTTCTCTGGCTGAAGCGTCGGCAGTCGCTTTGGCGGCAGCGTCGGCTTCGGAAGCCTGTCTGATAACCAGTGTCTTCTTCGCCTCCAGCGCATAGATCCGATTTTGAGCCTCGTCCGCGTCCTTGGGCCCGGTGAGCAGGTAGCGATTCAGCGCAACCTTGGCTTCATCCAGCCGTCCCGCCGATTCCAATGAGACGCTCAGATTGTAATAGGCATCCCCCCACCAGGGCGCGATCTTCAGCGCCTCCTGATAGGCTTCAATCGCCAGAGCGAAGTCGACCGGACTTTTGGCTTCCTTCTGATAGGTCCCGGCCATCACAAAGGGGCGTTTGGCCTCGGGTGGTATGGCCGGTGTCGGTTTCATCTCCACCGCCAGCTTGATGATCTTCTCGCGCAGGGCGTCGTCGTTCGGTGATTGCTGCAACTCCGTAGTGAGCTGTTTCAACTGCTCACGCGAGGATTGGGCGTAGGCGCTTATAGCTAGCGTTATGAATGTGAAGAATAAGGTATTGAACTTTGTCGTGGATTTCATCGTGCGCAATCCTTCGATTTGGTTACTTGGTTTTCCCGGATTTCGATGACGGCGGCATTGAATCAAGGCCGAACAAAAACTCCATCGCGGCCTTATCATCCATTGGCCTCATACCAGGAAACAGGAAGTAATTGTCGTCCGGATTCGGCGGTACAAACGCCGACACAGCGGGCGATTCGGGATTGACCTGTGAATCGTTCGGTACCGCAAAAGCTCCCTTCGAATCCGGTTTACCACCCAGTCCGGCAGGCTCATTTCGAGCATCCACGTCAACGGGCCGGGCGCCGGATTCCTGTGATGCGCCAGTGATTTCTACCAGACGTTTAAGACCGGCGTTGCCGGGGTCGCGCCTGAGTGCGTCTTCGAACCAGGCTTTGGCGACCGGCCAGTCGCGGTCCATAACGGCCTGGAAACCTTTGCGGACACGATCGCTCACACCGGGCGGCGCATCCGAATAGGCCTTGGCGATGGCGTTATCCCAGGCAACGGGTAAACCCGAGGGTACACGGCGACTATCCACCACTTTGGGATCGCCGGACGGTGAGCTTGACGCGTGCTTTGAGTTATTCGATGTCGCGGCCGAACCTTTTATTTTCGATTTACCACCCAATCCGGCAGGCTCGTTGCGGTTATCCACCGTCGAATTCGCTGCGGCCGGCAGGGACTTCAACTGGCTGCCCGAGTCAAATCCACTTCCCTTGAGGCCGCCGTTGTCCACACCCGACACCCCTTTCAGCTGGTTCATTGCCGAACCGGGCGAGCCTTTGAGCGTACTCGCCGCTTCATCACGATCATGAATGAACTTTTCCTTCTCTCGCTTTTCCTTCTCGATCTGCTCTTTCTTCAGTCGTTCTTGTTCTTTACGATCCGCCTCCGCCTGGCGTTCAGCTTCGGCAGCAGCAGCGGCTTTCGCCGCTTCCTGCGCGCGTTGTGCGGCTCCATTATCGTATGAGCCTGAATTCCCGCTACTCTCGTCGCCGCAATGAGCTACGCATCTAGTTTCGTGACCGAGGCTATTCCGGTCTGCCATCGCGGGAACGGCTGCAATGCAAATTAGTCCTGCAGCAAATGCCACACACGTTCTGGAGGTGTATCTGAAGCTCATAGATTTCCCCTTTACCGCATCTATCCTGATTTCGTTCAAGAACATCACTGAACGCAGCGGAATCCTGTGCTCGCCAAACGGATCGTCGGCGCGAGGGACTCCCGTGCCGAGGACTGAAAGGCTTTCGCGTCAGCATCGGTCCAAGAACCTCCGCGGGTTGCGCGCCCCTTTTTCGAGCTGTCATACCAGTCGGAGGTCCATTCCGTCACATTGCCAGCCATGTCGCACACCCCATATGGGGAATTGCCCGCCGGGAAGCTGCATACGGGTGCTGTCTCCGGGAACATATCGTCGTATTCCGGAATTACCGTCCGGTCACTGAATTCAGCCATGGCACTGACGTCGAGTGCATTGGCTAATTTCCCGCCTTTGCCGATATCCGTTTCACCCCACGGATAAGTCCGCCCGTCGGTGCCCCGAGCCGCCTTTTCCCATTCCTGGTCCGTCGGCAGGCGCTTTCCAGCCCACTCGCAATAGGTTTTTGCCTGATCCCAATCCGTGCAGTTAATGGGATGGTTCTCTTTCCCTACGACTCCGTAGGTGCAAGCGTCTCCCGTTGTCCGCTCATTACAGCGCCCGGCTTGCACGCATTTCTTATACGCCGCAACCGTCACTTCCGTCTTGTCGATCTTGAAGGCCGGAAGATCGACCGGCTTCTTGTCGTCGCCGAACAGGAAGTTGCCGGCCGGTATGGATACCATTCCATCCGAAACAGGTTCTTTCGCTGCGGCTAATTGGGTTTCGTTCCTGATCCGAGACGCTTTCTGCTGGCGCTCGTGCTCAAAACCTGCCTTGATCAACATGGATTCAGGGAGGGACTGGCGAAAGCCGAGGCTATCTTCGTCATCCGGCTTCGCATTTCTCTCGGACTCAGACCCGCAATTGGGTTCACATTTCACGCGCGGGATGTAACTCCTGTCCTCGTGACGGAGTTGTGCCATCGCTGAACTGGACGCGAAGCAGACGAGGCCCATGGCAATCGTAAAAATCGAGACAACGGCAAGAACGGCGGCCGTTGAACGAACCGTGAAAATGTTTCGGGATTTCATCGGCTGACTTTAGTGGTTCCGGGGCAGCATAAAAAGCCGAGTGAGCGACATTTCAGGAGGCCCCTTGATTTCCGGGCTCCATTTGAGTCCGGGCCAAACCTCACTGCTATGGCACGCGACCGGACCAAGCTGAAGCGGCCACTGTGGAGACGCTATCCGTTACTTCTACTGGGCACACCGGAATCCAAGGGACGGATTGCGATCCGACGGACGGTTAGCGCCATTTCGGTGAGCAGCGGAAATGGACCTTGGGAAGCTGCTGTTAGAAAGCCATGACCCGCCGCGCACGACGCGGGTGCTTTTGTTCTCATACCAATCGGCGGTCCACTCCCATACATTGCCGGCCATGTCGCACAGGCCGTACGGAGAGTCGCCGTCCGGCTTTGAGCAGACTGGCCAGGTCGACTGCTTTCCGCATCCGCCGCCATCCTGGGCCACAACTGCCCGGTCACACGTTGGCTCCTGCGTGCCCCAGGGATACGTCCGCCCGTCCGTTCCACGAGCCGCCTTCTCCCACTCCTGTTCCGTCGGCAGCCGTTTCCCGGCCCACTGGCAGAAGGAGTTAGCTTCGCTCCAGCTCACATTGTTCATCGGATGATGATCACGGTCTGCGTGGCCCCAGTTGCCTGCATCCGGGTCCGAAACCGGTTTCGGGCAGTTCCCCGCTTTCACGCATCTGGCGTAGTCAGCCACTGTCACTTCAGTCTTGTCGATCCTGAAGGCTGGTAAAGGGATGGGCTTCTTTTCGTCGCCCAAAAGGAAGTTGCCGGCCGGGATCAGCATCATCCCGTCTTCCTCCCGAATGGAATACGAATCCGGCTTCCAGGCGTCGTCGCCAGTTTCCGGTTTCTTCTTCAGAATTCTACCGACATCCTCCGGCGAGAGCTTTTCACCGTAGACACCGCACAATTGCCCGAGTCCGCTCACGGCCCGGGCCTGAAGAACCGGCGTCAATTTATGGTTCGCCTGTTTGGACGCTGTTTTTTCGGATGAAACTGAGCTGGCGGCGGCGCTGACCGTTAGCGGCCCAGTGCCGCCAAGAATAAGGATTGAAATGACCCCAATTGTTTTCATTTCCAACCGATACCTCATCGCGGCACGAATTGCGGCTGTTGAACACACGGCAGACATGTTTCCGGTCAACGCTGATCCGGATCGTAACGGGAGTGTCGGATAAATAATAGAAAAGGCGGTGAGATAAGGCCTGAAATAGCTGTATAATTTCGCGATCTCGATCAGCATCGATGGCGACTGCCTTTCCAAGCGGTTCATATAGCGGGGCCGGCCGAAGACCCTAAGAATGAAATGTGAAATATCAGACTCTCTTCCTTGTCTCACTCGTGGCCGTGCTGTGTTGCTTCGGCGGATGTCGGTCCAGGCACGGATCTGGCGAAGTGGCGGAGCCTGTTCAGGACGGCGCGGTTCTCGTACCTGCTGAAAAGCCATCTGTGATAGCTGCCCAGAAAACTCAGTCGACAGTTCACGCTGTATCCGTTCAAGCCGAAATGGTGACGATCTCCGCCGGTGACTTCCTTTACGGCACTGACAAGAGTCCGGTAGAACATCCTACCTCCTTCAAGATCGACAAGACTGAAGTCACGGTGGCGGCTTACGGGAAATGCGTGGACGCCGGAATCTGCCACGTGCCGGATTCGGACAATGACAGATACAACTGGAAGCAGCCCGGCCGGGAGAATAACCCCGTAAACGGGGTAAACTGGGACGACGCCAAAACCTATTGCGAATGGGCGGGTAAACGGCTGCCGACCGGAGCGGAGTGGGAAAAAGCCGCGAGAGGTGCCGATGGTCGAACCTATCCATGGGGCGAGAATGAGCCGACGTGCGAACGAACTATCATGGAAGTGAACGGCATTGATGGTTGCGGCAAGGACCGAACGTGGCCGGTCTGTTCGAAGCCTGAAGGAAACACGCCTGAGGGGCTCTGCGATATGGCTGGGAACGTGCGGGAGTGGACAGACGACTTGCTGAATACAAACGACATCCATAAGGCGTTCGCTGAGCCCGTGCTGCGCGGGGGTTCATGGGATATGGACGATGCGAAGAACTTCGGTGCCGCCGGCCGTATCGGCTTCGACCGGGCGAAGAGATCCGATACCCACAACGGTTTCCGGTGTGCACAGGATGCGCCCGCTGAAACACCATCTGAAATGGCTACTCAGGAAACTCCGCCGGCTGTCCAGCTAAATCCCGTTCCGGCCGAAATGGTGACTATCCCTGCCGGGAGCTTTCTCTATGGGGACGACAGAAAGCCGGTCAGCCTTCCCGCCTTCAAGATCGATAAGTCGGAAGTGACGGTGGCTGACTATGGCAAATGCGTCCAGGCCGGGAAATGTGCGAAACCTGATTCGCGTTCAACTGCCGACAACTGGGGGAAACCGGGCAGGGAGAGGCACCCGGTAAATGATGTGAACTGGGACGACGCAGCAACGTATTGCGAATGGGCGGGCAAACGGCTTCCGAGCGAACAGGAGTGGGAGAAAGCCGCACGAGGCATGGATGGTCGAACCTATCCATGGGGCGAGCAGGAGCCGACGTGCAGCCGAACGGTGATAAGTCAGGCAGGAGACGGCTGCGGGAGATTTTCCACCTGGCCGGTGTGCTCAAAGCCCAGCGGGAATTCACCGTATGAACTGTGTGACATGGTCGGTAATGTCTGGGAGTGGACAGATGATCCGGATGTCTACAAAAAGGAAATCCGCGTGCTGAGGGGCGGCGGCTGGTCATGGAGCGTGAGCGATTCCGAATTCTTTCGCCCCTCCTACGGCTGGCACCATTCTCCTGATTCCACCACATTCAATTTCGGTTTCCGGTGTGCCCAAGATGCGTCAGGTGGAATGAATTTGCGATGGTTGCCCAGGAAACTCCGCCGGCTGTTCCGGTAAAATAAGTCCAGTCGCAATGGCGAATAACCCCGCCGGGTGCTTCCCATGCGGCGACAGCGGGAGGACGGAACCAATCTCGCCTATAAAGTGCGCCAGAATTGGTATCTGGTGATGAAGTCGTTCATCCGTGCGGCGATTTCATCCGGAAAACTGTAATTATAGAAATCGTGGATCATGGTCATACGAAACTTTGCGAAATTGAGATCAAGGTCCGTTTTATCCATAAAGTCTAGTAACTTCACCATGCCTTTAAGGTGCTCAGGCGGAGCAAGTGGAGGCACCCATCGCTCACAGTCAGGATAGTGGGACGCGATATGGGCTTCGAGTTCCTTATAACTTTTGAACGGTTTGTCAGTTAGAAGCCGTCCAGTATCGGCATCAACGATGTCATAATCCGGTATCTCTTCCGGATCGCCAGGTTCCGGCATCCCGTTCCAGAACGTTATTCTAACTTGAAGCTTCATAATGTCCTCAACTGCTTGATCTGATGCTGCCACGTTTCACTATGGATAAATAGCGTGGATTGCGTTGGAGCGGTCAAAGCCTTGGCCCGTTGTTAACGAGGAGTTAACGCCGCGTCATCGCAACTTTAGCCATCATTTTGTATTGGGTTATTCAAGGCTCGGCCATCTTTTACCGCCTTCCCTTCCCCACCCGCTGACGCCAATGCATCCGTCGTGCGCGGCGGTAATCGCCGCTGGAAAGGAGACACGAAGGAATGCAGAAACAGCTCTCCACGGAGCGCCTCGAAGCCGTCCGAAAACGGCTGACGAGCGATCTCGACTGGAACATCGAGACTCTGACGCTAGGGGCATTCCTGGACCGCTGGCTGGAACGGGCTGCGCGGCTAAAGCTCAGAACAGCGACCTACCGGTCCTACGAGATCCACATACGGGTTCACATCGCACCCCGAATGGGTGGTTACTTGCTTAAGGAAATCACGCCAGCCCATGTCCAGGCACTCTACGGACTGATGGAAGAAGAAGGCGCGTCGGCTCGCACACGGCTGATGTGCCATTCGATATTGAGGCGAGCGCTTGGCCAGGCCGTGAAGTGGGAAATCCTGATCAAAAACCCAGCGGCTCTGGTCGATAAGCCAAGATATCAGGGCAAAAGGGTAGATCCGTTTACGCCAGAGGAAACTGCCAAGCTGCTTCTAACAGCCAGATCCGACAGGCTTTACGCACTGTATGTGCTGGCCGTGACTGCCGGGCTACGCCAGGGAGAGCTTCTTGGGCTCCAGTGGGATGATATCGATCTCGTTAACGGTAACATCCATGTGCGCCGGCAGATGATCGAAAACGGCCTTGAATTCGGGCTGGCGGAAACAAAAACCGCCAAGGGGGCGAGACGGGTCGATATCCCTGCGATGGCCGTACAGGCGCTAAGAGACCACTGGAACCAGATGCAGCGGGAAGGACACGGCGCGAGCCTCGTCTTTGTCCACCCGGACGGACATCCCTACCGCAAGGGGTATATTTTGAAATTCTCGTTCTGGCGGCTTCTAAAGAGGGCCGAGCTCCGCCGCATCCGGTTCCATGACCTGCGGCACACGGCCGCAACTCTGCTCCTATCGCAAGGAGTCCATCCCAAGGTCGTCCAGGAACGCCTCGGCCACTCCCAGATTTCGGTCACGCTGGACACATACAGCCACGTTCTACCGAGCATGCAGCGGGATGCGGCCGACAAGCTCGACGCACTGTTCTCGATCACCTGAAGGATCAGAAATTCCAGGGGCACATTGGATCGTCCATGGCAGTCCTGCGTATGATCAGAAAATCGTCAGCTGTCGCCTGATAAGTTCCCCTCTTTCGAGCACCTTCTCTCGCTATCCAGCTCGCCATCAGGCGGTCACCGGTATGCGAATCCGGATGATACAGCAGGCAGTCGTTCAGCCAGTTCTGGACCTCTGTTGATGTCCCCGGTTCCGGGATCTCCCACAAACCCTGTTCAAATTCTGCGAATACCGATTCGATGCCATAAGCTTCGTGGTACTTGTTCAATCCGGTCTGATAAGCGTCGATCGGCATCCCCGGCTTCCGGTCCAGGAGCGCCTGTCGCAGATAGTCCTGGGCTCCATTACTCTCCAGAATTACGTACGAACCCCATCGCTCCTGGGCCGCAATAACCCTGTCGAGAATCTCGGCCATCGCCCACTGCCCGCTCTGGATATCGACGACCCGCCTGACCTTGTCCTTGCGCCGGACGGCAATGGTAAATAGCGCTGTCAGGTCATGGCTTTTCCCGCGCCCGACAGCCGGGTCGACGCCGGTGAAAAGCGCCCATTCCTCAGTCGGCAACTTCTCGCCAAGTTTCAGGTCTGACCGGATGCACTTGGCGACCCATGCTTCCTTGCAGCGAGCGGCCTCATCCGATCGCGGTTCGTTCAGGAACTGCCTAGCAAAGGCCAGTGCACCCAGTTCCTCACGACGTTTCTGGATGCGCTCTGGTGTCCATCCGAACGGGGCATCCTGCATGCCTGCGGGCTTCGGCCAGAGAACACCATTAGCAAAAATCGCGCGGTCCAAATGGTGGTGAAAACCAGCTCGGCGGGCGAGCTCGAACATCGCGTCGTTCGGGTGCCAGGCAGTGCCGATGGCAATCAGTTTGCCGCCGTCGACGAGACGGCCCAGAACTTCGCTCTCGATCCACCCCAGCACTTTTCGCCTCGAACTCTCTGTAAAGGTGTTCTCGAAGCTCAGGAGGTCGTCGAGAATGATCAGATCCAGACGGCTGCCATTAATAGGTCCAAAGGTTCCGGTGACCTGAATGGTCCGGTCCTTATGAAATGCCGGCCGCTTGACGCTGATTGCCCCCTGCCCCCACGGACGTCCCGGCCGGATATGTGGAAAAACCTCCCGGTAGCGCGGGTTCTGCAAAATGTGCCGCGTGATCGTCTGCAGGAACTTCTCCGCCTGTGCGCTGTTTGTAGCCGAGATGATCGCGATGCGGATATTGGGATTGCGACCGATGAGCCAGAGCGGGCGGATGATGCTCATCTGCTCCGATTTCCCATGTTCGATCGGCGCATGAAGGATCAGCCGGTCATGCTGGCCCGCCAGCTCATGCCAGCGACGCTGAAACGGCGCATTTCGGTATCCGCTTATGTATGAAGCGAAGAAATTGATATCCTCCCGTGCTTTCAGCCGGAAATATTCAAGGCGGTCACTTGGAGTCAGTTTTTTCTTCATCGATCAGGCTCTCCAGCCGTTTGAGAAGCTCGTCCTCTTCGTCGGAGCGCATGCGGTGTTCGACACGGTCTGTTGGCTCCCCTTCCATGACCAGACACTTGTCGGTGGCGATTCCATAAGTGACCGGAAGCCGTTCCGGTGGGATCTTTCCGTCCATCACCGCCTGGAACAGCTTGATGGCGACTGCTGACTGCAGGCGGTTCGCCATCTGGATGCGCTCCGCCCGCCTCTGGCGGCGGTATTTCTCATAATCTTCGCTGCCAGCCCAGCTTTTGAGCCATTCGATGGTCGTCGTCTCCGGGAGGTTCAGCTTCCGGGCGACCTCGGCGTTCGAATAGTCCTGGGCGAACAGTTCGTAGGCCTTGTCCCGAAGCCCCGGATCGTGCTTTTTGCCTCTAGCCACGGCGTGCCTTCTTTCCCGAAAAAGCCTCGTAGCGCTGGATGATCACGTCGCAATAGGCCGGACTGATCTCGAGGCCGTAGCAGCGGCGTCCGAGCTCTTCAGCCGCAATAATCTGCGAGCCGCTTCCCGCGAATGGCTCGTAACAGAGTTCCCCCGTCTTCGTGTGCTGCCGGATAGGTATCCTGAAAAGCTCGACTGGTTTCGACGTCGGATGCTCGGTCGACGTTCCCGGTGCGATCGTCGGAACCTGCCAGACGGTCTTGTCGAAGTCCGCAAGGACACGGTTCGGCTTGTGGGACTTGAGCCAGCCAAACAGACAAGGTTCGTGCTGCCAGAGGTACCAGCACCGGGTCAGCACCGGCCGGTCCTTCACCCAGATGATCTGCTGGTGAACGAACGCGCCGTTGTCATTCCAGACCTTCTCGACCATCGCCTGGCGACGGCTCGCGTGCCAGCAGTACCACGCAGCGTTGGGCAGGACCGCGTGAGCGACCGCCATCCGGTAAAACTCCTCATAGAGTTTCACTCCCTGTTTGGATTCATCCCACGTCACCCCGTACGTACCGGACCAGTCCTTGTTCTTGCGCCGCTTGACAGCCTCGCCGTCTGACCACTTGTGGGGATGATTCGTACCGTCGTAATCGACCAGATACGGCGGATCGGTCGCGAAAAGGATTGCCTTTTCACCGTTCATGGCCCGCAAAACGTCGGCTTCCTTGGTCGAATCGCCACAAAGCAGGCGATGGTCTCCGAGCAGCCACAGATCACCTGGTTTCGTGACCGGCACCTTGGGAGGTTCCGGAACCACTTCCGGGTCGCCCAGCGGCGTCTGAAGGTACGGTTTGCCCAGACGATCAAGCAGGCTGTTAAGAGCATCCCGGTCGTATCCAGTGCCTTTGAGATCCCCCGACGTCTTTTCAATCGACTCCAGCAAAGCCGTCAGGGCTTCCGTGTCATAGGTCGCCAGATCGTTCGTCCGGTTATCGGCCAGCAAGATCTTTCTGGCCTCTTCATTCGAACAGTCGACCCAGATGACCGGAATATCCGCTGCCCTCATTTTCCGCGCCGCTTCCAGCCGGTGGTTGCCGGCAAGCACGTGACCGGTCGACTTTTGCGCCACAACGGCCCCGTAGAAGCCGTTTATCTCTATCGATTCGCTGATTGCCTGAACATTGCCCCGGCGCGGGTTCTCCGGATGGGGTTTCAACTGCTCGATCTTTTCCATTGAGTGAGATTGGTTCAGAATCCTCATGCTGATTTCCTTTCGCTGGTTCCCTTCGGAATTCCTGCGCTAAATGATGCGTGGGATTTTCGAGAGACAGGGCCAAAAGGAAATATCGGAGATTTCAGGGGGTTACGGTGCCTAAACGCGAAATCGACAAACTGACCAGCAGAAGTGTTGGTGCCCAGAAGCGCCGCATATCAGAGTCGTTCCTGACTCCGAGTGGTAACGTCGACCCGCGCCAGATTCCTGACTGCAATATCTTCAGTGCTACGAGCATGGGCGCTCTGACCGGGTATAGTCCCAAACAGGTCGAAAACATCCTCGGAAATAATCCGCAGAGTTTGTTCCATTGCCACCGGTTTCCGGCTTCTGGAGCGCCGCTTTTCTATGCAACACACACCAATTCGCTGACAGCCGGGATGGCGAGGTATCGCGATTGGGTTAGCGAGCAGAGGCGCCTGAAGGTCCGCAACTGGTTTTGTGCTTCTTATCAGTTGCCTGGATCGGGCGTAAGTTCGCTCCAGTCATATTGAACAAAATGGCCAAGGCTCCAGTTCGATTGTTAAATGCCGCCGAGGCGTTTCATTCCAAACGGCGTCAATCCTTACAAACACCTGCTACGGTCGGTGACTTCTGGCGTTGGGCATTTTCCCAGCTGGCCGACAACACCACTCGAGGAGTCCTGGCAGAGTTCATCGTGGCGATGGCTCTTGGCATCGATCTTTCACAACCCCGGGATGCTTGGGCCGATTGCGATCTCGTGACACCCGAAGGGATTAGAATCGAGGTAAAAGCCACTGGCTATCTCCAGGCGTGGGAGACCCGCGAGTCCGTCCCAAAGTTCACGCGACTCAGGGGACAGAAGCTATCTGCTGATAAGGCCAGCTATTCAGGCAATCGTGTGGTTCGTGCTGACGTATTCGTATTCTGCGTTCAGTCTGAAAGAAATCCGGCAAAATATGACCCTCTGGATCTGGGCCAATGGGAATACTGGATTATGCCGGCAGCGAATATCGTCGCGCTTAACCAAGACTCAATTGCACTTTCGAGGGTTCAGAAGCTGGCGGAACGAGCGGATTTCAGCGACTTGGGCCTTTCCATCAAACGCATTGCTCAAAACAAGACCTGATCAATGACCTCATATCAGCCTTATGCGCACATCAGGCGAACGGGACTTTCCTTTTTGTCCAACAATCTACGAACTTCTACGAACTATTTTCCCGAATTCTTCGCAATTGCAGCGACTTAGAGCGCCGGACTCTTAATCAACGGGTCGCCGGTTCGAATCCGGCATCTCCCACCAAACCAACCCCCGACAAGTAAGCCGCCGAAAGCCCCGGCAACCCCTGCCTGGCCGTATTAGATTGCAGGTTTAGGTCCGTTCATGGCGGTAATGGCCGATAGGCCGGTTTCCCATAGAAAACCCATACGATGCAGTCTTTGACGCCCGGATGGACTTTTCGGGACATACAGCCGGTTCAGCCGATGAACTTCACGGCCTGTCCGGGATCCGCCCGGCTGGTGCGGGCCCGGTTCACGGGGGCCTCTTCATCGGCGTAGCCGAATGACATCCCGAACAGGATGCCCTGCTCTTCGGTCAGCCCAAACAGTTCGCGCGCTGGGCCGGGGAACTGGCCCAGCGCACCTTGGAAGCAGCTCGAGATACCGTTCTCCTGCAGGAGCAGTGCGAGACTCTGGGCGTAAATGCCCACGTCCACGGCACCCATGATGTCGAGGTACTTGTCCATCACGAAGAACGCGGCATGGGGCGCCCCGAAAAACTCCCAGTTCTTCACCATGGCCCGCTGACGCGCGCCCTTGTCCTCGCGCGGGATCCCCATCGCCGTGTACAGGGCGTTGGCCGAACCGAACTGCCGCTCCCGATGCACACCCTGGTATTTCACCGACCAGTTGAAGTCGGGTTTCGGGCCTCTGCCTTTCATCATATCCATCAGCAGCGCCTGCTTGAGTTCGTTCTTCTTCTCCCCCGAAACCACGAATACCTGCCACGGCTGCACATTGCAGTTCGAGGGGGCCAGCTGAGCCCTGGCGAAGATCGCGTTCAGCAGGTCCTGGGGGACGGGGGTGTCTTTGAACGCTCGGATCGAAACCCGTTTTTCAAGCGCGGACGCTACGGACATGGGCGGCTCCTCCTGAAGGTCGTGAGGGATCAGGAGCCCTTTATAACGGTGAAGCTCCGGCGTGCCAAGCGTCGTCGCTCCGTGTTCGTCAACGATCCCGGATTCGGTGAAGGCGAGAGACTCGACCCTCCGTCCTGTTTCCCGCCTTCCCTTCCTCACCCACTGACGCAGAATCAATCGCTCTCCCTTGGACCCGGGGTATGAGAATCAACGAATCGCCGGTTCGAATCCGGCATCTCCCACCAAACCAACCCCCGACAATTAAGCCCGGCCCTTTAGTCCCGTGCCCGCCCGCTTCCCAGTTCGACGATCTGGCGGTTTTCGAGCACGCGCGCCGGGGCCCCGTGCTTCGCCACATTAAGCATCGCGCGGCCGATCTGTTCCGTCGTTGTCACGAACTGCGGCAGCAGGCGGTTTGCGGCCGGCAGCAACGGGCCCGTCACGGTATAAAACACCCGTGTCCATGCTGCCGTCGGTTGCACCCCGTGCAGGGGCTGGATAAAGGCCGGCCGGAACATGAACGCCGCCTTGAACGGCAGTTTGAGCAGGTCGTTCTCGGTCTTGCCTTTTACACGCGCCCACATCATCCGGCCCCGCTCCGAGCTGTCGGTCCCGGCGCCGGAGACATAAACGAACGTCATGCCGGGATTCTGCCTTGCCAGCACGCGGCCCGCCGCCAGCGCAAAGTCGTACGTGACGTGCCGGTAGTCGGGCTCCTTCATCCCGGCCGACGAAACCCCGAGACAGAAGAAACAGGCGTCGTAGCCGGACAGGTCCCGTTCGATGGAAGAGAAGCCGGTGAAATCCTTGTGAAGGATCTCCGTGAGCTTTCCGTCTTTCGTTCCGCACTCCCGCCGTCCGATCGACAGGACGCGGTCCACGTCCGGATCGGCGAGACACTCCCTGAGCACACCCTGCCCGACCATACCGGTCGCACCGAACAGAATAACTTTCATGTCTGATTCCCCCTGCCTGAAGATCATAACCGATATTCCGGAGGCCGGGTTGCCGAAGCGCCCGGTGACTCGTGTGCATTATTCAGGTATCACCGCAGGGCCATGCCGGCACCCGAACGTCATGATTTTGTCGAAAAATTCCAGGCTGCCTGGTCATCCCGGGACCCTGACCGTCTCGCCTCGCTGCTCCATCCCGAGGTGCGGCTCCTTCAGCCGCTGATCCCGGAACTGAAAGGCAGGGACGCCGCCAGACGGTCGTTCGCCAACCTGATCGCGCTGATTCCGGACCTCAAGACCGAGGTCACCGGCTGGCTGGCGTCAGGTGACCAGCTGTTTATAGAGTTCCGCTTCACCGGCACGGCCGGACACCGTCGCGTCTCGCTGGATCTGGTGGACAAGTTCGAACTGAAGGACGGGCTGGCGATCTACCGGAAAAGCTATTTTGATCCGCTCCCGCTGATTCGCGCCGTGGCGGTTCAGCCGGTGGTCCTCTGGAAATTCATCCGTTCCGCGCGGGGCTGAATACCGAAGCCCGGTCAGTCCTTCTCCGGCGCCCGTTTTGCCCGCGTCCGCCGTTTCTCGCTGCGGGCCTTCAGCTGGCCGTACACCCGCATTCCCTGATGGAAAGTGCGCGGCGCATACCGCCGGGCAGCCGCCGCGTAGGCCATCTGCGACGGTACGAATATATGCGGACGGGGGCTGTAGATGGCCCGCTCGATGGCTGCCGCAACCACTTCCGGCGACATTTTCCGGGTTCCTCTGGGGAAGTTGTCCGCCATGGGCGTGTCCACCAGGCCCGGGCAGACGGCGGTGACGCCGATCCGCTTCGTGGCCAGTTCCGCCGCCAGCGCTTCCGAAAATCCGACCAGGGCGAATTTGGTCGCCGAATAAACCGCCAGACCCGGCAGCGGCATATGGCCCGCCACGCTCGCCACGTTGACGATCCGGCCCTTGCGGCTTTTCTCGAGATACGGGACCGCATAGTGCGCGAGCAGGAACGGCGCACGGACGTTCACATTCACCATCTGGATGATCCGGTCAGGCTTCTGCTTGCCGATGGGCCGCCCGTGCGCGAAGCCGGCGTTGTTCACCAGGACATCGAGCCCGCCCATGGCAGCAACGGCCGCTTCGACCACTTCTTCGGCCGCTGCCGTTTTGGCGAGATCGGCGGCAATCACATGGGCCGTACCGCCCTGCTCGCGGATTTTCCGGGCGACCTTTTCGAGTTCGTCCTTGCGCCGGGCCGTGAGCGCGACGACGTGCCCTTTGGCGGCGAACCGCAGGGCGGCGGCCTCGCCGATTCCGCTCGAGGCCCCGGTAATCAGGATTTTGAGTGAAACGGATCTGCTCATGCGGCGCACTCCTCAGGACAGCGTGAAGGCGGCAATGGCACTCTCGTCGATACTGCCCGCGTAAACGGTCCCATTGTATTCACGCACGCCCGTGACCATGTGAAAACTCGCGGCGTTTCCTGTGAAATTGTGGACGCAGCGGCCGGAGAAATCGAAGGCCATCATCAGCACGCTGCGGGGTACCGTCGGGCCAAGCGATTCCGGGATCAGCGACAGCAGCTTGCGGACCGGATACGGGAGCCTGATGGCGGCCTCGAACCGGCGGTCTCTTGGCGCCGCGAGCGCCACCCAGAGCAGTCCGTCCGTCCCGGTCGACAGGTTGTCGGGCATCCCCGGCAGATCATCGGCAAAAACGTCGCGCTGGTCCGCTTTCGGACCTTTGAGCCAGTACCGGTTGAGCCGGAAGCCGGCCGTCTCGGCGACCACGACGAACGATTCGTCTGGCGCGAGCGCCACGCCGTTGGCGAAAGAGAGTTTATTGACCAGCACGTCGAGCTTTCCGCCCGGGGTGTACCGGAGCAGCCGCCCGGTCGGAATGTTCTCAATGGCGTCGTTACGGTAATTGTCTATGCCGAACCTGAGCGATGAATCGCTGAAGTAGACGGTACCGTCGGCCGCCACCGCCGCGTTGTTGCAGAACCGCATCCGGCGGCCGTTCACCTTGTCCACGAGCACCTCGACCTTGCCGCCGGACGGATCGATCCGGAGCAGCCCCTTTCGGGTGTCGCAGACCAGGATGCGGCCGTCGGGGAACCGCTCGATCCCGAGCGGACGGCCCCCGGTATTCGCGATCACCGTCGTCGCACCCGTGGCCGGATTGATCCGGTAGATCCGGCCGTTCTCGGTGCCGGTGATGACCGACCCGTCGGCGT
The DNA here is from genome assembly GCA_964565925.1 of uncultured bacterium. Classification (GTDB taxonomy): domain Bacteria; phylum JAGRBM01; class JAGRBM01; order JAGRBM01; family JAHCIT01; genus CAZMGV01. Next base: position 21,842 of record CAZMGV010000004.1, read on the forward strand.
CCACCAGAACGTCTTCGGGTTTCATCGCCGGGACCGGGATCAGCCGGGGCTCCGGGAGGTGCTTCGGCTTTCCGTAGGGTGATGGGACTGAGGCGGCGGCCATCTCAATTTCTCCATTGATTAAAAGCTTACACGGGAACGGATTAATTACCTCAAATAAAGGCGAGGGGCGATCCTGCAATGCAGTTTAATGCTTGACACTTTCCGGCCGGTGCGGCACTCGTTTCATATATGCGCAGAAAATTCTTCCGGTCCCGGAAGTTCCTGCGGCTCCTTTCATGGATGGGGGGAGTCTGCATCTGGATACAGCCAGTTGCGCTATTCGCAGCCGACGCAGCCGCTCCGCCCGCGACAGAAGTTCCACCTGCGCCAGTAATCGCGCCCGATACGGACAAACCGGCCAGGCCAGACGGACCGGGCGAAGAAATCTCCCGGCCCGTCACCCTCTGGCCGATCGTTTTCCGCGAGAAACGTGTCAACCAGGCTCGCACAGAGGTCCTGTGGCCGATGTATTCGTATCAGCGCGACAATCGCCACGAACGCTACACCTTCCATCCTTTTCTTTACGGGAAGGACGCCGATCCGGCCAATGACCACTATCACCTTTGGGTCTTTTTAGGCGCCGTCGATTCCGACCGGACGGGGAATAAGGAACTGTTTTCGATCCGTCCCTTTTACTGGAGCAAGGAAACGCCCGAAAACCGGTACCGGATATTCCTCCCGCTCCTGTGGGATATAGAAGGTGCAAAAGAACGGAACCTGCATCTCTGGCCGTTTTACGGCCTTCATCAGGACAAGGAGCGCCGCTACTCCGATCACTGGACCCTGTTTCCGCTTTTCCGGTACGGATCGAGCGCCGACGGCACCGAGCAGGCCGTGGATGCGCCTTTCCCGTTCTACCGGTATGAACGCAGTCCCGACCGGACGACGCACTGGCTCGCGCCCGCTTACGGATATTTCCGCGATCACGACGCCAACTGGGGATGGGCGGGAATTTACGTCTGGAAAAACATGAGCCCGGATGAAGAGACGCAGGCCGTCGTCCCCGTCTGGATCAATTCGGTCTCGTCCGGCGAGAAAACCACTCTGTTCATCCCCGCGTACTACCGGCTGGCCGCGACGGACGGGACCAGAAGCCGGGGTTATGCAGGGCTGTATTTCTGGAGCGACAGTCCGGGGCGGGATCTGACCGGTATCGCTCCTGTCTGGATTCACTCCCATGAAACCGAAGGCGGAGTCGATTCGCGCTGGATTATTCCCCTCTACTTCTCCACAACCCGGGAAGCTGAAAAGGCCGGACAGGGGTATCTGCTCAACTACTACTGGCACGACCGGGACGGACGTCACACGCAGGCGGTTGTCCCGTTCTGGTTCCACGGCAGCGATGAGACTACCGGCTACAGCAACAGTCTCGTACCGCCGCTTTACTATTCGTCCAGCGACACAACCCGGGACGAGCACCAGGGTTACCTGTTCAATTACTACTGGCACGACCGGCAGAAAGAGCGTTACTCCAGCCTGTTCCCGTTCTGGTTCAGACAGCGAAACGGCGACGACGGCCTCCGGTCGGATGCGCTTGTCCCCTTCTATTACTCCATGACGGATCCGGCCAATGCCGGGAACCAGGGCTATCTGCTCGGCTACTACTGGCACGACTGGAAAGAAGGCGGATCGCGCGGAGCCTTGCCGTTCTGGTACCGGTTTCACGACGACAGGAACGGGATCCGTTCGCATTTCATCGCTCCCGCTTACTTTTCCAGCCAAAACATCCCGGACGAGGAGTCACACGGTTTTCTCGGACCCTACTTCTGGAAAAACCGGCAGAAGGTCCGCCGCCAGGGGGTGCCGCCGTTCTGGTTTCACATCCAGGGAGACCCGGAAGGCACGGATTCGAACCTGCTGCTTCCGTTCTACTATTCCGGACACAATACGCCGGAAAAGGAGTCGCGCGGGTTTCTGTTCAACTACTACTGGCACGACCATCAGTCCGAGAGCGCGTGGGGTCTGGCCCCGCTCTGGAACCGGAATACCGACAGCGAACACGAACGGGAAAGCAGCCTGTTCGTTCCCTTCTATTTTTCACAACACGACGGACAGAAGGGGACTGATGCCGGCTACCTGTTCACTTATTTCTGGAATACCGACGGGAACGATTCGAGCCGGTTGCTCCTGCCGATCTGGTACCGGCAACAGGGCGAAAATCTCTCGACACATCTCATAGTCCCGCTTTATTTTTCGCGGAAAACTCCCGAACGGGAGACGACGTTCATCACGCCCCTGTATTCCGACTGGCAAACGCCCAGGTACCGCCTCCGTATGCTCCCGCCAGTCGCGCTGGATTATCAGGAGGCCAACTGGGGGTGGTCGCTGGCCGCACCCGTCTTTTACCGGTACCGCTCCGGGAAATATTCGATGCGTACGGTAATGCCGTTCTATCTGAACTGGGAGGACACCGGCACGTCGGAGGCGTTCAGCTACTACTTCCCGTTCTATGGTGAATATGAAAGAGCGGACGAGTCGTCCCGCCAGCTTGTTCTTTTCCCCATGTATTCGCATGTCGAGCATCGCCCCGATAACGGCCGGGAGTGGGACGTGGTCTGGCCGTTCTTCCATTACGGGAAGTCGGACAAGAACCAGTCGCTGCGGCTGCTGCCGGTTTACTGGCACGAAGCGGCACCGGAACGTGCCTTTACGATCGGTTTCCCCTTGTACTGGAATTTCGACTCCGGCGACAGAAAATACGAATTCCTTTTCCCATACGGTGGCCGTTACCGGAGAGGGGACTGGTACGACCGGCAGATTCACGCGGGCGGCCTTTATACGAGCGTCCGCAACGACCACAAGCGCATGACCGTCGCAAACGGACTGTTCGGTGTTTACCGGTCGGTCGAAAAGCCGGACATGAACGAGTCCTGGCTCATGCCGTTTTACTATCACTATTCCGATCCGGCATCGTCGCGGACTTTCGGTTCGCTTGCCCTGCTCCCTCCCTACTGGATCGACCGGAAGGACCAGACGCACGAAACCTTCCATATCTGGCCGTTTTACGGGCAAGCCCGGAACGGGACCTACCATGAAACCTCTGCTCTCTGGCCGCTCTTCCGGTACGGCAGCGACGAGACGGAAGATCGCACGAAAGTGAATGCACTGCTCTTCTTCCATGACCGGCACGGGGCCGATTCGTTCGACCTGCTCCTGCCGCTCTGGGCTGACCGTATCAAGGGGCCCGAGCGTACGCAGGGCATGTTCCCGCTCTACTATTTCCGCCGCGACACGGAGAAGGAGAACCGGCGGCTCATGGTGCTGTGGGCCCATCCGGACAACCTCGCCCTTTATTCCCAGGAATCATCCCCCGGACTTGCATCGGCGAGGATGCTCCCCGTCTACGGCTACCGGTCCAATGACATCGAACACACCTTCGATCTCGGTATTCTGGGTACCGGTCAGTCCCGGTCGTCACTCTTTGGCGATCGTTCGTCACCGGCAGAGCATACATCCCATTTCTTCCCGCTCTACGGGTATCTGGCCAAACCGGAACCGGAACCGGATGAAACGCAACTGAACCTGATCGGGCTGGGAACCCCGGAAGGTTCCCTGTTCACCTACGCCCGATCACCGGCGAAAATCAGCTACCGGTTTTTCCCGCTCCTGAAACGGGAGAAGGACAATACTGCCGGGGAGAGCCGCTTTGGTGCACTGGGCCTTGGCGACCCGGACAGGTCGATGATCGGCTACGAATCGACACCCGCCGCGGTTCGGTCCCATTTTCTGCCGCTCTACGCCTACCGGTCCGATTTGAAAACGGGCGGGGGAAACCTGACCGGGCTGGGACTGGGATCACCGGAAACCTCGCTGCTGGACTATTCGGCGACGGAGTCGAAATCCGCGTTCCGGTTTACGCCTCTGATCGGCCGGCGCCGCGACGAGAGCGCCGGGACCAGCGATACAGGCGTCATCGGATTCGGGCGGCCGGACAATTCGATGTTCGGCTATGCGTCGTCGGCAAGAGCCTACCGGTACCACTTTTTCCCGCTCATCGGATACGCCCTCGACCGCGAACTGGACGAACAGCAGCTGGGTATGATCGGACTTCCCGGGGCGAACCAGTCGATAGCCGGCTATGAAGCGAATCCGAAAGAAACCCGTTCTCATTTCTTCCCGGTTTACGGATACAGCACATCCCGTGAAACCGGAGCGACGCAGTTGGGGGCACTGGGTCTCGGGGATTCCGGCAAATCCCTCTTCGGATTCGAGCGCACCCCCGCGCAGAGCCGGTCGCATTTCATTCCCCTGTTCGGATACAGCTCCGACCGTTCGACCGGCGGGAAAGCTCTCGGAGTGATAGGCCTCGGTATCCCGGAGGGTTCGCTCTTCGCCTACACCGATTCGTCCGCGGCAACGTCCTACCGGTTCGCCCTGCTTTTCGGTTACGAAAACAACCTGCAGAACGACACCCGTCACCTTGCCGTGCTTGGGCTCGGATCGCCAGGCAAATCGCTTTATGGATATACCGGCACCGCCAGCGGGAGTTCCCACTACCTGTTCCCGTTCTATGCCTACGAAAGAGACGGGACCGAAAAGAGCTGGAACGTGCTCTGGCTCCTGACACGCTACAAGGAAACGGCGGAAGCGGGCGGCGAATTCAGGTTCTGCTGGCGGCTGGTCTACAACCGGTCGACTTCGGAATCGCACCGGTTCGAAATCAACCCCTTTTATACCTACGACCGGGATCCGAAGCGCGGCACCTACTGGAGCGTTTTCGGCGGTCTGTTCGGGATAGAAACGCTCCCCGACGGGAAATCGCGGGTCCAGGTGTTCTGGAACTGAGAGGTCAGTTCCACGCCCGGCGCAGGATCCCCAGCACGTCGCCGTAGTCGGCCTCTTCCGGATTGAAGGAAAGCGAACCGTCGTCGAGCGACATACGGGCCAGCTGTTCCAGCTGGTCCTCGCGGACCTTGCCGGTCTCCTTGAGCGTGCGCGGGAGCCCGCACTTGCCATGCAAAATGTCGCGGAATTTGCGGATCGACCGGATCGCCTCGGACGCCCGGCGGTCCGCCGGCGTGCGGGCGTAGACATCCGCGCCCTCCAGATACAGCAGCAGCTCGCCGATCGCGTCGCTTCGGGCGCCCAGGTTGTACTCGAGCACATAGGGAAGCATGAGGCTCATGCAGGTGCCGTGATGCATGTGGCAGACGGCGCCCAGCTGGTGGCCGATGGCATGGACGAGCCCGCACATGGAGTTCGAGAACGCGATACCGGCCATGGTCGCCGCCTGCGCGAGTTCGAACCGCCCCTCGGCGTCAGCGGGAGTATCGAGAACTTTCGGAAGATTCGTCGCGATCTTGCGAATCGCCGCCGAGGCATACGCATCGCTCACCGGATTTTTGCCGAGACAGGTAAACGCCTCGATCGAATGGGTCATGGCGTCCATCGCCGTGGCCGCCGTGAGCAAAGGCGGCAGCGACATCGTCATTCTCGGATCGATCACCGCCCAGGTGGGCAGCAGAAACGGCGACGCGAAGGCGAGCTTTACGCCCTTCTCCTTGTCCGCCACGACGGCGACAAGCGTCACTTCGGAACCCGTCCCCGCCGTCGTCGGGATCACCGCCATGGGACGCAGCGGTTTCTTGAGCGAGCCGGCGCCGGCATACTTGTGAAGGTCGCTGCCGCCCTCCGCGACGAGAATATTCAACCCCTTGCTGGTATCGATCACGGAACCGCCGCCGACGGCGATGATCGAATCGCACCCGCTCCTGCGGTAAAGGTCCGCCGCCTCGGCGACGACCGACGTGCTCGAATCGGGTGGGACCGAATCGTACACGGGCAGGTCGTTCACTCCGGCTTCCGTCAGCGATTTCAGGACGATGTCCAGCAGGCCGGCGGCGCGAACCCCCTTGTCCGTCACCACGAGCGGCTTGTGGCAGTCGCGGGATTTCAGCTCGTGCGGCAGGTGATCGAGCGCACTCATGCCCGCGATCATTTTTACCGGACAGTAGAACTCGTAGAATGCTCCGCTCACGCCTGGTCTCCCTTCATCGACATGGCCGCCACATCTCCGTATATTTTTGCCGCCAGGCGGGCCTTCTGCACGACCGGAACCGGATCGTACCGTTTCACCGCCCGTCTGGCGATCGCCTCGGGCAGGATGATCGACTGCAGGCGGTTAAGTATCCTCACCATGCGCATCGCCCACGCGATATCCCCGTCCACGACCATCCGGTTGTTGGCGAACGCCCGCACGGTGCCTTCCTGAAAACTGAGCACAAGGAACGCATGCCGGACGTGCTTGAACTGGATCGACAGGTCCGGACGGCCCGGGGCCGTGTCCATCTCGAAAGCGCGCTCCGCGTTCAGGCGCAACCGCACCGACGGCCCGTCAGGCAGTGTGATCATCTCGAAACGGAATCCGCCCGGGAATCCTTCCAGCTCGGACTGTACCGATTCGTCGTGCCGGGTCAGCGAGATGAGCCCGCGGCCCATCACCACCATCATGATTTCGACATAGGTCCGGACCGCACCGGAAGCGGCCGGATCAAGTGCCCGGGCGGCCAGCGCCCGGATCTGCGTTTCAATCAGCGAAGGTGTTTCCATGCTTCAGGTTCCCGCAAAACCAGTAGATGGCAGACGTTATCCCGGTCGCCAATCGGTATCCAGTTTCAGCCCCAAAAAAGCGGGCTCCGGGCAGACACAGGAGAGGCCCAAACTGGACAAAGATCGTCCCGAATGACCGATATTACAGAGTCTGTACTGGAATATTCGGTCATGCGGAAACACACTTGCGGTATCGTCGCCAGAGACCGGAGATTACCCTTTGAGCGAAAAGCGCCTGACGCCATCCGACGCCATGTTCCTCTACGGCGAAACCCGCGAGACGATGATGCACGTGGGCTCCCTGCTTATCTTCACGCCGCCGCCGGACGCCAGGCCGGACTTTCTCCGTGACCTGGTGACCGAGATGAAGGAATCCCATGAAGTCCTTCCCCCCTGGAATCTGAAACTGCGTACGCCGGAATTTCTCCTGAACCCGGTCCAGTCGTGGATCGAGGAGAAAAACGTCGACATCGATTATCATGTGAGGCGGCTGGCGCTTCCGTCCCCCTGCGATGAACGCGAACTCGGGATTCTCGTCTCAAGACTGCACAGCAACTCGCTCGACTTTCATCATCCGCCGTGGGAAGCGCATATTATCGAAGGGCTGGAGGGCGGGCGTTTCGCGATTTACGTCAAGATCCATCATTCGCTCGTGGACGGGTTTACCGGTTCGCGGATACTCGCCCGGAGTTTCTCCACCACTCCCGACGACCGGCAAAAGCCGCTGTTCTTTTCGCTGCCCGCGCCGGAAAGGCCGGCATCGGCTAACGGCGCCCCGGAAACCGGCCTCGAATCGGTTCTGTCCGCGCTGCGGAACCAGTATAACGCCGCAAAACAGGTGGGCCGGGAACTGCTCAACATCGCCGAAGGCAAGGAGAATGACGTCGTCCTGCCGTTTCAGGCGCCGATGAGCATCCTGAACGGCCGGGTCAGCCGGAACCGGCGCTTCGCCACCCAGTAGTATTCGCTCCCGCGGCTGAAGGCTGTGGCCAAGGCGTCGGATGGTACGCTTAACGATGTGATCGTGGCGATTTCATCGGGGAGTCTGCGGCGTTTCCTCATCGAAATGGACGCCCTTCCCGCGGAACCGCTGATTGCGATGATACCGGTCAACATCCGTCCGAAGGACGACCCCGGCGGCGGTAATGCCGTCGGTTCCCTGCTGGTGAATCTCGCCACCGATATTGCGGACCCGCTCGAACGGCTCCATGCCATCAGGCAGTCCGCCCGTCATGCCAAGGCCCAGCTTCACGGCATGTCCAAGGACGCCATCATCCAGTTCAGCGCGCTGCAGATGTCACCGATTCTGTTACAGCAGGTGACCGGAACGCTTGGCCGCGTACGTCCGCCTTTCAACGTGACCATCTCGAATGTGCCGGGTCCGGAAAAGCCCCTCTACTTCCGCGGCGCAAGGCTCCAGGCCAGCTATCCGCTTTCCATCCCGTACCACGGTCAGGCGTTCAATATCACCTGCACCAGCTATGCCGGGACGATGAACTTCGGATTCACCGGATGCCGCGACAGTATGCCGCACCTGCAGCGCCTGGCGGTCTATACCGGCGAAGCGCTCGAAGAACTGGAAGCCGCACTGGCAAGGCGGAACTAGCGCGGGAGAAGTTCCGGCGGGACGCTACAGATGGGAAACGATCAGGCGAGCCTTTTCGTTTCCGGTGACCGCCGCAATCCTTCGCAACAGGTCGTCGGCCGAAAACGGTTTCTGCAGGAACTCCACGTTTGAGTCTTCGCCGTATCCTGCCCGGCTGTTGTCCTGATCGTAACCGCTCATCAGGATCACCGGCACGTTCCTGTCGATCTCCCGTATCCTGGCGAGCGCATCGGCGCCGCCCATGACCGGCATCGTGAGATCCAGCAGCACGCAATTGATGGCGCCCCTGTTTTTCGCAAACAGGCTGACCGCCTCCGCCCCGTCGCAGGCCTCGAGGATCGTCATCCCGTGCCGCTGAAGGATCCGTCGTGCCAGCGAGCGGTTCAGTTCCTCGTCATCCACGACCAGAACCGTACAGTCGGCCGCCGGCGACGGGTTTTTGCGCGCCGCCGCCGACAGGCCGGCAGGCTGGCGGACCGCCTCCCCGAGCGGGAAAAAGATCCGGAAAGTGGTCCCCTTTCCCGGCTCGCTCGTAACCGACACGGCCCCGCCGTGGGAACGGACAATCCCGAGGATGAAAGCGAGCCCCAGACCGTGGCCTTTCGGCTTCGTCGTGAAGAACGGATCGAAAATCCGGGGGAGCGTGCTCTGCGGGATTCCCGCGCCCGTATCCGAGATCTGAACGACGACATAAGACATCGGCCCGAGGTCCCCGAACCGGGCGCCGGGGGTGGCCAGAGTCTCGCTGTATTCCATCACCCGCGTGGAAACAGCGACCGCACCGGGATTGCTGCCGATGGATTCGGCCGCATTGGTAATGAGATTCAGAATGACCTGCCGGACCTGGCTTCCGTCCAGATTCGCCACGACGGGAGCGCTTGAAAGGTCCATGTTCAGCTGGACGTTCGCCGGCAGCGCGATCCGGAGCAGCCGCGCCATTTCCTGGATCAGTTCGTTCAGGTTCTGCGCCTTCTTGTCGGAGGCGGAATGTCCCACGAACGCCAGCAGCTGGCGGACGATTTCCGCTGACCGCGAGGCGGCGATTTCAATATCGCGCACCGCTTCCTGAAGCGGCGAATCGGCCGGCAGGTCTTTCTGCAGAAGTCCCGCCTGCCCGAGGATCGGATTCAGGAGATTGTTAAAATCGTGCGCGATGCCGCCTGCGAGAATGCCCAGGCTTTCCAGCCGCTGCTTTTCGCGGATACGGACGTCCATCTCCTGCCGCTCCTGATCGGCGCGGCGTCTGGCCGTCACGTCGGTCGCGATCAGGATCGCCCGCCCGGGATCGCTGCCAAGCGGCGCGATCCGGTTCTCGAACCACACGGTCCCGTCAGGCTGGTCATAGCAGGTCTCGACACGCTGCTCGCGGTTTTCACTGAACACCCGGGTTAACGCTTCCGCCAGATTCCGGCCGTAAGGTTCAGGAATCATCATCGTCACCTGACGGCCGACGACTTTCTCCATTTTGCTGCCCGGAAGCACCCGGTTGATCTTCTCGATCCGCCCTTCCCTGTCGATCACCATGATAAAATCCGGAGCGCTCTGGAACAGGGACTCCCAGTTCATCTCGGACCGGGACTTGCCGTCGATGGCGATCTGGAGCTCACGGGTCCTGACGGCGACACGGGTCTCCAGATCCCGGCTGGCCTGTCCCAGTTCGGCCAGCGCGGACGCCAGCGAAGCTTCCCGGTCCCGCCAGAGCGAGACGACGTACATGAAAATCAGCAGCGCCGTGATGAGCATCGACAGGAGCAGGGCCCGTAACTCCCAGTTCGGATGCATGAACGCGTCCAGATTTTTCGCCCCGGAATAGACCGGCGCGTAACCCGGGAAACCCGGCAGCACTCCTGCCGCCGAGCTTTCAATAATGACGGCGGCAAGCCCCAGACCCGTAATCACCGGGATCCAGTCGACAATAATCAGGAGCAGAAGCGTGACGGCAGCGATCGTCAGCCACAGAAACGTATTGAACGGTTCGTAAAGCGCGGTCGCCAAGCCGAGATTGACGTACCAGAGGATACTGGTGGTGTAGAGGAACCATTTCGCCGGACGTCCGGTCCGCCAGAACCACATCCCGGCGGCAAGCAGGAACACCCAGGGAACCGTCCGGTAAAGTTCCACCCGGTCCCGGAAGTCCGCCGTCTCGGCGGAAAGCGACAGCGCCTCGGCATTATGCCGTGCGAGCCAGATATAGGCAGGCTGGAAGAACAGTGTCGGAACGATAATCAGCAGTGCGCGGGCGGAATCAGACCACTCCAGTGGACTGCCGACCCACCGGGTGATCCGACTGAATATTGCCCGCTTCGATTCCGTATACGTATCTCGCGTAGTTATCCGCCGATTGTGCGCGGATGATATCACAGAAACGGCCGTTTGGGACCTCTCAATACCCCGAAAGGGCAGCGAACCGGTCACGGTGGAACCGGGGAGAACCCAGGTGCTGCTCCAGAACCCTTGCCCGCTTCAGGTAAAATCCGATCTCATGCTCGTCAGTCACGCCGATGCCGCCGTGCATCTGGACCGCTTCGCTGCTGACCAGCCTGAACGTGTCGGAAACCTGCACCTTCGCCGCACTGACAATCGAGGCGGCATCGGGCCGCTGCTCGTCGAGCGCGGTGAACGCCTCCCGCACCAGCGACCGGGAGAGTTCCACTTCGCAGAACATCTGCGCCGCCCGGTGCTGAAGCGCCTGGAAACTCCCGATCGGCACGCCGAACTGGGTCCTGACCTTGAGGTATTCGAGGGTACGCTCGAACGCATCGCACAGGGCGCCGAGCATTTCGGCCACGATTCCGGCGCGGCCGGCATCGAGTATCCGGTTCAGCAGTTCCCACCCTCCGTCTAACGGCCCGAGCACATGGGTCGCCGGAACCTCCGCGCCGCCGAACTCGACGTCCGCCCATCCGCGGCTGTCGGCCGTCCAGAGCCGTTTGCGATTGACGCCTTTAGCGTCTCCCTTCACCAGAAACAGCGAGATACCGTTTGTATCCGCCGGATTCGATTGGCCGCCCGCCGTCCGTGCCGAGATAACCAGCCAGTCGGCTACCTGGCCGTCCGCCACCCATACCTTTTTACCTGTAAGGCGGTAGCCCGACGCCGTTTTCTCGGCCTTGGTCGCCACGCCGGAAGGGTTGTGGTGGGGGCCTTCGTCGACCGCCAGGGCCACGACGGTCTTCCCGGCGGCAACGCCTGGAAGCACCTCTTTCTGGACACCCTCGTGCGCCCCTTTCAGAAGCGCCGTCGCACCGGCGAGTGCCGTACTCCAGAGCGGCGACGCGACGAGCTGGCGGCCCATCTCTTCCAGAATCACGCCGAGTTCCTGATAACCCAGCCCCGCTCCGCCAAACGATTCGGGCACCAGTATGCCGGCCCATCCGAGGCCGCCCATCTCACGCCAGAGATCGGCCGAGTAACCGGTCGGGTCTTTTGAATCCCTGAGTTTGCGAAGCTGTTCGACCGGCGCCTTGGCTTTCACCAGCTTCCGGGCCTGATCGCGGAACTGCATCTGATCGTCGGTGAGTACGAGCGCCATGTTATTTCACCTCCGGCAGGCCAAGCACCCGCTTGGAGACAACATTGAGCTGCACTTCGCTCGTGCCGCCCTCGATCGAGTTGCCCTTGCTGCGCAGCCACTGGCGGGTCGTGTCCAGTTCCCGCGGTGTGAACCCCTCCCCCTCCCAGCCGAAGGCCCGGTTCCCCAGTATCTCCACCAGCAGTTCGAATCGGTTCTTGTTGTGCTCGGTCCCGTAGTATTTGAACATCGAGGCCAGCGCACCGGGGTTGGCGCCGGCTCTCGCCTCGGCATCGGCACGGCGGACCGTCAGCGAAAACGCCTTCCCCCGGATGTCGTGGGCCGCGATCCGGTCGCGGAGCACCGGGTCGGCAATCCGGTTCCCGTCGGCCCCCGCATAATCTTTCGCCAGCTTTGCCATCCCCTCGGTCGCTCCGCCGCCCAGCGCACCGCCCAGCCCCATCTCCGAGATCATCGTCCGTTCGTGAGACAGCAGCGCCTTGGCGATGGTCCAGCCGCCGCCAAGGGTTCCGACAAGGTTCCGTTTGGGTACTTTGACGTTGTCGAAAAACGTCTCGCAGAACGGCGAGCTTCCGCTGATCAGCTTGATCGGCCGGGTGCTGACCCCGGGCGTTTCCATATCGAACAGCAGGAAGCTGATCCCGTCGTGCTTCTTCGACTTGTCCGTGCGCACCAGGCAGAAGATCCAGTCGGCGTAGTTCGCATAACTCGTCCAGACTTTCTGGCCGTTCACCAGGTAATAGTCGCCCTTGTCCTCGGCGAACGTCTGCAGACCCGCCAGATCGCTGCCCGCCCCCGGCTCGCTGTACCCCTGGCACCAGCGGATCTCGCCGCGGACGATCCTGGGGATGTATTCCTTCTTCTGTTCCTCGCTGGCGTATTCGAGAAGCGCCGGGCCGAGCATCCAGAGTCCGAAACTGTAGAGCGCCGGTCTGGCGCGAATACGCCGCAGCTCTTCCTGAAGCACCCGGTTCTCGGCCTTGCTGAGTCCCCCGCCGCCGTATTCCTTCGGCCACAACGGCGCCGTCCAGCCGCGGGCACCCATCCGTTCCAGCCAGAGCTTCGAGTCGGGATTCTTGTAGACCGCCTTGCGCCCGCCCCACGGGGTTTCGTCCTCGGGCATGGGGGTCCGGACTCCGGCCGGACAGTTGGCCTCCAGCCACTGGCGGGTTTCGTCGCGGAAAGTATCGAGGTCGTTCTTCTCAGGCATGGTGTCAGTTCCCTTCGGACCGGTTGAGTATCGGACCCGCATTCTTACCAGTAGATCCGCCCGTGGGAAGGCCCGGCTTGACGGTGCCGGAGGGCGTCAGTAGAAAGCGGCCTCCGGTCAGCGGCCCGTTTATCTTCTGCCGTCTGGTGCCGTCTGGCCGGTCCGTGAAACGAGAGTCAGTGAACCAGTTCTCCACGTTCCAGTATTCGGTTCTTGTCGCCGCCGGGGTCGCCTCGGGCTTCATCAATACGGTCGCCGGCGGCGGGTCGTTCCTGACGATGCCCGCGCTCATGCTGCTCGGCATGCCGGCGGACATCGCCAACGGCACGAACCGGCCGTCGGTGCTGGCCCAGTCGGTTTCCACGGTTCTCGGATTTCACAGCGCCGGGAAGTTCGACAGGCAGGCCGCCGTCTGGATCCTGGCGGCGTCGGCGGCCGGCGTTCTGATCGGCGCCCTCGGAGCCACCTGGCTGCCGGTCTCGTATCTCAAGCCGGTCCTGCTGGGATCGATGGTCATCATCTCGGCACTGATGTTCGCGAAACCGGAACTCGTGCTGCCGCCCAAGGACGCCCCGGCGCTGTCGATTCACGACAGGCCGGTCTCCATTCTCTGGTTCGTGCTGACCGGCATTTACGGCGGCTTCGTCCAGGGCGGGATCGGATTTCTGTCGCTGATGGTGCTCTGCGGTACGCTGCACTACGACCTCGTCCGCGCCAACGCGCTCAAGATCGCGATCTCCGGAATCTCCGGAATCATCCCGCTGGCGGTGTTCCTCTATACGGGCAAGGTGCTCTGGATTCCCGCCATTGTCCTGTCGGTTGCGGCCATTGCCGGATCGAGGCTCGGCGTAGGCTTCGCCGTGACGGCAAAGCACGAAACGCTGCGGGTCGTGCTGTTTGTGACGGTACTGGCGGTAACGGTCGCGGCGTTCCTGAAGAGCTAGGTCTGCTCTCCGGCGAAAGCCCTGCCCTGCAACTCCTCGACACGGCCCGCCAGCTTCTTGCGCGCCGCGCCTTTTGAAAGACCCAGCGCCATGAGTCCGGCGCCGTAGAAAATCGCCGCCGGCAGGTTTTCGTCCGGCACGACGCCGTTATACCACTCGATAATGTTGATCAGTATGCAGGAAGTCATCTGCGCCGCGGCGATTCCGGGCTCAACCCAGCTCTCCAGATGATTGTCCGCTTTCATATCCTCGAGTGCCGACTGGAGCGTCTGCCTGACCAGGTCATACATTTTCCGCAGAACCGGGCCGTCCATCCTGTCGGCAAGCACGCTGGCGGTGACCTGGCGGGAATACTCCTTCATGGAGAGCGTGCTCCGGGCCATCTGCTCCCAGATCGACATGAGTTTTTCCAGTCCCGGAGTCGGCGCGTTCTCCGCCGCCTCGTCCATCACGCCTTCGCCCCAGGACTCCACCGCCCTGACCAGAATGGTTTCACGGTCGCCGATCAGCTTGTACAGAGTCGGCACGGAAACGCCGGACTCGCTCGCCAGATCGCGCATGTTCACATTGTCCATCCCGCGCTCGCCGATCAGGCGCCGGACGGTCTCGAACACCGTCCGGATGCGGTCATCATTCGAATCGTGACCGTTACCCATTCAGGTTCCACGTTCGCGTTTGCCCGCGACGGCCAGTGGCTGGACTTCCTGGATTTTTTTCTCGATCAGTTTGCGGGCCGCGCCCTTTGACGGGCCCAGTGCGATCATAGCCCCGCCATAGACAACACAGGCGGGCAACGCCGCATCCGTAATGTTGCCGCTGTGCCAGCCGAAGCAGCACATGAGCACATGAATCGTCACATGTTCGGCCATCGTGGGCGGGTCGGCCCAGGCTTCCAGTTGTCCCGCCTGCCGCATTTCAGCGAGCGCCTGGGCGAGATACTGGTTGGCGACGTCCGCGACCTGCTCGCTGGCAATATCCTTCATGTTGTTGAGAAGGAGATGCCCGATCACCTCTTTAGAATAGTTACCGAGATCAATAATGGAGCGGCCGCCGGATTCCAGGAGCGCCAGGAAGCGCTCCACGCCCGGCTTGCCGGCATTGCGGATGATCTCCTGAAACAGTTCGCTCAGCTGTTTCTGGATCGCCCGCGACAGGATCTGTTCCTTGTCGCCCAGCAGTTTGTACAAGGTGGGCACCGAGACACGGGACTCCGTTGCCAGATCCCGCATATTGACGCTTTCGACACCCCGCTCGGCGATCATGCGCCGGGTCGTGTCGAGTACCTGCGCGGCGCGTTTCTGTTTCTGGTCATTACTGGTGCGCATGAAACTCCGGCGGCCAATGAACTCGTGCTATCGAAATATCTTGTTAAAGTAGTATGTTAGCCGGTTTCCTCCGGTTGCGGAAATGACAAACAGGCTGAACCGGATTCGGAATTCAATTTAATAATTCTGAAGTACCGAAACGATGCAATCGGTATTCCCGGTCTGCGCCTCAGCTCTTCATCCTGCCTTGTGGGATTTGCCTTTCGGATTGCGCGAGGACGCCTTCTTCTGAACCGAATGCGGGTTCAGCGTCGTATCCTTGCGGATCTTCATGGAGCCACCGAGCTTCCCGTGGCTCTTTTTAGGCGACTTGTGCTTTTCTGTGCTCTTTCTGAAAAAAACTGCTTTTGCCATCTGCTTGTTCCTTCGGGGCGGCCCCTGAGGGTCGTCCATTTGCCTGAATCATAGCTTGCCGTTTTCAGGAAAGACTGACCTCCGTCACACATTCCTGTGATAGCCTTGTCCGGAAATGACCCCGCTCATTCAGCGCAAAAACTGGCTGAAGACACTTTTCACCTGGCTGGTCCCGCCCCGATGCGCGTTTTGCCGCGCACCGGCGGAGAGCGATGCCGCCCTCATCTGTCCTGGTTGCCGTCTGAAACTCGAACCGGTCACGGAGCCCTGGTGTCCGTGCTGCGGTGAACCTTTTATTCACGCCGTACGGCCTGCCGGCAATCCCTCCGCCGCCTCGCACCTTTGCCCGCGCTGCCTGGCGAAAACACCCGTTTTTGATGAAGTCCGGTCGGCCTATCTGTACAAAGGCCCGCTGAAGGACTCCCTTAACCGCCTCAAGTTCGGCGGCGATCTCTCGGCACTTGGACTTTTTGAGCAGCTCCTGGCCGGAACGTTTGCCGGGCAAATCCAGCCCGGTTCGCTCATCGTCAGCATCCCGCCGGCCCCCGGAAAACTCCGCGCACGCGGGTTCGACCTTCCCCACAGGATGGCAAAACGGCTGGCCTATGTCACCGGCGCAACGGTCAGGACCGATCTTCTGGAGAGTACAGGCGAAGGGGTTGAGCAGGCGGGTCTGAAATTCCGGGAGCGGGAGGAGAACGCCCGGCTCCGGTTCCGGGCCGGAAGCGGGTCCCTGCCCGAAGGAGCGCCGGTTGTCCTGGTTGACGACGTCTGCACAACGGCCGCCACGCTCCGTATATGCGCCTCGATCCTCAGGAAAAAGGGCGCCGGACGGATCACGGGAGTGACACTGGCGAGAACCGTGAGCGGGTGATTTACGGATGATATCTCTATCCATGATTTCGGATAGAGTAGCAGTTCCTTTCGATTCCCTGCCCTTTGGAGAAAGTCTGGGAGATGACACCGGCGCCGGACAAAGCACGTAATCCCGACACGCCCCGCTTGTGGCGAAGGCCGGTCGAATGGATCGGCGGCTCGCTGGAATGGTCACCGGTCGAAAAGGCAATGCTCGGCCTGGGGCTCGTGTTCCCCTTCCTCGCCGGATACGATTTCCGGTTCTACCAGCTCGCTTCCCATCCGGAAATCGAACCCTATATCAGCCGCGAGTGGGTCTCGCATATCCGTTTCCTGAACCAGATACTGATGGCTGCGTGCCTGTTTCTGGGTGCTATCGGATCGGTCATCAGAAAGCGGAACCCCGGCAGCTATGTATTCTCCCTGCTGTCGATCTGCCTGCTGTTCACCGCAGGCACACTGGTGACGTGGGCGCTGGGTCCTTATACCAGTCCCAGCTTCATCGCTTTTCTCCTGGTCGCCATCATTGCGTTTTTACTGTTCGAGCACAGTGCCGTTTTTGCGGGTATCGGGCTCTACACCGTATCGCTGGTGGCTCTGACCATCGGCGAACGGCTTGAGGTAATCCCGTATGCGCCACTGCTGAAAGGCCAGCCTTACATTGACGGCAGATTGTCGAACGAATGGGTCATCGGCAATGCGATTTCAATGATCATGGGAAGCCTGTTTGCACTCGCCGTTTACCGGTTTGTTCTGGTTCGCTGGCGGGACCGCGAGGGGAAGCTGACCGTTGCGTACCAGGAACTCTCCCGGGCCAAGGACGAACTCGTGCGTGCCGAGTCACTGGCGGCCGTGGGATCGCTGGTTACCGGTGCGGCACATGAACTCCGGAACCCGCTGGCCTCCAGCAGCGCACTTTTCCAGTCACTCAGAGATGACATCGAAGTTTCCAGTGCGACAGCACCGGAGAAACAGGAGGCACTTCAAACTATCGAGATGGCTCTCCGGGGCCAGAGGCGCGCCGCCCTGATCGTTGAGCGCCTCTACCGGCTGACGGATGACCTGGTAACGCACAAATCCAGCGTGCCGCTTGGCGAATCCCTGGACGGGCTGGATAAAAGCTGTCCCGGCCTCCAGACGGCCATTGCACCGGACCTGCGTACGCTACGGGTTCCCCATGCCTTCGTCGGGACAGTGCTTCCCAACCTGATCGATAACGCCCGCGCCGCCGGCGGGGCCCAGCCGCCAAGAGTCGATGTGACCGCCAACGACGGCACCCTGCAGATCGTCGTTTCGGATTCGGGCAGAGGAATTCCGAAGAGCATGCAGCCGGAGGTCTTCAAGCCGTTCTTCACTGGCCAGAAGGCGGGCGAGGGACACGGCGTGGGGCTGGGGCTTTATATTGTCCATGAACTCGTGAACAGAATGGGCGGGAAAGTGAACCTGGACAGCGAAGAAGGGAAAGGCACCCGGATCGGCGTCTCGATACCTCTGGCAGGACTGCAGGATTACTGAAAACGGCCCCGTCGATATCTGTTTTCCGTCTTTTGCACCCGCGGCACCACCAGGATATTTCTGTCAACACCGTACCGAAGGAGAGCTGACCGCCATGGCACACTGGGAACACCGTCCTGAAGCGAAGTGGAAGGATTTCAAATTCAACCAGCCTTATGCGAAGGGGCTCAAGCGGCTCAAGGAAGAGGTGCTGGCGAAAACCGACTTCGACCCGGCCACCCTGTGGCAATGGGGAACCATGCAGGCGATGGCGCTCATCGAGATTCTCAAGTCCTGCGAGGCCGCTTTCGGAAAAGAAGGCCAGGAGATCGTCAACAAGGCGCTCCACAAGACGGGTCTCGACATAGGCCGCCAGATCCTCGACGGCACGAAAGTCCCCGAAGGAATGACTGGCGCTGAATTCATGTCGTTCTATGCGACGGTGATCAATCGCATCGCCTACGCCTCGCTCGAAGCGCCGAAAATAGAATCAGATGAAAAGGTCACTTTCGATATTCTCTGGTGCCCGCACCAGGATCACTACCAGGCGTTCGACTGCCGGGTGCAGCGTTATTTCGTTCAGGGCATGATCGACGCCGCCCGGGAGTTTGCCGAGAAGCAGGGCGGCGGCGAGGGAGGCAAAGGGTTCCAGGTCCGGTTCGACACCACCATCCCGGCGGGAGCCCCGACCTGCCACTTCACGATCTGGAAAGCGTCCGAGCAGGAAAAGGCCCACTGGGCCGCCTACTCGGAGATCCTCGAGCGCAAGTCGATCGAGCACGCGAAGAAGAAACGGGCCGAAGGCGGGGAATGACCGGTACACCTATCGCCGGCGCGCCTCCGTTATAACCCCTTCTTTCGCCCCGCAGCACACGTTTAATAACTGTGTCACTACCTGACACACACCTCTGTTACGTTCCTCGCCAGAAACGAGGTTCGCGGACTCATGCCCGGCCTTTTCGCGGCGATTCCGTTTCCGTTCGCCCTGAGGAGCGAGGCGTATGCCTCGCGTCTCGAAGGGCCGAACGGCCGAACCCTTGTCCTTCGAGACGCTTTGCTTCGCAAAGCTCCTCAGGACGAACGGTTCGGTAGCGACGAGACGGGCGATCAGAACGGTGAGTCCGCACAGACGCTCCTTGCGGAGCAGAGGTGATGGCTATGCAGGTTGAAACACGGATTGATTCGAGGCTGAAAGGTCCGTTCGCGGACCAGTCGATCAGCGACCCCGTCCAGGCGGTCGGTCTGGCCAGACGGGCGGTGGATATCGCCGACCGGCTGCTGCTGCTCGACGACGCGCGGGCGCAGATCGCGCAGGAACTCCTGCTCATGTACGACGAGAGCGGAAACGAGCGGGTCCGCCTGGACGCGCTGAAATCGGGCGTCCGGGAACTCCGGCTGCTCAGGGACGACTGGCTGAAGGACGCCGCGCGGCTGGAGAAGACCGGCAAGGCGGCCCCAACAACCCAGTCCACCGACGACGCCGACCTGAAACTTCCGGACAAGGTTACGCCGGAAAACGCCGCACAGGCGGCCGAGGCGCTCCGGGCCGGAGTGGCGGACGCCCGGGAGAAAATAGTTAGCCAGTTAAAGGAACGAAAAAGCGCGTGTGAGGAATCTCACGCAACAGGTGAAACCGGCAATGAGGGGTTCACTACCGAAATGAACCCGCCGCCGCACTCGCAGGCCCACCGGGCCGGACAGAATCCCGGTCTCACAGGCGGAAAGCGCCCGAGAGGGTCGAGAAGACTCGGCTGACTATTTCAGTTTCGCGTGCGTCCCGTCGCAGAAGTGGTGATTGCCGCTGTGCTTGCACTGGCAGAGGGCGACCTTCTTTTTCTCGGTGAGTTCGAATGCAATTGGCGTGAACGCGGTCCCTCGATGCGCCCCATCACAAAACGGCTGGTTGGCGGACTGACCGCAACGGCACCAGAAATATTTGCCCGGCTCCAGGACGAGAAGCGCAGGTTTTTTGGCGGCAATAGTCGGTTCACCCATCACGCACTCCCTTATTTAAGCTCGGGTAGAATAACACGAATCGGCCCCGCCAGAGCGCGTAATTTACTACGCACTACGCACCCGCAAACTGCGTAGTAGCGTTCTCCAAGAGAACAGTTATCAACAGGTACGTTAATCCATGTTCTATATAACTAGCTGATATAATTGTATTTTTATTGTTACAAATGAATACGCCCTACGGCACAGGACCTGCTGAACAGGACGGACCTGCCGCAGACCCTGCCCTGACCACCAGTCAGGGCTGTTTGCTACAGGGGGGTGGCGAGGGAGTCTTTTCAGAGGGGTATCTGTAAATGACCAGTGTAGAAAACAAAGTCATCGATATTATCAGCCGCAAGTTCCACCTGGCGCCGGAAAAGATCCGGCCGGAACTGGAGCTGAAGCGCGATCTTCAGGGTTCCGACCTCGATCTGATCGAAATCCTCGTGGCCATCGAGAAGGATTGCGGCGTCGAGATCGACGGACGCTCCGCCGGCAAGCTCCGCACGGTTCGCGATGCCTGCCGTCTGGTCACGCCGCACAACTAGTTTTCCCGTTCAGCCAAAGTCCAAGCCTGCGCCCGGTATCCCCGGGCGCATTTTTTTGCCCCGTATCCAGGATGACCAAAGTCCTTTTCTTCCCCCCCTCCGCATGACTACGCTCGCCCCGCTTTCAGGTGCCACCGTCAACCGGCGGGCGCCAAAACCTCTCACGACAAGGAACATCACCAACATGGCTACCAAGAAACCCGCTAACGGTTCTAAAGACGGTGCGAAGCAGCTCAAGTCTTTCGACATCAAGCCGGCCGCCGGCATTCCCATGCCCCTGAAACTCTCCGGCAAGACCCGCGTGGAGAAGGACTCGCTCGGCGAGGTCCAGGTCCCGGTCGAAGCGCTCTACGGCGTCCAGACGTTCCGCGGATTCAACAATTTCCGCGTGGCCGGGCTGACCGCTAACGAGCAGCTCATCCGCGCCTACGCCATTATCAAGCGTTCCTGCGTGCTCGCCGCCAAGCAGCTGAAGGACAAGGGCGTGCCGCCCAACGCCGCCGACGCCATCCTCTGGGCCGCCGACGAAGTCCTGGACGGCAAGTACCACGACCACTTCATTATCGACGTGTTCCAGGCCGGTGCCGGTACCAGCTTCAACATGAACACGAACGAAGTGCTGGCGAACCTCGCCCTCGAGCACACGGGCGGACAGCGAGGCGACTACAAGACGATCTCGCCCAACGACCACGTGAACTTCGGCCAGTCTACCAACGACACCATGCCGACGGCATTGCGGCTTTCCGGTCTCATCCAGGGCCACCGCCTGCTGCCGGTGCTGGACAGCCTGATCAAGGCGTTCGACAAGAAGGCCGCCGACTGGAAAGACATCATGAAGTCGGGCCGCACGCATCTTCAGGACGCGGTTCCGATCACGCTCGGTCAGGAGTTCAGGGCCTATTCATCAGCACTCAAGCGTTCCCGCCGGCGACTGGCCCTCTCGCTCGAAGAACTGGAAGAACTCCCGATCGGCGGTAACGCCGTGGGCACCGGCGTCAACACGCCGAAAGGCTTTCAGAAACAGGCGATCGCCAATATCGCCAAGCTCACGGGCCTGCCCGTCCGCCCGCCCCTGGATCCGCGCGAACACATCCAGTCGAACCAGCCGGTGGCGGCCGTCTCCGGTGCCCTGCGGGACCTCTGCCTTGAGCTCACCCGCATTTCGAACGACCTGCGTATCCTCTGCTCCGGACCGACGACGGGCTTTGACGAGATCCGCCTGCCCGCCGTGCAGCCCGGCTCCTCGATCATGCCGGGCAAGGTGAACCCCGTCATGGCGGAATGCCTGAACATGGTCTGCTACCACGTCATCGGCTCCGACACGTCCATCGCCTATGCCGTGCAGGCGGGCCAGATGGAACTGAACGTGATGATGCCGCTCATGGCGTTCGAACTGAACTTCTCGTTCGAGATCCTCATCAACTACCTGCCGCAGTTCCAGGCGTCGTGCCTGGAAGGGATTGAGGCCCAGCGTGAACGCTGCGAGGGCTACCTCGGCATGAACCCCTCGCTCGCCACGATGCTCAACCCGTTCATCGGCTACATGAAGGCGGCCGAGATCGCGAAGCAGTCGGTGAAGGAGAAGAAGAGCGTGTTCGACCTGATCCGCGAACAGAAGATCCTCACCGAAGCCCAGATCAAGGAGGTCTTCTCGCCGAAGAACCTCACGGGCCATCTGGACTGACCGCGGTTACGATCCGACAGAAACAAGGCGGGCTGGTAGCGATACCGGCCCGTTTTCGTTTTGCCTGAGCTGGCTACAAATCCCGCATGGCCGTGAGCGGTTCGGTGTTACCCTGAGGTTCCTGGGTGATCTTCTTCCGGCCGATGCGCTGGGCCGGGTAGATGCCCCGGTGGCCGGTGAGCAGATAGGCGACGGCACAGACGATGACGACATGCGGGAGCACGTTCGCACCGAGCAGTTCGACGCACATGACCGAGAGCGCCAGCGGCGTGTTGGCGGCGGCGGCGAACACGCCGGCGAGCCCCACGCCCGCGGCCAGTTCCAGCGGAATCCCGAGAACATGGCCGATGGTGGCCCCCAGCGTCGCCCCCACAAAGAACAGCGGCGTCACTTCGCCGCCCACGAACCCGGACGCCAGCGTCACCGACGTGAACAGAATCTTGAGGGCGAAGGCATACGGTACCGGATCGGGATTCGTGAACGCGGCCAGTATCCCCGGCACGCCAAGACCCAGATAGTCGCTCGTGCCCGCCAGCTTCCAGAGCGCCACGACAGCAAAGCCGCCCGCAAACAGCCTCAAGGGGAGCTTCGGGATCTGTTTCGTAAACTGCTTTTTCAGACCGTGCGTCAGCTCGATAAACAGCCACGCGGCGCCCGCGACGGCGGCTCCGAAGACCAGCCATTTGACCAGCTCCATGGGCCCAAGGGCCCACGGCCACGGATGCGGATACTGGGTATGAACGACGCCCATCTGGCGGGTCGTCCAGTCGCCGACGACTGCGGCGATCAGCGCGGGCAGCATCGCCCGGTACTGGATACGGCCCACGGTGACCACTTCAAGGCCGAACACGAGGCCCGCTATCGGCGTTCCAAACACGCTGGCGAACCCACCCGCCATTCCGGCGGCGATGATGTCGCGGCGCGTATCCTTTGAAATGCGGAACCAGTGCGCGATCTGGTCGGCCAGGCTTCCGCCCATCTGGACAGCGGTGCCTTCGCGTCCGGCGCTGCCGCCAAAGAGATGCGTAATGACCGTCCCCGCCAGGACCATCGGCGTCATGCGAAGCGGAATCCGTTCGCCGCCTTCGTGAATCGTATCGATGACCAGATTGTTTCCGGCCCCGACCCGGTGTCCCCACCGGTCGTACACGAAGCCGATCAGCAGCCCCGCGACCGGCAGCAGATAGATCATCTGCTCGTGCCCGGTCCGGTACCGGGTCGCCCAGTCCAGCGAAATCAGGAACACGCCCGAAGCCACGCCGCACGCGACGCCTACAAGCAGTCCGAGCAGCGTCCAGACGCCAAGAGTCTTGATCTGTTCGCTGGAACTGTTCTGGTTCATTCGCACAAGGCACAGGTAATAGCCCTAGAAGGGCGTACCGGGCAACGTGGACGACGGACCGGTGTCAATTACAATGCCGATACTTGCTGGCGGGGAAAGTGAATGAACGGGAATAGCGAAACATCGCTGGTCGTAGGCGCAACCGGCGTGGCCGGTACGGCCCTCACCAGATACCTGGCAAAGCACACCACCGGGCCGGTGCTGGCGCTCTCCACGCGCGGCCGGATCGAACCTGACCTGAAAGACCGGGTGACTCCGGTCGCGGCCGACCTGATGGCCGCCGATTCGGTTCGCGGCGCACTTGCGCCCTACCGGGTAACGAACGTTTACTACGCCGCCCACCGCCATCCGCATCTGGCGCATCTGGGCGGCAAGTCCAGCCAGGAGAACCGCCACGTCGACAACCTGAATGTGCCTCTCATGCAGGCCGCACTCAGGTGGACCAGGCCCTTTGTGCCGTGGATTCTCCGAATCCCGTTCGCAAACGGACTCTATTACCGGGAACTCGCCAAGCGGGCCGGTCTCTATGATCCGGACAATCTCAATCTCGCCATGTTCCAGAACCTGCTCTCCGCTCTGGCCGACGGGAAGCACCCGCTCCGGCACGTCGCCATTGTGACCGGAGGCCGCTACTACGGTGTTCATCTGGGCCCGAGCCTCTATCCCGACTGGAAGCTGCCGCTCACCGAATCGACGCCCCGGCATCCCGGCCCCAACTGGTATTTCGGAGTCGAAGACGAACTCACCCGCCGCGCTGAAGCCGGCGGCTGGAACTGGTCGGTCCACAGGCCCCATTTCATCATCGGCTGGGCCGAAGGGGCGCCGCTCAGTTTCGGCAACGCAGTGGCGGTCTATGCGCATCTCCTCCGTGAACATAACCTGCCGCTTATCTTCCCGGGGGGCTCCGTCACCTACCGGTCCCAATGGGAAGCCTCCGATGCGGGGCTCATCGCAGCGCAGATGCGCTGGGCGTCCGGAAGCGTTTCAGCCCGCAATCAGGCGTTCAATATCACCAACGGAACGCCGTTCCGCTGGACGACGCTGTGGCCTCAGATAGCCAACTACTTCGGCATGGAACCGATCTGCCCCGAGAATGCGATGAATGTGGAGAAAGTTCTGGTTGAGCCGGCAAAAACCTGGAAAGAACTCGTGGCCCGCCACGGCCTCACCGTCGCCGATCTGGACAGAATCTTTCCGATGCACTTCCTGAACCAGTCCATGGTGTCGGGCTGGGACGTGGAATATTCAACCGCCAAAGCGAGAACAGCCGGATTTACGCAGACCGTGGACAATTTCGGAATGTTCGAACGCCTATTCCGCGACCTCGAAGAACGGAAGGTCATCCCGCCGAGGAACTCCTAAAGCGGCAGGGTCATTTCAATATCCAGCCGTTGGGCCGCCACATGTCGTAGGTAAGGCCGGCCGCGCAATAGTTTTTCACATTGATCACGTCTTTGAATTCCGGGTCGCTCGTGCGCCTGGAGCGGAGATGCAGGTCGAAATCCTTCATCTCCAGTGATCGGGCGACTCGCTTGCACTGCTCCCGGGCAAAACTGAAATAAACGACAGGATCGCATTCGATCCGCTTAGGGAGCCCCTTCATTTTGGCCGGCACCTCCTTATCCGTCCCGTTGGCGAAATGAATGGTGGCCTTGGCCTCACACTCCACCTGGGCATCGAACATATGGAGCGCGAACAGCCGCCCTTCCCCGGTCAGCGCCGTATCTCCGGGAAACGTATAGGGGACCATCTGCAGGGCTGCGAACCCGCCCAGCAACGCGGCAGCGGGCAACCGGTGGCCGGCGAGATTCCGGATTGTCACCCACGACCCGGCGGGTTCCAGAACCCGTTCCAGCACAAACAGACTGAGCAGTCCGAACATCAGCAACGGGTAGTAGAAACCCACCACAGGCCACGAAAAGACATGGAACAGTATGAGTTGTGCGATCGTCGCCCAGAACAGCCAGTTCCGCCGGGCATAAACGCCCCAGATGAGCAGCATCTCGAGCACCACGACATAGACACAGCTGGCCGGGATCAGCGCATCCGGCACCCAGAAGCGGTCCTTGTGATAAAGCGCCGCGCCTGAGAGCCACTCCCAGTCGAGCTTGAGAACCCCCGCCCAGAAATAGAAGGAGACAATCAGCGCCGGCACCAGTGTCCGTTTGCCCGGGAGAAACAGGTACGCGAGCGCGACCCAGTTGGCCATGTAGTGCTGGTTCAGCCGCATCCGGAAATCCTGCACCAGGATCAGCACCCGGATGACATTAACCAGCACGAGTCCCCAATAGCCCCACTTCACCCGCCGCGTGGAGAGAAAGCAGAGACCCGTGGCGATGGACAGGGCGAGATAGCTCCACAGGATGACGTCGAGCTGCTCCGCGGTAACGAACCGGTAGTCGTTGCAGGATTCCCAGAACGGCCAGCAGATCGCATTGAAGCCGGCGACTGAAAACCGGTCGATCCTGGCCTGGTACATCCAGTGGAGGAACGTGACGGCATTCACCCCCGCCAGCGCCACGCCATATAGGCGCAGAACCCGGTCTCCGGCGATCTCGTCGATCTGCCGCCCGAACCATGAACGTATCGCCCCGATCCCCATACTGCAGCTCAAGATAGCACTCTGGAGCGAGATGTGAATTTGCCCCTCCCTTTTCAGTTGGACAGGGGACGGCTAAGGAACCTTGACAGGCCCCGGTGGCGAAATTGGTATACGCAGCGGACTTAAAATCCGCAGACCCTAATCCGGTCGTGCCGGTTCAAGTCCGGCCCGGGGCACCAGATCTTCCAATACAGATCAGCTCAAAACTGCCTGCGAAAACAGCCATCAGCCTCAACTCGAATCCGGCTCGTCGGTCATGGATACAACCGGATCAGTTTCGAATTGAACCGTACGGCCGCCGTGGCAACGGGCGATTTCCAGTGGCCTTTGGGGCCGCTTCATGCCTAGACTCCCGGCCTTCAGGGTTGACCTTTGTGTGATCTAACACAGGCTCAGCAGGACTCGAGAATTGGCGTTAGTGAACTATATCGAATGGCAACCGAAGTTCGTTCTGAATCTGGACCCGATAGACCAGCATCACATGAACCTCGTCGAGCTGATCAATGATTTCCATACGGCCGTCGAGAACGAGCTGGACGAAGAGCTGCTGATCAAGATCTTCGCCCGGCTCAGGGAATACGCGGACTACCATTTCCGCGTGGAAGAAGCCCTCATGGTACACAACGACTATCCGGAGACCGACGAACACATCGCCAATCACCGGGCGTTTACAAGCAACATCGGGCGCCTGGAATCCCATTTTGTCAAAGACGAACGTGTCAGTTCACAGGTGCTCGTTTACCTGAAAGGCTGGCTGGAGCAGCATATCCTCGTGATTGACCGGCAGCTCGCCGATCATGTTCACGCGCACAAACGCTGACCGCTCCCGGCCAGCTACTGTTTCATCATCGGCGACCGCCGGTCCGCCCACGGCAGCGCTTCTTCGATCTGGCGTGACAACTGAAGCACCATTACGTCTCCCCCGGGCGGGCCGACAACCTGGACTCCGGCCGGGTGTCCGGCCGTCGTAAGTCCTGCAGGGATATTCGCCGCCGGCTGGCCGCTGATATTAAACAGTGCGGTGAATGCTCCAAGCTGCGCCGCCTCGGCAAATCCCCGGTCCGGCGGGAGCCTGTTCCAGACTCCGACCGCCGGCGGAGAAACCGCCACTGTCGGGGTTATCCAGATGTCGGCATCTCCGAACCAGCCGAGCACCCGTTCCTTGAGCATCCGGTGACGGCCGGCGACATCAGCAAGGGTAAACCGTTTGCCAGTCTCCCGGAGCCATTTGGTAATAGGCTGAAGAGTCGTTTCTCCCAGCAGAGCCGGGATACCGGCCACCTGCTGCTGCCAGATCGGCAGAAACTCCTCAAGATTTCCCTCGATGGGAGCGCCCTCTTCCACCATATGCCCGAGCGATTCCAGAGTCCGGAGCACCCGCATGACGGCACCGGCGATCTCGGGTTCCGTCCTGCCGATTGCCGACCGCAGGGTATACCGGATCCGAAGCCGACTGACCGGTTTTTGCGACCGGCTGAAATACGTGTCCGGATTTTCCAGCGATACACGCCTGCGTGGAGCGGCCATTACGTCGAGCATGGCAGCGGCATCGGCAACCGACTGCGTGAGCGGTCCGGCGGTCGCGAGACCCAGATTCGGCCGGTCGCCATACGGATCCGGCAAGAGCCCGCCCGACGGTTTCAATCCGTAGAGATGGCAGAAAGCCGCTGGAATACGAACCGACCCGGCACCGTCGCTGCCCTGTGCGACCGCCATGAAGCCGGCCGCCACCGCCGAACCCGAGCCGCCGCTTGACCCTCCGGAACTCACGCCCGGATCCCAGGGGTTCCGGGTCGGCGGATGGATATCCGGCTCAGTCACCGGCATGGCGCCGAATTCGGAGGTCGTCAGTTTGCCCAGGATGACGAATCCGCCCTGCCGCATGGACGCCGTCACAAGATCATCCATCGGTGACAGCACGTACCGCCAGGCCCGCGAGCCTAGCCGGGTGAAAGTCCCCCGCATGAAGTTCAGGTCTTTCACGCCACTGGGAACGCCGTGGAACGGCGGCAGCCGGTCCGGACCGGACCGGCGGACCTCGCGGTCCTTCTTCCGGGCGCTC
This sequence comes from uncultured bacterium, assembly GCA_964565925.1. GTDB lineage: Bacteria > JAGRBM01 > JAGRBM01 > JAGRBM01 > JAHCIT01 > CAZMGV01. The sequence goes on from CAZMGV010000004.1 coordinate 49,986, forward strand.
CGGATAGCGGAATCGGCCAATACCTGCGCAAAGGCACTGGTCCGGCTGTCCAGCCTCCCGATCCGGTCCAGATAGAACCGGACCAGTTCTTCAGATGAGACTTTCCGCTCCCGAACGAGTTTTGCCTGCTCAAGTGCCGACAGATGAAGAATATCGTTCACGCAGATAACCCGCCCGCCCCATCTGAGGATTCAGCTCGGGGATTCAGCCCGACGCCCTGCCCGCCCTAATGGTGTCAGAAATTGCCGGACAAACAATGATTTAAGACGGACCACCCGCTGTTACAAAAGCGGGCGTCTGTCTGGCATTGTAAATATCCAGTAATTTTAGATAGTTAAATTCTTTATCCCGCCTTTACCGAAAAGTTCCGTTCCAACTCAAAGACACCGCCGTCACAGATTCGTCACATTTCTTTTATAAGGTTTCACCGCGTTTAGGAGCACTTTCGCTTTGAACCCGGACCAGCGATCCACGACCGATTCCAGGAAACCCGGCGCAGGGCCTTCGATACCTGTCTATGGAACTCCTCCCAGCGGATCGAACGGATCCGCGACCGATACCAAACCGGCAAATGGATCTACCGGCGAACACCACGTCCCGGCCAACTTCAAGCGACGGGAGCTTGTCGACCGTGCCGCGGCGGTCTTCGTCAAAATCGGCGGACTCGGCATTATCGCGAGCATCCTGGGCATTCTTCTTTTCATCGTATTCGAGGTCTATCCACTTCTCTCGGGAGCGGACGTAAAGCTTCACGGCTCACTGAAACTCCCCGCTGGCCGGGAAGGCGTCATGCTGAGCGACGAGTACAACACCCTTGTCGCCATGCTTGGCCGCAATGACGGAGTGATCCGGATTTTTGATGCCGAAACCGGCGAGATGAAAGCCGAGCATCCGCTGGAACTTCCGCCCGTCGCACTGGTCGGAGAACCCCCTTCCGGTAAAGACGCTGCCGTCAGGCCGCCTCAGCCATCTATCACGGGCGTCATGACAATCCCCGGTACTTACAACTACGCGGCCGCCACCAGCGATGGGCGGGTGATCATTCAGCCGGTCGACTTTGACGTCACCTTCGACGGCTCCACACGCCATGTGGACGCATCGTTCCCCAGTCCTGTCGTGCTGACGCTGGACGAAAACCACCAGCCCATTACGGTCTATTCGGCGTTCATGGCGAAAAGCGGCCATGCGACCGCAGCCGCACAACTCTCGGACGGTACGATTGCCATCGGACTCCGGTCGATTGAGGAAGGCGGACTGGGCGGCGAAGGGGAGGAAACCCTGACGACGTTCAAGACGGCGTCGCCCTTCAAGCTGACCTCTATCCTGATCGACGTGGAGCAGCGCAATCTCTACGGCGGCACCGCCGAAGGACAGCTCATTTACTGGCGGCTGGCGGACGGCGAGCCGGCGGACCCGGTCGCCACCTCCGCCGGCCCTTCCAGTATTACCGCGCTCAGCATGCTGATCGGCGGCCGTTCCATCGTCGTCGGACAGGCCAACGGCGACGTCAGCGTCTGGTTCAAGGTCCGTCCGAACGAAAACGAAGAGAACTTCGCGCTCACCCGCATCCGCGATTTCCCCAAGCACCCCGGCGCCATCCGCGAGATCGCTCCCTCGATGCGGGACCGCGGATTCCTCGTGCTGGACGAAACGGGAAAACTCTCCCTCCATTTTTCGACGTCGGAGAGAACCCTATGGGAAGGCGAGACGGCGGCGAAGAATGCGACCGGCCTGTATTTCGCGCCCAAGGCGAAATACGCGATGATCTCGGAGCCGGGAAACCTGCTCTCCTACGACATCCAGAACCCCCACCCGGACATCAGCTGGAACGCCCTGTTCGGCAAGACCTGGTACGAAGGCTACCCCGCCCCCTCCTATACTTGGCAGTCCACGGGCGGCACCGACGATTTCGAATCCAAGTTCGGGCTCGTCCCTCTGATCATCGGCACGCTCAAGGGGACCTTCTATTCGCTCATTCTCGCGATCCCGCTGGCGGTTCTGGGCGCCATGTTTGCGTCGCAGTTCATGCACCCGTCGCTAAAGGCCTACGTAAAGCCGGTTGTCGAAACGATGGCGTCGCTGCCCAGCGTGGTGCTCGGTTTCATCGGCGGCCTCTGGCTGGCACCACTGCTCCAGAAGGTATTTCCGGGCTTTGTGCTCATGTTCCTCGTGTTACCGCTTCTCGTCGTCGCCATGAGCCGCGTGTGGCTCTCGTTTCCACGTGCCTTCCGGAACCGGTTTCCCACAGGTATTGAAGCGATCCTGCTCGTCGGAGTCCTGCTGGCCGGTATCTGGACCTGCATAGCGGCAAGTCCGCTGGTCGAGCGCCTTGTCTTCGGCGGCAACTTTCAGGCGTGGCTGAACTCGACTCTCGGTATCCGTTATGACCAGCGCAATGCGATTGTCGTAGGCCTGGCGATGGGCTTTGCCGTCATCCCGATCATCTTCGCTATCTCGGAAGACGCATTTTCCAACGTACCGCGCCACCTGACGTCAGCCTCGCTGGCTTTGGGCGCGAGCCGGTGGCAGACGGTCACCCAGATCGTGCTGCCGACGGCGAGCCCGGGCATATTTTCCGCCATCATGATCGGCTTCGGCCGCGCCGTCGGAGAGACGATGATCGTGCTGATGGCGACCGGGAACACGCCGATCATGGACTGGGACATCTTCAACGGCTTCCGGACCCTATCGGCCAATATCGCCGTCGAAATCCCCGAGGCCCCGGTTCACGGCAGCCTCTACCGCCTGCTGTTTCTGGCGGCTTTAATGCTCTTTACCCTGACCTTCGTCGTCAACACGTTTGCCGAAATGGTGCGCCACCGGCTGCGGGACCGGTACTCGAAACTGTAATTCCAGAACGGAATGGGAAGTATGGCTATCCAGAAGAAGAAAGCGTCCGACGAGGTGGGGATCACCTGGACTTGGCTGTGCGCCGGCGCCCTGAGCCTCAATGTCCTCGGTATCCTGAGTCTCCTGGTGCTGATCGCCGTCAACGGACTGGGGCATTTCTGGCAGAGCGATCTGGTCCTGCTGAAGATGAACGACGGTTCGAAGCTGCTCGGCGAAGTCGTCCGGCGCGAGCGCAATCCCGCTCCGGAAAAAACAGACCCGCTGACCACCGGCTTCCGCAAGAACATGAAGGTCGGTAACCGCGACATAACGGGAACCGATTTCAAATGGGTGGACGAACGCCAGGCCACCGAAGAGACCAGACCGGAATGGGCCGTCGCGCTCGAACGGCTTGAATGGGGCAACTTCTACGGCACCATGACGGAGCTGAAACGCGGCGACCGGGTCGTCGCGTCCGGTCCGGAAGCGGTCTGGAAAGCGTTCGGCCCGCTTCATGAACAGAAACGGGACTTGTACCGGCGGATCAAGAAGATCGAAAAAGGCGACATAGGCAAGGTCAATTACGAGACCGAAGGACTCCGGCTCGAGGAAAAGCGGCTTGCCGCCGATAAATCACTGTCCGATGCCGAGCGCGCGAAACGGAAGGCCGGCATAGACACGCGCCGGCAGGCTGCCAACGACGAATTCACCCGGATCGGCGCGGAACTCGTCAAGCTTCGCGAGGAACTGAAGGCCGATGTCGTGACGCTCGAAACCGCCGACGGCCAGAAGAAGACCATGCCGGTCGGCTACATTGTCCGGGCCATTCTGCCCAACCAGATGTCCGTGTTCGGCAAGGCCGGCCTGTACGTGAGCCGGATGTGGGAGTTTGCCACCGACGATCCTCGCGAATCGAACACCGAGGGCGGAATCTTCCCGGCCATTTTCGGTACCGTCATGATGATTTTCCTGATGTCCTTCGCCGTCGTGCCGTTCGGAGTGCTCGCCGCGGTATATTTGCGGGAATACTCCAGGCAAGGCTGGTTTGTCCGGGTGGTGAATATCGCCGTCAACAACCTGGCAGGCGTTCCATCCATCGTATTCGGAATCTTCGGCCTCGGGTTCTTCGTTTACGGAATTGGCGGAACGATAGACAAGGTCTTTTATTCTGAAGCCCTGCCAACGCCCACGTACGGAACCGGCGGGATCCTCTGGGCCTCGCTGACGCTGGCACTGCTTACCCTGCCCGTTGTCATCGTCGCCACCGAAGAGGGACTCGCTGCAGTCCCCCGGATCGTCCGCGAAGGCTCGCTGGCGCTCGGAGCCACCAAATTCGAAACCACCTGGCGTGTCGTACTGCCCGCGTCCGCGCCCGCCATCCTGACCGGAATGATCCTCGCCATGGCGCGCGCCGCAGGAGAAGTCGCCCCGCTGATGATCGTCGGTATGGTGAAGCTGGCACCGTCGCTCCCGCTGGACGGGAATTTCCCGTTCATGCATCTGGAACGCAAGTTCATGCACCTGGGCTTTCACATCTACGACGTCGGGTTCCAGAGCCCTAATGTTGAAGCGACCAAACCGCTGGTGTTCACAACCACCCTGCTGCTTATTTTCCTGGTGACGGCGATGAATATCACCGCCATCACCGTACGTAACCGCCTGCGCCAGAAATACGCGTCGAGCGCTGTCTAGTCACGGAAGGATCAAGACCTATGGCACTTCTTAACAGCACATCCGCCGCCAGCTCCCGCAATATGGGAAGCGAACAGCTGGCCTCCACGTCCATCGTCACCAACCCGGACGCTATCGCGCAGATCGACAACCCGGTGCTGGACGCCGCCGACCTGTCCCTGTGGTACGGGAAGACGCAGGCCCTCTACAACGTGAGCATTGCAATTCCGCAGAACAAGGTCGTGGCCTTCATCGGGCCCTCGGGCTGCGGCAAGTCGACGCTCCTGCGCTGTTTCAACCGGCTGAACGACCTGATCGACGGCCTGCGCGTCAAAGGCGACATCACGTTCAAGGGCGACAGCATCTACGACCCGGAGCTGGACATAAACCTGCTCCGCAAACGGATCGGCATGGTTTTCCAGAAATCCAACCCGTTCCCCAAGTCGATCTACGAAAACATCGCCTACGGCTGCCGGATTCACGGCATCAACGACAAGACCCGGCTCGACGAGATTGTAGAGCGGAGTCTCCGGGGCGCAGCCCTCTGGGACGAAGTGAAAGACCGGCTGGACCAGAGCGCGCTTGGCATGTCGGGAGGCCAGCAGCAGCGCCTTTGCATCGCGCGCGCGATCGCCGTGGAGCCTGAGGTTATCCTCCTGGACGAGCCGTGCTCGGCCCTGGATCCCATCTCGACCACCAAGATCGAGGAACTTATGGAAGACCTCAAGAGCCGCTACGCGATCATCATCGTGACGCATAACATGCAGCAGGCGGCGCGAATCTCCGACTATACAGGCTTTATGCTGATGGGAAGCCTGATAGAATACGGACTGACGAAGGACCTGTTCACCAAGCCCGTGGACAAGCGTACTGAAGACTACATCACGGGCCGGTTCGGCTGAGCCGGAAAGAGTTAAGGACAATGCCAATGCGTGAACATTCCAGCAAACACTACGAACAGGAACTGCTCCACCTGCGGGAACGTGTGCTCGCCATGGGCGCGCGCGTCGAGCGGATGATCGGCGGCGGCATGCGTGCACTCGTGCAGCGCAACGAGGACCTGGCCCGTGAAATGATCGCACTTGACAACGAAGTGGATCACGACGAGCAGGAGATCGACGAACTGTGCATCCGGCTGCTGGCCCAGCGCCAGCCGGTGGCCAGCGACCTGCGCTTCATCACCCTCTGCATGAAAGTTGTGACCGACCTCGAACGGATGGGCGACCTCGCCGTGAACCTCTGCGAACGGGCGCTCGAGCTGATGGAAGAACCGCTGCTCAAGCCGCTGATCGACCTGCCCCGGATGGGCGATCTCGCCCAGCGGATGGTCCACGCCTCGCTGGACAGCCTGATCGAAGGTAACGTCGAGCAGGCCGAGAAGGTCCTCCAGTCGGATGACGCGGTGGATGACCTCTATGAACAGATCTTCCGGGAGCTCATCAGCTTCATTCTGGAAGATCCGAAAACCGCAAAACGCGCGATCGGCCTCCTGTTCGCGGCGAAACATCTGGAACGGATCGGCGACCATGCGACCAATATCGCCGAGATGGTGATCTTCTGGGTGAAGGGTAAGGACGTCCGCCATGGTGGCGTGGCGTCGCTTCGCACTTCGGACGACAAGCGTAATACAAACGGATGAACGGCAAACGCATACTTATCGTCGAGGACGATCCCGACATAGCGGAACTCGTCCGGTTCAATCTCGCCGCCGAAGGCTGCAAGGTCGAGGTGCAGGGTCGCGGTCTGGCAGGGCTGGAGAAAGCCCGCTCCAATCCCCCTGATCTGCTCATCCTCGACCTGATGCTTCCGGACCTTCCGGGTCTCGAAATCTGCAAGCGGCTTCGCTCCTCTGAAGCCACCGCCCGTCTGCCGATTCTCATGCTCACGGCAAAGGGCGAAGAAATCGACCGGGTCGTCGGATTTGAAGTCGGCGCGGACGACTACGTGACCAAACCGTTCGGCGTGCGCGAACTGCTCCTGCGCGTCAAAGCCCTGCTCCGCCGCAGTGCGACGGGGGCGGAGACGAAGACCCTCTACAAGGTCGGAAATCTCGAACTGGATACCCGCGGCCACCGGCTTCGCATCGGCACGGAAGAAATTCCCCTGACCGCCACGGAGTTCAAGCTGCTGGTCTGCTTCTTCGAACATCCGACGCGGCTCTTCTCGCGCATCTGGTTGCTCGAACATGTCTGGGACTATGCGGAAGGCGTCGAATCCCGGACCGTCGATGCGCATATCCGCCGTCTGCGCAAGAAACTGGGCGAACACTCGGAGCTCATCGAGACTGTCCACGGAGCCGGCTACCGGTTCAATCTGGCCCGCTACGACACCCCGTGAAGCTTCACCTGAAAATTGCGCTGGTCGCGCTGGCCGTTTCGGCGGTCGCGCTGGCGGCGGGTTATACCTATGTCGTTCCGGTCTTCCGGCACAGTCTGACGTCGTCGCTTGAGGCAAACCAGGACGAACGCCTGCGGACACTCTGCCTGCTGCTCGAACTCCGGCCCAAGGAGAAACTGACGCCCGAGCAATTACAGCCCTACATCCGCGACTACGCGGGTGATGGTCAGGGCCGCTATCAGATACTCGACGAGTCGGGGAATGTGGTTGCCGACAGTGGCGTTTCGCAGGACACGGTCCGTTCGGCGGAAAACCTGCTGAACCGCCCTGAGGTCCGCATGGCCTTGGAAAGTCAGGACTCGTCGACTGGTCACTACCTTTCCAATGAGCCGTTCGAAACGATCTACCTCGCGCGCCGTTTCCGTTTGCCGGAGAGCAACGGAATGGCACGTCTGGTCTACCCCCTGGATTCCGTGGAGAGTGCCGTCAGCGGAGTACGGAATATCCTCTGGGTTGCCGCCGGGTTCTCCCTGCTGCTGGCCGGCGCACTCGGACTGCTGATCTCGCGCTGGATCACGGCTCCGATCCGCGAGGTGGCCGACGCGACCGCCCGGATCTCCGAGGGCGACTTTACGGCCCGGGTCAGGAGCCGCGCCGAGGATGAAGTCGGCATACTGGCACGGAATTTCGACCGGATGGCGGCGCGTCTGGAAGAAACCATTTCCGCGTTTGAATTCGAGCGTGAACAGGCGGAGCGGATTCTGTCCACCGTGCATGAAGGGTTGATCCTGCTCGACCGTGACGACCGGATCGTCGTATGTAATCAGGCGTTCGGAAAGCTCTTCGGCGCCCCAATGACGGACCTGACCGGCCGGTCGCCGGTGGAAATCGTCCGCACCGACAAGCTGGACGACGCCTTCGAGGCACTAACGGACGGCAAGGAGCTGTACGAAGGCGAGTTCACACTCGAGGGCCCGGGAGCGGAGCGTATCTTCGAACTCTCCGCCGCACCGATCCGTGAGCTGGGAGAGCGTACCGGTGCGGTCATCGTCTTCAGGGATGTCACCCGGACGAGACGTCTCGAACGTATCCGGCGGGATTTCGTCGCGAACGTAAGCCACGAACTCAGAACCCCGCTGACCTCCATACACGGTTACGCGGAGACGCTGGCCGCCCGCCTCGACAGCAACGAAACTTACGGAAAGTTCGTTCAGGCGATCCTGCGGAACTCGGAGCGTCTGACCTCGCTGGTCAACGACCTCCTCGATCTCTCCCGCATCGAGCGGCCCGATTTCCGCCTGGAACAGCGCGAAGACGACCTGAAGTCCGTTATCCAGTCCAATACGGAAAGCTACCAGCGGGCGGCGCTTCAGAAAGATATTGGCCTGGTCTTCGAACCCGGGGACTTCACTCACAGGCTCATGTTCGACCGGAACCGGATCGAGCAGGTGCTGACCAATCTGCTGGACAATGCCGTTAAATATACGCCTGCAGGCGGAAAAGTGACTGTCACCACCTCCCGGGATGCCGCTGAGCTGACGGTGAACGTGGCCGACACCGGTCCAGGTATTCCGGACGCCGACCGGACCCGGGTATTCGAGCGGTTTTACCGGGTGGACAAGCACCGCTCGCGGGAAATGGGTGGTACGGGTCTGGGGCTGGCGATCGTGAAGCACATTGTGGCCTTGCATAACGGCCGGGTCGGGGTGGAAAGCACAGAGGGCCAGGGTTCGCGGTTCTGGTTCACCCTACCTCTTTCTGGTGCGGCCCAAGAAGCTCGGAATCCGTCGGGAACAGCCTAAAACCACATTTCGTGACTGAAAACACGTTAATAACCGATCAATGAGCATCCCCGGGACCCCCCGGATTGTCCGCCGCCCCCACAGGTGTTATTTTGATTTTCTGGCCGGATCGACCGGTCTGCTCGGGTCCGTTTTTCCTATCCCGCATAAGTGATTGCGGTGGAGGTCTCTCCGTTGAACCAGTTCGTCAAGAACCTGCTGCTTTGGGTGCTTATCGGCGTACTCACCCTGTTTGTCATCGTCTACTTCCAGCGGGGGCGCGTTCAGTCCAAAACGATTCCGTACAGCGAGTTCCTCACCGAGGTTCAGGCGAACAACGTCGAGTCGGTCGAGATCAAGGGCGCCACGATCCAGGGCAAGCTCAAGAACGCCCAGATATTCGATACGTACGGCCCTGCCGGCGAATACAAGGTTTCCGAAGTCCTCTCGCAGCACGGCGTCGTCACCAAATACGTCGAGGACAGCCAGTCGCCGCTCCTGCAGATCCTTGTGAACGGCCTGCCGCTGCTGCTGCTCATCGCCGTCATGGTTTTCTTCATGCGGCAGATGCAGGTCTCCGGCGGAAAGGCGATGAGCTTCGGCAAGTCCAAGGCGCGTCTTCTGTCGGACAACCAGAACCGGATCACCTTTACCGACGTCGCCGGCTGCGACGAGGCCAAGGAAGAGCTGGAAGAGATCATCGCGTTCCTGAAGGACCCCAAGAAGTTCACCAAGCTGTCAGGCCGTATCCCCAAGGGCGTGCTGCTGATGGGCCCGCCGGGCACCGGCAAGACGCTGCTCGCGAAAGCCGTTGCCGGCGAAGCAGGCGTACCGTTCTTCTCGATTTCGGGTTCCGACTTCGTCGAGATGTTCGTGGGCGTAGGCGCTTCGCGTGTCCGTGACCTGTTCTCCCAGGGCAAGAAGCACGCGCCCTGCATCATCTTCATCGATGAAATCGACGCCGTGGGCCGCTATCGCGGCGCCGGGTTCGGCGGCGGCAACGACGAACGCGAACAGACGCTGAACATGCTGCTTGTCGAGATGGACGGCTTCGAATCGAACGAAGGCGTCATTATCATCGCGGCCACCAACCGCCCCGACGTGCTCGACCCCGCGCTGCTGCGCGCCGGCCGCTTCGACCGCCGCGTGGTGGTCTCGCGCCCCGATGTCCGCGGACGCGAGGAGATCCTGCGCGTGCACACCAAGAAGGTTCCGATCGGAAAAGATGTGGACCTGTCGGTGATCGCCCGCGGCACCCCCGGATTTGTGGGCGCCGACCTTGAAAATCTGGTGAATGAAGCGGCGCTACTCGCTGCCCGCAAGAACCAGGACGCTGTCTTCATGGCCGATTTCGAAGAAGCCAAGGACAAGGTCATTATGGGCCGCGAGCGCAAGAGTGCGCTGATCAGCGAAAAGGACAAGCGCACGACCGCCTATCACGAAGCCGGCCACGCGCTTGTCGCCCTCAAGATCGAGGGTTCCGATCCGGTTCACAAGGTGACCATTATTCCGCGCGGCATGGCACTGGGTCTCACGATGCAGCTGCCCGAAGAAGACCGCCTCAACTACAACAAGGACCATCTGGAGGGCGACATTGCCATCCTCATGGGCGGGCGCCTGGCGGAGCAGATTGTCCTGAAGACGATCACGACCGGCGCCAGTAACGACATCGAGCGGGCAACCAGTCTCGCCCGCCGCATGGTGTGCGAATGGGGCATGTCCGAACGGCTGGGTCCGCTGGCCTACGGTCAGGGCGACAACCCGCCATTCATGGGACTCGAGATGAGCCGCCAGCAGAACTACTCCGAGGCGACCGCCATCGAGATCGATAATGAAGTCCGGGGTATCGTCCAGCGGGCGTTTGACCGCGCCAAGGGGATCCTCGAGCAGAATATCGATGCCCTTCACCGGATGGCGAACTATCTGATCGAGCGCGAAACACTCGATACCAACGAGGTGCTTCAGATTGCCCGGGGCGAGGATCTGGCGCCCTTTATCCGGACGCCTGCGAAGAAAGCCGACGCCAAGCCCGAGACCGCCAAACCCAAGGAAGAAGAAAAGCCGGCCCTTGTGCCGCCTTCGGTCGGCAGCCCCGTGCCGACGTCCTGAGCCGCCAGAGCTGTTCGGACCCGCTTGAAAAGATCACCGGCCAGCACTCCGTTCCGTGCCCGTATACGTGGAAGGGTTCTGGATGCGGCAAAGAGTCCCCTGATTATGGGCGTCGTGAATACGACGCCCGACTCTTTTTATGACGGCGGGCGGCTGAAAACCGCCCGGCAGGCGGTCGACCACGCCATGCGGCTCATCGACGAGGGGGCCAAGATTATCGACATCGGCGGCGAATCGACCCGGCCGGGTGCCCGGCCCGTCAGCGCCGCCGGCGAACTGCGCCGTGTCATTCCCGTTATCGAGGGTTTGCGCAAACGGGACTCCCAGGTGGCCGTCTCTATCGATACGCTGAAATCAAAGGTAGCCTCGGAGGCTATTCAGGCCGGCGCCGACATCGTCAATGATGTAAGCGCCCTTTCTGCCGACCCGCAGATGGCGGCCATATGTGCCAAGGCCGGGTGCCATGTGGTGCTGATGCACCGCCGTGGCACCAGTCCGGATATGTACAGGCTGGCCCGCTACCGGGACGTCTCCCGGGAGGTCGCCCGTGAACTGGACGCATTCATAAAGCAGGCCCGGCAGGCAGGAATTAAGATCGGCCGGATCATTCTCGACCCCGGAATCGGCTTCGCCAAACGGGCCCCGGACTCCTGGCGTCTGCTTCTCAACCTCAAGCCGGTTATGGAACTGGGCTATCCGGTTCTGTGCGGCTGGTCGCGCAAGAGCTTCCTCAAGGAGATCACCGGGGACGAACCGGACGCCCGACTGGCGGGTACGCTCGCCCTTATCGGTCCGGTGATCCGGCAGGGAGTATCAATCCTCCGTGTCCACGACGCGGCCGCGACGAGGGCCACCCTGAACACCCTCCAAGCCCTTGAAAAGTCTGGCTTTTCTTGAACTGAATCCCGGCTACCGGTTACAGAACAGTCTGAGATGACGGATTTCCTCATTGCAGTCTGGCGAACCCTACGCTGGCAGGACGCTCTTGATATCGCCCTGCTGACGATACTTTTTTACGCCATCCTCATCTTCGTTCAGGGCACACGCGCTGCACAGATCCTCACCGCCCTCGTTGTACTCGGCGGTCTTTATTATCTGTCGCAGGCGATTGATCTCGCCGCCACGCACTGGCTGATCGGAGCGCTCTTCTCGAACCTGTTCCTCGTAGTGGTCATCCTGTTCCAGGAGGATATCCGCCGTGCATTCGCCCGCTTCGGACGGACAGGCGGCATACTCGGACGGGTGCTTGCCGTGGAGCAGGTCCGCTCGCTCGAGGCGATCGCCAAGGCGGCGTCCAGCCTTGCCGAAGCGAAAATCGGTGCGCTCATCGTCATCGAGCGGGAGATCGGACTCAATGACTATATCGAGGTAGGCACCTCGATTGACGCCGTCGTCGATGACGATCTGCTCTACAGTATTTTTCTCCCTTACTCGCCGCTTCACGACGGCGCAGTGATCATCCAGGGCGGCCGGATCAAGGCGGCCGGATGTTTCCTGCCGCTCCATGTCGATCCGAACGTGAGCCGCCATCTGGGCACACGCCACCGTGCGGCCATGGGCATTACCTCCGAAACCGACGCGCTCGCCGTCGTCGTCTCGGAAGAAGAAGGCCGGGTTTCGCTCGCCTTTGAAGGCCGGATCACACCGGATCTGGACGGTGCGACGCTCCTCAACCATCTGACCGAGCTGATGCGGAGGACCGGATGAGCCGCCGCAACCTCATCAACTTCACCATCGCGTTGGTTCTGGCGCTGGTCGCCTGGGCGTCGATCCGGCTGGGTGCCGACAATCAGATGAGCCTGAATGCAAAGATCCGGCTGACCGGCATACCCGATGGCCTGATCGTGACTGAACGGCTGCGGGAGTCCGTTACCGTCACGCTGCGTGGCACTCGTGCAGGACTTTCACGAATCAAGGAAGAGGACCTTGCGCTGGATATCGATATCTCCGGCCGGACGGAAGGGATCGCGAATCTGGAACTGGATGCCGCCCAGCTGAAACCGGTCCCATCGGGCGTCACGGTCCTGTCGATCGCGCCACCGGTCATCAGCGTGAAGCTCGAATCCGTGATGGAGTCCATGCTCCCCGTCAAGGAAAACATCCTTGGAACGTTGCCCGACGGTTACAGCCTGAGGCTCCTGGAGATTCATCCCGCGCAGGTCCAGTTCAAGGGCCCCGCCCGGCTAGGCAAGAAGCTGAAGGAAATACTGACGGAGCCGGTGGAAGCCCGCACTCTCGTCAAGCAGCCCGAGCGTGAGGTGAGCCTCATTTCGTCGTCCGAGGTATTTCCGTATCTGAACCCCCGAAAAGTCACGATCCGGGCTGACCTCGCGGAAGAAACCATCGACCGGGAGATTGTGGTGACCATGTCACCCAGGCACCGGGACGGATTTAATGTCGTCGCCGCACCTCCGACCGTGACGGTAAAGGTGGCCGGCCCGGCCTCGATCGTCAGCACGCTTTCCAAGGCGAGCTTCCAGGTGGAGGCTGACTTCTCCCCCTATCCTCCGGGCCGGTACAAGCGCGTATCGCCGCGGATGCGGATCGAGGGGCCCGGCGTACAGAACGGCCTTGAAATCTTGTACGGCCCCAAGCAGTTTGATATTGCCGTGTCCCCACGGGACGGGAAGTGACATGTCCGGCGGAAACCAGCAGAAAACCCTTTTTGGAACGGACGGCGTGCGTGGTCTGGCTAACCGCTACCCGATGGATGCCGAGACGGCGATCGCGCTCGGGCGGGCCGCCGCTTTCGTCCTGAAAACCCGCGGCACCCAGCGTCCCAAGGTCCTGATCGGCAAGGACACAAGGCTCTCCTGCTACATGCTCGAACATGCACTGGCGGCAGGGTTGTGCTCCATGGGAGCCGATGTGACGCTGATCGGGCCGATGCCGACCCCGGGTATCGCTTTCCTCGCGCATGACATGCGCGCCGATGCCGGAATTATTATCAGCGCCTCCCACAATCCGTACCAGGACAATGGCATCAAGTTTTTCGACCGGCGCGGTTTCAAGCTGCCCGACAGTGACGAGCTTGAGATCGAGCGGTGGGTCAAAGACGGGATTCCGAAGGACAAACTTGCCTCTGGCAACGACATCGGCCGGATCAAGCGCGTCGAGGACTCCGAAGGCCGCTATATCGTCCACGCAAAGCAGACCTTCGACAGCCTGCTGTCGCTGGACGGGATGAAAGTGGCCCTGGACTGCGCCAACGGGGCGGCCTACTTCGTCGCTCCTAAAGTGTTCGCGGAACTTGGGGCGACGGTATTCCCTATCGGAATCGCGCCCAACGGAACCAATATTAACGACGGGTGCGGTTCGTTATACCCCGACAAGGCCCAGGCGGAAGTCATCACACGGGGCGCGGACGTCGGAGTCTCCCTGGACGGCGACGCCGACCGGGTCATCCTGATCGATGAAAAGGGCAATGTGGTGGACGGCGACCAGATCATGGCGATCTGCGCCTTCGATCTCCAGGAACGCGGGCTGCTCCGGAAGAACACCGTTGTTGCCACCGTGATGAGCAACATGGGCCTCGAAGTCGCCCTGCGCGGCCGTGGCATCGGACTCGTCAGGGTTCCGGTCGGAGACCGCTACGTTGTCGAGGAACTCCGCAAGAACGGCTACTGCTTCGGCGGTGAACAGTCCGGGCACATGATCTTTCTCGATCACGCCACGACCGGCGACGGCACGATCTGTGCCCTGCAGGTGCTCGGTGTCATGAAACGCACCGGTCGCAAGCTGTCCGAACTGCGCAACGTGATGACTCCCATGCCGCAGGTACTCTGGAATCTGAAAGTCAGGGAAAAGGTTCCGCTCGAATCCGACCCGAAGATTTCCGCCGCGATTTCGGAGACGGAAAAGACGCTGGGAAATACAGGCCGGCTGCTGGTGAGGTATTCCGGCACGGAGGCCCTGCTCAGGGTCATGATGGAAGGCCCCGATTCGGTCCAGCTCAACACCCTGCTCAATCGTCTGGGCGGAACGTTAAAGGACCGGCTTGGCGCCTGAGGCGCCGCACGAGGAAAACATGGCAAGACTGTGTGTGAACATCGACCACGTGGCGACCGTCAGGCAGGCCCGCCGTACGGTGGAGCCCGACCCTGTCGCAGCCGCCGTGCTGTGCGAGATCGCCGGCGCCCGGGGCATTACCGTGCATCTTCGGGAAGACCGCCGCCACATCCAGGACCGGGATCTGCAGATACTCCGCCAGGTGGTCCGGACCAAGCTGAATCTCGAGATGGCCGCCACCCAGGAAATGATCAAGATCGCGCTGCTCGTGAAACCGGATCAGGTGACGCTCGTGCCCGAGCGGCGCGAAGAAATCACCACCGAGGGCGGACTCGACGTGGCCCTCTACCGCCAGCAGCTGCAGAAATATGCCGGACTGCTGCGGGAAGCCGGAATCGGTCTCAGTCTTTTTATAGACGCCGACCCGGATCAGGTGCAGGCCGCCCATTTTATCGGCGCCCAGTACGTGGAGCTTTGTACGGGCCCCTATTCGCTGGCCCGCACGGAAGCCGAACGGAAGTCCAAGTTCGAGATGCTGTTCAACGCCGGTAAAATGGCCCGCAAGCTCGGCATGCGTGTGAATGCCGGACACGGCCTTACCTACGACAATGTCCGGCCGATCGCCGCCATGGAGGGTGTCGAAGAGCTGAATATCGGCCATTCGATTGTTTCCCGCGCTATACTGGTAGGCATGGAGAAAGCCGTACGCGACATGGCGGACATTATCCGCGACTCGCGGCCAAACGACGGCTGACCGTCTTATGCAGAAACTCGCGACCTCGGCGGAAATGAGCGCGCTCGATCAGGGCGCCATCAAGGCTGGTGTACCGGGTCTCATCCTGATGGAGAACGCCGGGCGCGGAACGTTCAGGGCGATTGAAGAGCACCTGCTGGCCCACGATCACGTCCGCCATTCGGTCATCGTCTGCGGCAAAGGCAATAACGGCGGCGACGGTTTTGTGATCGGACGGCATCTCCTGAACGCCGGCGTGCCGGCTGAAGCGTTCCTGCTGGGCCGAATGCGAGAGCTGAAAGGCGACGCCGCCGCCAATGCAGAGGCCTATATCGCCACCGGCGGAAAGCTTACCGAACTGGTCAGTCCGGCCGGACTCGGCCGCCTGACAGAAGCGCTGAACGCCTCCGATCTGGTCGTCGACGCGCTGTTCGGAACCGGGCTGAACTCCGGTATCACAGGGCTCGCGGCCAAGGCGATCGGGGCGATCAATGAATCCGGCGCGTTCGTCTGCGCCGTGGATATTCCGAGCGGCATCTCCGCCGACACGGGCGCAGTTCTGGGGACTGCCGTGGTCGCCGACCTGACGGTCACCTACGGGCTCGAAAAACCGGGGCATTACCTGGAGCCCGGCCGGTCTCACCGGGGGCTGCTGCTTCTGGAGCGTATCCCGATCCCGGCGGCCGACATTGTGCGGTACCGCCCGTCGTTCGAACTGATTACGCCCTCCGCTGGCCTGTGGGACTACGAAATACGCAACCGTTCGGACGACTCCCACAAGGGTAACTACGGTCATGTCATGGTGCTGGCCGGATCCCACGGAAAATCCGGGGCCGCCGTTCTGGCCGCCCGGGGCGCCCACGGCGGAGGCGCCGGGCTCGTCACGGTGGTCTGTCCGAAATCGCTGGAGCCCGTCGTTGCAGGCGACCTGCGCGAGACCATGACGCTGCTGCTGCCGGAAAACCCGGCAGGCGGCTGGGCGCCGGAAAGCTCCAAGGCCGTGCTGACATTCCTGTCCGAAAAGCACGTACTCGTCACCGGACCGGGGATTCCAACCGACAAGACCTCCGAACAGGTGCTTCTGGAAATCCTGAAAAAAGCCCCCTGCCCGGTGGTGGTCGATGCGGACGCCCTGAACGTTCTCGCCCGCCAGAAAACTCCGCTCAGGCTGAAAAATGCTGTGCTGACTCCGCACCCCGGAGAGGCCGCTCGGCTCCTTGGGCTCACCAATGCTGAAATCCAGTCCGACCGGGCCGCCGCCGTCCGCGACCTCGCCCGGAACTTCGGCTGCACTGTCGTCCTCAAAGGTGCATCGTCGCTCGTCACTGCACCGGGCAAGCCGGTCCGGATCAACCCGACCGGGACTCCCGCCATGGCAACCGGCGGGATGGGTGACCTGCTCGCGGGGCTTATCGGCGGCCTGATCGCATCCACAGGACTCGATCCGTTCGAGGCGGCCAGCCGCGCCGTCTGGCTGCATGGCCGTGCCGGGGAGATCGCCGCCGAACGGGCCAAGCGCCCGTCGGTGCTGGCCTCCGAAGTCTGGCAGGCGCTGGGCGACGCCTACGAACAGGCTTTCAGCTAACCGGCCGCCAGTTTTTCTGATATAATCCCACTTCAAGATTAACGAATCTGGATACTCCGGAGGCCGCTCATGGCGCGTTCCCGCGAGCTGATAACGGCATTGCAGAAAGTGCATGGCGAGATCGACGGCCGAACCCGCTTGTTTGCCGAAGCGGCCGGACTCTCGTGCCCCTCCGGTTGCGGCAAGTGCTGCGACTACTTTGATATCGAAGTCCCGGTCCTGGACTGCCTGCCGATTGCCGATCATCTGATCCGCAGCGGTAACGCCGAAAAAATGCTGGCGGGGCTCAATACCCCCGGTGCGCTAAACCACTGCCCCGTGTACGTATCGGCCGGCGGAAGCCGGGGCTTCTGTTCAGCTTACCAGAACCGTCCGGCCCTGTGCCGGCTGTTCGGCTATGCGGCTTTACGAAACCGGACCGGCGATCTCCGGCTGGTCGCCTGTGATATCCTGAAAGACCGCCTGATTGATCTGTACCGGCAGGCGGAGCCCCCCGCCGCCGTAATGGAGCTGGCCGCAGTGGTAGATGACTACAGCACGAGGCTGTCCACCATCGACCCGGTACTGGGGACGGAGTCCATGCCTATCGCATTGGCACTGAAGAAGGCTCTGGAGATACTGCTGCTTGAACGATCCTATGACCCGGACTCTCCGCAACCGGAAGCCTCGCCGGCAAACCCGAAAACGCGAGCAGCCTGAGCGGCTATTTCCACTTGATCGTGCAGCCGATGGAATAGGTTTCGGGCGTTTTGGGTGCCTTGCCCGCCACGACCGAATCCAGAGCGTCCCTCAGGTCGTGCGATTTCACCGCACCCGGATCCTTGTAGTTGTCGTCGATCCGTCCGTGATAGGCGAGAAGGCCGTCCCTGCCGAAAACAAATACTTCCGGCGTGTGCGTAGCGCCGAATGATTTCGCGACTTTCTGCGTGTCGTCTCTCAGGAACGGGAAGTTAAACCCCTTGGCACGGTGGCGTTTCACCATCTCGTCAAAGGAGTCTTCCGGATAGTTCACGTCGTCGTTGGAATTGATGCAGACGAGCTGAAGGCCTTCCGGAGCGTATTCAGTCTGTATCTGCTTCATCCGCTCCTCCCATCCCTGCACATAGGGACAGTGGTTGCAGCTGAAGATCACGCCAAGGATCCTGCCCTCCGCCAGCACCGCGCTGGAGAGCATTCTGCCGTCCACGTTTTTGAGCGCGAACTCCGGCAACCGGGTGCCAATCCTGATGGACGTCGAGTTGGTGGAGACGGACATGGACCTCTCCTCGGGATGCAGGCCTATTTAGCGTCAGGCTTGGGACCTTCGAAAGTATACTTCGGGACGTTCCGCCTGAGCACATAGACTATCACGGCGAGGCCGAACAGGAACGAAAAGATCGAGATGAATTCAGATGTGGAAAGTCCCGTGTTACCTACGAACCCGCGGACCTCATCGGCACGGAACCGCTCGACTGTCGACCGGACGATCGCGTACATCATGAACACCGCTCCCGTCACAATTCCGTCCTGCTTCTTGATCGCATTCAGCCAGATGCTGATGCCGACAATCGACAGGCAGCCGACAAATTCGTATATCGGCGTCGGATGCACCGGGAGCCCCTGCCGCAGGTAGTCCGCTCCAACCGTCGCGGGGTACACGATTCCCCACGGAACCGAAGTGACTTTGCCGTAACAGCAGCCCGCCGCAAGACAGCCCAGACGTCCAATACCCAAGGCCAGAATCATGGCCGCCGCGCCCAGATCGGCGTAGGCGAACGAAGGGACTTTCCTCCGGTGGAATACCCAGAACGCCACCGGCAGGACGAGCAGCGGGCCGCCGTAAAACACCAGTCCGCCCTTCCAGATCGCGAACAGCGACCAGAGGTCGTCCCGAAACCGGTCCCATGTCACGGCGATATACAGGATACGGGAGCCGATGACGCCGACAATCACGAACAGGAACGCCAGATCGGCGGCAAACTCGACATCGAGTTTGTTCCGCCTGGCCTGCCACTGCATGTAGTAAAGGCCCGCCAGGAAGGCGAGCGCTGCCGTAAGCCCGTAGGTGTGCAGCTGGAACGGACCGAATTCGAAAAGGACCGGACGCATATCAGCCTTCTCCCTGAACGGGGGCGGCGGCCGGTACATCCGCCGCCAGAGCAGGATCTTCCTTACGGAGCAGTTCCGTCAGGAAAATAAGCGAGGCGCCGACCGAGATGCCAATGTCAGCGACATTGAACGTCGGCCAGGTCGGGCCGCCCTTGCCCCAGTAGAAGTCCAGGAAATCGACCACGTAGCCGTACTCGTACCGGTTGGCCGCGTTGCCGAGTGCCCCTGCCAGAATCAGGGAGAGTCCCAGCGCCAGCCAGTAGTCCTTCGGCTGGATCTTGTGGAGGAACCAGCCGATCAGACCAATGGCCGACAACGTGACGCAGCCGAAGAAAATATTCCGCGTACCGGCGGAAAGGTCCCGGAACATGCTGAAGGCAGCGCCGTAGTTGCGGGCATAGGTGATACTGAAAAACTCGGACACGACGACCGAACTCTCACCGACCCGGAAGTGGTCGACGATGTACCACTTCGTCCACAGGTCGAGGAAAAGCACAACCGGCAAGACGGCGAGAAAAATGACATATTTAGGAGCGAGAGCGCTTTTGCTCATGGCACCACCTCAATGCAGCGTTCGCACAGATCCCCATGCAGCTTGAAGGTCCCGACCTTCGCCGTGTGATGCCAGCAGCGGGCGCAGCGCGTACCTCCGGCCTTGGCCACCGATACCGACAGCGCATCGCCGTCGGGCAGCAGGTCGAAACCGGAAACCACGAAAAACTCTTCCAGCAGCGACAGACGGCCCGCCGGTTGTTCAGTATAGAGCTTTCGGTGCGCTTCCGTCAGCGTCCCCTTGAGCGGCCTCAGCGCCACGGCTGCTTCTTCGGACTTTCCGATCTGGCCGCTCACCCGGAACTTCTCGAGCTCCAGGTTCACGGCTTCGCGCAAACCCGCCAGCGGCTCGAACCGGGCGACCGTCTCGTGGAACGATTTCAGTTCGGCTTCCGTGAAGCGCGGGATGTCGTTCATGAATACCGACTCGGGCGCAAAGGCATCGCGACCCGCCGGGGTGCCCGGACACTGCTTCTGGATCTCCAGCCAGGTCTCCTCGCAGGTAAATGAACAAACCGGCGCAAAAGCGGTCACGAGCGTAATGAGCACGTCGTACATTGCGCTCTGGGTGGCGCGACGCCATGGATCATCCGCCTTCAGGATATACAGCCGGTCCTTGGTGGCGTTTGCATACACTGCCGACAGATCCACGGTCACGAACTGGTTGAGGCCGTGGAACACCTTGTGAAACTCGTAGCTTTCGTACGCCTGACGGATGTCGCTCGCCAGAATTCCCGCCCCGGCCGTGATCCACTGGTCGAGCAGCGGGCGGTCCGTGAACGGGACGTGGTTCGCCGCCGGAGAGAACCCGTCCAGGCAGCCGAGCAGGTGCCGCAGCGAGTTGCGGAACTTGCGGTACATCTCCGAGAGGCGCTGCAGGATTTCGTCCCCGAAATGGATGTCGTTACGATAATCTTCCGCAGCCACCCACAGGCGGAACAGTTCCGGCCCGCTGGCCGTCAGCGTTTTCTCGGGCGGCGTGTAGGTCGGGTTCGATTTCGAATACTTCTTGCCCTGCTCGTCCACAACGAAGCCGTGCGTGAGTACCGCCTTGTAGGGCGGCTTCCCGCGGGTGCCCATCGAAGCCAGCAGCGACGAGTGGAACCAGCCCCTGTGCTGGTCCGAGCCTTCCAGATACAGGTCGGCCGGGAACTGGAGTTCCGGGCGGTTTTCAAGCACCGCCGCGAAAGAAACGCCCGAATCGAACCAGACGTCCAGAATATCGCGGCCCTTCTTCCAGTCCGCGCCCTTGCACTTGGGGCAGCTGTAACCCGAGGGCAGCAAATCTTTCGGCTCGCCCGAGAACCACACCTCGATGCCGCCCTGCTCGATCTTCTTAGCCACCGCTTCGACCAGATCGGGGGTCGCTTCCACGTGTCCGCACGAACCGCATTCGTAGCTCACGATCGGCACGCCCCAGACGCGCTGGCGCGAAATGCACCAGTCGGGACGGTTCGCCACCATGTTGTAGATACGGTCCCTGCCCCACGGGGGAATCCACTGCACGCCCTTGTCGATGGCGTCGAGCGACCGCTTGCGCAGGCCGTCGTGCTCCAGCGAGATGAACCACTGGGGCGTCGCCCGGAAGATCACCGGCTTCTTGGAACGCCAGCAGTGCGGATAGCTGTGCTTGAGCTTGCTGTGGCCGAGCAGCGCGCCAGAGGCGTCGAGTTTCTCGACCACCTTCGGATTGGCATCAAACACCTGCAGGCCGACCAGGTCCTTCAGGCTTTCGTCGAGTTCGCTGGTGTAGCGGCCACGCGAATCGACCGGCGAATAGACGTCGAGCCCGTACTGCCGGCCGATGACATAGTCCTCCGCGCCGTGGCCGGGCGCCGTATGCACCACACCCGTGCCCGCTTCGAGCGTCACATGCTCGCCCAGCATGATGAGGGATTTCTTCCCCGTCAGCGGGTGTTTGGCATATTTGCGGTCCAGGTGTTTTACCTTGAAGGTCGCCAGCACCGAAACATCCGTCAGCTGGCACCCGGCAGTAACGCCTTCCAGAAGTCCCTTGGCGACCACCAGAACGCGCTTATTCCCCTTCGCATCGGTCGCACGCACGGCGACGTAGTCGAACTCGGGGTGCATCGAAAGGCCGAGGTTCGCGGGTATTGTCCACGGGGTCGTCGTCCAGATGACGATCTCCGGCTTCTCGCCCTTGAGTTCAGGTGCGATCTCCGCGCCATCGCCGTCATACACGAAAGCCACGTACACCGACGGCGAGACGTGATCCTCGTATTCAACTTCGGCTTCGGCGAGGGACGTCTCGAGCGCCCAGCTCCAGTAGACCGGCTTGTTCTGGCGGTAGACGTAACCCGCCTTCAGGAACCGGCCGAACTCCCTAAGGATCGCCGCCTCGTAGTCCTTCGTCATCGTGCGGTAGCAGTTGTCGTAGTCGGCCAGAATGCCCAGCTGCTTGAACTCGCCGCCCTGGATGCCGACAAACTCTCCGGCGTACTGCCGGCAAGCGGCGACCATCTCGGCTGCCGTGGGCGTCTGCTTCTTCGCCCGGAAGTTCTCGGCCACCTTCTGCTCGATCGGCAGGCCGTGGCAGTCCCAGCCGGGCACATACGGCGCCGTGTGGGTGCCGGACATGTTCCAGTATTTGACGATGATGTCCTTCAGGACCTTGTTGAGAATATGCCCGTGATGGATATGGCCGTTTGCGTACGGCGGGCCGTCGTGCAGGATGAACTTCGGCCGGTTTTTCCCTGAAGAACGGGCGACCATCTTCCCGTAGGCGCCGGACTTCTGCCAGGTATCGACGAAACCGGGCGCGCGCTTCGCCATGTCGGCGCGCATGGGGAAAGCCGTTTTCGGCAGAAGGATCGTGCTTGAGTAGGGATTGTCGTTTTTGGCCATGTTCGTAAGGTCTGACTCTATAGAACGGGGCGGAAACCGCCCGCAAGTGGATTAGCCCTGAAAAGGAACAGGGGGCGAACCCTGTAGGCCGCCCCCTGTCTGAACCCGTCTTAACCTTTTGGGTCAGCTCTTCTTGTGAGCCTTGCGGGCGACGGCCTTGCGGGCCTTCTGGACATATACCGGCCCGTTAATCGGACCCGGCACGCCACCCTGAATGAGAAGAACGTTCTCTTCCGGGCGGACCTGGATGACCTTGAAATTCTGCACAGTCACGTTTTCGGTGCCCATGCGGCCGGGCATGCGCTTCAGCTTCCACACCTTACCGGGGTGTTCACGGGCCGAGATACCGCCGCCGTGACGGAAGTATTCGTGCGTACCGTGAGAGGCCCGGAAGCCGCTCATCAGGTGGCGCTTCATCACGCCCGCGAAGCCCTTGCCTTTGGAGACGCCCTTGACGTCAACCAGCTCGCCTTCTTCGAAACCCTTCACAGTGATTTCTTCGCCGACGTTCAGCTTGGCCAGCTCTTCAGGGGCCAGGCGGACTTCACGGACGTTGGCCAGCGGTTCGGAGTTGAGCTTCTGGAACCGGCCGAGATCGGCCTTGTTCGTGTTGTAGCTCTTCTTCGCGCCGAAGCCGATCTGGATCGCTTCGTAGCCGTCCTTTTCCTTGGTCTTCTTCGTGAGAATCTTGCACGGACCGGCCTGGATGACCGTCACGTTCACACGGGTGCCGTCCTTGGCGAATACGCTGGTCTGGCCGAGCTTGGTTCCGAGAATGCCGAAAGTGTCGATGCGCATGGAAATATCCTTCCGGGGACTTATCGTCCGCCTGAGGGCTGATGCCCCGGGGCGGTGTCCCTGTGGTCTGGGCACTGGCGCTGATCGGCGGGGCTCCGGCCTCTGCGTGGAGGCCTTTGCGCCGCGCCGGCTCTTTGACGGAGCCGGGCTCGCTTTCCGGTGCGTAAATCGGTTCCCTGACCGGAATGGTTCCGTCCAAGGGGACCCTCATGTAGGCGGAACGAAGGGTCCTTGTCAACGGCTCTGCTTTGAGACGTAAACCACTGATATTATTTCATTTTTTGTCATCAGGTGCAGATTCAGGCGCCGGTTCAGACGGTTTCTCGCCGGTTTCAGCCGACGGTTGAGTCGCTTTGGCCGGTTCTTCGTCCTTCTTCGGTTCGTCCTTTACCGTGAGCCAATCCGGGCCGGAGGGCATCTGGTCCATGCTGAACTTCGAGACCTGAACGATCTCTCCGAATTTGTCCGACCAGACCCAGGTCCCGTCAGTCTGCGGCTCTTTCACCCCGAACCGGACACGGTCCAGCAGGTCGCCCTTTTCGCCGCTCAGCGTGACATCCAGCTGGGCAATATCGATACCGCGGTCCGCAAAAGCGCTTTCGCCCTCGCCGGTAAACTTGGCCGCCCGGAGCAACCGCAGTTCGGAGAGGAAATCCTCGAGATGGTTCGTGTCCACCTTGCCCAGCTTCGGATCGGAGAACTTCCACCCGTCCGGGGTGCGGTTCAGTTCCGCGTCCCTGTTTACAGACCCGCGCCAGTGGACAGTCACCTTGAACACCTTGGCCGGTTCGGTCCGGACGAGCTTCTTGTTCCGCAGGTCGTCCGGCGAGCGTTCGAACGGCTGAAGGTCGAACGACTTGGCGACGTAAGTGTCTTTGTCGAGCCGTATGTATCTCGACGCCTGAATGGGTGAGTTGCCGCCCAGCATGAATACCGAGGGCGGCTTTCCCTTCAACTTCAGCGTGATCTTCTGCTTGGGGTTGTCGAGTCCGAAGTCGGCGTCCGTCGCCTTGCCGCCGTCCAGTTCCAGCTTCCTCGCCTTCAGGGAATTGAGTGCGCTCACCAGATCTCCGGCCGAGGCCTGGTCGCCCTCATAGGTCTTGCCGAGGGAAGTCACCTGCCAGGTTTCCGGAGCCGACTGCACGACCGTCATCGTGCTTGAACCTTCGAAACCGATCTCTTCCACGTCTTTCACTTCAACCGTGAAGACCCTGGTGCCCTCTTCCTTCTTGTCGGCTTCCGTTTCGGCCGGCTTCTTGGATTCGACAAACCACATATAGCCGCCCAGCGCCAGAGTGACGGCGGCCAGCAGCAGCGTGTTACGGAGTTCCTTGTTCATAGGTCGGTGTCTCCAGCGCGTAGCGATTCAGACCGGAATCAGAGCCGGCGGCGGCGTGCCCATATATACACGCCAAGACCCACCAGCAGGACCGGAAACAGCAACGCAGGTACATTCGTGATAAAGCGGCTGTAGCTTTCGGACGGAAGATCGATCGGTTTCTCGCCCTTTTTCTTCGGCCGGATGGAGATCAGGTCGCCTTCGCCGATCGCCCAGCTGACCGAGTTCATGAACAGGTCCGAGTTCCCGAAGTAGTTGGAATACTGGTTCGTCATGAAGTCGGAATCCCCCGCCACCACGAACCGGGCGTCGCGGGTCTTGGACTTGCCGTCGTCCGCCTTGGCTTCGCCGGCGGGAGCGGATTCGTCTTCCTTTTTCGAGTCGTCCTTCGGGGCTGCTTCCGCCGCCGGATTTTTCACGAGCTTGTAGCCGGCGATCATGAGCTTGAGCGGCCCCTCTGCATCCTGCCCCTTGTCGGGCCGGGGCTGCACACCCTTGGTCAGGTTTGTTTCGCCCCAGGCGTCCTCACTGGAAAATACCAGAGGGGTCGCCATCG
This sequence comes from uncultured bacterium, assembly GCA_964565925.1. GTDB lineage: Bacteria > JAGRBM01 > JAGRBM01 > JAGRBM01 > JAHCIT01 > CAZMGV01. Next base: position 75,237 of record CAZMGV010000004.1, read on the forward strand.
CGTTGGGATCGGTGTCCGAGGTTCCCACGACAACTTCCAGCGACCGGGCCAGCGGGAAGATCGTCTGCACGTTGCTCATCTTCTCGCTGATCGCATGCTTGCCGTAGGAATCGGCGATCGGCGCGAGGAAGTTCTGGCCCGTAACCTGGTTGATCGGATTGGCGTCGACGATAACGTCGGTTCGGGCCTTCACGTTGAACCGCCGGAGCAGTTCGTGCTGATCCGGCGTCTGCGGATCAAGAAGCGCGATCACCCCGCCCGCCTGGTTCTGGATGAACGTCTCGATGAACCCGATCTCGGCGTCATCAAAGGCCTTTGCGGGCCCGGCGATGACAATCACGCTGCACTTGGGGTCCACTCCCTGATTGGCCGCGATATTGATTGTCCGGGACTGGTAACCCTGTCCGGTCAGTTCGCCCTTGATCGAGGAGAGCCCGGAACCTTCCGACGACTCCAGATCCCTTTCACCATGCCCGGTGGTAAAGCAGACGGTCTTTTCGGCCTCGCGGGTGATCTTGATCAGCCCTCGGGTGATGTCCTGCTCGTCGGTTCCCGACAGCGTCTGCTTGCGGTCGCCGCTCTCCATGATGACGGTTCCGGCCATCCCGATGTTGTAGGCCTTGGTCGTCACCGGGTCGGCGTCGGGATCGACGAATCTAACCGAGATTTTCGGCGTGACTTCCGTATACAGCTCGACGGTTTCCCTGAACTTGTCCTTCTCGGGCTGTCCGGACTTGAAGAACGCCAGCACCTGGACCTCGTTCGCGAGCCCCTTCGCCACGTCCACGGACTGCTGGGCAAGCGTGTGGGCCTGCTCTTCGGTCAGGTCCCACTTCTTGTAGTTGCGGCTGCTGAAATAGTTGATGAACACGAGCAGCGCCGCGACGAGCCCTATCTGCACGAGCGCACCGGCCGTGCGGAGTGTCCCGCGAGCCTTGAGCGCACCGGCGACCGTGTCCCAATCCCAGGCCACGTATCCGGCCATCATGCTGATGCCGAGCGCGATAATGAGTGTCCAGATATGAACGGTGTCAAAGATCTTCACATCTCCCCGGACTCTCCAGAACAGGAGTCCGAAGATGACGACCATCACCGAGGCGGCGAACAGCGGCCAGCGGCCCGTTCCTTCGTTTCTGCGCGATTCCTTCATAGCTGTTTCTCTCCCTGTCCCTAGCTGCGCCACTGGCTCGTGCCGAGGACCCGGTGCGTCGCAAACAGGAACAGCGCAGGGATCGACAGGAAATAAACGATGTCTCGGGTATCCAGGATACCCTTGGCCAGATTGTTGAAGTGCTTGTCGTAGGCCGCGTATTCGATCACCGGCTGCAGCGACGACCCCTGGAAAAGCCCCGCCAGCCAGCCGATCACCAGAAGCGTCAGCAGCCCGACGAACGAGATCAGGGACGCCACGATCTGGCTTTCCGTGACCGAACTCGCGAACACGCCGATGCTGGTGAAGGCCATCCCCACGAGCAGGATGCCGAAATAGGCGCTGAAGACCGGTTTCACGTCGATCGGGCTGATCTTGTAGAGCGCAGGCGGAATGTAGGCCGTACCCGCCACCATGACAGTCACCACGAAGACAGCCGCGAAATACTTCCCGGCCACGATGGACGTTGTCGACACCGGCGAGGTGAACAGCAGTTCATCGGTCTTGAAGGAGCGTTCTTCGGTAAAAAGCCGCATCGTGATGAGTGGCGTGAAGAACAGCAGGAAAACGACCATGTTCTGGAAAACGCCTTCCGAAAGGATCTCGTTCAGCGCCGGAATCTGGCCCTTCAGGTAGGGGTTCTCCTGCGACATGAGATAGTTGCGCACGTAGGCATCCAGCATCGCCAGGAAGAACTGCCCCGCCAGAAACAGGTACCCGCCGATGACCGTCCAGGCCATGGGGCCGCTGAAATAGGCACGGACTTCGCGCCACCAGATTGTCAGGAAACCCTTCATGATCAGTTCACCTCCGTAGACGGAACTGCAGGTGCGGCGCCAGACTCCGACGGCGCCGCCGCGTTCTCTTCCGAGGTAAGCCGCCGGAAGATCGATTCCAGAGATTCGGTCGCGCCCTTGAACTCGAGCAGGCCGTACCCCTTCTCTACCGCGAACCGGGCAATCTCGGACCGGGGGTCGGGGGACACTTCGGTTTCAACCGACAGCTCCGTCTTCCGGTCGGGGTTCAGCCAGGTGGCGCTGCGCACACCCGCGACCGACAGAAGTTCTTCGGCAGCACCGGGCGCTTCCTTTGCGAACGTCACACGGAGCCGGCGGACATCGGCGCCCTGCAGCAGCCGTTCGACGCTGTCACTCGCCACGATGCGGCCTTCGTTGATGATCGTCACCTGGCGGCAGGTCTTCTCGACCTCGGACAGGATATGGGTGGACAGAATGACCGTCCGTTCTTTCGCGAGATCGGCGATCACGCCGCGCACTTCGATCACCTGGTTCGGATCAAGTCCCGACGTCGGCTCGTCCAGCACGACAACTCGCGGTTCATGGACGATCGCCTGTGCAATGCCCACGCGCTGGCGGTAACCCTTGGAGAGGTTGCGGATCAGGCGGCCCTTTACTTCACCCAGTCCGCACAGCTCCATCGCCCGGTCTACGAGACCGTTGCGGCGGCGCCCTTCGACGCCTTTCAGATCGGCGACAAAACGCAGGTAGTCCTGTACGATCATGTCGCCGTAGAGCGGCGGCGTCTCCGGCAGGTAGCCGATCCGCTTTTTCACTTCCTGAGGGTTTGCGATCACATCGAAACCGTCCACGACGACCTTACCGGCCGTGGGCGGCAGGTAGCCCGTCAGGCAGCGCATGGTGGTGGTTTTGCCGGCGCCGTTGGGGCCAAGGAACCCCATCACCTGTCCTTCAGCGACCGTGAAGCTCACGTCGCGGACGGCCAGGTATCCGCCGAAATAACGGTCCAGGTGGGAAACTTCGATCATTGGCGGGCTCCCTTAACCGGCGGATTCGACGAAACTGGAACGAATGGGCAGATGTGCCCCGCTGCCCCCGTCCGCTGGTTTGGCAATTCGGATAATGCCGACCGCCCCGATGGGCAAGAAGACAGGTGATTAAAAATCGTTCAACCGCCCGTAAATAGCCCCCGCCCGGCGCTGGCCCGGGCTCACCACTTATGGAAACCTTCCGGCTCCGGTTGCGGGAAACCCGTCTGTTTGAAACTGCGGAAATGCGGCCTATATTGGCCCCATGGCCGGGCAAAAATGACGTGTACACCGGGAAGGAACCATTCGGAGTGGCATCGCTAGGCACCCTGCTCGTAGACGCGGGGTTCATCACCCAGAAGCAGTTCGACGAGGCGCTTCAGAGCCAGGTGCTCTTTGGCGGCAGCATCGGCACGAACCTCATCGAACTGGGCTACCTGGATGAGGACAAGCTGAGTCAGGCCCTCTCGAAACAGCTCGGTATCCCGACGGCACTCGCCGACCGGCTTGAAAAAATCCAGCCTGACGTCATCGCCACCATTCCGCAGAATCTTGCCCGCGAATACTATTCCGTCCCTTTCGCCAAGGACCGCGACGAACTGTCGGTCGCCATGGCCGACCCCAGGGACCCGGTTGCGCTCCAGCAGCTGGCGCTGAAAACGGGCCTCAAGATCCGGCCCCATGTGGTGCCCGAAGTCCGTATCTCCTATTTGCTGGAAAAGTTTTACGGCATCCGCCGCGAGCAGCGTTACCTGAGCATCGCCAAACCGGCTCAGGCGAAAACGGACACCGTTTCGTCGTCGCTCGCCTCGCAGATCAAGAGTTCCGCGGCCAACCCCGACGAAAAGCACGAGGCATTCGGCCGTGTCAGCTCGGGCAAGACGATCCCGCCCGCCCCGGTGGCGCCCCCGGTGCCCGAACAGCCCAAGGTTGAAGAGCCCGCCAGGGAGCCGGTGCCGCGCCCCCGGCGTATCACTCCGGCGGAACTGGCCGACATGGTGAAAAGCGTGAAATCGCGGGATGACATCGCCAACATCATTCTCGAATACACACAGGGGTACCTGAAGCGGGCCGTCCTGTTCGTCGTCAAGCGCGACATCGCCTTCGGATGGGCCGGCTTCGGCGACAAGATTTCGCCCGAGACCGTGCGCGGACTGATGCTCCCGCTCTCGCAGCCCTCGCTCTTCCAGCTCGTGTGGAAGAGCCACGGACACTATCTTGGAACCGTCGCCAGTTCGCCGATCAACAACCGCTTCTTCAGCGCCGTCGGCAACGTGAAGCCGCTCACAGTGATCGTGCTGCCGGTCCTGTACAACAACAGCCTGATCGCGCTCCTCTACGGAGACAACGGCGAGGGTAAAGGCGTCAGCGCCGGCCGGGCCGGGGACCTCCAGATTCTCACCACGCAGGTCGCCGCCGGTTTCGAAATTCTCCTGAAGAACCTCCGGGAGACCCGTTCCACCTCGTCTTCGTAAGACGTGGCGGCCCGTCCCCATGCCCCGTGACTATCCCGAAACCCCCGTCATCTCGGTCGCCGACTTCGTCCGGCAGGTCAACGACGTGCTGCGGTCGGGAGTGCCCAGCGCCTGGGTCGAGGGCGAGATCTCCAGCTACAAGGTGTGGCCGAGCGGACATGCCTATTTCACCCTGAAAGACCGGGACGCCCTTCTGGAGTGCGTGATGTTCGCGCCGGGGCCCCGGTTCCTGAAATTCCAGCCGAAAGCGGGCCTCGCCGTACTCGTCCACGGCCGGCCCGACATCTACGCCCCCCGCGGACAGTTCAAGCTGGTCGTGGACCGGATCCTTCCGCAGGGCGAAGGACTCCTTCAGCTCCAGTTTCAGCAGCTCGTGGACCGTCTGAAAGCCGAGGGGCTGTTCGACGAGAAGTGGAAGCGCCCCATCCCCCCGATCCCGGAACGGATCGGCGTCGTCACCTCGGCGCGCGGCGCCGCAGTGAGGGACTTCCTGAGAACGCTGTTCAACCGCTGGCCGGCGGCGACGGTCGTGATTGCCGACAGCCCCGTGCAGGGCGAAGGGTCCGCCAGACGGATCGCCGCCGCACTTATCGATCTTGCCACTCACGGTGACGTCGACGTGATCGCGCTGGTGCGCGGCGGCGGGTCGCTCGAAGACCTGTGGGCCTTCAACGACGAGAATCTTGCCCGGGCCATCCGGTCTTCGCCGGTCCCCGTCGTTACCGGCGTCGGCCACGAAACTGACGTGACGATCGCCGACTTTGCCGCCGACTTGAGGGCTTCGACACCCACGCAGGCGGCCATGATCCTCTCCCGCAACGTTACCGACGTGGTGGACGGCGTGAAGAAACGCCGGCAGGCCATGGCGCGCTCGCTTGCCGCCCGTCTGCAGGACCTGCGGCTCCGGGTGGTTTCGGCGCAGCGTCAGTTGGGCGACCCGAGACACCTGTTCAGCCGTCAGCGCCAGGAGGTGATTAATGCCCAGAACTATCTCGAAGACCGCCTCCGCGGGATTCTTGCCACGAGCCGCCGCCGGATCGAGCAGGCTGCGGGACAGGTCGAAACGAACAACCCCCGCAACCGGCTGGTGAGGCAGGCGCGCCGGACCCGTGAACTACAGGAACAGCTCGTCCGGTCGGTAGACCGGATCCTTGCCGACCGGCGCACCCGTTTTACGGAACTTCCGGCGCGCCTTGACGCCATGAGCCCTCTCAAGGTTCTCTCCCGGGGTTACTCGGTGCTGACCACCCGCAACGGACAGGCCGTGCGGGACGCCGCCGAAGTCACTCCCGGCGAACGGCTCACCGCCCGGCTCCACCGGGGAAAGCTCGAACTGGAAGTGAAGGAGCGCAAACCGGAGCCTGCCTGACAGGGACCGGCCGATACCGTGAAGGTCGCCAACGCCAAAAAGATCGGAACGCGGTTCTTCGAGCGGACCATTCTCGCCATCGGTAATTTCGACGGCGTCCACCGGGGCCACGACGCGATTCTCGAACAGGTGGTCCGCCTCTCGAAAGAAACCGGTGCGCCGTCTGTGATCTATACGTTCCAGCCGCATCCCCGGAAGGTGCTTTTCGGCCCCGACTCTACCCGGGTGCTGACCGACTTCGACACGAAGGTCCGCCTTCTCTCCCGGTTTGGCGTCGACTGGGTTGTGTGGGACGAGTTCACACGCGACTTCTCCGAACAGACGGCCGCCGATTTCGTCGAGCGTCGCCTCGTGAGCGTCTTTCACGTCTCGCACGTACTGCTGGGCTACGACAGCCACTTCGGCAAGGACCGCTCCGGCGGCGCCTCCGAGCTGATCGCGCTCGGCAGGAAGTTCAACTTTACCGTCGACCAGCTGGGGCCTGTACATGTGGGCGAGCGGCCGATCAGTTCAAGCTGGATACGCGAACGGATCGAAGCGGGTGACATACCCAAGGCCAACGACCTGCTCGGTTATCATTTCTTCCTGAACGGAATCGTCTGGCAGGGTGCACAGCGTGGACGGACGATCGGTTTCCCCACGGCCAACCTGCTTACCCAGGCGGAAATCCTGCCGGCAACCGGTGTCTACGCCACGCGGTCGCGAGTGGACGGCAAGGTTTACGACAGCGTTACCAACGTTGGCCGTAATCCGACCGTGTCCGGCGGCCCCGACAGCCCGCTCAGCATCGAGACCCATATCTTCGGCCTGAACGCTGACATATACGGCCGCCGGATCGACGTGATTTTCTACGAGAAGATCCGCGACGAACAGAAGTTCGCAGGTCTCGACGAACTGAAGGGCCAGATAGCCAGAGATTGCGAACGGGCCAATGCGATCCTGAAATCCGCCGCCCTGCCGGAGGACTTCTAGCCATGGCAAAAGCGAATCTGGCCGTGCTCGGTCACCCGGTAAGCCATTCCCTGAGCCCTGTTATGCATAACGCGGCTATCGAACATCTGGGGCTGTCGGACCGGTTTTACTACTCGAAGCTGGAGGTCCTCCCCGAAAACCTGCCGCATTTTCTCGACCAGCTGCAACGGGATGACTTTGCCGGGGTGAACCTGACCGTACCCCTGAAAGAAGCCGGCTTTGACTACGCGCTGAAGACATTCGGAGCGGAAAGGATTTCACCCGTCTCCCTGCGTTCCAAAAGCGTGAACACGCTGGTGTTCCGCGGTTCATCGGCACCCTTTGCCGACACCACCGACGGCACCGGCCTGTTCAACTATCTGGCGGACCGCCACGGCTTCGAGGTGAACGGGCGGTCGGTCTTGATCCTCGGTGCCGGCGGCACGGCCCGTTCCGTTCTGGCCGCAGCACTGGGTACCGCAGGCGACATTCACATCGCCAACCGGACCCCTGCAAAAGCTGATGCGATCTGCGCCGAATTCGAGGAGGCTGCAACTCCGGTAACGGCCTCCGGGCTCGATCCGAACGAGCTCGCTCATCCGGTTTCAAATGCCAGCGTCATCATCAATACGACCAGCGCGGGGCTGGCCGGCGAGACGATTCACGGATTTCCCTGGGGCGAGGTGCGCGACAACTGTCTCGTATTCGACGCCATGTATGGCCGGGAGATTCCCTTCCTGACCGAAGCCCGAAAGCACCGCCTGAAAGCCGTCGACGGCCTCGGAATGCTGGTCCATCAGGGGGCGCTGGCGCTCTCCATGTGGACCGGGGTCTCCACCGCCAAGTTCATTGGCGTCATGTTTGAAGCCGCGCAGGACGAGCTTAATAAGCGCGGTTGACCGATTTTTACGGGTCCCTTAGGGTGACTCCGGCAAGGGCTCCGGAAGCCCCGGAATTGATGTCCGAAACACTTACGCAAAAGCTGTCCCGTGTATGGACCGGTCTGGTTTACAGATACCCGGGCACGATTTTTATGGCCGTGCTGGCGTTCACGGTGCTGTGCGGCTGGTATGCGTCAGGTCTGCAACTGCGGACCGATTTCAAGGAACTGCTGCCCAAAAGCTCGCAGGCCGTGCGTGATTATGACCGCTACCGGGAGCGTGTCGGCGGGACCGGCAATTTCGTCATCGTCATCGAGAACAAGAACTTCGAGAAAGCCCGCCAGTATGTCGACGCGGTCGTCGCGGCCCTGAACGCGCAGGTTCCGCCGGGCATCATCCGCCACATCGACTACAAGGTCACCGCCCAGAAGAAGTTCCTCGAGGAGAACAAGTATCTCTTTGTCAGCGTCGATGACCTGAACCGCGTCCACGACCGGTTGAAAACGAAGCTCGAGTGGGAGATCAAGTGCAAGAACCCCGCGTATTTCGACCTTGAGGGCGAATGCGAGAAAGACCCGGGGTTCGACTTCTCCGATATCGAGAAAAACTACTCCGGCAGCGGCCGCAAATATTCCAAATACCGGGACGACTACTACACCTCCGCTGAAGGCGACCTGATGGCCATTCTTGTAAAGCCGTCGGGCGACGGCGCCAAAGTCCAGGAGGTCGCGAAGTTTCTCAAGACCGTCGATCCGGTGATCCGGTCCGTAGATCCGGCAAAATTCGACCCTTCCATTCACATCCAGTACACAGGCGCGTTCACGGGGCCCTACGAAGAGTACAAGATCATGCGGCACGACATTTCGTCGACCGCACTGCTTTGCACAGTCCTCATCCTTGCGTCGCTCGTGATCTATTACCGCCGGTTCCGGACGATCTATTTCATCTTTGCGGGCGCGATCTTCGGACTGACCTGGATGTTCGCCCTGACCATGGCGACCTACGGGTTCCTGAATTCGGTCTCGGCGTTCCTGGGCACCATCGTGCTCGGCAACGGTATCAACAACGCAATCATCTACGTCGCCCGCTATCTGGAAGAACGCCGTGGCGGAAAGGACCTCCGTGACGCGCTGGAAATCGCCATGGCGACAACCTTCCGCGCGACCTTCGTGGCGGCCTTCACCACCGCGGCGGCCTATGCGGCCCTGTATCTCTCGCACATGCAGGGCCACCGGCAGTTCGGAGTCATCGGGTCCTTCGGCATGGCTGCCTGCTGGCTGGCGACCTACCTGGCCCTGCCGCCGCTCATCTGCCTGGTCGAAAAGGTGAAACCGATCGACGCCGAGGAGTTCCGCGAAGAGAAGCTCCACATCGGGGACCGCATCTACTCCATGATTCAGGGGAAGCCTGTCGCCTGGCTCGCCAGCGGCGCTATTGTGACGCTGGCTGGTGCCATCTGCCTCGTCCTTTTCCTCAAGGACCCGTGGGAAGAAGACTTCACGAAGATCCGCTCCGCCTCGTCGGTCAAATCGGGTCATCAGCACGCCAACCGGATGATCATGGACCGGATCTTCGACCTGTCGCTGACCCCTGCGGTAATCCTGCTGGACGACCCCAAGGACGGCGCGGCGGTGACCGCCGCGCTGGAGAAGATCAGGGCGCAGCCCGATTCGATCATCGACGCGGTCCGCTACTCGGGCAATATCCTGCCCGACCGGCAGGAGGAAAAGATCGAAATCCTCGGCCGCATCCGCAAGCTGCTCGAAGGGCAGGCGCTCAAGTTCCTGACGGCCGACCAGCAGAAGGAAGTGGAGCGGATCAAGAACTCCTTCAGCCTGAAACCAGTGGCGCTCGCCGACATTCCGGACGAGGTTGTCCGAAATTTCCGTGAGCGTGACGGCTCGCTCGACAAGCTCGTCTACGTATTCCCCAACAACAAGCGGGAACTGTCCCAGAAAAAGAACCTTGAGGCTTTTGTCGCGGCGACACGCGAAATCCGGCTGCCTGACGGCCGCATGATCACCTCCGCCAGCGAGCAGACTCTGGTGCTCGACACCATCAATCTGACCATCGAAACGGCTCCCAAGGTCATTCTCCTGTCCTATGTAGCGGTATTCCTGCTGGTCTGGATGACCTTCCCGACGATCCGGGCGACGCTGACCTTAATGCTCTCGCTGAGCACCGCACTGATCATGATTTTCGTCGGATTCTACGGCCTCGAGGAGAAGCTGACCTTCTTCAACTTCATCGCCCTGCCCCTCACCATGGGCATCGGTATCGACTACGGGACCAATATCTACAACCGTTACGAGCTGGACGGACACGGTTCGATCAAGGAACTGCTGAGAACGACCGGAGGCGCGGTGCTCCTGTGTTCCCTCACGACCCTGATCGGCTATGTGTCGCTGCTGATCGCCAACAACCAGATGCTCGTCTATTTCGGCTGGCTCTGCCTGATCGGCGAGGTCACAACGGTCGTCACCGCCGTGGTCCTGCTGCCCGCCTACCTCTTGTGGCGCGAACGAAAAGTGACAAGTATCAGTTCCGCCCGGGACTAGCCTGTGCTACCCGGATAGCTAGAATAAGACCCGTCTGAAAACGGCGATTTCGACTGATAAGGGAAGCTAACGATGGACCTTCAACGCGCAGTGTTCGGTATGTGGAACGGCGGCCATTTCCTCCATTTCGGCGAGGATATCGGCGTCCAGCGGCTGAAAGACCTGATCCGCAAGTCCTATGACCTGGGTATCCGGACCTTTGTCACGGCCGATGTCTACGGCGAAGGCGAATCAGACACCATCGCCGGCGAGGTACTGAAACAGTACCCCCGCGACAGCTACTGCCTCGTGGGCGGTATCGGGCACGATTTCATTAAAGGCGAGCGTCAGGGCGAAAAGGGCTACCCCCGGTTCACCGATCCGGCCCTGCGCCCGGCTTCCGAATTCGGCAGCTATATCCAGTCAGCGGTCGAGGCGTCGCTCAAGCGGTGCCAGACGGACCATTTCGACCTGCTGTTCCTGCACAACCCCGACCACACGGGCTACACGAGCGCCTCCGTCTGGGACGCCATGTCGAAAGTGAAGGCCGACGGCAAGACCCGCATGCTGGGACTGGCGCCGGGACCGGCCAACGGGTTCACGCTCGACATCATCAACTGCTTCGAGAAATACGGCGACCGGATCGACTGGGCCATGATCATCCTGAACCCGCTCGAGCCCTGGCCGGGAAGTTATGCTTTCAAGGCGGCCAAACAGTTCAACATCAAGGTTCTCACCCGCGTGGTGGACTACGGCGGCCTGTTCCACGGCTATATCAAGCCGAACCACAAGTTCCCCCGCACAGACCACCGGGCGTTCCGCCCGGCCGGCTGGGTCGAGGAAGGGCTGAAGAAGATCGAGCTGATGAGGCCGATCGCCGAGCGGCACAACCTGTCCCTGCTCCAGTTCGCCTGCCAGTGGACGCTGGGGCATGACCCGGTCGAAGCCTGCGTGCCTACGCTGCTCCAGGAGGCCGGCCCGACGGCGGTCCCGGTCGAAGTGCAGCTGGAAGATCTGGCCAAACTGCCGCAGAAGAAGCTGCTCTCCCCGGAAGAGGTCCGTGAAATCACCACCATCGGCGACAACAAGGGCTGCATGTCGCTCAAGGGCGGTTCGCGCCAGTACAACGGCCCTGCGCAGGCGGACCAGTGGGCGATCACCCCGGAACTGGAATCCGTCGCCAAGCGGTGGGGGTACGAACCCGACCGCGACTTCTATTACGCCGGCGATCCGCGCGACATGCGCGAGCGCGGCATGCCCGTGCGCGGCACCCCGCAGCTCATGGACCGCCGCCTCTATGTCCAGCTCCAGTGCTTTACCGGTGCCAACGGCGCCGGTTCGCTCGTGGAAGCGCTCAAGAAGAGCGGCCTCGAATCGGTCCTTTATGCCAGCGTGAACGACCCCCACGGCGTGGGCGTGCTGATCCTCTCCGAAGACGAGAACACGTTCGTCACGGCCGCCCGGGACCTGTTCAACAGCGAGCCGTTCTCCAAGCTCAAGCAGATCCCCGAATTCACCATGTTCGGCCGGACCTACGGCAGCGGCCGCGAGGCCGAACTCGAAGACTGGCTGCTGCGCCACGCGCGGCGGAACGCCATGAACGCGAACAGTCCGTGGGCCGTCTGGTACCCGCTGCGCCGCAAGGGTATATTCTACAAGCTGCCGGACGCCGAACAGGGCAAGATCCTGTTCGAGCACGGGGTGATCGGCCGCAACTACGGCGCCGCCGGGCTGGCCAACGACATCCGGCTGGAATCGTTCGGCATCGACCAGGACGACAACGAATTCGTCATCGGTCTGGTCGGTCCGAAGCTGCAGCCCCTGTCCCGGCTCATAAAGGATATGCGTTCTACTACCCAGACCGCCGAGTATATGGACAAACTGGGCCCATTCTTCGTCGGAAAAGCGCTCTTTCAGTCGGGAATTAAGGCGTAAACAAAGGTCTGCATATTCCCTGACCGGCGGAAAAGTCCTAGACTTGCCGCGTCATGCCTACTTACGGCTTCGCGCCTATCCATCCGGTCACGAAGAACGAGATCCTCTCCTTTACCCGGTGGGAGGTGGCTCTGGCGAAAGACCGTGCGGCGCGGCCGCACCGGCTCTCGACCGCCCAGTACGACCAGGTCAGATACCTCATTAATTTTGCCCGGCTGACCCGGTTCCGCCCCGGTTCGGTCGTCCGGGCGGGCAAGTCCTCGTCCATCCGGTTCGACGTCGATGTCTCCCAGGAACTGACCGTCTTCCGGACCCGGGTCCACCGGGTGCTTTCGGAAGCCTTCGCCAAGAGCCATATCGGCTACCACCTGCTCATGAACGGCGTCTACCGCATGTGGCCGGACCTCGTTCAGCTCCGCAAGCAGATCCTTCAGCGCCACTCCGACGAGATGACCGAACAGGAACTCGACCTCGAGGTCTGCCAGAAGACCTGGGTGAGCGTCGGCGGAGGAGGCGGCGGAGCCGGATACGTCTACATCGGCGCCTACGCCGAGATGCACGACGCGGGGCTCGCGCCCGGCTATATCGTCGGCTCGTCGATCGGCAGCATCATGGGGCTGTTCCGCGCCCGCGACAAGGAACCCGACTTCCAGCGGATGCTCGACCTCGCCTACTCGATGAAGTGGGACAACGTGATGCGGGCGATCAGCGTGAAGCGCCGCTACGGCATGCCGGGACTGTTCCGGCTGTTCCTGCGCGCCGGGATCAGTTCCTTCTTCACCCGTCCGGACGGGAAACCCATGCGGCTGACCGATCTGGGAATTCCCTACGAGGCGGTCGTCGCCGGCATCCCCAAGGGTGCGCTGCGCGAGACGATGGACGAGTTCGAACAGCACCTGCACCCGCTGTCCCGCGAGACGCCCACCTGGAAAGTCCGCGCCAAGACCGCCGAGCAGCTGGTCAAGCTGGTCGCCTATCTCAATCCGCTGCTCTGCAAGGAGATCCTGATCGGTTCGGACGAGCTGACCCGGGATTTCGACGCGGTCGACGCGGCCGGATTCTCGTCCGCCGTGCCGGGCATCCTGCACTACGACGTCACCCGCGACGACCCGCACATGCACGGCATCCTGACCGAGCTGACCCGCCGCGAAGAGCTGGCGGCGCTGGTGGACGGCGGCGTCGCCAACAACGTCGCCTGCCGGACGGCGTTCCAGCGGGTCATGGAAGGCAACATCGGCACCCGCAACGTGTTCATCATGGGCTACGACTGCTTCGCTCCCAAATACACGCAGGACCTCTACCTGCACGGGATCATGCGGCTCATCCAGCTCCAGGTGGCGCTGAACCGGCCCTATGCGGCGACGATCGTCGAGTTCCCCAAAACGCTCTCCCCCATCAACGTCATCCCGTCACGCGCCGACATCGACTGGGCGGTGAGCGAAGGCCGCCGCATCATGCGTCAGGAGATGGACTGGATCCGGCTGATCATGAGCCCCGCAAAGTTCGCCCACTAACCGCCGGCCGATACGGTTACTGGACCTCATGCACGATCGACGCCGCCACTGACGCCAGCGCCGCGGCAGCCATCTGCCCGGCCGTCTGAGCCCCGAAATCCACTCCGTCCAGCCAGGTGTCGTAAGTCGCGCCGAGCGTCACCTCGTGCAGGCCTACTTCGGTCAGGTCGAGCGGCGTCGGGTCCCCGTCCGCATTCAGGAATGGAACTGTAATGGTGAGCGTGTCTGAGGACTGGATCGTGTAGGCGACAGTTCCCTCGTCCTCGTATGTTCCTTCCAGATACAGGCTCTTGCCCACCATGTTCGGGCTTTCGGGCAGATCGACGGCGTCGCCGTCCGCCGGGCCGATCTTCACCTTGACCGAGCAATAGGTGTCCGGGGGCGGCGACAGCTCGCCCACGGTACCTGCGGCTTCGATCGCCTCGCTCGCATCCACGACCACGGGAACGCCGCTCTTGGTCGGCGTGCTGGTGGTATGGGCGTGCGCTGCCTGAACGGGGCTGAACAGTTTCAGCAGGTCGGCCGCCGCCGTGCTCTCGCACGCCACCAGCTCGATCTCTTCGATCACGATATAGGCGCGATCGATATCCACCGTGTATCCCTCGTCGTTCAGGAACGGATCCACGTGAACGGTGCCGCCGTGACGGGGCGTGCCTTTTCCGGTGACGGTCAGTTCAGAGGCGTGAACCGAGACCGCCACATCGAGACGGACGCCTTCGCTGCCGGAGGTGCAGCCGGCCAGGACAGCCGCCCACGCCAGAGCGCAGACCGTACTATTCAGTTCGTGTTTGAGTTTCGAAGTCATAAGTAATTCCTCCCAGGACATTGATGCCTTCCTTGTGATGACCGTTGAGTCCGTTTGCCGCCGGCAACCGGACGATGGCGTGAACCAGCAGGTCTTCGACCGGACTCCAGATGATTCCCGGTGAAACGAACAGGATCGGCCCGCCGGTGTCGGGAACTGCCGTCCCCGACTCGTAGTCGCGCGCGCTCCAGCGGGTGTCGAGAGCGAGCTGGACAGCCAGCGGTTTCAGGATCTGGTACTGGCCGCTCGCCGAGACGAGCATGGTGAGACCCGGATCGTAAGAGAGCCTGCCATTGGACAAGACCAGGAAACTTCCCGTCAGATAGAACGACCAGGGATTCCGGAAAAACCCATACCAGGCCCCAAAGTTCCCACCCCAGGCGCCGACGCCGGGCTGGGCCTCGAGCGCGAGCGGCACACCGGCCGAATCTTTCTGAGTCCGGCTCGTCGGCAGCCGGACACCGCCGATCAGGCCGAGCAGATGCCGGGCCGAGAACCCTTCGCCCTGGATCAGGAAAATCTTGGCTGTCGCATCCACGTCGCCGAGGCCGAGACCGGCGTGGCGGGCCAGGTTCGGATCAGTCAGTTCCTTGTGGAGGACTGGAACCGACAGGCCGAGAAACACCCGGGATACCGGTGCGTAGGCTACGCCGAGGGTGTAGCGGTCCTCCCGGACCTTCTGGCGGTCCAGGCTCGTGCCGCCCGTCTCCTCTGTCCGGTAGCGGTAGTCGAACGAGAACCGGAGCCGCCCGTCGAACGGCTTCTCGTTGCCGAACAGGGTCAGCGTCGGATCGCCGCATCCGCAGGTGGCGCAGGCGGAGGCGGTCACGGGGACGAGCAGCAATACTATCAGAATCGCCGGTATAAGTGGGTTATGCCGCATTTGCTGGTCTGATACGTAGTGGACTGCCCCACTCCAGGGTATGCGGCATTTTGTCGCACCCCGGAGGACCGCATAAAGCCTTGCTAGCCCGAACAGTCTCCGTGCACCGGGAGGTGTCCGAAAGGGTCCTGAAACCGTTCCTCGCAGATGAACTCCCAATCGGTGAGACTTTTCAGGAAGTTTATGACATCCACACGTTCTGCCGGAGTCAGGGTAAATCCGACAATAAAGATGCTCTTGTTCGGGTTCAGTGCGCCGTCTCCGGCATAGGGACCGGACGAGATCAGCCGTCCGCCGCGCGCGTAATGGTCGAGCACCTCGTCCAGCGTCGCGATACTCCCGTCGTGCATGTAGGGCGCCGTGAGTTCAATGTTCCGAAGTGTCGGCGCCTTGAACCGGCCCATATCGGAAGGAATACCCGTAATCTCCCACAAACCACGGTTCCCTTCCGGATAAGCGCCCGTGCCGCCGATATTGTAGAGCGCATTTACATGCATCTCCGGTTCGCGCTGTACGGTCCCAGTATGCACCGGAGGTTGGCCGAGGTTCAGCCCGCCGTGACAGTGGAAACATTCCAACTTTTCCGAGAAGAACAGGTCCATCCCTCGCATCGCCGACTCCGACATCCCGCTCCGGTCGCCCCGCTGGAGTCGGTCATAGGGCGAGTTCGCCGAGATCAGCGTCCGCTCGAAGGCGGCAATCGCGCGGATGACATTGGGGAACCGGAACGGGTCGTCCTCAGATCCCGGATCACCCTGCTCGTCCGGAAATGCCGCCGGTACCAGCTCGCGGTAATCCGGATCGGATCTCATCATTGCAGCGACCCGGTCTTCCTGATCGTTGAGCCCCAGTTCCACGATCGGACTCTCGCCGAAGAACGGCGTGATCGACTGGACTTCCAGGGAGTCCACCGCCGTATTGGCCCAGTTGAACGTCGTGTTATAGGCGACGTTCGTCAGGCTCATGGCGTTCCGCAGGTGCACGCCCCCGGTCGAACCGATCGCCGTCGTCAGGCCGTCGGTGAACGCCTTGTCCGGATGGTGGCAGCTCGCGCAGGAAAAGGTTCCGTTACCTGACAAACGCCGGTCATAGAACAGCCGCCTGCCCAGTTCCACCTTGTCCGCCGACATAGGATTCGAATCCGGAACAACCGGAATCGGGTACGCCTCCGGCAGACCCCAGTCGTATACCGGTTCCGCGGGGGCCCCGCCGCCGCAGTCCGGGACGGCGAAGAAAAGGAGTCCGGCCGCCAGCATCAAAGCTGGCAGCCGGACTGGACTGGCGTTAACCAGGGGCTTCAACGCTATGTATCCTTATTATTGTCATTCCTCGTGGAGAACCCGGAAGAATGCCTGTTCCTTGAACGAAATGGCCGGATCGTTCTCGCCGTTGTAGGTGAAGTCGAGGTCGAACCTCGGCATGATTGTCGTGCATTCGTCGTCATTGGTACCTGACATGCATCCCGGAGCACCGTTTACATTGACCGAAATATCCGTATCGGCGAGCAGGCTTTCGATATCCGCCGCGATCCGGTGATGGCCGTCGGTCAGGAAATCGTCAAAGCAGACATGAGCGATATTCGTCTGGCTGCAGGCCGCGTCGGGAGCCGTCGTGCCGCCGCTATCGGTACATCCGGTGCTGCCCAGGTGTACGAAAAACGAACTGTTGCCTCCATCAGGATCGGCTTTGCCGTCGATCCGGACAAATTTGTGTCCGAACTGCCAGCCCCAATCCATCGCGGTCACATTGAGCGGCGATGGCGTATCGAGGGACTCCACGTCGACATGATTCAGGTCGAACGGGATACCGAGGTCGAAGCAGATACCGGTGTAGTCGCCCGCCGGGACGGTTCCCGTCACCTTGCTGTTCATACCCGTCGTGCCGCTATCGCACGGGGCCGTCGTCCCGTCCTCGAAATCAAGCAGCGCCACATTCTGATACTGCCACTCGCCGTCCTGGTCCAGGTCCACGGAAATTTCGTCGCCGTCCGCGTCGAGCAGGTGCACGTTGGAGACATAAAACCGGAAGTCACTCGGCCTCAACTGCTTTTTCCCGGCGGTCGCCCCGGTGCCGATGCCGTCGTAAGTGGTCCCGCAGGCGAACTCCGTGCTTCCGACCAATCCCGCGAACGGGATCTCCACATTCATCGTGCCCGAGCCGTTTCCGCACGCGGCAATTCCCGATACTCCGGCGGCCAGTAATATTCCGGCCAGTTTCCTGTTCATGACAATTCCTTCCCGTAAGCAGATTACGCCGCACTCCGGAACGGAGAGACGGCGGCCCATTAATGGAATGAATCGCAGCCGGTGTAAATGCGGTATATTGTCGCAGG
Organism: uncultured bacterium; assembly: GCA_964565925.1. Taxonomy (GTDB): domain Bacteria; phylum JAGRBM01; class JAGRBM01; order JAGRBM01; family JAHCIT01; genus CAZMGV01. Next base: position 92,855 of record CAZMGV010000004.1, read on the forward strand.
TGCGAATCGCTGGAAATGTGAGGCGATCAGCGCGGCGCCGGGAATTTGGCGAGTTTTCTCTGGAGCGAGCGGCGGTGGAGGCCCAGCAGCTTCGCGGCCTTCGAGACATTGCCGCCGCTGTCGGCAAGCACGCGGTTGATATGCTCCCACTCGACCCGGGCCAGCGACGGCACATCCTTCGATTCCAGGCCGACCATCACGTCACCGCCCGAGCGGGCGAAGGCGGCCAGTATCTCGTCCACATCGGCCGGTTTGGTGAGATAGTGGGTGGCGCCGAGTTTTACCGCCTCGACGGCGGTGGCGATGCTGCCGTAACCCGTGAGCACGACGATATTGGTCGCGGGATCGAGCGCTTTCAGTTCACGGACGAGTTCGAGTCCGCCGCCGTCACCCATCCGGAGATCCACGAGTGCCAGTTCCGGCGACTCATCCTTCGCCAGCGCGAGTGCCTGAGCGACCCCGGCCGCCGACCGCACCTCGTAGCCTCGTCCCGAGAACGCCTTGCCGAGCCGCAGCCGGAGCGGTTCGTCGTCGTCGGCGATCAGGATGGAAATACCGTTCACAGCGGCGCTCCGGCAGCGGCCTCCACCGGAAGCGACAGTACTGCCATGGTCCCCCGGCCGGGCTCCGAGTCGATATCCAATGCGCCGCCGAGCCTTTCCGCCAGCGTGCGGACCAGAAACAGGCCCAGCCCCATGCCGCGGCCCGCCGGTTTGGTCGTAAAGAACGGCTCCCCGGCGCGGGCAAGCACTTCGGGGGTCATTCCCTGCCCGTTATCCCGGACCAGAAACCGCGCCACACGGCCGCTGCGGGCGGCTTCGATTTCGACCTTCCCCGACGGCCCGGCGGCGTCGAGCGCGTTGCGAATCAGGTTCGAGAGCGCCTGCACGCAGGCACCGGGCGGCACGGCGAGCTGGAACGGTTCCACGCTCAGGCCGACCCGGCTGTCGCCGTCGGCGCCCGATTTGCGGAGCGCCTCGTAGACCAGTTCCTTCGCGACAACCGTGCTCCGTGCCTCGCCGGCCGCTTCGCCAGCCTCGGTGCCCAACCGGTCCAGAATTTCCCGGCACCGTTTCACCTCCAGCCGGATGAGCCGCGTGTCGGCCATCAGGTCTTCGCCCCGGGGCAGCGTGCTCACGGCCCGGTCCAGTTCCCCGGCCGCGACGGCGATGGTCGCCAGCGGAGAACCCAGTTCGTGGGCCGCCCCGGCGGCCAGCGTCGCCAGCGCCGCCAGCCGTTCGTTACGGGACGCAAGATCGCGGGCCGACGCCAGTTCACGGTCCCGTTCGCGGAGCTGCTCCGAAATCTTCACGACGAACCAGGCGATGAGCCCCGCCGTCACGGCGAACGCCATCCACATCCCCTGCAGGTGGAGCGAAAACGGTTCAGCGTCACCCTGCCCCATCATTTCATGATGGTGCCCATGCATGGCGCCAAGCCCGCCCAGCGGGACATTCCAGAAGAACAGCGTTCCGAAACCGGCCACCGACAGGGCGGCCAGCGCCCAGGTCCAGCGGGGAGGCAGCATCACCGCCGACAGCGTCACATGGACCAGATACAGCACGCTGAACGGGTTGCTCGGGCCGCCCGTCCAGTAAAGGAGCGCCGTGAGCAGGCAAAGATCGAGCGCCATCACCGGCCCGGTCAGCCAATCCGATGCTTTGCCCTGTTTTGAATACCAGGCGAGCCACAGGTTGGAGGCGACCGTCACCAGAAGGATCGCGGTGATCGGGAAAACAGGGACGGAAGATTCGAGCCAGAACCGCACGACGCCCGCCGCCGCTAGTTGGCCGGCGGCGGCGGCCCAGCGCAGGCGGGCCAGCCACTGCAGGCCGGTGTGACCCTGCGGCTGCGCGGCGGTCTTCTGGTTCGCACTTTTCAGCATGACACCCGGATTGACTTCATTCCCCCGCCGGGCGAGTACTCGCCTTCCAAGACAAATTCAAAGAGGTACCTCACACATGGCTCTCAAACTCTATTACGCCCCCAAGACCCGCTCGACCCGCCCCCGCTGGGTACTGGAGGAACTGGGCGTCCCCTACGAGCTCGAACGGATCGACCTTCCGTCGGGGGGCCACAAGAAGCCGGAATACCTGAAAGTCCATCCGCTGGGCGCGGTGCCGGCGTTCAAGGACGGCGACAAGCCGATGATCGAGTCGGCCGCCATCTGCATGTATCTCGCGGACAAGTTCCCCGAGAAGAAGCTCGCCCCGGCCGTGGGCACGCCCGAGCGCGGCGACTACTACCAGTGGATCATGTTCGGCATGGCGACGATGGAGCCGATTGTCTACACCGTGTTCCAGCACACCGTCATGCTCGCCCCCGAAAAGCGCAACCCCAATATCGCGGACGAGGCCAAGACCAAATACAAGAATGCGCTCAACGCCCTGTCGGAGGCGCTCAAGGGCAAGCAGTTCGTGGTGGGCAACCAGTTCACCGTCGCCGACGTCGTGATCGGCTCGATCCTCTCGTGGTCCAAGGCCATGGGCATGCTGAACGATCACCCTGACCTCGTCGCCTACTCCAAATCGCTCGCCGAGCGGCCGGCCTACAAGAAGGCGATCGCGGACTGATTCACATCTGCTGAAACAATTCAGGCGGCGACGTGGTGAACCCCCGTCGCCGTTCCTTTTCGGGCTACTTTTTCAGCCTCCCGGGCGGCCAGCCGCTCCAGCCTCCGGCGCTGCTGACGGGTGAGCTGCCCCGACTGCGGCGATACGTAGTGTGTCGTTCCGTGTTTTTCCGTGTTTTCCTGTGGAAGCACGGAAACCGGGGCGTGTTCCGGCATGTTTTCGCCTGTGTCACCCCGACCGGAGGGCGCAGCCCGAAGCGGAGGGGTCTCCCCTTCCGGCTGGCAAGAGATTCCTCCGCTCCGCCCGTCGGGCTCCGGTCGGAATGACAGAGTCGCGGCGCTGCTATCGGATGGTGGTGTGGACAAAACGGATGCACGGATGGATTCGGGTCTGCCGATAGCCCCCACTTCCTCATACCTCAACGGTTCCACGCAGAGCAGTTTCTCGTATTTGTGGGTCTGCAACAGCCCCCGGACGAACGCGCCGTGCTCTTTCACAGTGACTGTTTCCTGGCACTGAAGGTCGGTGAGCGTCCGGTAGTTGAGAAATCCGATCGCGGAGATCACCGCCCGGTTCCAGTCGGCAGGCGGGAGCGTGCGCTCCGGGTCCAGCTCGTCGCGGATATGCTCGAAGAGCCGGTCGCGAACGTCGAGCTTGGCGGACAGCTTCACGCCGAACCGGCGCACCGCTTCGCGGCTGATTTCGCCTCCGTTGCCGAGTTCCATGAGCTTCCGGTTCAGCGCCGTCGTGATGGAGCCGTAGTTTGTGCAGCCGCTGGCGGCCAGTTCGTCTTCCAGCCACAGGCGCAGATCTTCAGGCAGCTGGCTGATCTTGGATTGAGGGGGCATGACTTCTCTCCCGCCTTTTCAGGCGCTGGGGTGGACCCATTTCCACTGGAGAAGATCGTGCCACAGGGGTGTGTCAGGTAGTGACACAGTAAAAAGGGGCGGCTTTAAGCCGCCCCTTTGGGGTTTATAAGCGAGTGCTTTCCCTTACTGGCCGTCGAACAGCGAGAAGCTCGCCTCGCGCGAGGCGGCCCGGTCGCGGGCCTCGGCCTTCTGGTCGGAGGTCAGCGAGGTCGGGATTTCCAGTTCGATACCCTTGGGCAGACGGTCCGGGTCGGGGATCTTCGCCTGGTTGAGGTCGTAGATCGCCGGCCACAGACGGGAATCCCCCAGCTGTTCCTTGGCGACCTTTCCGATCGTGTCGTAACGCTGGGTCGTGTAGGTCGTGGTGGCACCCGAATAGGTCTCCGACTGCGCGGACGTGACCGTGCGCTGCTGGCGTTCCGCGCGCGACGGGGCGGCTTCCGCCGGAGCGGCTTCGACCACGGCCGCAGCCTTCTGGCCCTTCTTCCCCTTGGCCGGGGGCGGCGGGGGAGGAGGCGGGGCCGGTTCGGGCTCGGGCGGAGGCGGCGGCTCTTCGGCGGCAACCGGAGCCGCTTCCTGGCTCTGGAGCGCGGCCATCTCGGCCTTCAGCGCTTCCTCGCGGATCGCGGCTTCTTCTTCGGCCTTGCGGCGGGCCTCTTCTTCTTCGGCCTTCTTGCGGGCGGCTTCTTCTTCGGCGCGGCGGGCCGCGTTTTCCTCGAAAATCTTCTTGTTGCGGCGGGCGGTTTCGACCGCCTGCGAGGCCGCGGAGTTGGCCTGCAGCGCGCGGTCGCGGGCCACGTCGTAGTTGCCCTTGGTGGACTCCTCGCGGGCTTCGCGCAGCAGCCGCTCGGCGTTGGCGAGCTCCGGCCGTGCGAACTTGTGCGCGTCGTTCTGCTGGGCGTCGCGTATCACGGTCTCGGCATTGGACATCTCCATCTCAGGCGGCTTGCCGCAACCCGAGATGCAGAGGGTGGCCATGAGGGCGAACGCATATCCGATTTTCTTCATGCTGAATAAAACCCGCTTGTTGGAATCTTGAAAGATTCTAGCCACTTGGCTCCAAAGAACAAAATCAAAAAACACCGGGAAAACCCGGTTACCGGGTCAGAACGAAATCGATCCGGTTATTGGTCCGGGCTGCGCCGGGCTGCGTCATTGGCACGAGCGGCACTTCCTGCCCCCGGATTTTGACCGTTATCCGGTCGGCTCCGATCCCCCACTCCGACACGTAGCGCCTGAGCGCCCCGCCCCGGCCCACGGCGAGCGACTCCGGACTGATGGCGGGAGCCGGCGGCGCCGGTTTGGGTGCAGCTGCCTTCTGGCCCGGTTTTCTGGGCGGGGCGGCGGGCTCCGGAGCCGGCGGTTCCGGGTAGACATGCAGTTCGATCGTCAGCCCCACGTTCTTGTTCTCCCGCAGTTTCAGGATGAGCGGGTTCAGGCTGTCCATGACGGCGGCGTTTTCAAGCTGGTTCGGGTCGTTGGGCTTGAACCGGACGTCGAGCGGCAGGTTCCAGGCGGTAGAGAGCGCGCCTTTGCGGGCGCTGTCGGGCGAAATGAACTGGTCCCAGCCGGCCGAGAACCGGCCGGAGAGATCTTTCAGCGCCTCGCGCCAGATCCCCTGAAGGAACTGCTCCCGGTCGCCCGAAATATCCCGCGACACCCGGTTACGCAGGTCGATCTCCGCCAGCTTGCGGCGGCCGGAGTCGTAAATCTTGGCCTCGGCCTGGAAGACGATCGTCGGCGGGTCGTTCTCCATCTTGGGCGGGACGATCTTGAGCGAGACCGCTCCGGCGAGCGGCGAGACGTAGGCCACCGCTTCCGGGTCCTGTTCCAGAATCACGACGGCGAAGCCGCGGCGGCGCAACTCCCAGTTGATCGTGTTCAGGAAGTCTTCGCCCGCGTTCACGCGGTAGCTCTCGTCGGCGAACCGCCAGTAGCCGGTGCGGACCTCCGACGGCTTGTCCACATACAGGCCGAACGGCGTTGTGCCGGGGGGCGGCACCTCGGACGGCATCTCCGGTTTAAGCACGGTTTCACCGCGCGCTCCGCGGGCGGTATTCGCGCAAGCGCCGCAGGCGAATGCCAGAACCGCCACCCAGAGGGTGGTCCGTAATTTGAGCCAGTTCATCGCGCGTCCTCCGCCAGCGTCCGCACCTTCACGTCCGCTGCCGTCAGCCCCTGCTCTCCAGATCGAGCAGGATGCCGTCCAGGAGCCCCCCGTCGGACGCCACAATAGCGCCCGCACCGAACTTTCGCATCACTTCCAGAACAATATAACTGCCGGCGACGATCAAGTCTTCCCGGCCCTTGAGAAGGCCCGGAAGCTCCGTCCGCCGGTGCGCGGGCAGTTCCCGCAGCCGGGTCAGCAGCTCCTGCGCCCGTTCGTAGGTGATCGCGTGGTTGTTGATCCGGTCGGGATCGAAGCTGCGCTGCTCCATATCCAGAGCCGCGAGCGACGTGACCGTTCCGGCCGTGCCGCAGATCCCCGGCACTTTGCCGTCGGGCAGCAGCCGCCTGAGCTTCGAGAGCGGTTCCAGTTCCCGGGCGACGGCCGCTTCCAGCGAACGGCATTCGCTCATCGTCGGCGGGTCGTTCTTGAGATACGTCTCGGTGAGCACGACCACGCCGACGTCGAGGCTCAGGTGGTCGACGATCCCGCCGTCGGAGACGAGAATGAACTCGGTGCTCCCGCCGCCCACGTCGAACACGAGCTGCCAGCCCGGCGGGTTGTGGAGGCGCAGCAGCACCCCGGCGGTGGAAAGCCGCGCTTCCTCCTCGCCTTCAATCAGGTCGATCTTCACGCCCGCCTCGCGGCGGAACCGTTCCAGCACTTCGTCGCGGTTCTTCGCGCGGCGGAAGACGCTGGTGCCCACGGCCCGGTAGTTCGTGACGTTCAGGCGTTCGAGGTCGCCGCGGAACTTCTTCACGGCCTCAAGGGACCGGCGCAGAGGCTCCGTGCCGATCTCGTGGGTGTGGATGATCTTTTCGCCCAGGCGCGTGAACACGCGGTCGAAATGAATGGGCCGCATGATCCCGCCCGGGAGCGTTTCCACGGCTTTCGTGCGGAAGGCATTGGTGCCCAGGTCGAGCGCGCCGAAGCGGCGGCCCGCAGAACCTGTCAACGGCGTTTTCGGGGAAGCTGCTGTCAGGCCTTCGACTCCACCGTCCGGTTGAAGCCCTCGAAGAACGTCTGTTCCAGCGCGCGGATTTTCACGGCGCAGGAGCGGCCCATCTCCCAGGCGAACTTGAACGCGGCCTTGGGGTTGGCATCGGAGAATTTCAGAAAGTCCTTGCGGCGAAGCATGAGGAGCTTGCAGTCCTCTTTGGTCGTCGCCGTGACCTGGCGGACGCCGGTTTCGAACAGGGAGAACTCGCCGAGGAAGTCGCCCTCTTCGGCGTCGTAGAGTTCCACCGCCTCGCCGTGCGGCCCCTTGCGGGTGACCGACACCTTGCCTTCCATGATGAAGAAGACGGTCTCGCCCTTCTGCTCTTCGACGAACAGGTGCGTGCCCGACGGGACGGACTTTTCTATCAGAATCCCGGCGAGGGCTTTCACCACGTCCTCGTCCAGTTCGCAGAAGACGTTCAGCGTCATCAGGCTGTCGGGATTAACCGGCATGGCGGGCGCCTCGCTTCTCGGCCAGTGTCTTCTCGTTTAGCGTCCGGCCGCTCACGCCGAGCCCCTGCGACAGATACTGCATGGCGGACTTGTGATAGTGGGGCGGCGTCATGATGATCCGGTTCTTGTCCTTCTGCTCCAGCTCGCGCTTTACCTTGGCCGGGGAGCCCATCACCAGCGAACCGGCCGGGATGACCGTGCCCGGGGTGACGAGCGAACCGGCGCCGATCAGACAGTCGTCGCCGATCACCACATTGTCCAGCAGCACCGCGCCCATGCCGATCAGCACGCGGTTACCGATCCGGCAGCCGTGAATGACGACGTGATGGCCGACGGTGCAGTCGTCGCCGATGGAAGTCACAAACCCCTGCCCGCCGCTCGAGTGGATCATCGACAGGTCCTGGATATTCGTGCGCTTGCCGATGCGGATCGGCTCCACGTCGCCCCTGACCACGCAGTTGAACCAGACCGAGCTGCCCTCGGCCAGTTCGACGTCGCCCACGACCTGGGCGGAATCCTCTACCCACGCGTCGTCGGCGAGCTTGGGGAATTTGTCTTTCCAGTGGTGCAGCAACGCCAATCCTGACTTTCTGAAGGCCTGACTTTCCGAAACCTTTATTTCCCGAACACGTAGCGGACCAGATAGTCCCCGACCCTGCGGAGGTCGGACTCCGTGCTCGGAGAGAATACCCAATAATAATAGAGTCTTACGTAATAGTAAGTGATCGGGACCGCAAAATTGATGGAATCCAGCCGGTCCAGGAACCCCCCGTGGCCGGGGAGTAGCCCCGAGGCGTCCTTCACCTGCGCGTCCCGCTTGAGCATGGACTCGAACAGATCCCCGATCAGGCCGAATACGGCGATCAGCACGCCCAGGATGGTGCAGTGAATCCACGAGAAGTCACCCTTGAACGGCGCGTCCGGAAAAACCCAGGTGGCGAAGAAGATTTTGGCCCCGTTGGCCCCCAGCACCGCGCCCACGATCTGGCCGAAGAACCCTTCCCAGGTCTTCTTGGGCGAGATACTCGGCGCGAGCTTGTGCTTTCCGAACGCCCGGCCGAAGAAGTAGCCGCCCGTGTCCGCCAGGAACGTCGCGGCGACCCCCATGAACAGGTAGAACATGCCGATGTTGGCGAACTCCGGCGTGGAGTATGGGAGCCCCGACGACGGCGGGAAATATTTGAGCTGGATGTCGGTGCCGAGGTTGCGCAGCCAGATGAGGTGGCTGGTCAGCCAGCCCACATAGATCACGCCGAACAGGGTCACGGCCGGGCCGGTGATGGCGGAGGTGATCTCGCGCTTCCAGAGCTGGCGCATGAACACGACCAGCATGATGACCGTGAGCAGAAGGGTGGAGAAATATTCGTTCGAGAACGACGCGAACAGCGTGAGCAAAATGCTCCCCGCCATGCCGGTGCGCTTGGAGCCCCGGAGGCCCTTCGCCTCCATGAAGTTGAAGAACTCCCAGGTGGCCGCGCCGACGACCGCCGTCACGAACAGTGTCCAGACCGCCCCGCCCCGGATCATCGAATAGATGAGCACGGGCAGCAGTACGGCGGCGGTCATGAGCCGGGCCTTGAGGTCGCTTTTCTTCTTCGCGGAGTCGGCGGTTTCGTCCCGTTTCACGGGATAGTCCGCCCCCGGCTGGGACTCGATCACCTCGACCAGATGCTTCTGGGCAAGGGAGTCGGGGGTTCGCACGCCGCCGGTTTGGGACGGGGCGTTCGGGGGCTGTTTCTGGACATCCGCCATTCAGCCTCCATCACTTCCATGCGGGAGGGCCGGAGTCAAAAGGGACACGAAAGACGCTCCATGGGTGCTTAGGGAAGCGGCCCTAGCCGCCCGCCCCCCTCAATACCTACAGTTTCCCTTGTTGATGACGGTCTTGCAGGCCGGGCTGTCGGCCCCTTCGCCCGGCTTCATCGTGTAGTCGTCGAAACAGTGGGCGGGTTCCCGGCCGCCGTCGGACGACACATTCCACCGGTCGGCCGCAATGCCGTCGCCGTCCAGGTCGCCGCACATGGAGGCGTTGAAGAAGGTGCCTCGTTGGCCGGTCTCATCATATTGAATCACCAGCGAAATATGCGGGTCGTAGGTAGCATCAGATTTGGCACATCCATACTGACCCGGCGGACATATCTTTTGAGATAAATCCGAAGCGATATTTGCGGTAAAATACCGGACGCGTTTAGCAGAGTTGATACCTATAATCTTAAGCGAGTTATATCCCTTGCTTACCAGCCGGTCGTGTTCATCCCCTTCTTCCTTGGTTCTGAATTCAATAATACCATCTACCCACGCAACTTCAGCGACATACACCGCTGATAACTGCCAAATTACCTCCCGGCGCTTAATATCCCTCTCAAATGAACGACCAAGCAGATACACCGGGATCATGGCCAATCCCGTAACGGCTAAACTGGTCACGAGTCGTTTTCGATTCAATCCGACTGCTCCAATTTCAACCGACACATCTGATTGGCCGTGAATCCATGTCCACCAACTGCAAACAAAAAACGGCACACGAACAACTATGTATAGCTGAGTTGTCGCGAAAATAATGGCTGCAATTGCCGTAACGGGGGCACTGGCATCGCGAATCCAATTACGGCCTAAGTATTCAAGGAAATAAGTGGTCGGCGTGTATACCAGTCCGATAATTTTAAAGACCGAATCAAATGGCTCTGCGGATGAGATCACATTCCGTATTTCTGGGTCTACCCTCCTCGAAATTATGAGTATGCCGCCAATAACAACTGCCAAGCCTCCCAGTATTTGGACGGCCATTATTCTTATGACCCAACGAAGTTCGATCTTGCGCTGTTCGCGGGTCAGCACGCTAACCTCGCAAGCCGACGCTTTCGGAACCCCAAATTCATATTGGGGTTTATTTTATCAGATCGCCGTCCGGCGCGATAGCGCCGGTTAAGCGTCAGCCCTTCCGGTACACGTCCGGGTCATGGATCTCCATGAAAATCGACGGGCGGGCGAGCGGGCGGAAGCCGAGATCGAAGTAGATCGAGTGGGCGTCGCGGGTGCCAAGGATCCAGCGACGGAATCCCTGCAGGTCGGGGTGGTCGAGTGCGGTCTGGACCAGCAGGTGCGCGATCCCCTGCCGCTGGAACTCCGGCACGACGAACACGTCCCCCACGTACGCGAAGGTGGCGAGGTCGGTCACGACACGGGCGAAGCCCACCTGCCGCCCCCGGTAGTAGGCGCCGAAGCAGACGGAGTTTTCGATGGAGCGTTTGACCGTCTCGTAGGGAATGTCTTTGGCCCAGTAGGAGCCGCCCAGGAACGAATGGATGAGCGACCGGTTCAGCCGGTCGCGGTCGGTGGAGATCTCAAAACGGCCCCTGGTCCAGCCGTGCACCCGGTAGATGAGCACGGCCTTACATCTTGTACTTGGAGAGGTTCTCGGGCTTGAGCTTCTCGAGCAGCTCGGCCCACTTGTCCTTGTTCGAGTCGTCGAACTTGACCTTCTCTTCGGCCGCCTCTGCTTCGGGCTCATCCGCCTCGTCGGTGGTTTCCGAGTCGCCCTCATCCGCGAGCGGGATCTTGGCCGCCTCGAACACCTGCTGCGCCATGTAGACCGGCGCGTCGAACCGGACCGACAGGGAGACAGCGTCCGACGGGCGGGAATCCAGCTCGAACTCGCGGCCGCCGGCCTCGATCACCACCTTGGCGAAGTAGGTGTTGTCCTTGAGATCGGTGATCTCGACACGGGACACTTTCGCGTTCAGACGGTTCAGCGCGTCCACGAACAGGTCGTGCGTGATCGGCCGGGGCGGCGGCTGCTTGTCCAGCACCATGCGGATCGAATCGGCCTCGAACGGCCCGATCCAGATCGGCACGCCCATCTTCGTCTCCGGGTCCTTGAGGATCATCACCGGCGAGCGGGTCACCGGGTCCATGGCAAGCCCCGCTATATCCATGCGGCGTTTCATGCGGCGGCTTCCCCTTCCCGCACCAGCTCTCCCCGGAGCGTATGCGACATGCGGCGGCTGATGCGGACTTCAGCCGTGCGGCCGATCCGCCATTCGGGCGCCGGCACGTTCACGGTGATGTTTTCCGGCGTGCGCCCGGTCAGTTCGGTGTCGGACTGTTTTGATTTTCCTTCGAACAGGACGGCGGCGGATTTCCCCACGAACCGGTCGAGGCTTTCATCAGCGATCTCGTTGGCCCGCTTCTGGAGGCGCAGGAGCCGCTCGTTGGCGACTTCCGGATCGACGAACTCGTCGAGCTTGAGCGCCGGCGTGCCGGGCCTGGGGCTGTAGGCAAACGAGTAGATGGAATCGAACCGGACTTCTTCAAGGAGCGACATCGTCTCGGCGAAGTCCGCCTCGGTCTCGCCCGGGAACCCGGTGATGAAGTCGGTCGTGAGCGCCACGTCGGGGCGTGCCTCGCGCAGCCAGCCGACCACTTCCAGATACCGCTCGCGGTTATATTCCCGCTTCATGCGGCGCAGGATCCGGTCCGAACCCGACTGCACCGGCAGGTGCACATGCGACATGAGCTTGGGTTCGTCGGCGAAGGCATCGATCAAGTCGCGCTTCACGTCCACCGGGTGCGATGTCGTGAAGCGGATCCGTTCCAGACCGTCGATCTTCGCCACCAGCCGGATCAGCTCGCCGAACGACGCTTCGTCCGCGAACTGCTTGCCGTAGGAGTTCACGTTCTGGCCGAGCAGCGTCACTTCGCGCACGCCGTCGGCCACGAGCCCGCGGATCTCGGCAACAATATCGGCCGACCGGCGCGACATCTCCGCGCCGCGCGTGACCGGCACGATGCAGTAGGTGCACTTGTGGTCGCAGCCGATGGAGATGTTCACGAACGCGGCGACTTTCTTCTCCGACGGGCGGACCGCCGACTGGAATATTTTCTCGTCGTCGTACGAGAAATTCGCCCGCACGATCGCCTGCCCGGTGCGGCGGCGTTCGTCGATCATGTCGGGGAGTTCGTGGATGTTGTGGGTGCCCAGCACGAGATCGAGCCCCTTCACACGGGCCAGCGCCTCGGCGCCCGCCTGCTGGGCGACGCAACCGGCCATGGCGACCAGCAGGTCCGGGTTTTCCGCCTTTAGCAGTCGGTATTTGCCCAGCTCCGAATAGGTCTTCTGTTCCGCGCGGTCGCGGATCGAGCAGGTGTTGACGAGAATGAGGTCGGCGCCTTCGGGCTCGGGCGAAAAGCCCCACCCGCGGGCTTCGAGAAGCCCGAGAATCGTCTCGGTGTCACGGACGTTCATCTGGCATCCGTGGGTTTCGAGATATACTTTTTGCTGCCGGGAACTCATCGCACGCTTGTCCGCCGCAGGCCGTTTTACGGCCATTTCCGTTTCCATGCAAAGACCGGAGGCTGATTTTTCACTGTAGCCGCACCAGCAGCCCGGGTCATCCTGAGCTGTCCGTTCGTCCTGAGGAGCTTTGCGAAGCAAAGCGTCTCGAAGGATGGACGGTCCCGTTCGACCCTTCGAGACGGCCCTTGGCAGGGCCTCCTCAGGGCGAACGGAGACGACCGAGCCCGACGAGCATCGCTAACTACCTGATTTTACTTGAGTTCCAGCTGGACCCGCTGAAAAACCACTCGCTTGGGAACGATCACTACCGGAAGCGTCTGGCTTTCATACCCGCGGCGGGTGATCTCCACCTCGTGGATACCGGCCTCAAGCCGGATGGTGTTGTCGGAGGGAACCTTCACTTCGGACCCGTCGGCGCTCACGTCCGCCGCCTTGGGTTCCACCTGGAGTTGGAGCTGCCCGTCGACCAGCGCGGCTTTCGGGAGGAACAGCTGGATCGCGAGATAGGAGGTTAGCCACGGCAGGCTGATCGCCTTGCCCGACCACTCGAACTCCTGCTTGCCGATCACCTGATTGTCCGCGATCCGCATCCGGACGAGCCGGATCTCGGCGTCTTCGGCGTCGCCGCTCACATCACCGTATATGTATTCGGTCGCCCCGGCCGCCTTCGCGACCCGCATGCGGCAGTCCTCGTCGGAGCACTGGGGGACCCGCCCCACATCCAGCACCTTCATCAGTTCGGCATCGGCCAGGATGTCGTAGTAGGCGAGCGCCGAGAGTTCTCGTTTCACGAAGTAGTTGACCGTGATCTGCTCGGTGTATTCGAGGCCCGGCGCGTCGATGTCGAACAGCACCAGCTTCTCGCGCGGCACGTACTGGGGCTTCTCGTCGCCGAACCATTCGTCCTCGGCGCGGGCGGTGCCGACAGTTCCGGCGGCCAGCAGGAGGGCGCCGCACAGCAGTATCATCCAGTTCGGTTTCATATTCCCTCTCAGGAAGGCCTCCACCGGGACACTCCGCCGTCCACCGAATAAACCCGTCCGTACCCCCGAGTATAGAGGAAACAGGCGGCATCGAGCGAACGCATGCCGGCGGCGCAGTAAATGACCACTTCGCGGTCGGTGGGAATTTCGGAGAGCCTCCGTTCGATCTGCCCGAGCGGGATCACATGGGCCGCCGGGACAATCCCGTGAGCGGTTTCGTAGGGTTCCCGCACGTCCAGCACAAACGCCCCGCCCGCCCATTTCTCGGTCGCCAGCTCGGGCGCAATGATGATCTCTTCCACGGGCGGCACGAGCTTCATCAGTTCCTGCTCGCGGGCCCGGTCGGCGGCCAGCCGGGCGTCGCGCGCGGCGCGCTCCTGTGCGAGGCGCACCTCCTCTTCGGTCAGCACCGATTCGGCCTTGCCGGTCATCTTGTCCAGCATTTTTCCGAACCAGCTCCGGCCTGCCATATCGGATTTTTCTCCAGCCGCTTACGCAGCCGGACGCTTCCTGAAGTTCGCTTCGAGATCGTTCGCCCAGGTCCGGTCGAATTTGTCGATCATTCCGGCGAGCGGCGGCATGAACACGGCCAGCCACCCTTCGCCGAACTCGTGATTGCGCACGCGGCAGCGTCCGGGGCCCAGCGGCTCGAAGTGGAACCGGTGGATGACCGTGAGCAGCGGGCCGTATTTCACGCCCCAGCCGATCAGCTTGTGCTCCTCGTATTCGAGCATCGTGATCCTTAAAGGGATCATCGGCGCGAAGCTCGCGTTCATCGAGAATTTCCAGCCGACCCTCCAGTCGCCCTCGGAAACGGGCTTCGCCTTTTTGATGGCGCTGGTCCACGTCGGCCACTTCTCGATCTGCTTGAAGAATGTAAAGACATCCTCGACGGAGGCGTCGATCTCGTTGGTAAAGTCCGTAAAGTCGTGGTGAATAGCCATGATGCGGTCCCCTGCTGAAGAACGTGAATAGAGCAAAACCCGGGCGATGAAAAGCCGGAGTGTCCGGGTGGCCCTCAAACAGAAAGAGCGATCCCGGGGGGACCGCTCTTCTGGCTGTTGGCCGGTAAGGGCCGGTTCGGCGGGGGTGCAACCCCCGGCGTCCTAGCGCTTGGAGAACTGGAACCGCTTGCGGGCTCCAGGCTGACCGTACTTCTTGCGCTCGACCTCGCGGGGGTCGCGCGTCAGGAGTCCGTTCTTCTTCAGGACGGCCCGGAATTCCGGGTTCACGACCAGAAGGGCGCGGCTGATGCCGTGCCGGATCGCCTCGGCCTGGCCGGTCGAGCCGCCGCCGACGACGTTCACGTAGATGTCGTAGGAACCGTTCGTGCTCGTCAGGTCCATCGGCTGGCGCACCTTCATCTTCGCCGTGTCACGGACGAAATACTCGTCCATCGGACGGTGGTTGATGACGATGTTGCCCTGTCCCGGCTTCATGCGGATACGGGCGACAGAGCGCTTGCGGCGGCCGGTGGCGTTGAAAGTCTTGGCGAGTGCGGACATCTGCTGGATAACCTCTGTGTCTTAAGCGGACGGCTGGCCTTTAAATCAGGCGGCCTTCGCGTGCTGTTTCTTGGAATCGACGACGAGCTTCTGCGGGTTCTGCGTGGCATGGGGATGATCCGGGCCCGCATAGATCTTGAGCTTGGTCATCAGCTGCCGGTTGAGCGGCGTGTCGTTGATCATGCCCTTGACGGCGAGACGGATGATGTCTTCCGGGCGGCGTTCGAGCAGCTGGCGGGCGTTGGCGGCCTTGAGGCCTCCCACGTAGCCCGAGTACCAGTAGTACATCTTGTCCTGGATCTTGTTGCCCGTGAGGCGCACCTTGTCGGCGTTCACGACGATCACGAAGTCGCCGGCGTCGGCGTGCGGCGTGTAGGACGCCTTGTGCTTGCCCCGCAGGACGTTCGCAATGCGCGTCGAGAGGCGGCCGAGCACAACATCCTGTGCGTCGACGACCCACCACTTACGTTCAATTTCACCGGTCTTGGCAAAGCGGGTAGCCATTTTTCCTCAAATCTCCCTGTACTTTCCGGGAGTTAACAAAGCCGGCGCCACAGTGGCCGGTTCCCGAAGGCGGCCGACTATAGGGAGAGCCCCCCGGCCCCGTCAAGAGGCCCGGAAAGGTTATCTGTTTTTTGCTTAAACCGGCTCTAAATACGGGAAAGATAAGCTTTAAACGGGATATCCGCCTTTTCAGGCGATTCTCAGGGCGCCGCCGGCGCAGGGAGTTCGTAAATGCAGGAATTCCCGGCCGTAGGGCAGTTCTCCACAGCGAGGAAAAGGTTCTTCCCGTCGGGGCTCGTGGCCAGCGCGGTAAAGGTGGCGGGCTGGAACTCGACGCCCTTCACCCGGGGAACGATGTACTGCAGGAGGTCCCCGGCCTGCGACGCCATCACGATGGACGAGCTGCCCCGGTTCAGGATGTAGAGACTGCTCGACGAACGAAGGTGGTCCGGGGACTTCGCCGGCGGATCGCTGGGCGCCAGATCGATCGGCTCCGACAGGAGGCCGTTCAGGGCAAGCGGGTACTCGCCGAGCCTGAGCCACACGCCGGCGGGCTCGCCCGGTTTGAGCTTCTGGAGCGAGATCGACTGCACGACGTTGGCGGCCGGATCGGCAACGAAGAGCTTGCTGTCGTCGCCGTTGAAGAGCATGCCGCTCTTCATGCCCGGATCGTCGGTGACCAGTTGCGTAACCGGCAGTGTCGCCGCGCACGGGACGTTCGGGATGAGCGGCCTCAGCGAGCACGGCGGCGACACCTGCGAGATGCCCGAATCCAGATCGAACTGGATCACGCCGCCGTCGCCGGTGGCCGCGAAGTAAACGGGATTGCGGGTGTAGTAATCGATGTAGGGCGAGAGCGGATCGTCCGACTGAGGATCGTCCACGGCGCCGCCGCCGAACACGACACCGAACAGGCCGTTGTTCAGCCCGTCGCTCGTCCAGGCGGGAATGCCGGGGATCGGCCCGCAGGCGGAGTTCGCCGGCGCGCCGGGCACTTCCGCCGTCAGGCGGAATGGATACTGCGCCTTGCCGAGGGCGTTGGTGCCGGGCGGCAGCTGGTCGCAGGCCCGCAGGTCCTCGTTGCTCCACCAGACGCCGGTCGCGGGACCGCCGCGCCGGGGCGGGAAGGCCGGAATCAGCGCGCCCAGCGGATCGTTCGGATCCTCGAGCACGTAGGACAGCGGCAGCCCGGTGGGGGCGATCGACGCCGCGCGGCCGCCGGCAATCAGCGGCTCGCTCTGCGCGGGATTGTTCAGGTTTACGCCGCTCGACACGACGAACGGATAGCCGTCGTTCTGCACGGCGATGCCGGTCGGCGCATGGAACGGCGACAGCGGCCCCATCTGTTCGTTCGCCAGCGGGGTGTCGTCCGGATACACGGGCGCCGCCGGGGGCGCGGGCTGCACCGGGATCGGCGGAACCCGCACGAGCGGGAGCGCGCGCAGCAGCAGTCTCGCGTTCAGCGACGCCGGGTCCTCGAAGTCGAGGAACCCGAAGGTGTTCTGCGCCAGCGTGCGGATAATGCCCGGCAGCCCCAACTGCGGCGGCGAGGTCGTGAACATCGTCCCGCCGGTGATCTCCACGACGGGATTGACCGACGGCAGCGCGCCGCCGTTGGTGCGGTCGATGTTGTCGCCGATCACGGCGGTACCGTTCGAGCGGGACAGGACCAGAAGGCCGTTGTTCAGGAAGTTGGTGATACCCAGCGGATCGCTGAGGAGCGGCGACGTGGGCACATGGGGCGGCATCATCGCGATGTCGGAGACGGAACCCGCCACGGTGAACACGCGCGCGGCTTCCACGTAGACGGGGTTCACTTTCTGGATGCCGATCACGACCAGCCCGTTCTCGCCGTCGGCGGCATAGACGTTGAAGTTGCCGTCTTCGAGCTGACGCAACCTGAGCGAATACGTGACACCCGGAGTGACGAGCGAGGTCGCCACCCGCGGAACCGTTGGATCGGTAATGTCGACGACGCGGATATCGCCGTCGGCGACCACGGCGATCTCCCCGATCGAATCGATGTCGGCGATATTGCTCGCCGGGAAACCGGTGAAGTCGCCGGTGCTGATGACCGCGCCGCTCCGGTAGACCGTAAAGCGGCTGCCGCTCGAGGAAACGATCATCGTCAGATTGCCGTTGACGGCGGCCGCCAGCGGGTAGTTGATCGGGCTCGTGTTGATGCCGGCCAGGAACGGGAAATCTATGGACCGCGAACGCGGCACCCGGACGTTGTCGGATCCCTCGCCGCTCGACACGCTGATCGTGCTGATTCCCACACGGCCCAGGCGCGGATCGCTCGGGTCCTGCGACTGGCAGGACGGCACGGGCGGCGGGAAGCAGGCCGGGTCGGGCGGCAGCTCGACGGCCGCCAGTGCCTGCGTCGGCAGGCTGCCCGAGGCCGGGGTGATGGTCTTCAGGCCGTAGATGGCGACCGTACCAAGCGTGACGGCATTGCCCAGGAACGTCGCCACCGGATTACGCAGGTCGGTTCCGTCGATCCGGTACAGACCGAGCGAACCGGCCGAGACCAGAAGGTCCTTGCCGGCGCACGAGAGTCCCGCGCCGGGCCCGAGATCGATCTGGAGATCGCCCAGTTTCACCGGCACGGTGGGATCGACGGTCAGGTCGAAGGTGTTGATCCGGGACCGCACGGGAGGCGGCTGGTAGTCGAGCGAATAGAGATTGGTGCCGCACACCCGGACCGCGGACGAACGCACGTCGTCGTTGCGCCGCGTGATGCGGATGTCGTCCAGGTTATGCAGGTCCATGGTGACCAGGCCGCTATCGCCGTAGGCTGCGTAGGCCACCTGGAAGTCGGCATACAGATCGAAGTTGATCAGCGTGCCGGTCGAGCGCTTGGTGGCGATGATTTTCGCCGAATAGGCGCCCGGGACCACGGGCGGTACGGTCGCCCCGCCCCCGCCTCCGCAGGCGGAGACCAGTAACACGAGGCACAAAAGGAACACGACCGGATGCGCAAGCCGCGCATACGTCCCTCCGTACGACGAGATGGGAGATTCCCCAAACATGCGGAATCTAAGGACCTTTCTGCCCGATCATGAAATACTATTTCGGAACGGGGGAAACCCGCAATCCCCCTCACAAACATTCACAGAGGCCCCTTTGGAGCCCTTTAGGCCCTCTCTGGCTCTAACCCCGGCCAATGCCCCCTTGACCTCGCGAGACCGATGGACAAAAGCCTCGGACGAGTGAATTCCACACTGAACACCGGTAGTTCCGCACCTGCGGCCCCTGCGACACAGGGCGTCAACGCCGGCCCTGCGTCCCAGCTTGCCCCGTTCCTGTCGGCCTTCGGGCGGACGTTCGCCTGGGCGGCGGACTCCAGTCCGGTTCCGGTTTTCGGTCCGGCGGGGATACTCGGCGCCCTGCTGGCGGGCGGCCTCGAAGGCGCGATCTACGCCGGACTGCATCTGTGGTTCGCCCACCGGGACATTTATCCGGCCATCGGCGCCGTCGTCGCCGTCATTATCGTGGCCGTCGTGACCGGTTTTTCGAAAGAGGCCGGGCTCGGCCGTCTGGTGGACCGGATTACCGGAGACGAACCCGGCGCCGCCGGCGCTGGCGAACGGGGCGCCATGGGCGCCGGTGCGGTGCTCATCAGTTGGATCGTGAAATGCGTGGGGCTCTACCAGCTGTTTGCGGTCGGCGAAGACATCTCGCACCCGACGGCGACGCTGCTGGTTCTGCTTCCCGTCACCGGGAGATTCGCGGAAGTGATGTTCCTGCAGGTCAGGATGCGGCCGGGTTCCGCCGCCGCACGGACGCTCATGCTCGCACTCGTCTGGCTGGCCGTCGCGTTCCTACTGGTGCAGCCCGCGTTCGTGGCGGCACTGGTGCTGGCCGCCGTTCCGGTGCTGGTGCTGGGCGGCGCGCTCAAGGGTGATATCAGTTCGCGCGATCTCACCGGTCTGGGTGAGATCGGTTACCTGATCGCCGTCTCCGCCTGTGCCGTGCTCACGGCCATGTACTGAAACCTTATCGCCGCGTCAGTGCAGCAGTTCAACGAGCCCCAGCGAGCGGAACTCCTGGAAATATTCGACCGCCTTTGAAACGATCTTCGGGTCGTCGCCGCCCGGCGACGTTTCGCGGTAGACGCGGATGAACTCGGCGAGCGATGCCGCCCGCGACGTCTGCAGATGGCGCATGAGGTCGTATTCCGGCGTGCCTGAGCTATAGGGCAGCTTGCGCATGCGCGAGACGCGGATTTTCAGCGCCTCTTCAGGGTTCTGCCCCTTCGGCGAAAAGGAACTCACGAGGCTTTTCTCGTGCTGGTACGACAGCGCGAACGGGCAGAGCAGCGCCACCTGCCGCACGCTGTCGGCGGTAATGCCCCGGTAGTAGGCGCTCATCTTGAGCCGGTAACCGCCGGCCGTGCCGGTGAGATTGCCCTTCTTGTCGTAGCGCCATTTCGAACGGCGCGGCGATTCGCTCAGGCTGATGACGATCGAGACGAACCGCTTGCCCATCGTGGAAACGTCGGTATCCGACAGGATCGGCTCCCACGTCTGTCCCGCGTAGTCCGGATGCGAGTGGAAGTCGCCGACCTTCTTCCAGCGGTGGAACTCCTGCATGAGATCGCTCACGCGTTCCACGCGGCGGGTCTGCACGGACACTTCCATGAATTTGCGCTCGGCCGACTGCAGCGGCACCACCATGTCCACATGGCAGGCGTCGTCGGTCATGTGACCGAGCAGATAACCGAAACATTCGCGCTTGTAGACTTCGACGGCCGCAACCGTCAGCGCCACGAACGCCTGATCAGACAGGTAGACTCGCATGGCAGTTCCCGTTCACTTGCCGGAGGGCTCGTTGAAGCGCTCCGCCCATTACACTCGTATCGGTTGATCGGCTTCTGCAGCGGCGGTATCCGGCAGCTCTCCGGACCCGCAGAAGCCTTCATCCAGGCAACCCAATTCTGGCTTCCGGCCAAAAACCCCGGCAAGCGGACACCCCGTCGCCCACGCCTCCTGCATACTTAACCTGCTGAATTGATTGATGTTATTTTTATTGCTGGCAGGCGATTGATTTCGCGGCAGCCCGGCGGTTCAGGCGGGCAGACCGTGAGCCCGGATGAGGGGCCGTTAACGTAACAATTGCGACAATTGCAGGGACAGGATTTGGGATATTGGAGCGGAACGGGGTAAAACAGAGCCCGACACTTTACAGGGAACACCAGTTTCTCCAGTTTCGGGTCACTATTTTCAGGAGGTCCTATTCACATGGAACGCCGCTCATTTCTTCGCAACACGATCGCCGGCCTGGCCGTCACCCCCGTACTCCTTCAGACCGGCTGCGCCGCGTCGAAGGCCAACGCCGCCGACAAACCGTTCAAGGGTTCGCTGCTCGGCACGCAGTACGAGAACCTCGAGGCCACCGGCCCCGAAATCGTCCACGCCTATTTCGCCGACAGCACCTGGGAGAAAACCATCCCGAACTACATGGACTACAACCGCGTCCGCGAGGACACGAACGGCAAGCGCGGCGACCAGATGCTCATCAAGCACGAGCCGCACTTAAAGCTCGCCGGCAACCGTTCCGACTCGATGGTGGACTTCGTCAACACCGTGAAGCACCCGCACGTCCACAACCACTTCTGGTCGTGGGTCGAGCTGTGGGACGGCAAGAACGCCCCGGTCGCCGTGAACATCCTGGCGCCCAAGGAAGGCGAGACCCTCTACGGCCCGGATGGCATCCAGTTCTTCGCGTGGCTCTACGCACAGAAGCCGTTCGAAGGCGACACGATCCGCATCCGCGCCTACTGCGTCACCCACGGACTTTTCACGAAGTACGAAAAGATCGGATAAAGCCCGGCCCGTGAGCGACCCTGCCCAACAATCCTCATCGGCCTCGCCGGCCCTGCCGGCGAAACCGAAACGCCAGAAGCCCACGCTCCAGGACCGCATTCAGGGTGACCTGGAGCGGGGCGATCTGGCGCTTGCCAGACGGCGGCTCGAGAGCCGCCTCCAGATCGAGACCCATGCCGGCCGGGCCGACGAGCTGCGCGGCCACCTGATCCAGGTGCTCATCCAGATGGGCGACCCGGAACGGGCGGGCATGTACGCGATGCTGCTGGAAGCGGAATCGGCCTCGCTGAACGACCTGCGGACGGTCTTCATCCGGCGCTGCGGCGGCGCGGCGCAGGCCGTGCGCGACCGGATCGGCCCCTACCGCACGGCCATCGGACCCAAGGCGAAGGACCGGCTCGACCAGCTCTTTATCGACCTCGTCCCGTTCAAGACCCACCCCGGAAAATGGCGCAAGATCAACCTGAACGAATCCAAGGGGACGTTTATCTTCCTCGGGATCATGGTCCTGCTGATCTACCTCGGCTTCAAAGGGTGCGGCCTGTAAGGGGCGATAGTCTCCCGGCGGCTTCCCGTGATACCCTGAGTCCAGCGTGAACCTGGCAAACCAGATCTCCCTCGTTTCGATGGTGCTCTGCACGGCGCTGTCGTTCGCGGTCTTTTTCCAGAACCGCCGCAACGACACCCGGCGGACGTTCGCCTATGTCGTCGGCGCTCTGGCGCTCTGGAACCTGTTTGCCTACCTGCACGGCCTGTTTCCCCATGCCGTAACGCTCGTGCGGCTTCAGATCATCGCCGCGGCGCTGGTGCCGCCGCTCGCAATCCGTTTCCTGCGGATCTTTCTCTACGCCGAGATGCCGACGCTCAAGCGCTCGACGCGCTCCATGTCCACGGCGAGCACGTTCGTCTGGCTGCTGTCGGTCGTCCTGCCGGCCGAATCGGCCGAGACCGAAGCCCGCATCCCGTTCCTCGAGAACGGCATGATCTTCTATCTCGGCATCACGATCCTCTACTGCTTCTACATTCTCTACCGGCGCGAAAAGGAGATCCCGCTCCAGACGGCCGAGCGCACGCGGCTCAAATACCTGCGCAACGGCTCGCTCATCGTGCTCGCCGCCGCCTCGCTCGACTTCGCGATCCTGCTGTACAGCGGCGGGCGGCACCGGTTCTCCGCCATGGCGATGAGCATCTACGCCTACTTCATCTATCTCTCGATCCTGAACTACCGGCTGCTGGAATATCAGGAGATCGTGGTCCGCGCGGGCATTATCGCCACCATCGCGGGCGTATTCTCGGCGGTGTACGGGATTCTGGTCTTCTGGGTCAGCTCGTTCGGCGTCACGGTGCTTTATACGATGATCGCGTCGATCATCATCATGGTGATCTACGATCCGGTGAACAAATACGTCGAGGACCAGTTCGCCACGTTCTTCCTGCGCCCCAAGCGGGAACTGCGCGAAGTGCTCTCGGTACTCAACCGCGAGATGATCCGGGCCACCGACGCCCGCGAACTCGCCACCATCGTCGCCAGGCACCTGAAAGGGCTCGAACGGATTACCGATCTGGCCATTTACCTGCTCGACCGCCGTACCGACCGGCTGGGGCTCTATGCCTGCTTCGGGCGCGAAGCCTCGGCGCTTCCTCCGGTGCTGGACCGGCTGGAGCTGATCTACGAGCTGAAAAGCCGCCGCGGGCCGTATTCACGCGAGGAAATCGATCAGGAGATCCGGACCGGAGCGGCCGGTTCGAGACGGGAGTATCTGCTCCGCGTTCAGGATGAAATGAACCACCTGAATGCGTCGCTGGTGATACCCATTGTTGCCCCGGACACGCTGGCCGGGATCATCGCCGTGCGGGACGAGAAGGCCGTCGAAGGGTTCGACGTGGACGAAATCACCCTGCTCGGCACCATCGCCACACAGGCGGCGATGCTGATCGAGAACTTCCGCTCCAACGAGCGCATCCGCGCCCGCTCCCGCATGGCCGTGCTCGGCGAGATGGCCGCCGGGCTGGCCCATGAAATCCGCAACCCGCTGGGGTCGATCAAGGGCGCCGTGCAGGTGCTGGAGACGACCAGATCGCCGGACCAGAACCGGGAATTCCTGTCGATCATCCAGGAAGAGGTGCAGCGGCTGAACCGGGTGGTGAGCGAGTTCCTGAACTACGCGCGCGAGCCCAAGCCGGCGCTGGAGCCGGTGGATGTGAACCGTCTCGTGGAACGCACGGTGAAGCAGGTGGCGCTGGCGGGCGCCCATCCCGCGACGAAGATCACCTTGGACCTCGCCGATTCGATGCCCCCCGGTTATCTCGACCCCGAGCAGATCAAGCAGGTACTGCTGAACCTGATCGAGAACTCGTTCCGGGCGATGGAAGACCGCAAGGATCCCGCGCTGACGCTGCGCACCCGGTGGCTGCCGGGACCGTCCGGCGCGTCCGGGATCGTCGTCATCCAGGTATCCGACACGGGCGCCGGCATGTCGCCCGAAACGCTCGACAAGCTGTTCACGCCGTTTTTCACGACGCGCAAGGAGGGCACCGGCATCGGCCTGCCCATCTGCGAGCGGATCGTGGAAGCCCACGGCGGCACTATCGAAGTCAGCTCCCGCGAGGGCGAAGGGTCTCAGTTCACGCTGACGCTGCCCTTCCCGCTGGCGGATCAGGCGCCCGCCGCCGATACGACGCCCCTGCCCGCGGCCAAAGCGGCGCAGCCCGGTTCGTGAGCGCTAATCGCAAAATCGTCCTTCCCACCCCGGGGTTCACGCGCTAAGAGAACGGATACGAATGGAAGCGAGCGACTACAGCATCCTCGTCGTCGATGACGAAACCAACATGCGGAAAGTGCTGTCGGCACTTCTCGGCAGCGAGGGTTACGACGTCGAGACGGCGGAATCGGGTGCCAGGGCGCTCGAGATGCTCAAGGCCGAACAGTTCCACGCCATGATCACCGACCTCAAGATGCCGGAGATGGACGGCCTCGAGCTGTTAAAGCGCGCCCGCCAGCTTCAGCCGCGTCTGCCGATCGTCATGCTGACGGCACACGGTACGGTCGATACCGCCGTCGAGGCGATCAAGCAGGGCGCGTTCGACTACCTCTCCAAGCCGTTCGACAAGAGCGAGATCGTCGGTGTCGTCGACAAGGCGCTGCGCACCTGGGAAGCGGCCCAGCACGACGTGGTCGAGCACGACCGCAAGCCGTCGGAGCCGCCGCTCATCGGCGAGCACCCGGCGATGAAAGAGATCTTCCGGATGGTGGAGAAGGTGGCGGCCTCCCCGTCCACCATCCTGATCACCGGCGAATCGGGCACCGGCAAGGAGCTGATCGCGCAGCTCATTCACGACCGTTCGGAGCGGGCGAAGAAACCGCTCATCAAGCTGCACTGCGCGGCCATCCCGTCGACGCTGCTGGAGAGCGAACTGTTCGGTTACGAGAAAGGCGCTTTCACGGGCGCCGTCACGTCGAAGCCCGGCCGGTTCGAACTGGCCGACGGCGGAACGCTGTTCCTGGACGAGGTGGGGGACATCCCGCTCGAAATGCAGGTGAAGCTGCTGCGGGTGCTGCAGGACCAGCAGTTCGAGCGCGTGGGCAGCGTGAAGACGCTCAAGACCGACGTCCGGCTCGTGGCCGCCACGAACCGGGACCTCCAGCAGGGGGTGCGCGACGGGAAATTCCGCGAGGATCTTTTCTACCGGCTGAACGTGGTGCCGATTCACCTGCCGCCGCTACGCGACCGGCGAACCGATATTCCGCTGCTCATCGAGCACTTCCGCAAGAAGTTCAACGCCCGTCTCAACCGCAACGTGCAGACCGTCTCCGCCGCGACGGTCGAACGGCTCGCCGGTTTCCCGTGGCCGGGCAATATCCGTCAGCTCGAGAACGTCATGGAACGGTCGATGCTGTTCTGCGAAGGCAGCGAACTGACGGAGAAAGACCTGCCGGCCCTTGAGGCGGTGAGCCCGGTGCCGCCGGCCCCCGGTACCGCGGCGGCGGCGGCGGACCCCGGCGCCACGGCGGCCGGCCGGTTCAAGGAACTGACACGCGAAGCATCGGTCCGGGTTCAGCGCGAAATCATCCTCAAGGCGCTTGAGGAGCACAGCAATAACGTCACCCGGACGGCGAAGGCGCTCGGCCTCTCCCGCAAGGGACTTCAGCTGAAGCTGAAAGACCTGGGCCTCAGGTAACCGTCACTTCGTGCGGGCTTCGATCCACCAATTCGGAGCAGAAATCTTCAGGTCGCCCGTCTCAAAAAGCCGGTTCGCCAGGTCGAGGCCGGCCTCGCCGGACGGGGCGTCGACCAGATAGGCGTTCTTCGTAAACCCGAGTTTCTCTTTCACCGCGAGCTTGCGGGTGGTCAGCCAGTTCTGGCTCTGCTCCTCGGTCCAGTCCTTGCGGAATACGACTATCACATCCCCCGGCAGCGACCGGAGGCGGCCCCCGCGGCCGTCACGGAACACCTCGGAGTGCCGCACCGTAGAGCCGGCGACCTCGGCGGCCTTCACCACGTCGCGGGCCTTCTTGCCCGCCGACAGCTTGTAGATCCGTACCGTCGCGCTGCCCTTGCCGGTAAGCGTGGCGCCGGGATCGAGCGCCTTCACCCGGCCTGGCGTACCGGTGTCGGACATTTCGGCCACCAGATCCTCCGATAACCGGATGGTGCGCTTCTTCGGGCCGTCGTACCAGTAACGGGCGTTATCGGCTTGCGATGCCGTTTCAACGGCTCCAGGGCCCGGAGACGTCTTCTCCGTCTGGGCCGAAACCGGCACCGTTCCTGCCGTCAGGCAGATTGCAGTCATGAGCAGTAACCGTTTCATTCAACTACCTCGTTCGGGCTTTCAGTGCCCGAAGAACTCCATCCGCCAGGACTGAAAATGTCCGGTGCTTCCGGCCGTGAGATCCTTCACGGTCAGCTTCCAGCTGCCGTTGGCGGACTCGCCCAGGAACGCAGCCGCGCTGAACCTCCATTCGTCATAGTCCGAACAGCCGGTCGAAACGCACGAGTGCTTCTGTGCCAGATAGACCGAGTCGCCGGTCGTCACGTTGGTCAGCGTCACTTCCAGATCGCCCGACCTCGGATGATCGGCCGCCGAGAAGTAGACATAGACCCATTCGAGCGAGCTGATCCCCGAACCTGACACCACAAGAGTGTCGTTCACGCCGGTGGAGTTGCTGTCCGGAATGGCCAGCGCCGGAGTCCGGTCCAGGGGCGAATAGGTCACCTCGGCCGCCACGTTGGTCCACGTCTGCGCCAGCGCGACGGCCGCGTTCGCGTCGACCACGCCGAACCCGTAGAGTTCGCTGTAGTCATAACCGGCGTCGTTGGTGAACCAGCTGGCGCTCCCCGGATGGTTCTTGCGGGTGGACTCCGCCAGGACCAGCTTGACGTCCCGCCAGGTCAGATCGGGATTGGCATCCAGCATCAGCGCCGCGACGCCCGAGACGACCGGTGTCGCCGAAGACGTGCCGTTGAAGGTGTTGGTGTAGTTGGCGTTCCAGTAGTCGCCGCCACCGCCGCCGTTGTATCCGAGGCTGCCCGAGCGATCGGTCGTCGTAATCGCCTGACCGCTGCCGCCTTCCGACGGGGCGCAGACCCACAGGTTCGCTCCCGCCTCCGAATACCAGGACCGAACGCCGTCGTCGCCCACGGCGCAGACGGCGATCACTTCACGGTGGTTGGCGTAGCCGTCGTAGTTGGAGAGATCCTCGGGCTGGGATCCGGCGCCGTTACCGGCAGCCCAGGTATAGACAGCGCCCTTTCCGCCCCGGCCCGTCGTCACACCGGTATCCAGGGCGGTGTCGAAGGCGGCACTGGGCGCATCCAGCAGTCCGGTCCCGTCGGCCGGGCCCCAGCTGTTGCTGGAGATGTCGAAATTCGCAAGGCCGCGCGTCATGGAATCGGCTTCGTCCGAAAGCACGCTGCTCTGGAGCATGTTGTAGCAGAAGATACCGGCATCGTAGGCGACTCCGCGGCCGCCGAAGGCGTTGCCGGAAATGGCCGCCGCCACACCGCCGACGGAGGTTCCGTGCTCGCCGCCGGTCGGATTGTGGCCGAGCGTGAGGTAGTTCCAGCTGGCACCGGCAACCACATTATCCGCCAGATCTTCGTGGGCGATTTCCAGACCGTCGTCCACAGCCACGATATTGATCCCGGCGCCCGTGAACCCGGCGTTCCAGGCCGGTTCCACGTTTATGTCCTCTCCGGACGTCGCACCGTTCTGGCCGGTATTTTTCAGGTGCCACTGATACTGGAATAGCGGATCGGACACGACGGTTCCGGTCGTAAAGCTCCAGGAGTAGGCCGCCTCGATCGGATTGCCTGCCCGGTCTTTCGCTCCTGTGGTCACGGTCGCCGTGTACAGGGTCGACCCCGACAGGCCGGACGACGGCGTGAAGGTCGCCGTCTTGCCGGAAAGGCTGACCGATCCCGCGACCGGTGCGCCGTCGCTCAACGTGAAAGTCGTTCCGTTGAGGGAGGAGTTCTTCATCGATTCACTGAACGTCACCTGAACCGTAAACTGCACAAAGGCGTCCGACACCGACACGCCTGTGGCATCGGCGACCGGACTGGTGGATGACACGGTCGGAGGCGTGGTGTCGGGCGGTCCGGGGTTGTTGCCGCCGTTGTCGGGTGGAGGCGTGCCGCCGCCTCCGCCGCCCCCGCAACCACCCAGGACGGCAAGGGGGACCAGAACCAGGATGAACAGACGGCCGGTCAGACGGCGGAATCGGCGGCGCAGTGAAAGGGACCCAGACATCGATGCTCCCGGAAACCGGACGCGGTTTCCACCCGGTTCAAGATAGACGGTAGGCGTCCGTTCGGCACCGGGCATAGCGCGTCTTTACGGGAAATAATATTGCTCTGGCGAGCCAAATCACGGGCGGGAACGCACAGTTTTGCAGGAGATGCAGAGAGTATGCGTCGTCAGAGAGCGCCCAGTGCCTGGCCTTCGATATACTGGAGGATGCGCTCCCGGGTGGGCTTCTGCAGATCGAGAAACTCGATTCCGAGACCGACCGTCTCTTCATCCCGGACATCGAGATGACGCCACCGGACGACACCGCGTGCCTCGACCATGTCGCCCAGATAGGGAATCTGGAACCGGACCGCGACCTGGGTTCCCGGCGCCACAGTGCTGCGGGCCTGCAGGTACATGCCGCCGCTCGAGAGATTCCCGCCGGGAGAGAAGATCGTCGTCGCGGGCTCTACGACGCAACGGACGGCACCCTGAAAGGGTACGCGCGTGTGACGGCGAAGCTCGGACGTGCGTTGCATCACGGGGATAGTATCAAAGTTCCGGCCCCGGTTCCACTCGGAGGCAAAACTTGTACGATCCGGTAATATCAGGCCGGCTTTGACTTATGTCCCTCAGGCGGGTGCGGGCTGGGCCGGTGCGGCCGCTGCCGGGGGCTTGGCCGCCTGCTGCATGTTCATCGTCATCAGGGTCTGCATGATGTACGGCTTGGCGATCATGAACATGTTGGCCGTCTTGTCGATCTGGGTCGCCAGTCCCGACAGCAGCGAAAACGTGCGCCCGTAGAGGATGATGTCG
Organism: uncultured bacterium; assembly: GCA_964565925.1. Lineage (GTDB taxonomy): Bacteria > JAGRBM01 > JAGRBM01 > JAGRBM01 > JAHCIT01 > CAZMGV01. Next base: position 121,577 of record CAZMGV010000004.1, read on the forward strand.
TTCGGGATCGTCACCTGTTCGATCTTCTCGACCGTCGCCAGAACGTCGTCCCGGATCTTGCGGAAATCCAGGTTCTTCGCCTCCTGCGGCGAGAGATGGAAGTAGTGGTTGAAGAAGTCGCCGAGAATCGGACGTACGACCTCGAGATCGGCGTCGCCCAGTACGCCCAGATTTTTCAGTGCCGGCAGGAACTTGTTCACATCCCTCGAAAGGAACGCGAATACCGCCTGCAGCAGCTTCTGATGAAAGTCCTTCGGGAGTACCTTCACCTGTCCGAAATCCAGCACACAAACGACCGGCTTGCCGTCGATCTTGTTGAACAGGAGATTCCCCGGGTGCGGGTCCGACTGGAAGACGCCGTGCTCGTACATCATCTTCGTCCAGCCGTTCAGGATGATGGTGAGCATCTCGCGGCGGTCGAGTTCCAGTTCCTTCATCTTCTCGAAGTTGGTGATCTTGTAGCCATCGAAATATTCGAGGCAGATCACATGCTTTGTGGTGTATTTGCGGATCACGCGGGGGATCTTGATCCCGGCGGTATATCCCTTGAAATTGTTGCCGATGGTCTCGCAGTAACTGGCTTCCTGCTCGTAGGACAGCTCGGTTGAAAGCGCCTGCGACATTTCCCGGCCGATCACCGACAGGTCCGTACGCGGCAGGAAGATGTTGAACAGCTTCACCGCCGTGCGGAGCATCCAGAGATCGACCTTGAGCTTGAACTCGATATCGGGGTGCTGGATCTTCAGGACGACGTCCTCGTCGTCCCGGGTCCGCGCACGATGCACCTGCCCGAAGCTGGCGGCGGCCAGCGCGTTGTGGTCGATCCAGTTGAAAATCTCGTCCGGGTCACCGCCCAGTTCGTGCCTGAGCGTCTTCTCGATATAGGGCCACGGGGTCGCCGGGACCTTGTCCTGCAGCAGCGCCAGTTCCTGGATCCACTCCTTCGGCATCACGTCCACGCGCGCCGAGACGAGCTGTCCGACCTTGATCATGCCGCCCTTCAGTTTCACCGCCATGCGGTAAAACCGTTGGGCGTACATCCGGTGAACCTCGCGCCACCGTTCGCGTTTGGTCTTGATGCCGAACCATTTGCGGCGGTACCAGAAGTAGACATAGTGCAGGTACATAGGAAGCAGGGTTCCGGCGATGAGGCTGAACCGCTGGATAGTGGCAAAAAACTGTCTCACAGAAGGATTCCGTTCTCCGGGGTGCCTGGGCGACCGGGTCAGCTGCGTTCAGCCAGCCAGAGCGCCATCGGCGTCCATACATGTTTCACGGCGCGGGATCCGGTGACGAGACCGATATGGCCCACCGGAACATGAATACTTTTCTTGTCTTTCGACCCGACCAGTCCGATCAGCGCCTCGACCGACTCCGGCGCCGCCACCTTGTCCGTCGTTCCGACAAAAAGCAGCAGGTTGGATTCCACTTTTGAGAGATCGACCTTGCGGCCCTTCATCGTGAGTTGGCCCCGGCGGACCTTGTCGGCGCCGATGAACTCCGTGACGAACTGGACGAACGCTTCCTGCGGGTAGGCGATAAAGCCCCGGCCCCAGTCCCGGATCGTCTCGAACCCGGCGACATATTCCCGGTCCCAGTAGTTCATCAGCAGGTTGAGGTAACGGGTCGCCAGTCCGAACGGCGCCAGCATCTCGAATCCCACGCGCGGAAGCACTGGCGGCAGATTGCCCATCCGTTCCATGACGGCAGGCAACCCCGCGCCGAATACCTTCACCAGGATATTCATGGGGAACATCTTGGAGAAATCGAACGGGCTGCCGAGCACGACCGCATTCTTCAGGTGCGAGTCCTTCTGGTACACGGAGGCGTAGAGCATGCTCATGATCCCGCCCATGGACCAGCCGATCGTCGAGACGGAATCCTCGCCCGTGTGCTCGCAGATTTTCTCGACAGCTTTCGGGATGAAATCCGTGACGTAGTCGTCCACCCGGATCGTCGTGTCGGCATCGGTCGGAGACCCGAAATCCACGAGAAAGACATCGAACCCCGCGTCCAGCAGGAAATGCACCAGTGAATGGCCGGGCCTCAGGTCGAAAATATCGGGGTTCACCATCAGCGGCGGAATAATGAGAACCGGAGTCCGGTAGGTCCGTTCCGTCGAGGCGTGATAACGCAGCAGCGTGGCGTTTTCCCACATGAAAATGGTCCGCGAGAACGACCGGACCTGCGGCGTCAGCGGGCCAAGCACCGCGCGCTCCACCAGATGGGCGGCGCCCAGGGCGGTGCGTCTCGCGGTCATGACGGGGCGTATGTTCAGGTTCGTCGCCACAGCAACCCGCTTGGATACCCGACGTCTGCCGGGGCGGCAAGCCGTATCCGGGGGTAACGGGGCAATCCAGGGCCGCCCGGGGCATACGACGGCCTGCCCTTGCGGCGGGTGGTACCGGAGCGCTATTTCACCGGTGTGCCACTCCCCCGGATAAATGAGTTTCTGGATAGCCTTGCCGGCGCCGCCAATAGCGACGGCTCCGGTCGGCAGCTCGCCGAGCGGCATCTGGGATTTCTCGAAGCCTACCTCGAAGGCCAGCCCCCCGACCGGTACGATCCGTCACAGGCGGCATGGTTCGGACTTTTTCTGGACGGCCGCGGCCTCCAGATGAGCGAGCGTGAACAGGCCCTTGCGACCGCCCTCGCCTACCGGAAGTTCCTTGGCGGTGATCTCCCTTCCGGCAATGTAAATGAGGCACCGCCCAAAGAGGTGTCCGACCGCTTCAAGCCGGGTCCTTCGACCGGGCCGCCGCCCAAACCGGGCTGGAAGAAAAAGCTGATGGCGGGAAAGACTGCCCCTGCCGGAGGGGCGGGACCGGCGGGACCGGCGGGAGCGAAACGGAGCGGGACCTCGCTACTGGCCGCCCTGCTGATACCCGTCGCCATTATCGGCGCTTTCTACTGGGGTTTCATCAGGGTTCCGCTCAACGATTTCGAGTACGATATCACCCAGCGCCTACGTGCCAACAGCGCCGCGGACAATCCCACGTTCGGGGCATGGGTGCAGGCGGAAGCCGCCCGCCGTGGTCTGGACATCATCCCGGAGCAGTCTTCCTCGAAACTCGTCTCGATGCACGAATACATGATGGAGAGTGAACCGGTTTATGCCATGGATCTGCGGGTGGGCACGCGGATCCACCTGCCCTTCGGGCTCAGCTGGACCCGCATCCTCCGTATCGAGACCGAAACCTATGTGCAGCCCGGCGACTGGCCGCCCGCGCCGCCGGCCAATGCCCAGCCGCCTCAACAGCGGACGGTTGCGCCGGCGCCGGACCATGCGAATATCCCGCGCAAGCCTTATGAACCGGTATTGAGCGCCCTTGAAGCTTCCCGGGCCAACGCCTTCAAGTTCTATCAGGACAATCCCGAGGAAGCGGAAAAGCTGCTCCGGACGGAGATCACGAAAATCGGCGAAATGATCGACGCGCTTCCGGCGACCGAGCTTCCCGAGGAACTGATCGTCCGGTCGGATCTGAAAACGAGTGTCGACCGGCTCCGGTCGGTCGCCAACGCCATTAACCAGTTCAACCGGAAGCTGCTTGACGTGAAGCGGCTGCGCCAGAGCGTCGACACGTCGCTCGCCCAGGGCGAATATTATCAGAGGAAAGCCGACAGCCAGCTTTATTCCGAACCGTGAGCCGCAAGCGCCCCTTTCTGACATTGCTGGCCCTGGTCTCGCTTGCGGGACTGGTGGTCGTCAGCGCGCTGGCTACCGCCGCCTATCAGGCGCTGATCAAAAAATACCCGGGCGAGCACATCGAGCGCGAATACATTCTCTCGGTGCTGGCGCGGGAGAGCCCGATCTACGCGTCCGACCGGACGACGAAGATCGGCGCTTTCTTCGGCGTCGAACACCGCGACTACGTCACGCTGGACCGTATTCCGGTGAACCTGCGCCATGCCATCGTTTCGTCCGAGGACAAGTATTTCTACAAGCACCCGGGGTTCAACCCGTTCGCCATCGCCGGGGCGATGGTGGCGAACCTAAAAGCCGGCAAGGCGGTGCGCGGCGGATCGACCATCACCCAGCAGACGGCCAAAAACCTCTACAACCGGCAGGGCCGCTCGCTGAAGGAAAAACTGCGCGAACTCTCGAACGCGCTGAAACTCGAAGCGCATTATTCCAAGGACGAGATCCTCGAGTTCTATCTCAACCAGTTCCACGTGAACGCCAACGGGCGCGGCGTCGGAGTCGCCGCCCGCCATTTCTTCGACAAGGACGTGAGCGATCTAGATCTCGTCGAGTGCGCCTTCATCGCCGGCAGCGTGAAGGGTCCCATGCTCTACGACCCGTTCTCCACGACCGACCCTGACCGCCGCGACCGCAATATCCAGCGGGCCAACGCCCGCAAGGATTATGTGATCCGGCGGATGTTCGAGGACGGCTATATCTCGAAGCCGGAGTTTGAAACCGCGCTGGCGGCATCCGTCCCGTTCCGGCAGGGCCAGTTCCGGTTCGAACGGTCGGTGATCGTGGACATGGTCCAGCGGGAGATGGCGTCCGAGGAACTGCAGGATGTACTGACGGGCCTGAACGGGACCGACCTGTCGTCGTCAGGGCTGCAGATTTTCACGAGCATCGATGTGGAAGCCCAGAAGGACGCGCTCTATGCGGTCCGGGGGCAGCTCAGCCGGATGAAATTCGTGCTGGAGGGCACCCCCGTTACGGAACCGGTCGCGCCGTCGCCGCCGATCAAGATCGAGCGCGGCGACTTCCTGTTTGCGGTCGTGGACGGAACCGGCGCCGGCGGCCTCGACGCCATGCTACGGCTGGGGTCGGCGACGGCCTATATGGACCGGGACGGCATCGCCGCCTGCACCGATTCCCTCAAGGCCCATCAGACAGGCAACCAGTGGAGCCGCTCCGCCGACGCCGAGATCGCCGCCTATACACGGGCCTGGAAACCGGGCCAGATCGTACCGGTCATTGTCCGCAGGGAGCCTTTTCAGAATGGTGCCGCGGTCGAACCGGCGCTGGTCGACTGCGCCTATCCCTATACGCCGGAGGAAAAACTGCAGGGAGCGCTCGTGGCCCTCGACGACGGCTTCCTCCGCGCGGTAGTCGGCGGATTCCTGAACTCCGATTTCAACCGGGCAGTGGATGCCCGCCGCCAGCCCGGCTCCGCGTTCAAGCCGCTGGTCTATTACGCTGCCGTGCAGCTTGGCTGGTCGCCCGCCGACCTTGTCAGGAACCGCCGCGAACTCTACCGCTGGGGACAGGTCGCTTACCGGCCCAAGAGCGACCATCTTCCGCAATCTGACGAGATGTCGCTCGCCTGGGTAGCCACCTCCAGCGAAAACTACGGTTCGGTCTGGATGCTCGCACACCTGACCGACAAGCTCACCGACGCACAGTTTGCCGAAGTGGCGACGGCGCTGGGGCTCGGCCCCGCTCCGAAGGAAACCCCGCGCCAGACTGCGGCCCGTCTGCGCGATAAATATGGCGTGGTAATCCGCAAGAGCACCGTCCGCGAGGCCGCGTTTGAGACGACCCGGACCGAACTCCTGCGCGAGACCCTGTTTGCAGGCGACACCGTCTGCGCGGCCGAGCTGGGCCGCATGACCTACGAGGCCACGGACCGCTCGGAGATCGAAGAGGCCCAGTCTGCGCTCGCCAGGGAAACCTCCGAAGCCCGCAAGCCCGAGCGCGAGGCCGACGTGCAGATCGCCGTCCAGCGGTTCGAGAATCTCGTCATCACCCGGGCCGAACCGGCGATCTACAAGGGACTTCCCCTGCCCCTCGCATCCTGCACCGAGGAGTTACGCCAGAAACTGCTGGACCAGACGTATGCCCTCGCCGAGACGTGGGGCCTGCCCGACGGATACGACCCTGCGGTATGGCGGCGTTTTCGGGATTTCCGCATGACGGTGAACGTCAACTACGTGATCGCCGCCGCGCGCACACTTGGCTTCCAGAGCCAGATCGAGCCGGTGTTCTCGCTTCCCCTGGGCACGAGCGACGTCACCCTTTCGGAGATGGCCCATTTCTATGAGACCGCCGGGCAGGGATTCCTGCGCGGCGACCGGCCCCGGCTCATTACCGAAGTCCGTACTGCGGAGGGTGACCTGCTGTGGGCCTATAACGGGGCGGCCGAGCAGCTCGGTTCGCCGAAGCTCGCCTCCACCTGGCTGGAGACGCTTCGCAACGTGCCGCTCTTCGGCACGGCCAAGGGCGCCGACGATCTCGTGACCGTCTCCCGCGACGCGGCCAAGCCGGGCGCGGCGGTCCGGGTGCCGTTCTTCGGGAAGACCGGGACGACCAACCGGAACCAGAACGTTTACTTCGTCGGGCTGTTCCCCCGTCCGGATCCTCAGTCGAAGACCAGTTCACTCTCGGCGAGACGGATGTTCACCGTGGCGGCCTATGCCGGTTACGACGACAACCGTCCGCTCGCCAAGGGCCGGATCCGGATTTATGGGTCGAGCGGCGCGCTCCCGATGGTAGTGGAATCCGCACGCGGGATTATCGACCGGGCGACGTATCCCTTCGATCCGGGCGACCTGTCGGTCCGGATGGCGAAGCAGCTGCCGCTGGAGTTTCTGCCTGACCTCATAACCGTTTCCATAAACGCGACGACAGGACTCCCGGACGAGCCGCAGACCATCACCGACCGCTCGGAACTGGACATCTCCCAGCACCCGTATCTGATACTGCCGGGCAAAACCGCCGAAGGGAAGTTCGAGCCCGAACGGCTGTACGAGCCGCTACCGGTCAGAGCCGTGATCGGCGAAGTCTCCCCCGAAGACCGTGCCGCGCTGGAAAAACTGCTGTCCGGAGACGCCGACACGGCCGTCCTGCCGCCGCCGGATACCGCCCCTACACCATCAGCACCGGGCCGGGAGCCTCCGGCGGAAGACCGCCAGGGCCTTGAGAAAATTCTCGAATCGAACCAGCCGCCCCCGGCACCGTCTGCTCCTGCCACACCTGGCCAGCAGCCGGGCCCGGCCACGGCTCCCACGCCCAATCAGGCGCCGGCCGATCCGAACGCGCCGGTCCCGCTTTAAATTTCCTTCAGAATCGCCGGCCTATTGACCGGGTAGCGCGCGGGGTTCCATTCTCGCGCCAACGAGTAATCGTTAAGAATACCTGTGAACCGGAGGGGTTATCCCTGTGAAGAAGTATATTGTCGCCGCTGCCCTGATCGCGCTCCCGCTGGCCGGATGCCAGCGCCGTGAGATGGCCGAACTGCGTGAACGCGTCCTCAAGCTCGAGAACGACGTCTCGGAGATCAAGGAAAAGGGCGTAAACACCGTTAACCCGGATGAAGCCAAGAAGAAGCAGCTCGAAACGCTGATCCAGGCGTTCAACAAGCTGGAAGAGAAATCCTATATTGACGATCCCAAGGCGAAGGCCGGCGAAGGCTCGGTCGAAGTGATCATTACGACCCGCGAAGGCCCGGCCTACATGCAGGCACGCACCAAGCCCGCCGAAGCCGATGGCATCGAAGGCGTCTCTGTCTACATCACCGACAGCAAGCTCCCGAAGGTCACCACCAAGGCCAAGGGCCCGGTCCGCGTGGGCTACCTGAAGGCCGGCAACTACACGGTCGAGCTCGAGAAGAAGGGCTACCAGAAGAAGATCTTCCCGCTCGAGATCAAGGAAGGGAAGCAGAAGACCCTCGTGACGTTCCTGCTCAAGGACGGCGAGGAAGTCGGCACGAACACCGCACAGGTGCTCAGCCAGCTCGGAGCCGCCCAGGGCGGCGCCCCGGCCGGCGGCGACCAGGCCGGCGGAGCCCCTGCTCCGGCGATGGGCGCCGACCAGGTGAAGGATTTCATGGCGAAGCTGCAGGAGGCCGCTCAGCGTGCCAAGCAGCAGCAGGCCCAGCAGCAGGCACCCGCGAAGTAATCACCGGTTCTGCCTGTAACCACCGGAGCCCGGACCGCCTCTCGGCGTCCGGGCTTCAGTCTTTCCGGGCCTGCCGCCGGGCACGGTCCTCGGCAATCAGGGTTTTCTTGGCGACCTTTTCCAGAGTGGCGCGGGGCAGCTCGTCGCGGAACTCGACCTCGCGGGGCACCTTGAACGACGCAAGCCGTGAGGCGCACCAGTCGATCAGGTCCCGCTCGCAGGCGGATTTGCCGGGGTTGAGAATTACGACAAGCTTGGCCACCTCGCCCAGTACCGTATCCGGTATGCCGATGGCGGCCGCCTCGAAAACGGCCGGGTGGGTCATGGCGACCCGTTCGATCTCGCTGGCGGCCACGTTCTCGCCGCCCACTTTCAGCATGTCCTTTTTCCGGTTGACGTAGGTGATGTAGCCGTCGGCATCCGCCGTCACATTGTCGCCGGTCTTGAGCCAGCCCTCGGGCGACATCGTCTCGGCCGTCGCTTCGGGGTTTTTGAGATAACCCTTCATGAGCGAGATCCCCGGCACGCCCCAAATCTCGATCTCGCCCACTTCGCCGGGGCCGCACAATTTGCCGTCCTCGCCGACGATCCGGACTCGGTAGCCGGTGTTTACCCAGCCAATCGTGCCATTCTTGCCTTCATCGAGAGGACTCGTGGCGACTGGAATACTGATCGTCTCGGTCATGCCGAACCAGCCGATGGTCCGCACGCCGTAACGCTTTTCGAGGTTCACGGCCCTCGCACCCCCACCCCATAACCGGAACGTATGGTCGCGATCGTGCGGCGCCGGAGGCTGCATATAGAGCATCCGCGTAAGCGCAGGCACGAAACTGGCCACGGTCGGTTTCGTCTCGGCCACCACATCCCAGAACCGGGTCTTTGTGAACCGTTCCATCAGCACGATGCTGCCGCCTACGGCGAATACGGGAATGGTTGAATACCCCTGAGCGTTGATATGGAAATACGGCAGGCAGACCAGATACCGGTCGTTGGCAGTCAGCATCTGCGTGCGGACCTGGACCTCCGCCGCCCAGACGAAGTTGCCCTGCGTGATCATTACGCCCTTGGGGCGGCTTGTCGTGCCGGAGGTATACAGAACGGCGCAGGTATCCAGCGGCGACAGCTCTGGACGGGTAAACGGCTTCGGTTCGCTCGAAATCACCACGTCGAGACTTTCATAATTTCCGGCCCCTGACGGATCGCCGGTAACGGCGACCGTGCGGACCAGCGGGCACCTGCCCAGCACCGGCTCCACCGAATCCAGATGATCGGTGTGTGTAATCAAGACCTTCGATTCCGAATGGGTGAGATAGTATTCCATCTCGTCGGGAACGCTTTTCAGATTGGTCGCCACCATGACGGCGCCGATCCGTGCGATCCCGAACCAGCAGTCGAGAAACTCCGGAATGTTGGGCAGATGCACGGCGACGGCGTCGCCCTTGCCCACCCCAAGCGAGGCAAGCCAGCCGGCTACGGCGGCCGAGCGGCGGTCGAGGTCGCCGAACGTCAGCCGGGCGGCCACCCTCGCGGAACGGTCGACGAAAGCAACGGCCAGCCGGTCCGGAGTTTCCCGGAACCGTTTTTCCAGCAGCGTAACCAGCGTGCGACGACCGACAGCATCAAGGGCGTTCAAGGCGTCTGCTTGTTCAGGGGGCCGTGTATTCATTCGGGCGGCGGGAGCCTTCCTCCGGATTTCTCGACCACCTCCCGGTCGGAGAGTTTCGCAGTCCGGGCGATTGCCTGCCGGTGGTTCTGGGCGGCTTCCGTCCGGGCGAGCGCCCACAGAAGCGGCTGCTTGAGCCGCCACCGGCTGAACTCAAGATACCCCGACGACAGGATATTCTGGAAGGCCCGGTCCCTCGAAACCGTCAGGTCCCGGTCGCCGAGCCCCGCCAGATGAAACAGCAGACGATGGCGCTCGACCATCTGTTCCCGCTCTTCTTTCGAGAACAACGCACCGGTCGTCGCCCCCGACTGGTGGCGGATGACCGCCTCAGGCCGCCACGTGACAGTCCAGCCCCGCTTCCAGGCACGGAACGACAGGTCCACGTCTTCGCCGTAGGCAGGCAGATAAAGCTCCGAGTAACCGCCGAGGTCCATCCATTTGCTGCGCGAATAGGCGCTCGCCCCGCCGTGAGCGTGAGCGATTGCAGCTCCAGGTTTCGGAGCCGGCTCGCCGGAGAGGCACGGGTGGACGATCCGCAGCAGGCCGTCCTCCAGCACCCAGCGGGAGGGGCTTTCGTCCCGGCCCCCCTGCGCTTCGTTCAGACACGACGCCGTACGGGCGAATTCCGTATCGGTCCAGCCGTCCAGAAGCGGCGAAAGGTTTCCGGGCTGCATATCGTTATTCAGGACGACAATAGTATCGGCGCTGCTCGACGCGACGCCTTCGTTCACTGCCCGGCCGAAGCCACCCGCGACCGGAAGTCGGACCTGCCGGATGGATGCAGAGACACCTGAATCATAAGGCGGACCGTCGAAAACGACGGCGACCTGTGCGCCAATCCGCCCGGCCTCGGCGAGAACCGCCGGAAGGTTCCTTTCCAGAAGCTCGGATAAACCCGGCCGCTCCCGGGTGGGAATAATGATTTCGCAGGTCACGATGGAGGGATTATCGCCCTAAAAAAGAGCGGGGGCCAGCAGCCGGATCACAGATACGCTAGATTTCATTCGCCATGGCCAAGGTTCCCAAAACCAGAATCGACCAGTTGCTCGTGCAGCAGGGTTTCGCCCGGACCACCAGCGAGGCGCAGGCGCTGCTCATGACGGGCGAGGTGCTGGTCGGCAACGTCCCGGTGACCAAGGCGGGCCAGACCGTTCCAGCCGATTCCGAGATCCGGCTCCGCAGCGTCCGTCCGAAATACGTGAGCCGGGGGGGACTCAAGCTGGAAGGCGCGCTCAAAGACCTCCAGATCGACCCCAAAGGACTGGTCTGCGCCGACATCGGAGCCTCGACCGGCGGGTTTACCGACTGCCTCCTCCAGCACGGTGCCGTGAAAGTCCACGCGATCGACGTGGGTCAGGGGCTGATCGCCGAAAAGCTCCGGCAGGATTCCCGCGTGATTCTCCACGAAAAACTGAATGCCCGGAACCTGACCCCGGCTGATCTGGGCGAAACCGTGCCGCTCGCGGTGGCTGATTGTTCCTTCATCTCGCTCACCCTGCTCCTACCCGCGATCCGGTCGGTCATCACGCCGGGCGGTACGCTTGTGGCGCTCGTCAAACCGCAGTTCGAGGCGGACCGGGACCAGGTGGGCGAAGGCGGGATCGTTCGGGACGAAGCGGTGCAGCGGGAGGCGATCCGCAAGATCGCCACCGCCGCCGAAGCGGCCGGTTTCACCTGCGAAGGGGAAACCAAAAGTCCCATCACCGGCACCGAGGGGAACCAGGAATATTTCCTGAAACTACTTCTTCCCGGGAGGCGGTAGGCCCATCGGATCGTTAAACGGGACCCGCTTGTCCGGGTCGAAATGCTCCCGTACGTCTTTGGGCGGCGGCATCTCCATGAGCCGTTTCTGCTCATCCGCCGGGATCGGCATCGTAATGGACCCTTCCGGCGCGTGGGACTCCGTCGCCGGCGCGGTTTCCAGAAACAACGGTGTGCGCTTCACGGCTTCGGCAGAGTTGTCCGGCAGCCGCCAGTCGAAGTAGCTCCAGAGCACCTTGTAGCCGCCGTCTTCGATGGCGTTACGGTCGGTCCGCTGCAGATAGGGCGAGACCGCCTTGAGCAGACGCTGGGTATCTTCATCGACCGGCAGGCCCAGGTTATCGAGCGTCCGGGTGGGCGCGTGCGGCAACTCCTGCGGGACCGCCGCCAGAATCTGCTTTTTGTACCAAAGGATCAGCGGGCTTAACGTCAGGGTCTTTTCCCGGACCGAACGGAAGAAGTTGCCCTCGCGGCGGAAAAACTCCTGCGTCCGCCGTTCCATCCAGGCGTCGAGCCGCCCCGAGCCCGGCATCTCCACCGGAAGATACGGGCCGGACCGGGAACCCCGCCAGAGCACGAACGGCCACCGGGGGTCGGGAAACTCTTTCCAGAGGATATCGGCTTCGATGGACTGGAGGGTGCGCTTCTCCCCTGCGATTGTCTTGGTCCGTTCGGTCCAGAACCCCGGCACACGGGTCAGGGAATCCGGATATTCGCCCGGCCACGGGGAGGCGGCCGTATCCGCCGGCGGATAGTGGTCAAGGATCGTCCCCAGCAGCATCCAGTGATAGACGGAGAACCAGAACAGCTTTCGGTCCTCATCGGGCCGTTCCTTGACCGCTTCCGCGGACAGACGCGTCGCCCGCTGGAGCAGCGAGTCGATCAGGTCCCGGCGCTTCGCCAGTTCCTCGAAGTTGATGCGGCCGTCTTCGGCGACGATTCCGCGCAGCGCCTCCGCATAGGGGGAGGTATCCATGATAAGCGTGGAGGCCCGGACAGGGGCCGGAGCGAATATCGTCAGGGCCGCTGCCAGTAAGGCAGCAACGAGGGTCAGCGCCGCACGATGGACCGCTCGGCCTTGCGGCGGTCGCGCCGGATAGTCCGCAGATACAGCCTTCCGAACCACAACAGGCCGAAGGCGAAGAAAACAACAATTACCCATAGGTAGAGTCTGACGTACAGGACGAGCATGTCGAGTACGAGGACAAAGTTCGGGTCCAGTTCCAGAAGCCGTTTGTACTGCTTGATGGAGCCGGAAAGGTCCCCCATGTCCCGCAGGGTATAGGCCCGGCCCAGGTGCGCCGGCCGGTAGTCGGGACGCGAGGCGATCACCTCGTCGAATCCCTTCAGGGCATCGGCGAAGCGGTTTTCCTTGTGGGCCACCCACGCAAGGTTGTTAAGCGCCTCGACATAACCCGGCTGGATCTCCAGCGCCTTGTGAAAGGCTTCCTTTGCCGAGACGAGCTTGCCCTGCTGGAACCGGGCGAACCCGAGCGACGTCCACAGCTGCGCGTCGCCGGGCTTTGCCTCGACGAGTGCCCCCAGCTCCTTTTCAGCCACATCGAAATCGCCCGAAACAAAAAGCCGGGAGTCGCTTCGGAAGGTCCGCAGCTCGAAATTGTCCGGCTGCTTCGCGATCTCTTCGTCCAGATATTTGTAGGCTTCGGCGTCCTTGTGGTCGCTGAAATAGATCTGCGCGATGGCGGTCTTGTACAGCGTCTCGGAAGGGTTCGCGGCGGATTTCTCGCGGACATAGGCGAGGCCCTTGTCCATGTCGCCGGAGCGGACCAGCACTTCCGCGTACAGGAGCTGGCCCTTCACATTGTCAGGTTCGAGATCGAGCCCTTTGCGGGCCAGTTCCACGGCGGCGGCGGGGTTCTGGCCGGGGCCCGGCGCCAGCCGGGCAAACGCCTGCCGGTACAGGTCACGAGTTTCTTCACCGGCCAGGAACTGGAACTCGCCGCCGTCGGGCATGGCGATCCGCTCAAGCGACGAGGCATCGGCCGGGGGTTGGGCCGGGGCCTCGTCTGCGCGAGCCGGTCCGGTTGCGAGCGTAACCGAAAGAACCGTCATAAACGCCAGAACAGCCGTCTTGCAGCGGCGGGCTGTTTCGCGCATGATCGCCCCCGCCCGGACGCCGCCCGTGCGGCGGCCGGAGAGGTGCCCAGTGCCGCCAGACGCCCCCGACAAGCCCCCGAAGGCAGCCGACTCCCTTGCCAGGGCTGAACAGTTATCGGCGGAACTATGCACTGTGCTCAAAACGCTTCCTCCGGCCGAACAACTCCTAGTTCTTCGGGCCCTCTCGGACAAGATTGATGCGTCGATTCCCCTGACCGAGCGGGAACGCAAAAAAAACCGCCTGGCTCTCTATTTTTCGTTCGCCCTGCTGGCAGCCGGCGGGACGATCTATGGGCTCGAAACGGCCCGGGGCTCGAACGGGATGACCGGCGGCACGGTGGCCCTTGTGGGGCTGTTCCTGCTCGCCGGAGCCCTCTCCCCCTACATCACCGATTTCCTAAAAAGACCCTGATCCCGCTCTGGACCGGCGGCGGTTAAGCCGTATACTCGCCGCCGCCGGGGGCTGCGCCCGGTCCCTGACGGCGGACGGACTTAATCTGCATGGAATTTGTACACGATAACCTGATCTGGCTGGTCCCCCTGCTCCTGGTTGCGGGAATCTCTGCCGTTACTCTGCTCCGGAAGAAGGCTCCCGAACGGCCGGCAGAACTGCCCGCCAAGGCTCCCGGCGAGGTCCCACGGCCGGCCGCCTCGAAAACTGAACCGGTCCCTGAAGCATCAGCGCCGGTTGAACCTGTGGCCGAAACGCCCCGTGCAGTTCCGGCCCCTGTACCGGCGCCCAAACCACCGGCTGAAGAGCCTTCAACGCCCGACTACGATGGCGGCCTCAAGAAGACCCGGGGCCTGTTCGCGCGTCTCAAGTCGATCCTCACCGGCCAGCCGGCAATCAATCAGGCGACCTGGGACGGCCTCGAAGAGCTGCTCATCACGGCCGACATCGGTGTCAAAACGACTGAATCGCTTCTGGCGCAGGTGAAGGCGAAAAAGCCCAAGGACGCGGACGAAGTCCGCATCGAACTCCGTAACGGGCTGCTCCGGATCCTGAATTCGGTGCAGCATGAGGACGCGCTGCACTCGGGCCCGGTGCCCCGGGTCGTCATGATCGCGGGTGTCAACGGCGTCGGCAAAACGACGACCATCGGCAAACTGGCCAACCGGTATCGCAAGGAAGGCAAAAGCGTGATGCTGGGCGCCGCCGACACGTTCCGGGCGGCCGCCGTCGAACAGCTCGACACCTGGTGCCAGCGCGTCGGCGCCGAAATCGTCAGGGGCAAGGAAAACTCCGACCCGTCGGGTGTGGCGTTCGACGCCGCCGCGAAGGCAAAAGAGAAAAACGTCGACGTATTGATCATCGATACCGCCGGCCGGCTCCATACCAAGACAAACCTGATGGAAGAGCTCAAAAAGACCAAACGCGTGATCGGCAAAGCGCTCGAAGGCGCCCCGCACGAGACCTGGCTCATTGTCGATGGCACCACGGGTCAGAACGCCATCAATCAGGTGAAAGAGTTCCATCAGGCGCTGACGCTCACGGGCCTCGTCGTTACGAAGCTGGACGGAACATCAAAAGGCGGCGCGCTGATCTCGATCGTGAACGAGTTCAAGCTGCCGGTGCGCTACATCGGCATCGGCGAACGGCTGGCCGATCTCACGCCGTTCGACGCCAGCCGCTATCTCGACGAGATATTCAAAGAGAGCGAATAACGGCGGTCAGCGCCGCGGGGCTTCCGCCGGCAGGCTCTTCAGCAGCGAGAACTCGAACGTCGTGCCCCGGCCCACCTGGCTGCGGACCCGGATACTGCCTCCGTGGAGTTCCACCAGCCGCTTGGCAATAGGCAACCCCAGTCCCGTGCCTGTGTTCTTGCGGTTCAGCGTGCTGTCCACCTGCTTGAACGGGTCGAACACCTCTTCGATCCGGTCGCTGGGGATCCCACGCCCCGTATCGGAAACAGCGCAGATCACGCGGTCGTCTTCATGGTTCAGCGTCACCCGCACACCGCCGTGGTCGGTGAACTTCACCGCGTTGGACAGCAGATTGAAAAACACCTGCCGGACGCGGGCCGGATCGGCCTCAACGACAGCCGGTGTGCTGCCGCCCGAAGGACCTGAAATCTCCAGCGACAGCCCTTTCGAGGCATAGGCCGGCACCAGGACTTCGGCCGATTCCCGGGCAAGCGAGGTTACGTCGCAGCGTTCCGGGTTCAGCTTGATGTCGCCGGACTGGATCTTCGCCATGTCGAGGATGTCGTTCACGATCGCGAGCAGGTATTTGCCGCTCCGGTGGATGCTCTCCAGATCTTCGCGCTGGGCAGGCGAGACGGGGCCCTCAAGCCCCTTCAGGATCAGTTCCGAGAAGCCGATGATCGAGTTTAGCGGCGTGCGCAGTTCGTGGCTCACCATATGGAGAAATTCGCTCTTGTACCGGTCGGAACGGGCCAAATCGATCATCCGCTGCCTGAGCTGGGTGTTCGCCTGTTCAAGGGCGGTCGAGCTCCTTTTCGTTTCGTCGGTCAGGTTCTCCAATGTCCGTTTCGCGGAAAACGAGATCATCCCGATCATTGTCAGGTAACCGGCGACGAACAGGCTGTCCAGAACAAGTTTGAGCGGCCCACCGTCCCGGAAGGACGGGAACAGAACGACGGCGATCAGATAGATCACGAAACACTCGGCTGCCATGTAAAGGCTCGACACCGGCCGGTCGACAAGCGCCGTGAATACAATTGTCAGGCTGGAGATGGCGTACACGTGGTAGTGCCACGGCGCCCCCAGTTCGTTGGCCATGAAGCAGACAAAACCGAGGTCGACCGCGAAATGCACGAGCAGAAACAGTGTCAGCCGGTCGGCGTATTTCCGGCTCAGGGGCCGCGCCCACAAACCCGCCAGAAGGCTGTAGATGGCAGCCGCCAGAAGCGGGTATCCACGCGACGGAGAGAAAGGCTGAAAATGATTCAGCACGAACAGGGCGGCCAGTATGGCACTGCCCGCCAGCCGGGCCCTGCCGCCGATCTCAATCAGTTTTTTCCGGATTTCATCCATAGAACCGCGGAAGCAGCCATTCGGCCCTCCCGTCCGTCACCGGCGGGAGGCTTCGATCCTTATCCAGAGAATCAGTGCAGCTTGACGCTGACCAGCTTGCTCACTCCAGGTTCTTCCATGGTGACACCCGAGAGCGTGTTGGCCACTTCCATCGTCTGCCTATTATGGGTGATGACAACCACCTGCGCCAGTCGAGTCAGCTCCCTGACCACGTCGTTGAATCGGCCGATATTGGCGTCGTCCAGCGGCGCGTCGACTTCGTCCAGCAGGCAGAACGGGGACGGCCGGGTGAGGAACATGGCCAGGATAAAGGCGATGGCGGTCATGGCCTTCTCGCCGCCCGAGAGCAGGTTCACGTCCTGGAGCTTCTTGCCCGGGGGCTGGGCGAAGATCTCGATTCCCGATTCCAGCAGGTTGTCCGGGTCCGACAGCCTCAGTTCGGCACGGCCGCCGCGGAACAGGCGTACAAACACCTCGCTGAACCGCTGGTTCACGAAATCGAAGGTCTCCTTGAACCGGTCGCGGGTCGTGCGGTTGATGGTGTTGATAGAGTTCTTGAGGTCTTCGAGTGCCTTCTTGAGATCGGCCTCTTCGGACATCAGCTTTTCCAGCCGGGTGTTCACGTCGCTCTGCTCGTCGAGCGCCTCGACGTTGACCGGGCCCAGCCGTTCGCGGTCGCGGCGCAGCTTCTGGACTTCATCTTCCAGCAGTTCATCGTTTTCAAACTCGCTAGCCGCCCGCGTCTCGTCTTCCGTCGCCTCCGGCAGCGGAAGGTCGGTCTCGTAGCGTTCCCGGACTTCACGGGAGAGGTAGTCGAGCTGGGTGTTCTGGTCGTTCAGCCGGGCGCGCCAGTGGACAAGCGCCTCCTGGACCTCGTTGAGCGAGTTCTGGGTCCGGTGAAGCCGGGTCTCGAGGTCGGACGTCTGGGCGCGCATCGCCTCGTAGGCGGCAACCGCTTCGGTCACCTGAACAGCGACCTTTTCCTTCTCGGATTCGATGCCAGCGAGCAGTTCCCGGAGTTCTTCGAACTCCCGGCGCTTGGCTTCGGCTTCCTCGACCCGTTTGCGGGACGCCTGTTCGATCGCTTCCAGAGTCCGTTCGCGTTCGGTCTTTTCACGCTCCAGCCGCGCCCGGGCGTCCACATGACGCTGGTTGTTGTTCTGGAACTGAACCAGTTGCTGTTTCAGCTCGCCGAGCCCGGCGTCTGCCTGGCGGACGCCCTCTTCGGCTTCGCGCAGGCGGGTATCGCCCGATTCGGTTTCCTGAGTCAGCTTTTCGCGGGATTCCCGGACAGCCGCGAGTCTTCCGGCAGCCGCCGTGCGCTCGGCGGCGATCTTTCCGAGATCTTCCTGCACCTTGTCATGCTGGGCTCGCAACCGCGCAATTTCGCTTCCCAGCTGGGCTTCGCGAGCCTGCGCCTGCTTGAGGTCGCTGCCGCCCTTCACCACCCGGATATCTTCCCGGTGGAGATCAGCGCGAAGCTGGTCCAGTTCCGCTTCCAACCGGATGCGGTTTTCCTTGACGCCCGCAAGTTCCTGCTCGGCCAGGTCCAGTTCGGCTGCCAGCTGGCGGACCGACACGTCAATCTCGCGCAGATCGCGCTTCTTCTTCAGGATTCCCGACTCCTGCGGCAGCTTGCCGCCGGTGATAACCCCCTTGGAGTCCACCACGTCACCCTGCATGGTGACGAGCATCTGGCGCTGGCCGTTCTTCGACCAGATCTTGAGCGCATTGTCGAGATTGTCGACCAGCAGAACGTCGCCCAGTAGCACATCGACAACCGGGTCGAAGCCCTCTTTCACGCTCACACGGTCGCGGAGCGGACCGATCAGGCCCGGCGAATCGCCGCCCTGGGGACCGTCGGCATAAAATGCCCGGCCCGACAGCGGCACAAACGAGCTGCGCCCGACGGCCATCTGGTTCAGGTAGTCGACTGCTTCCGTTCCGACGGCATGACTCTTCACCACCACCGACTGGAGACGGCTTCCGAGCACGCTTTCCACGGCCATTTCCACGTCCGCCTGCGGCTCGATCACGTCCGCCACAAGGCCGTAGATGCCGTTCTTGCCTTCATGCGCAAGGCGGTGTTCAGCGTGGAGCATGATCGCCTTCACACCTTCGTCGTAACCTTCGTAGCGGGCTTCGAGCTGGCGCAGCGATTCCAGTTTGGCCGCTTCGCTCGAGTGCCGCCGGCGGATCCGGTCCAGCCGGTCGGCCGCTTCCTGCTCGGTCTTTTCGCCTTCCAGGGCGCGGGCTTCGAGTTCCTTCACCCGTGTTTCGAGAGCGGTCCGGGCGGCGGTCGCGTCCTTCAGCTCGGATTCGAATCCGAAGGTCGCCTGCTTCAGTTCACCCAGCTGGCCTTCGCGGTCGCCCAGGTCCGTCTCGACCGCCTTGCGGCGCCGCACGAGGTCCTCGATCCGGTCGGCCAGGTTCCTGTCTGCCTGCTCGCCCTTTTCGATCTCCTTGATAGAGTCGTAGAGGGCTTTCTGGATTTCATCACGTTTCTTCGCCAGATCGGCCCGGACACGGGCCAGTTCCTGCACTTCGGCCGATTTCTGATGGACGCCGGCACGCGCGGCTTCGAGAGCTTTCGCCGACTCCTCGATCTCGCGGATCGCGTTTTCGATCTCGACGCCCAGACCCGTCAGCCGGTGAGCGAGCGTTTCCTTTTCCGCCCCGGCCTTCAGTTCGTCCGATTCGAGGTGGCTCAGGCCGCCTTCCACGAGCCGGATCCGGCCCAGTGTGTTTTCACGGTCCACGTCCGCCCGGCGCATCGATTCACGGGCGTCGTTCATCGCGGTTTCGAGCCGCTCGAGTTCGAGCCGGTTCGTCTCGCGGGCCGTCTGGTCCTCGGCCACCAGCCGCTGCTGGCCGGAGAGCTGCCCTTCAAGCTCTTCCACCTTCGCGCCGGCTTCGGCCATCGCCGCACCGATCTTCGCGTGCAGACGGCGCAGCCGCTCGCGGTCCAGATTGTGCAGCCGTTCGGAGATTTCCTTGAACTTGCGGGCCTTGCCGACCTGCCGCTCCAGATAGCTGACGTGACGGCTGAGTTCCTTGATCACGTCGCTGACGCGGGCGAGGTTCTGATCCGTGCGCTCCATGCGTGAAAGCGCCAGTTCCCGGCGGCTGCGGTATTTGACGATCCCGGCGACTTCCTCGAGGAACGTGCGGCGCTCTTCGGGCTTGGCGGTGATCAGCCGGTCGACCTGGCCCTGCTGGATAATGGAGAAACCCCGCAGGCCGACGCCGGCGTCGATAAAGAAGTCCTGAATATCGCGGGCGCGGCATTGGACCCGGTTGATGAAATACTCGCTGGTACCGTCACGCGACAGGCGACGGCGGACTTCCACTTCGCTGTATTCCTTGTAGTGGCCGCCGACCCAGGCCTTGCCGTCGTTCACGAATGTGAGCGCGACCTCGGCCGTGTCCATGGGCTTACGGCCCTCGGAGCCCTGGAAGATCACGTCGAACATTTCATGACCGCGGAGGTATTTGGCGCTGCGCTCGCCCATGGCCCAGCGAAGGGCGTCAACGATATTGGACTTGCCGCAGCCATTCGGCCCCACGACGGCGGTTACGCCCTCGTGCAGATCGAGAGTGATGCCATCGGCGAAACTCTTGAAGCCCCAGGCTTCTATGCGCTTGATTTTCACGACTGATAGCCCTTCTCACGCGGTCCATCCCCATGAAAACCGCGTCCACCTACTGATTGTGACGAGCTTTTCCATACCATACCATATATGTGTGGCAAAGCCCTGAAAGATTAAAATTGTGGATAAGTTGGGGTGAAATCAATATTACCACCCATAAGTTGTGGATAACTATGGAAATAATCTTCCTGGGCAATTTCTCGTTTTCCAAAAGAAAACACCGGGCGGTCGTTCGACCTACCCGGTGTTTTGAAATGACTTGACTATATGTTTATGGAATAAAGGGCGCTCCCAGAACCGTGAAATATCGCGATACCTTGTTCTGGCGGACCGACTCCTCGACATTGGTCACCTGCTGGCCCTGGAATATGCTGAGCGACGTCTGCGACGCCACACCTCCAGACGGGGTTCTGACCGGTGGCGGCAACAGGTTGTCTGAGATCGAGTGCGCAAGAACATCCTTGTCTGTCTTTGCGGTCAGCAGCTTCGGATTGCAGCAGATGGCCGGTCCAGCAAGGATGCCTGACTTGCCCGCCGTGCAGCCGCCTCCCGACGGAATAAATGTCGTGATGTACATTTCGCCGTTCAGGATTACCGGTGACGACAGGATCTTCTCGCCAGGTGCCGAGGTCCCTTTGCTGTCGACGTTGGACTTGCCGTCCAGCCTGACCGGATAAATCGACTTGATCAGGTCCACCTGCGTCTGCGACAGCCCCACCGTGTCGCTCGCTCCCTTCACCGGACAGGCGAAATCATAGGTCCCGCCCGTTCCGATAGTGCACCCGTTTGGATTGGTATCCTTCAGGGCGAAGAGGTAGTCGTACTGCGTCGTATCGTTCGTCTGGGTCAGGTCGCCCGTTCCGAAGAACAGGTTCACGTCGCCGTTACAGTCGATCGTCGCCGAAGGAGCATAGAAGATCGGCCGACGCTTGGTTGACGAGTTCAACCAGCTAGGGGTCGGGCTGTAATATGCACTGTTGACCATATCGAACATCACACAGGGCGAATCGGTCGACGCCATGCCCGGAGTGGCCGCGTTAGCCACCTTCCACCAGTTTACCGGGTTCACGTCCTTGACGATCGCCTTCCACAGACGGCCTTCGACATCGCCGAACATGATATTGTCGATGAACCCGTTCTGGTCGCGGTCCAGCAGAAGCAGGTCGCCCGGAACCGAATTGTTCCGCGGATCTTTGACGCTCGCGGGCGGACAGGCGGAGGGGTAGTTGGTGTTCACGCAGACCGAATCGAGATCCGGCACCCGGAGGTTCTGGTAGAGCAGGCCGCGTTCGATGTCCCAGATCGTAACCCAGTTGCCGATTTCCGGCTTGCCAAAATCGCTCCCGGTCGTAGGTGCCGTATTCGCCACGACCTTGTTTGACGAGTCCACACACAACCCTTCGGGCGCCGCGCCTCCAGGGCAATACGCCGCGAACCCGGTCGGATCGGTGACCGGATTCGGTGCGTTCCGCTTGATCGTGGTCTTGCCGGTGTCGCCGTAACAGTCCTGCGGAATATCGGTTGTCGTATAGAACTGGCAGATTGCCGTGTTGATCGTATACTGGTCTCCGTCATCGGTACGGGTTTCGTTGAACCCGGCACCCACGGCGAACAGCCACCGGGAAACCGCCGGCGAAGACGGATCGGTCGGATTGTTAATCACCTTGAAGCGGTTGATATTCGCCTTGCTGAAGGATTTCGCCGCATTGGGATGGCTGATTTCCCACAGGACCGATGGCGCACGCGGATCGGTCACATCGAGCCCGTAATAGGAATACCCGCCGCTCCTCATACCGCCGATCAGCACCGTATGAAACGTATCGTCGGCTCCGCTGGTAATGTTGGTACCGAGGAACTCGACCGTCGCCACCGAGATCGGACCATCGACGGTAAACATGACGCCGGTGTACATCTGCTCGAGGCGATGCGGGACTTCGTGGGGCATGAACGCAAACAGTTCCGAGCCGTTTTTCAGAAGGTTGGTCGCAGACGCAACCCCCTGCAGCTGGTCCTGAAGTACGAAAGCGTGCATGAGACCGTCATTGGCTCCTACATAAATCATCGTAGGCCGGAGTTCGTTCCGGTTGATGAACTGGATATAGGTATCGCTGTTGCCGCCCAGCAGCGGATCGAAGAAAGGCGGTTCCACAATCACCGGAACGCTGTTGACGATCGGCCCAAGCGCCCACTTCTTGACGCTGCCGTCGGAGAACTTGACCGTCGTTCCCGCCGCACCGTCCTCGTCGCGGATAAAACTGATCAGGTTGTTCATGGCGGCGTCGGTATCAACGCCCGCTGACAAGCTCTGGATCGCGTTTGTATTGGCGGTGGTGAACGGGATCACCTCGTTGGCCGCCACCGGGTCGATCGCCTCACCCAGCTTCGCCCCATCTGCCAGCGTCGTCGGAGTGGTGCCCGATGTTTTGCGCGACGGTATATTGATCTTGTTCGTAGAGAGGAAGATGTTCCGGGGGTTGCCGGTCGTCCGCGCTGTGAGCAGGTTCCCGGCGTCGAATTCAGGCAC
This sequence comes from uncultured bacterium, assembly GCA_964565925.1. Classification (GTDB taxonomy): domain Bacteria; phylum JAGRBM01; class JAGRBM01; order JAGRBM01; family JAHCIT01; genus CAZMGV01. The sequence continues at coordinate 144,151 of CAZMGV010000004.1, forward strand.
CGGCGGGCGGTGCTGGGCTGAAGCCGCCGCAATTTCACCGAAGCTGAAGTTGACCATGTGGCCGTACCACCAGACGTTGTCCTGGGTCACCTCGAAGTAGGCGTCGATCTCCTGCGAACTCGAATATCCCGCACCCGAGACGATAAATGCCGGAGCGGCCCGCGTGTAACTGCCGCGAATGATGCACTGAATCGCACGCTGCAGCGCCAGCGTCAGTTCCAGCGACGAGAATGCGCTGAACGACTCGTTTCCGTCCTGGTTGATTTCCAGACACCTTTCCGGGTTCGTCGGGGTGGCGTCCGTGCCGCCGAAACGGGCGGCCGTGTCATTGGATACCTTCAGAATCGTATTGACCGGGTTGATGATACCGATCGTGTAGGTCAGCACGCCGGGGCCAGGGAACGGATCCAACTGGACACCGTTGACGACCGATCGCTGCGCACCTGCAGGCAGATACGTCGACTGGCGCATGGCGCTCAGCACCGTACGGAAGCCGGGGCCATAGTTTTCATACCAGGTACCGATGGCGGTGCCGCAGACGTTTCCGGTATTGCCGGACTGGCCCGACCGGCCCGAAGCGGGCGTCAGGCCGGCATCGGTATAGACTACTGTGCGGTCCGTGCCGACGCGATTGGCGGACCAGCCGCGGCGCTTCTGCTGCCGGGGAATATTGAAATACGGATTGGTCGGACAGTTGGCCAGCGAACAGGCTGTGCTGTTACTGCAGGGAAGAATCAGCTGACCGGCAGCACTGTTATCCGTAACTACGACAAACTGGTCGCCCACGGCAGGAGCCACCGGGAACGCGGCAGTAGTGAACCTCTTCCCACCGGTAGTTCCGTCATATGCGGTCGCCCTCCGTGCCTCCCAGAGATTCGCCGCCGTAGCCGCCGATGTTGAGGTGAATACCACATATTTGTACGGCGACGAGGTCGCCGAGTAGGTGTTATTGGTGCTGCTGAGTGTCGAAGGACCGCTGAACGACGTCGTCGTCGGAGTGGTAAAATTTGAAACCGCCGTTGTATTGAGGAACGGCGCCGTCGTGCAGGAGGTTTCCAGGTTCACCGGGTCGATATCCTTGGTCTGGCTCGCGGAGCACGGATAGGTGAGTGCGGTCTGCTGGTCGTTGTCGAACGACGGGATCTGCGTCATGTCGTACCGGCCGCCCTGCCCGTAACCCACCGACTGCTCGCCGTCCGTGACGAAGATGACAAACGTCTGCCGGCAGCTGAAGGCCGGGTCCGCCGGTATCGTGACCGTGCCGATTGTCAGTGCTTTCTCGCGCACATGGGGTTGCCGCATGTCGCTACGGCAAATGGTCTGTGCAGCGGCCGCTCCGAGCGGGGTCTCCACCGTACTCCAGTCGACGCCAAAGGCCGTATTCGCGGTGCCTCGGGTCCAGTCGAAAGTCGACACATTGATCTTCTGGTAGGAAAAGGTCGGTGTCCCTGCGGCCGGATAGGACATGACCGGGAACGACATCTTGGGATCGATTTCCGTCCCGGTAAATACCTTGTGGAATCCGTCGTTCATACCCTCTTCGCCGAGAATCCAGCAGCCGACGTCCAGAAGCTGCGAGGAACTGGGAGTCCAGGCATCGGTAGGAGTGTTCTTGATGGTGCTCTTCAGCGCCGTCAGGTTGTCGTTACGGAAATAAGGGCTGTCTACGGTCTGTCCGGTTCCCAGCGCGAGGTTGAGACCGTTCAGGATGGTGTCGCCAGCCATGAACCTGCCGTAGACGAACCGGACCTGGCTGCCGAACTCGTCGACGATACCGGTACCGGTGTCTGTCGTGTCAGAACCCGACGAGAACCCCGAAAGCACTTCGCGGGCGACGTCAATACGCTTGCGGCAGACGGGCTGGCCACTGCCGCCGCAGGCCGGAGCCGGGGTGGCCGGGATGTCGGCCGTGTCCATGGAGCCCGACGAGTCGATCGCCAGGAAAATATTGGGTTCCACGTTGGCGTCGGCGAAATACGGAACGTCTGCCACTGCCAGTGCCCGCTGCGGCATAGCCAGGACACCGGCCCCGATGGCGATAATGGCGGCTGCGATTCCGAGAGAGACCGGTTTCCGATTTGAACTCATGGCAACTACTCCGAGACTTGGTTGAATAACAAAACGCATGACCCTTAACTCCCGCTACTGGCTGCATCCGGTGGAGGAGTACAGCTTTCTCTCAACTTCGACATCCAGGTAATTGGAATAAAAACGCTGATCGTTGGAGGGCAGATACATGGCGAAGATCCGGACCTGATAGCGGCAATCGTTCGCCGTGCCGGCACCAATTCCGACCTGCTGGCCGATTACGTCGCCCAACAGCGGTTTCACCGAGTCGGAAAATGTCGCAATCGCCCGGGTTTCCGGGCAGGTGGTGTCGGTGATCGAGTTCTGCCCGTAAAACCGCGCCTGCTCGCGCCCCTGCAACTGCATGTAATCGTTCCAGGCCGGGTTGCCGGCGCACGGCTCGGTGGCGGGACAGGTAGCGGGCGTATTGGAGAAACACTGCTGCCAGTCGCTGGTTCCCGACGCCGGCGGCACATCGCCGGCAGGAATGCTTGTCATGTTCAGATTATAAATCGTGGCGCAGCGCCCCGAACTTCCGATACGGGCCGTGATCAGCTTCCAGTCGCCGATCTGGTCCATCAGGTATTTCACCAGACGGTCCGTACAACCCGTGCGCGACGTGATCTTCTGGTCGGTGCTGGCGGTCAGCAGTCCCGTTCCCGAATTCTCAAGAATGGTCACCGTAAGGCCGCTGAGGAGCATCAGCATCATCATCACGATAACCATTGCGATGCCGCGGCTGCTGCCGCGAATTCTGGAGCCATCAGGACGGATCACGGTCACGGTTTTCATTGCGTGCTTCCTCAATTTCCAAACAGCTGCGAACTCTTGATGCTCTTCAGCGCGTAGGTCGTCGCCACCGGCATCCGTGCGGCGGTCGTTATCCCGTCGTATGAAGGGATGGCACTCGTCCGGTTCGACAGCGGGGGATACGCCGACGATGAGCTGGATTTCATCCCCTCCGAGAACTCCGCCGTCATGAACATGAATCTCAGGCTGATGACATTGGCCGGTCCCGGCTCCTGGAACCTGGAATCGATATTGACGGGAACAGGAAAGCCCTGCTGGCCAGTGGAACCAGGACCTGCCACCAGCGAAATGGCGTTCCCCGAACTGTCCACACTCATCTGCAGGAAGTATTCGATCTGCATGTCCTCGACTCCGTCGGCGATAACGACGAAGTCTTGTGCCGTCGGGAACGTGGACCCTTGGTAGTCATAACGTGCCAGTTGCGGCACCCCGCCGGTCGTAGGCCGGTTGACAAAGTAGGTGTGCAGGAAAGCCTTCGCCGCGATCGAACATTTCTGCGGCCGCTTCCCGGCAGGGGTCACGCCGTTCATGTCCGCAGTCCCGCCGGTAATGATCCCCGCCACGCTCGTCGCCCCGTCGCAGCCCATCACCCCGCCTCCGGCGTACGTCGTAAATTTCGAATCGGATGCGTCGTAATACTTGACCGTCCCGTTGGTATTCGTGAGTTCCTGTATCCAGCGGTTAAAGGGCAGCTTGGGCTCGATGGCATAGCTGACATCGTAGGCCGTCGGCATCGATGCGGCCGCAGCCGGTGCGATGCCCGTGATCCGCACCATCCGGTAACGTCCGATCATTTCGTCGGTTCCGTGCGAACGGATGATCATCAGCTGGCCCACGTCGGCCGGAACAAGCCCCGGATAGTAGTACGACGGCTGCGTAGGGCTGTACAGGCGGTTAAAGAACTGGAAGGCGGACTGCCGGTACGAAATAGACGAATTTTTGGATACATGCCGGCTGAACGGCACATAGGTGAGCGTCATCAGTCCGGAACCGTTGTCCTGGGCCACAACGGCCGTGATCGGGAACGTACCCGCCAGGGTAACCTCATCCGACCCCGAGGTGCCGCCGTCGCCGGACGTGTTTGTCGCACCCGTAAGCCCGAACTGAGAACCGGTCACCATCCGGGGAATGACCGCCGCCGCGAAAGTCGACTGCCGGCCATTGCGTTCGAAAATATCCCCGGCTCCTGCCCGCTCCACGCTGTCGCGCATGAAATTCGATATATCCCGGGAATCCTGAAGCAGCTGGATCGCCGCCATCCGGGGCATCGCTCCCCGTATGCCGTACACGAACGCTTCCACCGTAAACGCCATGATCCCCGCAAAGATGGCCATCGAAACCATCAGTTCCACAAGGCTGAAACCATGCCCCGCCCTCTGGCGGTATTGCCGGCGGCTATGACATTTACGGCTATCGATTCGCATCTGTAACTCCCGTGTTAGAGTCTGGTCGGGTCATCCGACATCCAGAACTCGCCGCCCGCGACATCCTTGCCTGTAAACTGGTCCGCCAGGGTGTACTGAACCGAATAGGTATTCGGAGTATTGTTATTACGCTGCATCCCGCCGATCTGCCGCTGTCCGACCGGGCAGCTTCCCCTGAAGGCGGCGCCCGTCGTGTCCGCGACACACCGGATTCCGCCCTGCTCGTCCTTGCGGTCCGGCGTGCAGACGCCATACACCTTCATTGTCAGCTTATAGGGATACCCGTATTGCCCCGCCGGCAGCGCGCTGCCGTCGCTCTGCAGGTTCAGGTCCTCCACAATAGACCCCAGCAGAACGGTATCGACACCCAGAGGATTCGCATCCGTCCCGCAGGTGAATGCGGTCGCACCCGATGGCAGCCGCGACTCCAGATACTGACGCGGCAATCGGTAAAATCCGGAAATCCGGTCCTGGAGCGCGATAGAAGTCAGCGTCTTCTGCGCATTCTGCCGGTTATTGACGATCGCCTGCTCGGTCATTCCCAGCAGACCCAGCGATCCGATAAACAGCAGGCCAAGCGCCGCCATCACTTCCACAAGAGTGAAGCCACGGTTCCGGCCTGCCTGGGCCCGTCTGATCCTCTGTCCTGACGACATACTCACCTCTTCAGCTCCGAAACTCTCCGTGCGCTCCATCGTGTCCACTACCGCAGCAGCACCCAGGTGGGCGTTTTGTAAAGGGTGGGATCGTATCCGTAGACCAGCGTCTTGCCGTTCAGGCGGATCACGAGGGCCCTGCCGATATTAGCAACACCACCGCTGCTCATCTGATCTTTTCCGTCGTGGTGGGTCCTGACCCGAAGATAGATGGTGTCTGACGTAGGCGTCAGCGTATTGGAAATCCCGCTTGGCAGAAACGACAACGTAGCGGCCCGTGCGACAGGCGTTGTGATGGCCAGGCTGACGCCGTTGGGGCCCTCCGTATGCGTCCCCGTTGAATCCGTGAGATCGGGTGCACCCGTGGGCTTGCCCAACTCAATCACACTTTCGGCGTCGCCCGAGCACGACCAGTGCTTCGTAAACTTATCTTCCCCGCCGTTCCATGTGAGATTGCCGTTCAGGTCCAGGTGCCGTACATACCAGCTGTTCGCGAAACTGGCTCCAACTCCGGCGGCGACGGTTGCCGTATCACCGAAATAGAAATTGACCGGCGCGGTTCTGGCCTGGGCCGCCTGACGTGCGGCAAGAATATCGTTCACCAGGGTGATGGTTGCGTCCTTCAGATTGCTCCGGCAGGCATCGGGACGGCTCCATCCAACAGCAACGATGACGCAGATAATCCCGACAACTACCATCAGCTCAAGCAACGTAAATCCACCATTCCGGGGGCGGAATCTCTGGCGGACTGGAGGCTGGTGGAAGTCGTGGTATTGCATGGGATTTCTGTTCCTTACGCCAGGCCGCCTTTCCTTAACCTCTGAAGACTGGTTAATTGGCAAGCAAGGCCTGTTCCGGTTATGAGAACACAGTTAACATACTGTTTTCTATGGGAATTATAGCAAACAAGCGTTTACATTTTCACGCGAAATCTAACAGCCAACAGTGATTTCGGCATCATTGTTGCGTTTTATGCGCAAAAGTTGCGGTTACTCGTGCAACGCTGCAATGCGCCATCAGGAATCTGACGCAATGCGCATCCGCTTCAACTTATAGAGCAATGTGCGATTGGATATCTCTAGAATCTTGGCCGCCAGCGCCCGGTTTCCGCCGGACTTTTCGAGCGCTTTGCGGATGAACAGCGCCTCGATCTTGTCGACCGCTTTGGGGATCGAGAGGTCGGTTCCGAAGTCGACAGCATTGCCGTCCCCTCCGCCGGTACCTCTCGGTGATCCCTGCATGCCGCTTCCGCCCTGCTGCGGAGCGGTCAGTGATCCACGGAAGAACGGAAGATCAATTTCCGTCACCATCGTGCTTTCACAGAGCACGACGGCACGCTCGACGGTATTTTCCAGTTCGCGCACGTTGCCGGGCCACGAATATTTCGAGAGCGCCTCGATCGCGCCGGGGCTGAACCCCGACAGGTCGCGCGCGTGGCGTTCGCGGAATTTATTGAGGAAATGTTCCGCGAGCGGGAGGATATCGTCGCGCCGGTCGCGGAGCGGCGGGATCCAGATCGGGAACACATTGAGCCGGTAGTAAAGATCGTCGCGGAACCGGCCAGCCGCCGCTTCCTCTTCAAGATTCTTCAGGGTCGCCGCGATGATACGGACGTTGATCTTCCGGGGCTGCGTGTCTCCGACCCTGCGGATCTCTTCTTCCTGGAGCACCCGGAGCAGTTTCACCTGCAACAGGGCCGGCAGTTCGCCGATTTCGTCCATGAACAGGGTCCCGCCGTTGGCTTCCTCGAACAGTCCGGTCTTGTCACGTACCGCATCCGTGAAAGCGCCTTTGGCGTGACCGAAGAACTCGCTCTCCAGCAGGTTCTCGGGAATTGCGCCGCAGTTGACCGCGACAAACGGACCGTTCTTGCGGTCCGACATCTCGTGAATCGCCCGTGCGATCATTTCCTTGCCGGTTCCCGACTCGCCGAGCAGCAACGCCGTCGTTTTGTACTTGGCGACGCGTTCGACGAAGGACATGACCTCCTTCATCTGCTTGCTCTCGACGATCATCGAGCGCGTAAGCTGGCCGGGTGCGATAGCCGCACCGCCACTGGAGCCCGGCAGCGTGGCCTTGCGGCGGGCTTCCGCCTTCTTGATAACGAGGAGTATCTCTTCCGCACGGAACGGCTTGGAGATGTAGTCGTGCGCTCCCAGCCTGAGCGCTTCGGTCATCTGGTCGTTGCCGCCATAGGCGGTGATCATGATGACAGTGGTGCGGATACGCAGTTCCCGGATCTGCCGGAGCAGTTCCAGTCCGTCCATCTCGGGCATCCGGAAGTCGCTGACGACGAGATCGTAGGGGCGTTTCTTGAGAGCTTCGAGCGCATGCGCACCGTTGGACACCGCGTCGACGTCATAACCCTGCTTCTTCAGCACGGCGGCCAGCATCACGCGTATATTCTCCTCGTCGTCGACGACGAGAATACGGCTGGTGGCGTTACTGGCGGCAGCGGTCGTACTCATCCGGACAGTTTCTCCGCGCCCGCCGGCTCAATCCGGGGGAGTCTGAGCAGGAAGACAGTTCCCGACGGAGCGGTTGCTTCGACCTCAAGCGTCCCGCCGTGCGCGCCGGCGATCCGGCTGGAGACCGCCAGACCAAGCCCCGTACCCTTGCCGGGTTCCTTGGTCGTGAAGAAGGGATCGAATACTTTCAACAGGTCCTCCTTGCGGATACCGGTGCCGGAATCCTTCACCCGGATTTCCACGCTGCGCCGGTCGGCCGAATCCCTGACCGAGACGTCCAGACGACCGCTCCCGTTCATGGCATCGACGGCATTCAGCATCAGGTTCACGATGATCTGCTCGATCTGCCCGGGGTCTCCCCGGCAGGCTCCGTTAGAAGTCGAGGTATAGTTTACTTCAACGCGGTCGAACAACCGGCGGCCGCGGCAGAGCGCTATCGATTGCGAGACGACCTGCGAAACCTCGAAAAGAATCTCTCCTTTGCGGCCCGGCCGGGCGTAGTCGAGCAGCCCCCGGATGATGCGGTCCGTGCGGGCGAGATCGGACTGGATGCGCTTCAGCAGGTCCCGCCGCGTCTCGCTGTCCAGCGAATCGTCCTCGAGGAGTTCCGCGAAGCCCGTCATGGCGGCCAGGGGATTTCCCACTTCGTGGGCAATGCCCGCCGCCAGACGTCCCACTCCAGCCAGCTTTTCCGACTGAATCGTTTCATCCCGTGCACGCTCGAGCTCGCTGTACGCGCTTTCCAGCTCGTTCACGCGACGGGCGATTTCGTGCGACTTCGCTTCAAGAGCGGACGTCATCTGGTTGAACTGGCCGGTCAGCTCCACCATCTCGCGACAGGTGATTTCGGATGCCCGCGTCGCCAGATCACCCCGCTCCACCTGTTTCATGGAGTTGATCAGCCTGGACAGAGGCAGCGCGATCAGCGTGCGCAGGCGCCACCATCCGAGCGCAGTCAGCAGCATCACCACCGTAATCAGATACGCAATCAGGACCGGGCTGCGAAGTTCGTCGGCGAATGCCGCCTCATGCGGATAGGCCCACAGGAAAAGGGCACCGGCTGTTTTGCCGTCCACAGTCGCATAGCCGGCCACCACGAACGGCCGCGGCGCCCACGGATAGCCTACGGCGGGCAGCGGCGAGGCACATTCACCACGGGAGAAGCAGGCAGTGGCGTAACCGCGGAACTCCTCGGCTTCGTCCAGCCGGACCAGGCCGCTTTTTTCCATCCCGCCGCCCGAATCGTACCAGGTCCAGCCGGCCACAAAGCCCGATTCGATGGCGGGATCGAGCCGCGTGACAATCCGTTCCCGGGCCGGCAGGCCGCTTTTCCGGAATTCGGCGATCTCCGGCGCCACGACACGGGCTATCAGTTCCGCTTCACCGACGTCCCTGAGCACGCTGGAACGGTACATCGCAAAAGCGATGACCAGCACGACGAGTATCAGTACCAGGGCCAGCAGCCAGCCCAGTTCGATCAGGACGTGATCGGCGATCGGACGGTTGCTGTCCCTCGCACTTCCCAGGTTCAGCTTCAGCTTCAAAGGATGCCTCGCCACAGCCCGGACATCAGTTGCCTGACCATGAGCTCGAACCGCCCGGAACCGAGAAATACCGCAAACCCGCCGGCAGCCAGGTAGGGTCCGAACGGAATCTCCGTCCGGCGCCGGGCACGGCCGGTCGCAATCAGAACGATCGCCACAAGAAACCCGGCGATCGAGGCAGCGAAAACGGACAGGCAGACGCCGAAGGGTCCGAGCAGCGCCCCCACCATCGCCATCAGCTTCACATCGCCGAAACCGAGGCCTTCCCGGCCCGTCATCCGGTAGTAGGCTTCCCTCACTCCCCAGAACATCCCCGCTCCGAGCAGCGCACCGAGCCCTGCCGCATACACCCCGCCCCGTCCCGGTAGCCATGAGGTGCCCAGAACCAGTGCAAAGCCGGGCATCGAGAGGGAATCGGGAATTATCTTGTGGTCGAGATCGATCATCGTAATCGCCAGAAGAGTCCAGCCGACAACCAGCCCGGTCGCCACCGGCCAGAGGCCGGTCTTGAAGGTCAGAACCGCCGCAGCCAGCAGGCCACCAAGCAGTTCCACGACCGGATAGCGGCCGGGAATGGGCCATCCGCACTGGCGGCACCTGCCCTTCAGCAGCAGGAGCCAGCTCACTACCGGGATATTGTCGTACCAGCGGATCTCATAGCCGCAGTTGGGACAGCGGCTCGGCGGGGTGACGACGGAAATCCCCTTCGGCACCCGCGCAATGACGACATTGAGGAAACTGCCGATACAGAGGCCGGTGGCCGTGGCCACCGACAGGGCGAACGCGGAGTCCTCGAACGCTGTCTGTAGTGTCGTTAATAGGGCCATTTAGATAATTAACAGTTTAGTAACCGAAGTCGCTTCCGGATAGCTCGACCGGATAATATTCCGGTGTGGAGATTTCGCTCGGCACACGCCTGTCCCGGCCGTCCCGTACATCCGGCAGCAGCAACTGGCTGCCCTGGACGGTGTCGCTGCTCGCCCACGCGGCGGTGACGGCGGGTATCGTGGCTATGATCAGGCTCTCGCCGCCCGCCACGGACGCGGTGCCGAAGGATCAGACCGTTTTCGTGGATGTGGAGCCCGCGCCGGATACCTCCCCGGCCGCAGGTCATCATCTCGAACCGCTTACTCAGTCAGATCCTGAACCCCTGCACCCGGTGGCGGCCAAACCGGTCCAGCCGCGGCTCTCCGAACCGGTCCATGGCAGCCAGATCGTGGACCTGCCGACGGCCAACGGCGAAGAGCCCGACGCCGGCACGCCTTATGTGGCGGAGAAATCGTCGCGCGTCGCGCGCGAGCAGCGTGGCAAATACGGATCACCACAGAATGCTGGGACCGGCGCCGTCGATACCGGACAAGATACGAGCGGTGTTTCAAAGGGAATTTTCCACCAGAAACCCGGCGAATCCGCACCAGCCGTCCCGCCTGCTCCCAAACCAGGGGCCGTCGCGACCGGAGAGAATCAGTTGCTGTCTCTGAGCGATGAACTGAAACCTCCGCCTCCCGTCACGGCACCGGCGGACACGCAGGGCGCGGGTGTCGTGGGAATGGAGAAAGCAAAACCCGTCGGTCCCGTCGCGTCGCTCTCTCCCGCCCGGCCGGGCTCATCCAGCCAGATGACGGCCTCAGGTACCTGCCCCAATCCACCCTGTTCGCAGACCGTGATCGGAGGGGACATCGGCACGACCACGGATTTCCTGACCGGAATAGAGACGTCAGGAGACATTACTCTGCTGAACGCGAAATCGGTCGCGCATGCGGGCTTTGTCCGGCGGGTGGCGACGAATGTGTTCAACCAGTTTATCCGCGACTACCGGAGCAAAGGGTGGCGGATCGACCCGTCCAAACTAGATGACTCCCTGCGCGTCGATGCCATTCTGGGGCAGGACGGAAGCCAGGAAGCCGTGTTTATCCGGCAAAGTTCGGGCATGAAGATGTGGGACGATATGGGACTTGAAGCCATGAAACGGGGAGCGTGGGATTCCAACCCGCCCAAGGGTTCGCTGGCCGCCGACGGCAAAGTTCATTTCGTTTTCATCGTCAATCATCGCCAGGGAATCCTGATGGCCGGCATTCTGTAGCGGAATGAATCGGCACCCCGAACGCAAATTTTAGACTCCTGAATCGTCAACGGTCATAATTCCCTCATTCTGATCAGGTAGAGTCTAACCGCCGGAGGAAATTCACAATGGCCATGGGCCTCATCGTCACCTTGCTGATTATCGCCTTCCCGCTGGTGCTCGGCGTGCTGATCTACAACTCTCTGGTGTCGCTCCGCGCCCAGGTGAGAAACGGATGGGCGCAGATCGACGTGCAGTTGAAACGCCGCAGCGACCTCGTCCCTAACCTTATCGAAAGCGTGAAGGGGGCCATGTCGCATGAGCGCGAAACGCTCGAAAACGTCATCCGGCTCCGTAACCAGGCGGTCTCGCTCCAGCCCGGTGGCTCCACAGCCGAACGCGTACAGGCCGAGAGCGCGCTCTCGGGGGCCGTGGGCAAACTGTTCGCGCTGATGGAGAACTATCCGCAGATCAAGGCGACCCAGAATATCCAGGCACTTCAGGAAGAGCTGTCGAGCACGGAGAACCGGATCGGGTTCGCACGGCAGCACTATAACGACGTCGCCACCGACTTTAACGCCCGGATCGAAACGATCCCGGCCAATATCATTGCTTCCCTGTCGGCCATGCAGGCATTTCCCCTGTGGGCCATCGAGAACGCGGCCGAACGGGCCGTCCCCAAGGTCTCCTTGAAGTGAACTTCCTCGAAGCCCAGGCCGGAAACCGTCAGCGCACGGTCTGGCTGGTCGGCATCCTGACGGCAATTCTCGTGCTCGTGGCGTGGGCCTTCAACGCCTGGGTAACGGGCGAAGTCCAGTCCTTTATGGGCGGACCGGTAGAGGGAAAGTTCAAATCCCGCTGCAGCACCGGAACCGGATTCCTGTCGTCGGACTACGCCGATCAGGCACTGTCGCAGTCGCTGGGCGGCGACTGCACACCGATACCCGCAGGTGAGACCCGGGTCCCTTTTCTGCTGACTCCCGCCGGGACCGCCGCCGGCGCGCTCTGTTTTTCGGCGTTCATCGCTGCATTCAGTTACTACTACGGGGACCGCGCCACCCTGTACGTCTCGGGAGCCCGCCCCGTGAACCCGAAGGATCCGAAGGAAAAGCAGTTCATCAATGTGGCCGAAGAGATGGCTATAGCCGCCGGTCTGCCTCTGCCGACCCTCTGGATTCTTCCCGACCCCGATCTCAATGCATTTGCCACCGGGCGCGACCCCTCGAGATCCGCCATCGCCGTGACGGAGGGTCTGCTCGGTTCACTGAACCGGGACGAACTGCAGGCGGTGGTAGCGCACGAGATGGGCCATATCCGTAACCGCGACACGCTGCTTCTGCTGTTCGTCACCTGCATGCTGGGCGCGATCCTGCTGATCACGGAACTCATGATGCGCGGCACGCGCTACCGCAGATGGGGTTTCCGGAACAAGGAGAGCGGTGCGGCGATCCTTATCATTTTTCTGGCGGCGGTCCTGTCGTGGATACTCGGCCGGTTTGTCGCCCGCGTCGCGGCGATGGCTGTCTCGAGAGAGCGCGAATACCTGGCCGATGCGACGTCGGCGGAACTGACCCGCAACCCGATGTCGCTCGCCAGCGCACTGGGCAAGATCCGCCTGGCGATCCAGCCCACCGCCGTCGCCCATCCGGCCACGGCGCCGCTGTTTATCGACGATCCCCGGGGGCACAGCCTGAACGAGAAAGAGAGCAAGTTCGCGAGCCTGATGTCGACCCACCCGCCCATCGACACCCGCATTCAGCGCCTGCAGGCAATGGCGTTCGCCAATCTGAAACGCGAACGCCGGGCGTCGGGGCTTGATCCCCTGACCGGCAACCCGCTGGCGAACGGCTGACTAGTTCCCGGCTTGAGCCGGGCCAGCGGCGATCGAATCCAGTATCACGGCAAAGCGGCGCGTCAGTTCCACGCGGGAGAATCGGCTGTAGATGTCGATTTTCGCGGCGGCCGGCATTTTCACGCCCGCCTTGTGGGCCGCAAGAAGTTCATCCAGCGCCTCGTCCAGTGCCCGGTCCACATCGGGAGTCCCTGGCACCCCGATCACAAACCGTCCCATGCCCAGCTCCCGGAACAGGTCCACGGTCGAGCCGTCGCGGCCCACGTAAAGGGCCGGACGTCCGGAGGCGAAAATCTCGAACAGTTTTCCCGGGTACATGGAGCGGGCAATCTCCTCATCGAAGCCGGGCTGGAGCAGTGCCGCCGCACTCCTGAGACGCCGGATGGTCTCGCCGTGGGGCAGGTACCCGAGATTCACGAACCCGCCGCCCGGCCCTGTCGCGAGTCCGGCGCTTTTGGCGGCGGCTTCCAGCGCGTCCCCTTCGCTACCCGCATATTCAATCCGGACATTGTCCGCCGGATGGCGCGCGCGCAGCCTCGCCACCGCAGGAAACAGCAGTTCCAGCCGCTGCCCCGCGAAGGTCGTCCCGCCGTAGAACATTACGAAATCCTTCGACCGTTCGACTTCACCCGCGAACTCGTCCGGGTCGAAGCCGTTGGTAACCGTGTGGGTTCTGGACGCCGGTACGGCGCGCTTTTCCACATAGTCGCGCCGCATCTGTTCATTGGTAAAAACGAGCGCGGCGGCCTCGTCCAGGACCGGCCTCTCAAGCCGCATCTCGATCCGGAACTGAAGGCCCTGCCCGTGAGGATTGCGGGCCATGAGCGTCCACCCGTCGCGAAAATCGGCTAGCCACGGCAGTCCGCTTTTCTCCGCCAGCTTGCGTCCTATCAGATGGGACGTCCACGGCGGTCCGCTCGAGACGATGGCGTCGTACCCCCCCGCCTTGAGCAGATCGCGTCCTCGCCTGACCGCGTATGGGTACCAGCCCAGGAATTCATCAGGGGTCTGCCAGAGCATCCGGAACCGCCGGACAAGAGCGTCTTTGAATCCCTGCGCCGGTTCCTCCCAGCCGCTAGTCGGCAGCGCCGACGGCTTGGGGCTGGAGGGACCGGTGATTTTCTGCTTGAGCCGGGCGGCCGTGAAATACCGGGTCCGTTCGACGGTCACTTCCGGCGGAATGCGGGCGAGGCCTGCTTCGTCTTTCGAGGTCCAGTCACCCTGTTCGACTGTCAGGACTGTCGGACTCCAGCCGAACTTCGGAAGGAACCGGGTAGTCTGGAGAATACGTTGAACGCCCCCGCCGCCAAGCGGCGGGAAAAAATAGGAGACAAACAGGACCTTCCGCACGGGCGCTTACTCCGGGAGCAGCGATGCGGCGGGCGCCGCTCAGCGCTTCTTGGTGTTGTCCGAGATTTCCTTGAGGTGCTTGATCGTGAGCATCCAGGCTTCGAGGAATTCGACCGCGATACCACCGATCCAGACGTTCACGAACGCCGCCAGCGCCCCGAGCACGACCATGCCGACCCGGAACTCGACGCCGATCCCCTGGGCCGCCACGACCGAGAGGACGATTCCACCGGCAAAGGTGGCGAATCCGGCCAGCGCGACAATGACTGTCCCGATTTCCCATATGTAGTTGAGCAGCGGCAGTTCGATGCTGTCGCCATCCTGCTTATGGAAGCCATGCTCGCCGATCTTTTTCAGGATCTGGAACGCTTCCTTGTAGATGTCGAAGGGAACCACGAAAAAGTTGAGAATCAGTCTCAGAAAACCAACAAACATGACCGCACTCCTCCGTCGCTTGATAGTTAAAACATAGCCCATTCCTATCCGGGTGGATATAGGACCTTTGTCATAGGGAAACTGGTATCTTTTGCCAGTTATATAGTGTTTTACGGGTAGAGAATCGTCGGCCGGCCGAACATCTCGTCATTGCGGTCCGGATAGTCCAGCGTGCAGTGGAGACCCCGCGATTCCTTGCGTGCCTGAGCGCTCTGAACAATGAGCGATGCCACCCGGGCCAGATTCCGGAGTTCCAGCAGATCGGGCGTCACCCGGAAGTCCCAGTAGAACTCGTTGATCTCGCCGATCAGGTTGTCCGTGCGGCGGCGGGCGCGCTCGAGCCGCCGGTTCGTCCGGACGATCCCGACGTAGTCCCACATGAACCGGCGCAGTTCGTTCCAGTTATGAGTGACGACGACCAGTTCGTCCGGTTCGGTGGCGCGACCCGGGTCCCAGGACGGGATCTTCTTTTCCGGCGGCCTGAACGAGGAACCCGGTCCGTAGGTTTTCGTCGCGAACTCCGATGCCCAGTTGGCAAACACGGCGCATTCGAGCAGCGAATTGCTCGCCAGCCGGTTGGCGCCGTGCAGGCCGGTATAGGCCACTTCGCCCACGGCAAACAACCCGGCAATGTCGGTCTCGCCGTGCAGGTCGCTCATCACGCCGCCGCAGGTGAAATGCACCGCGGGGACGACGGGGATCGGGTTCACGGCCATGTCGACGCCGTAGAGCAGACACCGTTCGTAGATATTGGGGAACCGTTCTTTCAGGAAGCTGGCCGGCTTGTGAGTGATGTCGAGATACACGCACTCGGCGCCGGTCCGTTTCATTTCCCGGTCGATGGCCTGGCTCACGACATCACGGGGGGCCAGGTCCTTCATCTCGTGATAGCGCTCCATAAAAGCGGTTCCGTCAGCAAGCCGGAGCACCGCGCCCTCGCCCCGCAGCGCCTCGCTGACCAGGAAACTCTTGGCGTGCGGATGGTAGAGACAGGTCGGGTGGAACTGCATGAACTCGAGATTCGCCACCCGGCACCCGGCCCGGTAGGCCATCGCGATTCCGTCACCGGTCGCCGTGTCGGGGTTCGAGGTATAGACGTAAACCTTGCCCGCCCCGCCGGTAGCCAGCACCGTCGCACGGGCGAAAAACGATTCCACCTCGCCGGATGCCTCGTTCAGCACGTAGGCGCCGTAGCAGACGTTGCGCCCCGGTTCCCGGCGGCCCGACAACCGT
Organism: uncultured bacterium; assembly: GCA_964565925.1. Classification (GTDB taxonomy): domain Bacteria; phylum JAGRBM01; class JAGRBM01; order JAGRBM01; family JAHCIT01; genus CAZMGV01. Next base: position 160,052 of record CAZMGV010000004.1, read on the forward strand.
TCCAGCCGGTGACTCGTGATGATGTCCACGCCGAAGAAGTTCTCGAACACCCGGATATTCGGATTTTTCCGGACCTGATCCATCAGAGCCTTCTGGATGGCGTGTCCGGTCATGTCCTGCGCGTGGAGAATGCGGCGTCGCGAGTGACCGCCTTCGCGGCCCAGATCGAATTCATCCCGGTCGCCGCGGGAAAACTCCACACCCCAGTCGATCAGTTCCTGCACACGGGCGGGTCCGTCCTTGACCACCCGCTCGACGACGTTGCGGTCGGAGAGACCCGCGCCGGCCCTCAGGGTGTCTTCGATATGGTTTTCAAAGGAGTCGTCCTGCGCCCAGACGCTGGCGATACCACCCTGGGCCCAGTCCGTGTTGGTCTGGTCCAGCGTACGTTTGACGACGAGGTTAACAATGCCGGATTTCGCCGCCTTGAGGGCGAACACCATCCCGGCAAGACCGCTCCCCAGAACCAGATAGTCGGACCGGTGTTCCAAGGAGCGCTCCCGGGCCCCCGGAGCGGGGCCGTTTCGTCATGACGCCTTGAAGATCAGGCGGCGTCTGCGCCGGCCTCGACAAACAGCTTCTGCATGACGTCCGGTGAACAGGGCTTGGGATTGGTCACATGGCAGACGTCCATCATGGCCTGTGTCGCGAGCCGTTTGAGATCAGCCGGCTTGGCTCCCTTGCCCTCGCGGATCGTTCCCGGCAGACCCGAGTCGGCGCGCAGCTTGTCGACCAGCTTCACGCTTTCCTCGGCCAGTTCCTCGTCGGACTTCTTCCGGTCCGCCCCGAGTGCGATGGCGATCTGTGCGAACTTTTTCGGAGCCGCCTGGAGGTTGTATTTCATCACCGGCACGAGCATCAGCGCGTTAGCGAAACCGTGGGCGAAGCCGAACTCCGTGGAGAGCTGGTGCGCGGTCGCATGGACAGCCCCCAGGTTGTTCTGGGAGAACGCAATCCCCGCGATCATGGAGGCGTACATCATGTTGTGACGTGCACGGGCGTTGGTCGGTTCCTTCACGGCGGTGAGCAGGTTCTCTCCAACCAGCCGGATCGCCTCGATGGCGAGAGCGCAGCCGAACGGGGAGTCCATCTTCGACACGTAGGCCTCGATCGCATGCGTAAGCGCGTCCATGCCGGTCGCCGCCGTCTGGAACGCCGGAAGCGCATGCGTGAGCATCGGGTCGTCAAGCGAGAGCGTCGGCACAACGAAGGGGCTGACGATCGTCTTCTTCACGTGGGTCTTGTCGTCGGTGACGATAGCGCCCACCGAGACTTCGGAACCGGTACCCGAGGTCGTGGCAAGGCAGATGAGCGGCGGCTGATCCGCGGTGATCTTGCCCATGCCGCCCTTGCCCACTTCGTAATCCATGATGTCGCCCGGGTGGCGCGCCATGATCCGGACGCTCTTGGCGACGTCCATAACGGAGCCGCCGCCCACGGCGACGACGCCGTCGCAGCCCCCGGCCTTGTATATTTTCTCGGCCGCACGGACCTGATCGGCCGTCGGGTTCGGCAACACGTCGAGATACTTGTCCACTTTGAGACCGGCCTTCTCAAGCGATTCGCAGATCGCCTTGAGCAGCCCCACACCTTCGACGCCCCGGTCGGATACCACCAGAGCCTTCGTGACCCCGAGCTTCTTGGCTTCGGATCCGACTGTCTGTGCGACTCCGTCGCCGATGACGACTCTGGGCGGCAGCGTGTGATTGTATCTCGCCATGTGTGGTTCTTCCTTCCCTCTGTCCGAATCCTGTCCGTCCATTGCCGGACGACGCGCGTTAAGTAGCACGCCCGCCGGGAATGTCGATGCCTGGCATGCCCGTTCGTGCGGAAAGGAAAGACTTACCGTTTCTGTGCCGGCCCGCTAGACTGCCCTTACGATGAAGACATTTCACCCGGCCCGGTTTCTGTCGGTTGCCTGCGCGCTGCTTCTCTTTTCCGCCTGTAAAAAAGCGCCCGACCCCGCGCACACGCTCACTGTCGCTATCGATGCGGGCGTGATCGCCACGATCGAGCCGCTCCTGAAGGTTCCGGACGCTGTGAAGGGATACAACGTCGTGGTGCTGGGCGGCCCGCCCAAGGCCCTGCATCGCCGGATTGTCCAGGAGGGGTTTTCGCCCGATGTCCTGATCACGACCGATCTGACCAACATGATGGTGACGGTGTTTCCGGATTATGTCTCCGAACCCATTCCCTTCGCCCAGATAGAAAGCACGCAGGCAGTGGCCCTGCTTCTGAAAGGCTCCCTGAAGGCAGATGCGTTCCGGATGCTGATGGATCTCCTGCAGGGATCGGAAGGTGCCGCGAAGCTCAAGCAGGCGGGTTACATTCCGATCCCCAACCCGCTTCGGGTAGACCCCAACGACGTGGTGTACGGAAAAGACGGAGAGGTGAAAATCCCCATCATCCCGGGTACCCCGGTTGGACAGAGCCACGGCTCCAGATAACGCGCAGGCGTCTTAAGGTCTCGCCGGATTTTTCAGAACAGTGTGGTCGATAAAAGCGCACTGCAGACGCTCTTTGGCGCGTCCGTTCACAGGGAACTTGCGGTCTGCCGCCAGCAGTTCTGCGGCGACAATCAGCGGCCGCCCCTCGGCCTCTTCGGCTTTCACCACGCAGGAAAAATCCGGCTCGTCCATCGGATTACCGCTCTCGGTCTGGAAGAGTTCCAGCGCGCCGGACTTCAGCAGAAAGAAACCGTAGGGACGGTGTCCCTCGTAAAACAGGAACTGTCCGGGCCGGAACAGCACTTCCACCGCCTGCGGTACGTACCGCTTGACATCGTCGATGGAGGCATACCTGACCAGTGAGTGAATGGGTGAGCTGGCTTCTTCAAATTCCATGACTCTAAGGAAAGCACATCCGCTCATCGCCCGTCCTTGACCGGCGTCATGGTTCTGAAATTTCGGGATTTCCCGCCATAGCGGGGCCGCATCGCATCAGACCCGGTCAGGCGGCGGCAGGGCTCAGATCGGCCAGCTTGCCCGGGTTGGGAATACCGATACCCCGTCCCCGGCTCGTGACAATTCCTTCATCTTTCAGGTCAGCGAGCATCCGGATAAAGGTCTCCACACTGGTGCCAATCATCTCTGCCATCTCCTGGCGGGTGAGCGGCACGTCCAGCCAGACCGTTCCGTCGGCGGCCTTTTCTCCGGTCGGGTAATGCTTCGCCAGATGCCTCAGGAGCCGTAAGGTCCGGTCTCTTACGCTCATGGTTGCCATTGAGACAACCAGACTTTCCAGGCTGTCGTTCTGGTTCAGCATCGACATGAACAGCCGGCTGAGCAGTTCCTTTCGCTCGCCGATCATCGTGAGGAAGCTTTCCTTGGGGATGAAGCAGACGACCGCGTCCTCGATGGCTTCGGCCGATTCCACATGAACATGGGCTCGCACAACGGCGCTGAATCCGAGCACGTCGCCGGGCTCGGCAATCCGGATGATCTGCCGCTGTCCGTTGGGACCCAGCCGGTAGCATTTGATACGCCCTTCCTTGACGCAGAAGACGCCTGTCGGACGGTTGCCTTCATAGTACAGGGACTGGCTTCGCCGGTAGACGTTGTGAACCTTGCGTTCGGAGAGCCGCTCCAGATCCGGACGCTGCAGATCCTGAAAAGGGCTCTGTCCGATCGTCCCGCAGAGGGTGCAGTCGAGTTTTTCCGAGGTGAGTTTTTTGCGATTCATGTCTGCCATGGTTTGTCTGCCTCAGGTCATCAACGTGGACAATCTTCACTCATCTGAAATCAGATAAACCTGATGCACGTCATAATAGACCCCGTAAATTTACAGTAAGAATAGCCCAGCGAGACCGGTAGGCCCTTCTTCGGAAGGGCTTTAGGGGTCGTTTTCGGGAGAATTCAGGACAAATGGACCGGTTCAGGCAGCGGATATGGAAGATTGCATCAATCTGCCTCTTCCTCGCGCTCATAGCAGCTGGAATTATCGCCAAACGGGTATTCGGACACCCCGGACTGGTCCCCGCCTTCCACATCCCCGCCGCCCTCGTGCTCGTGTGGGTCGTCCAGATGAACAAGAACGAAAAGAAAGAAGCCGCCTACGACGCCGCGACAAATGCGGTCCGTTCGAGAGCCGTTCGCGGCGCCGCATCCCGTTAACTACAGCCCGGAAATCCAGACACCAAGGAGAGCCCCCGCAACGTGAACGCCAACCAGCAGAGCAAACAGGAATACAGGACCCGGAAATCAGCGCTTCTCATTGCGGCAGCTGTGGCCACATTCACCCTCGTAATCGGCAGCGGCGTATCCGTATTCGCACAGAACGGCGGCGCGACACCGCAGCGGATGAACAGCCTGGAGCAGGCGGAACTGCTCAAATCCGGCGAATCGTTATACATGGAACACTGCTCGGGCTGCCACGGCGTGAACGGCGACGGCCGGGGCCCGGCCGCCCGCTGGCTGAATCCCAAACCCCGCGATTTCCGCGACGGTGTCTTCAAGTTCCGTTCGACCCCGTCGGGCGCGCTTCCAACCGAAGGCGACCTGATGCGCACGCTGACGGCCGGCCTCGCCGGCACCAGCATGCCGTCCTGGCATCTGGTCCCCGAGCGGGAACGGTTCGCCCTGGTGCAGTATATCAAGACTTTTTCAGCGCTCTGGGAGGACCCGACGGCCCATCAGGCCCCCATCAACCTTCCGGCCGCTCCCGAAGGTCTGAACTCGCCGGAAATGATCTATGCCGGCCGCCAGGTGTTCGAACACAACGGCTGCGCCCAGTGCCACGGCGACGGCGGACGGGGTAACGGCCCCTCCGCGAACGCCCTGGACGACCAGTGGGGCTTCCGGCTGAAACCGGCCAATTTCGTCAAGGGACGGCTGCGCGGCGGCGACACGCCCACCGACATCTACCGCACCTTCACGACCGGCGTGAACGGCACGCCGATGCCCGCCTACAAGGACGATCTCACCGAAGAACAGCGCTGGTCGCTGGTCGCCTATGTGAGTTCGCTGCGCAGGGGCGAAGATCCGCATCCCAAAAATCCGGCCGGCGAAACCCCGCCAGCCGAAAAGGCGCCGGACGCCAAGAAGTAATCCAAGAAGAATCTGTACCTGGGGATACCACACACATGACCGACACGACTGCACAGAAAAGCCCTTACTACGCAACCGAGGAAACGCTGGTGGATTACGCCATGGTGAAAATGCATCTGGCGGTTGCCCCGATCTTCCTGCTGGTTTCCCTGCTGGCGGGGCTCGCCTACTCGCTCCAGTTCCTGAACGCGTATCCGTTCCCCGGCATCTCGTGGCTCTCGCCGGGACGGGTCCGCATGCTGCACACGAACGCGATCGCCTACGCCTGGCTCGCCTATGCGTTTATCGGCCTGCTCCACTACATCATCCCGAAAATCACCGGGGAGCGCGTCTGGAACCCGAAGGTCAGCCGCTTCGTGGCCTGGGCGTGGATCGGAATTGTCGGCGGGACCGTGGTCGGCCTGCTGGGCGGCACCGCGCAGGCGCTTGAATGGGGCGAAACCCCGACGTGGCTCGATCCGATCATTGTGGTCGTGTACGCAATCATGGCGATCAACTTCATCGTCCCGGTCGTGAAGTCGAAACAGAAACATATGTACGTGAGCGCCTGGTATATTGTGGCAGCGCTTATCTGGACCGCCCTCAACTATGTGCAGGGCAATTTCCTGGTCGAGTACGTTGCGCAGGGAACCGGCGGCGCCGCACTCACCAGCATGTTCATCCACAATCTGGTGGGCCTGTTCGTGACGCCGATCGGAATCGCATCGATTTATTACCTGCTGCCGATCGTGCTGAACAAGCCGATCTACTCCCACTCGCTGTCACTGATCGGGTTCTGGGGGCTCGCCTTCTTCTACCCCCTGAACTCGACGCACCACTACATCTTCAGCCCGATCCCCATGTGGGCCCAGTATGCCGGTATCGTCGCCTCGGTCGGCGTCCATGTGGTCGTCTACACGGTGGTATACAATTTCTGGATGACCATGCGCGGCGAGACCGCGCAACTCGGCCGCAACATCCCCTACTCCTGGATCATGACGGGGACGTTCTTCTACCTCGTCACCTGCATCCAGTGCGCCCTCCATGTGACGCTGTCGTTCCAGGAGATCATCCACTTCACCGACTGGGTCGTGGCCCACGCCCACATGGTGCTGTTCGGCACGTTCAGCTTCTGGGTGATCGCGTGGATCTACTACCTGATCCCGAAGGTCTGGCACCGCCGGCTCTACAGCCGTTCGCTGGCCCAGTGGCACTTCTGGCTGAGCTTCCTCGGCCTCGCCATCATGTTCGTCGCCCTCACCTGCGCCGGGCTCGTCCAGGGGTTCATGTGGAAGAGCATGGCTCCGTTTGTCGACAGCGTCCGCGCCTCGGTGCCGTTCTGGCTGACCCGGTCCATCTCGGGCACGGCCATCCTCCTGGGGCAGTTGCTGTTCATCTACAACCTCTTCAAGACGTTCCAGGGGCCGGTGGTCGAGGGCGACCTCGTGAATATCCCGCTGGACAGCGAGATACCCGCGAACTGGCGGTCGGTAAGCCACGGCAGCCTCAATACGGTAAAGACGCCCGCGACCGCCTAAAGCGGGACGGATTCAGAAGATTTCAGGAATTTAGGTCCAAGGAGAGTTCATGGAAAGGTTCAACTTCATCTTCCTCGTCGGCGGAATCAGCATGTTCGCTTTCGGGTTTCTCACGACGGGCGTCGCCCCGTGGCTCATGGTGTCGCAGAACACCGTGAATACGGCCGGCGAGTTCACGCAGGTGCCGTACGAATTCGAGGACTACTACAAGACCCCCGGGGAGTACAAAGCCGCCGTCACCCGGGGCAAGGAAATCTACAAGAAGGAAGCGTGCTGGCACTGCCACAGCCAGTTCGTCCGCCCAGTTTCCAACGAGTCGCTCTACTACGGTGCCGTTTCCACGGCCGGTGAATACGAGAACGAATTCAACCGCCCGCAGCTGTTCGGCACGCGCCGCGTGGGTCCGGACCTGATCCGCGAAGGGAAGAAATACGGCAACGACTGGCACTTTGCCCACTTCTACCGCCCGCGCGATGTGGTCCCGGGAAGCGTGATGCCCTCCTACACCTGGTACTACGACAAGACGGACCGGTTCTGGCTGTTCCGCGACGACGGCAGCGCCATGTGCAGGACCGCCGAATGCACCTACGCCACTGAGGCGGAGGCGAAAGAGGCGATCGACTATTTCAATTCCGACGACAAGGACCGCGCGGAAGCCGTGGGAATCACCCCGGCGAAGCATGAATACCGGATCGAACCGGCCTTCAAGCCCAATGCAGACGGAGTTGCGCTGGTTGCCTACGTGCAGTGGCTGGGATCGTGGCTGCCTAACGGTGGACGCCCCGACCCGCTGGCGATGACCGCGAAATAAGATCCGGAGAATCCGGCCACGGCCGGGAAAGGCAGTTATGCCCGTGCTCAACCAGACCGATATAAAAGAGAAGGAAGGCAGCTACCACGTCGTGCTTGGGCTCCTGAAACTCAGCGTGGTCGGCGTGCTCTTCGTGGTGGGCTACCTGCTCTTCTCGCCCAATATCGTCTCATACATGGTGGTGGCGGGCGTCGTGTACGTATTCGCATGCGCGGTGTGGCTGTCGGTCGTAGCCTGGGCGTATTTCCGGGGCCAGTTCGAGGCAGCCGAAAACTCCAAGATGGTCCTCTTTGAACGGGAGGACCTGGAATGACACCGGCACTCCACATAATCCGCGAAATGACCGGACTCACCTGCTTCTTCTGCGGGGTCGATTCGACACGGTACGTTTATCTGTTTCTCGCCATGTTCGGTTCGGGCGTGATCGGCGGCGGATTTCTGCTGTTCTGGTCCATCTCGAACGGCGACTTCAAGGACGCGGAACAGCCCAAATACGACATATTCAATTTCGAGAGGAAACAGTAACGCCATGGCAAACGACAATGCGGCTGAAAATGTGGACGGTCACGAACCGGGACCCGTCGAGCCCGGCGAAGGCATGATCCAGTTCGACTACTCCAAACAGGGCAAGATGCCGCTGTTTCTCGTTGCGGTCTGGACGTTCTTTTTCGCCTTCATGCTTTATTATATCGGAACCTGGATGATCCCTGCCCTGATTCAGGATACCGGCGTCAGATAAATCCATCCTTCCCCCGACCGCACGCCGGCAATCTGCAGTTGCAAAGGCCGCTCTCAGGTTGAAGCGGCGAGATCGGCATTATAAAAATCCGGCGATGCCTGCCGACACCTGGAACCCCGCACAGTACGAGAAGTTCAAGCGCGAACGGGCGCTGCCGTTCTATGACCTGATGGCACTCATCGAGATCTTTCCGGGCGGGAAAGCGGCCGATCTGGGCTGCGGCACCGGGGAACTTACCCGGCTGTTCCACGAGGCGAGCCAGGCGGGCGAAACCGTCGGCATCGACAACTCCCCTGCCATGCTTGAAAAGGCCCGCCAGTTCACCGATCGGGGACTCCGGTTCGAACGGGGCGACATGGGGAGCTTTGCCCCTAAATCCGAATTCGACCTGATCATCTCCAACGCCGCGATCCAGTGGACCTCGGACCACCCAGCCCTGCTGGCCCGGCTGAAAGACGCATTGAAGCCGGGCGGCGTGCTGGCTATCCAGGTCCCGGCCAATCACCTCACCCCGGCATCGCTGGCATCAGCGGAAGTCGCTGGCGAGGAACCGTTCCGCACGGCACTCAGCGGCTGGCACCTCGCCTTCCCAGTCCTGAAACCCGAGGAGTATATGACCGCCCTGTACGACCTCGGCTTCCTCCAACGGCAGGTGATGCTCAAGGTGTACGAGCACGAACTAAGCTCCCGCGACGATGTGGTGGAGTGGTACCGCGGCTCGCTGCTCACCGACTACCAGAAGAAACTGAGCCCGGAGCTGTTCGGCCAGTATATGGACCGTTACGCGGAGCGAGTCCGGCAGATCCTGCCCGACCGGCGGCCCTATCTGTTCACCTTCAACCGGATCCTCATGCGCGGCAAAAAGCCGGGCTGACCGGGCTCAAAAGTCCACCTCCGCCCGCCCCCTGCTCATTGTCAACCGAATCCCGTTCATCGGTTGACAAGCATCCTCCAGCGTTTTTAGGGTTGCCTCCAGGGAGAATGAACATGCCGTCCGAACTGGCCAGAAACTTTGCAACCCGTAACTTCGCCCAGCACCCGCTTTCGCGCGACGAGGCGCTGCAGGCGATCGGCTTCGATACCGCCGAAGATCTGGAAGCGCTCTATGCAGCGTCCGCCCGGGTCCGGGCGGAGATGTTCGGGCAGGACGTCTCGGTCTGCACGATCGTGAACGCCAAGAGCGGCAACTGTTCCGAAGACTGCGGTTTCTGCGCCCAGAGCGCGCACTACCAGAAGGATACCGGCGTCACGACCTACCCGCTCATGTCGGCGCAGGACATCGTGAACGTCGCGTGGGAGCGCAAGGCGATCGGCGGGCGCGAGTTCTCCATCGTCACGTCCGGCACCGGCGTCTACCGCGAGGAAGAGGTGAGTACGCTGGTGGACGCAATCAAGCGCGTGAACGACGAAGTGGGCATGGAGAGCTGCGCGTCGCTCGGCCTGATGAAGCGTGAAGATCTGCTCCGCCTGAAAGAGGCTGGCATGGTCCACTTCCACCACAATCTGGAAACCGCCAAAAGCCACTTCGACAAGGTCGTCACGACCCACACTTTCGAGGACGAAGTCGAGACGGTCCGCCTCGCCAAGGAACTCGGCTTCGAGGTCTGCTGCGGCGGCATCTTCGGCATGGGCGAGAGCCGCGAGCAGCGCGTGGAGCTGATGGAAACGCTGCGCGACCTGGACGTGGACTCGATTCCGATCAACTTCCTGAACCCTCTGAAGGGCACCAAGCTCGACTACCTGAAGCCGATGCCCGCCGAAGAGGCGCTGAAAGTGATCGCCGTCATGCGGCTGATGATGCCGGGTACGCCCAGCTTCGTCTGCGGCGGCCGCGAAGTGACCCTCGGCGCCCGCCAGGACGAAATCTTCCGGGCCGGAGCGTCGGGCCTGATGATGGGAAATTATCTCACCACGTCGAACCGCAACTACATGGATGACCGCACGATGGTCTCGAAGCAGGGGCTGCGGATCAAGGACGACGGCTGTCACGTCAAGACCAAGAAGCCGATGGACATCCAGCCTCCGCAGAAGGAAGTCCGCCAGGCGGTTCCCAGCCAGAAGCTTTATCAGATCGAACGCCCGGCAAACTGACCGATGCCCAACGTGAAGCCCGGACAGAAGGGCCGCGAGGCGCCCGCCGTCCCGTTCGACGATTTCCTGTCGGCCGAGATCGAGCGGGTGCGCGCCGAGAACCGCTGGCGGTTTTTCCGCCCGGTGACGAGTGCGCAGGACGCCCATGTCCGCGCGATCGACCCGAGTACCGGCACCGAACGCGAGCTGCTGATGCTCGCGTCGAACAACTATCTGGGTCTCGCCAACGACCTGCGAATCGGGAAAGCCGTCGCGTCGTCGGCACTGTCCGACGGAACCGGCTCCGGCGCCTCCCGCCATATCAGCGGCTCGATGACGCTCCACGAACAGCTCGAAAAGCGGCTGGCGGCATTCAAGGGCGCGGAAGCCGCCGTCCTGTTCAACACCGGCTACATGGCGAACGTGGGGATTATCTCAGCCCTGATGGGCCCTGAGGACGCGGTCTTCTCGGACGAACTGAACCACGCCTCCATCATCGACGGCTGCCGGATGTCCGGCGCGGCCAAAGAGATTTTCCGCCACTCCGACATGGCCGATCTCGAAAAGCGGCTCGCGGCCTCCACCGCCCGTCACAAGCTGATCGTGACCGACGCGGTGTTCTCGATGGACGGAGACCTGGCAAAACTGCGCGAAATTGCCGACCTCGCCCGCCGCTATCACGCCTGGACGATGGTCGATGAAGCCCACGCCACGGGCGTCTTCGGACGCAGCGGCCGCGGGCTGGTCGAGCATTTCGGACTCACCGGCAAAATCGACGTCATCATGGGGACGCTCGGCAAGTCGCTCGGCGGTTTCGGGGCGTTCGCCGCCGGGTCGCGCCAGCTTGTGGACTTCCTGATCAACAAGTCCCGGATGCTGATCTTCACGACTGCGCTTCCCCCGCACGTCTGCGCCGGGGTATTGGCCGCCCTCGACATTGTCGAAACAGAGCCGGACCGGATTCCCCGCCTGCACCGCCTCTCGGCCCGGTTCCGTGACCGTCTGTCGGCAGCGGGGCTCGACCTCTGCGGTTCGGTAACGCCGATCGTCCCCATCCGGATCGGTCCGGAGGAGAAAACCCTCCAGATCGCCCGCGACCTCTGGAACGAGGGGCTGTTTGTCATCGCGATCCGCCCGCCGACGGTCCCCGCCGGGACCTGCCGCCTGCGGACGACCGTCATGGCGACACACACGGAGGCTGACCTCGATAAGGCCGCCGACCTGATTATCGCCTCATGCCGCAAGCACGGAGTGATCCAGTGACGGCCCGGCCGCGCAAACCCCAGCCCTCAAAATCCGCCCGTATTTCGCCCAAGGAACAGCGGGCCCGCGATCTCGTCGCCACCGATCTCAAGAATATCTGGCACCCGTTCACGCAGATGCGCGAGTGGGAGTCCGAAGAGCCGCTCATCATCGAACGGGGCGAAGGCTCGTGGCTCTATGACGTCCGGGGCAAGAAATACCTGGACGGCGTGTCGTCGCTCTGGTGCACGGTCCACGGGCATAACCACCCGGCGCTGAACCGCGCCATGAAGCGCCAGATCGGCAAGGTCGCCCACTCGACGATGCTCGGGCTCTCGAACGTCCCGGCGGTGGAACTGGCCGAGAAATTGGTAGACATCGCCCCCAAGGGGCTGACTCGCGTCTTTTATTCCGACTCCGGTTCCACGGCCGCCGAGATCGCCCTCAAGATGGCGTTCCAGTATTCGCGCCTCGTGCGCGGGCAGGACACCCGCAAGACCAAGTTCCTGACGCTTACCAACGCCTATCACGGCGACACGATCGGCAGCGTCTCCGCCGGCGGGATTGACCTTTTTCACGAAATCTTCCGGCCGCTGCTGTTCCAGACCGTTCGCGCCAAAGGTCCCTACAAGTTCCGCAGCCCCTGGACGGGCGAAGACCACGACAAGGCGTGTCTTAGGGAACTGGAGCAGAAAGCGGAGCAGCACAAGGACGAACTGTGCGCGCTGGTGATCGAGCCGGTCGTGCAGGGCGCCGCCGGCATGTATCTGCAGCCCAAGGGTTATCTGAAGCTCGCCCGGGAGCTCTGTGACCGGCACGGCCTGCTGCTGATCTTCGACGAGGTCGCCACCGGTTTCGGACGCACCGGGACGATGTTCGCCTGCGAGCGTGAAGGTATCGCACCGGACCTCCTGTGCATCGCGAAGGGGTTATCGGGCGGCTACCTGCCCGTGGCGGCGACTCTCGCCACCGAGAGAATCTACCAGGCGTTCTTGGGACGTTACGATGAGTTCAAGACCTTCTTCCACGGCCACACGTTCACGGGTAACCCCATCGCCTGTGCCGTCGCCTGCGCATCGATCGATCTGTTCCAGAAGGAGCGGACGCTTGAAAAGCTCCAGCCGAAGATCGCGCAGCTGACGGACCGCCTCAACGTCATGGCCCGCCACCCCCATGTGGGCGACATCCGGCAGGCGGGTTTCATGGCGGGTGTAGAACTGGTCCCTGACCGGAAGAACCCCGGCCGCGAATATCTCCCCGCGCAGCGGATCGGCCACCGGGTCACCCGCTTCGCGCGATCAAAGGGCGTGATCACCCGGCCGCTCGGCAATACGCTGATTTTCATGCCGCCACTTTCGATCAAACCGAAAGAGCTCGACCTGCTCTGCGACGTCGTATTCGAGGGCCTTGACCGCATTACCCGGGAGGCGGAGAGCGAATGAGCGCCCGGACGTTCTTTGTCACCGGAACGGATACGGGCGTCGGCAAGACGTTCGTCACCTGCGGGCTGATCTGGTTCCTGCGCGATCAGGGCAAAAAGGTCGCTGCCATGAAGCCCGTCGAAACGGGCTGCAAGGAGCACCGGGGCGCGCTGCTGGCAGAGGACGCCTCGCTGCTGTCCGATGCCACGAGCTACAGCGGCCCCATCGACGACCTCTGTCCCTACCGGTTCCGGCTGCCGCTCTCGCCCGAGGCCGCCGCCCGTGCCGACGGCGTAAAGATCGACCTGAACCGGATACTGGATGCCCGCAAACGCCGGGCCGAAGATGCCGACATCCTGTTCGTCGAGGGGGCCGGCGGATTTCTGGTGCCACTCGCCGACAAACTCGACACGAGCGACCTGATCGCCAAGCTCAAGGCCAAGGTCATTCTCGTGGCGGGTTCGCGGATCGGGTGCATCAACCACACGCTGCTCACCCTCGAAGCGCTGGAGCGCCGGGGGTTATCCACAGCCGCCGTTATCCTGAACCGGATCGGGGCGGCGGACGATCCGTCGCTCGAAACCAACCTCGAAGATATCCGCAAACGCACGAAAGTGCCGGTGCTCGGAGAAATCCCCAGGCTTTCGGGCGATCTCGGCGCCTTCCGGCGTCCACATTACGTCGAAACCGTCCGCTCGGCTCTGGACGTCGAGGCCCTCAAGCGGATATTCGGAGTCTGAGGTTCCGAGCAGAGTGCCGCAGGCCGTTCTCCACAACTCCCTATTCCAGCCCAAGCTGTTCGACGAGTCCGCCAGGGCCCCCGCCGGCACGCGTACGGTTTTTCCGGACGGCGCCGTCGACTTCTTCCGCATGATCGGCTTTCCGGACCTTGAGCCCGTTGCAGACGAGGAGCGGGGCTCCCAGACCCGCTTTGAGGCCGTCGCCCGCTCCGCCGGAGAGCCTGTCGCTTATGTCGCCGAGTGGAACGGCGGCACGCCGGAAGAAGAGTTCCCCAAAACCGGCGCTTCTGGACGGGAACAGGCTCTGGGCCAGGCGTACCGGCGCGGACTGCCATGGCTGCTGCTTCTGTCGAAGACGAAGCTGGAGATTTTCCATACCGCCGCACCGGACCCGGAACTGACGTATCTGAGCATCGACCGGAAATACGCGAGCCGCGTGACCGGTTCGCTCGGAAGCCATCAGGCGGAACCGGGCGGGCCGTGGGAACAGGGGCTGCAAAGCGCCGCCAAACCGGCCGCACCGACGCTGTTTGAGCAGATTTTTGTGCCCGGCTCCGACGAACGGATATTAATCGCCGGCGAATTCTTTACGCCGGAAATCCGGGGGCTTTTTTCGCGGCTGCGCAAAAGTTCGCTGGAGAACAGTTTCGACCCGCTGCTCGTCGTCGAGCGGCGCGAATTCCCGGACCGGTTTATTGAGGCCGCCCTGCCCCAGAGTCTCATCCGTCCGCGCGAACGCGCCGGTATCACGCGGCTCCTTACCGGCGAGCCCGGCCTGCATGCCTTTGTGACGGAGCTGTCCCGGGATCCCAATTCGCCGCGCCCCCGGGCGCTGCTCAACCAGCAGATGAGTTTTCTGGAAATACTATTCGCCGAGCACCTGCAGCTGCTGGGCAGCGACCTCACGCTGCTCTCCATCGGCACGACCAATTCGAACCGGGGCGCCAGGCGGCGTCTCGAACTGGGCCTCGGCCGGTTCCGGGACGTGGCGAACCTGTGGCTGGCAGTGCGGCTCGGCGCACGGGTGCGGCCCGGCGCTATCGCCAACGTCATCGATGCGCTGGACGGCGATTCCGACGATTTCCTGGCCCGCCTGAAAGCGGTCCAGACGCATATCGACCGGCTGGTGAAGAAACATCCGGTCGCGCATGTGGAACTCGAAGTACCCGAAGTGTACGTCCGCCAGGGACGCCCCCGGCACGATCCCGGTTTCAATCTGGTGATTCTCGCGCCGCCGGTCCGCAAACCGGCCCGTCAGGCGCTGGTCCGGCTGGCCGGCATCACGACGGACCACGAAGAGCCGTCCGACGACGACGTCCTGCTGGCGCTGCTCGACCGGCACGACCCGATGCTCTCGGCGCAGGGGCGCGTGGTTATCCGGACGCCAGCGCCTTCAGACGCCTGTGCGGCAAGGGCGAAGGAACTGTTCCGCCTGAATCTGGCAAAAGCACCCGCCGACGGCTGGTGCCAGTTTATCCGGTAGGTCACTCGGCAGATCGTCCGATAGATTTTGAGATATTCAGCCGATCAGCTGGATGAGATCGGTCGGCTTGTCGATCAGGTAATGCGCGCCGGTGCGCTCGAGTTCTTCCCGGCCCCTAAAACCCCACGTCGCGCCCACGCAGACAACCCCGGCGGCGAGTCCCGTTTTCATATCGATCGAGCTGTCGCCCAGCATGAAGGTCGCCATGGGGGCGATATTGCGGGCGTCGATGATCTTGCGAAGCATCTCGGGGTCCGGCTTCGGTTTCGACACCGTGTCGGCGCACTCCACCTGGATGAACTCTTTCTCAAGGCCCAGCTTCTTGAGGATAATGTCGGTGAACCGCTTGGGCTTGTTCGTGGCGACCGCCTTGGGAATCCCCGCGCAGGCGTGCAGGAGCGTGTCCATCTCCGGGTACAGGCGGGTGTTTCGGGTACAGTTCTCCGCGTAGTAGTCGAGAAACACCGGAAGCGCCTTGTCCAGCTCCAGGACAGCCCCTTCGGGCAGCGCCCGTTCGATGAGCTTGCGGGCACCGTCGCCCACGTAACGGGCGATCTGCAGCACCTCTTTCGTGGGATGACCGAAATGCTTCAGCGTGTGGTTGGTCGCCTCGGCGAGATCGAGGCTGGAATCGACCAGCGTGCCGTCCAGATCGAACACAATGAGATGGCAACGGGGCAACTTCCCTCCGGCGGGTCTCTCCATCCATGATTGGCCGCGCGCCGGAAACAGCGCGCATCCGGGAGGACACCAGTACGTGGCGAAGGATTATCCAGACCACCCAGACCGAATCAAATGGGATGGAAAGTATTCCTCCGATCCCGACATGTTCGGCCGGGGACCGGCCGACTGGCTGCTGCACTGCTATCCCGAGATCGAGCGGCTGATCCGGCTGCCGGCTAAGGCGCTGGACATCGCCGCTGGACAGGGGCGTAACTCGCTGGCGCTGGCCCGGCGCGGGTTTGAAGTGACCGCACTGGATATTTCCCCGGTCGGACTTGCCCAGATCCGGGAGCGGGCGGAGGCCGAACACCTGTCCGTGGAAACCGTCTACTCGGCGGTCCAGGACTGGAGCTGGCCCGAAAACGGGTTCGATCTCGTGGTGGATTTCTTTTTTCTGGAGCGGCCGATCCTGAGCCAGATCGCCCGGACCTGCAAACCGGGCGGACTCGTCTGTTTCGAGGCCTACACGATCGACCAGCTGGACGCTCCGGTCGGCCCCAAGTGCCCGCGCGAATACCTGCTGGACCGCGGGGAACTGCCGGCACTGTTCAAGGGATACGAGACCCTCGACCACCGCGAGGGAAAACTGTCCGACGGCAGGGTGACCGCTTCGTGGCTGGGCCGCCGGATCCGCTGAATCTTAATTGCGGAGCCTGCGGGCGATACCTTTTCCGACCGCTTTGACCGCCTTGACGGCCGTCTGCGCCGCCGTCATCCCCTTGTACTTGTCCGACCCGGCAACCCACTCGAACACCTTTTCGAGAATCCGGGGTTCGGTGAAGCCGGTCCAGAGACCGACTGAATGGAGCGGCGAATACAGCAGGTTGGCAAACAGCAGGTTACGGCGCAGCTCAATCCCCAGTTCGGATTCGGCCACCACCCGCTCGTAACCTTTCAGCGACCAGTCGTTGCTGCCGATTCGCGTCGCAGCATGTTCTCCCGCCAGGGTGCCCCACATGACCGCCTGCCGGATTCCCTCCGCCACGAGCGGATCGGCACCGGCGGCATCCCCTGCCAACAGCACGCCGGGCGCCGAATATTTCGCCTTCGGTGCGTATTCCCGGAAGGACCAGTGCTTCACGGATTTGAGATCGGCCGCGTACCCCCAGCGTCCGGCGGTCTGGATGCAGTATTCACGGAGCGGGATTTTCGCCCGCCCTCCCCGGTCATAGATGCCGATCTTCGCCACCGGCGCCCCGGCGGCGTCGATCTCGGGGAACAGCCAGGCGTAACCGTTGATCCCGTCCGTAATGGGAGTGAAATCGAACCGCAGCAGTTCCCGGCTGTCGCCGCCGATCGGCACTTCCACCTGAACAAGGTGCGAAAGTCCCTTGGGTGTCTTCTCCACAAACTGCTTGCGGATAATCCCGCCAACCCCGTCGGCGCCGATCAGGCACTTTGCCCGGATCTCTTTCCCGTCCGGACCCGACAGGGTGAAATCCCCGGGGCGCCCTGTAACGGTACGGACCGGCCACTCTTCGGCGATCTCGACGCCCTGTTTGCGCGCCTCGCCGACCAGCCAGGCGTCCAGCGTCGGGCGGTCGAAAACGTGGGCGATATTCGGCTGCACAACCGTCAGCTGGCGTGAACCGAAGCGGATATCGATCCCGCTCATTTCGATTTTGGGTATCGGGGCATTGGGCAGATCGATACCCAGCTCCTGAAACAGCGGGAGCGCCCGGCCGATCACCCCGCCGCCGCACAGCTTGTGGCGGGGATGGCGGGCCTTTTCCAGAACGATGGTGCGAAGATGCGGCGCCCGCCGGCGCAGGACCAGCGCGGCGGCGAGCCCCGCAGGGCCGCTACCGGTTATGGCGACGTCATAGGCGGACGTAGTCAGCCCCTTCGTGCGCGCTGACGGGAATGGTTGGCGAGCGTGTCGGCAATCCCCTGCAGCGGAAGAACTTCCTCGATCGCACCGGCTTCAATGGCGGACTTGGGCATGCCGAACACCACACAGGTTTCGCGGTTCTGGGCGATCGTATAGGCCCCGGTCTCTTTCAGGCGCTTCATACCTATAGTCCCGTCGCTGCCCATCCCCGTAAGAATAACACCGACGGCCGACGAACCGTAGACTTCAGCCACGGCCTCGAAGAGCACATCGGCCGAGGGTTTGAGCAGAAGATCCGGCGGGTTTTCCGTCAGGCGGATGCAGTACTGATTACTGCGTTCCTGCACCGGGGCCACGATCATGTGGATACCGCCGGGCGCCACGTAGGCGACTCCGGGCCTGATCGGCATGCCGTCTTCGGCCTCGCGGACCATGATCGCAACGGTCCGGTCGAGATCCGAGGCAAAGGAACGCGTGAATTTGGCCGGCATGTGCTGGACAATCACGACCGGCACGTCGAAATTCTCCGGCAGTCCGCCGAGCACATGCTGAAGCGCCTGCACCCCGCCCGTGGACGAACCGATGGCGACGATCCGCAACGGCGGCAGATCCGGCGACACCGGCTTGCGGACGATCTCCGGTATCACCATCGATGGCGGAGGCGAAGACGGCGGCGCAGTAACGGGCGGCGCCTGGAATGGCGGCCGGGTCGCCGCCGGAGGCGGGTCCGGCACCCGCAGCGGCGGCAGCGATTCGCTTGCCAGGGGCTTGCGGTACGGGCGGCGGACCATTGCCGGTTCCAGAACCCTCGGCTCCGCCTTGGCGGCCATCTTGATCTTGCGGACCAGGCTCTCGGAGACCGTATGCATGTCGACGGAGACGACGCCCGACGGCTTTTCGATGAAGTCGATGGCACCGAGCCGCAGCGCCTCCACCGTCACATCGGCGCCCTGTGACGTGTAGGCGCTGACCATGAGAACCGGCACCGGATGGACTTTCATGATCTGTTCGAGCGTCTCGATACCGGACATGCCTTCCATCTCGATATCGAGCGTCACAACGTCCGGCTCCAGATTGCGGACCAGTTCCACCGCCTCGTAGCCGTCGCGGGCCGTCGCAATCACCTTGATGTCCGGGTCCCTCGTGATCAGGTTCGAGATCGCCCGCCGCATGAAGTTGGAGTCATCGACGATGATGACCTTGATCGGTCCCGTTTTGGCTTCGTTGGACAAACGCGCTCCGTCCCTTAGTAGGAACACCAGTCGAGCAGGTCGTCAATCGAACCCAGTTCCAGCGAGTAGCCTTCGCTTTCCACCAGAATGCCTTCGACCTGGTCTTTGAGGAGCAGGAGTGCGTCTTCAGCCGCCTGTTTGGCAAATCCGCTTTTCGACCAACGTAGATAGCGCCGGTCCATGTCTCCCGGCTGCGCCGCGTATACCCGGCCAAAGTCGTTGCGGTGTCCTTCGAGAACCAGGCAGTCGGTGTAGCCTTTTACGGAAAAGATCACACGGAAATCGAGATCTTCCCGGTCCGTCTCGCCGGCAATCTGTTTCTTGATCACCCATGGAAGGAGCGAAACATCCAGCTTGCGGACCGGAGGCGGCTTCGGAGCCTCGGCTTTGGGCGGGGGCGGCGGCGCTTCATCGGCGATCTCTTCGGCCGACACATCGACAACCCCCGGTTCGTCGTCGCTCCGGCCCGGTTTCGGGTCCAGCCACTGTGCGGCCGCGTTGGCGGCTGCCGTACGGGATGAACCCGCCTTGGCCGCGGCCGGAGGAGGCGGCGGGGGCGGAGCAACTGTCGGCGCCAGTCCGTGCGGTTCCTTGAGGTCTATCGAATCGACGCCTTTGCCGAGACCGCCGCGTTTCTTAGCCATTCCTCCACCTCCCCTGCGAGCGACCGGTAGTCGCGCGCGCCGTTTCCGTTCGGATCGTATTCGAAAATAGAAAGCTCATGGGACGGCGCCTCCTTGAGGCGCACCGTCGGCCGGATGACGGATTTAAAAACTTTTCCCGGGTACGACTGCTCGAGCCGCTGCTGCACGCTCGCACTCAAGCCCGCGCGGCTGTCATAATTGGTCAGCACAAACCCCAATATCTCCAGTCGCGGATTGTATTCGCGCACTTCCTCGATTCTCGCGAGCAGTTGCGTGATCCCGATCAGCGAATAGAACCCGACGTCCACCGGTACCACGATCCGGTCCGCCGCCGCCAGGGCGTTCTGTGTCAGCAGCCCCGTGCTCGGCGGACAGTCGATCACGATATAGTCGTAGCGGTCCATCACCCGGCTCAGCAGATCGGCGAGCCTGAGCAGCGACCGGAAACCCTGCGGCCATTCCCGTTCGGCACGGCCCAGTTGAGCCGAACCGCAGATGATATGCAGATTGCCCTTCTTGTACAGCCCGTAGTCGACCGACAGGTCATCCCGCTCCAGCAGATGCCAGAGCGTCACGGGCGCCGTGGGCACCGGAAGGCCGAACGAATAGCTCGCATTCGCCTGCGGATCACCGTCCACCAGAAGCACGCGGGAGCCGTTCAGCGCCCAGCAGGCAGCCAGATTGGTTGCCGTGGTCGTTTTGCCGCAGCCGCCCTTCTGATTCGCAATAGCGAGTATGACTCCCACGAAATCCGTCCCGGGGCGCTAGAGGCCCTTACAGCCTGAAGTCGCTGACCACCTTCCGGAGATGTTCGGCAAGGTCGAACAGGTTCTGGACCGTGCTGGACTGCTCTTCCGCCTGATTGGAGACGTCCTTGGCTGAACGCGAGATCTGGTCCACGGCATTGGCGACCTCGTCGGAGACACTGCTCTGCTGCTTGGCCGCGTCCGCCATGGCGTTGATCATCTCGCTCACGTTCGTATTGGAGGAGATAATCTCGTGGAGCACGGCCTCGGTGCGTCCCGCCATCTCGGTGCCCTTGGTGACCTCCTTGGTCGCCTCCTGCATGACCGTGACGGCGCGGTCCGTATCGCGGAGAATCTCCTCGATAATTGCCGTAATCTGGGCGGTCGAGTCGGTGGACTTCTCGGCCAGCTTCCTGACCTCGCTTGCGACGACCTCGAACCCGCGGCCGTGCTCGCCCGCGCGTGCCGCTTCGATGGCTGCGTTCAGGGCAAGCAGGTTCGTCTGCGACGAGATTTCCTTGATGACGTCGATGATCTGGCCGATCTGCTGCGACCTTTCACCCAGTGCGCGGATGCTTTCGGCCGAGCTGGTCACGATCTGCTCCACGCGGCCGATACCCTGCCGGGTTTCCTGCACGGCCTGACCACCGCGCGACGCCGCCGAAGATGCCTTGGAGGAAACTTCTTGAGATCGCCCGGCGTTCTCGGAGACGAGTTGCACGGACGACGCCATCTCTTCGATGGCGACGGCCATCTCCTTGGTCTTGAGGAACTGGTTTTCGGACGCCTGCGCGACCGCGCGCATGCCGACCAGGAACTGGTTGGCCGCCTGGGCCAGTTCGTCAGTCTTGCGGTTGAGGCCCGAGAAGACGTTATGCAGGTTCACCGTCATCTTCTCGAACGAATCGGTCAGCTCGCGAAGCTCCCGGATCTCCACGACCGAGTCGTACCGGATCTTGTGGGTCAGGTCGCCGCTGGAAATATTGTTGGCCGCCTGGGAGAGATCCCGGATCGGCTGGGCGATCAGCGTCTGCAGGCCGAAGATCACGAGGATGACCAGTACGGTTCCGGTGAGCGCCATGACGATAAACACCTTGTTCATCGTTCCGGACACCTGCTCGTTCACGATCTCGACGGGCATGCCCAGCAGGACGACACCCGTGGCGCTCTGGAGCACCTGGTCCATGATCGGGGCCGTCACGATATTGAAGAGGCCCTGCCCGGGCACCTCGACGGTGAACTTCTCTTCCTTCTGGTTCCGTTCGCCGATCTTCGCCAGCTGGGCGAAGTCGTCCGCCCGGGCGCCGAGTTCACCACCCTTGTAGAGCACCTTCCCCTGAATATCGGAGACGATCCAGATCTTCACTTCGGTATGCTCGGCGACGATCGGGGGGAGGATCTGGTCGATCTGCTGGAGATCGCCCAGGGTCAGAAGGCCCAGCTTGAGCAGCCCTTCGACATTAAGCTTGGCGTTCTTCACGAGGACGCCGATCTTCTCGAAGTAGCGGTCTTCCAGCGTGTCCTTGACGGAACTGCGCACGAACAGGAAGCCGATCATGGCGACCAGCATGATGATGACCGGAGGGCCGATCAGGACGAAGCCAATGGGGAATTTTCTTCTCACCGGTTAACCTACCCGCTTGAACGATTTGATCTGGTTGCCGCCCTCGAGAACCCTGAGTTCACGGTCGCTGAGCTCAATCTGAAGCTCCTTGCCGGCGAAACCTTTGCCTACGAAGAAAGACTTGCCATCGGCCTTGATGCGGCCGTCGGGTTCCACTTTAGCCGTCAGCGACCGGGCGGGACCCGTCGCTTTGGGCGCCTGCGGGGCCGGGGCCTTGTCGGCCTTCGGCGCGGCTTCCGCGGGCCTGTCGGGACCTCTGGTCTGGCTGGCCGTCGGGGCCGCAGCCGGTTCAACGGCTTCCTTGGAACCCTGAAGTGCTGAGCGCTCCTGCTGCGAGAAAATCTCGTCCAGGTTCAGGATCGTGATCAGGCGGCTATCGATCTCGCAGACGCCTTCCAGATAGTCGCTCTGGAGCCCGGCCACGAGCGCCGGAGGCGGTTCGATCTGTCCGGCGTTGATCTTGATGACCTCGAACACGGCGTCCACTTCGATGCCGACGTAAAAATCGTCCATCTCGAGAACGATCAGACGGGTCTCATCGGTGCGGTCCCGCACCGGAAGGTCGAACCGCTTCCGGAGGTCCACAACCGGGATAATGTCGCCGCGAAGGCTGATGATGCCTTCCACGAAAACCGGGGTTTTGGGCAGCGGAGCGATGTCGTAGCGGGCGATGATTTCCTTCACCCGGAGCACCGGAACCGCATACTTCTCCTTGCCGAGCGCGAACGTGACAAACTTGACGATCTGCTCGACCGCCGCCGCCGCCTCCCGCTCCTGCCTGATAAATGCCATGTCCGCTTACCTCGGTTCTCCGACTCGGTCTTCCGTGTTGAAACCGCTCGCTTCACTGGTCCTGAGCAGGACGGGGACGTCCATGATGAGCACCACTTCTCCGGTGCCCAGGATACTGGCCCCCGCAATCCCGGCGGCCGACTTGTCCAGCGCGCCTATGTAAGGGCCCAGCGGTTTGAGAACCGTCTCTTCCTTGCCCAGCAGTTCGGATACGATGACGCCTATCCTGCGGTTGTAAACCCTCAGGATAATGACGTTCAGCATCTCCGGCAATTCGGGAGATTCCTCCTGCTCCAGCAGTTCCCCCAGGGTCGTGATCGACACGGCATGATGCCTGAGCATCATCACCTGCCGGTTCTGGACCCGTTCGAGATCGGATTTCTTCACCCGGACGGTCTCTTCCACGTAGTTCAGGGGGATCCCGAATGTCTGTCTGCCGTATTTTACTAGGAATATCTGCAGGATAGCGAGCGTCAGAGGCAGTTTAAGCCGGAAAAGTGTGCCCTCCCCCGGACTCGACAGCACCTCGACATTGCCGCCCAGATGCTCGACCTTCGATTTGACGACGTCCAGGCCCACGCCCCGCCCCTGAAGGTCATCGACAACCCTCGCTGTTGAAAAACCGGGCAGAAAGATCAGCTCCGCCAGGTCGTTATCCGACATGGCCCGGGCTTCGTCACGGCCGACCAGCCCCCGCTCGACCGCCTTTTCAGTGATCTTCTGGTAATCGAGCCCCACTCCATCGTCGATCACCTCGATAAAAACGCTGTTCTGCGCGTGATAGGCCTTCAGCATCACCGTCGCGCGGGGCTTCTTGCCGCCGTGAACGCGTTCGTCGGGGGTTTCGATCCCGTGGCCGATGGCGTTGCGGACGAGGTGCAACAGCGGATCGTGGATCTCCTCGACAATCGTCTTGTCCAGTTCCGTCTCTTCGCCCTCGAGCACCAGCTGGACGTCCTTGCCGATATTGCGGGCGGTATCGCGTACCGGCCGGTAAAAGCGGGTGAACAGCTGGCTGATCGGCACCATCCGGATCGAGAGGACTGCGGTCTGCAGTTCGGTGGCGATATTGGAAATAAACGACGACACCTCGTCGAAACTCTTGTGCGGGATTTCGCGCTTGAGCTGGATGAGCCTCGACCGGCCGGCCACCAGTTCACCCACCAGATTGACGAGCTGGTCCAGACGGTCCGCGCTCACACGCATGAAATGCCGGCCGCTGTCGGCATCATCGGCCGCTGAAGCCGCCGATGCCGTCGCCTCCGGCCGGGCCTGCGCCGCAACCGCCGGTTCCGCCGGGGCATGTGGCTGGTCCAGAATTTCGGGCGACCATGTTTCGCCGATCTTGGCCGGGGCGGACTTGGCCGCCGGTTCGTTCTTTTCGATCCGGTGGAGCCGCTCGATCACGCCGGTCACGTCCACCGAGGCCAGGTTATCGGCCAGAAACTCTTTCAGCACGCCGCGGGCCGAGTCGACGCCTTCCAGCAGGGCGTCGTTGATATCCGGGGAGAACACCATCTGCTGGTCGCGCAGCTTGCCAAGGATTGACTCCATCGCGTGGGACAGCTCGCCGAGCGGCATCAGGCCGATAAAGCCGGCATTGCCCTTGATGGTATGGGCCACGCGGAAAATCTTCTTCACCAGATCGGCGTTGCCCGGTTCGGTCTCCAGCCTCACCAGCTGCTGCTGGAAACTGTCGAGCAGATCCCTCGTCTCGTCGAGGAATTCGCCATACAGCTCCTGAAGATTTTCGTCGCCGTCGTTCATGGATTCAGACTTTACCGATCAGTTTCTCGACAACCTCAAGGAGCTGTTCTGGCTTAAATGGCTTGGCCACGAAGCTGCTCGCTCCGAGGTCCAGTCCCCTTTTCTGGTCGTCCGGTCTCGTTTCGCTCGTTAACAGGATAATCGGTGTTTTGCGGTCAGGATACTGTGACCGGATTTCAGCCAGAACGTCGAGTCCGTTCATTCGTGGCATCATGATGTCCAAAATGACACAGTTGAAGTCCTCCGACGCATAGCGCGTGAGGGCGTCCAGCCCGTCTCCGCAGACCTCCACGGCATATCCGCGCGATCTCAGCGTATAGCTGATGAATTTCTGGGTTGCGCCCGAATCCTCGGCCACCAGTATCCGTTTTGACATTACTTCACCTGCGTCCCATCTGAGGATGTAGGTATACCGCCGGCGCGCATCCTGCGTGCCGGTCCGCGTCGACCGTTTCCAGTCACATTCCGCCGGGCTTCCAGTATACCATTCCTCCTTCCATGAACTTCATCTTGAAAGGAACCTGGACAATATCGATTGTCTCGGCGTTGCCGAGCAGCAGATACCCTCCGGGCTTGAGCTTCGAATAGAGCAGTTTCGCCACCTGGACCTTCGCCTTGGGCGAAAAATAGATAAACACGTTGCGGCAGAGGATGATGTCCATCTGGGGGATCGAGACGGTCTGGTGGTCGTCGATCAGGTTCACCCGCCGGAACCGGACCATCCGCTTGATGTCGTCCTTGACCGCCCAGTTCTCGTCCTGGCGCTCGAAAAACCGGAGTTTCCCGGCGTCCGAGACCTCCCGCAGCTTCGAGTCCGAATAAACACCCTTGGAAGCCAGTTCGAGCGCGCGGGTCGAGATGTCGGTCGCCATGATCTCCACCCGGCGGTCCCCCACCAGATGCGCCGCCTCGCGGGTCATCATGGCGAGGGTATAGGGCTCTTCGCCGGTGGCGCAGGCCGCGCTCCACATATAAAGCGACTGGTCGGTTTCCTTCTTCTTGCGCTCGAGTATCTCCGGGAGCAACTTGGCTTTCATCGTGTCGAGCTGGCGCGGGTTCCGGTAGAAAAAGGTTTCCTGGACAGTGATCGCATTGACGAGCGCCTGGAACTCCGGGTCGTCGGTGGGGCCGTACCGCAGGCGGTAGTAGTAGTCCCGGATATTGCCGGCGTTCACCGCGCGAACACGCTCCATCACCCGGAACTCGAGGTAGTCCACCCGGGTGTCGCGGATCGAAATGCCGGTCCGTTCCAGGATCAGGTCCCTGAATTCGGCAAAATCGGCTTCGGTAAACGTCAACTCGGACAAGAACCCGGTTCCCTTCGGCTGGTGGCTTGTTTGCCTTCGCCTCTATTTGCCTTCGATAGAGCGGAAAAAGTCGCCCGCGGCACTGCGGACTCTGTCGTTGCTGTCGGCCAGAAGCGGCCTCAAGTGCGGGAGCAGCCGCGACGGATCGTCCCCGGCTCTCCTGGCCAGCGCCCGGAACGAGGCCACACGCACGCGCCAGTCGTCGTCCCTGAGGCCCATGATTACCAGTGTCTCGGCGCCCGAGAAACCGCTCCGGGGGCCCAGCGACTCGATGAGCGCCAGCCTCACTTCGGGGTCCGGATCCGAAAACACACGCTGCAGATCCGAGATCTTGTCTTCGAGCGAGAGGCGGGCGACCGCCTTCAGCGCGGCGATCCGGACCTGCGGAGCCTCATCCGCCATGCGTTCGACAAGGACCGGCACCGCCCTGCGGTCGCCGATCTCGCCCAGCGACTGCGCGGCTTCGTAGCGGACCCACGGGCTCACGTCTTCCGTGAGCAGATACTGGAGCGGTTCTACAGCCCGCTTGTCGCGCAGGCGGCCCAGAACCTGCGCGGCCGCGCACCGGACGTCCGGGTCCTGGTTGCCAAGCAGGAGCAGCGGCAGCGAGCCCACATGCTGTTCGTTGATCTGGGCGAGCGCGAAAACGGCGGCGCGTTTCACCGCGTTCGACGGGTCCACAAGCAGTTTCTTGAGCGGCTCGATCGCCACCGGGTCTTTCAGTGCACCCAGTGCGGAGGCCGCCTGGGTGCGGACTTCGGCCGCCGGGTTGGCGACCATCGCCAGCAGCCGCTCGAGCACCCGCGCGCCGAACCGGGCCAGCGCCGACTGCGCGGCCGCCCGGACGGACAGATCCATATGGTCGAACAGCGCAAAGAGGACATCGATAGAGCGTGTATCGCCGATACGGCCGAGCGCTTCGGCGACCGTCCGGACGATCTCCGTATCGTCGTCGTCCAGAAGGGGTTCCAGCGACCGCGCGGCCTCCGGTGACCGTATCTGCGCCAGCGCATCGATGGCGATCAGCCGGGTGGCGGTATCCACCTCCGGCAGCAGGGAGACCAGCTCTTTCACCGCCGGAGCGCCGATAGACGCGAGCGCGGCGGCCGCCTCCCGGTGCTCGTCGTCGTCGCAGCCGTATTCCTCGCCCTGCTCGCCGCGCCGCAGGATGTCACAGAGCGGCATGACAAAATCGGCGGCCCTGAAATGACCGGCGAGATAGATAGCCGCCCTGCGGATGTCGCCATCCTGCGAACTCATGGCAAGCGCCGCCACTTTCAGCAGGTTCGACCGTTCGCGCTCCTTGAACAGGTGCGTACCGGTGCGGCCGATGATCCGTGCGATGGCCTTGAGCGCCAGTTGCGCGAGCTCCTGATCCGTGACCACGAATTCATAAAGGATGGCGAGCGACTTCTCCGTGCCGATGGCCGACAGCGCGTCGAGCACCGACGGCAGCGCCCAGATCTCGCCCTTTAGCATCTTCGCCACTTCGTCTTCGACCGTGGCGCCGCCAATCATGGAGAGCGCCTCGAGCGCGGCCGTCTGGACCCAGAGCGACTTGGTGAGCAGCGGAATGATCCGGGGAACGGCCCGGGGATCGCGCAGCTTACCGAGCGAAATCAGCACCTGATAAACCGTGTTGTCGTCCGGGTGGCCGAGCGCCTCCTCCAGCGCCGGGCTGGCGTCCGGAGAGCCGATGTCGCCCAGCATCTCGGCGGCGTAGCGGACGACCTGCGGATCGGGGTCTTTCAGAAGTTTCACGAGCGGCGCGATGGACGGCGTGCCGATCCCCCGGATCGCCTCGACCGCCGCCGACCGGATACGGGCGTCGGAGTTGCGGAGTTTCTGGAGAAGCCCCGTCACCGCCTCCGGAGACGGGATCATGAGCAGCGCCTGAACGGCCGCCTGCCGGACCAGCCAGCCCTCGCTGTCGAAGGCGGCCAGCAGCGCCGGCGTCGCCTCGACCGCGCCCAGCTGGCCCAGTTCCATGGCCGCCTCGCGGCGATGTTCGACATCGCCGGTTTTCAGCCGGTCGACGAGTTCTTTGACACGGGCGCTCTGTCCGGGATCCGACACGATTCCTGGCCGCTCCAAATACGCGAAAAGTCCTGTATGATTAACACTTTACGCCGCTCCCTTGCAACGCAGACGGCAAGGGTGTACCAAACCGGCCCGCGCGCCCCGGCAGCCGGGAAATCCTCAGAGGGGACCCTTCAGGACCTTTTCAGTTATCGTGGAGAATTTCACTTCCAGACTGCTGTATCCGAACCTGCGGGTTCAGGAGTTCTCCGCCCTGGCAGGCGCACTGCTGGACGGCCGCACGCTCATCTACCCCACGGAAACGGGTTATGTGATCGGCTGCGACGCGATGAACGCGCTCGCCGTCGAACGCCTTTACAAGATCAAGAAACGCGACCCGAAGAAGGCGATGCTCGTCCTGGTGAAGGACCGCAGCCAGCTGGACGAGCTGGTCGTGGGCATCACCGACCTGCACCGGCAGACCATGGACAAGGGCTGGCCGGGACCGCTCACAATCATTTTCGACGCCCGGCCCGGCTTCTTCCCTGAAAGCCTGCTCGCCGGAAAGCCGCCGAACGTCGCCGTCAGAATCTCGACCCACCCGTTCACCCGCCGGCTGCTCGAGCAGTTCGGCCGCCCGATCGTCTGCACGTCGGCGAATCTTTCAGGCGAGAACAATCCCAACAGCCTGAAAGAGATCGCCGACCCGATCCTGAACGGGGCCGATTTCGTCGTCGACGCAGGGGAC
The DNA here is from genome assembly GCA_964565925.1 of uncultured bacterium. GTDB lineage: Bacteria > JAGRBM01 > JAGRBM01 > JAGRBM01 > JAHCIT01 > CAZMGV01. The sequence goes on from CAZMGV010000004.1 coordinate 188,553, forward strand.
CTCCCGCCATCGCTCGGCGCCACGATCGTCCGGATCGAGATGGGGACCGTCAAGGTCATCCGCCAGGGCGATCTCTCACTCGACCAGGGAAACTGAAAAACAGATGGCCACCATATATCCGTTCCGCGCCGTGCGTTTTGCCGATTCACTCGACCTCGCCAAAGTGGTCGCCCCGCCCTATGACGTGATCTCCCCCGAGCAGCGGGCGGAACTCGCGGGCCGGGACCCCCACAACGCGATCCATATCGAACTGCCCGAAGCCGAAGGCGCCGAGACGAAATACCAGACCGCCGCCCGCAAGCTGTCCGCGTGGCGTCAGGACGGGTCGCTCGTGCAGGACCCCCGGAGCTGCTTCTACCGCTACAAGCAGACGTTCACCCTGCCCGGCACGAACCAGCGCGTCTCCCGCGACGGCTTCTTCGCCGCCCTGCGGATCGAAGATTACGACAAGGGCGTCGTACTGCCGCACGAAAAGACCCTCGACAAGCCCAAGGCGGACCGGCTCGATCTCATCCGGGCGACCAAGACGAATATCTCGCCCGTGTTCGGATTCTTCAGCGACACCAACGGTGCCGTGTTCGGCGCTCTTGATGAAGCGTCCAAAGCGGCCACCAAGGCGATGCTCGTCCGCAAATTCACCGACGAATACGGCATCGAGCACGAAGTGCAGCGGCTGGACGAACCGGTCCAGAACTCGCGTGTGGTCTCGGCCTTTGAAGGGGTCAAGGTTTATATCGCCGACGGACACCACCGTTACGGCACCGCCATCAACTACCGCAACGAGTGCCGCCAGAGTGCGGGCTCCGCGCCGCAGGGATCCCCGTGGGAACGGGTGCTGATCTACCTTGCCCCCGCCCAGCAGATGACCGTCCTTGCCTATCACCGGATGGCGTCGAACCTACCCGGCTTCCAGTGGGCCAAGGCACGGCAGGCGATGGAACACGACTTCGACATCCAGGCGATTCCGGATCTGGACAATGCGCTGAAGGCGCTCAACTCCACGCCGGTCGAGCGCAACTCGTTCTGCCTCGCGGTTCAGGGCGAAAAGACCTTCTACGTGCTACAGGCCAAGGACCCGGCGGCGATCCGCAGGCAGCTTCCTCCGGGCCTGCACGGGACTCTCCAGAAGCTGGACGTCACGATCCTCCACGAGTTCCTGCTCGCCAAGGAGCTGGGAATCGATCAAGCCGCCCTGGCCCGCGAATCGCACCTCTCCTACACGCCGGACGCCAGAAAGGTCGCCGCCGAAGTGGCCGCCGGCCGCCAGCAGCTGGGCTGTCTGCTCCGGCCGACGCTCGTCGAGCAGGTGCAGGAAGTGTCAAACGCCGGTCAGGTGATGCCCCAGAAATCGACCTATTTCTATCCGAAACTGCCCACCGGCGTCGTGTTCAATTCGGTCGCCGAATAGCTCTGAAAAACCATTTGCCTAGCCACTTGGGAAGCGCTATGTGGCTGACCGCTTGAGGCGGCTTTCTCCCGAAGGCTGCCCGCCTGGGACCCCATCGTCTAGCCAGGTCAGGACGCCAGGTTTTCATCCTGGTAACGCGGGTTCGAATCCCGCTGGGGTCGCCACTTTTCCTCCCCGTTTCCGGCTCTCCGGTTTACCGGATCATAAATCCACCATCTCGACCTTCGTGTTCTCGCTCTGGTAGTCCAGATAAAGGATTTCGAGCAGCACATCGACCGGGTCGGCGGGAAGCGGCGGCAGCCCCCTGACGAGCGCCGGGTCCAGAAGTTTCTCCAGGGCCGGCACGCCCGGTGCGAACGACTGGAGCCAACCCACGGTCTTCTGGAGATTCACGAACCGGGCCGGTTGGATTTCCGTCCCCAGGAACCGGTAGTCCAGCTTGCTCTCGTAGAGGATCAGGTCCGGTTCGCCCTTGGTCCGGTGGACCAGGATAAAGCCTTCCTTCGACACGCTCGTTTCCGTCGTGCTCGTCGTGACGCTCTTCATTATCAACATGCCGCCCGTAGCGATTGCGCGCTTGATGTCGAGCTTGCCTTCTTTCGTGGTGACCGTCTGGTCCGTCTGATGCGTACGCAGACCCCGCTGGAGCAGCTGGATGGAACCCGCCGGAATTACATGGCGCGTCTCGGTGATCAGCCCCGAGTATGCGACGAGGGTATTCCCTTCCCGCTCCAGGCGCCGGACTATCAGCCGGTCCTTGTCGGAAGATACCTCTGCCGGATCGACGAACACCGAATGGACCCCGGCATTCCCGAGTCCGGTCTGAACGGCGCGGAGTTTCTCCGCGCCGGGCTCCTGCATCAGAACGCGCGGCATTGCACCCGCCAGCCGGATTCGGACATCCGGCAGCGCGACGCCGGAGGCATCGGCGACAGCCGCCAGGGTTTCGGGACCTGGCGGAAGTTTCGTCACGGCGAGGATCACGCCCGAGCCTATCACAACAGGCAGTGGCCGGCTTTCCGATCGCGGCCCTGCGTCAGGATGAGCCGCGTGCGACGGGCAGATAGAGCGTAAAGACCGTGCCGTCGCCCGGCCGGCTGCTGACGGTAATGTCGCCGTCGTGATCCCGGAGTATCTTCCGGGCGGCCGCCAGCCCGAGTCCGTTCCCTGTGGATTTGGTCGAGAACATCGGGTCGAACACCTTGGAAATATTCTGCGGGGTGATTCCGGTCCCGTCGTCACGAATTGCCAGAACAACCACCGGACCGCCCGAGCTTATCCAGTTATCAGGCACGTTCGGCACCACCTGGTGCTCACCGGCATTGATGATCCGCGCGGTGACATCTATCCGTCCGCGACGGCTCCCGATCGCATCGGCGGCGTTCCGGACCAGATTGACAATTACCTGCTGGAGCTGGGCCGCATTCCCGCTGACCGGGACAGCCTCCTTCGGTACACTGACCGTCAGGCGGATCTCCCGGTTCAGCGAGTTGCGCAGGAAATTGGCCAGATTCTCGGTCAGCGCTCCGATATCCAGCACCGACTTTTCCGGCTCTTTCCGCCGCACGAATTGCAGCAGCGAATCCACCAGCTCCGTCGCCCGGTTGGCGCCGGACGTGATGTGATCCAGAGCCATGCGGAGGTCGTCCTTGCCCTCGGCCAGAGTGGCATACTCGGCCCATCCCTTGATCGGTGCGATGAGGTTGTTGAAATCGTGGGCCAATTTGGCCGTCATCAGCCCGACTTCCTCCAGGCGCTGCGCATCGGCGAGCATCCGCTCCAGTTTTTTCAACTGAACTTCCGAGCGGGAAGCATTCCATTCGGATTCCGCATAGGCCGCTATGTCCGTGATGGAACGGGCAAGCTGCTCCTCTTCCGGTGTCCAGAGGCGCGGGCTGCCGACATGCTCGTTACAGAACACGCCGATCGTCACGCCATGCGCAATCACCGGCGCGTCGAGCATCGCGCCGATTCCGTTCGGAGTCAGATAACTGGCGGTGAACTCTTTTGTGCGGGGATCGGTGACGGCGTTGTTCGCAGACACGATCCGGTCCGTGTCTATCGCGGCAAAATACTGCGGGAACTCCCTCCGGTGCAGTACGGTCCCGGATGAATGAATCCCCTTGTCCCGCTGGAAATGATCCACGCAGACGATGGCCTCGCGCCCGCTCGTGTAATGCCAGATCCCGACGCGATTGACATTGAGCAGTTCGGCCGAAAACTCCGTCAGGCGGGACCGGATTTGCTCGACGGAATCGTACTGGGTCCAGTCCTGCCGGTACATTTCTACCAGCTTCTGGTAACGGTCGTGCAGGAAAGCCGGATCAACCGGCGCAACACCGCTTTTCGGCGCCTCATCCTGCATTTACGCCTCCACGCCAGCCGCAATTTTGGCCGTCTGAATCCGTTTCGAAGTCTTTAATATCCGGATTGCCGAAATCAATCCGGCGGCGATCCCGGCCGCGCTCCCGGACTATCCGCACCGGCGGCAGATTTCTTCCGGTAATACTCGGTCACCAGTTCCGGTACCTGCAGGCCGCCGAGACGCGGCAGGTATTTCGGGATCATCCTGTGCATATAGGAGATCACGTCGAACCGGGGGTACAGCTCCTTCGCCATGCCTTCCATCGTGATGTCGCTGACCAGCATCATCGTCAGCTCCGGTTCAAGCCATACCTTGTATCTCCGGAGCAGTGTGAAGATGTCGAAAAAGATCGCTCCGAATTCGATCTCGCCGAACGTCTTCCCCTTCAGCTTGGCCGAAATCGCATCGGCGTCCTTCATCGCCTGGGCAATTTTGTCCGGGCTGAGCGGATCGCTGCGGCCGTTCAGATAGGTCTGGACCAGAATTGCACCGTCCAGCGTGGTGGCTGCCAGAGCCACCTGCACGAACCGCTTCACGTAGTCCTTCGGGATGTCGCACACGAGGCCCGTGTCGAGGAAGATAAAATTGCCGCTGTCGTCCATGAACACATTGCCCGGATGCAGATCGGCATGAACAAACTGGTTGCCGAAGGCCATTTCGATATATACAGAGAACAGGCGCTCCGCGAGCAGCTGGCGGTCCATCGGTGGATTCGGACCTATTTCGGGGATTTTCTTTCCCGTGCAGAACTCCATCGTCAGCACCCGCTCGGAACACCAGTCGTCATGGAGCCGGGCGAACCGGACGTAGGGGATCTGCCGGAAGTTTTCCCGGAACCGGCGGTTGTTGGCGGCTTCGATGCGGAGATCCAGCTGGGCCTGGATCGCCTTCGCGAACGAATCGGCCTGAAGCCCGAGCCGCAGCGAACCGATGAACGGCATCCACGCCGTCAGCTTCGCACAGAACCGGAAGATGGACAGATCCATACGCATCGTGTGAACGATGTCCGGACGGCGGATTTTCACGGCCACCCGTTCACCGGATTTGAGCCAGGCCTCGTGCACTTGCGCGATGGATGCGGCGGCGACGGGCACCGGATTGATCCGGTCGAATACCGACTCCGGGCTCCGGCCGAAGTCCTCGGAAAAGATGGAGCCGAAGTGGCCGAAGTCGAACGGCGGAACGTGATCCTGGAGCAGCTTCAGTTCATTGATGAGAAACGCCGGCAATATGTCCGGACGGGACGACAGGATCTGCCCGATCTTGATAAAAGTCGCGCCGAGATTCCGGAAAACATCGGTAAAACAGAGCGCCGCATGACGTTCGATCCGTGCCCGCCGCTCAACGGCCGGTTGCCAGGGCGTAATAACGGCATACCAGGCAGATCCAAGCAGGAACCGCCCGGACTGCCACCCCATCTGCGCCGCAATCACGATAAAACGCAGGACTATCTGCATGTGTTAACGAGTTTATAAACAAAAGAACGGTGTGTCTATCCGCAGGGGCAGAAACGTGGCAGAAAGCTGGACGGAACAGGCATTCCGGCATAAAAGACCCGGAGTAAACGTCGTTCAGGAGGCATCATGAAAGGCAAAATCTGTATCGTTACGGGGGCCAATTCGGGCATAGGCAAGGAAACGGCACTGGAACTGGCGAAAACGGGCGCCACAGTCGTCATGATCTGCCGTAATGCCGAGAAGTCGAAGCCGGTGCAGGAAGAGATCCGGAAACTGTCCGGCAATCCTAACGTGGACCTGCTGCTCGCCGATCTCTCGTCACAGAAGCAGGTCCGCCGCGTGGCCGAAGAGTTCAAGGCCAAATACCCGCGCCTCGACGTGCTGGTGAACAACGCCGGTTTCGTGCAGCCCAAAAAACAGATGACCGAGGACGGCTACGAAGTTCAGTTCGCCACGAACCACCTGGCGCCGTTCCTGCTCACCAACCTGCTGCTCGACCACCTGAAGAAGAGCGCACCGTCGCGGATCGTGACCGTGTCGTCTGCCGGTCACATGATGGGGCACATGAATTTCGACGATCTCGACAATGCCAAAAAATTCAACCAGTGGCGCGCCTACTGCAACTCCAAGCTGGCGAACATCCTGTTCGCCCGCGAACTGGCCAAACGCCTCGAGGGGACGAAGGTCACCTCCAACGCCCTTCATCCGGGCGCCGTCGCCAGCAACTTCATGGGATCGCAGCCCGCGTGGATGTCGGTCGCCAAGTTCTTCATGATCAATTCAAAAAAGGGCGCGGAAACGTCCGTCTATCTGGCCAGTTCGCCGGAAGTGGAGAACGTCTCGGGCGAATATTTCGCCAAGTGCAGGAAAGCCCGCACCAAGGCCGAAGCCAGAGACGCCGTCGTGATGAAGAAACTCTGGGACGTCAGCGCGAAGATGACCGGCCTGGCGGCCTGAAAACACCGGACAGGCCTTCTGCTGCGGCTGACGCGAGTCATCGCGGGCCCGGAACCCTTCTGATAGGGTTGCTCAGGCTTTATGGCGATCTATCCGACACAGACGGCTTTCTTCACTGTCTACAGATGGCTGGGACCCGTTCTGTCCGCACTGCTGACCGCTCCTGCGGCACCGGCAGGCATACCCGGCGAACAATACATCACCCCTTTAACTGAACCACCCCGCTGGGCGGAACTCCAGGCCGATTCGTCATTTATCCGGCGGGAACCTTCCGGCAGTTCCGACGCCATCGGAATACTGCGCAAAGGCGACGCCGTCATTGTGCTGAAGTGCCTGCCCGGCTGCGATCAGTCCGACGCCTGGCTGGATATCTACGGCGGCGGTTATGCACGGATGCCGTTCTTCAAGTGGATCGACATTCCGCCGGCCCAGCCCTTTCTTCCTAACGGACTCAACTACTGGTACGGCCGGGTGCTGTCAGGCGGAAGTTCATTCTATGAAATACCGGACCTGAATGCCCGTCAGACCGGTGAAGCGGACGCCCGCCAGATGCTGGCGCTCCTTCCCGATGTCGATCTGCACGCCACCGGCTGGTTCCGCCACCTGGACGGAACCTATATCCCCAGCAGCCGCGTGGCACTGTTCGAACCCTATGATTTCAGGGGCGAAGAGAGACCGCCTCTTCCGATGGCGTTCCTGATACGGAAGGTGTCGCTGAATAACGAGCGGTCGTATCCGCGGCACACCCGGTTTCATGCGGAAGGTACCGACCGCAGCGGCAATGTCGTAACCTCGGAGGGGCCGCTTCCACGGAACCGGGTCCGGGTGGCCGTCGCCCGCCCCCGGCCGGACGGAATCGGTCCGAAGGATAAGTGGGTGCATGTCGATCTGCGCGAGCAGGTGCTGGTCGCCTACGAAGGCGACCAGCCGGTCTATGCGACGCTGATCTCGTCCGGAAAAAAGAAAACCCCCTCACCCGAGGGGGTTTTTACCGTCTGGCAGAAGGCGCGCCACGAGTCGATGCGCGGCATGGGAGATGACCCGTATCTGGTCGAAGAGGTTCCGTTTATTCTCTACTTCGACGATGACATCGCCATTCACGGCGCCTTCTGGCACAGCCAGTTCGGATCGCCGGCAAGCCACGGCTGCATCAATCTGTCGGTGCAGGACGCCGCGTGGCTGTTCGCCTGGGCCCCGCCCAACCTGCCCGTCGGCTGGCACTCGATCGTGCCCGACCGGGCCGATCTGCCCTCCCTGAAAGTGGTCGTGGAAAAAGCCCCCTGGCCACGGCTCCCGCGCTGGAACCCGGAACCACATCCCGAGACGTCCAAAAGATGACGGGGAGCCTCAGGGCTCCCCGTCTCTGGAACTCAGTCAATCGAATTGTTCAGCTGCAGCCGCTGGTCGATCCGCAGGTGACGCACTTGAGGCAGGTGCCGTTGCGCACGAGCGTCATGGCGCCGCATTCTCCGCACGGATCGCCTTCGTAGCCCTTGGCCTTGGCTTCGGAGACCGCCGCACGCGTCGGACGGCCGGCGGCCGAACCGGACATCTTGAAGCCGCGGGCCGGGGCAGAAGCCGGAGGGATTGAGTTCACCGCACCGCCCGCACCTCCTGCGCCTGCCGATACCGCCGCTTCCTGGGGGATGTCGTATCCCTTGGAATGACCGTTTCCGTTCTCGCCCGGACGGTCCAGCGGTTTGCCGCCGATGAGTGGCATCTGCTCGGGGTTGAGGGCATCGAGCAGCCGTTCGCGCTCGTCGACCACTTCCTCTTCCTCGAAGGCCGGTTCGTCGGGCTGGCGGACGGCGTCACTGCGCAGATCTTCCGGCTGCACCTGCGCCAGGTCGTTGCGGTCCAGATAGCTGATCGCCAGTTCGCGGAAGATGTAGTCCACGATCGAGGTCGAGAGCTTGATCCGCTCGTTGCCCTGCACCATGCCGTTAGGCTCGAAGCGCGTGAACACGAAGGCGTCCACGTACTCTTCCAGCGGCACGCCGTGCTGCAGGCCGAGCGAGACGGCGATGGCGAAGCAGTTCATCAGGCTCCGGAAGGCGGCGCCTTCCTTGTGCATGTCGATGAAAATCTCGCCGATCGAGCCGTCGTCGTATTCGCCCGTGCGCAGATACACCTTGTGACCGCCCACGACGGCCTTCTGGGTGTAGCCCTTGCGGCGCGACGGCATCAGGTGACGCTTGCCGCGGTACAGGTAGCGGTGAACGATCTTCTCGGCCACCCGGATCGCCGCCGGTTCGTCCGCCACGCGCTCTTCCATCTCGGTCTCGTCCTCGAAAAGGCCGTCATCCGTGGTCGAGTTGAGCGGCTGAGAGAGCTTTGAGCCGTCGCGGTAGAGCGCGATCGCCTTGAGCATCAGCTCCCACGATTCCGTGTAGCACTCCTTCACGTCCTCGACGGTCGCCTCGTTAGGCATGTTGATCGTCTTGGAGATGGCGCCGGAGATGAACGGCTGGGCGGCCGCCATCATGTGCAGATGCGCCTTGTACTGGATGTAGCGCTGACCGGTGCGGCCGCACTTGGTGGCGCAGTCGAACACCGCGTAGTGCTCCGGCTTGAGGCACGGGGCGCCCTCGATGGTCATCGTTCCGCAGACGTAGTTGTTCGCCTCGCGAATCTGCTCCTTCGTGAAGCCCAGGTGCTCGAGCAGGTTGAAGGCCGGGTCGGCCAGCTGCTGGTCGCTGATCCCGAGCGTGTCCTTGCAGAACTTTTCGCCCAGCGTCCAGCGGTTGAAGGCGAAGGAGATATCGAACGCCGAGTCGAGCGCCTGCTCGATCGCCGCGATCTGCTCCGCGCCGAAACCCTTGGCCTGCAGCGCCGCCGGATTGATGTGCGGCGAACCGCCCAGCGACCCGCTGCCGCGGCAGTAATTGACGATCTCGCGGATATCGTCGGCCGAGTAGCCCAGGCGCTTGAGCGCCAGCGGTACCGACAGGTTGATGATTTTGAAGTAGCCGCCGCCGGCCAGCTTCTTGAACTTCACGATGGCGAAGTCCGGCTCGATACCGGTGGTGTCGCAGTCCATGATCAGACCGATCGTCCCCGTGGGAGCGATGACCGTCGTCTGGGCGTTGCGGAAACCGTGCTTCTCGCCTTCCATGAGCGCTTCGTCCCACGAACGGCGGGCCGCCTTGAGCAGGTAATCGGGGCAGTGCCGGGGGCTGATGGCCACCGGAGTCACCGTCAACTGCTCGTAGTCCGACTTGTCGACGTTGTAGGCCGCCCGCCGGTGGTTGCGGATCACCCGCAGCATCGCGTCGCGGTTCTTCTCGTAGCCCGGGAACGGCCCGAGCTCGCGGGCCATTTCCGCCGAGGTCCGGTAGGAAACACCCGTCATGATCGCCGTGATGGCGCCGCAGATCGCGAACGCCTCCGGCGAATCATACGGGATTCCGGCGACCATGAGCATCGTGCCCATGTTCGCATAGCCAAGGCCCAGGGTGCGGAACTTGTAGGACAGCTCCGCGATCTTGCGGCTGGGGAACTGCGCCATGAGCACGGAGATCTCAAGCGCCACGGTCCACAGGCGGCAGGCATGGTCGTAGGCGGCCACGTCGAACTTGCCCGACTCGGCGTCGTAGAACTTCATCAGGTTCAGCGACGCCAGGTTGCAGGCCGTGTCGTCCAGGAACATGTATTCCGAGCACGGATTGCTCGCATTGATGCGTCCGTCCGCCGGGCAGGTGTGCCACTCGTTGATCGTCGTGTCGTACTGGATGCCCGGATCGGCGCACGCCCAGGCGGCGTAGGCCACCTCGTCATAGAGCTTGCGGGCCCTGAGCGTCTTCACGACCTTCTTGCCGGTACGGCTCGTCAGGTTCCACGGGCCGTCGGCCTCGACCGCCTTCAGGAAGTCGTTCGAGAGGCGGACCGAGTTGTTCGAGTTCTGGCCGCCGACCGTCGCATAGGCGGCCGAGTTCCAGTTCGTGTCGTAGACCGGGAATTCGATCCCGGTGTAGCCCTGCTCCGCCAGCTGGAGCACGCGGACCACGTAGTTGTCCGGCACTCCGGCGTTGCGCGCCTCGCGCACGGCGGCGCGGACGTTTTTGTTCGCCTTGCGGTCGAACTTCTCTTTCTCGACCGGCCATTCGTGGGCGGCCTTGATCACGGCATTGAGGTGCCGGTTGCATAGTGCCGAACCCGCCACCAGCGAGGCGACCTTCTGTTCTTCGATCACCTTCCAGTTGACGTATTCCTCGATGTCCGGGTGGTCGATGTCGACCGTGACCATCTTGGCGGCGCGGCGCGTCGTGCCGCCCGACTTGATCGCGCCCGCGGCGCGGTCGCCGATCTGCAGGAAGCTCATCAGGCCCGACGAGCGGCCACCGCCCGAGAGTTTTTCGTTCGATCCGCGGATGGCGGAGAAGTTGGATCCGGTGCCCGATCCGTATTTGAAGATACGGGCCTCGCGGGTCCAGAGGTCCATGATGCCGCCCTCGTTCACGAGGTCGTCATCAACCGACTGGATGAAGCAGGCGTGGGGCTGCGGGTGCTCGTAGGCCGAGCGCGAACGGGTCATCTCGCCCGTCTTCGGGTCCACGTAGTAGTGGCCCTGGGCCGGACCGTCGATCCCGTAGGCCCACTGAAGGCCCGTGTTGAACCACTGGGGCGAATTGGGGGCGCCCAGCTGGCCCGCGAGCATCGCGCAGAACTCTTCGTAGAATACGAGCGCGTCCTTGTCGGTGTCGAAATAGCTGTGACGGATTCCCCAGTAGGTCCAGCAGCCGGCCAGCCGGTGGAATACCTGGCGGGCGTCGGTCTCGCCGCCGTAACGCTGCTTGGGGTCGAGCTTCGCCAGCGCCTCGTCGTCGGGGATGCTGCGCTGCACCCAGTCCGGAATCCCGTCGGAGTCCACGCGGCGCATCGCCTTGGGCACTCCGGCCTTCCTGAAATACTTCTGCGCGAGGATGTCCACGGCCACCTGCGACCAGTCCTCGGGAGCCATGATGTCGTTCATCTCGAACACCACCGAACCGTCCGGATTGACGATCTTGGAGGTGCGCGGAACGAACTGAATTCCGTGATAAGGACCCTTGCCTTCTGATGTGAACCGGCGTGTGAATTTCATCTCGACCAACACTCCCCAGGAAACCGACCCTGGCTCGACTAGCCCCCGACACCCCTCAGACGGCAGACACTCGGATCACTGGCGCGACCATCCCCTATTCTGCCATTCCCGGATGAATCCAGGATTGACAAATCTCAGGGCGGATACGAACCCCGCGCCCTTCCATTAATAGCCCTCGACAATGGATGGGACCGGATTACGGTGACCTGGGCAAAAACTCGGCTGTCAGGAGGCGTTTTCCCTCTTCACCTCTACCTGGTGACCCCTGAACGTGCGCGACAGTTTCGCCTGCCGTTGTGGTTTCCCTCTTTAACCAGAACGTCTCGGGCTTGTCAACGAAAAACCACTAGATGTTGTGCCATATATAGAAGTGCCGGTACTACATATGGGCATAAGCTGGGCACTGGGTGGGGATAGGCCGAAAAATGAAACGGCGTTCTAAGTGATTTAAGTTACGGAATTTATAGGTATTTGAACCCTAATTTTGGTTGCTCACAACGGTGGATAACTGCTCCACAGAACCTGCGGAAAAAGCAGTCAGAAATCCCGCGCCGCCCGGTCAGGAACCGGCGGTCGCTTCCACAATCTGGACAGCCGACGGCTCGCCGCCGTACTGGTAGAAAATCGCCATGAAATTGATCGTGGTGTTGTTGCCCACGTTCATGTTGTTGTTGTTGGAACCGAGCTTGCGCTGAAGCTCGGAATCGAGATCCTTCGGATCGGTCTTCTGCAGCCGGTCCACGCTGATGACATTTCCGGCATAGACCGTTTTTTCCTGCAGCGTCGCGCCCATCTTGTCGACGAGCTTCAGCCGCACACGGAGGAAGTTCATCGGAACGCCGCTGCGGTTCACCAGCTTGCCCGGCGCCACGTAGATGACCTCTCCGGCGAGATTCTTCACCGTGTATCCCTGATCGACATGCGCCTCGATCTTGGGCGGCGCTTCGGGGAAATGCGGATTGGTCACCGGGAACGGCACCACGTCGCGGATCGAGCGCGCGTTCTCGAGCGAGATACCCGGCAAACCTTCCGGCGCGAACTCCACGGCGGCCCTGAAACCGATCACCAGCACGAGGGCGATACCCACCGTGATCGCGGCGATAATGCCGGGCGGCGGCCCGCCGCTCTGCACCACCTTGCGGCGGGACCCGTCGCCCGCACGGCTCAGGAACTCCAGCGTCTTGGCGCCCTTCGAATCCAGGTCGATCGTGCCGCCGCCCCCGCCAGGCGGTGGCGGCGGTGCATCGCCGAACCCCGCTGCGCTGGACGAAATCAGGGAGTCGAAGCTGTCCTCGCTCCCGCGGCCTCCACCACCAGATGCGGGCGGCGGCGGCGCGTCAGCGAATACATTCCCGAACCCCTCGCGCTTGGTGTCGAGTTCGATGTTGCCTGAAAAATCCGGTTCCTGCTCTTCTTGCGGCGACGGCCTGGGAGGCGGCGGCTTGGGAGCCGGCACCCGGCTCTTCGCAGGCGGCGGAGGTGGCGGCGCGGCTTTCGGCGGTGCCGGTTTCGGAGCCGGCGCTTTGGGTTTGGCCGCAGGGGCCGCCGGAGGCGGCTGCGAGGCGAACAGATCGTCCAGCCCGTCGCCGCCCGCAGGAGCGGCGGCGGGTTTCTTCGCCACAGGTTTTGTCTTGGCCGGTGCGGGTGTATTCAGATCGCCGAACGGATCGCTGGCCGGTGCCTGTGCTTTGGGAGCGGCCGGTTTTGGCGACGCAGGCTTGGGCTTAGGCGGCGGTAGCGGTGCATCCTCACCGGCCGAGAAAAAATCCGACAGGTCGTCATCATCGGCCGCCGGTTTGGCGGCTTGCTTGGGAGCGGACGGCTTGGGAGCAGGCGGAGCCGCAGGTTTCGGAGCGGGAGCCGCCGCAGCCTGTTTGGGCGCCTGGGACTTCGTCGAGATATCGGCGAAGTCGTCGAAATTGAAATCCTTGAATCCGGTTTTCCCGGCCTGGCCCGCCTGCGCACCTTGGCCGCCCTGTCCGCCCGAAGCGGGAGCCGCCTTGGGGGCCGGAGCAGCCGCTCCGGCGTCGTCACCCTGCTTCACCGTGAAGACGTGAGCGCACTTCGAGCAACGGATTTTGACGCCTTTAGCCGTTACCTTTTCATCGGCAAGTTTAAACTTTGCCTGGCAGCTTGGACACTGAACTATCATCGAACGGACTTGCTGAAACCTTGGACCGGGCCGCTCTCAATTTTAAGGGGCCGGTTCTCCCTTGTAGGAGAACCGTCGTCCACTTTCCACCCTCGCCCGAATCAATTTCAAAAGAATATGACGCACAAGCATAGACGCTAAACCACCGGTAATTCCATCGGATTTTTCTGATACACTTGCGCCGGGGTTATCCTTGACGCACCGCGATGTTACGTGATATTCAACCCGGCTGCGGGACTCCGGGTATTGGTTTCGAGAGGAAACTGAAGCGGGGTGACGTTCGGGTCATTCGGTTGGCTGTCCCTGTCAAACACGGTTTGGCGCAAGTGCTACCGGTAACTCCAATTTACAGTTTCCGTCGCGTACCGGACTGCCGGCCCTGACGGAAGAGAGTCTGAATAAAATGAGCGACAACAAGGCGGCGGCGGAATCGATGGAACCCAAGCATCGCGTGATCAAGCGGTACCCCAACCGCAAGCTCTACGACACCGAACAGAGCTGTTACGTGACCCTCGACGAGATCGCCAGCATGGTGAAGGCCGGCGTCGACGTGCGGATCATCGACAACAAGACTAACGAAGACATCACCTCCGTCACCCTCGCCCAGGTGCTGTTCGAGGAAGAAAAGAAGAAGAAGAGCATCCTCGGCCTCAACCTGCTCCGCCGTCTCATCCAGGACAGCCAGGAGTTCGTGCAGCGCGGGATCAACGAGGCGCAGGACCAGATCAACCAGGTCCGCGACGAGACGGAAAAACAGCTCCAGAAGGTGTTCACCCGCAGCGACGTGAAGCTCGAGGACATGAAGGGGCTTGTGAGCGAGTTCCTCTCCACCCGCCAGAAGAATATCGAGACGTTCCAGAAATCGCTCGACGAGCGAATCCGTTTCTGGATCGACAAGGTTCAGGAAGACGCCAAGGGCGGCGGCGACCGCCAGTCGCTCGAAAAGGAAATCCAGCACCTGCGCGAGCAGCTTTCCAGTCTGGAAGAAAAACTGAACAAGCTCGGCCCGGCCGACTGACTACCCGGCTGACCGCTTTTCAGACGGCAAAAAGGGCGCCCAACCGGCGCCCTTTTTCAGTTTCTATCGGTTTCGGTGGCTGGTCCGCTCAGGCGGCCTGCGCGACTGCCGCCGGCGCCGCGGCCGGCTGCGGCCCCTTCAGCTTCAGGTACACATACGCGCCGCCTGCGTAGAAAAACGGCGTGACCAGAAATCCGCCGATCGGAATGAGACCGATGGCGACACCGATCACACCGATCACGAGAAACACAAGGCATACGGGCCAGAAGTTGCCCTTCACCAGTTCCTGGCTCTTCTTGATCGCTCCGTAGGCGCCCAGCGACCGGTCGTCCGCCAGCGCCTGGAACGCCACCGACCAGACCACCATGAGATAAATCCCCGGTATCACGAGGCAGATCAGTCCGACGAACACGCCGAACCCGACGATCAGGCACAGTCCCCAGCCCGAAAGAAAACCCTCAAACCCCTTGAACAGATCGCCGATCTCCACTTTTTCGCCGCGAAGCGCCCGGATACACATCTCGTACAGACCGAGGATGGCAGCCGGTATGCAGACGATCGTGATCGACAGCACCACCGAGATCAGTCCCGCCACGAACAGGTTCACGAAGTTGTCTTTGTACACCTCGAACGAGGTGCTGACCGCCTTTCCGACTTCCAGATTCGAATCGCTCATCGTTATCCTCCGGTATGGGCAGTTTCTGGCCCGATGCTACCACAACCCGCGGCGGCGCTAGAGCCTTTCTTCAATCGGATCGGCACAGCTGCCACGGCAATTCCGTAACATTTCCTTCACCGTTTTCCCGGTGACCGGATGCTCCCAGCCGGGCGCGATGTCGTTCAGGGGCTCCAGAACAAACCGCCGGTCGGGCAGGCCCGGATGAGGCAGCGTCAGCTCTGCGGTGTCGAGCACCAGGTCGTCCCAGGCAAGGATATCCAGATCGATCGTCCGGCTCGCGTAGTAGCCGCCGTGACTGCCACCGGTACGCGGACGCCGTTCCGGCCTCCCCATATCCTGTTCGATACCGCGCAGAATCGTGAGCAGTTCACCCGGTGACGTGGATGACTGGATCCGGATCACCGCATTCAGGAAGTTTCCGGCACCGGGCGCCATTCCGTAGGGTGCCGTCTCGTAAACGCGGCTTTCGGCGTCCAGTTCCGCACCCGTGCGGTTGGCGATCTCGTTCACCGCCTGCCGCAGGTTGTCCAGCCGGTCGCCGAGATTCGATCCGATCCCGATATAGACGGTGCTCATCCGGGTTCCTCAAAAACAAACCGCGAGGGGCGGCCTGACCACACCTCGCGGCTGCAAATCAGCACGGTTTATTTCTTTGCCGCGAGGGCTTTCTCGATGCGACTGAACGCTTCGTCCATCCGCTCGATCTCGACCGTCAGCGCAATGCGGAAATAACCCTTGCCCGCGTCGCCGAAACCGGAGCCCGGAGTCACCACGACTCCGGCCTTCTCGATGCAGAAGTCGGCGAACGCCGCATCGTCGTCGTTGAAACCGTCCGGCACCTCGGCCCACACGAAGAATCCCGCTTTGGGGCGAGCGGCCTTGGCGCCGATCTTCTTGAGGCCGTGGAACGCGGCGTTGCGGCGGCGCTTGTACATGCGGCGCAGCTTTTCGACCGACTTGAAGTCGGAACGGAGCGCAATGGCGCCCGCCTTCTGGATCGCGTTGAAGGCGCCCGAATCGACGTTCGTCTTCACCTTGCCCAGACCCGCGATAAGCTGCTCGTTGCCGGCCGCCCAGCCGATGCGCCAGCCGGTCATGTTGAAGGTCTTCGACAGCGAGTGGAACTCGATGGCGACTTCTTTCGCGCCGGGCGTTTCGAAGATCGAGAGCGGTTTCTCGCCGTCGTCGTAGTAGATTTCGGAGTAGGCGCAGTCGGTCATGATGATCGTGCGCGTCTTGTGCGCCCACGACACCAGTTCCGAGAAAAACTCCTGCGTCGCCGTGGCCCCGGTCGGGTTCGACGGATAGCAGAGGTAAATCAGCTTCGCCTTGGCAGCCACGTCATCGGGAATCTTGCGCAGGTCCGGCAGCCACTTCGACGACTTGGAGAGCTTGGCCTCGTAGACTTCGCCGCCCGCAAAACCGACGGCGGTCTTGCCGACCGGGTATCCCGGCGAGCAGCAGATGGCCAGATCGCCGGGGTTGATAAAGGCCAGCGGAAAGTGGGCGATGCCTTCCTTGGAACCGATCAGCGTGATGATCTCGCTCGCGGGATCCATCGTCACGCCGAACCGGCGCGCCATGAAATCCCCGGCCGCTTCGCGGAAATCCATCGACCCCTGGTACGACGGATACTGGTGCGTGGCGGGGTCCTTGGCGGCCTCCGCCAGCGCCTTCACGATGAACTTCGGCGTGGGCTGGTCCGGATCGCCGATACCCAGGCTGATAATATCGACGCCCTTTTTGCGGGCTTCGGTAATTTTCTTGTCGATTCCCGCAAACAGGTAAGGCGGCAGGTCCTTGATCCGCTTCGCCAATTCAAACTGCATGAACCACTCCCTAATCGGCTGACATTTTCCGAAAAACACCCGCACCGGCGGAGCGGACAGCCGCCCTTCCCCGGTACAGGGGCTCTCACCCCGGATAATTAATTAAAGCTATAGAACAGCCAGAAGGCGGGGCGCAAGGTCGAATATCCCTTTGCGGGGGGAACGCTGCCCCGTGGAACCCCTTAAGACCCTTAGCGAAGGCCGTTAATCTGCTCGCCCGAGGCGTATTCACCCGCGTTCAGAAAGTAGTAATCGAGCGCCTCTTCCGCCGTCACAAACGTGCGGGCGGCCTTGCCCGTAAATCGCACCCGGTAGTACGACCGGAACCCCTGGTACGGGTTGTGCGACGCGATCTCCTCGATGAGGCCCGTGCGGCCCTTCTCGATGATGTTGATCTCTTCGACGGTATCTCCGATATCCGGCATGAACTACGGACCTCCTGAAACAAGCCCCCACATTCATAGCCCGTCCCACGTGCGAAACAAGTCCCCCGCCCGGCCGGGTGCTTCCGCCCCCGGCTCGCACGAACTCGGAATAACCTTGCCCACCTTATTTCGGATAATAATATTATTATTTCTTAGGATCGCAGACCCGGTGCGTCATAACGGATATGCGCCGTGATACCGCTCACTTCCTCATATATTAACGCTGCTGGGGTTTTCACAGGGTTAACTCAGAACGTAACTACCGGTTGCTTCGGTTCATTTTTCCAATCAAATTTCCTGATGTTCATCATACATTCGTTCCCCGTGAATTATTAGCGTTAACTTCGCGACGGCGGCTCGGTCGAAGGGGACAGCGCCGCCAGGAATCTACTCCCTGTCATCACTAGGGGCTGGTCAATGAGGGGCGATCGGGAAACTGAAGGGTCACACCCCCTGCTCTCCGCAGGAAACCTCCGTATTCTGGGTATCTACGCCGCGTTCAGCCTGCTCTGGATCTTCGCCAGCGACACGGTCCTCGAATTTCTGGTCCCTGACGCACATGCGCTATCCAGAATACAGACCCTCAAGGGTGTTGCCTTTGTTGCCGCAACCGTCGCCCTGCTTGGCTGGCTCCTCGGCCGGCATGAACGGGAAGCCCGCAATGCCGAAAACAAACACCAGGACCTGGAAAGCGACGCCGACCTCGTCCGCCGCGAGCGCAGTCATGTGTTCGAAATTTCGCCCGACCTGATCATCGTCGTGGATTTCGAGACACGTTTACAGGAGATGAGCGCCTCCTGGTCGGAAACACTTGGCTATTCGGCCGAAGAACTCCGGCAGCATTCTTTCGAGGAGTTCGTCCATCCGGACGATCTTGAGATAACGCGCACCCAGATGGACCGCCTGCGAAACGGGGAGGAGGTCCGATATTTCCGTAACCGTTACCGCAGGAAAGACGGCGGCACGGTCTGGATCGAATGGCACGCCCGGCCGTTCCTGGACCGGCAGCGTGTGATCGCGATGGGCCGCGACGTGTCCGACCGCGTGATCGCCGGCCAGAAGATCTCCATCCAGTCGGAGATGCTAGACGCTTCCGGCCAGTACGTGGTGTCGATGGATACAGATCTGAAGATCCGCCATGCCAACCGGGTCGCTATCGACCTGTTCGGCTGGGAGTCCGGCAGCCACCTGGGCGGCGACATCACCGCCTTTACCGGGCACAACCTTCCGCCGGAAGAGGTCCAGCGGCTCCGGGCTCTGGTCCTGTCCGGCCGGACTTGGCGCGGCGCGATTAACGTGAAAGGCAAAGACGGCCGGCAGGTGGAGACCCTGACCGTTCTCAACCCGACGTACGGAACGGACGGCAAGGTGAACGGCATCGTCGTCGTCGCCACCGATATTACCGACCAGAAAATGGTCGCCGAGAGCCTGCGGGAAAGCGAACGGCGGTACAGCGCCATATTCCAGAACACGGCCGACGCGGTTTTCCGGGTCGATATGACTCCCGAAAAGAAGTTCCGGTTAGTGGAACATAATCCGAGCGCCGAGAGGCTGAGCGGGTTAAAAAGCGCCGACCTTACCGGCAGATACATCGAAGACGCATTCCCGGGCGACATGGGCCGGGCGATGACCGGACACCTGAAAGACTGTCTGGGCAGAAACGGAACGATCACGTACGAGGAAATCCTGCCGTTCCCCGCCGCGACCCGGTATTTCCTGACAACGTTAATTCCGGTACGCGACCCGCGCGGCGGCATCATCCAGATCGTCGGATTCTCCCGGGACATCACCGAATCCAAACTGCAGCACATCCAGCTTTCGCACCTGAACTGGGCGCTCACGGCGCTCAGCCGGGTCAATTCGGCGCTGGTTCACGCCGGCAGCGAAATGGAACTGATGGAAAACTGCTGCAAGGCCATTACCGAAGGCGGGATTTACGATCTCGCCTGGATGGGGCTGGCCAGAGACGATCCGGGCAAGACAATAGAAGTCGTCGCGAGCAGCGGCCCAGCCCGCGGTTACGCAGAGGGAGTAAAGGTGAGCTGGGCGGATACACCGGAAGGCCGGGGGCCCAGCGGCCGGTCGATCCGTGAGCGGCAGACTTATGTGGCCCAGGATTTCCATGCGGACGCGAACCTGAAGCCCTGGCGTGAACGGGCCGACCGGTTCGGCATCCGCACCAGTGTGACGCTCCCGGTATATGTCGGCGGGAAAGTGATCGGTTCCATGGCCATCTATTCGCGTATCCCGAACGTATTCAACCAGAAGGTCGTCAAGGTTCTGGCAGAAATGGCCGGCGATCTCGGGTACGGGATCGAGAACCGCCGTACTCGCAAGGCGTATGAAGAGGCTCTTCTGGAAAAAGAGCGGAATGCCGAGGGACTTCAGAAAGTGCTGGAATCCGCCGTCACGGCGCTTGCGGCGACACTGGAACGCCGGGACCCCTACACCGCCGGGCACGAACGCAAGGTGACGGAACTGTCTGTCGCTATCGGCCGGGAACTCGGCCTTGAACCCGGCCGTCTGCACGGCCTTCAGCTGGCCGCCCTGGTGCACGACATCGGCAAGATCCAGATCCCGGCCGACATCCTCACCAAACCGACCGCGCTCAGCAGCACCGAATTCGACCTGATCAAGATTCACCCGGAGGCGGGATACGAAATCCTGAAAGGGATAGAGTTCCCCTGGCCCATCGCCGAGATCGTCTACCAGCACCACGAACGGCTGGACGGCTCGGGTTACCCCCGGGGACTCAAGGACAGGGATATCCTGCTCGAAGCCAGAATCATGACTGTCGCCGACGTCGTGGAGTCGATGGCCTCGCACCGGCCATACCGCGCGACCCTGGGAATCGAGGCCGCCCTGGAGGAAATCGTACGGGGGCGCGGCACCGAATACGATCCGGTTGTCGTCGATGCCTGCCTCAGGCTGTTCAGGGAGAAGGGGTTCGCGTTCGGAGCCCCGGAAAGCCGCCCGCCAATGGAGAATACCCGGTAAACCGCCGCTGCGGCATTCCGTCAGTTGGGCGAGTTGCGCAGGTCGTGCGTGCGGTCGGAGAGCTGTTCGCGGGAGCCGCCCTTGAGCGGATCGGCCTCGCCTTCGACGTGCCCGCCCTTGGCGGCCAGCTCCTGCACGAAACTGGCGACTTCGTCGGACGCCCAGTCGGCCGGGCCGTAGATCTTTTTCACGATCTTGCCGTCCAGATCGATCACGTAGGTTTCGGGGAACCGGAACGTGCCGTATTTCTTGCCGATCCGTTCGTCCTGGTCCCAGATCACCGGGAGCGTGATCCCCTTGCGCTGCGTGAAGTCCCGCACGACCGCCTCACGGGAATCCTCGTTGACGGCGATCAGCTCCACTCCGCTCGCCTTGGTGCGGCGGTAGAGCTTTTCGAGATCCGGCATTTCGCGGATGCACGGGTCGCACCAGGACGCCCAGAAGTTGAGAATGATCACCCGGCGCCCGCGCTCGGCCTCGAGCGAGAAATCCTCACCCGTAAGCAGCTTGCCCTGGAACACCGGCGCCGTGTCGCCCACGCCCGGAAACTTGACGTTGCCCTGTGCGGGGAACCGCACGAACGCGATTGCAACGGCCAGCACCGCCAGCCCGAGTACGATCAGGAAGCCGCGGATGGACGGCGACTCTTCCGCACCGGGGGCGTCTGCAGCCGGTTTACCGGTCTCCGGCGGTGTCTGGGGTTCGGTCATTTGAGTCTGTCGTAACGCTTTCTTGAGTGCTTCCCGGTCCACCCGGTAGCGGGAGACCTCTTGGCCGTTCACTTTGATGATCGGGATAAAGATTTCAAGCGACTGCCGAAGCTCCGGTGTTATCTCCGGAGCGCTGTCGATGTCCACCGTCTCCACGCGAAAGCCCAGCGATCCGGAGAGCTTCTCCAGCTCCGCGTAAGCGTCGTCGCACAGGCAGCAACCCTTGCGGGTGAACAGTCGGACCGTAGGGGCAGGCATCGGTTTCCAGTTAGCGCATTTCTCCCTCCAATTCAGCGGCTTTGCCGATGGTTTTGTCAGGGGATTTGCCGGGGGATTTGTCAGTGGATTTACGGAACCGGACTGTGGTAATTCCAAATCCGCTGACACGTGCGTCAGTTCACAGCTTTCGGTCCAGAGGGGAAACGCTCATGTCCGCACTATCCGTCAAGAAGGCCAGCAACACCGCCCGCGCCAAACGGGGCAAGTCCGCCTCCCGCGCCGCCAGGGCCGACAACCAGTTCGATGCCATCGTCATCGGCACCGGCATGGGCGGTTCCGCCTGCGGCGCGATACTCGCGAAGCACGGCTTCAAGGTGCTGATCCTCGAGAAAAACCCCCGGATCGGCGGCTCCTGTTCGTGGTACGAAAAGGACGGGTTCACCATCGACATGGGAACCCACATGTTCATCCGCGGAAACAAGGGCCCGTTCGGAACCTGCACGAAGCGGCTCGGAATGGGCACGCCCATCGAGTTCAAAAAACCGCGCAACATCGCCTGGGTGCGCGGGTTCAATATCGACGCGAAGATGCCGTCCGATTTCAGCCGGATGCCGTACTTCCTGGCGCAGGTGTTCGTGCAGTCGGGCCTGCCGGTCACGGCCGTGCCGGCCATCGCGCGCATGTTCCGCGACATATTCCGGATGACCCCGGAACAGATCGAATACTGGGACACCCGGACCATCGACGAATTCATGTCCGTCTATACGAAGGACCCGTTCGTCCACTCGCTGATCGGGTTCCTGATGGGCCTCTACTTCATCCTGCCCACGTGGCAGGCGTCGGCAGGCGAATCGATCTGGAACCTCCAGCACTTCATCCGCGACAACAACCTGAGCTACCCCAAGGGCGGCTCGGCCGCGATCCCCCGGGCGTTCCTCAAGGGAGCCGAAACCCACGGGGCGCAGGTCATGACGATGGCGGGTGTCGAGAAGATTCTGGTCGAGAACGGCCAGGCGGTGGGCGTCATCGCGCGCGGAAACCGCGAGTTCCGCGCACCCATTGTCGTCTCGTCGTCGTCGCTGCAGGACACCCTGTTCCGGATGGTGGGCCGCGACTACCTGTCGGAGCCGTACGCGAAAAAGATCGGCTCGATCAAAGGCAGCTATATCGCCGTCCAGGCGAAGATCGGCCTGAAGAAAAAGGTGACCAGCGTCGGCTGCATCTGCGGCGGCTATCCCATGAAGATTTCGCGGGAGGAACTCTCCCACAAGACCATGGTCGAGACGTTCAAGCTGATCGAGAGCGGCCAGGTCGCCAAATTCACGCCGATCTACTGCCCTGTCCCCACCAACTTCGACCCCGAACTCGCGCCGCCGGGGATGCAGCTGCTGACCGCCTGCGCCGTCGCCCCTACTACCGACATCGAGCTGAAGGACCACTCGAAGGTCTGGATCAACAACATGCTGGAGGCGCTCTACGAGATGATCCCCGGCACCAAAGAGAACATCGTCTTCCAGGACACGTTCTCCGTGCAGGCGATCGCGAGCTGGATCGGCAAGGAGAGCGGCGCCGCCGTCACGACGGGCCAGACCCCCGACCAGGTGGGCAAGAACCGCCCCCCGCACCGGACCCCCATCAAGGGGCTCTACATCTGCGGGGATTCCGCCGGAGGCCGCGGCGTCGGCACCGAACTCGCCTGCCAGAGCGGCATGGACTGCGCCGACCTCATCGCCGAGGAACGACGGAACTTTTTGGTCTAGTAAACCGAAACGATCGTCTCTCACTTGGAAACGCATTTCCGAAATTGGCCCCTTTAACCCCTCCTAAAGGCCAAAAGGAACTGTGACACTACCTGTCACACCCCTCTGATAAGGTGAATTTGCTGAAAAAGCGGGGAACTCCCTCCCGCTACGCTCGACTCCCTCACATGCGTGAGGGAGAACTGGAATCTTGTTCCTCCTCACGAATGTGAGGAGGTGGCCCGCAGGGCCGGTGGAGTCCGGAAAGGAGGCGTCGATGAAACGCAGCGCGGCCCCTCACCGGCCGGAACTTCCGTCCGGCAAACCGGACACCGGGATATTTAACATCCTAACTAGATGGAAAAATTCTTTTCCGGCGCGGAACCCTCCGGGATCATTGCGGTTTTCCGGAACCGAAACTCGCCGCGCTATCCGTGAAAACGGGCTAGTTCACCCGGTTCCGGCCGCCACGTTTGGCGCGGTAGAGCTCCTGATCGGCGAGTTCGAGCAGTTGCTCGCCGTCCAGCGTGCCGGGCTGCAGTTCGGCGACGCCGATGCTGGTCGTCACATGGATTTTCTCGCCGTCGATGGCAAACGGATTGTGGTCGACCTTGAACCGGATGCGCTCGGCAAGGAGCTTGGCGCCGACGATCTCCGTCTCGGGCAGGACGATCACGAACTCGTCGCCGCCGTAGCGGGCCAGTACGTCGCCGCTGCGGATAAACGGCCGCACGACGCCCGCAAACTGCGTGAGCAGCTTGTCGCCCGCCTGGTGACCCAGCCGGTCGTTCACGTCCTTGAACTTGTCCACGTCGAGCATCAGCAGGCTGAGCGGGCGGCCGTGGCGCTTGGCGAGGTCGAACTGCTCGCGCAGGCGCTCGTCGAAATACCGCCGGTTTCCGACGGTCGTGAGCGCGTCGTAGTAGGCCGAGCGCCCGAGGATCTCGTTCTGCTGCATGACGAGCCGCTTGCTCTCGTACTCCTCGCGGCGGTGCCGGTCGAGGATGTGCATGCCGCCCAGCACGAAGAACACCAGCTCTGGAAGGTGGTTGATCCGCTGGTAGAGCTGCAGGTCGGTGAACGAGAGATCCAGTTCCCAGGTGAGGTAGCCGATATACAGCGCCACGTACCACAGCACGGAGGCGATATTCTCCCTCACGCCGCCGGGGATGACGATCATCCAGCTCACCAGCACCACCGCGAAATAGGTGTAGGCGACGGACTGGATTCCCCCCGTCAGCAGGATCCAGCGGCACTGCGCAAGTGTGAAACCGCTGAAGAACAGCCAGATCCACAGCCGGATCCGGTTGGCGACCCAGGGGACACGCATCCCCACCGGAACGGCGAAAATCAGGAACGCCGCGGTGGCGAGCCGCCCGATACTCGTCTGGATGACCACCGCCCGGGACAGCTCGGGATACAGGAGCGGGACGCGGACCATCATGAAGATGAAGGCGATGCCGCCGATCGGGGCGAGCGCCCGGATCCGCTCGAGGGTGAGCCGCAGCGAGTAGTCCTCGTAGGTGGGCTCTACCGTCAGGGGTACAGGCGCCGGCGCGGCCGGTTCCTTCCCCGTTATTTCGTGCGGTTCCTCGACCATCCAGCCAAAAACTCCGGGCTCCGCGAAAACGGGACCGGCAGCGCCCGTCTGGAGGGGGGCCAGCCGCCCGGTTCCGGGGCTGTGTCAATACTCAATAGATTAAAGAGTCGCCCGGAAATACCTTTAAATCAAGCGGAAAGGGCTATTCCCAGCTCTTCTGCAGTTGCCGGAGGCCTCGCCCCCCGGGACGGATGGATCTCCTCGAACCCGCGGATGTTGAAGTGGTCTTCGACGATCATCAGGTGCCTGCGCTCGAACTGGGACGGTGACTTGAGGCCGCACGCCCGGGCGATCTCCAGCATGTCCTTGATGACCGCTTTCTGGTACCGCGCCACCCGGGGCGCCTTGTTGTACGGGTCCAGGCCCGCCTGCAGCCAGGGGCTGTGCGTGGCGACGCCGGCCGGACACGTGTTGGCCGCGCACCGCAGTGCGTGGATGCAGCCGATCGACAGCATGAACCCGCGCGCGCTCTGGGCCATGTCCGCCCCGAAGGCGAGTGCCATGGCCAGTTCCGCGCCGGTGAAGATCTTCGCCGACGCGATCACGCGGATCCGGTCGCGGATGCCGTGGCTGCGCAGGGTGTCGTCCACGAGGATCAGCGCCTCGCGCAGCGGATACCCCACCCGGTCGGAGAAACTGAGCGGAGCGGCACCCGTGCCGCCCTCTTTCCCGTCCACGGTGATGAAGTCCGGATGGTGGCCGGTCTCCTTGATCGTGCGGGCGAGGTCCTCGACGAACTGCGGATCGCCGACGCAGAACTTGATCCCGACCGGCTTGCCGCTTTCCTCCTGCAGCATCCAGATGAACTTGAGCATGCCCTTCACGTCGCTCCACTCGTTGTGGGCCGGCGGGGAGATGCAGTCCCGGTCGCGCGGGATATTGCGGATCGCCGCGATCTCGGCGGTGATCTTCGATTTCGGCAGCACGCCGCCCTTGCCGGGCTTGGCCCCCTGGGAGAGCTTGATCTCGATCATCTTCACCTGCGGCCGGGCGGCGTTCTCCTTGAACCGCTCGACGTAGAAGTTGCCCTCCTCCGTCCGGCAGCCAAACTTGCCGGTGCCGATCTGCCAGCAGATGTCGGCCCCGCCCTGCAGATGGTATGGCGAAATCCCGCCCTCGCCCGTGTTGTGGTAGAAGCCGCCGTCCTTCGCGCCCAGGGACAGCGCAAGCACGGCGTTACGCCCCAGCGAACCGTAGCTCATCGCCGAGATGTTGAACCGCTGCGCCGCGTAGGGGTGGCGACGCTTCGGGCCGACAACCACCCGGTCCGCGTGCAGCGACTCCTGCCCCGGAAACGCGCTGTGGCGGAACAGGATCATGCCCGGCGCCTGCACGTCGAGCTTGGTTCCGAACGGGTTGCTCGAATCGACGCCCTTCGCCGACCGGTAGACCCAGTTCCTGACGTAACGGGAGACCGGCCGGTCGCCGGTGTCGTCGGAGAAGAAATACTGGCGCAGTTCCGGGCCGATCGATTCGAGGATGTACCGCATCGACCCGATTACCGGGAAGTTGTGCCGGATGGCATGCTCCTTCTGGAAAAATATGTCGTGAATCGCCCAGAGAATCAGGACAATGGTGAAGAAGGCGAGCGGGACCGCCACCGCGCCAATGAACGTGATCATGATTCGCGTGAAATCCATGATCTTGTCCTGCGCTTCCGCTACGGGCACATACGGAACATACGGCATGAGACCCCTCCCTGAACCGGCCGGCTTCGATAAACGACGTGGCGGTAAAATAGCCCCCCGAAACGTCCGGGGCGAGTCCCTCCTCAGTTGTCCCTCGAATTACCGCCGTTTCACCTTCGACGGGAATAATGCCGCCAGGTTGTTGCGCCCGGGGCGATTCTGACGGATACTCCGGGCAGGTAACCGGCGCGTATGAGTTCCGAAAAGACCAAGAATGTCCTGATTGTAGACGACCACACGTTCGTGAAAGCGTTCTACAAGATGGCCCTCAAACCCTATGACCTGAATCTCACCTTTGCTTACGACGGTCTCGAGGCGGTCGAGAAGGCGCGCCAGACGAAACCCGACCTGATCCTCATGGACATCAACCTGCCCCGCATGGACGGCGTATCGGCGGCCAAGATGATCCGGTCGGACCCTTACCTGAAAGAAGTCCCGATCGTGGCGGTCTCCGCCCGCAGTCCTGACGAGTATAACGCCAAGGAAGCGGGCTTCACCCAGTGCCTGAAAAAGCCGATCACCGTGGAGCAGCTCCGCGACGCGATCGGCAAATACCTGGACCTTGAATAGCCCGCGCCTGCGGACCGCCTTCGCTAGTCCTGCTTTTCCAGTGTGAAATAGAGAAGCTCCGGCGAACGGACCGGAAGCTTGTAGTTCATGCGGGCAAGATACAGCCCGTCGGAAACCTTGCGCACCTCGCCGACAATCCGGCGCGCCGGACGCGGGTTGCTCTCCACGTCATAGTCGAGCTGGAACACATCGCCCGAGCCATCCAGTGCCGGAGCGATCAGCGTGTCGTATTCGAACAGGTCCCAGCCCCCCTGGTCTTTCAGCCAGTAGTTGGCGCCCTTGCCCTTCTCGAACCGCTTGCCGCGCCAGGGCATGTAGGGGCCCTGCAGCATTTCGAGGAGCGGTGCCTTCACCACCGACGGGAGCAGGTTCATTCCGGCGGTCGTGAGCAGCCGGCCGCGATAAGCTCCGTCCAGTTCGTCGGGCTGCGGAGCCCGGAGCGACCTGAACAGCTGCTGGAGCTGCGGCTGGGTCATATAGCCCAGCGCTTCCGCTCCCGGAGCCTCGCGTCCCGAATCTTTCCGTACCGGTTCCATGATATGCGCCCTCCAAAGACCTGCCTGTGTTTAACCGAAGCATTATCCGGCGTTAACGCTTCCGATGCAACTCCGGCCTTATTCGTCCGAAGCGCCGTCCGGCTTGTCGTCGTGATAATAGAGGAACGACCGGATCGCGTCGCGCAGAACTGTATCCTCGATCCGCGAAGCCCGTTTTTCGACCTCTGCCGGCAGGGAATCCGGCGGCGGTACCGGGAACTTGCGGTTCGAGTTCGATCTGCCCGCGGATTTCTCCGGCCAGCGATGGGTTTTCACTTTGGTGTATTTGAAATCGCCGGCGCCGGCTTCCCGGATCTTCTCCAGAATCGTCTGGTCGAGATTGCGGGTCTCCTGTGCCCAGGCGTCGGTCCGGGCCTCCAGGTGCAGCGTGTCGCCCTTGGAAAACGCCGGCCGCACGTTGCGGGCGAAGGCCGGCCCCACGATCAGCACCCACCGGCGGACCAGCCGCAGGTCGACTGCGTGGGCCTCCAAACCCGAACGGGTCAGGAAGCCGGAGACCAGTTCTCCAGCCGCCTTCGGGGCCTTCTTTTTCCGCTGTTCCGCCACAACGGGATCGTGCTCGGTGAACTTTCATTCATCAACTGCCCGGATCGTGACAGGCGCGACCAAAGACCGGCGCAGAAACGTTTGACTCCGGAGGCCTGCGCCTCGACAATAGGCATCTGAGGGACACAAGCGGAGACGAGCCATCGCAAAAGCGCCCGGAAAGAAGCGGCCCGCCGCACCCAAGCGCCCGTCGGGCAGTTCGTCCAGTTCGGGTAATAAAACCGTGATCCGATTCCTTGTCATAGCCGCCCTCCTGTTCACCGCCTTCGTGATCGGGATCATCGTTGCGCGCGACGATCTGCGCGAAGACGCCATCAAGCAGGCCCGTTCGGCCATCGTCGAGCCTGGCAAAGACGGAAAGAAAACCGGCAAGAAGTCCGCCTCGCCAGGCTGGATGTCGTGGTTCACCGGCGATTCCAAGGACCACCGGAAAGAGTCCGTCAAGCTCGAAACCCCCGAACCGGCGAAGCAGCAGGCCCCCCGTGCCGAACCTCCCTCGCTGCCGCCCGTCCAGGCCCCGGCCGAATACACGAACCCGGAAGACCGTCTGCCCGTCTCTCCGGCCGAACGCGCCCAGGCGAAGCAGGCTGAAAAGGAAGGCCATCCGCTCGTGAACCCCGACCGGATGAAGCAACTGGAAGAGCGCAAGGCCGAACGCGACCGCCTGATCAACATGTCGCCTGAGGAACGACGGGCTTACCGCGAAGAAAAGCGCAAGGAGCAGACCGCCCGGCGCGCTGAACGCTCCGCCCGCATCCAGCAGGGATTACAGAAGCAGCCCGGTCAGGACAGCATCGAAGACGTCCTCCAGAACAATCCGTGATGCACCAGCCCCGATCCGCGCTGATAACGACCGGGTTTATCCCGGCCGCCCTGATCCTCTTCTGCAGCGGATGCAACTGGTTCAGCCGCCAGGAAACCCCTGATATCCCGCTTACGCATCGGGCGGTGGCGACTAACAGCTCGCTGGCGACCGTCGCCGCCTCCAACGTGCTCTCAGCCGGCGGCACTGCCGCCGATGCGGCAGTCGCGGCGGCGCTCATGCTGAATGTCGCTGAACCCTGGAACTCCGGACTTGGCGGAGGCGGATTCGCGCTCGTTTATGAACCGCGGTCCGGCGGTATTACGTCGCTCGATTTCCGGGAGACCGCTCCCGCCGCACTTGATACCAAAGTGCTCGAAAAGGCCGCCGCCGCAAATCCGAACGCACTCACAGATGGCCCACTGGCCGCCGCCGTTCCCGGGCTGTGGCCCGGCCTGCTTGAACTCCATCGCCGTTTCGGCAAGCTGCCGCTGAAAGAGATCACCCGCTGGGCCGCTGGCGTAGCCGAAAGCGGTTTCCCCGTGTCGGCCTCCTATCAGAACCGTTGCCTGTTCAGGCACGACGTGCTGGCCGCCGATCCGGAGGCAAAACGGATATTCCTGAAACCCGACGGCACCTGCCCCGAAACCGGCTGGACTCTGACCCAGTCGGAACTATCGGCACTCCTGAAAAAACTGGGTTCTGACGACAAGCCTGAACTCTGGACCAGCCTCGTCGCCGGCGCACTCGCGGCTCGCCTGAACCCGTCAGGCAATGCGCTATCGGCGGAGGATGTCCGGAACTACCGACCCAAAGAGCGCGAGCCGATACGCGGGAAATTCCGGGACCGCGAAATTGTCTCGATGGGGCCACCGTCATCGGGAGGAAGCCTTGTGATCGAACTCCTCCAGACGTACGAGGCAGCGGGCACTCTTTATCCCGATGCGAGCCCGGGATTTCTCTGGGTCGAAGCGTCGCGGCTCGCGTTTTTTGACCGGGCGAAGCTGCTCGGCGACCCCGATTTCGTAAAGGTCCCGGTAAAAACACTGGCCTCTCCGGCCTATGCCGCGTCGCAGGCCAGGCGGATCACCCCCGGTTCGCCGCTGCCGCTCCCCGATGCAGACCGGTCACCGGCCGAGGGACTGGAGACAACGCATCTCTCGGTCATCGACGGCGAAGGGATGGCCGTGTCGATGACTCTCTCGATCAACACGCCGTTCGGATCCGGCGTCGTCATTCCCGGCACCGGCGTGCTGCTCAACAATCATATGGACGATTTCTACGTGAACCGGCCCAACAGCTACGGACTCGTGGGCAACGACCGGAATGCCCCGCTCCCCGGCAAGCGGCCGCTATCCAGCATGTCACCAACCTTCGTACTGAAAGACGGCAAGCTGGTGGCAGCGCTGGGCTCCCCCGGCGGCAGCCGCATACCCACGGCGGTCGCCTGGGTAATCCGCGAACTGATCGACAACGGCGCCGACGGGCGGTCGGCGGTCTGCACTCCCCGGATGCACCACCAGTGGCGGCCCGACACACTGTCCGTCGAGGACGGATTCGCGCCCGCCCCGTTCCAGAAAATGGGTTACACGACCTCGAAGCCGCTCATGGAGATCGGCAACGTCCAGATGGTTCTCAAAACCCCCACCGGCTGGCGCGGCTATTCCGACTGCCGTGGTGACGGGATCGGCTGGGAAGAGTAGCGATGGTCTGCCATCTGACGACCAGCTACCCGACGGCCCGCGTCCCCTATGCAGGCCATTTCATCCGGGCGCTGGCCGCCGCACAGAAGCAGGCCGGCATTTCCGTATCGGTAATCGCACCGGAAGCGGAACGAATCGATGTGGACCGAAGCGGCGTGAAACAGGTCGATGCACATCCGGAAAACGGAAACGTGCCCGTCACCGGATTCACGGCACCGGCGGCTCTGGACGCGGCAGGCGGACTCAAGGCGCTGCTGGAACAGGACCGGTTCATGGCGCTCGCTTCGGCACCCGCACTCGGACTGAACATGCTGGCTTCGGTGCTGGGCACTGCCCGCCGTGCCGAAGTCATCCATGCCCACTGGCTGACTCCGTCGGGGGCCGTTGCGCTGGCCGCCCGCGGGCTGGTCGGTGTCCCGGCGGTGGTGACCGCCCGGGGCAGCGACGTCGCACTGCTGGAAAGCAGTCCTGCAGGGCGGCTGTTCGCACGGATGTTCAAAAAAATTCCCGTCGCCGCCGTGTCCGCACCGCTGGCGGCCAGACTCCGGGCACTCGGTTTCGAGCGGGTCCGCACAATCGAGCAGCCACTCTCAGTCGCTCATCTGCCTGCCTGGCCGTCCAGTGGCCGCGAGCCAAACCGGCTTCTGTGGGTCGGCTCGCTCGTTGCTGATAAAAATGCCGGTCTGGCCATCCGGGCGGTCGCTGCTTTCCCCGATGTCATGCTGGAGGTCGTGGGGGACGGACCCGAACGGCAAACCCTTGAGAAGCTTGCCCGGGACAGCCGCGTCGAAGACCGGGTGATTTTTCACGGTTCCGTGTCACCGGACAGTGTCGCCGGTTTTCACCGGGCCGCGGGGGCGCTCCTGTTCACCTCGCTCAAAGAAGGCCGCCCCAACGCGGTGCTCGAAGCCGCGTGGCTGGGAACGCCGGTCATCGCCTCGGCCATTCCGGCAGTGACGGAGTTCGGCGGGCTTCGACGGGCGGTCAGACTGTATGAACCGGGATCGCTGGACGGACTCATCGCCGCCATCCGCAGTCACCTTGCAAGACCCGCCGGCTCCAGAGAATTCGCGGAGCGGGCCAAAGAATCGCTCGACCTGCCGTCCTGGCCTGAAACGGTCCGGAGTTATTCCGAAATGTACCGGTCGGCCCGGGCACTCACGGCTTAGTCGCGGTGTTCATCTCGGCAAGCGTGTCCTGGTACTGTTCCGCCTTCGGGAGTTCGCGGGCGGCCTGCTCGACCAGTTCAATGCCTTCCTTCGACTTGCCCTGATTGAACAGGATGACACCGAGAGCGTATTTGACCTGCGGCAACTTGGGATTTTTCGCCAGTGCGTTGCGGTAGATGTCCGCCGCCTCGTCCAGCTTGCTGTCGGTTTCGTAGAGCTCGCCCCAGAGGGTGATTGAATCGGCATTTGTCGGTTCAATTTCAAATACCGTCTTGTACGTCTGCTCCTGCCCCGGCCGGTTGTGCGCCTTCCAGTAGAGCTGGGCCACGTTCATCAGCGCTTTGGTGTTCTTGTCTGCCACGAGACCGTCAATATAAGGCTTCGTCTCCGCGTCCCGCCTCGCCTGGATCAGGGTCTCAAGCGCCAGCATCGAAATCTGCTCCCGCACCGCCCGGAGCTTGAAACCAAACTGCTTCTCGGAAATGTCGACCTCCTTCAGGGCCGCCTCGGCATCTTTCAGCGCGCCATCGGTATCTCCCTTGGTGAGCCGGGCACGGGCACGCTTCTGGTATAGCGTTTCGAGCGATGTGCGGGCATTTTCATACGCCGGGTCCAGTTCCAGCGCCGCGCGGTAACCCTTCTCCGCGGTGTCGAACTCATTCCCCTGTTCGTACAGATAGGCGAGGTTGAAATGAACGGCGGTCGCCAGATTTTTCAGGTCCGGGTAATCGGCAGCGATCTTTCCGCTGGCCGCCTCCAGATGCGCCTTCGCCTTGCCGGTATCGTCGTCAAGATAGGCAAGACCGATCCGTGCCTCGATCAGCCCGTCGCTGCATTTCTGGGGGATCAGGCTTTCAAGTCCCTTGCGGGCTTTCGCCAGCCCCTTCTCGCCCTTTTCCAGCGTGGCCAGGTCGTCCTTCGCCTTCTTCAGGCAGTCGGCCGAAACTTTCCCCTTGTTACGTGCCGCATAGGCCTCCGCATCGCCGGCGGATACCGGACGTGCGGAACAGATAAAAGCGCCAGTCGCTACCAGCGCGGCCAGATTTCCTTTGGTCATTCGTATCGCTCCTGCCCCACAGCCTTGCCCACAGCCCCGTTTCCGTCGCATGATCCCGCTTCGATGAACCCGTCCCCGGTACCACCGCCGACCCATCCGCTCAAGCAGCTGCCCCGGGGCCTGCTGATTGCGTACGAAGGTATCGACGGCAGCGGCAAGACCACTCAGAGCAAACTGGCCGCCGACAGGCTTCGGGAGATGGGCTACCCGGTCCACTGGACCAGAGAGCCCACCGATGGGCCTTATGGCAAAGAGATTAGACGGCTCGTGAACGAGGGAAAAGCCGATAACGGCGAAGAGGTATTCCGGCTGTTCCACGAAGACCGCAAGGAGCATTCGGCGCAGGAACTGTTCCCCCGGCTGGTGAACAACCAGATCGTCATCACCGACCGGTACTATTTTTCGAGTTACGCCTATCAGGGAGCGATGGGAGTAGACCCGGACACGATCCTTGAGCTGAGCGAAAAAGCGTTCCCCAAGCCCGATCTTGTCGTCTGGATCGACGTGCCTGTCGATACCGCGCTGGAACGGATCCGCGCGTCGCGTCCGCATGGCTTCGACAGTTTCGAGAAGAAAGAGTTTCTCGAGAAGGTGCGGTCCAATTACGCCCGCTTCCGGCAGCGGGACAACTGGTACTGGATTGAACCGGCCCTTACCCTGGAACAGGGCGTGCGCACCGCCGTCTCGCGAATCGAGTCGGTCATCGCCAGGTCAAAAACCGAGCAGCGGCCGTTCATTCCGGGCCGGTAAGCCGCTCAGCCCTTCTTCACCGCTTCCAGCGAACCCGGATCGTCGAGTGTCGTGAGGTCGCCAGGGTCCCGGCCCTCGGCAATCGCCTGGATGCTGCGGCGGAGCAGCTTGCCGGATCGGGTCTTGGGCAGCGCAATGACGAGATGCACTTTCCCCGGCCGGGCAATGGCGCCCAGCAGTTCGACCACCTTGTCGGAGATCTGCTTCTCCAGTGACGCCGTATCGGGATGGGTGAGCCGGGATTTCAGCACCACGAAGGCGTGCGGCATCTGCCCCTTGATCGCGTCGTGTACGCCGACAACGGCCACTTCCGCCACGGCGGGGTGCGCGCTCACGGCTTCCTCGATCTCGCGGGTACCCAGACGGTGTCCGGCCACGTTGATGACGTCATCCGAGCGCCCGAGAATGAAGAAATAGCCGTCGGCGTCCCGGACGGCCCAGTCGAAAGTCGAATAGACCAGTTCCGGGTAGTTGGAGAAATATCCGGCCACAAACCGTTCGTCGTTACCCCAGATGGTCGAGAGACAGCCCGGCGGAAGCGGTGGCTCGATCACGAGTACGCCTTTCTCCGAGGGCAGCACCTCGACGCCCGTTTTCTCATGCACCTGCTTCACCTTGAAACCGGGCGCAGGAAACCCCGGCGATCCCGGTTTCACCTTCTTGAGGTCCACACCCGGCAGGTAGGTCAGGATCGACCAGCCGGTTTCGGTCTGCCAGTAGTGGTCCATGACCGGGACGCCGAGCCCGTCGCCGATCCAGCGGGCGGTCGGCTCGTCGAGCGGCTCGCCGGCCAGAAACAGATACCGGAGCGACTTGAGATCATACTGCTTGAGGAATTTCGGGT
This sequence comes from uncultured bacterium, assembly GCA_964565925.1. Taxonomy (GTDB): domain Bacteria; phylum JAGRBM01; class JAGRBM01; order JAGRBM01; family JAHCIT01; genus CAZMGV01. The sequence continues at coordinate 222,877 of CAZMGV010000004.1, forward strand.
CTTCCTTCTTCAGCACCCGGATCGCCGTGGGCGAGGAAAACATCGTCGTGACCTTCCGGTCCTGCACTATCTTCCACCAGATACCGGGATCGGGCCGGACCGGAAGCCCTTCGTAGACAATCGTCGTCATTCCGTGGAGCAGCGGCGCATAAACAATATAGGAATGTCCGACCACCCAGCCGATGTCCGAAGTGGTGAACATCGTTTCGCCGGGTTTTGCTCCATAGACGTATTCCATGGAGGCCGCGAGCGCGACCGTGTAGCCACCGGTGTCGCGCTGGACGCCTTTGGGCTTTCCCGTCGTTCCGGACGTGTAGAGGATATAGCTGGGCTCCGAAGATTCGAGCCAGACACAGGGGACATCAGCGCCCAGATGCTTTTCACGGAGCGAGGCGTAGTCCACGTCGCGCCGGGGCGTCGGCGTGAGATCCGGGTCGAGCCCCCGGCGGCAGAGCAGGACCTTTTCCGGCGGATGGGTGGCGAGCCGGACGGCCTCCTCGACCAGATGCTTGTAGGGGATGAACTTTCCGGCCCGCATGCCGCCGTCGGAAGTGACCAGCAGCTTCGGCCGCGCGTCGTCGATCCGGCTCGCCAGGTTCGGCGCGGCGAATCCGCCGAATACCACCGAATGGATCGCCCCGATCCGCACGCAGGCGAGCATCGCGAAGATCGCCTCGGGGATCATCGGCATGTAGATGATGATGCGGTCGCCTTTTTCGACGCCCAGCTCCCGCATGGTGGCGGCCATGGCGCACACTTCCCGGTGCAGTTCCCGGTAGGTATAGGACAGCTCCCGGCCGGTTTCTGTCGAGATATATACGACCGCCGCCTGGTCCGAACGGTCTTTCAGATGCCGGTCGACCGCGTTGTAGCAGAGGTTTGTCTCGCCGCCGACAAACCATTTCGCAAACGGCGGGTTCGAGTAGTCGAGAATCTGCCGTGGCTGGCGGTTCCAGTGAATCCGCTTCGCCTCTTCGCGCCAGAACCCGTCGCGGTCGTCGATCGACCGCCGGTAAAACGATTCGTAATCCATGACTAGACTCCCGGACCCTTAACGGTTCCGGGAGTCTAGGCGAAACCCGCCGCAAGTCGAGATCACTTCCCGCAATGGGGAGGGAGCGGCAGGTAAGCCCCGATCTTCCTGAAAAACTCGAACGCCGCCGGGTCGCACTTCATACCGTCGATAATATGGGCCCCAAATGCTGCACCGCCGATCGCATACTGAAAGCCCAGCGCGGCCCCGCCGATTGCTACCGTTCCCACCGCCAGCCCGCCGAACGACCACCCCAGTCCCAGCGCCGCCCCTCCAAGGGCGACCAGCAGGCCGAGCGACAAGCCTCCCACCGACACCAGCCCCAGGGCAAGGCCGCCAAACGCAAACGCACCGACACTCAGATTACCGATGGCGATGATGCCTTTCGCGATTTTCGGTTTCATTGTCACGGGATCAACGCCGGTGCAGATATGCACGACCGGCCAGCCGCCGATCTCGGCAGCGGATCTGTATTCGAATCCAAAGATCACACCCTGTCCGACACAGCCGCGGCAGATCAGCTTCGGCTCGGACGCCGCCACGCAATCCCGGCATACGGCTTTCCCGCAGAGCGAGCAGACCCCGACCGATTCCGTCTCCGTATGTACAAAACAGCGCATGGCGCCCAGTTTATCACGGAGCGGGTGCGTACGGGATGACAATTATTATGGCGTTACTTGTCGAACCGCTTGAGCAGTTCGTCGGATATATCGAGCGCCGGACCGACGTAGACGATGTTCACGGAGCTTTTCTCGAACACCACGTCGATATTCTTTTCGCGGGCGATCTGCTCGGTGAGTTCACGGAGCTTGGATACCACTTCGCCCGAAAGCTGCTCGTCCTTTCGCTTGATCTCTTCCTCGTAGTCGGCCGACTTGCGCTCGATCGTGCGCTGCTGGTTACGGAGCTGGTCTTCGCGCTCTGCGGACTGCTGCGGGGTCATGACGAGCCGCTTCTGGCGGTATTCGTCCGTGTCCTTCTCCAGGTCCGCCTGGAGCTTCATCAGCGCTTCCTTGCGGCGGTTCACTTCCTCCTCGATGGTCTGCCGGTGGGCTTTCCCCTTCTTGGAGGTGTTGATGACCTTGTAGAAATCCACGACGGCGAACGTCGTCGCCCGGGCGGAGACCGCCGAGATCGAGAGAATCAGTGCAGCGAGCAGAAGTGTCTTTTTCATCGTCTTTCCTTAGTAGCCCTTGAGCCGGATCGCTCCGGGCAGGATCCTGAATTCGGCCGCGGTCTCTCCGGCATATTCGCCGTCGATATCGATGAGCACCCGTTCCGGGGAAGTCACCTTTACCTGATAGCCGCGGTAGCTTTTCACCTTGGGCAGCGTTCCAGCAAGCCCCTTATACACGAGCCGTCCGAGATTCGCCGCTTCCAGAATAGATAAATCCCCGGCACAGATAACGTCGAACTGGCCGTCGTCGAGCGCCGAATCCGGTGCGATCCGCATCCCGGCGCCAAACGCCCGTCCGTTGGCCACCGCGACCATGTAGAACTTTTCACCGTCGGCAACCGTTTTCCCGTCGATCTCGATCCGCATGGGCTGGTTCTTGTACGCAAGGCTGGCCCGGAAACTCCCCATTAAGAAGCTCGCCTTGCCGCCGAACGCCTTGGTCGTCTTGTTGACCGTATCGACAACGAGCCCGCCCACGCCCAGATCCGCGATGTTAATGAAATACCGCTCGGCCGGAGCGCTCGCCACCGGCGTGATTTTCGCAAGGCCCACGTCCACCGCACGGGCGTCCCGGCCCCGGAAACGCTGGGCCGCCTGTTCGGTCTCTTTGGGAAAGTCATAGGCCTTGATAAAATCGCAGCCGGTCCCGCGGGAAAGAACTCCCAGCACCATTCCCTCTTTCACCGGACGGCCGTTCTCAAAATACCCGTTCACGACCTCGTTCAGCGTTCCGTCGCCGCCCACGGCGAGAATCATCTCCGCGCCCTCTTTGATCGCCTCACGGGTGAGCTCGATCGCCTGGAGCGGCTTTGTGGTCGTCTTGACGCCGATCGGGCCGAGCGCGCTCTCGAAGGTCTTGCGGATCGAAGGCCACTGGTCCTTCGTGCGCCCGTTGGCGCTGTGCGGATTGACGATCGCCGTGGTCCGGAAGTTTTCGCCGCTCATACTCTCTCCGCCTGCCGTCTTCCGGTCAGCGCTCCACGCCCAGCGAATGGGCCAGAACGTCGATCACATCGGTGACGACGACTCCGGCAGCGCTGGACTCCAGATGATGGCCGCACAGCGGCGATGCCGTGACGACCATGCGGGCGCCAGTTTCGTACAGATCTTCCAGCCGGCCCTTCGCCATCTTCTTCGCGTCGGCAGGGAATATCCGCGCGTACGAACTCCCTGCACCGCAGCAGAAGGTGTCCTCCCCGGCCCACGCCGGATCCCGGAGCACCGCGCCGCACTTCTTGAGCAGTTCCCGGATCTTCTCCGACGCCTGGAGCCCCCGGGCGGCCTCGCACGGGTCGTGCAGAACGAGCGTTTCCGGATACGCCCGCAGGTCCTTGCCCGCCAGCCTGTCGCCGATCCACTCGACCCACCAGACGATCTTCGGGGAGAACTTGAGACCCACGCTTGCGTAGGCGTTCGCAAAAGCCGAGGCGTCTTCCGGTGACAGAGTCACGACGGTATCGAAACCCTGAAGCTGCGCCACAACGGCCAACGCATGCGCCTTGAACCCCTCGCGGTCGCCCGCATGATAAAGCGCGGCGCCCGAATCGAGCTTTCCGCCGGAGATGATCGTCACGCCGTCGGCGCCCACCGCATCCAGAATGCCGATGAACTTGCGCAGCCGGGAAGCAGCCGTGGCGAGCGCATCACCACCCAGCCAGATCGCCGTGCGTGCCGAAGGGCTGCGGTATTTCTCCGGAATCACGGCCACCGCGACCGGCTCAAGCGGCAGATCATAGGGCGAGCCGTTCTCGCGCACCTTCGCAGCCAGCTTCACCGCCGCAGGCAGCGTCTGATTCAGCGCGAACAGGTCCGCGCGGGCGGTCTCCAGAACCGGCCCCACAAAAATGTCATGGTCGCAGTAGACGTTGCAGTGGGCGCAGGCGGTGCACTTGAAAAACGCCGTCGCCAGTTCCGGGCTTGCCTCGACGGTCCCCTGACGGAGCAGATAGGCCATCGTCATCTTGGCCGTGGGCGTGTAGGTCTCCCGCGCGTCGGTCTCCGCCACCGGACAGGCGAAGCGGCACATCTTCGGACAGTAGGTGCAGTAGTCGATCTCTCGCCGGAAACTCTCGATCAGCATAAAATCCGCCTCATAACCCCATCTTGCCCGGGTTCAGGATCCCCGCCGGGTCCACCGCCTGCTTGATGCCTTTGTATATCGCCTGGAACGGACCGTTCTGGGCCACCAGCGCGTCCTGCTTGAGCAGTCCGATTCCGTGATGATGGGAAATAGTCGCTCCGTTGGCAGCCACCGCCCCCAGCAGGTCGTCCCACATCGTGCGGTACAGCTTCAGTTCGTCTTCCTTGCCGGCGTTCCCCATGAACGAAAAATACAGGCACGCCCCTTCGACGTAGGCGTGCGACAGGTGGCACAGCACCATCGCACGGGGCCCCATGGCCGCCTTCACCGCCGTGTAGAGCTTCGGAATATCTTTCCAGAGCGCGGCCACTTCCATCGTGTCCAGAATCATTCCGGCGTTGGGAAGCACCTTGCTCAGGTTGTAGTTCACCGCATAGCGGCGCTTGAGCCAGTGTTCCACCGGACCCGCACCCAGATCCGAACCGGCGCCGCCCGCCACCGCCTCGATCTCCTCGAGTTCGGCGTCCACGAGATCGCCCTCGCCCTCCACCTGGAGCAGCATGAGCGCGCCCTTGCCGAAACTGAGTTTCAGGTGCTGGGCCTGGAGCGCCGTGTCGGCTTCGTCGTAAAGCCGGACGAGTGCCGGGCGGCAGTCCCGCTGAAGCAGTTCGCGGATCACCCGCTGGGCGGTCAGAAAATCCTTGAACAGGTAGGACCGGGAGGCCTTGCGCACCGGCATCGGCCACACTTCAAGCGTCGCCGCCGTAAAGACCGCGAGCGTCCCTTCGCTGCCGATGAGAATCTGGCGCATGTCGGGGCCGGCCGCCGAGCGCGGTGACGTGGTGGTCCGGAACGTCTCGCCGTTGGCCAGCACCCCTTCCAGGCCCACGACCATGTCTTCGATCTTGCCGTATTTGGTGGAGAGCTGGCCCGCCGAACGCGCGGCGATCCATCCGCCCACCGTGCTGCAGTAAATGGACGATGGATAGTGGCCCATCGTGTAGCCCTGGCGGTTCAGGTTCCGTTCGAATATCTCGCCGTTGGCTCCGCACTCGGCGTGAACCGTATTGGACACCTTGCGGACGGGCGAGATTTTGGACAGCCGTTTCGTGTCGAGCGCGATACCGCCCCGGACCGGAGCCGTGCCGCCGCAAACGCCCGAGCCGCCGCCGTAGGTGGTAACGGGAACGCCTTCCTCCTGCGCAACCCTGAGAAGCCGGGAAATATCGTCCACGTTACGGGCGAACACCACCGCGTCCGGAAGGGGCGGGAGCAGCCCCCGGCGCATCGCGATCATTCCGCCCGGCATGCAGTCGCGGCCATAGATCAACCGGTCGGCGAGTTCGGTCGAATGGACCGGTTCGTCGCCACCCGCCACCGCTCCGGGCGCAAACAGCTTGCGAAGCAGCGACTTCACCAGAGGCGAGGATTCGGGGATTTTCGGCTTAGCCACGGGCCGGTCCCCCTTTCCCGATAACGGAACTGCCTGCCTTGAATATACCGTCCATGATGTCGTCGAGCGCCCTGCCCGCCGGGCCACCGGCCGGTCCGCCCGGCGGGCCTTCGGGCGGGTCATCCAGCGAATCGTCGCCGCCAAAACCCAGCTTGCCGGGATTGAGCAGGAGCTTCGGATCGAGTGTCAGTTTCGCGCCGTCCAGTATGCGGCCGAGCGCGCCGATCTCGGTGCGCATGGCGTCGGCCTTGAGTATCCCCACGCCGTGGTGGTGTGTGCAGGTGCCGCCCGCCTTGCGGCAGGCCTCCAGCGCCCGGCCCCACGCCTGCCCGTACCGGGCCCGGCAGTCTTCAAGATCAAAGCCGCCACCCATGAACGTGAAATAAATGGACCCGCCCGTCCGGTAGGCGTGCGAGAAGTGCGCCATGACGATGGCTTCCTTGCCGAGCGCTTCCTTCACGCGGAGATACAGCCCGAAGAGGTGGTCCCAGTCGGCAGCCACTTCCATCGTGTCTACCCAGGCGAAATTGTCGAACACGACCGACATCCGGTAGCTGACGGCGTAGCGCTTCTCGAGCCAGTGGCGTGCGGGGCCGTCGCCCAGGTCCTTGCCGCCGAACTCCTCGGCCACCCGCATGGCGACTTCGTGCTCGGCCGCCACGCGGGCATGACGGCCTTCAAAGACGTTGATAAACAGGCACTGCTTCGGAATAAATCCGGTCAGCCGGTTGAGCAGCGACGGAACCGAGAGCCCCCAGCCCACGAACGACCGGAGCGGACTGGGGTACTGGACCCGCGCCAGTTTCAGCACGCTCATGAACAGGTTGTCGCGCGAGATCGCTTCGGAGTCGCCGTGAGTTTCTTCGCCCGCGCGTTTTTCGGCGCCCCGGAGCGCAATGGCCGAATCCAGCTCGTCGTAGAGCCGGGACACGGCAGGCTTTACGCCCCGCTGCATCATCACACGCATGGCGCTGAGCCCGCTCGCGAGATCGGGGAACTTGTACGCCTGAAAAATACGGCGCTCCGGCAACTGGTGCACGCGGAGCTTCACCCCGGTGATCCAGCCCAGCGTGCCTTCCGAACCGGCGAACAGGTGGTTCCAGTCGGGACCGGCGGCCGAACGGGGCACGGCGGTCGTGTGCGCCTCGGTTCCGTCCGGCAGGACGAGATCGAGGCCGAGCATCATGTCTTCGATCTTGCCGTAGCGGGAACTCATCTGGCCCGCCGAGCGCGCCGCCACCCAGCCGCCCACGGTGCTGGAATAGATGGACGACGGAAAATGGCCGAGCGTGTAACCATGCTGGTTCAACCACCGCTCGAACCGCTCGCCGTTCATTCCCGCCTGCACATGGACGACCTGGCTCTCGCGGTCCAGATCCAGAACCCTGTTCAGACCTTTGAGGTCCACCGGGATGCTGCCTTCGAGCGGGATCGCGCCGCCGCAGACGCCCGAGCCGCCGGCATAGGGAGTGAGCTTGATGCCCGAAGCGTTGGCCGCTTCGACCAGCTTCTGGAGTTTCTTGACCGAATCGACCCTGACGGCGGCCTCAGGCAGATCGCCGGGGTCGCCGTCGCGCACACCCATTGTCATAAAGGGCCAGCAGTCACGGGCGAGCGCGGCCCGGTCCGGATACTGCGTCGATACGCCGCCCGGTCCGAGTGCCTTGTTCAGTGCCGCGACGGTCTTGGAAGGTTTGGGAGCTTTCGCCTTGCGGGGTGGCTTGACACCGGAGCCCGCCGTCCGTTTCGGTGCGGACTCGCCTTCTGCCTTGCCGTTTTTCTTAGTGGCGGCCACCGGCACCCGTTCCTTCCGAGACGATCTGCTCGCCGGCCAGATAGCCGGTGATGAGTGCGGCGCCGAGTCCGGTCCCGCCCCTCAGATAATCATAGCCCGCCAGAACGTTTCCGCACGCAAGCAGGTTGGAAAATATCACTTTGCCTTCGGGGTCCACCGGACGCATCGACGGGTCGGTCTGCACCCCCGCCCGGAACGCCGGGTGCGGGCCGGCCGCCTCGCGGCTGAACAGCTCTTCAGACTGACGGCTGAGCGCCTCCCGTCCGTCCAGAAAAACCGGAAGCCCGAACAGGGACTCCCTCACTCTCTTTTCCCGGATCAGTCCGCCGCCCAGATATTTGCCCGTGGCGAGCACAAATACCGCCCCCGCGAAACTCTCTTCCGGGCTCTCGGCGTTCTTGCGCACCGCGACCGCCTTCACCCGGCCGGAAGCCGCGTCAGCCCCGGTGATGTCGGCTGCAACAATCGACACGCCCGCTTCCCTGAGCGCCCGGTCGAGAACGGTCTGAAGGCGCATCCCCGGCACTGACGGCACAGCCGAGACGGTCTCCACGACTTTGTTATTCAGCTTTTCCCCGGCCCGGCGGGCGAGTCCCGCAGCGTCCTTGAAACCGAACAGGGGAGGCACGAACAGCACGTCGTAGGTATTCGAACCCACGCCGATCCGGATCTTCTCGATGAACCGGTCGAAATACCCGGCGTCGTCGAAGAGCGAGGCGACGCCGAGCGCGTTTGAATTGAAACCCAGCGCCTCCGGGAGTTCGACGTTGAACCCGCGCACCCGGGGCGGTTCGTAGGACGACATGACATGCGAAAATACCGCCGCCGCCCGCTCGCCGTCCCAGCCCGGCACACCCTTCACTCCGCAGAACCCGACGCGCTTGCGCTTGATGAAGTCGAGATCCGGGATCGACATCGACGCCTGCACGAGCGCCGTGTGTTTCACCGTACCGGCGTGGCTCACGGCCACCTGGAGGGTTTTCCCGTCCCCGGCAAGCGGAATACCGGTCATCTCTTCCAGCAGTTTCCGGGCGAGCGAAAAAACGGCCAGCAACCGGCCGGCCCGCTGCCCGGCCTGCTGCCCAGGCTGGCCCTCGCCGCCGGTCAACCGCGAAAACAGGTGGCTCGGATCGCGGGATATTTCCCGGGCCACAAGGGTTTCGAGATCGGTGGTCAGAGGGAGGGGGTTTTCGGGAGTCGAGTCGTGATCGGCCGCCAGGTCGATCGCACCGGACGACGCTGCGGTTCCGGCCTGTCCGCGCCGGATCAGCACCACCCGTTTTCCGGCTTTGGCGGCGCGCCAGGCGGCAACGCACCCCGCCAGTCCGCCGCCCAGCACGATAATGTCGGCCTTCGTTTCAGCCTTCGACTCAGCCATGAACGGTTTTCTTGATCCCTTCGGAAGTCGCGTCGGCAGAGGCACGCCGCCAGTTTTCAAAAAGACCCGGAGATCGGACGGTTCCAGCCAGATTCAGCGACGTGAAGTGGTTCGCCTGATGGAGTTCCTCCTGCACCAGCTGCTCGTGGTCCAGAACCGGGAACTTGCCCTTGAACCGGTTCGAGATGAAGTCGGTCAGCTCTTCCAGCTGGCGCTTCCCGTCCAGACCCGTCTCTTTGGCGAGAATGCACGATGCTTCGAGCGAACAGCGTGCCCCCTGGCACGGGCCCGTTCCCAGCCGCGTGCGGCGGCGGACATCGGACAGCTTTCCGGCCCACTCCGTGCGGCACGAGTAGGTGACTTCCGCGCCCGTCACGGGCTCGCACGGGCAGACCATCGTCTGGAGCTGCGGCTCTTTCGTGGCAATATCCAGAATTTTTTCGGCGCGCGCACCGTGGCGGAAGTGGATCCGCGACAGCACGAATTCCGGCAACGGACCTTTTTCAGCAAGCGCCGGGAGATCGAGCTGCCGCTCGCCACCGGCGATCGGCGTCTCGTGCGTCAGGCAGGGGACGTGATCCAGTCCCAGCGCCCGCTCCACCGCATCCACCGCCTGCTCGCTCATGATCCGGAACGCGGCCAGTTTGCCGCCGGACATGGAGAAGAGGTTCCGTACCTGGTCCCTCTCGCCGTGATTGATGATCTCGTGGTCGCGGGAAAGCTTGTCCTCGGTCCTGTGCCAGGCCCACAGCGTCGGCCTGACCCCCACCATCACGCGGGTTACCCGCGCCTCCCGCACTTGCGGGAACGACCGCTCCACACCCTGAAGCAGGTATTCAATCTCGTCCTCAGTCACCGTAAGCTGGTCGAGGTCGCCGTAGAAATCGTCGTCCGTCGTACCGACGAGCGAGCCGTTGTCGTGCGGAATGATAAAAATCTGCCGGCCGTCTGAGGCGTCGCACAGGATGCCGGTGTTCACGACGCGGCGGTCGAGCACCAGATGCACGCCCTTCCCCTTGCGGAGTTTCAGCCCCACGCCGGCTTTCGCCAGCACGTCCGGGTTCCACGGTCCGCAGACCACGAACACCGCCTTTGCTTTCTCTTCGTAGCGCCGCCCGGTGCGGTGATCTTCGAGACGCACGCCGGTAATGGCGTCGCCGTCGCGGATGAAAGTCAGGACTTCCGTGTGATTGCGGATCTCGGCGCCATGTTCGGCGGCCGAGAGCGCCGTCGCCGCACACAGCCGGAACGGGTCGATACCGTATTCGTCCATCGTGATCGCGCCGTCCACGGACTTCGAGAGCCCCGGCTCGATCTCGAGCGCCTCCTCGCGGGTGAGCCGCGTGTGCTCCTTGCCGTTCTTGTAGGGCTGGAAGAGATCGTAGGTTTCGAAATACGTCTCCATCGCCTCGGCCATGACCCGCGAGGCAAGACTCCGGTTCGAAACCGGGATCAGGAACGGGATACGGAACAGCATGTGGGGCGCGCACGCCTGGATATAGCCCGAATCGACGCAGGACTTTTTCGTCGTCTCGATGTCGTAGAGCATGTAGCGGGCGCCGCCGTGGATCATGCCGCTGCAGCCGCCCGTCGCACCGGCGGAAAAATCGCGCTTCTCGACCAGCAGGACCTTGAGGCCGCGAAGCGCCGCGTCGCGGGCAATCCCGCAACCGTTCACGCCGCCACCCACCACAATCAGGTCGTAAGGCATTTTCCGGCCAAGTCCTTTGCCTGTCGTTCGGGAAGCCCCGTGCGGGGGGCCTCCGGAGCCTCTTCCGACTGACAGAAATGTCAGCAAACCGGGCCCTCAGGCAGGTCAGCTCTATGACCGGACGGGGCGTTAAGGACAAGGGTCCGGCGAGATTCCGGACGGTAGCGGAGTAAAAACGGCTGTTACTTTTTGGGCTTGCCGGATTCGTCGCCGCTGACGCCCGGCGCAACATCACCGGGGTCTTCGAAGAATTCACGGCTGAGCGGTGAATCGGCGTCCAGATGCGGACGCTCACCGGGACGGCAGACCTTCGTCACCCGGTCGAGCGGGATCTCCTTGGGTCCGGTGAGCGTCTTGATGTGGAGGGCGTATTCGCTGGCGCCGACGAGCGTGCCTTCGTATTCGATTCCGCCAGCCAGCACGACAACCGGGCCGCCGACAAGCCGCTGCATCGGGTTCTTGGCGGAGTCCGGCTCGCGAAGCGCGCCGATAACGGTCGGTTTCAGGGTACCGCCGGTTTCGGTATCGCCTCGAAGGACTTCGGCAGGCCCTGGCGGGTTCGAGTCCGGCGGTTTGGAACCGTTGCCTGTCATGCCGGAACCTCCAGCTCCTGTCGGAGCAGATCCACGATCCGGGCGATGCGTCCGCGAAGCGCGGTCTGGTCGACATCGCCCTTGTTAATATACATCGCCGGCTGGAGTTTCTGAAGCCCGGCGTCGAGCCGCTCGTCCCGCTTGCGGCTCGAGAAAAACAGGATCATCGCCGGGTCGTAACCCTTCTGTTTCTCGATCTGCCGGAGCGTTGAGGCGGCCACGATGCCGTTCATCACGGGCATTTCGAGGTCGAGGACGACCAGGCCGATATTACCGCCCGCTTCCTTGATCTGGACATATCCCTGGATCGCTTCGCGGCCGTTCTCGAAGCAGACCACATCCCGGGCAAACCCCCGGTCCAGAAAGATCTCCTCGATATGGGCCCGGATCGCCGGCGAATCGTCGGCCACCAGCACGGTCTCGAGAAACCCGACTTCGTGTGCTTTCGCGGCAGCGCTCGGATCGGCTTCGATAAAAGCCTCTTCCAGCTCTTCCGAAATATCTTTCCTGGCGGAGCCGTCCGAGAGCAGCCGGTCCCAGTCATCGGCTGTCAGGTCCCCGCCGGAGGCCGGTTTGGCCATATTCTCGGGAGGCTCGCGCCGTTCGCCATCTTTCGTATCCGCCGGAATGGTTCGACTGCACTGCGTGCAGTTCGTTATCTCGTCGCCCTTTTCGAGCATGACGATAACAGTCACCTGAGCGCCGCAATAGGGGCACCATTTGGTCGGTATGCCGCGCTTTCTAGAAATAGCCATCGTTCAGAACCGGTTAATTTCCCCAGAACCTGTCGTTAATACCGCCGGAAATACCGTCAGACGGCGGGTATATACTTGTCATACAGCACACATTCGGCAAGCAATTTACGGAAAGTACGGCCGTTTTTTTGACACCCGCCGCCAAGGCCGATATATAGGTTCGCTGTCCGGAGGCGGGACCCGGCGGAGTGCGCTAAAAGCGCGGCTCCCGGGTGCGTGTCATCATCAGGTCATCCGAGGGGGCCCCAATGGGCGGCCCGGAGCGCCCTTCCTGACGGAGAGGTGAATATACATGCGTCTTTACCGTTCGCGCATCCCCACCATCGCCACGAAGATCGTCGCCTCGCTGGTGGCCGACGGCGATATTGAGATCGACCGCTCCAAGCTCCATGAGGTCGAACTCGACATCAAGTCGATTCTGGACGAATACCTCTACCAGGAGAACATCCTTCTCAACAGCGTGCGGGACAACATGGAGAAGAACCACCTTCCCTACCAGGAGTTCGGCAAGGTGAAGAAGGAGCTGGCAGAACAGAGCAACTTCCACACGGGTGACGACGCCTTCTTCTGGCTCGCCAACCAGATCATCGAATCGTTCATGATCAACAAGAACGTCGAGGAAGTGTTCGCCGCCGACAACCTGATCCGGAAGAAGATCATCACCATCTTCCGCGAGAACCTCGTCAACGACGAGGAACTGGAGCGCGAAGCCAAAAACCGCATCAAGAACATCAAGGAAGATTCGCCCGAGTGGCCGGTTGAGTTCCAGAAGGCCCTCAAGCTCGTCCGTGAGCGGCGCGGGCTGAAGTAAACGGCACGGCCCTTCCGGGCCCGTGGCCGCGTTCCGTTACCCCCATCAGCGGTTCTGAATGAAGAGCAAAACAGGCCACGATACGGACGAGAGCGGAAGTCTCCAGCGCAAGCTCCGCACCTTTATCGCCCGCTGGGTACGATTCACGACCGAGCGCCCATGGCTCACCCTTGCCCTCGTCGCGCTCCTTACCACCGTTTCCACTTTCTACGCCTACAAACTCGTTACCAACGTCCGGACCGACTTCGCCTCCCTCCTGCCGGAAACCGACCGGTCGGTGCAGAACCTCAAGAAGCTGAACGACAGGTTCGGCAGCGAGCGCGGACTGTTGGTTGTCGTCTACTGCGAGACGAAAAAGGATCCCAAGTGCTGGGACGATTCCAAGCGGATTACCGGCGATCTTGTCGCCAAGCTGAAGCCGCTCGAGGGCGTCCGGATCCGGCAGGTCACCTACCAGAACACCGAAGACAACGAGTTCTTCAAAAAATACAAATACCTGTTCATGAACCGGGAAGACCTCGAAGATCTCCGGGACCGGCTGGACACCAAGCTCCGCTACGAGCGGGTGAAGAACTCCCCCGTCGCCATCAAGGATCTTCTGGAAGACCCCGGATTCGACATCTCCGACATCGAGGAGAAGTACAACGCCCGCGAGAAGAAATCCTCGCGGTACACGGAAGGCTATTTCACCAACGGCAACGGAACGGTGCAGGCGGACGGAACGGAACTGGGCGCCAACTCCGTCATCGTCATCAAGGTGACTTCGCTCGAAAGCGGCCTGCACTTCGGAAGTACGGCCAGGCTGGTGGCGGATATCCAGGCAATCATCGACGGTCTGGAGCCGTCGAAGAACTACAACCCGATCATGGACGTGGGGCTCGCCGGCTCCATCGTCCGGTCCAACTATGAAGTGAATGCGGTAATCACCGACACGGTCCGCACCGCGCTGCTGACCATCGCCCTCTGCTTCGCCCTCATTCTCGGCTACTACCGGCGCTTCCGGCCGGTGCTGTTCATGACCGTGGCGGTCATGTGTGCCATCTCGTGGACCTTCGCTGTGAGCTGGTTCTACATCGGATACCTGAACCAGCAGACGGCGTTCCTGGCGAGCATCATCGTCGGCAACGGGATCAACTTCAGTATCATCTATATGGCCCGCTACTTCGAAGAGCGCGAGGAAGGCCTTGCCCCGGGACCAGCGGCGATCAAGGCGGCCGAGCTCACGTTTGAAGCGACCCAGACGGCGGCCGCCGCCACCGCCGTCGCCTATGGCGTCCTGATGTTCACGTCGTTCAAGGGGTTCTCCCAGTTCGGCTTCATCGGCGGGCTGGGGATGATCTTCGCGTGGGCCGCCGGATACACGGTCGTTCCGCCGCTCCTGACGATCACCGAACGGTTTCGGCCGCTGGTCCTGCCGGATCGGCCAAAAATTTCGGACTCAGGACGCCTGGGCTCCGGCCTGATCACCAAAATCGTGATCAAGGCGCCGCGCGCCATTATCGCCGTCTGCCTCGTGCTCACCTTCGCCAGCGTCTACTACACCTGGATATTCCTCAAAGATCCGTTCGAATATAACTTCTCCAAGCTTCGCAGCAAGGACGACCCCAAAGCCGTCTATATCCATTATCACGTGCTGTCGAAGAACATCATCGACTCGGGTGGCGGCGGTTCCGTCTTCCTGGTGGACAGCCCCGAAGAGACCCGGATGCTGACCGACGCCATTGAGGCCCGGCGGCTGGAACGCGAAAAGACACCTCAGGGTTCGACGATCGCCGAGGCCCATTCGATCTTTACCGAACTGCCTGAAGACCAGGACTACAAGATCAAGGTCATCAGCGAGATCCGGGAAATGGTGGATAACCAGCCGCTCGGGTGGATGTCGGAGAAGAACCGCAAGCGCCTCGACGAGTTCAGGGATGCGTTCGACATCAAGCAGGTGGGCGTGAACGCCCTGCCCGAGAACATCCGCAAGCGGTTTACCGAGAAGGACGGGTCGTTCGACAAGGTCGTGCTGATCCAGCCCAAGCCGGAGGTCTCGCTGTCAAACGGGCGGAATCTCCTCAGATTCGCGGACGAGATCGAAAGCTACAAGCTGGCCAGCGGCAAGACCGTTTACACCTCCGGCGACGCCATGCTGTTCGCCGACATGCTGGCCGCCATCCGCACCGACGGTCCCATCGCCACGATCATGTGCTTTATCGGGGTGTTCATCATTATCTTCGTCAGCTTTGGCGGTCTGAAGAAAACCGCCTTCATCCTGTTCTTCCTGCTCTACGGAATCCTGCTGCTGGTGGGCTGCCAGGGGATATGGGATCTCAAGATCAACTTCTTCAACTTCGTGGTCATCCCCATCACGCTCGGCATCGGCGTCGACTATCACATCAATGTCTACAAGCGGTACGTGCTGGAAGGGCCGGGCTCCATCGAGCGCACGCTTAGGGCGACGGGCGGCGCGGTGGTGCTCTGCTCCGGCACGACGATCACCGGCTACGCGATGATGACGCTGTCCTTGAATCAGGCGATGGTGAACTTCGGCTGGATCGCCATCATCGGCGAGATCACCTGCCTCACGTCGGCGATTCTCTTCAAGCCGGCCATCCTCCTGCTGCTGGAAGAGAAGGCCTACCGTTCCGGCAAGCCGACCGAGATTACCGGCTGATATTGCCCGCCGACTATTTGATCCCGTAGCGCGCGATCTTTTTCATGAAGCCCTGACGGGAGAAACCGAGCATCTCGGCGGCGCGGGTACGGTTGCCGCCGGTGGCAATGAGCGTTTCCTGCAGGATCTCTTTCTCGCGCTGCTCGAGCAGCCCCTTGAGCGTGCCGGTGGCGCGTTCCTCGGTCGAATCGCCCGTCACGATATCCCCGGCGACGCGGTCGGAGAGGTGCTCGACGCCGATCTCCCTGCCGCCGTCCAGGTTGATAACCACCCGCTGCATCTCGTTCTCGAGTTCGCGGACGTTACCCGGCCAGGCATACGACAGGACCGCCTTGCGGGCCTCCGCCGACAGCACCGGCGCGGGCTTGCCGTTTTCGCGGGAGATCTTCTGGAGAAAATGCTCGGCCAGCAGCAGCGCGTCCTCGCCCCGCTCCCGCAGCGGCGGGATCTTCACCGGGAATACGCTGAGCCGGTAAAACAGGTCTTCGCGGAACCGGCCCGACTTCACCTCGGTCTCCAGGTTCTTGTTCGACGCGCTCACGATCCTGACGCCCACCTTGCGGGTTTCCGTGGAACCGACCGGCGTCACCTCGCCTTCCTGCAGCACGCGCAGCAGTTTTACCTGCATGGAGGGGGGCATGTCGCCCACCTCGTCCAGAAACAGCGTGCCGCCGTCGCAGATCTCGAAGAGTCCCTTCTTGTCGGCGACGGCTCCGGTGAACGAACCCTTCATGTGGCCGAACAGTTCGCTCTCCAGCAGATTTTCCGGCATGGCGGCGCAATTGACGGCCCGGAACTCGCCCGTACTCGCCCGCACGCCGCCGAAGTGGATGGCGCGGGCAACGAGTTCTTTGCCCGTACCGGTTTCGCCCTCGATCAGCACGGTCGTGTCGCTGGCGATCACCTTGCGGACCTTCTCGAACACCGCCTGCATGGCCGGCGAACCGCCGACGATGTCCCCGATCGACCGGCCGAAGTGCGACCGCCAGTAGGTGTTTTCTTCCGACAGCTTTTCGGCCTTGTTCTGGAGCTGGGAGATCAGTTCCAGGTTTTCCACGACCCGGGAGGTCATGCCCGCGAACACCACCAGCAGGTCGAGGTCGCGTTCGTCGAACGCGCGGGCTTCGGTCTTGTTGTCGATCTGGATAATGGCCCTGAACTCGCCCTGGCTCATCAGCGGCGCGCACATGCAGCTCAAAATCCGGGATGCCGCCACTGAACCTGCCGTCGGGAACCGCGACGGCACGTCCTCCACCAGCAGGCATTCTTTACGGGCGGCCATCTGCTCGAGCAGCGACCTTGAGAGAATGAACGGCTCCTGCACCGCGCCGTTGGCCATCTTGGAGATAACCGCTTCGTACCGCTTGCGCTTGTTCTTCACCAGCACGGTCACCCGGGACGCCTTCTCGAAGGCGGCGATCGCCACGTCCGCCACCGCCTCGCAGGCTTCGGCGGGGGTCCGGGTGGCTTCGAGCTGCCGCCAGAGGCGGTACACCTGCCCCAGAGCTACGCTGTCCCGGCCGATACGGCTGTCGACCGTCGTCACATCCTTGGTCGACCGGACCGCCAGAACCGTACGGGACTCGTCGCCGGGGTCCGAATCCACGACCGGGGTGTTCAGGATGACCCGGATCGATTCGTCCGACTTGGCCCCGCCCAGGGTAAAGATGTCGCCGGGGAATATCTCCACCCGTTCGTCCCGGAACACCCGGTCCCGGCCCTCCCGGGTGACCACAGAGCCGTTCGTGGACTGAAGATCGGAATAGAAGATCCGGTCGCCCGAGACGAAAATCTGGGCGTGTTCCCCTGAAATGAAGGGATTGTCGATAACGAGGTCGTTCGAGGGGCGGCGGCCGAGCAGAACGGTATCCCGCTCGATCTCGACGGCGTCCCCCTTCCGTTGACCTGAAACGAATTCGATACGGATCATAACCAGACCTGTTTGATAGCCGGATTAACCGATGGAGGTAAGGGCCACATCTATTTACCGGCGTAACTAATTGAAACTACTGATTAATATTAAACCCGGCACATCCCAGTTGCCGAGGGGGGTCCCTTTTATTAGATTGCTTTCATCCCGGGGCCGGTGGCTGCGGGTCTTTGTTTTCTAACACAGTGCGCCACCGGCTAGGACATCCAAAACCAACCACCTTGAAACTTAAATCCCTCAACTACCCGCTTTTGAAGAAGGCTATCGACCTCTACGTCGAGAAGGCCTACCCGACCCGCATTGTGCCCGAGCGCCTGCTGAACCAGCTCGAACTGCGCGGTCTGGACAGGAAAAGCTCCTGGAAAGAGATCGTCGCCTGGCCCGAATGGGAGTGTAGCCCCCCCAAAGCCACCCCTTCCGAAATCCGCCGTCTCCAGCTCCGCCTCGGCAACCATACCTACCCCCACATGAAGCTGTCCCTGGACCGGGTCTCCGACACGGAAGAGTTCATCTGGAGCGTCGACACCCACGATCAGCGGCTGCTCGAATCGCCCGGCGGGTCGGAAAAATACCGGAAGCTCCAGGAAGAGAACGAGAAATACCGGTCCGAAATCGAAAACGCCTGGACCACCGCCGCGATCTCGACCCAGAAGAGCTATTCCGAGGAAGTGCAGGAAAGCACTCCGCCGCCCTCCAAGCCCCCCCGCGCCGACGCCGCCAAGGCGCTCCTCATCGACGATGACGACGAAATCCTCTCGATGGAGAAGGTCATCCTCGAGCGCGACGGATTCCGGGTGTTCACCGCCCACGACTGCACCGAGGCGATGACCCACTGGGAAGCGGAAAAACCGTTCGACATCTGCCTGATCGACGTGATGATGCGCGACCGCACGGGGCTGGACCTGGTCAGCGAACTCAAGAAAAGCCACGGGCTCACCTGCCCGGTGGCTTTTATCACCGCCATGCTCGATCCGCCGGTGAAGCCCGAGAAGAACCTCGCCGTCATCAAGAAGCCCTTTGACTCACGCGAACTGCTCCGCACGGTCCACTCCCTCATGGAAGGAAAGGACCCGCGCGCGTAAATGAGCCCGCTCAGTCTCTCCGATAAACTCCGTTACCGAACCTACATGCCCACCCGCGTCACCTGCGCGGCCGGCGCCTCCGAGAAAGTGGCCCGGTTCGCCGCCGACTGCGGCATCACCAAAGCCATCCTCGTTTCGGATAAAGGCCTTTCCGCGCTGGCCGAAAAAATCGCCACGCTGCTGGGTCCGCTCCACGCCTGCACGTTTCTGGACGTGGAACCCGATACCGGCGTCACGATCATCGACGCGGCGGCCGAACTGGCCCGCAGGCACGGCGCCGACGGCGTCGTGAGCCTTGGAGGCGGGTCCGTTATCGACACGGCCAAGGGTGTCGCGGTCGCGCTGAAAAAAGGCGGCTCGATCCGCCCGTGGCTTGGCACCAGTACGCTGAAGGGCGAGAAAACCGCCCCCCACCTCTCGATCCCCACCACCGCCGGCACCGGCAGCGAATGTACGCCTGCGGCCGTCGTCAAGGACGGCGCGGCCAAGCTGATCCTGTGGGACGACTCGGTCTACCCGGCGGCGGCGATCCTCGATCCGCTGCTGACGATCAAACTTCCCAAGACGCTCACCGCCGCCACCGGCATGGACGCACTCACCCACGCCATCGAGGCGGTACACTCGGTTTCAAACGGCCCCTCCACCGACGCGCTCGCGTTCCATGCGATCGAACTCATTGGCGCGAACCTGCGCGAGACGGTCCACAAGGGCGACAGCGTGGAAGGCCGCATGAGCCTGCTGGTGGCGTCGAACCTTGCCGGTCAGGCGATTGCGAACGCGTTCCTGGGCTCGGTCCACGCGCTGGCCCACTCGGTCGGCGCGCACGCCCGCGTCCACCACGGCACCGCCAATGCGATCATCCTGCCCCATGTGATGCAGCAGAATTTACGCCTCAAGCCTGACCCCTGCGCCGAACGGTACGCACTGGTGGGCCGCGCGCTCCGCGTGCCGCCCGGCGACGCCCACGAGACCGCACTCCGGGCGATCCAGCGCTGCCAGACCCTGCTGCTCGAAACCGCGCTCCCCACGCGCCTCCGCGATGCCGGCGTCAAAGCCGATCAGAAGGCCGAGATCATCAGGGGCGCCATGGACGACATCTCCCACAAGTCGAACCCGCTCCCCATGACCCCTGAACTGTTCGCCCAGCTGTTCGACGCAGCGTGGTGATTTCGACAGCGCGTTCAGCAACAGTCCTGCATGCACTCCCGCTGTTCACTGGCGTCTTTTCTTAGCCTCGCACTCCTGCTGGCCGCTCCCGCCTGCATCCTCAAACCAGTGGTGAAGCCGGTCGGCAAGGTTGGCAAATGGAGTTGGTCCGCTATCGCCAAGCCTCCGCTGTTCAGGCACGGCAAGAAATATTTCATCCCGGTCTGGCCGCCGTTACTGCCGGAGGGCACGGCCAAAAAAACAGTCCGCGTCACGGTGAAGGCGACGCGCCTATTGAACGGCGAGCCCGTCTCCGGCCTCTACTACGACAGTATCCCCGTGCAGGCGGCCGCCGAAGAAGAAGTCTTGAAGGCTTACCGGGAGTCGCAGCTTTTCAGCGAAGTGGTTGCGGGAGCCACCCCGGCTGAACTGAACGCGGAGGTAACTGTCACCGTCATCTCCGACTGGGGCTTTTATACGAACAGCTCGCGCTACACGGGCGGCCTCGTGCCCGGCGGCGCGGAAGAGATTTACCGCGTCCAGACGAAGCTAACCGACGGGGCCGGTAAACCGCTCGGCGACTACAGCTCCGAGGAACGGCCCACCTACGTCCGCACCCCGAGGTTCCAGAGCTTCACCGACCCGTTCGAGTTCGACGTGCTGAGTACGGCGAGCGTCGGCAAGAAGATCATCTTCGATCTCAACCGCGAGATCCTGTATTCGGTCTTCAGCGACCACGCAGTGTATCCGCTGCCGCCGAAGGTTGAGACGGCACCGGAGAGCGCTCCGGCACCCGTCACACCCTGAACGGCGATGGGTAAAATCCCGGTTACTTTCGATTAATCATCCTGTATTTCGATGGATTGGTACGCCGGTTACGGTTAGATTTTTCACTATGCAAAACGCCCGTCGCCGCCCGTGGTTCCGGTCCGCAGTATGTATTGTGCTCATCTGTTCGCTCTGCGCGTGCGCGGCGAAACCGGCGCAGAATCGGGTAGAACTCGAATATCCGCTGAGCGACGCCGGGCCAGACGTTTCAGCACCACCCGAATCCAAAGACGATCTCAAGCTGCAGCAGACGGCAGTTATGGGCCCAGATCCCTCCGAATTTATCGTACTATACGCTGCAGCCGCTGTGTATTACGCCACAAAAGCGCGCAATGTGGTATTGGGCACGGGTTACGGAATCTATACGATATTCGCCAAAGCCCCGCTGTTCCGGCGCGGCAAAAAACTGAATGTATTGAAGTGGCCTATCCAGCTTGAGGCAGACACCGTGAAAAAGTCGGTCCGCGTGTCGGTCCATGCCACGCGCCTTCTTAATGGCCAGCCGGTCAAGGGGCTCTACTACGACAGTATCCCGGTGCAGGCGGCGGCAGAGGAACAGGTTCTGAAAGCCTTCCGGCAATCACAACTCTTCAGCGACGTTATTCCAGGAAACGATGCCGATACTCCCGCAGACCTGAACGCCGATGTCACTGTGACGGTTATCTCGGACTGGGGCGTTTATACGAACTGTTCCCGTTTCTCGGGCGGCCTCATTCCCGGCGGCACCGAAGAGGTCTACCGCGTCCAGACGAAACTGACCGATGCGGCAGGGAAACCCGCCGGTGAATATTCATTCGAGGAACGTCCGACCTATATCCGTAGCTTAAGGCTCCAGACCTTTACCGATCCGCTGGAGTTCAACGTCCTGAGCACAGCAAGCGTCGGCAAGGAAATCCTGTTCGACCTCAACCGGGAAGTTCTGTTTTCGGTCTACAGCGGCAATCTGGTGTATCCGGCGCCGCCAACGACAGAGCCGGCGCCAATGGTCGAGCCGGTTCCGGTGTCTCCCGCGACGACCACGAAACAACCTGCCGAACCGGCTGCCCGGCCTAACCCGCCGGCAGAAACCGGTTCGTCTCCTGCCTCTCCTGCCTCTCCTGGTACCCCCGCCATACCGGCAGCTCCCTCAACCGGAGAGCCCGGACCCGATCTGTCCTTTCTTCAGATCGACATGGCGGAATTTCCGGTTGGCGACCAGCCCGGTCCGACCTTTCCGACTCCGTCGATGTCTCGATCACGTCTGGTGGTCCAGATTCCCGGGATAAAAAAGACTCTTCTCGACCTGAAGGCCGAGCCGAAAACGCGAGAGCCTCCGGGGGTAGTCAGGCTGGACCGCACAGAGGTCACCGTCGAGCAGTACGGACTTTGTGTGAAAGCGGGCAGGTGCAACCCGCCGGACCGCCAGGGAACCGATTGCAACTACGGCCGGCAGGACCGCCTGAATCATCCCGTAAATTGCGTCGCCCTCTATCAGGCGGAAGATTTCTGCAAATGGTCGGGACGGCGCCTGCCGACCGAGACGGAATGGCAACAGGCCGCTCGCGGGAATGACCGCCGGACTTATCCGTGGGGCAGTAACGACGCGGCCTGCGAACGGGCGGTCTTCAACCCGGCGGCCGGAGGATGCGAGAGCAAAGGCACCGCGCCCGTCTGTTCGAAACCGCTGGGGAATACGCCCGAGGGTATCTGCGATCTGGCGGGCAACGTGCGGGAGTGGACCTCGGACCTGTACTACGGAGAAGAGTTCGAGGCCCGGGGCAGCCCGGTTATCCGGGGCGGATCCTGGAAAACAACCCTGACCGACCGGCTTCACACGGATTTTCCAGATCACGGTGACTCGACTTTCCGGGGTGACGAAAGCGTCGGATTCCGATGTGCGCTCACGCCACCGAAAGTTGACCCGCCACCAAAGACGGGGCTGATACCGACGACGGGGCCGGCGCCCAAAGCCGAGCCGGGACCGGCGGAGGATTCATCGTCGCAGAAGCCCTATTACGAGTGCAAAGAGTTCAACAGTTGCATCGAGAACATATATAAGCATTTCAACCATAATAATGACCACGAGTACCATAACAGCGGCGTCTATAACTGAGAGAAGATCGCCTCCGCCTGCAGCCGAAGCGCCAGCCCATTAACCGCTTTTAAAACCTGAATGACATTTCATCGGCCGGTGTGATCCCGCCCACCTTACCGGCACGGGCCGCGGCGTATCACGGAGGGATGAAACAGTTCATCCTTCTTTTGACGATCATGTGTATCTCCGGCTGCGATCTGCTCATCACGGCGATGATCTGCACCGAGAGCTATTCGATAGACGAATCCGACAGCTGCCCGGCGAGCGAACCGTACGAGTGCAGCGAGGACGGTTCCTGTTACTCGACCTACGAAGACGCCGACGGTTCCTGCTCGGAGATAGCGTCCATCGCTGAGGACGAGTGCTGGATGGAGTACGGCGACTCCGACAGCGGAAGCAGCGAAGGGGGCAGCACCACTACCGGCGACGGCGGTGAGACGGAAACTTATAGTGCCCGTAAAGACGTGTGACGGGACGGCACGCCCGTGCTACTTTCGCAGTTCAAGCGGTTTTCCGAAGGAGTCGTTCAGATGGCACGAATAATGGTAGCGATCGCCTGCGGGGTGCTGCTGCAAGGATGCATGCTGGTGACGTTCGTGCACGAGCCGGTCAAAAAGCTGAGTCAGCCGATGGCTGTTCCAGACCCACTGCCCGTCATCGCATTCAAATTCGCGCACAAGCACACGATTGACGGGCGGGAATACTGCCTGGGGTGCGATTCCGGTACCACATTATCTGGACAAATGGCGATCGATTCCTGGGACCGGGTGAAAGGGAACTACCCCATTCTTGAGAATGCGAAGGAAGAACCTCCAAGGCCGGAATTCTTCACCCGATCCTCGCCGCCCGAAACCTTTCGCCGAAACGGGCCGACACCGCCGGGTGCGATGGGACCGCCTGTGCGTATATGGCGAACCCGAAGCGCAACGGACGAATACATTGAGACCCTAAAACCTGACTACGTTTTGCATCTGGCGACAGAGGTCCCGGAAAAGGGAGAGGCAGAGATGTATGTCATATCACTTATCTTCTTGTACTTGTTTCCCGGATTTACGGAATCCGGCTTCACCGTGGATGCGACACTTACGACGCCGGACGGAAACACGGTGATCGCAAAGGGGGCATCAAAGCGGCGAATCAACGTACTTACGTGGCTTCCACTGCTGTTTATCGCACCGTTTGCCAGTCCTTCCGAGTCCGACCTAAAGGCATTCTGCGATGAGGTCTACACGGATGCCCTCAACCAGCTCTCTAACAACTACAAGAGTTATCTCGCCAAGAATCCGCCAAAGGCCGAGCCACCTGCGCAACCCGCCTCACAACCACCTGCGCAACCCGCCTCACAACCGCCAGCCCAACCCGCCGCAGCTCCGGCGATGCAATAGGGCTCACCCTCTGGATTCGGCCTGCGGACGCCCGCATAATGGAAGGTGTGATGGACGCCCCCGCCCCGCCAGCGGTCACTCGCCGAGGCCGTTAGCCGGATGCTGCCGCACCGTGCTAACTGCGCGGCAACGACGGATATTCGGAGGAGCCCCGATGCTGCGGACGCTGGCCATATTCCTGTGCATATTGCTGGTATCCGGCTGCATCGAAACCTATCTAGATCCGAAACCGGACGACTTCCCGAACCGGCCCCCTCCGGCCCCTTTGCCCGGCCAGATTTCGGTGATCGCCTTTTCATTCACCGTGCATCAAACGTTCGATGGCCGGGATGACTGTATCGAGTGTCAGGGCAAGACATTTGCCGACGGCCAGAAAGCGATCGAAATCTGGGATCGAATCAAGCCGAACTTTCCGTTTCTGATAAATGTGATTGACGGACCGACCGAGTTTGATGCCAAGCCGAAACCGATTGTCAGGAACAGCCTGCCGTCCGACGATGACGACCCCCCGTTGCCGCCGAAACCGCCCGTATACCGCTGGACCGATCGTTCCACAACGGTCAACGCGATCATGAAGTTGAAGCCATCTTACATCCTTCACCTTCACACCGAAATCAATGTCGAAGGAGCATCGCAGTCTGCATTTTCGGTCTTATCAGCAGGGATTCTTCCGGGCCGGATCGAGACGACCAGAACCGTGGAAGCGACTTTGACACTTCCGGACGGCAAGACAGTCGTTGCAAGGGGTGAATCCGAATCCAATCTGCTTCAAAAGTGCTGGCTGCCTTTCATTTTTATCGCACCGTTCAACAGCCCTTCACTGAAACAGTTCAATGCGTTCTATGAGCAACCCTACACCGACGCACTTAACCAACTCTCCAACCAATTCAGGGACTATCTCGCCAAGAATCCGCCAAAGGCCGAGCCACCTGCGCAACCCGCCTCGCAACCGCCAGCCCAACCCGCCGCTCCGGTCACCCAGTGAGCCGCCCTCTCGCCCGGTCACCGGATTTGTAATCTCCGGGGCCCTAACCCGCTGATCTTCTTTGGATCCGGGTTTCGCCGCTGGGTCTATTTGAGGGCCACGCCCTTGCCTGTGCTGGATTCGGACTTAAGTGATACCGCATAATACTAACCCCTGCCCTTCGGGCATCCCCTTCCAGAGGAGGGGCCCAGCCGGTTCGCCCCCTTCCCTTGGAAGGGGGTGGCCGGCAGGCCGGGGGTTAGTGACGCGGCGGCTGGCCGTTTGTTAAGGTGTTAAACAGACGAAAAAGAAGCTTGTGCGGAAGGTCACACGGAACGGCACGGATCGAACCCCCATTACGTGGCTTCGCATAAAACGCTCCCTAATCATTTCAATGAGTTATAATGTCTCCACCGAAAAACACGGAATAACACAGAACGATTTGCGTGGCCCGAACTGATAAACCGACCTGATGGAGACCCGAGCTGAACCCCTCCCCCCCCACCCCGCCGTTTTTCTCCCCCTCGCTGGGAGACGACTACCGGACCTTCTGGACCGGCATGGCGGCCACACCTGAAGGCGCCCGGCTGGCGGTGGCGGGCCACCCGTTCGGCCACTACCCGACGGACGAGCTGATCAAGTGGCAGGGGCTGCCGGTGGCGCGGCTCATCAAGGAGTCGCTCTCGCTCGATCTCGCCGACACGGTCCTCGAAGTGGGCTGCGGAATCGGACGCCTGGCGATGCATATCGCCCCCCACGTCTGGCACTACCACGGGGCGGATATATCCCCCGCCATGTGCTGGCGGGCGAAGGCGGCTCTTGAGGATCACCCGAACATCACGCTCCACTGGCTCGAGGACTGCTCGCTCAGAGGTTTTGCCGATGGCACGTTCGACGCCGTCTACTTCCAGCATGTGCTCATCCATCTCGACCGGCCCGATATCGAGAACTACCTGCGCGAGGCGTTCCGGGTGCTGAAACCAGGCGGACGCTTATACGCGCAGTTCTATAACCGCTATCACCCGCAGGGGTTCGACGAAACCGCCCACGCCGTGGACCAGCGGGTGCGCGACGGCAGGCAGCAGCGGGGGCGCGTCTTCTGCCACACCCATCTGGAAGTGAGCGGGATGCTCGAAGCGGCCGGTTTCATACTGGACCCGGAGCGTAGCCACCTGTCGCCCGTCCGCCAGACGCGCAGCTGGTGGCCGGATAATGATTTCTTCTTCTGGTTGATCGGAGCCGGCGTGAAGCGCTAAAGCGCACCGCCTTGTTCGTGCCCAAAGCCTACTACTTCGACGTGCGCGCCTCGGAATCCGGGATGCGTCTGGACCGGCTGGTCAGGAAACTCCTGCCGGATGAATCGCTCTCGACCATCCACCAGATGATCCGTAACGGCATGATCCAGGTGGGCAGGAAGCGCGAGGACAACAGTTACCGCCTGAAAGAAGGCGAAGTGGTCGTGCTGCCCAAGCCGTTCGCCATGAAGCGCGCCAAGCCGCCCCCCGCCGAGACGAAAGAGTGGACCGCGCCCAAGCCAAAGATCATCACCGAGACGGACGACTGGGTGGCGCTCTACAAGCCGGGCGGACTCTCCGTGCAGGGCGGCACCGGTCAGGGGCCGTGGAGCGTGGTGAACTGGCTGAAAAACCAGTACCCCGACGCCGAATTCCCGCCCGCCCCCGTGCACCGGATCGATCTCGACACGACCGGGCTGCTGATGGCCGCCAAGTCGTCGGTGTCGGCCCGCTGGTTCCAGCTGCACCTGAGTTCCCGGACGATGAAAAAATATTACCTCGCGCTGGTGGAGAGCGCGCCAAAAGAAGACCACTTCATGATCGACGGTCCGCTCTACCGGGCGACCTCGGGGCGCATCAAGATGGCGGTCGACACGCGCGGCGTCCATGCGCTCACGGAAGTGTGGAAACTCTCGTCAGGGCCCAAGGGCTCGCTGGTGCTGGCCTACCCGCACACGGGCCGCACGCACCAGATCCGCGCGCATCTGGCGTCGGTGGGCTGCCCGATCCTGATGGACGAGCGCTACGGCTCCACCCAGCGGCTGCCCGATAACCTGAAACTGTTCGAGCGGATCTACCTGCATGCCTGGCGGCTCGACTTTGCCGGTTCCGACGGCCAGCGCCACCAGGTGGAGGCCCCGCCGGACGACCTTTTCCTGGCGGCCATCAAATTTACCGGAAACCGGCTCCCGAAGGTGTCCTGGGAGTTGGGCGGAAAGAAGGCGTAGGCTACCCTCCGGCGGCGTATGGCGAAGTACCAGCAGGACCGCGACATTGCATGGAGACAGGTGGACGGCGAAGCCGTCCTCGTGGACCCGGTCGCGCGCCTGCTCCGGGTGCTGAACCCTTCGGGGTGTTATCTCTGGGCGGAACTCGAGCACCCCCGCTCGGCCGACGAACTGGTGGAGCTTCTGGCCGGCGAATTCGACGTGACGCCGGAGGCCGCCCGTAAAGACGTCGAGGCTTTTCTGGGGCTCCTCAAAGACCGCAAACTGGTGAAGGAGGTCGCCTGACATGCCGTCCAAACCCCATCTCCAGCAGGCGGTCGGCGAGATCCTCCGGGAAGAGGTGATCCGCCGGGGCCGCGTGAACTTCAAGGTGTCAGGCCGGTCGATGGCCCCGCTGCTCAAGCCGGGAGACATCGTCACGGTGGAAACCGTCACCCGCAAATGGCGGCTCGTGCCGGGGGATCTCGTCGTTCTGGCGGGCGAAGGCCCCATCGTCGTCCATCATTTCCTCTACTGGACCTTCCGCGACGGCGAGGCCCGGTTGCGCACCGTCGGTCGCAACAGCAAGGCGCTCGACCGGCTGTGGCCGCACGAGGCGCTGATCGGCCGCGTCACCGTCCGGGACCGGGGCAATATCAAGGTGCGCGGACCGATCGCCCCGCTGTGGCTCGCCAGTTCGCTGTTCGCCGCCATGGGCGGAATCGTCCAGGCACGACTGGAGCGGCTCCTCAAGTGAAAGAACATTTCGTCCATACCCTCGCCGGCCATCCGCTGGACGTCGCCGCCGCGCCGAAACTGCTCCACGCCATGCAGCACATTCTGGGGCAAGGCACCGAACCGACGGGCCGCCCCTACCGGCTGATGATCGTCGAGAAGCGGACGCTCTCCTACTCGGACCCGTACAAGGTCGCGGTCACACGCCGGGACCACGGGTTCTCGGGCGGATCGACCGCGTTCAGGGCCGACATCGAGTTCCCCGGCCGCAACATCCGTATCGAGATCGCCCCGCCCCCGCACCAGGGCCCGCACAAGCAGGAAGAGCACCAGCGCGACAACGCGCTCGAAAACGCGCTCCGGCTCGTCACCCAGTGGCTCGCGTGGGAACACCGCGGGTTCGTCCTGCACGCCTCGGCCTTTGTCAGAACCAAGGGCGGCGCGGTGGTGGCGTTCGGGCCGTCGGGCGTTGGCAAAAGTACCCTCGCCCGCAAAGCGCTGGAGAGCGGCCGGCCGGTGCTGGGCGACGACCTCGTGATCGTCCGTGTGGACAAGGACCAGTTGACCGTCGAGGGAACTCCGTTCTCGGGCTCCGATCCGCGCATTCCGTTCACGGGCGGCAAGCACCCGGTGGCGATGCTCGTCAATCTCGAAAAGGGCTCCGGCGTGGAGCTTAAATCACAGTCCGCCGCCGAACGGCTGTCGGCGCTGATGGCGCAGGTTCAGGGCGTCGCCGACCGTACCAAAACGGACACTGACAGGCTGATGGATGCCCTCATTCCTGCGCTGGAGAAGACCCCCGGAGGCACTCTTGTCTTTGATCTGAACGGGGACCTCTGGCACACTCTGGACTAGTGTCCACATTCGACGACATCCGCGAGAAAATGGTCGCGCGAAAGCAGTTCGTGACGACCCAGCTCGAACTCACCTACCGGTGCAACTACCACTGCCTGCACTGCTACTGTGTGGACCAGCCCGAACGGCCGGAACTCTCGACCGAGGAGTTCAAGGGCGTCATCGACCAGCTCTATAACCTGGGTTGCATGAACATCACCTTTACGGGCGGCGAGGCGATCATCCGCAAGGATTTCTTCGAACTGGCCGCCTACGCCCGCTCGAAACGCTTTGTCATCCGGCTGTTCTCGAACGGCCACCTGCTGGAGGGCGCCCGCCTCGAAAACCTGCTGGAGCTGAAACCGATCTCGGTCGACATCTCCCTCTACGGTGCCAGCGAAGACACCTACGAAACGGTCACCGGCGACCGCAACCGCTACGGCCGCGTGAAGGCGAACATCGAACGGCTCGTGGAACGCGGCCAGCGAGTGATCGTGAAGATCCCGCTCATGCACGAGAGTTTCCATGACCTGGAGAAGATGCTTGCCTGGTGCGACGAGATCGGCGCTCCGTATCTCACCGACGTCTGGATGACGCCCAAGGACGATGGTTCGGTGAAACCCACGAACCACGCACTCACCGACGACGAGATGCGGGACTTTTTCCGGCGCTACGGCACCAAGGCGAAGAAACTGGTCCGCCACGACGACGAGGTGATCTGCACCTCCGCCTGCTCGTCGCCGATCATCTCCCCCAACGGCGACGTTTTCGCCTGCACGCAGAACAAGGTCCCCGCCGGCAACATCAAGAACAGCTCGCTCGCCGAGATCTGGAAAGATTCCGCCTGGATGAAAGAGATCCGGGACGTGAAGTGGCACCGGTTCGCCGAGTGCCGCACCTGCGACTTCCAGGAGACCTGCTTCATCTGCCCGGCGATCAGTCTCTACGAGAATGGCCGCCTCGAGGGCCCCAACTCCCATGCCTGCCGCGTCGCCCGTATCCGCAACGAGCTGGGCCAGGTGTAACAGGAACCGCGGTCAGCCCACGACCCTGAGTTCCGCCCTCGTCCCCCACAGGAAACTTAAAATATCCGGAAACAGCTCTTCCGGGGCGTATTTCCCCCACAGCAGATCGGCGTGGGAGTAGTCGAACTTTTCGCCTTCGGACCGGGCGAGCAGCCGGAACTTGCGGTCGGTGGAACCGATCTTCTCGAACGTCTCGCGGCAGGCGCGCCAGTCGGCAAGCCCGTCGGCTTTTCCGGCGATGACGTAGATTGGTGTCTTGATCTCGTTCAGGTGCTCGAAGTAGCGGAACCGGCCGTCCTCCGTAATAAGGCCACCCTCCGAGGCAATACGTGAAAAATGCGCCGCCTTGCGGGAAGGGATCGCCGCGATCCCGCGCCACATGTAGCGGGCAAGGACCGCACGGTCTACGTTTTCGAAATTGACCGAAGACTTCAGCATCGACTCTGGTAGCCGGCCGGCGAACGGAGCGGCCGCCTTCGTGATCCAGTCGAGCCGCATATCGGGGCCGAACCGGTAGATCCAGGACCGCAGAAGCGCCACCCAAGGCGGCGCACCTTTGACGAACGCCGGGGAGCCCAGCGTCACGACCCGCTCAAGCCCCTCGCCCCTGAACCGGATCAGGTAGCAGTAGGCGATCATCCCGCCCATCGAATGGCCGATGTAATGGATGGCCGGGGAACCCGAATATTTCCGGACGGCATGGATGGCGGCCGGCAGGTCGAACTCGACCAGATGGTCGAAGGTCCACTGGGGGAGCTTCACCCGGCTGTACCATTTGCCCGCCCGTTTTCGGCCGCGCAGATCCACGGTCCATACCTCGTGGCCCCGGCCGGCGAGCCAGGGCGCCAGTCCGATCCCGTCCCCCAGGTCCCACGAAAAGCGGGTCGAGGCGCCCCCGTGAACAAGCAGCACAGGCAGACGTTTTTTCGGCACGTCGCCCTTCGCCCGGTAGCGGTAGAGATGCAGTTCCCAGCCGTCTTCGGTGCGGCAACGGTAGGTTTCGTCGTGAGACGGGTCGAAGGAGAGGTTCTGCAACGACTCGATCATCGTCAGCAGACCCAGTGGTCACCGAGCGCGCGTTCCTTGGCGGCGACCGTCGTGTGGAACCGGTAGCGGTCGATCAGGATCCGGATCATCACCTGCACGCTCACCGTGATCGGAACGGCGATCACCATGCCGACGATCCCGAGCAGGTAACCGCCCATGAACACGCTCAGCACGACCAGCACGGCATGGACATGCGCCGAGGCGCCGACGATCAGCACCTGGAAGAAGAAGTCGTCCAGGAACTTCACCGCGCCGAACAGGATCAGGATTTTCAGGATCACGGCCGGTCCGCCGGTGCCCAGTACGGCCACAACCACCGCCAGGATGCAGCCCACGACAGGGCCGAAATACGGGATGATGTTTCCGACGCCGGTGATCAGGCCGATCAGCAGCCAGTAATCGACGCTCAGGAAGTACAGACCGATGGCGATCATCGTGCCGACAATCGCCCCGTCCAGCAGCAGGCCGCGGATATAGCCGCCCAGCGAAGCGTTGATCTCGGAGACGACCGACAGAACCGTCTCCACGTAACGGTTGGGCAGGATGTTGTAGATTTTCTGCATCCACCCGTCGCCGTCCCTCAGGAAGAAGAACACGTTGAACGGAACCAGGATGAGCAGAACGATCTGCTCCATGTTTTCCATGATCCACTTGGGGATCTCGCCCGCCACCTGGCTGCTCTTGGCTTCGAGCTGCTCGAACGCCGGTGCGATCACCGGCTGCGAACCGATCATCGGGTAGTTTTCCTCGAGCGAGTTCTCGAGTTCCACGGCGAACACCTTCAGGTCCTTGGTCACCTGCGGCAGCTTGCGCTGGATGGTCTCGATTTCGCCGGCAAGCGCCGGGATGCCGAACCAGCCGACGCCCACCACCGCCAGCAGCATCATGGAGGTCAGGAACGTGACGGCCGCCGACCGGCGGATTGCCCGCGCCTCGAGCGCCCGGACCACCGGGTTCAGCACGTAGGCGAGAATCACGGAAATGACGAACGGAAGCAGAATGTGCTTGAGCTGGAAGAACAGGAAAATAAAGACGCCCGTGCCCATGAGGAGCAGCAGGATCCGCAGCCAGCGCTCGACCAGCTTCAGCGTATGCGAGTCGCTGTGGATGTCGACTTCGTTACTCAAGGTCTTTTCCCTGTACCCTTCAGGTCTTGGCCTGTCCGCTCTGCATGCGGAACACCTGTTCGTTGAGCCGGCGGACCTGTCTCGCCAGGTTCTCGGCAACGGCGGTCATGATCGGCAGGCCGATGTCGGCCCGCTTGGACACGAGGGCATCGAAGTTGGCCTTGTACAGAATGAGTACCGACGACTGGTCAATGGCGACCGCACTCGCGGAGCGGGGCAGCGTGTCGAGCAGCGCCAGCTCGCCGAAATGCGTGCCCGGACCCAGGTTCACAAGCGTATGAACCTCGCCGCCGTCGCCTTTCTTGGTAATGGCGACAAAGCCGGAGTTGATGATGAACAGGGCGTTACCCTGATCGCCTTCGTTAAATATGGTGTCACCGGGGTTATATTGCCGTTCGATACATTCGGTCAGGAGTTCTCCCACCTGTTTGGTGGACAGATCCTTGAGCAGCTGCAGCGACTGCAGAAAGCGGATGCGCTCGACAATCTTGGGGTCCCGGGCGGGTGCCATCGCCCGCTCAACCAGATCGGAAATCATACCTGCCATGCCCGGGAGGGTATTCCAGCCCCCCGCGGACTGGCAATGGGGACGGGTGGAAAACCTTTACAGCGGACCTATGGCAGCCCGCCGAACGGGATTCAGCGCTTCCAGCTCCAGGTGGTCCCCTGGGGGCCGTCCTTGATCTCGACCCCCCGGGCTTCCAGTTCCTTGCGGACCCCGTCGGCACGGGCAAAATCCTTGGCCGCCCGGGCCGATTTGCGCTCCTCAATCAGACGCTGGATCTCATCTTCCGTAATACCTGATCCGGCAGCAGCCCGCTGGTTCAGGTCATCGAGGAACGCCCGGGGTTCCTGGAACAGGATGCCAAGGGTCGACTGGATGCGGGGGACTTCAGCCAGAAAACGTTCGGCTATCCGGCAGGAAACCGGCGTTTTGCTGAAATTATGCGCCAGCAGGTATTCGTTAATCGCCTTGCGGACGCCCTGCACCGCCCCGATCGAACCGGCCGCATTGAAATCCTCGTCCATGAACCCTTCGATCTGGTCCTTGAGGCCGGCCAGCTGGTCCAGAATCTTCTGCTCCTGAGGGGTCGGGACCGCCGCCGGATCGTCGATGCACCGGTTCACCAGCAGTTCCCGGCACTGGGCGAGCGTTTCATACAGTTTCTTGAGGCCCGCCTCCGTCTGACGAAGTTCATCGTCCGAGTAGTCGAGCGGCTTCGTGTAGTGGGTGCCCAGAATATACGTGCGGAGCACCTCACCGGGGTATTTGCCGAGCAGATCCCGGAGCGTGAAGAAGTTACCGAGTGACTTCGACATTTTCTCCTGGTTGATGTTCACAAAGCCGTTGTGAAGCCAGTAGCGGGCGAACTCCTTGCCGGTGCAGCCCTCGCTCTGGGCTATCTCGTTCTCGTGGTGCGGGAAGATCAGGTCGAGTCCGCCCATGTGGATGTCGAAAGTCTCTCCGAGGATGTTCATCGACATGGCGGAGCATTCGATGTGCCAGCCCGGCCGGCCCTTGCCCCACGGCGAATCCCATGCCGGTTCGCCCGGCTTGGCCGCCTTCCAGAGATTGAAATCGAGCGGGTTGCGCTTGATCCGGTTCACATCCACCCGGGCGCCCGCGACAAGGTCTTCGAGCGCCTTGCCGGACAGCTTGCCGTAGGTCTTGAACGACTCGACCGCGAAGAACACATCGCCGCCCGCTTCATAAGCCATGCCGCGCGCGATCAGCCGTTTCACAAGGTCGATGATCTGCGCCATCGCATCGGTGGCACGGGGTTCGGAGTCGGGCTTGAGCAGGTTCAGCTTTTCCGTGTCCACATGGAACTCACGGATGAACCGTTCGGCAAGGGCCTTGGGATCTTCGCCCTTCTCGTTGGCGCGGGCGATGATCTTGTCGTCCACGTCGGTGAAGTTGCGGACGAAGTTCACCTGATACCCCCGGTACCGCATGTACCGGACCACGACATCGTACGTGATCAGCGCCCGGGCGTGTCCCAGGTGGCTCAGATCATAGGCCGTGATGCCGCAGGCATAAATCCCGGCCTTTCCGGGCACGAGCGGTTCGAAGGTTTCCAGCTTGCGGTGAAGCGTGTTGTAAATGCGTAGCGCCATAGGGGTCCGGTGTTGTCCGGACCAAGGCATTTAGCGGGAGAACGGAAGGAGGTAAAGAGGGAGCACCCCGCCCCCGCGCCGTCACCCTACTTCATAGGTCTTCACCGGATGATGGATACCCTTCACCTGGATCTCGCCTGTAGCCCGGCAGTCGATCTCGTCCTTGATGAGCGCCCATGTGGAATGGCTGATGAGTATTTTACCCGGCGTG
The DNA here is from genome assembly GCA_964565925.1 of uncultured bacterium. GTDB lineage: Bacteria > JAGRBM01 > JAGRBM01 > JAGRBM01 > JAHCIT01 > CAZMGV01. Next base: position 257,049 of record CAZMGV010000004.1, read on the forward strand.
CAGTTCGATTCGAGACGGGCGGCCAGGTTCACCTGCTTGCCGATGGCGGTGTATTCCATCCGGCCGGCGGAACCGAAGTTTCCCACGGTCGCAACACCCGTGTTGATGCCGATCCGGACCTGGAACGGGTTCTCGATTCCCTCGTCCGACCACTTGCGTGCCAGTTCACCCATGCGGGTCTGCATCTCCATCGCCATCCGGACGGCACGCAGCGCGTGGTCGCGGTCGTCGGTGACGGCCGGAGCGCCGAAGAAGATCATGATCGCATCGCCCACGAACTTGTCGAGCGTCGCGCCGTATCGCTCCGCGATGGCGGACATCTCCGACAGGTATTCGTTCAGCACGCGGGAGAGATCTTCCGCCTCCAGCTCGTCGCTGGCGTCGGTGAACCCCTTGATGTCGGAGAAAAACAGCGCGAGCTTGCGCCGCTCCCAGCCTCTCCCCTGGACGTAACTGCCCGACAGTATCTGCTCGGCCAGCTGGGCGGGCACGTATCGTCGTATCAGGTCCGTCGACGCCTGGAGCCGGGCATTGGAATTGCCCAGTAGCAGATGGGCCTCGGCGAGCTGTTCCTCACGGTCCCGCCACCGGGCAAAGATGTAGCCGAACAGGACCATCACCGCGACCGAGGTCGAGACGACGGCCGTCCAGATGAAGACGATCATCGAAGCGCTCCTGTGACCGTCCTCGAAGGCGAGAATGGTGTACACGGGCGCGTACGGGATAAACCCCAGATGGGACGCGGCCTCGAGCGACACGCCGCAAACGACAAAGGACAATATGCCGAGGGCTGTTGGTCTCCATCCGAAGAGCAGGATGCCTCCGAAGGCGCCCCCCATGGCGGCGGAACCGAATACCGGACTGGAGGTGGTCCCGAAAGCGTAGCAGACCAGCGCGAACGTCACGGACCAGCCCTGGGCGGGCAGATGCGCCCAGACCGGACTTTCTGGATAGCGGTGGCGGAGCAGGTACGCCGATAGCCCCAGAACGGCCCAGACGCCCAGCAGAACCAGAAGACAATCCCCGGCAATAGCCAGTGTCGCCAGTTCCGGCTCGGACAGATTCAAACGATGCCGGATCGTCAACCGGATACTGACATTCACCAGCACCAGATAGGTGACCATACCCAGCGCAATCAGGGCGCAACGGGCTGCCCGGCTCCAGTCGAGCGGGTTCCCGGCTGACGCCGCGATGCGCTCCACCAGCCGCTGGAGGCTTTTCGGCAGTTCGGAAGCCAATTGAGTTCCCCTTTGTAAGAGTCCCCAGCCTACCCGCTTCCCATGGAAGGATAAAACCCGATCGATCCCGCAAATGCGGCGGCAAATGCGTCCAAAAGCCCTCCGCGCTTCTTGACCCTCCGGCGATTTTGGGCCGTAATGGGCACCCGGCGGCTGCCGCTTGCGGGATACGAGGACGGCAGCAGGCCACATTCTGACGGGCTTGGAAGGAAATGGGTGATATGGGTCTGATAGACCGGCTGCGTACGACCGCCATCGACATACAGGGCAACATTCGGGTGTTTTCGCACATCCCCCAGCTGCTCCCCCAGGGACACTGGAACTCCGCCCGCCTCATGGAAGGCTATGCAAAAGACATCCCCCATCACCTCGCCATCGCCTACGAACAGCGCCGCTACACCTGGCGCGAAGTAAACGAGATCTCCAACCAGTACGCCGACTTCTTCGTGAAGCAGGGTATCGGACGCGGCGACGTCGTCGCCATCGTCATGGACAACCGGCCGGAATTCCTGTTCGCCGTCACCGGCCTGAACAAGATCCGCGCGGTCGGCGCGCTTATCAATCACAACCTGACCGGAAAGGCGCTCACGCACGCCATCAACGTCGGCAAGCCGAAAGCGGCCCTCGTCGGCACCGAGCATCTGGCCGACGTCATGACGGTGCAGGCGGATCTGACAGGAATCACGAAGGACCGGACCCTGTGGGTCCAGAAGGACGACACCCCGGACAAGGTCCAGACCGAAGGGCTGCGCGTCGTCAACGAAGAGATCGAAGCCTGTTCCCGCAACCGGCCGTACAACCTGAACCGGCCCGATACGGCCGATCCCATGTGCTACATCTACACTTCCGGCACGACGGGGCTGCCCAAAGCGGCGATCATCACCAACCAGCGCTGGCTCGCCGCCAGTCTGCTGTTCGGGCGCGGGATGGGCGAAGCGACCCCGGCGGACGTCGTCTACATGACGCTCCCCCTCTACCACTCCACCGGCATGTTCGCCGGCTGGGGCTCGTCGCTCACCTCCGGCGCGACGATGGCGCTGCGCCGCAAGTTCTCGGCCTCGAACTTCTGGAAGGACGTCCGCGACTTCGATGCGACGATCTTCATCTATATCGGCGAGCTGTGCCGCTACCTGCTCAACACGCCGCCGCAGGAAAACGAACGCAACCACCGGCTGCGCCTCGGGATCGGCAACGGCCTGCGCCCCGACATCTGGGAAAAGTTCCAGAACCGGTTCGGCATCCCGCTGATCCGCGAGTTCTACGGCGCCACCGAAGGCAATGCGCCGCTCGTCAACTTCCAGGGCCGTCCCGGCATGATCGGCCGGCTGCGTCCGGGCCAGCTGGTCCTGAACTGCGACCAGGCGACCGGTGAGGTGATCCGCAACGCCAAGGGTCTGTGCGATCCGGTCGGCGCGGGGAACAAGGGACTTCTGGTCGGTGCGATCAATCCGATCATGAAATTCGACGGCTACGTCGATCAGGAAGCCACCAACAAGAAGATCCTCCGCGATGTGCTGAAAAAGGGCGACCGGTATTTCAATACCGGCGACCTCATCGAGCTGCACGAGGACCGCTGGGCCTCCTTCGCCGACCGCGTGGGCGACACCTTCCGGTGGAAGGGCGAGAACGTCTCCACCAACGAAGTGGCCGAGATCCTCAACGGAGCCACCGGCGTCCTCGAAGCGAACGTCTACGGCGTGAAGGTGGAAGGCGCCGAAGGCCGGGCCGGGATGGCCAGCCTGAACGTGTCGGGCGACTTCAACCTCGAGTCGTTCGCGAAATACGTCAACGAAAAGCTGGCCAACTACCAGCGGACCTATTTCATCCGCGTCCAGCACGACATGCAGATCACCAGCACTTTCAAACACCAGAAAGTCGAATACCGGAATGAGGGCTACGACCCCGCGAAAGTGACCGATCCGCTCTACTATCTGGACAACGACAAGTACGTGAAGATCGACGCGGCGCTGTTCAAGAAGCTCTCGACCGGAGAGATCGGGCCGAAGTAATCAGCCGCCGCACTTGGTTTTCAGGCGGTCCAGTTCTTCCTGAGCGGACTTGATCCGTTTCAGGTAGGGATTGTCACTCTTTTCGGCAGCGGCGCGGCTTCCCGAACCTTCCTCTTTCGTCACCTGCGAGATGCAGTTCGCGTTGGCCTGGATCGCTTCCATCGCCTTCGCCGGATCGATATTACCCCCGCCCCCCAGGCACTTTTCGACGGCGATCTGGGCGATCTTTTCCGCACCCGAATCTTCCGGTTTGGCGGCACTTTCCGCCTGGTGTTCTTTTTCCCAGTCGGCGGCCTTCTTCTGGTACTCCGCAATGTCCTTCTGGGCCTGATCCCGCTTGCGGGCACAGGCGGGATCTTCCGTTTTGCCGGGACCGCCGGGGACTGCTGCAGTTCCGGCCGGAGAAGGTACCGCCGGTCTGGGCGTATACGGAACCACCGCCGATGACTCGTTGCGGATCGGCTGGACCTCTTCCTGCTTTTCCCGGTACTCCTGCGGGATCTTGGACTGCGAATCCACGTAGTGATCCTGCCCTGCCCGGTCCGTATATTTGTACATTTTTGCAGCTGCCGTACCGGCGGCACCCGCCCAGAGGGCGGCCACCAGCAGTACCGCCGGTAATCTTCGTTCAGACATGGGCAGCATAATACCGGATTGGTCCGGGGCTGTCAGGGGCCTGTTCATCCACCTATTGAACACCACCGGCGGCCGTTTAACCCGCCGTCCTTCGGGCGACTGACGGACGTCATACCCCTTAACCGGGGCGGATGCTGACTATGCTTCAGGGTTGTGTACGCCACAGGTACGGGAGGCACGTCCGCGGCGATGTACAGGATTCTCAAACGGGAAAAGTTCTCCGACCTGATCTTCATGTGGGAGGTTCTGGCGCCCGAGGTCGCCCGCTCGGCGCAGGCCGGGCAGTTCGTAATGGTCCGCCTGCACGACGGCGCGGAGCGCATCCCGCTCACCATCGCCGACTTCGACCGAGACCGGGGCACGATCACGATGGTGATCCAGGCACTCGGCAAGACCACGAACGAGATGATGACGCACTACCGGGAAGGCGACGAGTTCCTCGATTTCGTCGGTCCTCTCGGACTCCCCCAGCATGTGGATAAAGCGGGTCACGTCGTCATGGTCGGCGGCGGGCTGGGCGTGGGCCCCGTCTTTCCGCAACTGCGGGCGTTCAAGGAGTCGGGCAACCGCACCGGCGCCATCATCGGGTTCCGGAACAAGGGACTGGTCTTCTGGGAAGACCGGTTTGCCAAGTACGCCGACGATCTCGTGGTCTGCACCGACGACGGCAGCTACGGCGAGCCGGGGCTCGTCACCGCCGCCCTCGACAAGATGCTCAAGGCCCGGAAACCCGACCTGGTCGTCGCCATCGGGCCGCTCGTGATGATGCAGGCCTGCACGGAGGTCACCCGCCGCCACGGCGTCAAGACGATGGTGTCGCTCAACACGATCATGGTGGACGGAACCGGCATGTGCGGCTCGTGCCGCGTGACCGTGAACAAGGAGGTGAAGTTCGCCTGCGTCGAGGGTCCCGATTTCGACGGTCACCAGGTGGATTTTCCGGAACTGCTTGCCCGGCAGCGCCGCTACAAGAGCCAGGAATCGGCCGCCAGCAGCGACTATTCGCACGTCTGTAACCTCGAGAAGCAGCTCTTCGAGGAAGAGAAGCGCAACTACAAGAAGATCAAGGAGCTGGCGCCTCATCAGGTGCCGATGCCCGAGCGCAACCCTGCGGAGCGGGCCACCAACTTCAGCGAGGTGAACCTGGGCTACACGTTGAAGAACGCCCTCGAGGAAGCCGAACGCTGCCTCCAGTGCGCCACGCCGACCTGTATCTCCGGCTGCCCGGTACAGATCGATATTCCGCGCTTCATCCGCCACGTGCTGGTCCGCGATCTGGACGGCGCGCTGGGCGTGATCAACGAATCGAATCTGTTCCCCTCGATCTGCGGGCGCGTCTGCCCGCAGGAATCGCAGTGCGAAGCCCAGTGCATCATCACCAAGAAGGTGGAATCGGTGGCTATCGGCAGGCTGGAGCGGTTCGTCGGCGACCACGCCCATGCACCCCCGCCGGTCGCGCAGGACCCCTCCACGAAGCTGGTCCATGGCCGTGTCGCGGTCGTCGGGTCGGGACCGTCGGGGCTCGCCTGTGCGGCCGATCTCGTCCGCTACGGTGCGGATGTGACGGTCTACGAGGCGCTCCATACCATCGGAGGCGTGCTCAGATACGGTATCCCATCGTTCCGCCTGCCCCGGGACATCATCGACCGGGAAGTGCAGCGCCTCACCGGCATGGGCGTGAAGTTCGAAGCCAACCGGGTCATCGGCCGGACCTTTACCGTCGCCGATCTGCTGGGGCCGATGGGCTACGACGCCGCCTTTCTGGGGGTCGGTGCCGGAGCCCCCGCGTTCCTGGGCATCCCCGGCGAGTTCGCCGGGCAGGTGTATTCGGCCAATGAATTCCTCACCCGTGTGAACCTCATGGGCTCCGATAACCATTCGGTGGCGGACACCCCGGTCCATATCGGCAAGAGCGTGGTCGTCGTGGGAGCCGGCAATACGGCCATGGACTGCCTGCGCGTTGCCAAGCGACTGGGGACGCCCAAGGTCCGCTGCGTTTACCGCCGGACCGAAGCGGAAGTCCCGGCCCGCGTTGAAGAACTCCGTCACGCCAAGGAGGAAGGGATCGAATTCCTTTTCCTCCATTCGCCTGTGGAGATCATGACCGATGTGGATAATGACGTGCGCGGTGTACGGCTCCAGAAGATGGCGCTGGGCGACCCGGACGAACAGGGGCGGCGTAAGCCCGTGCCGACGAACGAGTTCGTGGAAGTCGAATGCGACACGGTCATCTATGCACTCGGAACCAAGGCGAACCCCATCATCGCGCAGTCGACGCCCGGCCTCACTTTCAACAAATGGGGGAATATCGTGGCCGACGACGCCACTCAGGCGACCAGCCTGGCGGGCGTCTTTGCCGGCGGCGACATCGTCACCGGAGGTGCCACCGTCATCCTTGCCATGGGCGCCGGACGCCGGGCCGCCAAGAGCATCGCCGCCTTCCTGAAAAACGAGAAGAAGAACTGGCCGGTCACGCCGCACGATCTGGACGTATTCGACCAGCAGGCGACCGCCGTCCGCTCCAGCCGCCCCTCCGGAAAACCGGTTGCTGGCATAGCCGGAGAACTCTGCCCCCGCTGTCACCGCCCGGTGGAACCGGGCGAAGAGAGTCACGTCTGCTGCGCCGGGGCGGCAATCACCTGGCGCTGCAAGTCCTGCGCAAAGATCCGTGACGGCTTCGCCTTCCCGTTCGGTGCCTGCCCGTCGTGCGGCGGCGAGCTGGAAGTGGTCGACGTGGCCGCTCCGGCGGCCAGCAGCGCGTCTGTCGAGGCCATCCGCATCGCGTTCGAGATCGAACTGGGCGGGCGGGCGTTTTACCGTAGAGCCGCCGCCGATTCGGCAGAACCGCAACTCAGGGAGCTGTTTGAGAAGTTCGCGGCGATGGAGGACGAGCACATCGCCACACTCTCCAGGCGCTACCATCTGGACGCGCCCGCACTGTCCCCGGAGTTCCGCACGGGCCACGCGGCGGTATACGCCGGGACCATCGACGAGCCCAAGGACCCCTACAACCTGTTCCGGATCGCCATCGGCTTTGAAAAGCGGGCGGTCGAGTTCTTCACCAGACATGCCGGAACGGTCAAAAAGGGATCGGCCGAGCACCAGCTCTACCGCGAACTGGCCGCCGAAGAGCAGGAACACGTCGATCTGCTCACAACAGAATACAAACGGTACCAGCAGGGGAAACCGGGCCTGATCTAGCCCGCACGTTCAGAACGGATATTCAGCCGCCGTTATGGCGGGGGTGCTTCGACGACCTCGGACGCCCGGGACCCCGTTTTGAAAGTTCCGGCGGGCGGTAAACGTGCAGCACGTTGAATGCCGGGGGTTCGGACCAGGTAGTGACCGTCGCCGCCGGAACGGCCGCCCGTCCGATCAGTTCCAGTTCCGGCCGGGCGTACATTTTCAGCGAACTCACGACCGCGTCGTGCAGGAAATGCCCGCCCCACGCAAACAGCAGCCCCCCGCCGAACATCGCCGACGAAAGCCACGGCGAGCGGACACCGTCGATCGCGAGGATTCCACCCGGCGAAAGATGCGCCGCCCCGGAGATCACACGGGCCAGCACGTCGGGCGGGAAGTGATGCACCGCCTGGACGATGGTCATGATGTCGAATTCGCCGGGCCGCACATCCTCGAAAGTCAGCGCATCCACCACCCGGAAACCCAGATCGAGGCCGGGCTGCACAAACCGGTCGCAGGCCGCATCCATATAACCCGCCTGAATATCGGAACCCGTCACACTGAGTTCGCCTTCGAACTCTTCGGCCAGATAGGAGGGAAAGCCCCCGTAACCCGATGCGAGATCGAGAACCCGCACCGGGCGTTTCCTGATCCCCGATTCCCGGATCGCCTTGAACAGCGCCGAGGCGGCGGTCGAATAGACGCCGGTTTTCAGGTTGAAGTTATGAAGCGCCTCGATCTCCTCTTTCCGGTCGGCCTCGGAGAAATCGGGACGGTCCATGTACTCGGTCCGCTCGGTCCGGAGCTTCTTGTCGAGCCACAACCCCACGGACTCCGACGATCCGGTGCAGACCGTATCGAGTTCTTTCCAGTAACTGGTCCAGATGCGGTTCGTACGCTCCGCAACGGTCTCGTCCGCATGCCTGCCGCCCGGGTTCTCGAGTACCGTGCTTGCGTAAGCCGCATTGTTCGCGACTTCGGCCTGCAATACCCGGTCGAGCGCTTCGGTACGACGCGCCTCGAGGGGATCCGGCAGAACCCCGCCTTCGCCTAGTGCCGCTTCATGCAGCTTCATTACCCTTTGCCTGAACCTTGTAGGGAGGTTTCCCCTGCGGCCATTCGGTATTGACCTGCTTGCCGTACATGTCGACCAGCATCTTCACCGCCTCGGCATGCTGCATCAGGAACCGCATGTCACCCCGGACCTTGATCGTGCCCCGGAGTCCCGCCTGGATCGGATCCTGGACACCGGCGGCGATCAGTTCCCAGACGGTTGCAGGTGCCGTGAACCTGAAACTCAGGCCGTTTCCGTCGTGACGTCCCGGCAGCGGCTTGTACTCGGCGACCTGCCCCGCTTCCATGTGAATCAGGTAGTGAACGGCCGTGCCGGCTTTCACGTACGGCGACTGCTCGTCGCCCATGACCTCGAACGCCGCGAGAATCTTGTTCTTCGGCGCACGCTTGATGAACTCCTCGGTCTGGTTCACCAGCTGCTTCATGTCCTCGTACCATTGGTCTGTGTAGATTACGCTCATCGCATCACCATCCTTTCTGCACTCAGTTGCTCACGTACCAGTAGACCGCACCGCCGGCCGCTCCGGCGGCCAGCGTTCCGGCTATCCACCATTTCGCATTGCTGCCGCCCTCGCCCGCTTCGCGAAGCTCGTCGGGGATCTGCATGAACCGCAGCACGCCGACCAGGAAGGGGATCTGTCCCGGCCGGAAACTCACCGCCATCTTCCGCCTGACCAGCAGGCCGAACGGCCCTTCTTCGCCCGTCGTCAGATGGGCGACAGAGATAAAGTCAGCCTTGATCGAGGCGGCACCGTCGGGCATCGCGCCCACGTCGGAGAGCTCGATCCCGTCGTTGAAGAACCGGATCCGCACGCAGATCGCCTCGTCCTCGGCCGCCCGCATGAACACGTCGCCCTTGAGCGAACGGGCCTGCCGGACCTTGCGTGGCGAATCGGCGCAGTTCTGCGAGAGATACTGGTGGATCATGTCCGCCAGCCCGCTGGCCGTATCGCCCCCTTCGAGGCGGACCGGATAGGTTGCGGTCTCGGTCATACGTTCTGCCACCATTTGTTCATGCCGAAGTCATCGGCGATCGAGTCGAGGCAGTTGTACCCCGGCGCGAAGGTGATATAGCCGTGCGGATGCTGGGACGCGCCGCACATGTAGAGCCCCTTCACCGGCGTGCGGTAGTGAGACATCTCGTCCGTCGGGCGGTGTTCGAGCAGATTGTCCGGGTGAATGCGGCCGACCATCCAGTCGCCGAACCGGTAGTTGATCATCTTCTTGCTGATATCGAGCGGCGTCTCGGTCACCCAGCGGCGGATAAGTCCCTCGTCCATGTTCGTGCATACGCTGCGCCATTTCTCGATACAGTGCTGTCCGTAGATCTTCTTGCGCGCTTCCCAGCCGCCTGCTCCGCTGGCGTCGCAGTCATAGGGTACGAACACGCGGATGAGGCCGGTCGCCTTCCCTTCCGGCGCGTCGGTCGGATCGTAGAGGGAGTTCACCGCCACATTCAGGCGCGGCACTTCGGGCACGAGGCCCTGGCGGATCTGAGCGAAGTCGTCGTCGAAATCCTTGAGCGACTCGAACCCGATATTCAGGATCCACGCCCGGTCGATATCCGGGTCGAACGACTGCGCCTTGTATTTGGGCAGGCCGTTCATCGCCAGATGGACATTGAACAGCGTCGCATCCTGGTACTGGATGTGCTTGACCGCTTCGGCCGTTTTCTTCGGTACCCACTTGGAGGGAACCAGCTTTTCAAAGGTCTGATTCGCGTCGATGCTCGATACAACCAGCTTGTTCGCCCGCACAATTCCGTCCGGGACCCGGACGCCCACCGCCTTGCCGTCCTCGATCAGGATCTCCTCGACCGGGACCTGCGGGAACACGCGGCCGCCGTTCTTGACGATCACGCGCATCAGGGTGTGTGCCAGCCGGTGGCTGCCGCCCTTGCAGATGTGCCAGTTGGCGATCTTGCCGAGCAGCACCGGGTAGCTCACAGCGAGCCCCTTGATGTGCGGCTGGTAGGCGCAGATCGCCGCGTGGAACGCCAGCATCGCCTTGATCCGCTCGTTCTCGAAATGCTTGTTGAGGAAGTCGGCCACCGACATGGTGCGCAGCTTCGCCGTGAGGAACTCGGATTTTTCCTCCACACCCCAGGCGGCAAGCGCCTTGGTGATGTCGTTCAGATCGATCGGCGGCGCATACATGAGCGTCCGCACCATGAGGTCCAGGTATCCGTGAACCTCGTCGAAGAGCCGCAGCCAGGTCTCGGCGTCTTTTTTCGAGAACTTCGCAAAACTCTCATAGGTCTTCTTCATGTCGGTGTGGATCGTGATGGCCGTGTTATCGGCGAAGATGCTGCCCATCTGCACGTCCGGATGGCCGTATTCGACCCCGTTATCGAGCAGCTCCAGATCGTCGTAGACCGGGCACAGGCCGACCAGCGAGTGGTAGTTGGAATGCATGTTGTGCAGGAAGTTCGGCTCGGTCACCTCTTCCGTGCAGAGCCCGCCGCCTTCCTCCGACCGCCGTTCGAGCACGGCGACGCTCCAGCCGCTTTTCGCCAGGTAACCGGCCAGCGCCATACCGTTGTGTCCGGCTCCGATGATGATTGCGTCGTATGGTTTGTCGAACATTCCCATTTTGAGGTCCTCGCGTCAGTCGGTGGTTCGGTTCAGGGCCTTTCGCCGGATCAGTACATCCGTTTCGGGTTCTTCCAGACTTCCTTGAAGCCGAAGTCCTCGCACAGGATCTTGAAGCAGTTGTATCCGGGTCCCGCCGTCACGCCGCCGCCCGGATGGCAGCAGCTGGCGGCCAGGTAGAGGCCCGGGATTTCCGTCTGGTAGCGGCCCGCTCCCGCGAACGGCCGCATGTGGTTGAGCTGGTCGATACTCATCGCCCCGTGTCCGAAGTCACCCTCGCGCATGCGCATGCCGCGCTCCTGGTCGAGCGGCGTGTGCAGATAATCGGCGATCACGTTGTCGCGGGTCATGTTCGGGGCGAACTTCGTGTAGAGGTTCAGGAACTTCTCGTTGTAGCTTTCGCGGATGTCTTCCCATTCCTTCTCGGAAAGGGCACTGGCGCGCGGGAAGAAATACCAGCCGGTGAGGTTGTGCTTGCCCGGAGGCGCCTGCGTCTTGTCCCAGAGGGAATTGACCCAGACACCGGCGCCGGGGATTTCCGGAATCCGGTCGATGTGTCCGGCACGGCAGTAGTCGAGCACTTCCTTGGCGCTGTCGAACCCGACCACCTGGTACCAGGCCATGTTGATGTCGGGGTCGCGGGCGGCCGACTTGTAGTTCGGCGGTTCGTGGAGCGCCATGGCGACGCTGCCCAGCACCTGGTCCGGGCCGTCCTTGAAGTTTTTGACGCGGCGCTGGTAGTACGGCGAGAGCTTATCCTCGCCAACCAGATCCAGGAACGTGTCCTTCACACCGATCCCGCTCACGACCGCCTGACGGGCCCGGAACTCCTTGCCGTCCACCAGTTTGACGCCGACGGCCTTGCCGCCCTCGACGATGATCTTCTTCACCCGGCTCGATTCGCGCATGGTGACGCCGTTCTTGAGACAGGCCGTCACCATGGCACCGTTCAGACGGTGCGTGCCGCCCACCATCATCCGCCAGCAGCCCGGCATGAACAGGTTCGCGAAGATGAAGATGCCGCCCATGCCCGGCCATTCAAGCGGCGGCCCGCAGAACTCGATCGCCACCCGGTACATGAGGGCGCGGATTTCATCCGTTTCGAACAGCTCGTCGATGCAGTCGCGAATCGACTTGTAGGCCATCTCTTCGTCCAGGCCGAACGCCTTCATCAGCGTCGTCCAGGAGGTGTAGGCCTGCGGGAGTCCCTTCGACATGTCGAACTTGGGCGGCGGCGTGTAGAGGCCCATCGCCATCAGCGGCTCGAACATGTTCGCCTTGGTCTTGAGCGCCCGCCAGGTATCGGCGTCACGCTTCGAATAGACCGCGAAATTCTTGCAGGTCCGTTCGATCATGTCGTTCCGGTACATGACCACCGGCGGGCGGCCGTCACTGAATGCGATTCCGCACTGCGCTTCTGGAAAGATCGTGCGGGCGCCCAGGCCCGGCAGATCGAAGTCCGAGAAGATCGGCATGATGTGCAGGAACTCCATGAAATTGGAGTGGATGTTATGGCAGAAACCGGGAGCGGTATGCTCGTCCGTGTATACGGCGCCGCCGAATTCGTGGCGGCCTTCCAGCACCAGCGTATCGACGCCGGCTTTCCCTAAATAGGCCGCACAGGTCAGAGCGTTATGCCCGCCACCTACGATAATCACGTCGTATTCTTTCTTTTCCATGCGGACGGGGCCTCCTTGAGGGGCTATGAGAATGTTGGGTCAGACCGGCATCGGGGCTCTCTTTTTCTACCCATGGCACCGCAGTGCGTCGGGTATGCTCCTAAAATGACGTGAGTGTCATAAATCGCTTATGATAACGGTCATCTTCCGTCGAAATAGAAATAAATCAGGCCGATTCCCTGCGTTTCGGCACCCAAAACTGACGCCAGTCAGTATCCGGACCTTCCTAATGACAGTCCGCATATAGAGGCGGCCCGGTCGCCAATACCTTCGGGAGGCGAAATGATCTCGCGCAGGTAGCCACGTCTATGAAGCTGATTTCCGTCAAAGAGCTGCTCGAAAACGACCACCGCGAAATAAACGACCTGTTCGGCCGCGCGATGCAGGCTCTGGACGGCGGCCGCCCGTCGACGGCCCATAACCGGCTCGACCTTTTCTGGATGCGCCTGGCGGTACATATCCGCGCTGAACACAAGGCGCTCTTCCCCCGGTTCGAGGCGTTGCGGAGCCGGCCGGATCATCCGGCCGCTGGCCGGGGCAAAGAGTTTGAAACGACAGTGCAATCGCTCCGGCGCGAGCACGACGAGTTCATGCTCACCCTCTCGGAGTCGGTCGCCACCCTGAAGAAAGTGCGCCGCGGTGCGGATGCAAAGGAAGTCGCTGCGAAGATCTCCGCAGTCAAGGACCGGCTGACTGGACTTTCGGAACGTCTCAGCCGCCACAACATCGAGGAAGAATCCACTGTGTATCCGCTTATCGATGCCTGGGAGAGCCCCGCCTCCGCCGAGGCGCTTCACCGCCAGCTGACTGCGGAGCTGCAGCGCCTTCCTTCCCGCGCCGGCAACTGATCGCAACGGACCGCCGCGCATTTCGTCGCATTCATCTGCCTCCATCGGCACTGTGATAGTTCTGTAAACTTTCCAAGGTTGACAAAAATCACAATGTAAAGAACGTGTACATCTCCGCCATTTAACTTGCGGTTTCCCGGCATTTGTCGTTTGGTAGGCGCGCAAGGAGATCCACATGACCCGTATTCTTTTTTCCAGCGTCTGCCGCCCGTTCGGCGGCCCCGGCGAAGGCGACTCCGTCGGCGCCGAGCTGTTCAACGCACAGGTGACTCGCGCACAGGGAATCTTCAGCCTGCGCCAGGTGATCCGTTGCTGGGCGATCGACTACCTCGCCGAAAACATCCAGACCCCCTGCGTCACCCTTCACTACCCTTCGGAAAGGGAGTTCATCCGTGAACTCCGCCGCGAGCGCTACGACTACATCGGTCTCAACTTCGTCGTGGCGACTTTTCACAAGCTGCGCCGGATGGTGGAGCTGATCCGCAGACATTCACCTGGGTCCAGGATCATCCTGGGCGGCTACGGAACCGTCCTGCCGGACGACCTTCTGCTGCCGTTTGGCGACTACATCTGCCGCGAAGAAGGCGTCGGCTTCATGCGCCGCCTGCTGGGCGAGCCGCTCGACCGTCCGATCCGCCACCCCTACGCGCCGATCCCCACGGTCCGCATGTATTCCTACCAGCAGAAAGGCACCGTCGCGCATCTGACGGCCGGACTCGGCTGCCCCAATGGCTGCGACTTCTGCTGCACCTCGCACTTCTTCAAGCGGGCCTATGTCCCCTTTCTGCAGAGCGGGCGCGAGGTCTACGACGCCATCAGGGAGATGACCGCCCGGAGCAAAGCCGCCGGCGACCAGCTTACCGGCTTCATCCTGATCGACGAGGATTTCTTCCTGCAGAAGCGCCGCGCCCGGGAGTTCCTGGAGTGCGTCCGCGCGGAAGGCCCGACGCTTCCGATCATGGGATTCGGCAGCGTGCGCGGACTGTCTCAGTTCACCCCGGACGAAATCGCCGAGATGAACTTCGACACGATCTGGACCGCGTTCGAAGGGACCGAGTCCGGCTACGGCAAGCTGCAGGGCAAGTCGCTCGAGGAGCTGTACTCGGGGCTGAAATCGCGGGGGATCAACATCCTCTCGTCGATGATCATCGGCTTCCCGTACCAGAACCGGGAAAAGATCATGAAGGAGTACGACCGGCTCCTGAAGCTGGCACCGTCCCTTTATCAGGTACTCATTTATTTCGCCTTCCCGGGCACGCCGTTCCACAAGCAGGTGCTGGCCGAAAAGCGCTACCTGCCGGAATACGCCGACAACCCGGATCTGAGGCGCTGGGACGGATTCTCCATGCACTTCAAGCACCCGGAGATGACGCCCGAGGAAGTGGAAAAGATCCAGAAGGAACTGTTCCGCAAGGATTACGAACTGCTGGGCCCGTCGATCGTCCGTCTGGTGAAGGTGTGGTTCGACGGTTACGAAAATCTAAGAAATTCGGAGAACCCGGTGCTGCGACAGCGGGCGCTACGGATGCGCCAGAGCACCCTGGACGCCCTGCCCGGTATCGCCCCGGCGACGGTGTTCGGGCCGACACAGGAGACCCGTGCGGCCGCCCGGACCCTGTTCCAGCGTATCCGCCGCGATCAGGGCGGACTTTCTCCGATCCTCTGGGCCATGAGCGCCGGCTCCTGCGCGATGGCAGTGATGAGCTGGGTCTTCCTGAAGCTGCGCCTCTTCCAGCAGCCTGCGCTGTTCAGGGTCGAGCACCGTATCCCCGACAGCCGGACGGCCGCGGTCTCTCCGCACCGGATGCAGGGAGGATTCCAGGCGAATCCGCTCTCGGCCTTCATTGAAGACGTCACCCGGAACACGAAAGACCTGCTCTACTGGGTCACCCACGGGGCGACTCCGAAGAACGCCGACGGCTACCCGACCGGCGTGATCACCAGGGTGGAGACCGAGATACGCTCGCTGAACGTCCCGCTGCCGGTAAACGCGAACTCCGTCATCCCGGCAATCAGCCCGCCGGTCACGCATCAGCCGAGCGTGCTGCAATAAGGTAACGGACTGATGGCTCGATAAGCTGGCGGCGCGCCCGGTGCCGCCAGCTTTTTGCATCTGGCCGAAGCTCCCAGTCTGAGCGGCCATTGCCCCCTCCCCGGTTGACAATAAACGCGTCCGGTCTATCTTGAGGGGGTTCCCGGGCGCGAGTAACTCAGTTGGTAGAGTGCCAGCTTCCCAAGCTCACCCGGACGATTTCCACCCAAATCCACCAGTGACCGAAGAC
>CAZMGV010000005.1:0-268983 GCA_964565925.1 uncultured bacterium
CCTGGCGGCCGCAGACCGGCGGAAGGCGAGTGGTGGAAACCGAAAAGGCGGCTCGTGACCTGAAACCACGCATGCCGCGATAGATGTTTGAAAACTGAATAGCCTTGAACCCGCTGCTGGCAACAGGGGTTTACGGTACGGCCCTTCGCGGGGCACTCACCCCGCCAGCGCGCCCCCTTGCGATCCCGTGGCGGGATCGCGTCCCCCCGAATTGGGGGGACAGGTTCGCAGGGCTGACTACTCGTTGAGGATGTCAGCCGCGCGGATTTTCTCCCCCTCGACGGGGGAGACCCTCTGAAGCGAGAGCGAAAGAGGGTGGGGGTGCGGATCGGGGTGTCTGTTCCCGTGCGGGGCAGAATTTAAACTGTGCCCTGGCTGCTGCGGGTCCGGTCCAGGATTTCCCTGAGCTGGACGAGCGCCTGGTGCCGCTTGCCCGTGGGGCCTGAACGGATCTCGTCCTTCTGGTTGCCGGGCTCGACGATGCCCAGCGACTGGAACGACTGGAGCGTTTCGTCGACGCGGGCGCGTGACGACGACTCGACGTGCGTGAGTTCGCCGGTTTTGAGCAGGTCCGTGGACCGCTTGGCGAGCAGCTTGGCGAAGTCGCCCTTCTTCATGCTCCGCCCGTCGAGCAGCGGGAGCGAATCGAGCACCAGCCAGGCCGATTCGAGGTTCGGGCGGGTGAGCGCGGCGACGATCCGCATCCCTTCGCGGTCCCTGATGCTGGTATGGAGCGGCGACTCCCCGTTGGCGAGCGTGACCAGCCCGATCTCGCCCAGCGCCCGGTAGCGCTGGTCCGAGGTCCGGCGGTTGGGGCGCACGAACTGGTCGCCGATCAGGCTCTCGATCAGCTCGAACTGCTTTTCCGAAGCGGTGGCCGCCACCGGGGATTCGGGGACGGCCATGATGGAAAGCGCCGTCAGCGAGAAGTCCGACAGCATGTTGACCAGTGTGTTGCGGTAGTAGTCGAGGACCAGTGTCGAATTGCGGGGGAAGGTGATCTGCCCGGTGGCTTCGTCGATCAGGACCACCTTGGAGTGCTTGAGGTCGTAGAGCCGGACGTGCAGCGTGCTGAGCGCGTCCTTGAGCGTCCCCGAAAGCGAGGCGGGCAGCTTCATGCCGGCGGCCTTCACGACGGCGAGCAGGATCTCGACGCGGGTCTGGAACTCGACCGGCTCCACCGGGCGGCCCGGATCGGGCAGCAGCGCCGCGCAGACGAGCGCCGTCGGCGATGCGGAACGCTGGCCCTGTATGCGGTTCACGATCTCCGACGCCAGGTCGGCCGTAAAGGTCTTGCGGTTATCGGCGTCGTCCATGGTCTGGTTGCGCCTGGCGGACCATTCGCGAAGCCGCAGGGGCTCGCCGAACTTCACGTACACGCGGCCGCGCTTCTCGCCGAAGAACCGGACGATCTTCACGAGCGCCAGGACCGATTCCTTTTCCTTCTTGGCGCCCTCGAGTTCCTTCTTGAAGGAGCCCTCCTCGAACACACGGTCGTAGTCGACGCCGACGGGCATGATCGAAAGGCGCGGACAGTCGCCCGCGAAGTAGTGCTCGATCATCGACGAGAGCAGGCCGTACTTGGGCCCCAGCATCTTGCCGGAACGCGATCGGCCGCCTTCGATAAAGAACTCGATCAGGTAACCTTCCTTCAGCAGGAAGCGCAGGTAGGCGTCGAAGACGAGCTTGTAGAGCTTGTCGCCCTTGAACGACCGCCGCATGAAGAACGCGCCCGAACCACGGAAGATCGGGCCGAGCGGCCAGAACGACAGGTTGTCGCCGGCGGCGATGTGCGGCGGAATGATGTCGTTGGCGTACATCTGCGTCGACAGCAGCAGGTAGTCGGCGTGCGACGAGTGGTTGGGGAGCAGCAGCACCGGGCCTTCGCGCATCGCCTCGCGCAGTTTTTCGAGCTCCGTCGGGTCGAGTTCGATCCCGTCCCACATGCGCTTCCAGGCCTGCACGAGCACGGCGTTCAGCGCACGCGTCGAGAGGTGGCTGTAGTCGGAGGCCATCTTGTCCAGGATTTTGTTGGCCTTGAAGATGAGTTCGTCGCGGCCCTGGCCCGACTCTTCGCCCAGTTCGAGCATCCGGCCCAGGAACCACTCGTCCCGCAGGATCTCCGCCTTCATGTCGGGCCGCTGCTTGAGCTTGGGGCCGGAGAAGACGCGCCGCTCGCGCTCGAATTCGTGCAGCAGTTCGATCTTCAGCCGCTGGACGATTTCACGGTCGCTGGGACCGTCGGTCTGGCGGCCGATGAACTCCCTCACGTCGATCGGGTTTGCGCACTCGACCTTCGCGTAGCGGAGCATCTT
The DNA here is from genome assembly GCA_964565925.1 of uncultured bacterium. Lineage (GTDB taxonomy): Bacteria > JAGRBM01 > JAGRBM01 > JAGRBM01 > JAHCIT01 > CAZMGV01. Next base: position 2,316 of record CAZMGV010000005.1, read on the forward strand.
GATCCAGGAGTAGACCTTGCGGGCAAGCGTGTCTTCTTCCTGGGCGCCGATGATCTGCTGGGTGACGGTCGCCTTCGTGTGGTCGGGCGTCTGGTCCCAGATGATGTACTGCGGCAGGAGGTATACGGGCCGGTCGGACTGGCGGGCCGTCTTCACGATCACGGGGAAGGGGTCGTTGCCGGAGAAGAACTCCTTGACGAGACTCGGTCCCTTGGCGAGGTAGACCAGAATCTCGTGACCCGCCGACAGTTCGTCGGCCAGCCGTTCGGTAAACAGTTTCGTGTCGGGCGGTTTCCGGCCGATGCCGATGGACCGGAAGAATGCCTTGAACATCTCCCTGAACCCGCCCACGAGGGTCAGGTTCATGTCGCCGCCCAGCACGCGGATGATCGGCAGCTTGTGCTTGAGAAACAGGAAGTTGAAGACGACCGTATCGACCCAGCTGCGCCGGCGCTGGACGAAAACCACCGTCCCGCTCTTCCGGAGATTCCAGACGCGGTCCTGCAGCTTGTCGCTCAACTCCATCGCGCCGAACAGAAACGTCGCGATCCAGCGGGCGATAAAATTGAATTTGGTCAGCATGCCGGTGTTAAGGCGCCGGGAGCCTTAGGGGCCTCTCGGAGAGGGCCGTCGCGTCATCAGGACGCGGCCGGCGCCTCTGCGGCCGGGGCCGCCTCAGCCTTCTTGGCCGTCCGGGTGGCGATCAGCTTCGTCAGCCTGGCCTTCTCGCGCTGGGCGCGCTTGAATTCCTTGCGGACCTTGCGGAGTTCCGGGCTGGCGAGCGCGGCCTTGCGGGCCTTCGAGCGGCGCTTCGCGGGTTCGCGGATCGCCTTGGCCTGATCGGCCGACATCTTGCCGCCGGCGGCTACGGCGCCGACTTTCGGCAGCTCCGCCAGTTTCGGCCACAGTTCAAGACTGGCTTTCTTGGCCGCGTCGTCCAGCTGCTTCTTGGCTTTGGCAAAACGCTTCTCGGCATCAGCCTGCGCTGCTTTAATCTTCTTCGCCTCGTTGTTCTTGGCGTTGCTCACGGATCTTCCTCTCGGGTCCTTTCGAACGGTTTCTATGCAATTCCGCTCGGTTAGGGGCGGTTTGCGCACTGGGCTCCGGTTGCCGGATACCCGCGCTAACGGGCCGTATCTAGTCCGGTGGGGAGGGGTAGGCAAGGGCCAGCCGTTAGCGTTCTGCCGAATTGTTAACCAGCTGTGACTATTGGGGTTTTTCGAGCAGGTTCCGGGCTTTCAGATAGGCGGCTATCCGGCGGGCCAGTTCATCACCGGGGTGCCAGGTGTCGCCCGGAGGGTCGCCCAGGGGCATGTTCAGCGTCAGGGCTTCCTCCAGCGGGGGCTGGAGGTCGAAATACCGCAGGTGATTTTTTTCGAGGAGGGCGAGGACGGCCGATCTGACCGCCAGCTCGTATGGCGTTAACCCGTTCGGAGATTTAACAGGCGGAAAGACCAGAACCGTCAGACGGGCTCCGATGTTCGCGGCCTCGTCGCGGAATCCGAGCAACGCGGTTTCTACCCGGGCTATCCGGTCTGGCGGTAGGTCATTTCCGGAACCCGACGCGCGGGAGATCTTCCAGCCGGCAAAGATCCGGTACAGCCGGCTGTGCAGGAAGAGGAACCGGTTGAGCGGGGCGAGTTCCGGGTTTCCGCTGTACACCCTGAGACGGCCCTGTTCATCCAGAAAGGCCACCGGTACCACGTCGAAATCGTTCGGGTGAAACGTGAGAATAATCTGCGACGGTTTCAGGGGCCGGTTGTAGCGCCGGTAGAAAAGCAGTTCCTGTTCGGTGTTGAAGGTTTCCACCCCGGCATTGAGATATTCGTAACCGGTATCGCCATACAGCTGCTTGAGCGCGAGAATGATTTTGCCCCGGCGGGTGACCGAGTCGCCGGCGAACAGGAGCCGTTCCTTCGGTGGTGGCGGAAGTGATCCGTCCGGCCGCGGGGGCTTCGCATCCGGGTCCCAGGGGCCCTGGAAAATTCCGGTACTGCTGTACATCCCGGTGCCTACCGGTGGCCTGATCCCGAACTCGGGATCCAGCACGAACTTGTGCTTCAGCTCTTCCGAGCGGTCGCGGAACATGGCGATTTCGGATTGCGGGAACGGATCGTTCCCCAGATGCAGTATCCGGACTGCCGCCTCGCCAGCCAGTGCGGCGGCGGTCAGCGAAAGGCCCATTGCGGCCGGCAGCAGCCAGAGCGGCGGTTTCGGACGGGTGCTCAAGATGACGTTACGTTAGCCGGGCGGTATCCGGAACAAAACAAACCCGGCCTTCCCGCAAGGGAAAACCGGGTTCGTATCTGCCAGCGGGATCAGTGGGAGGCGGTGGCGCGGATCTTCTCGATCGTCGCCTTGGCCTGATCGCGCAGCTGGGTCGAGAGCGTGGTCGCGCGCTCCGTCACCTGGGCCTGAAGTTCCTGCGCGTCGGCAATCGCCTGCTCCGCGAGCTTCTGGGCGGTTTCGACGCTCTTCTGCGCGGTGTCGGCGGCGAACTTCGCGATCTCGCGGGCCTGGGTTTCGACCTTGGTGCGGAATTCGTTGCTGAGGAGGAAGTTGGCGGTTTCTTCGATCTTGTTAAGCTGGGTCATGTTGTGCTCCGTTTGGTGGGTTAAGGGGTTTAGAAACAGGGTTCTGTAATCCTGAGACGCAACGCGTCATCCAGTTTGAATATAGGCACGTCCGAAATACCGTCAAGGGGAAAAATGACGCGATGCTTCAATTTCTCTGGGCTGAGGAACCGACCCTCTACAACCTGCTGAAATCCTTAAGTATTAATAGCGGGTAATCGCCGGTGCTGTTGACTTGGGGCCCGCGAACTGGACAAGTAGATGGCACAAGGAAGCTATTGCCATGACCCTGTCACTCTCTACTCGTGCCATGACGGGCGCGCTGATCTGTTCGGCGCTGCTCGGTTCGTCCGCCTGCCGGAAAGCGGAGCCCGTTCAGGAGACCAAGACGGCGGCCCCTGAAGCGGCGGCCGCCGGCAGCGACAAGAAAACGGATATTTACGACACGACGGTACCTGCCGACGTCACGTTTACGCATGTGCCGGAAATCTATAAACGGGGAAAAGCGGACGCGGTCGGCAAGCGCGCCCAGATCATCCTCAAATATACAAGCAAGCCCAAGCCCGACTGGCTGATCATGACGGCCGTCGACGGAAGCTACCAGATCGCGTTCCTGCAGTTCGATCCGAAATTCCAGCCGATGGTGGACAAGATGGAGCCCGGCGTACCGTACATGATCGACTTCGTCGTGACGGACGTAACCAACGGCGGCGCCCCCAAGGGCAAGATCACCGCCGTCAACCGCCAGTCGGAGTTCCCGGTCCCCAATCCCGAACAGCCGCTGAAGCCGGCAGTCGAGGATATCCAGAAGGTCGAGGCGCTTCCGGAAGAGGTCAAGGCCGAACGCCGCAAGATGATGCACGAAACGCTCAAGAAGCAGGTCGACACGGTCGAGCCGCTGCTCCAGGAACGGGCGAAAGAACTCGAAAAAGAGAAGAAGTAGGTTCGCGGCTTCCCGTCGGAGCGGCTGGCCAAACCACCAGGTCATGAGGGCGTCGTGAGCATCTCCCTCGGCGATACCTGGGACGAACTGAAAAGCAGGCCCTGGCCGGAAGTGACCGGTGCGGCTGCGCTGTCCACGGCAGGCGCCATCGGGCTGCTGGCCGTAATGATCGCCCGGAGCCGCTCGGGCTGGATCCACGTCCTCGACGACGCGAACCTGATCTTCCATGAGGCCGGCCATCCGATCTACGGAATCTTCGGCAGCACTCTGGCACTCTATGGCGGCACGCTCGGCCAGCTGACATTTCCGGTAGTGGCGGGAGCGAACTTCTGGCTGAAACGTCAGCCGGTATCGCTGGCCCTCATGGGGGCGTGGTTCTTCGAGAACTTCTTTAATATCGCCCGTTATATGGCCGACGCCCGGGCCCAGCTCCTGCCGCTGGTCGGCGGCGGGGAACACGACTGGTTCAATATATTCTCACGGTGGGGCGTACTGGCCCATGACCAGCAGATCGCGGGGTTCGTCCGGCTGCTCGGCTGGCTGGGACTGCTGGGCAGCGCCGCGTGGATCATCCTGCGCTGGAAGCGAAGCGCGCAAACGGGTTGAGCAGACTCAATTGCATACGGGCAAGTTCAGGCGAGTTCGAATACCAGTATCTCGCTGTCGGCTTCCGACCCGGTCAGTTCGATTCTTTTCTCGTCACTCACCGCGGCGCCGTCGCCCGCTTTCAGGGGGGTGCCGTTCAGTGCGGCCGAACCCCGGGCGACATGTACCCAGGCGTGGCGCCCGGGCTTGAGGTCGAGCGAAACCGTAGAGCTTTTATCCAGAACAGACGCGTATATATGCGCATCCTGGTGAATGGTCACGCTTCCGTCTGCGCCGTCGGGCGATGCGACCAGGCGCAGCTTTCCGCGTTTCTCGGCGTCTCCAAAGGTCTTCTGCTCGTAGCCGGGTTTGTCACCTTCTTTTGTCGGCAGGATCCAGATCTGGAGCAGGTGAACCGTATCCTTCGGTGAGGCGTTGTATTCGCTGTGGGTGACCCCGGTACCGGCCGACATGCGCTGGACTTCGCCCGGCCGGATGACGGACCCGTTGCCCATGCTGTCCTTGTGCTCGAGTGCGCCGGCCAGAACGTAGGTGACGATCTCCATGTCCCGGTGACCGTGGGTCGGGAACCCCATGGACGGTGCCACTCGGTCGTCGTTGATCACCCTGAGCGCCCGGAATCCCATGTGCTGCGGGTCGTAGTAGTTGGCGAATGAAAAGGTATGGAAAGATTTCAGCCAGCCGTGGTCGGCATAGCCGCGTTCACCGCTTTTCCGGAGCGTGATCACCGGATTTCTCCTTCAGACACCGCCGGCGGTTACATCTTCGATCAGGTTTTCCGCTTCCTTGTCACTCTCATCCGATGCGTCACTGGCAAAAAACCGTTCGATGTCGCCGTGAATGTCGGCAGCATCTTTATATCCGAGTTCGATCAGGCGGCTACAGTAATGCCCATCGAAAAGCAGGTAGGACAGCAGGTCGGCCTCTTCGGGACGGCCGGAATCCAGAAACCGCATGATGAACCGCCAGATAAAGGGCATTTCCTTGCGGAATTTCCGGTCGCGGATCGTCTCGGCGGCGATCGCCCCCAGATCCTGTGACGGGCCGATCACCAGCGTATCGACTTTTTGCCACTTCTGCCCGCGGTGCTTGACGGTCGTCTCGGACAGGCGTTTGCCGAAATCCTTCCCGAAGGTCATCTCGCCGTCTTCAAGAATCCGGTTGATCCGGTCGACGCGTTCAAGGTCGTAGTCGAGCTGGTCCAGAAAGAGCGCGTTGAACAGTTTGCCGATCAAAAATGACGGAGACGGCTGGGCGGTGGCGAAGGGAGAGAGCAGCGGCGTATGACCCTTGCCGGATTTCAGCCGGATGACGAAAATCCGGTTGGCGCCCAGCCTGAGCGTCGGCCCGATCGGCGTGTTCTGGCGCATGCCGCCGTCGCAGAACACCCGCCCGTCGATGGCGACCATGGGGAACAGCAGCGGGATCGCCGAACTGGCCAGCGCATGGACGCTGGTGATCTCGGTGATCTCGCCGCGGTGCTTGGGGTCCCGGCTCCAGGCCGGCAGCTTCCCCGCACCGGTCATGGCAAAGATGGTCGTCACGCCGCTCAGGATTTCCGTGGCGGAAATGGCCAGCGATTCGTAAAAACCCTTCTGTAGGTTCGGCTTGAGTTTTTCCCAGGGAATTTGATTCTGAACGACGTCAACGAGATGGCGGACGTCGAAGAGGCTGTGCCCCAGCGCCATCCGGGTCATTCCCTTGCCGACAACCGGAATCCGCCCGAACAGCAGCAGCGGCAGCCGGATCAGCTGTCGGATCCCGTAGTGCAGCTCTTTCCAGACGCACAGGTTTTCCCAGATGTGCTGGAGCATACCGATCTGGGCGGCGGGATCGTCGGCGATGGCGGCGGCAAAGCCCGCGTTGATGGCCCCGACGGAGCTGCCGCTCAGGACGTCGAAGCGCGCGTCACGGCCGAACTTCTCGTAGACGTACTTCAGGACGCCAACTTCGTAAGCTCCGCGGGCGCCCCCGCCCGACAAAACGAGTCCGGTCTTACTCGGCAAGGCCGTTGTTGTCCCTTCAGAAGAAAATAGGCCTCAATGGTTCCAAGTATACTCCAACCGTTTTATCCGTGGCTACGGATGGCTCAAATTGATGCCCGCCGGATTGAAACGGCGGTCCTTGTTGCAATCGGGTCCGGGGCGCTAGAGTCCGCCGGACGGAGACGGACAACGCCTCCGGGGAACCGGGCGTCCTTTTTACGATGGCAAAGCTGTTTGAACTGACCGAGGCGAACGCCTTTATACCTTCCCTGACCCGGGCGTTCGAGCGCATGACGATGCTGCGGGCAGAGCTGGACACCCGGCTGGAAGATCTTCAGGCGCAGGGCGTGTTCGACGTCTCCCCGTACATCAACAAGCCGGAAGAGGCGCCGGAGCCGGTTCGCGAGATGGTGAGCCGGATCGCCAAGGTCGCGGCGATTCTGGAAAGCGAGATCCGCACCATTCACGAAACCGGTGCGCTCGTGAAGGACCTCGACCTGGGGCTCGTGGATTTCCCGGGCCGTGTGAACGGCAAGGACGTCTATCTGTGCTGGAAGGTCGGCGAGCCGGACATCCGGTTCTGGCACGACGTCGACAAGGGATTCCGTGAACGCCGGCCGCTGCTCCGGGTCGTCGGCCGCGACCCGGACCTTGAAGGCGGCTCGATTACCGACCCATCGTCGCTCAACTAGATCGAAATAGATCGAAACTCGGTTTGAAAAGCGCCGGTTACTTCGGCGGCTCCGGCAGTTTGCCGATCTTGCCCAGCTCTTCCGCGGTAAGCACCGGCACGCCTCCTGGCAGGTAGCCGCTGTCGCTGCCGGAGTCCGGTTGCCGGTGGCTGCGAATCGATTCCAGCAGTTCCGGCGAGAGCCGCTTCTCCCAGAGCAGGGCGAGGTATTCGTGCCCGTATCTGTTGAGCCGTTCGGGGGTGCGGAACAGCCCCATTTCATCCGAGTCGGGCGACGGCAGCCCGGTTTCGTACGCGACTCTCACGCGGGCCTCGTCAACCTCGGTCTGGGTGCGATGCACCAGCAGGTATTCGGTATAACGGTAGTGGTTCTGCTCCGGGTCGTGCGACAGCTCCCGGATGGTCGGGATATCGATCTCCTGTCGCTTGAGCTCGGGCAGGAAATCCACGGTCAGCACCCCGAGTGAGCGGGCCTGCACGGCAAGCGTTTCGGATTCAGGGTCCAGGAAGTCGGTCGGGGTAAATCCCATGACGGCACCGCTGGCCGCGGCCATCCGTGCCATCCGCTCAAGCAGCAGTTCGCGCTCGATCTTGCTGACCCGGGGGACAGTGGCCGCATCCGCAAGGGGCTTGAAGTTCTTGAACAGCCGGTACCAACCGGAGTTTTCTGCGATCCTGCGCCAGGTCCCTCTTGAACTCAGCCGGTACTGAACCCACGAGGCATCCGAGCGTTCGCTGGCGTCGTGATCCGCTTCGCCGGCCGCGATTATCAGGATGTCGTACCGGCAGGGGGGCAGTGCGTTTTCCAGTAACCGGAAGATCTGAAACGTGGAGTAATCCGGTACGGAATAGTTGATGACGTCTGCAATCGGGCCTTTCCCTGTAGCCCGGTTCCGTTCCCCGATCCGCTCGGCCAGCCGGTAAGGGAATGTCGCAGCGCCGTTAACGGCATCCGGGGCGGGGACCGAGTCGCCAAGAACCAGAATCCGCACGGAGGGGTCGTCCGGGGCCGGCGGGGTTCTCCAGGCAGCGAGGTGCTTCTCGGTTTCCGCGAGAGTTGCCTCCGGCAGCCGGTAGGAGGGCGCCCAGATCAGTTTGCGGTCGAAAAGCGGGGTGAACTGCACCGGGACCAAACAGCGCGCACAGGATTCGTCCAGAACCGGCCGCAGGATGAAATCGGCGGCGGCGAGAACCGCTACGGCCGTCAGCGGGATCAGGATGAAGTTCCGGGACCTGCTCAAGCTATTTCCACTCCTTAAACGGCTTCAAAGGCGCGGAATCGTTGACACCCCGGCAGGGTGCGGTTAAACGAGCGGCCTTCCCGGCAGGGCCGTTCTGCCCGCCGGTTAATCCGCCTCTTCGGAGTAGTTCAGCCATGATCAAGAACCGCCTGCTTACCCCCGGACCTGTCGCTGTATACGAAAACGCCCTCGTGGAGATGTCCCGTCCGATTATGCACCACCGGACGCCGCAATTCTCCGCTATTTTCCGTGAATGTGCGCAGGGACTCAAGAAGGTGTTCAAGACCGAGCAGGACGTGCTGATTCTGGCGGGCAGCGGATCGCTCGCCATGACGGGGGCAATTACCAATATCTGTTCCGCCGGGGACAAGGTGATTGCGGTTAATGGCGGCAAGTTCGGCGAACGCTGGACCAAGATCGCCCAGAAATACGGCCTCAATGTCATCGAGATCAAGGTGCCGTGGGGACAGGGGGTCGATCCGGCCGAGATCAAGAAGGCGCTGGATGCGAACCCCGATGTCCGCGCTGTTTATCTGACGGCCAGCGAGACTTCCACCGCTACGGCCCATCCGGTGAAGGAAGTGGCGGCGATCACCCGTAACCTCGCCGGTACGGCGCTCGTGGTGGACGGCATTACTGCCGTGGGCGCGATCCCGATGCCGATGGACGAATGGGGGATCGACGTCCTCGTGTCCGGCAGCCAGAAGGCGTTCATGCTGCCTCCGGGCCTCGCGTTCGCCGCCCTGTCGGCGAAGGCCTGGAAGCTGAACGAAACCGCCAAGCTCCCGCGCTTCTATGAAGACTTCAAGAAGGAACGCGGCGCGCTGAAAGACGATACGACGGCCTGGACTCCGGCGGTCAGCCTGATCGTCGGTCTGCGCGAAGTGCTCAAGATGCTCGAGACCGTAGGCATGGACAACTGGCTCGCCCGCACGGCGCTGCTGGCCCACGCCACCCGCACGGGCCTGACGGCAATGGGTCTTGAGACCTATTCAAAGCGGCCGTCTGATTCCGTCACGGCGGCGCTGCTGCCTGAAAGCGTTCAGGCGAAGAAGCTTGTGAAATACATGCGGGACAAGCTCGGTGTCGCGATGGCTGCGGGCCAGGACGAAATCGAGAACCGGGTCGTCCGGATCTCCCATATGGGTTACCTGGACGGTTTCGACATGCTGACGGCCCTGAACGCGCTGGAGACCGGTCTTGTCAAATTCGGCCATGCGGTTGAACTGGGCCGGGGACCGGCGGCGGCGCAGAAGGTCCTCATTGCCTCGGCACCCGACGCAAAGTAGCCTTTGTTTTCCGGGTGAGGGGTCGCCCACGTTCCAAGTGGGCGCCGGTTCCGCACCGGGGCCGGGAACCCCTTTCTGATGGCAGACAAACCGAAGATTTTCGTCATCGACGACGATACCACCATGCTGAACCTTATCGACAGGACGCTGACAATGGCGTCCTATCAGGTCATGGTGTCGAGTGAAGTGCTGGGGACGGCCCAGAAGATCAAGCAGTTCGACCCGGACGTGGTGGTTATCGATCACCAGATGCCGGCGCTTACCGGCGAGAACCTCATCAAGATCATCCGCCGCCATCCAGGTTCAAAGCCGCGGATTGTCATGTATTCAGCCATGCCCCGGACGGAAATGGAACAGCGGGCGCTTGCGGCCGGGGCGGACGCCTACGTCTGCAAGACCGACGGCATGAGCGAACTGCTGAACACCGTCTCCCGGCTCTTGCGGAATTGATGCGTTAACAGTAAGTGATTTCCGCCGTTCCGGGGGAAGGAAACCCCGGAAACCGGCTCCCAATTTTCCGGGAAAACAGCCGGAGAGATCAGAGGTTTTTCAGTCAGATGTTCAAGGTGCTCGTTGCCGACCCCCTCGCTGAAGAGGGTCTCCAGATTCTTAAAGGCCAGTCCGAAATCGCCGTGACGGTGCGGACGGGCATGAAGCCGCAGGAACTTGTCGACGAAGTTCCCGGATATGATGCGCTTATCGTCCGCAGCGAATCGCGCGTGACGAAAGAAGTGATCGACGCGGGCAAGAGCCTGAAAGTCGTCGGCCGCGCCGGTATCGGCGTGGACAATATCGACTGCGATGCCGCCACCCAGCGCGGTATCGTCGTGATGAACACGCCGGGCGGCAACTCTGTGACGACCGCCGAACACACGCTTTCGCTCATGATGAGCATGGCCCGCATGATTCCGCAGGCGACCCAGAGCCTGCGTGAGGGCAAGTGGGAGAAGAAGAAGTTCAAGGGCGTCGAACTGTGCGGCAAGACACTCGGCCTCGTCGGTATCGGCAATATCGGCGGCATCGTCGCCGACCGTGCCAACGGGCTCAAGATGAAGGTGATCGCATTCGACCCGTTTATCTCCAAGGAACGGGCCGCGAGCATGGGCGTCGAGATCTGCGAGCTGGACGACGTGTTCCGTCGCGCCGACATCATTACGGTCCACACACCGCTGAACGACCAGACCAAGGGCATCGTCGGCAAGCGGGCCATTGATCTCATGAAGAAGGGTGTCCGGATCATCAACTGCGCCCGTGGCGGCATTGTTGACGAGCAGGCCCTCCTTGAAGGCCTCCAGTCGGGCAAGGTTGCCGGCGCCGCTCTCGATGTGTTCGTCGAGGAGCCGCCCCCCGCCGATCACCCGCTGCTTAAGAACGAAAATGTGATCTTTACGCCGCATCTGGGCGCGTCCACGACGGAGGCACAGATCCAGGTGTCGATCCAGGTCGCACAGCAGATCGCCGACTACCTGACCAAAGGTGTGGTGATGGCGGCGGTGAACAGCCCCGCGATCAGTGCCGAGATGGCGCCTATTCTGCGTCCGTACATCCGGCTCGCCGAACGGCTGGGCTCGTTCCACGCGCAGATCAACCCGGAAGGGTTCGATTCGATCCAGATCGAATACGGCGGAACGGCTGCCGATGTCGACACGAAGCCCCAGTCGGTGGCGCTCCTGCGCGGCCTGATGCTGGGTCTCGGCAACGAGAGCGTGAACTACGTGAACGCCCCGCTGATGGCGAAGGCGCGCGGCCTCAAGGTGACCGAGACGAAGGTGAACACATCGGCGGACTACGCCGCCTATATCCGCATCACGACCACCAACAAGGGCGGTTCGCCGCAGATGGTGGAAGGGGCGATGTTCGGCAAGAACGATCCCCGCATCGTCCGGATCAACAATGTGTCGGTCGAAGCCCGGCCCGAAGGCGCCATGCTCGTCTTCACGAACCTGGACCGGCCGGGCGTGATCGGTAACGTCGGCAAGCTGATGGAGAAGTTCAAAGTGAACGTCGCCAACCTGACGCTGGGCCGCGACCAGCCGGGCGGAAGGGCGATCTCGATCGTCTCGATCGACGCCGCAGCACCGTCAGATGCACTCGCCGAAATGGCCAAGCTCCCGAACATCGAGAAGGTGTTCCAGGTGAAGTTCTAGGCCGCCGGACCGCTGGCTGGAACCGAAGGAACCTTCCGGAGACAACGTGCAGAACACGATCCACCGCACGCGGCTGCCCGCCGGTTTCAGGGACCATGGTCCGGAAACCACCGGGCGGCTGCAAACCTACTGGAAGCGGCTGGACGGTCTGTTCGAGCGCCGGAAATTCAGCCGCGTCATCACGGCGACGGTCGAAAACTTCGACGTGCTCCGTCCCGGAATGGGCGAGAAGTCGCTGGAAAACACGTTCCGGCTGATCGACCCCGTCTCGGGTGAAATTCTGGCCTTCCGTCCCGACTTTACGCCACAGATCGCACGGCTCTTCGCGTCGGGTGTTCTGGGCCGCAAGCTTCCGATCCGGGTGTCATACCGCGGCACGGTTCTCCGCCGCGAAGGCTCTGGAGCCTCCGGATCCCGCGAGATCCACCAGGTGGGCGTGGAGCTGATCGGCGGCAAGGGGCCCGAGGCCGACATCGAACTGGTGACGATTGCTCACGAATCGCTGGCTGCTGCGGACTCCGCGCATGTGATCGACATCGGTCACGCGGGGATTGTTTCCAGACTGATCTCCGCGGCCAACGTGAAGGCGTCCGAGCGCGAGCAGGTGATCGAATGGATCACCCGCAAGGAAGCGTTCGAGCTGGACCGCTGGGCAGGAAAGTCGGCGGCTCGTCTTCGGCTGGCTGACCTTGCCCGTGCCTACGGTACGTGGAAAGAGGTCGAAAAGATCGCGAAGGCCTGGGGCCCGCTCGTCTCGGTCGAACTGAAGCAGCTCGCGGCACTGGACAAGGCGCTGGAACGCGCCAAAGTACGGCGTTCGTTCGATCTGGGGCTGGCCGACGGTTTCGACTACTACACCGGAATCCTGTTCGCGGGGTATCTGGCCGGCAGCCCGGCGGCGGTACTCAAGGGTGGCCGTTACGACCAGCTCTGCGGCAACTACGGCCGCAAGGCGCCGGCAGTTGGATTCGCGCTGGACTCGGAGGCCGTCGTTCTCGCCAGCGGTCCCGGTAAATCTGCAAGGCGGAGGAGTTAATCCATGCCCGTTGTCGTCATGGTCGGCGCCCAGTGGGGCGATGAAGGCAAGGGTAAGGTCGTGGACTTCTACACGCGGGAGTCCGACGCTGTCGTCCGGTACCAGGGCGGCAACAACGCCGGTCATACGCTGGTGGTGCGCGGCGAAAAGAAAGTCCTTCATCTCATTCCGTCCGGCATCCTGCACCGGGGCAAGACCTGCTTCATCGGTAACGGTGTCGTGATCGACCCGGTGGTTCTATTCAGCGAGATCGATGCGCTAAAGGAACAGGGCTATCTCAGGAACGACAAGCAGCTCCGCATCAGCGACCGCGCCCATGTTATTTTTGAATATCACCGTGTGATGGACGCCGCTCAGGAAAAGCAGCAGGGCAAGGGCGCTATCGGCACGACCGGGCGCGGTATCGGTCCGTCCTATGCCGATAAGACCGCCCGCGTGGGTATCCGGGTAGCGGAGTTCATCGACCCGGTGAAATTCCGTGAACGGCTCGATGCGATACTGCCGATCCGCCAGGAGATCCTGAAGAAGGTCTACGGCGTCGACTGCCCGACCGCCGAGCAGATCGTTCGGACCTATTCGCCGTATGCCGAGCGTCTCAAGCCCTATATCGAAGACACCGGAGTCGCGCTCGCAAACCTGATCGGCAGGCACAAGCGGGTCCTGTTCGAAGGTGCGCAGGGCACGATGCTCGATGTGGATCAGGGAACCTATCCCTTCGTGACCAGCTCGAGCACGGTTGCCGGCGGTGCCTGCACCGGTTCCGGTATCGGCCCGACGGCAGTCGATTCGGTCGTCGGCGTGAGCAAGGCCTATACGACCCGTGTCGGTGCGGGGCCCTTCCCGACGGAACTGAACGAGGGCGACCCGGTGGGCGATCATCTGTCGCGCACGGGCAACGAGTTCGGCGCCACGACCGGCCGTCGCCGCCGTTGCGGCTGGCTCGACATGGTCGTCCTGCGCCACTCGGTCCGGGTGAACGGCCTTACGGGTATCGTGATGACGAAGCTCGACGTGCTTAAAGGACTGCCGGAGATCAAGGTTGCCGTCGCGTACAAGCTGGACGGCAAGAAGATCGACAGCCCGCCCGCCTCGCCAATCGACCTCGGCCGCTGCGTACCGGTCTACAAGACGTTCAAGGGGTTCTCTGAGGAGACCCGGAACGCCCGCAAGATTAAAGACCTCCCGAAGGCGGCCCGTGATTACGTGCAGGCTGTGGAAAAACTGGCCGGTGTGCCGGTCATTCTGGTCAGCGTCGGGCCCGACCGTGACGAATCGATCATGCTTGGCGACCCGTTCGCCTGCGGCCGCAAGCCGATGAAGAAGCGCTAGTTATTGCGGGCACCGGGCGGCGTTCTGGCCGGCTCGGTATTGAGCTCCACTTCAACCCGCTGTCCGAGTTTTACCGGCGTCTGTCCGGAGAGGGCGATCTTGACGATCAGCACCCGCGTATCGGATGGCTTGCCGGGGTCCTGTGGTTTCAGGCGGCGGCCCACAACTGTATCGGGAATCTCCTCGATCTTACCGGTCCAGAACTGGTCCGGGAACCCTTCGGCCGTGATCGTCGCCATTCCGCCGAGCGTGATTTTGCCGGCATCAAACTCATCCACTTCGGCCTCGATCCGGGTACGTTTCAGATCGGCTACGGTTGCGACTCTGGCTCCCGGCCCTACGGTTTCGCCTGCGTCGGCGTCACGGGAGATCACGACACCGTCGATAGGCGACCGGATTTCGAGCTTGGCGACCGTCGCTTCAAGACGGCTGACGGTCGCCCGGGCGAGTGTTTCACGTGCTTTTGCCGTATCGTAGTCACGCTCGGCCTTGTCGAGCGAACTCTCCGGCACCGTCCGGCTGGCGACCAGGCTCTTCGTCCGGTCCAGCTCCTGTTTGAAAAACTTCACATCGGCGGCGGCTTCGGAAGCATGGGCTCTGGCCTCGACCAGCGACGCGCGCTGCTCGGCACCGTCGATCTCGGCGATGAGGTCGCCTTTCCTGACCGAGTCCTTTTCCCGGACCGGGAACCGGAGAATCCGTCCGCCGGTTTCGGACGCTAGGCTCACCTCCGCATCCGGATAGGCGACGAGCCGCCCCTCGGCCCGGATACCGTAGACTGGAGCTGTCACCGACGCGGCCACTGCCGGAGCGGGGCCTTCAGGGGCGATACTGTTCCAGCGGAGGAGTGAAAGGCCGACGGCTGCGAGTGCCACGGCAGGTCCGGTTCCCAGTTTCACCAGTTTTTTCGTTTCCATGGCGTTTCTCCTCAACTTTGGACTCAGGCGGCAATCAGGCCGTCCCGGATTTTCACGACCCGGTCGGCAATCGTTCGTACTTTCGGATCGTGGGTCACTATCAGGAGCCCGCGGTTCTGCTTCTTGGCGAGGTCGCGGAACAGTTCGAGCACCTGCCCGCCGATCTGGCTGTCCAGGTTGGCGGTCGGTTCGTCGGCAAGCAGGACGGCCGGACTGCCGACCAGCGCGCGGGCGATGGCGACGCGCTGCTTCTGTCCGCCGGACATGTCCCGGGGCAGGAAGTTCATCCGGTCGGCAAGTCCGACGGTCTCCAGCGCGGTCCGGGCCTGCTGGCGGGCCTCGGGTCCCTTGACGCCCTTGATGTTCAGGGCGAACTGGACGTTCTCCAGTGCCGAGAGGGCAGGGAACAGGTTGAACTGCTGGAATACGAACCCGATCGACTTCTTGCGGATGCCGGGCATTTTCTCGGGCTGGTTAGGGTCGACCGGCTGGCCATCCACGATCACGTTTCCGCTCGTAGGCGTGAGTATGCAGCCCAGAATCGAAAGAAAGGTTGTTTTACCCGAGCCGGAGGGGCCTTCCAGGGCGACGATTTCCCCGGCGTCCAGGTTCAGGGAAACCCCTTTCAGAACCTTCACCGTTTCGCGCCCTTCGGCGAAGGTCTTGATCACGTCGTTGGCTTCAAGAACAGGCATGCACAAGCTCCCTTAAGTCCGGAACACGAGTCCCGGATCGATGGAGGCCACCTTACGGAATGAAATCGCCGACGCCGCAAGGCACATGATCACGGTTCCCACAAAAACGATCCCGACAAACGGGGTCGGAATGATCAGCTTCAGGTCCAGGCTCCGTACGGCCGGACCCAGCGCATATGCGGGGACCAGTCCCATCGCGAACCCGACAACTGCCGCGATCACGGCCTGACGGCCCAGGATCAGATAGATATCGCTGTTGCTGCCGCCGATGGCCTTCACCGTGCCGAACTCCTTGATGTGCTCCATCGTCGATGTGTAGAGCGTCTGCGCCACCACCACGATGCCGACGAGGCAGCCGAGGAACACGGTCAGGTAGGCGTTGAGGCCGATGCCGGTGTTCGTAATCCAGTAGTTGCGCGTCTGGCGGGCCCATTCGGCGGCGGTGAACACGTCGTTATAAGGCAGCCGTTTCTGTATCTCGCGACGGACGGTCTCGACGTCGGCGCCCGGTTTCAGCTTCACGATGATATAGGTCGTGTTGCCGTGGAGGATATCCGGAGTGATCGACTGTGCATTGCGGTAATCCATGAAAGCGATCGGTGCAGTGGTGAAGGAGCGGGCGTCCTTGGTGCGTCCGATGATTTTCATCCGGCGGCCCAGCACCTCGCGGTATTCACCGGTGTGGAAAGGGCCGAACCGTTTTTTCGCGTATTCATCCAGAAATATGAACTGTCCGCGCCTGAGATCATCGATATTCCCTTCGGTCACGTTCCAAGGGAAGTTCCACGCTTTGAAGTCTTCAAGTGCATAGATCTGCACGCCCTCCTGGGCGCCGGAGGGCAGGGCTACGTTCATGAACCAGATGATCAGGTTGTCGGCCCGCTCAACGCCGGGAACGCTGCGCACACGCTGGACGTGGGTTTCAGGGAATGTCTTGGCGAAGTCTATGTTCGGCGTGTTCTTGGACGTGACCCAGAGTTCCGCCGGCATGTGGTCAATGCCGAGCGTGGCGTTGTCGAGCAGGCCCACAAACAGCCCCGCCTGCACGAGCACCAGCGTGACCGCGAAGGCGACGCCAAGCACGGTAATGAAAAACCGCAGCTTGTCGTGAAGCAGATTCTTTAGAGCCAGATCGACCATGAGGAACTACCTCGGGTCTGAAGCGGGGTTGATGACCCCCCGCAGGAACACTTCCAGTAACGTTTCGGCCTGTTTGCGGGCCGGTATCCAGTCGAACCAGGGGTCGCCCGCCATCACAAGATGGAGCGAGGCGACGCCATGGATGGTCGCCCAGGCCATCTGGGTGAGCAGATCGGCATTCTGATATTCGATCCGGATCCTGCCTTTGTTGATCGCGTCGACGCAGGTCAGCCGAAGCAGCGCGTAGGCGTCCTGTTCCGGATTTCCTTTAATGCTCAGGCGTTCTTCCGACGGTTCCAGGCTGTGGGTCGTCGGGGTCATGAACATGAACCGGTACTGCTGCGGATGGGTCAGCGCGAAGTCGAGATAGGTCAGTCCCAGCTCACGGAGGCGGACGAGTGGGTCCGCAATCGACAGGTGTTTCTGAAAGAGATGGGCGAACTCCGTGAAGTCCGCGAGGCAGATCTCGTCGAGCAGCGCCTTCTTGTCCTTGAAATGGAAGTAGATGGCGGTCGGGGTGTAGTCGATCGCCTGCGCGATCTTGCGCATGCTGACCGACTCGTAGCCTTCTTCGACGAAAAGTTTGCGGGCCGCATCCATGATCAGGGTGCGGATCTCCTCGCGTTCTCGCTCTCGTCTTTCTTTGGCTCCCATCGCGCTCCTCGTATCGCCGATAAGATACTTAACAGTGTTAAACTAGCGCGATCTGATCTCCCCGTCAACAGTTTTCTAACACTGTTAAGTAGACCGAATCGGTCCAACATAAATATAGTAATATCAGCAAGTTAAGTATATTTTGGAATCAGGCCTGTAGGTTATTTCAGAGCCCTTTCGGCAAAAGCCAGCCGGTCGTTGCCCCAGAACATCTTCTGGCCGACAAAGAAGGTTGGCGCGCCGAATACACCCCTGGCGTGGGCTTTGTCCGTGGACTCTTTGACCGCGTTTTTGACCGGTTCCGTGTCGGTGGCGGCAAGGATCGCGGCTCCGTCGTAGCCCGTTTTATCGAGGACCGATTTCAGCACGTTGGCGCCGGCAATGTCGGCGTCGTCCACCCAGTAGGCCTTGAATACGGCATCGATGAAAGGCTCCGGGTCTTTGCCCTGTGCGGCGATTGCCGCGTGGGCACGCAGCGCTTTGAGGGTATTGGCCGGAAACCGGCTCGGCATCTTCAGTGTTACACCATAATGCGTGGCCCAGTCCTGCATGTCGTCCAGCATGTATTTCCATTTGAGCGGTTCGTTGAAGGTCGGCGGATGTCCCGTGAGCTTGAATAGCCCGCCCAGAAATAGCGGGTGGTAGACGACCTTGGCGCCGGTCCGGGCGGAGAGCGCTTTCATCTGTGTCTGGGCCAGATAGGTCCAGGGGCTTGAGAAGTCGTAGTAGAAATCGAGGGTTTTCACAGGTCTGGTCCTTTTCAGCCCACCGGAGTCAGCCTCTTGAGCCCCGGCGGACGTGTCTCTATAACACGGGGTCCGGCCGTTCCTGCAAATGCGGGGAACGCGCAGAGAGTGACCTTTTTATGGCGAAGCAGCTTGGCAAGAAAATGACGACCCGCGAACTCCGCGAGGCGTTCCTGTCTTACTTCGAATCGAAGCAGCACCGGCGGGTGCCGTCGTCGTCGCTGGTGCCCATGCTGGCCCCCGGCAAGACCGACGAGACAATTCTCTTTACCAACGCCGGTATGAACCAGTTCAAGCGGACGTTTCTCGGCGAAGAGAAGCGGGACTACAAGCGCGCCACCACCGTGCAGAAGTGCGTTCGTGCCGGCGGCAAGCACAACGATCTCGAGAACGTCGGTTTTACAAAGCGCCACCACACGTTTTTCGAGATGCTCGGGAACTTCTCCTTCGGCGATTATTTCAAGGAAGATGCCATCAAATTCGCCTGGGAGTTCCTGACCAAAACAATCGGGTTGCCCAAGGAACGGCTGTGGGTGACGATTTTCGAGAACGATGACGAGGCGGGCAACCTCTGGAAGAAGCATACCGACGTCATGCCGGGCCGCATCTTGAAGATGGGCGAAGCGGATAACTTTTGGCGCATGGGAGACACCGGCCCGTGCGGTCCCTGCACTGAAATCCATATCGATCTGAGCGTCGACAGGGACCCGATGACGGGCAAGGGCCCGGGTTCTGAAGATGATGTGAACGAGCGGTATATCGAGCTCTGGAACCTCGTTTTCATGCAGTTCAACCAGAAGCCCGACGGCACGCTCGACAAGCTGCCCAAGCCATCGGTGGATACCGGCGCTGGGCTGGAACGCATTGCGGCGGTTCTTCAGGGCGTGAACGGTAACTACGAAACCGACGCACTGATGGCGATTATCCGCGACGCCGAGAAAATCACCGGCGTGAGCCTCGGGACAAGCCCGGATCTAGATGGTTCGCTCCGCGTGCTGGCGGATCACAT
Source organism: uncultured bacterium (assembly GCA_964565925.1). Lineage (GTDB taxonomy): Bacteria > JAGRBM01 > JAGRBM01 > JAGRBM01 > JAHCIT01 > CAZMGV01. The sequence goes on from CAZMGV010000005.1 coordinate 21,317, forward strand.
CCGCGCCAGCACCTTCCTGATCGCCGACGGCGTGCTGCCGTCCCGCGAGGGCCGGGGTTATGTGCTTCGCCGGATCATGCGCCGTGCGATCCGTCACGGCAAAAAACTGGGCGTGGACAAGCCGTTCTTCTACCAGCTTGTTTCGGCGGTTGTCCGCGAGATGGGCGACGTATATCCCGAGATCGCCGAGAAAGAGTCCTACATCAAGGAGTCGATCAAGACCGAAGAAGATCTGTTCCTCAGAACGCTCACGCAGGGGCTGGAACTGCTGCAGGGCCAGATCGCTATCCTTGATACCTATCAGGACAAGACCAAGGCGAAGCATCTGGACGGCGCGTTCGCGTTCAAGCTGTATGACACCTATGGGTTTCCGCTCGACCTCACGCTGACGCTGGGACGCGAGATGGGTTTCACCGTCGATGAGGCCGGTTTCGAGAAGGAAATGGAAGCCCAGCGCGAACGGTCTCGCGATTCGGCGAAGCACGTCTCGGCGGCAGCTGATGAAGTCTATATGAAGTTCGCCGGCAAGAAGACCGAATTCCTCGGTTACGGGGAATCCGAGGCCGACGCGAAGGTTGTAGGGATCATATTGCACGGCAAGCCTGTGGATGAAGCGGGCAAAGGTGCTGAGATTGAGTTTGTCGTGGACCGTACCGTGCTTTACGGCGAAAGCGGCGGGCAGGTCGGCGATACCGGCTTCGCCCGCAACGACACCGTCCATATCCGGATCGACGACGTTCAGAAACCGGTGGAGAATGTGTTCGTTCACCGCGGCCACGTCGAAAAGGGCACGCTGAAAGTCGGCGACAAGGTACGTCTGCATATCGACCAGGTCCGACGGCAGCGCATCCGCCGCAATCACTCGGCGACCCACCTGATGCATGCGGCGCTCCGGCGCACGCTTGGCACGCATGTGGCGCAGGCGGGCTCCCAGGTGGGGCCCGACAAGCTCCGCTTCGACTTCAACCACATGAAGCGTCTGGAAGCGACGGAACTCTCAACTATCGAAGCGCTCGTGAACGAAGAGATCCGCCGGAACGAAACGGTCGAAACAAAAATCACCTCTCCGGAAGAAGCGACCAAAGCCGGTGCCATGGCGCTCTTCGGCGAAAAATACGGCGACGAAGTCCGGGTGATCCGGATGGGCGATTTCTCGATGGAACTCTGCGGCGGAACGCATGTCTCCCGCACCGGCGACATCGGCCTGTTCAAGATTGTCCGCGAAGAGGCGGTCGCCGGCGGAGTCCGCCGTGTGACGGCCGTGACTGGTGACGCTGCGCTGGCGGAATTCGCCCGCGCCGAGCGGACTCTGGACGAGCTGGCCGGAAAGCTGAACATCACCCCGGCGGATGTGCCCGCCCGGGTCGAGAAAATGGCCGACCGGATCAAGGAGCTAGAACGCGAAGTGGACAAGCTGAAACGCAAGCTTGTCTCCGGCGACGGAGCCCAGGATATCGGTTCCCTGATCGACAAGACCGGACCGGTGGCGAAGATCGTTCACCGCCTGGAAGGGGCTGACGTCGGCGCACTCCGGGAGTTTGCCGATCGGGCCCGCGAAAAGCTCGGTTCGGGCGTTGTCGTGGTGATCTCGGATAACGAGGGCAAGGTGGCCATTCTCGTCGCGGCAACCGCCGACCTCAAATCCAGCGTGAATGCCGGGGCAATCGTCAAGGAGATTGCTCCTCTGGTGGGTGGCAAGGGCGGCGGCAAGCCGGATATGGCCCAGGCAGGCGGAACCGACCCGGCCGGGATTCCTGCTGCGCTCGAAAAGGCCCGGCAGCTCCTGTCTAAATAAAAACCGCCCGTTGCGCATTGCCTGAGATCGGTTAAGCTCCCGGTAATTCACCCGTTTCTGGGAATTTGTTCCGGATCAGGAGACCTTCAGCATGGAGCTGAACGAAATCCTCAAGGCTGCGCTGGGCAAGGGCTGCTCGGACATTCATATCAAGGCCGGTCTGCCGCCGATATTCCGCATGAACGGTGCGCTGGTGCCGTTCCGCGATGCGCCCCGGCTTACGCCCGACGTCGTCAACAAGATGGCGTTCGGCATTATGAACAACGCCCAGAAGAACAAGTTCAAGGAGTTCAACGAGTGCGATCTGGCTTACGGCGTTCCGGGCCTGGGCCGTTTCCGCGTCAACGTGTTCCAGCAACGCGGCACGATCGGCATGGTACTCCGCTCCATCCCGTTCAACATTCTTTCTATCGATCAACTGAATCTACCGGGCGTTCTCAAGAAGATCGCCATGTACGAACGCGGGCTCGTGCTGGTGACCGGCACGACCGGTTCCGGTAAATCGACCACGCTCGCCGCGATGATCGACCATGTGAACCAGAGCCGCACCGCGCACATCATGACCATCGAAGATCCGATTGAATTCCTCCACCGGGACAAGAAGTCGATCATCAACCAGCGTGAAGTGGGTTTCGATACGGTCAGTTTTGCCCACGCGCTCCGGTCGGCTCTTCGCCAGGACCCGGACGTCATTCTCGTCGGCGAAATGCGTGACTTCGAAACCATCGAAATCGCCCTGACAGCGGCCGAAACCGGCCACCTCGTGTTCTCGACCCTGCATACCCTCGATGCGGCCGAGTCTATCACCCGTATCGTGACCGCGTTCCCGCCGTACCAGCAGAACCAGGTCCGGCTCCAGCTGGGCGGTATCATCAAGGGCATCATTTCGCAGCGCCTCGTGCCGACGAAAGACGGCAAAGGCCGTGTGGCGGCCGTGGAAGTTATGGTCGCGACGGCCCGCACCAAGGAGTGCATGGAAGACAAGGAGAAGGTGAAGGAGATCCGCTCCGCCATCCAGAAGGGCTTCCAGACCTACGGAATGCAGACCTTTGATCAGTCGCTCTTCTACCACTACAAGCGCGGAGCGATTTCCTACGAGGAAGCGCTGCGCCAGAGCTCGAACCCCGACGACTTCGCACTCCGCGTGTCCGGTATCTCCGGCACGTCCGATACAGATTTCGATGATTTCGGCGAGAAGGCCGAGGGCGAAGTTGAGGCCGAGCACGGCGGCGACGACAGCGATCTGGAACTTGAGTAAGCCGTTCCGGGGGCGATCCATCTTGGAAAAGGGCAGGCGCCCGCCGTCAAACCGAAAGCCCCGGGAAAAACCCTCGGCGGCCGCGAAGGCCGTGGACCTGATCAGCCGGAGCATCCATTCCCGCAAAGAACTGAAGCGAAAGCTCCTGCAGCGCGAATACACCCCGGAAGAAGTCGATAGGACCATTGGGCTTGTCGAGTCCCGCAATTTCCTGAATGAGACCCGCGACGCCGAGGCGGCGGCCAGATCGCTCGTCACCCGGGGTTACTGGGGCATCGCGATTCGGGCGAGGCTCGCGCAGCGCGGGTTCCCCAAGGGTGCCATTGAACAGGCATTGGAAAGTCTCGGGGCCGATCACTCGGCGACCGAACAGATGGAACGGCTGATACCCGGACGGCTTCCGGTCGATGAGAAGGGCCAGCGGCGTCTGGCGGCAAAGCTGGTGCGGCGAGGTGTACCGGTGCCGCTGGTTCGAAAACGTCTCAAGCAGCTTTCGGCTGAAGTTATGGAACAGATCGAGCAAGAGGCTTCAGCCGCAGGGTCCGATAGCTCCGATACTGGGGATCCTGATTGAAGCCGGGAAAACCTGATACCGGTTTTCGGATCGCCATTATTGCCGGTGTGGCGTCACTGTTTGCCTTTGGGGCCTGGAAGCTTGGGATACCACTTCCATCCCCCAAGTCCATTCACCTGATGTTTCAGCAGTGGGAAGGTGATCCGGTGGTCGGCCCGCATCTGGTCGAAGCCTACCTGCTATTCATTTTCGCTTTCGGATGTTTCGGATTTCCCCGGGGGCCGGTAGCGGTGATCGGGATCGGACTTATCGGCAAGTGGAATACTTACCTCGCATATTCTCTGATCCTCCCCGTCTCGACAATGATTCAGTTTGCCGTGGGTCGATGGGCTATCTCTGACTGGGTGCGTGCACGGCTTCCGCCCAAGGCCAAAGCATGGGAGGAGAAACTTGTTCGGCACGGGTTTCTGGCGGTCGCGGGTTTTAGAGCGTTCCCTTTTACACCGATGGGAACATTCAACTATCTGTGTGCAGTCTCGAAACTGTCACCCGCCACCTTCTTTTTCGGGACGTTTGCCGGTTATGCGGTTTCGAACGCTTTCGATATATTGCTGGCTCAGATAATTCTGGATGCCTACCTGCACTTCTGGGACTGGGAGTGGGCGGGACCGGTTCTGGCCGGTTTTGTTATTCTCTCTGTGGGGCTCGGCATCTCGGTCTTCAGCAAGCTTCAGGGGACACGGCCGCATTCGAAGGTCTAGAGCCAGCCTTTTTTACGGAAATATTCGATGGCCCGGTCGAAGCTCTGTTCGATCGGACGAGGCTCGAAACCCAATTCGCGGCGGGCCTTCTCGTTTGAATAAACCATCCGTTTGGTTAGGTAATCGGCGGCCTTGGGCGGGAGTTTGCCGAAGGTGAACACCCAGCCAAGACGGGCACCGAGCTGCAGGAGCGGTACAGGCACCTCGATCGGGGGAGGGCGCTTGCCGGCAGCCCGGGCGGTATGAGCCACCGTTTCCTTCATAGTGAGGTTCGCATGCGTGAGGAGATACCGCTCGCCGGTACGGCCACGCTCCATCGCTTTAAGGTGCCCGGCAGCAACGTCGTCCACATCCACGTAGTTCTGTGTCCCGGCGAAATGGAACGGCCACGGATATTTTGCGAATGACAGAATGACCGCGCCGGTAGGACCTGGGACTCGGTCGCCGGGCCCGATCGGAGCCGACGGATTTACGATCACCGCGTCCAGTCCCCGGGCAACCGCCTGAAGTACCTCGCGTTCGGCAATGAACTTGGAATCCAGATAGGGCACTTCAAGTGGTCCCAGATCCCAGACGGTTTCTTCATCGGCGATGCCTCCAATGGGCGCCGAACCAATAGCGGCTGTGCTGGAGGTGTGGATGAATCGCTTGATCTTCTTGTTAAGCGCCGCGTTCAGAACGTTACGCGTGCCGATCACGTTCGCACTGATGATGGCTTCCCGTGGAGCGGTGACGGTATGAACAGCGGCAGTATGGAAAACCCGGTCGATGCCTTCCATCGCCCGTTCGAGTGATTCCGGATCGGAGATGTCGCCGTTAACAAGGTCGTATTTCAGCCCATCAAGATTCTCGACCGGCGAACTTTTCCGCGCGAGTACCCGGACCCGCTCTCCACCTGCAGAAAGCTGGCGGACAACTGCCGCGCCGACGAAACCCGTTCCGCCTGTGACGAGAATCTGGGACATCCGGAGACGGCTCCTTTTGCATTAACCTTGCGTAATTACCGTGCTTCCCGGCAGTCGTGACTGACCGGGAGAGTCCCGTCAAGCTGGTTTTGTCCGGGGGGATTGGCTACAGATTGCGCCATCCGGGCTTTAGCCCCGCCCGTCCGGAGCTCTCCATGCTTTTCAACCAGACGATGATCATCCGTACCATCCGGTTCCGCAACCGGAATCAACCGGGCGTCCTTGGACGCCTGCTGACAATTATCGGTCAGAACGGCGGGTACGTGGGTGAAATCGAATCGATTACGTACGGTAACCACTTCGCCATCCGCGATGTGGATATCCTCTGTGAAAACGAAACGATTCTGAAGCGAATCCTCCAGGTCATTCACGACATTCCCGACGTGGAGGTACTCGAAGTTCGCGACGAGGTGTTGGATATTCATCGCGGCGGGAAGATCTGTTCCCAGCCGACGCACCCGATCAAGTCCATTTCTGATCTTCGTAAGGTGTACACGCCGGGTGTTGCGGACGTCTCCCGCGCACTCGTCGAGAAACCGGAACTGGCGGAGATATACTCGTCAATCGGCACGACGATCGGCATCTTCACAAACGGTTCACGCGTGCTGGGTCTGGGCAATATCGGACCGGAGGCCTCGATGCCGGTTATGGAAGGCAAGGCGGCGTTGATGACCCAGTTTGTCGGTCTCAATGCGTGGCCGGTGCTTATCAATACACGCAATGTCGATGAATTTGTCGAGACAGTTGTTCGGGTCTCGCCGACCTTCGCGGCCATCCACCTGGAAGATATTGAAACGCCGCAGTGCTTCGAGATCGAGGAGAAACTGATCGCCCGCCTCAAGAAGCCGGTCATGCACGATGATCAGCACGGAACTGCCGTGGCCGCACTCGCCGCTGTTATTTCCGCCTGCAAGGAGATCAAGATGGATCTCAAGAAGGCAAAAGTCGGGCAGGTGGGTCTCGGAGCGGCCGGCCAGGCGATCGCACGTCTGATTACGAAATACACCGGGAATTCGGTGAAGGGTTGCGACCGTAGTGAAGAAGCCGTGAGCCGGTTCCGTAGTCACGGCGGGGTCGTGACCGATCTGGCGGACGTTATGTCTACCAGCGATATTGTGTTGCTCACGACAGGTGTGAAGGGCCTGATCAAACCTGAGCAGATCCGCAAGGGTTCCGTGGTTATGGCGCTCTCGAATCCGAATCCGGAGATTGAGCCGGAGCTGGCGGAACAGGCAGGTGCGGCGCTGGCGGTAGACGGCCGCAGCGTTAACAACATTCTTGGTTATCCCGGAATCTGGCGCGGAACCATCGACTCCAAGGCTACGCATATCGTGCCGGAAATGCTGATCGCCGCTGCTGAAGCGATCGCCCGGGAAGCCCATGACGACGCGGATATCCTTCCGTCGCCGCTGGACCTGTCGGTTCACCGGAGTGTCTCGCGTGCGGTCGCCCGTGCCGCTATGTCGGCCGGTGTGGCTCAGAAAAACCTCGACGAAGACTATTTCAACGTTAAAGACGGCTGAAGCGTTCCCGGCCCTCGTTCTACTTCATTAAGTGAAGGCGGCCGGAGCAGCTCAATCGCTTGCGCGCCGGGCCACCCCCGGTTAACATAAGGCATTGAAATCTGGAGAGTAACGGCCGTCTCACACCGTTGACCGGGCGCTTTGTCCCGTTTCCAGTCTGAGGTTTCGTCATGCCCCAATTTTCCTGGAAAGCTAAACGCAAGAACGGCGAAGTCCTGAAGCAGACCACGGACGCTGCATCAGCTGATAAACTGCGCGAGGTTCTTGAAGGTCAGGGTCTGACCGAAATCACTATCCAGAAAAATGTGACGCTGGATCTGAGCGAGATCCCGATCCTGAAAGACCTGCTGGGAGGTGTGGATCAGCGGCAGATCGTGATCTTCACCCGTCAGTTTTCAACGATGATCGATGCGGGTCTGGCTCTGGTCCAGTGTCTGGATATCCTGATGACTCAGCAGCCGCCCGGACCGTTCAAGAAGGTTCTGGCACAGGTGAAAGGTGACGTGGAATCCGGATCGACATTTGCCGACGCGCTCCGCAAGCATCCTAAGGTTTTCGATAACCTGTATGCGAACCTCTGCGCAGCCGGCGAGGTGGGCGGTATTCTGGATACGATCCTTACTCGTCTCGCCGCGTACATGGAAAAGGCGGCGGCGCTTAAGAAAAAAGTGAAGGGCGCCATGACCTACCCGATCTCGGTGCTCGTGATTTCCGTCGGCGTCATCGTGCTGCTCATGGTAAAGGTGATGCCAGTGTTCGCAAAGCTGTTCAAGGGGTTCGGCAAAGAGTTGCCGGGACCGACTCAGCTTGCGATCGATATGTCCGACTACTTCGTAAAAAATCTCTGGTACATCCTGGCTGGCCTGGCATCGCCTTTTATTGCTTATAAAATGGCCCGTTCCACTGCCAGAGGCGCCGAATTCCTGGACCGGACGGTTATCAAGATCCCGGTGCTCGGTGACCTGATCCGCAAGATCGCGGTAGCCAGATTCACTCGAACCCTTTCGACCATGCTTTCATCAGGCGTTCCAATCATGGAAGCGCTGGAAGTCGTGTCCAAGACGGCGGGTAACATTGCTGTCCAGAAGGAAGTTGAACTCGTCAGGCAGGGTGTAAGCGAAGGCAAGCCGCTGGCTCAGCCGCTCAAGGGCAGCAAGGTGTTCCCGTCGATGGTTATCCAGATGATAGAAGTCGGCGAGCAGACCGGCGCCATGGATACCATGCTTGGCAAGATTGCCGACTTCTACGATGAAGAAGTCGATACCGCTGTTGAAGCGCTCACCTCACTGCTTGAACCGATCATCATTGTGTTCCTGGGCGGTTTCCTGGGGTTTATTCTGATCGCGATGTATTTGCCGATCTTCAGTATGGGTGACGCCGTAAAATAGCCGGAAAATCGAGCGCGCTGGGCGGGGCCCCGGATAGGCTGGCGAGTGACAGGCCGGGAGCCAGATGGACAGGATCCAGGAAAACGTGTCAGCGGGACTGTTACGGCGGGACATGCTCCCGCCCCACCACTCCCACTATCTCGCGCATCGGTTGCCGAGGGTCATGCTCGGACGGGTGCTCATTACGAGCCTTCTGCTCGGTGCGACCCTTATATACCAGTGGTTCCGGATCGGTGACGGCCCGCTGCTCCGTCTGCTCTCTCCGACCTATGGAACAATATCGTTTGTATATGCGATTACGGTATTCTGGTCATACCTGTTCCGTAAGTGGGAATTGGAGCCCGGCCGGCTGGATTTTCTGGCCAAATGCCAGGTCATCATCGATGCATTGACGATTGGGTTTCTGGTTGCGGTATCGGGCGGTCCCAGTAGCGTATTCTCGTTCCTGTTCATCGTTGTCGTTATCTATTCAGGTTTCATGCTGAATGACCGCTGGGCGTTTGTTTCAGCAGCACTCGGGAGTTTTGTCCATGCGTCCGCCGTATTCGCGGTGTTCCTGTACCCGCGTGCGGTTATGCGCGAAACGCTGGGCTTGTTTTTTGAAGCTCCGATGCTGCCTGAATGCATATACAGCGTGTTTGTACAGACGATGGCGCTTTTTGTTGCCGGAGCGCTGACGAGTTACGTGGCCGAAAGGCTTCAGTCGACTGGAGAGATGCTCCAGCAGAGTGAGGTCGCGTTAGGCGAACTGGAACAGCTGCATGAACGAATAGTAACCAATCTGACCGCTGGACTTATCACGACCGATTCGAGCGGCAGGGTTCTCTACGCCAATCATTCGGCTGAAGCCCTTCTGGAGGGGGGAGTTTCCGGTTTTGTCGGAAAACCGGTCGACGAACTGGTCCCTGCCTTTGCTCAGGTGTCCAGAGAGAATCCGGCGGGTGTGGACCGCCTTGATGTTGCCTTGTCAGGAAAGGGCGGCCTGCGGTATTTCGGGCTGACCGTCACGCCGCTCAGAGATGAGGGCGGACAGCCCAAGGGTAATATCTTCATTTTCCAGGATCTGACGCAGCTCAAGCGTGCTGAGGAGCAGTTGAAAAAGGCTGACCGTCTGGCTGCGGTGGGGGAACTCGCGGCGGGTATTGCGCACGAAATCCGTAACCCGCTTGCCTCCATTTCCGGTTGTGTCCAGATGCTGAAAGATGACCTTCCTCCGGATGTATCCTCCAACCGTCTGTTCAGAATCGTGATCCGGGAAATTGACAGGCTGAATGGCCTCATTACGGAGTTCCTGCAGTTTGCACGGCCCAAACAGCTTGAGCCTGCTCCTATCGATGTCCGAACATGGATTGAAGATCTGGCTGTGCAGTTTCGCGCCACGGCTGGCGATTCCGGCCGGCTGGAGATCGATGTGGATCCGGGCTTGCGTGAATTCGTCGCCGACCGCGCTCTGATCACCCAGGCTATATGGAATCTGATCAGAAATGCCGATCAGGCACTTGGTACTGGCAATAACGGTCATATCGTTTTGGGCATTCGAACGAGTCGCCAGCCATCCGGGCAAGAATGGCTTGAGATTAATATCTCGGACAATGGCCCCGGCATCCCCGAAGACGTCAGGAGCAGGGTATTCGAGCCGTTCTTTACGACAAAACCGGAGGGGACTGGTCTCGGGTTGTCACTGGTCTATAAAATTGCAGAAATGCATGGCGGAACGGTTGATCTGACGACCGGGGATCAGGGAACCAGGGTCACGATGTCCATCCCCCCGCTTGAGCCCCTGGAGGGAACGGGAGACGAGTCGACGGATCGTATCCGGGCCGTGTAGTCTCAGTTGTCCATGGCAAATATTCTTGTAGTTGACGATGAGCGTTCCGTTCGGGAAATGCTGGATATCCTGATGACCAAAGAGGGGTATCACGTATCTGGAGCTCCTGGCGTCGCTGCCGCGCGGGATCTGCTTGATCGCGGGTCGTTCGATGTTGTTCTGTCGGATATCCGGATGCCGGACGGTTCGGGGATCGATATCCTTCGGGTCGCCCGTGAAAACGATCCCGATACTATCGTCATTCTGTTGACGGCCTTTGCTACTACCGATACGGCCGTGGAAGCGATGAAGCTTGGCGCCTACGACTACATTACCAAGCCGTTCAATGTTGACGAATTGAAGGCGAAAGTCCGCAAAGGGCTTGAAACCAAGCAGCTTCGTTCCGAAAACCGTGGACTCAAGATCGCGATTGAGGGTCGTTACGGTTTCCGTGGCATCGTCGGATCCTCCACCCCGATCCAGGGTGTTTATGAAGTGATCGAGCGGGTGAAGGATACCCGTGCGACCGTTTTAATTACGGGTGAATCGGGCACAGGGAAAGAGGTAATTGCGCGGGCCATTCATTCCGCATCGAAACGGGCTTCCCAGCCGTTTGTTGCTGTTAACTGCGGTGCGATTCCCAAGGATCTTATGGAAAGCGAGCTGTTCGGGCATACCCGTGGTTCCTTTACCGGCGCGGTGGCCGACAAGCTGGGGCTATTCGAGCAGGCCCAGGGAGGGACCCTGTTTCTGGACGAAGTCGGGGAACTTCCTCTTGATCTTCAGGTCAAACTGCTCCGGGTGATACAGGATCGGACCTTCCGGCGGGTCGGCGGAGAGCATGACGTAAAGGTCGACGTCCGGATTATCGCGGCGACAAACCGGGATTTGGCCAAGCAGGTTGCTGCGAAATCGTTCCGTGAAGATCTGTACTACCGCCTTAATGTGGTGGACATAAAGCTTCCACCGCTGCGAGAGCGGCGGTCGGATATCCCGCTGCTTGCACTGCATTTTCTCCAGAAATACGGGAAGGAAACGGGACGGGAGATATCGACAATATCACGCGAGGCAATGTCGATACTCGAGTCCCTTCCGTATCCCGGAAACGTCCGGGAGCTCGAGAATATCATTGAGCGCGCCGTCGCTCTGGAGACGTCAAACGTTATTACACCTGCTTCGCTGTCGGGCCTGGCGGGTATGTTGAGCGGTGCCCCGGGACGGGGAATGTCGTCGTTTCCGCCGGCGTCCAATTCGGAGCCTCCCCGGTCAGGGGTAAGCCAGGGAGCGATTGCCTCTCTGCCGAATCCGGCAACGGAGTTCGACCTGCCGGAAAAGGGGTTCAGTCTCGAACGTTATGTGGACGAGATAGAAAAGCGCCTGATCCTGAAAGCGCTGGACAGGACAAACGGCTCTCGTAAAGCCGCTGCCGACATGCTCGGGCTGACTTTCCGCGCGTTCCGTTATCGATGCGAGAAATACCGGATCGATTGATCCGGAGTGCAGATATACCGGATCAACTTTTCCCGGCTTCATTCTTCTGGGCAGACTGAGCCGTCTGCTTGGCAGCCTCTTCACCGGCAGCGATCTTCTTCTGCTCTGGAGTGACGTCGATCTCGTCGGGCCGGTTCAGCTCTTTCTTGAAATTGCGCAGCCCCTTGCCGAGACCGCCCATCAGTTCGGGCAGTTTTTTCCCGCCGAACAGCACCAGTACTATTACCAGTATGACCAGCCATTCAGTGACGCCGATACCCATCTTGTTGCTCCCGCAGCGGGCCCTGTCCGTCATCCGGACGGGCATTAATCCGTCGTTTCTTGTCTAACACTTTCAGGTCCGGAAAACGACAAATCCCTGTCCGGGGCGCCGGTTTCACCAGAAATTCATCGAATATTCAGCTGAACCGGCTTCCTTAATGTCCGGCCGACTGCGGCACTGCACAGGTAATATCCAGATCGACTGGTTTGGTAATCGACGGATGCTTGCCGCAAACGTGACAATCCTGGTCCCTGCGGATCTTCATTTCCCTGAACTTCATGGCTAGCGCGTCATAGGTGAGCAGCCGGTTCACCAGCAGCCCGCCTGTTCCCAGGATAATCTTTACCGCTTCCGTAGCCTGAATAAGACCCATCACACCCGGCAGAACACCGAGCACACCTGCTTCCTGGCAGGAGGGGGCCAGTTCCGGCGGCGTGGGATCAGGATACAGGCAGCGGTAGCAGGGGCCGTCATGCGGAATAAACGTCGTCGCCTGTCCCTCGAACCGGTAGATCGAAGCATAGATATTGGGCTTGTTCAGAAGCACGCAGGCATCGTTCACGAGATAGCGGGTACCGAAGTTGTCGCAGCCGTCGACGACCACGTCGTAATCTTTGACAATGTCCATCACGTTTTCCGCATTGATGCGGAGCTTGTACGGTTTCACTTTGACGTCAGGGTTGAGGCCGTGGATCGTCTCCATGGCGCTCTCGACCTTCGGCATGCCGATCCGTTCGGTCGTATGCAGGATCTGCCGCTGGAGATTGGAAACATCTACCGTGTCGTCGTCGATGATCCCGATCGTGCCGACTCCGGCTGCCGCCAGGTAATAGGCCGACGGTGAACCCAGACCACCGGCGCCGATCAGCAGCACCTTGGCGTCCAGAAGCTTCAACTGTCCCTCGATGCCGACTTCCGGGATCAGCACATGGCGCGAGTACCGCTTCATCTGGTCCGATGACAGCGTCTGTGGCACCTTCACTTCGAAACCCTTGTCTTTCCATGCCTTGAAGCCGCCCATGACGGAATAGACTTCGCTGTACCCCATCTCCTTCAGCGATTTGGCGGCCAGTGCAGAGCGGTTCCCGCCTGCGCAGATAAGAAAGATCGGTTCTGAGCGGTTGGTTGTGACGTTTTCGATTCGGAGTTCAAGAAAACCACGGGGAATGAACTGCGCACCCGGGACGTGGCCCTGCTCAAATTCGTCGGCCTCACGGACATCGATCACGAGCGGAGGTTTCGGACCGTTGATGAACCGCTTCAGGTCGTCAACGGTTGTTTCCCTGATCTGGGATTTGATCTGCTGGAGATACTCCTGAGAAGAGGGCATTCACGGTCTCCGAAAACGCCGGGATAACTGTCGTCCCAAGGCGTCAGGCGGCGACTATAGGAGGGCTGGGCCCGTCAGAAAAGGGGGTGTCTCAATCGACACGGTCCATGTAGCGGGCTCACTTCAACCTTTTGATATTACAGGGGTAATTCAGCTCAGGCGGCGACAAGGATATCCATTGTGGACTTGAGCCGGCTGTAGGCGTCACGGACCAGATCGCGGATGTGTTCATCAATCCGGTTAGGCGTAATATCTTTCAGCATGATCTCCAGCCGTCTCGCTTCACGCGTCGTTTGTGGCATTTCGTATGACCCGGCACTTCCGCTGATCTGGTGAGCGAGGCGATATGCTTCCTGGAACGCATGGCCGTCGTCGTGACCCTGGATGACGGTTTCCAGGTACCGCCCCAGATGCTCGACTTCATCTGGTATGGACTGCCAGTAGTCCTCGCATAATGCCCGGAATTCGGGGTCCTCGATCATCACTGCTACTTTCAGCATGGCATCCTCCAATCCTTAGGTTTCAGGCCGACATGGCTGCCAGATGGACATTTGCTCCAGTGCTGCTTGCCGGTGGCCACACGAGGCTTGACCGGACCGATCGCGGGAGATTCTCGAAACGGAAGCAACGTTTCTGTATCAGTTCGCTGATGTCAGTCTCTCCGACGATTACATCGATACCGAGGTGGGCCGACTCATACGGGTTTGCCGATTTATGGGTGCCTGTCACCAGAAAAGTGAAAGGAGTCTGTATAGAAAGCGGGAAGGGGCGCAGGCGTCGGCACAGGTCTTTCCCGCTCAAACCACGGAGCGCCTCGTCGGCGATGACGATGTCCGCTGAAACTTCCCGGGCGAGTTTGAGTGCACCCGGACCTTCCGAGGCCACCCACACATCGTGACCTTCACAGAGAAGGTTCCGGACCAGCTGTTTCTTTATAAAGTAGTCGCTACTGGCGACCAACACTTGCAGACGTCTCATGGGGCGCCTCCATTCTCTGGAGGGGGTTACGCAAGGGTTATGCCAAAGCAAAAATGGATATTTTCGAGTGAAATAGAACGAAAATGGCTGAATTTGAGGCCACTACCAGGTGCTTTGCCGGGTGAAATCGCATTTTAGGGGTCTGAATTCACCCCTTTAGTACGCGGTTACGGCCTTCCCGTTTGGCTTTGTAGAGCCGTCCATCGGCTTCCCGGATTAACAGATCGAGGGTTCCACCGTCTGCTGGAGTGCTGGAAACTCCGGCGCTGAAAGTGCAAGAAAAAGGTTCGCCTGAATCACCGGAGAACTGTAGCGCCGAAAACTCTGCTAGCAGGCGTTCGATTGCCGGAACAATGGCGGGTCCCGTTTCCCCTGGGAATGCAAGCACGAACTCTTCGCCGCCCCACCTGCAGCGGATGTCCTCGGTGCGGAATCGGGATCTGACAAGCGCTCCGATCGCGCCCAGCACCCGGTCGCCCGCGAGATGGCCGTGATGGTCGTTCACTTCCTTGAATTTGTCGATGTCGATCAGGCAGAGCGCTACCGGCCGGTTCCTGCGCTTCGAGTCAGCCATGGCGGCCTGCATATTTTCCACAAACGGGCGGCGGAGTTGAAGTCCTGTGAGGGCATCTTTCTCTGACCGTTCCCGCTCAAGCCGCGCTCGGTCTACGCGGACCTTGATACGGGCCGTGAGCTCGTCGGGGATAAAGGGTTTCGGCAGATAATCATCGGCACCGGCCTGGAACGTCGCCAGCCGTGCCTCGAGGCCTGTGAGTACGGTGGTGACGATGATTGGCAGGCTGGCCCACTCCGGCGACTGGCGGATCATCTTGCAGATGTCGTAGCCGCTCACGCCGGGCATCATGACGTCGAGAATGAGCACTTCGGGCCTTACCTCGGATATAGCCTCCATGACCAGCGTCGAGTCGGTCAGTGTGACCGGAAAATATCCGGCGTCGACGAGGGAACTCGCGGCGTGAGCCGAAAAATTCTCGTCGTCATCAACAATCAGAATCTTGGATTTTCGGGCGTACCCTGCGGCTTTGATTTCGCGCAGTATTTGCGCGAGCGACTCCTCGACCACCGGCGTGTCAATGAAAGCGGAAGCACCCAGATGAACGCTTTCCAGCCGCGATCCTGTGTCCCCTTTCGGCGATACCAGCACGAGCGACGCTTCGGGAAGCATGCTCTTCAGGTCACGGGCAAGTTGCCAGCCGCCGTCTGCTCCGGGCCCGACGATCAGAGCCGCTATCGGCCCTGCGCCAGACGCAATTGTTTTCGCCTCTGCGTCGTCATTTGCCGTAGATATAGTGCAGTCCGTCTCTTCCGAAAGCCGGGCCAGTGCGGCCGCAAGCCCGGGTGAAACATTTGCCGCTATCAGCCGGTCGCCGGTGGCCCGTGCGGGTGTCGATACGGGTGCTGAAGGACTTGCGAGTGCGGTCGTCACCGCTGTCTGGAATATGTCGAATGCTCTGGTGACAGCAGGATCGGGAACCCGTGCCGGCGCCGGTGATGCGAGTACTGCCACCAGGGCTTCTTCGAGATGGGCGGCGGTATCGGTAACTGCGGGCATGCGGTACGACCCGGCGGTCCCTCGGATCTTGTGAACTTCGGCACGGGCGATATGCAGGGAATCGGCGGTGACTTCTTTCAGGGCTGAACCAATCAGGCCGACTGTCCCCGGTAACGATTCCCGGTATTCTTCGACGAGAATCTCGAACTGTCGCTGGATCGCCTGTGCCGGAGGTTCGGGCTCGTTCATCCGCCCTAGCAGGGCGTCAATCTGGTCGGAGAGGACAGAGGTGTTTACCGGCTTATGAACGACCAGCGAGACATTCAGATCACGGGTTAGATGCTGGTAGGATTTGATGTCTTTCCAGAACGCCGACACGAATATGATCGAGAGCGGGTTGTTCTGTTTACGTAACTCGGCGATCCAGGCGATACCGTTGGTGTCGGGCAGGAGCCCGTCCACAATGGCCAGATCGAACCGGTTGCCTTTAAGAATGGTGGTCGCGTCGCGTCCGGTGGGAACCTCGATCACTTCATGTCCGCGCGAGCGGAGCACCGGTGCAAGCATCTGGCGGAATTTTGCATCATCTTCAATAAACAGTATTCGGGGTCTTTTGGGCATGAGCAGTGCCTCTCAGCTGCGTGCTGCTTTGTCGAGGAGCGCGCGGACTTGAATGTGAAGCGTCATGGGGTCAAACGGTTTGGGAATCGTTCCGGCGGCACCCAGCGCCAGATATCGCTGCCGGTCGCTCTCCTGAACTTTCGCAGTGAGGAAGATCACCGGAATGGAAGCCGTCTTCGGATCTGTTCTCAGCTTCTCCAGGGTGGCAGGACCATCCATCCCGGGCATCATTACATCGAGCAGGATTACGTCGGGCCGTGAGGTCGCAGCCATCTGGAGTCCCTCTGCACCGCTGGAGGCAAGAAAGGTTTCGAAACCGCCGATCTTCTTCAGGCTGAGTTCACCGATTCTGCGGATCGAACTGTCATCATCCACGAGCAGTACGCGATTGATGTCCATCCGCTCTTCGCCCCCGAAGGTTCCCGTTCAGCTGGCGGCCTGAGGCCGCCACCGGGCCGTCGAAAAAGGATTAGTCGTCGAAAATTAGAATTTTGGGAACCATTTAACAACCGGAGTTCCCGTTAAATCCCCTCGGCTCCCCTGACCACCGCTTCCGGATGGATATGGAACACCCGGACTACAAGCGAGTGAAGCGCGTATATAACAGGTGTGAGCACAATCGCCGCTCCCAGCTTGTACAGGTAGCTGTTGCCGACGACCGCCAGGATTTCGCGGGTGGACATGGTTCCCAGCAGCAGAATGAAGTTGATCACAAACGTATCTACCAGCTGGGAAAATACGGTCGAACCTGTTGAGCGTAACCAGATATGACGGGACTCTGTAATCCGTTTGAAGAACTGGAAAATATAGATGTCGACCATCTGGGAGATCAGGAATGCAATCAGGGATGCAATGAACAGCCGGATTCCGAATCCAAAGACGTTCTGGAACGATTCCTGAGAAACCGGCGATTTCCCGGCGACCGGCAGATACAGCGAGATCTGGAGAAGGACGAACGCATAAACGGCCATGCCTGCGGATACGAGAGTGATGAAGCGGGCGCCCTTCTTGCCGTAAAATTCATTAATGACGTCGGTGAGCACAAACGTGACGGGAAACGGAATAATACCGACCGACAGCATCACGCCGCCGACAGTGAAAAATTTTCCGCCGATCATGTCGCCGATCAGCAGGCTCGAGACGAATACCGCGGCAAGGACCATGTAGAGTTTTTCGTCTGGAGTGAGAAATGACGGCACCTCCTGGTTCTCGAGCGCCACGGAACCGGTAGCTTCGAGAATTTCGGGCGCGTCGGCCGGGTGCCTGGATGACATGAAAATTGACCTCCACAGGGGCATTTGGATCTTTTCCTGTTTATCATTATCCGGTGATGGCGGCGAAACCCTTTTTCAGGATGTCACTGATTGCGCTAATGACCTTTCAGGTTCTGCTCGCTGTGGCGGCAGAGGCACCTGAACGCCAGGTAGCTGTACAAACTGCGAAAACGGCGGATGGGAACAAACCGGATGCCGTGAAAATTGAAACCGGACTTCCGGTTTCTTACGAAGGACAGCGGATGAATCCCGGGCGGGAGACTACGAAGCAGATGGAGACTCTGCTCCGCAAGCAGTATGTCGATTGGGTATTGTCATGGAATCTGCCGCAGGGGGGCCGGCCTGTGCGGGAGGCTGTCCCGCAGATACGGTTACCAAAGCTCAAATTCAATCTTCAGCGGTGTTCGGAGGCAAATGGCCGGTTCCGGCATCCGAAACCCAAAGAGTTGAACAGGGTCTCGTTTATCCAGGTTGATAATCAGTGCGCAGAGACCAAGGTGAGTCAGGCATTGGCACCTATTGATGGCTCTGGAACGGAAGATAAAGCGGCGCCAGCTGGTTCGGCGCCAAAATAACATAAGAAGATATATAAGCAGGAATCTAAAAGACTCTTATCGAGTATCAATCTTCACTCTTTTATTTATACAATTAACCCCAATTGAGAGTCAGTTATCCTCCGTTTTGAACTTATTGAAACGCCATTGGCACTTGACAACGAGGGGCAGTTCCGCCTTAATAGCAATGTTCCTCCCCTCCCACACGCAAGCAGAGTTCTGCGCGTAGTGTATTTGTATTCAATAAATTTCAGAATGATTTCAGCAGCGTTACTCGTGTGTACCGCTGCCATGGCTGGCTGCGTGGACAAAGCGGCGCAGCAGAGATTCCAGGACCGCCTGACGTCCGTTGAAGCCCAGATGGTCTCGATTCAGGCCCAACTGGACCAGTTCCAGTCGACCGCCGATGAAAACCGCTCGTCCATACTTATTCTTGAAGACAAGCTCGATACCGCACGGCAATACATCAATACGATAAAGACAAATCAGGAGCTGAAGATCATCCGGGTAACGCCGGAAATGATGGCTACAGCCTCGGACCTTCCGGCTCCTGCAGAACCTAAAGCAGCGGTCCGGGAGCCCAAAGAAAGCCGGGAAACCCGTGCCGCACCTAAGGCTGCGATCCCGGCCGCACCATCTGTTTCGATGGAGCCCGTGCAGCCCGTTCCGGTCGCTCCGGTCAGGTCGAAGGCCGTGGCATCTGTCGAAGCCGCGCCCAAGAAAAGCGATTATCGTAATCCGCTGGATCTTTACGGCGCTGCCTACAAGCTCTTTGAAGCCGGAAATTATGACGAAGGTACTGAGCTTTTCCGCGAATTTGTCCGCCGCTGGCCGAATCATGATTATGCCGATAATTCCCAGTACTGGATCGGCGAGTGCTACTACTCGCGGGCGGAATACGAAGATTCCATGACGGAGTTCCAGAAGGTGCTCAAACGTTACCCGACCGGTAACAAAGCACCCGATGCACTCCTGAAAATAGGTTTTTCGCTGAAAAAGCTGGGTCGGGACAAGGAAGCCAGTTCCACACTCCAGCGGCTACTTAATGAATATCCGTTCTCCGACGCTGCCCCCAAGGCGCGTGACCGGCTGGCGGATTGGGCACAGGGCAGGGAATAAATTATGATAGGCATGGTTAACGAACTGGGTAATAAAGGCGTGAACCGTCTAAGGAGATCGGCAATGGTTTACCGTGTACTCGAACGCGGATGGCGATGGACGCTTATGCTGGCGGCCATCGGATGGATGACCTCGACGGCGGCCGCATGGGCACAGGATGCCGCACCAGCCGCAGCTGCTCCTGCAGTTCCGGCTGCTCCCGTGGCCGCCGGCAAGCCGCCTGCGGCTGGCGCACTCGACAAGACAACCCGGTCGGTGATCGAGATGCAGCGGGCGATTCCGACGGCGGATCCGGCAGAAAACATCCGCGAGCGTGTGGCCACAGGTGCAAAGGTGGATGAGATGGTCCAGAAGGCGGGTGCTGGCGAGGCGCCGCAGGTTTATGTCGTCAAGAAGGGCGACACGCTTTGGGATATCTCCGCCCGTTTCCTCAACGACCCGTTCCAGTGGAAGCTGGTTCAGCAGAACAATCCGCAGATCGTCAACCCTGATCTGATCTATCCGAACGAGCCGATCACCGTGTATCCGCGGGAAATTGGAGCTCTGGACGGTGAAGGCGTTGCTGAAGCCCAGCCCGCGGCTGAACAACAGAAGGTCCCGGAAGCGGCAGAGCAGGCAACTGCAGAAGCGGTGGTTACGGAAGAAGTCGCATCCGCGGAAGTTTCCGAAGAGCAGATCCCCGAGCCCGAAGTCAGGCCGGACACCGAGAAGGAAGCCCGGCAGGAGTATTTCCAGCAGTTCGAAAAGAAGGCCGAAGTAAAGGTGTTCGACGCCGCTGCCGTGGAACTCCTGTCGAAGAAGCGGGCTGTGACCGACTACGACAAGACCAAGTTCGTCTATCCGCGTGCCGGAACCGAGGGCGTGGTCGAGTTTGTCGACAAATCTTTCGTCAAGAGCGCCGGCGTTATCCTGGCGCAGGAAGACGAACTGAAATTCGACCGTCTCTCGAATCTCGATGTTGTCTATATCAATCGTGGCAGTGACCACGGCGTGGCACCGGGCCACCGGTTCTGGGTTGTTCGTGACGATGGCCCGATCAAGCACCCCAAGACCGGCGAACTGCTCGGTAACGTTTTCCGTTCGGTCGGCATCATTCAGGTGCGGGACGTTCGCCCGAGCCAGTCGACGGCTATCGTCAAAGTGGCGTACGAGGAAATCTCCCCTGGCAACGAGAAACTGTATGGTCTGGACAAGAAGGACTACGTCATTCCCTACTACAAGCCGCAGACGGAATTCCCGATCAAGGTGAGCGAGAAACCTGTCGAAGCAATGCTTGTGGGCACGCAGGGCAAGGTGATGGGTATCCTGCCGAAGATGCTGATCTATCTCGACAAGGGAACCCGGGATGGCCTGGAGGCGGGCGCGCTTCTGAACATCTCGCGGCCAAACCGCAAGGTAAATGACCCCGAACTTGAGGGCCGGACCGCGCTTCCCGATATACCGATCGGCGAGGCGATCGTTGTGAGGGCGACTGATCACACGGCTACGGCATACGTAACGTACCTTCACCAGGAGGCGTACGTGCAGGACCGGGTCGTGACGACAGATAATTCGATGCTGTTCAAGCGGCCATCGGCGCTTCTGGAGACTTCCGACCCGGCTGTGAACAAGCGGGTGTACGAATCGCAGCGGGCGACGGAAAATCCGTATATCCCCTGACCGCAGGAGTCCGCTTTGGCCCGGGACAAGTCTGAAATCCGGGCTCGCTGGGGCCTGCTCAGCGTGAGCGGAATCGGCGCAGCCACATTTACCGCGTTGATGAAGGCGGCTGGTAGTGCCGGTGCCGTGTGGGACTCCCCCGCGCGGTATCGGCCGCCCCTGAAGCCCACACAGCTCAAAGCGGTCCAAGAGTTCGCTGGCTGGGCGGCTGTAGATCGCGACCTGGATGCTCTCGCAAAAATGGGGGCTCCCCAGTTCTGGTCGGATGATCAGGACTACCCCGAGCTTTTGAGACATGTCGTGCCCGTTCCCCCGGCGATCAGTGTGCTTTCAGATGGCAGGCCGCTGCTGGAGTCGCCGACGGTGGCGGTAGTCGGCACCAGGGATCCGTCGTCTTACGGTGAAGAAACCGCCTTTATGCTTGCCCGTGATCTGGCGTTGGCCGGCGTAACGGTCGTAAGCGGATTCGCGCTTGGTATCGATTCGGCCGCCCACAAAGGCGCTCTGGAAGGCAAGGGACGAACGATTGGGGTCCTGGGCTGCGGACTTTCCGTGGACTACCCCAAACGCACCGATGGCCTCCGAGAAAAGATTGCGGCTTGTGGCGCGTTGGTAAGTGAATTCGGACCCGAGCAGCAGCCCCGACCGGAATATTTCCGGCAACGCAATCGAATCATCAGCGGATTGTCCCTCGGTGTAGTGGTGGTCGAGGGGACCGAAGACTCGGGCGCTCTGGTTACAGCCCGTCATGCGATCGAACAGAACCGTCTGGTATTCGCAGTGCCGGGACCGGTCAGGCAGAGACGTTCAGCCGGGCCTCACCGGTTGCTTCGGGAAGGGGCGATTCTCACGGAATCAGCCGACGATATTCTCGGGCAGATCGCTCCGATGACAAAGACAAATGTGATTCGGAAGACGGTGCTGCCGGTGACAGGGCAACCCGAGAAACGTAAAGAAGTGGAAAATGTGGACACAGGCAACCCGTTCGCCGGAGATGCGCTAACCGCCCGACTTTGGGAGCTTTTGTCCGATTCTGTTCGTCATGTTGACGAGCTTGCGGCAAAAAGTGGCCTTGACGCCGCGCAAACAATGAGCCTACTCCTTGAAATGGAGTTGACGGGAAGGGTGGTTCAGTCCGCGGGAATGCTTTTTTCGCGGAATAACCGGCGGTCGGCGCGTTAGCCGGTCGCTACCGTCACACTCTGAAACTGACCGGGCCGATTGGAACCTGTTGAATGGCAAATTCTCTAGTAATCGTCGAGTCACCTGCGAAGGCCAAGACACTCAAGAAGTACCTTGGGCGCGGTTTCGAAGTGCTCGCGAGCAAAGGGCATATCCTTGATCTGCCCAAGTCGGATCTGGGTGTTGATATCGAACACGGATTCGAACCGACCTATTACATTACCGAAGGCAAGGAGCAGGTCATTGAGGACCTGCGTAAGGCTGCGGCCAAGGCCACCACGATCTATCTGGCACCCGACCCCGACCGCGAAGGGGAGGCGATCGCCTGGCATATCCGTATGGCACTCGAGGGCAAGGCGAACCCTCCGCTCCCCAAGGGGAAAGGAAAGGCGGCTGCCAAAGCGGCTGCTAAGGCTGCGAAGGAAGCGGCCAAAGCCGCCGAGAAAGCCGCGAAGAAATCGACCCTGAAAGCGAAGGGGTCGAAAAAGGCCGCCAAGACGGCGGAAGTGGCTGCTGATGCAGGAACACCGGCCACCCCGACCGGAAAAATCTACCACCGGGTACTCTTCAACGAGATCACCAAGAAGGCGGTGCAGGAAGCTGTCGCCAATCCGGTGGAACTGGACCTGAAGAAATACGACGCCCAGCAGGCGCGTCGCGTGCTCGACCGGTTGGTGGGTTACAAGATTTCGCCGATTCTCTGGGAGAAGGTCCGCCGCGGACTGTCGGCAGGCCGCGTGCAGTCCGTCGCCGTGCGGCTGATTGTCGAACGCGAAAAGGAAATCCGCGCGTTCAACAAGGAAGAATACTGGACGATTGGGGTTCAGTGCGAAGGCCCCGTGCCGCCGCCGTTTACCGCGCAGCTCACACGTATCGACGGGCAGGCGATGTCCATCGACAACGGCACGACGGCCGGTGAAGTAACGGCAGACCTGAAGAAGCTGGCGCTCAAGGTCACCAAGGTGACCAAGCGCGAACGCCGTCGTCAGCCGCCGGCTCCGTTCACGACATCAAAGCTTCAGCAGGACGGTGCGCGGAAGCTCCGGTTTACAGCCAAGCGCACGATGAGCATCGCGCAGAAACTCTATGAAGGTATCGCCATCGGCGAGGAAGGCATGGTGGGTCTCATCACCTATATGCGTACCGACTCCGTGCGGCTTTCGAACGATGCCGTCGAAGCGGTTCGCGGCTACATCGGCGCGAAGTTCGGCAAGCCGTTCCTGCCGGACCAGCCGAACGTATACAAGAACAAATCGAACGCCCAGGACGCCCATGAAGCGATCCGTCCGACATCCGTGGACTATCCGCCCGAGAAGGTTGAGCCGTACCTGTCCAAGGAAGAGTTCGACCTGTATGAACTGATCTGGAAGCGGTTTGTTGCCTGCCAGATGACCCCGGCTGTGTTCGACCAGACATCCGTGGAAATCACGGGCGGCCGTTATGGGCTGCGGACCTCCGGCTCGATCATGCGCTTCCCCGGCTTTACGGCTGTATATAAGGAAGACGCCGAAGAGAAGGTCGCGACCGAAAAGCCCAAGGGCGACGCCGAGGAGCAGGACGAAAACGACCGCCTGCTGCCGCCGCTCAGCGAAGGCGACGAGCTGAAGACGCTCGGCGTCAATCCTGAGCAGCATTTTACCCAGCCGCCCCCCCGGTTCACGGAAGCCTCCATCGTCAAGGAAATGGAAGAGAAGGGGATCGGCCGCCCGTCGACCTACGCTTCGATCATCTCTGTGATCCAGGACAAGGCATACTGTGAGAAGATCGAGAACCGGTTCCATCCGACACATCTCGGTGAACAGGTGACCGAACTGCTGGTCGAGAACTTTGGCACGATAGTGGACGTAAACTTTACGGCCGGGATGGAGCAGAAGCTCGACCAGATTGAGGAGGGCAGCGCCAACTTCGCCCAGACGGTAAAGGACTTCTATATACCGTTTGAGAAAACCCTTGTTCATGCTGCCGAGCACATGCGCGACCTGAAGCGGCAGGAGATCCCCACGGACATCCCGTGCAAGCTCTGTGGGTCGAAGACTGTCATCAAATGGGGTCGGATGGGCGAATTCATTGCATGCACGAACTACCCGACCTGCAGTTTCACGAGTGATTTCCGGCGCCAGCCGGACGGGTCGCTCAAGATCGTGGATCCGGTGGAGGAGTTCGGCGCCGAGGCAATGGAGCCGTGCGATCTGTGCAGCAGTCCGGTGGCGCTGCGCAAAGGCCGTTTCGGACCGTTTATCGCCTGCACGAACTACCCCGCGTGCAAGTTCACCCGGAAGATCGTCAAGAAGGCCGGCAACAAGATGGGCGTGGAGAAGGTCGAATTCTTCCCGGGCCAGTGCGAGACCTGCGGCAAGCGGCTGATTGTGAAACGTGCGTGGACCGGTAACCGGTTCATTGCCTGTGAAAACTATCCAACCTGCAAGTCGGCCCGGTCGTTCGAGATCGGTGTCGCCTGTCCCAAGTGCGGGGCGGAAAAGGGCGGCCAGCTGGTGGAGCGCACGACGAAACGACGGCGCATGTTCTACGGCTGCAACAAGTATCCAGACTGCGACTTCACGACCTGGGACAAACCTCTCCCGGAACTGTGCCCAAAGTGTGCCAGCCCGTACATCCTTGAGAAGTTCACGAAAGTGCGCGGACGGTTCCTCAAGTGTCCGAACGAGAAGTGCGATTTCGAGCGTGATCTGCCGGACCTGGTGCCCGAGGGGACGGAGCCCGGCACGGAGGCGCCGCTCGATGCGGCGAGCTAGCCCCACCGTCATAGTAATTGGTGCGGGCCTCGCCGGTAGCGAGGCCGCCTGGCAGCTTGCCAGACGCGGCATCCCCGTCCGGCTCCACGAAATGCGTCCCGACCGGATGACGCCGGCCCACCAGACCGGGCGGGCGGCCGAACTGGTCTGTTCGAACTCCTTTAAAAGTCTTCGCCATGAATCTGCCCAAGGTGTGATGAAGCGTGAATTGGGCGCGATCGATTCCCTGATCCTGAAGACCGCCATGGGTGCGCAAATACCGGGCGGAGAAGCGCTCGTCGTGGACAGAGCGCGATTCTCGGCTACTGTCGACGAAGCACTGGCCGCCGAACCCCTCATCGAGCGGGTGAGCGGCGAGATCAAGGAAATCCCGGGCGACCCGTTCGTGATCGTCGCTACAGGGCCGCTGACCAGCGATTCATTGAGTGCGGACATTACACGGGTTCTCGGCGACGGGCATCTGGCCTTCTACGACGCCATCAGTCCGATTGTGGATGCCGAGTCGGTCGATGGCTCAAAACTCTACCGGGCGTCCCGGTACGGTCACGGCGGGGACGATTACTGGAATATCCCGCTGGATAAAGAAGGGTATTATCGCCTTGTCGAGCGTCTGGTCTCTGCGGAGCCGTATCCCGAAAAGGAATTTGAAGATCTCCGCCCATTTGAGGCTTGCATGCCGATCGAGGATATCGCCCGCCGCGGGAAGGACGCGCTCCGGTTTGGCCCCCTGAAACCGGTCGGTCTTCCGGATCCAAAGACCGGACGGGATCCGTACGCTGTCGTGCAGCTCCGAATGGAAAACAAAGAAGGTACCATGTGGAGCCTCGTCGCTTTCCAGACGAAGCTTCGCCACGGTGACCAGAAGGAACTTCTGCACTCGCTGCCGGGTCTGGAGAATGCCGAGTTCCTGCGCCTCGGTTCGATTCATCGCAACACCTTTATCTGTACGCCCAAACTGCTGGATGGCACGCTTCAAGCGAAAAACCGGGAAGGGCTCTATTTTGCTGGTCAGATTACCGGAGTTGAGGGTTACACCGAGAGTACGGTCATGGGCGCGATTGCTGCCATTCATGTCGCTTGTGCGATCGACGGGCGACCAGTCCCCAATTGGCCTCGGAATTCCGCTTTCGGTTCGTTGCTGCACTACCTGCGAGAGGCCGCTCCCGACCGGTTCCAGCCGATGAATTTTAACTGGGGACTGCTGGAGCCGTTAGGCGTGAAAGCCCGGAAGGAAGAACGTCACCGCCTCATGGGGGTTCGTGCCTGGGAAGTGTATTCATCGTTCCTGCCGGAACTGAAGGTGGCCTGAAATGCCGGCTCCGGTCTCAATATCGAAGACCGCGTTCGGGGAGGCGCTGCAGGAGTTCGATGGCTATCTGAAATTGAAGAACCGCTCGCCCCGGACCCGTACCCATTATCTGGAAACCGTCGCCCGGTTCGGCGGTTTTCTGGCGCAGAAGCGGCCGCAGACTTTGGAGTCACTGACCGCGATAAATCTTTATGACCTGCGTGGATTTGTCGCCACACTATTTTCGACCATGTCGAATGACACGGTGGCGACGGAAGTCTCAGCCCTTCGGACGTTCTTCGGCTGGCTCACGAATACCGGGCGGATTCAGTCGGACCCTACGGAACTTCTCGAGTCGCCCAGACGCAAGAAGGCACTCCCACGGTTTCTGCCGGAAGATGCCGTCGCCAGGCTCGTGGAGTCTCCGGGCAAGGACGATTTCTCCCCCGAGCGGGACCGGGCGATGCTGGAGCTGTTTTACGGATCGGGGCTCCGGTTGTCGGAACTCGCTTCCGCCCGCGAAGAAGATCTGGATCTCTCGTCCGGCGAAATTCGCGTCATGGGCAAGGGCGCCAAGGAGCGGATTGTTCCGGTGAGCGACGCCTTTATGGCCGCCTGGGCCGAATACGGGCCACGCCGGGAAAAGTTCCGAATAAAGCCAGCGGGTAAAACTCGTGCCAACGCCGAAGTTAAAGCTGACAGAAACCTGCCACTATTCATTTCCAACCGGGGCACGGCGCTGTCGATCTCGATGATCTCGAAACTCGTCAGGAAATACGGCGCGAAAGGCTCCCAGCCGGTCAAGGCGACCCCCCATATGCTCCGGCACAGCTATGCAACGCATTTGCTGGAAGGCGGCGCCGACCTGAGGGCGATTCAGGAAATGCTGGGGCACAGCTCGCTGGCGGCGACACAGCGCTATACGGCGGTCCAGCTGGCGAAACTGATGAAGACCTACCACGAGGCCCACGGACGGGCTAGAGAGAAGCTCGACCGGGCGGGTGCAAACGGACCCGGTGGCGGCAAGGAGACCAAGCGGTGACTGCACTTCATGGAACCACAGTCGTATGTGTGCGACGCGGCGGGAAAGTCTGCATCGCCGGTGACGGACAGGTGACCCAAGGCAACCAGGTCCTGAAGAACAAGGCCCGTAAGGTCCGCCGTCTGGCTTCGGGCAGGGTGATTGCCGGATTCGCCGGCGCGACGGCCGATGCCTTCACGCTGTTCGAGAAGTTCGAAGAGAAAATCCAGCAGTACCCGGATAGCCTCCAGCGGGCCGCCGTGGAACTGGCCAAGGAGTGGCGCACGAACAAGATGCTGCGCACACTTGAGGCCCTGCTCATTGTGGCGGACACTTCGGGTTGCTACCTCATTACCGGGGCCGGAGATGTCGTGGAACCTGACGACGACGTGCTGGCTATCGGCTCAGGCGGTGCGTTCGCTCAGGCGGCATCGCTGGCACTTCTTAAACATACGGACCTCAGTGCCCGGCAGATTGCCGAAGAGGCACTGAATCTTGCCGCCAAGATCTGTATCTATACCAACAGCAACATCAGCGTGGAGGAACTCTAGGAGTCCATGAACGCGCCCACGAACCTGACTCCCCGCCAGATTGTCGAACTGCTCGATGCCTATATTGTCGGCCAGGCGGAGGCGAAGCGGTCAGTTGCCGTCGCGCTGCGCAATCGCTGGCGCCGGCAGCAGGTCGATCCGGCCATGCGGGACGAGATTTATCCCAAAAACATTCTGATGATCGGGCCCACAGGAGTCGGCAAGACGGAGATCGCCCGGCGGCTGGCCAAAATCGTCGGTGCGCCATTCCTGAAAGTGGAAGCTTCGAAGTTCACAGAAGTGGGCTACGTCGGCAAGGACGTGGAATCGATGATCCGGGACCTCGTGGAGATCTCGGTGAAAATGGTGACAGAGGAGTACAAGGTCAAGGTAAAGGAGCAGGCCGAGAAGGCCGCCGAGGAGCGTATCCTAGACGCGCTTCTTCCGGCAGGGGATACCCCCCAGCCGCCCAAGGAAAACCGGTTTTTCGTCGCTCCGGCATCCGGCGCTGCGGCGACCGTTCAAGAGACCAAGACCAGCGAAACCCGGGAGAAGTTCCGGCAGATGCTGAAAGACCGCCGGCTTGAGGACCGCGAAATATCCATTGAAGTCGCCGCCAAGGCGATGCCGCTCGCACAGATCGTCACGCCTCAGGGTGTTGAAGAGATGGGCGTGGATCTGTCCGAAATGCTGGGCGGTTTTCTGGGTGGAAACCGGAAAAAGACCCGGAACGTAAAGGTTTCCGAAGCCCGGACTCTACTTATCGAACAGGAGTCCCGGCGCCTGATGGACACCGAAGGAATCCACAAGGAGGCGCTCCGCCGTGCCGAAGAGAGCGGGATCGTATTTCTGGATGAGATCGACAAGATCGCCAGCCGCGAGAAAGCCTCTATGGGGCCTGATGTCTCACGGGAGGGGGTCCAGCGGGACATCCTGCCGATTATTGAGGGCTCCAACGTCACCACCAAATATGGGATGGTGAAGACGGACCAGATCCTCTTTATCGCCGCCGGAGCCTTCCACGTCTCGAAGCCTACGGACCTGATTCCCGAGTTGCAGGGCCGGTTTCCCATCCGAGTGAGTCTGGAATCGCTGACTGCGGAGGATTTTATCCGGATTCTCAGCGAGCCCCGAAATGCCCTGACAGCGCAGTATACGGCCCTTTTGGGCACGGAAGGGCTGGAGGTGGCCTTTACGGCCGACGGTCTACAGGAAATGGCCCGTATCGCCGCCCAGGTGAACCGCCAGACGGAGAATATCGGTGCCCGCCGGCTCCATACGATCCTCGAAAAGGTCCTCGAAGAGGTCTCTTTTGCCGGTCCCGACTACCCGGAACGG
This sequence comes from uncultured bacterium, assembly GCA_964565925.1. Classification (GTDB taxonomy): domain Bacteria; phylum JAGRBM01; class JAGRBM01; order JAGRBM01; family JAHCIT01; genus CAZMGV01. Next base: position 50,241 of record CAZMGV010000005.1, read on the forward strand.
AAAATCTCTGTAGACGCCAAATTCGTTACAAACCGGCTTGAGGGAATCTTGAAGAAACAGGACCTCTCCAATTACATACTCTGACCTTGAGGGTCCCTCAGGGGAACAGGCCCAGTGGACGGGTAGCAGGTCCACCGGAAGGCAGTAACCAGTTGCAGGATTTTGTAGCCAAGGCGAATGTGCTCCTCGAAGCACTTCCCTATATCCGGCGTTTTGCCGACAAGGTGTTCGTCATCAAGTACGGCGGTCACGCCATGGTGGACGAATCGCTGAAGCGCAGCTTCGCGCGCGACATCGTCCTCATGAAATACATCGGCATGAAGCCGGTGGTTGTTCACGGTGGCGGGCCTCAGATCAAGGAACGGCTGGCCCGGTTCGGCGTCAAGAGCGAGTTCGTAAACGGCATGCGTGTGACCGATCACGAGACAATGGTCGTTGTGGAAGAAGTGCTGGCCGGCCATGTGAACAAGGAGATTGTCACGCTGATCCAGTCCCAGGGCGGGCGGGCCGTGGGGATTACCGGCAAGGACGGCGGTCTGATCACGGCGTCCAAAATGCTGATGGATGACGGCAATGGCAGCAAGCGGGACATAGGCTTTGTCGGCAAGATTGACAGCGTAGATCCGAAGATCATCAGGACTCTCGTGACGGACAAATTCATCCCGGTCATTGCGCCGGTAGGGGCGGACGAAACCGGTCAGGCGTACAACATCAACGCCGACATCGTGGCCGGAAAGATTGCGGCCGCACTGAAGGCCGAGAAGCTGATCCTGATGACCGACGTGATCGGCGTGATGAACGAGGCTAAGGAGCTGATCCGCCAACTGAACGCTGAACAGGTCAAGGCGTTGATCGACAGTGGCGTTATAAAGGGGGGAATGATCCCCAAAGTGAACTGCTGCCTGGATGCGCTTCAGGGCGGAGTGCGGAAAACGCATATCATCGACGGCCGGGTCCAGCACGCCTGCCTGCTGGAAATATTTACCGAAGAAGGCATCGGCACGGAGATGAGCTGGGCCCCGGTCCGGGACAAGCAGTCTTCGCTGTCTCTCAAGGACGACGCCTGACGATGAAAAAACCGCTCAATAAAACGGTCCGGAAATCGAAGCCGTCGATTGACGGGAATCTTGCCTGGGAAAAGCGGACGATGGATAGCGTCGCATTCACTTACCGGCGTTTTCCGATCGCCATAGTGAAGGGCAAGGGCGCCTGGGTATGGGATGCCAACGGCAAAAAATACCTCGATTTCCTGGCGGGTGTGGCGGTGAACTGTCTGGGGCATGCACACCCGGCGGTAACCAGAGCCATCCAGAAGCAGGCGTCGACGCTGGTCCAGATTTCCAACTACTTCCATATTCCGCAGCAGACGGAGCTGGCCGAGCAGATTGTGCAGCATTCCTTCGCTGAGCGGGTGTTCTTCTGTAACTCGGGCACCGAAGCCATTGAGGCGGCGATCAAGATCGCCCGCAAGTGGGGAATGGAACACGGCGGGCGATATGAAATCGTCTCGACGTCGAACTCGTTTCACGGCCGCTCAACCGGAGCGCTGTCCATGACCGGGCAGCAGAAATATGCCGAGGGGTTTGGGCCGCTGCTTCCGGGCGTGCGGTTTGTACCGTTCAATAATGCGGCGGCAATCGCCGAAGCTGTCACAGCCAAGACCTGCGCCGTCATTCTGGAGCCCGTTCAGGGCGAGGGCGGCGTTGTAGTTCCCGGTGAAGGCTATCTGAAACGGGTGAAAGAGATCTGCGCTGAAAAGAAAGCGCTACTGATCGCTGACGAAATCCAGGTGGGTATCGGACGCACCGGGACGCTCTTTTCGTATGAGCAGATGGGCTACGAGCCGGATATCATGGCGCTGGCCAAGGGGCTTGGCGGCGGTGTGCCGATCGGTGCGGTCTGCGCCCGCAAGGAAATCATGGACGCGCTCGGTCCGGGTACCCACGGTTCGACGTTCGGTGGCAATCCGCTGGCAACGGCGACCGCGCTGGCAGTCTTGAAGGAAGTGACCAAGCTCTCGTTGCTGGCGAACGTAAAGAAGCAGGGCGAACGGATACGGTCGTATTTTCTCGACCTCCAGAAGAAGGATAATACCGGGATGATTTCGAATGTCCGGGGCATGGGGCTAATCAACGGTATTGAAGTGACCCGCGAGGGCCCGGAAACTGTCAAGCGGGCTCTGGAGCTCGGGCTGATTGCCAACTGTACGGCCGGAAATGTTATCAGGCTCGTGCCGCCGCTCAATGTCACGTCGAGAGAAGTGGATTGCGCCTGCCGGATCTTGAAGCAGGCGATGGGAATCTGACCGATGGCGATACTCAGGCATTTCCTGGAACTCTCCGACCTGACGGCGACCGAAACGCGCCTCCTGATCAATCGTGCCATTGAGACGAAGCGAGAACGTTCGCACGGCCGGCTGGTAACCCGGCTTCCGGGGAAAACGCTTGCACTCGTTTTCGAGAAAAGCTCCACACGTACGCGAGTATCGTTTGAAGTCGGCATGGGAGATCTAGGCGGGCGTTCCCTGTTTCTCTCGCCAGCGGACATTCAGCTGGGCCGGGGCGAATCGATTAAGGATACTGTGAAGGTCCTTTCCCGCATGTGCCACGGCATTGTGCTTAGAACCCACGATCATTCGCGGCTGGCGGAGTTCGCCCATCACGCCTCCGTGCCGGTGATCAACGGGCTGACCGACCTGCTGCATCCGGTCCAGATACTGGCGGACCTGATGACAATTCAGGAGCACCTGGGCAGTTTCGAAGGGATTAAGGTCGCTTATATCGGCGACGGCAACAATGTGGCGAATTCGTGGATCGAGGCGTGCGCGCTGTTCAATTTTCAGCTGGCGGTGGCACACCCGCCTGGCTACGGCCCTGATCCGGCGTTCCTCAAACATGTAGGGGCAAAGTGCGGCGACCGGTTGAAGATCGTACAGGATCCCAAAGCGGCCGCCCAAGGCGCCAAGGTCCTCTATACGGATACATGGACCAGCATGGGGCAGGAAAAGGAAGCGGAAATACGCCGTCATGCTTTTCAGGGGTACCAGATCAACCGGGCACTCATAAACGCTGCAGATCCGGGTGTTAAGGTCATGCACTGCCTGCCCGCGCATTGGGGCGAGGAAATCGCTGATGACCTGCAGGATGCCCCTGAGCTGGTTATTTTCGATGAAGCCGAGAACCGGCTTCATGCCCAAAAAGAGCTACTTGTCCTTTTAATGGGATAAGTATCTAATATCACTGCAGTTATGGCAGTTTCACTCAAATTACCTGATGACGGCATACCGTCTCTGCTCCCCGCTGCGGATTTCAACTCCAAGGAGCTGACGGCGGAGGACGGATTTCTGCTATCCCGCATCGATGGCGGGACCAACCTCAAAAATTTGCGCGCGATCACAGGCTGGCAGGGTGAACGTACCGACGAATCGGTCGCCAAACTCATGTTGCTGAAGATGGTGCAGGTCAGGTTGAAGAGCGGCGATATTATCGAACTCTCCCCTCGAGCACTGAACGAACTGAAGATGCGTCTGGCGAAATCGAAAGGTGTGGTCGCCGGGCGGGCGACGTCGGGCGGAATCCGTGAGACGGAGGAATACGTACTTCCTGCGGATATCGATCCCGGTCCCTTGTCCCGCGAGATCGCCACACATGTCATGCGGGCTGTGGAAAAGGGCGATCTCGGTTACTGGTACGAGGTGCTGGGGATTTCACACAAGGCGGACGCACGTGAGATCAAACGCACATATCACGGGATAGCTTCGGACATCCATCCGGACAATTTCTACGGACAGGATCTTGGAGTCTGGACCGATCGAATCAATCAGGCTTTCGATTACATCACGCGGGCCTACGATATCCTGAGCGACCCCGGATCCAGGGAGGCCCATGACCGCGATCTGGAAGCCATGCACGCGCCCGAGGCGCCGGAGCCCGTAGATGTTTCGACGACGTCATTCGGCGGGAGCGGAACCGAGTCGGCAACTGAAAAGAAGGTACCGTCGGGAATCGTCGATCAGATACGAATGAAGGTCCAGAAGGCCAGGGACCTGGGAAAACTGGCCCAGCAGCAGATGAATCACGGTCAGTGGCAGGAAGCGTTCAACAGCCTGCAGATGGCGGCGACTTACGATCCCTATAATCCAGAGTACAAGAAACAGGCCGATTTCCTGAAGCCGAAGCTCAATGTGAAAAAGGCGAAGGATATGTTCGAGGAAGCTATCCGGATTGCTGGCGGGAGTCCCCGGCAGGCGATCAAGCTTCTGGAGCAGGTTATTGACATTGACCCCGCGCGCCCGGCTCATCGATATGAATACGCCCGGCTGCTCTTTCAGGAGCGTCAGAAGGCATCTGCGCTCGATGGGGACTATCTTGAAATGGCGAAGGATCACGTTGAGGCAGCGCTGATTATGGATCCGGAAAACGGCAAGTATCTGACGCTTGCCGGACAGGTTTTCAGGGCCAAGGGAGACAACAAGGCTGCGACCGATTATCTCAAGAAGGCGCTGAAGAAGGACAAGCAGAATGCTGTCGCCAGGCAAGAACTGGAGGAGATGGGCTGACGGGCTGACCGCCGGTGCGAGGCGGCTGTGAACCACTGGTTATGATGCCTGAACATCTGAAGAAGCGGTTTGATTCCCTTCGGGCGGCCCTCAAGGACCCGGATGAGCAGGTACGTCAGCTGGCGTCCAAATCGCTGGAGCAGGTGGAGGCGCTCTCTGATCTCGATCTGCTAATCGAGAACTTCAAGCGCGGCGACAAGACAGCTCAGGTCAGGGCCATATATGCTTTCGGCCGGATCCGCCATGACCGTTCACTCACGGCACTCGTATTCGCACTCAAGATGGAAGACGAAGACGTCCGGACTGCTGCGATACGGGCGATCGGTGAACAGGGTCATCCAAAGGCGATCGGGCCGCTGATGGAAATTCTTCCGAATGAGACCCCGACTTGCCAGATTGCCATCCTGGATATTCTACCGAACTTCAAGGACCCTGAAATCGTCAACGTCCTGCGCACCATGCTCCGGAGCAAAAACGTGGATGTGGTGGAAGCGGCTATTAAGTCTACGGGGAGGCTGGGCGATCGCGCCGTAGAAGACGCGCTGCTGATCATCCTCTCCAAAGGGCCGACCCGGCTCCGGCGGGCTGCGGCAGAAGCGCTGGGCATTCTGTCGGTCTGACGGCTCGGTTATTTCAGATATTCAGCGACACTGATATTTTTCAGCAGCGGGTCGATGGTGCCTATGACCCTTCGCGACGGGGCATTGGCAGGCTGGGGCCCGGCGAGGTTCATTTCCAGGGGTGCCGGAAGCCGGTCGCCAAACTCGTTGGTGATGATTTTTACCCGGGGTGGAGAGTTCGGCTCGGGATTGCTGCCGGTTACGATGGCTAATTCGTTTGTTTCCAGTCGGACTACGGAACCGATCGGATAAACACCCAGCATCGTCACGAACCGTTCAAAATAGTGCGGATCGAGCTTCGACCCGGCGAGTTTGTCCATCAGCAGAAGAGCTTCTCTGGGCCCGTGCTGGTTCTGGTATACTCGCAGCGTGGTGATAGCGTCATAACAGTCAGCGATCGCCACGATATGGCTGAAGGGGCTGGGCCGGTTTCCGGGGCCGAGATTCGGATAACCCTTAAGATCGTACTGGACGTGGTGTTCCAGTGCGCAACGGGAGGTCGTTTCCTGCAGGGTGCCCATTTCCATGATGATTTCGTAGCTGTGCGTGGAATGCTGCTTCATCAGTTCCCATTCGGAGGGAGCGAGTTTGCCGGGCTTCTGGAGTATCTCCTTTGGCACGCGGATTTTGCCGAGGTCATGGAGCAGGCCGCCAAGACCGACTGCCGACAGGAGCGGGTCTTTCAGATCCAGCGCATTCGCCAGTGCCAGAGATAGGATCGCCACGTTCACCGAATGGTTGAACAGGTAGTTGTCGTAACTCTTGATCATCGAAAGCCCGATAAGAGCGCTCGGATTCTTGTTCAGGCACCGGTTCATGGCCGAAACTACGCCTTTGGCCTTGTCGGGCCGGGGGATCTCTCCCATCCGGAGTTCTCCGAACAGCGATCCGACGTAGGTCAGTGCCTCGCCGTACACCTTACCGGCGTCGGGGGTGACAAGAGCGACCAGAATATGGGTAACTCCGCGCATCACCAGTTCGTCGGCCACCCAGTCGCCCTTTCTCTGTTCCGCTTCGGGAGAATCGAATACTTCGACCCACTGGATCAGCTCTTCCGGAGTCAGCCCCGGCTGGAAGTGGATGGCATTGATCTCTATCTTCTGGAGAAATTCCAGAAGCTCCTGAAGGGCATTGGGCAGGTTGTAGGAAGCGAAGTCCTCGCAGACGAGTGTATCTTCGGCCACGCCGACGGTGATTTCTTTGCCCTGCTTATGGAATACCTGCAGCGCTTGCAGAAGACTCCCGATCGATTTTCTGAAGGCAGGATGATCGCTCGGATAGAGAGTCTTGGCTTTCAGGGCACCGGCGACAAAATTGAGTATCTGCTCGTAGGCTTTCACGGCTGGGCTCCCCCAGTCGGCTGGGCCTGAGTCTGCGCGCCGGTCGCAAGGCGCCGGTCGATGGCCTCGATCGTCTGTGCCAATTGCTGCTGAAGATCAGAATCCTTGAACTTCATGTTTCCCCGCAGCATTTCGAGCGCGTCCCGGTCGCCGGTCGCTGTCATGATCTTCAATGCGTCGGACAGGGTTTGCTTGTCGTAGAGCGGGCCGAAGAATTTCCGGGCCTTCAGAATTTCGACCAGGCCTTCAAACACGGATTTTCCGCCGATCCGGGCGAGGGCGACATTCAGAGATTTGCGCAGATCCGCCGTGAGGTCGAAATCCTCGGCCCGACGGAACAGATCCAGAAGCAGCGGCGTCATGCGCGCTTCTTTCAGCGTGCCGATGGAGTCCAGGATATGCCGGCGGTTCTGGACCGGGTTGTCGCTCGACAGATAGCGGCCCAGAACCTTCAGGGCTTGGAGGTCCCTGATCTCGATCAGCCCGTCGATCGCGGCGATTGTCACCGAAGCGTCCGGGTGCGCCAGGAGCCGTGTCAATCCGGCAACCCCGTCTGTGAGTTTCAGGCCTCCGATTGCCTGTGCGGCCAGCCGCGCCGTTGGGGCCGGGTAGGCGGGATCGCACAGGCTTGTGACCATCCCCAGCGCGGGCGGGCCAATCCGGACGATAAGCTGCCCGAACAGGCGCCCGCTGTATTCATCGATGGGGGTCCGAAGGCGGTCATACAGGGCCTCCAGGGCGACCGTGCCGAATTTGCTGAGTATGCGGAGGAGTGATTCGACTTCGGATTCCGATTTGTCGTCGGTCGCCAGTTCTTTCAGCAGCGCCCGGGCCAGCTGCGGTGATGCGACCTTTCGCATGGCCCGAATGGCGTATTTTTTTGTATCGACCCCGCTGTCGGGGCTGTGGGCGTCTTTCTCGAATGCCTCAATGATTTTGAACAGAAGAGACCATTTCCGTTCCTGCTGCACCTGGGTTGCGAGGTCAGCCAGTGACAGAGCGGCTTCGTAATAGATATCCGGATCGGGCGCGGCCTGAAGGCGCCGCAGGGCCGCGGTCACCTCGGGCTTGAACCGGGTGTCCTCATCGTCGCTGTCAGTATGATACCCATCCTGCGAGAGTTCGGTGGCTTCAGAGAGGCCGGGGATATTGGTCTCTGCTTCTTCCTCTTCAGGCGGGGATTCGGGCTCGTCTTCTTCAGGCAGAGGGAGCTCAGGCACCTCCGGCTGGCTGTTCACATTCTTCAGATACTGGAGATCGACATCGTTCACGAACACATGGGTGAGGCGATTTTCCTTCAGTAGCTTTTCCAGCCCGCCCCGCAAATACATCTCTTCGGCATCAGAAGAGATAACCTTGAGAAACTGGTACCACTCCCGGACCGTCAGACCGTCCAGAAAGAAAAGCTTCTTCACCCGGCGCTGGAAGAGAAATTTGGCGAGGGTTTTTACGTTCTCGTTTTCAGGGCTCTGGACTTTCTCCTCAAACCAGATTCCTGCGCGGGTCACGCTGAAACTGAATTCTCCGTGTTCATGCGCCGCGACCTGAAAGGGAGCGAAGGTCTGCTGGACGATCTTGATCAGGGCCGGGTGCTTGGGAGGGTAGAACCCGACTGCGCGCACTCCCTTCTGGAATTCGACGAGGAGTCCTTCGATCTCCCGCCCGGTTGCGCGCTCGCCCTGGTTCGGTTCCATCCAGTCTGCCGGTTACTTCCTCGGGCTGACCTGAACGAACCGCATCTGGAGTTCGTAGATCAGGCCGTTGACGAGTTGGGATTCGTCCTCAGATAGATTTCCCTTGGTCTTGTCCCGCAGCATGTGGAGGATATCAATCGTATACCGGGCCAAAGGCGGATTCGGAGGCATGACCTCGCCCTCGGGGCCTTTAAGCAGCCCCATGTGGAATAGCGCCTGGGTATGGAGCGACAGGCACAGGGTACCGAAAGTGACCTCAGGCGGAGCGAAATCCCCCTCATTGGGCTGACGTTCGAAGGTTTCCCCGTGCAATCCGTCGTCTGCCGCCCCGCCAGCGGCCTTGCTCGATCCTGTGGTTTTCTTGCTCTCATCGGCCGAAATATCGGCCTTTGATTCCCCTTCGGCCGTGAAGCGGCGGCGATCGACCGTCTTGAATCCGGACTCCGATGAATCACTCATGAGCGAAAACCCCTCATTCCCGTGAAGAACGGGATATCACTATATTCAACTACCAAAATAGTTAACCATTCTTGAGGGTTGCAACAAGTATGAAAAATCATTAATCTCTGGATTTGCGTATAGTGAAGGGCGCGTGAAATCACATTAACGAGGCCGATATTCGTTGCCAGCGGGCTGAGGTTCAGGCATTCATTAAAATCATCGGGGAAACAACAACACGAGGGTCTGGTGAAAAGGACGTCTAATGAATCTTCAAACCAGCACGCCGCAGCCGGCACAACCCGTATTTACGCCTGAACTGAAACAGGGAAAGAAGGCCATGAGAATCCTGGTCATTGAAGACGAAAAGAAGGTATCGAGCTTTATCCAGAAGGGGCTCACAGAAGAGAGCTATGCTGTAGACGTGGCTCAGGATGGCGAGGAAGGCCTCTCCTACGCACTGAACCAGAATTACGATCTGATCATTCTGGACGTCATGCTGCCCAAGGTGGACGGCCTGAAGGTCTTGGAGCAGCTCCGCGCCAAGGGAAGCCCGACGCCGGTTCTCCTGCTCACGGCCCGCGACACGCTGGAAGACAAGGTGAAGGGCCTCGACACCGGTGCCGACGACTACCTGGCCAAGCCGTTCGCGTTCACCGAATTGCTGGCGCGGGTCCGCGCGCTGCTGCGGCGGGCGAGCAACTCGCGGGCCGCCGTCCTCAAGGTGGATAGCCTGAGCCTTGACCCCGTTTCGCGGGAAGTTCGCCGTAACGGCAAGAAAATCGACCTGACCGCCAAGGAATATGCGCTCCTTGAGTTCTTCATGCGGAACTGTGGTAAGATTCTTACCCGGACCGTCATCAGTGAGCATGTGTGGGACATGAACTTCGATTCCTCGACGAATATCGTCGACGTGTACGTCAATCACCTTCGCAACAAGGTGGAGGCGGCAGCGGAAAAGAAGCTGATCCATACGGTGCGGGGTGTCGGTTACGTCCTCAAGGAAGCTGATGCCGCGTGAAACGCAAGCCCTTAACGCTAAGGGCTAAACTACTCGCATCGTATCTCGGGCTGCTGGTGGCGTTGCTGGCAGCCTTCTCTATTACACTGTTCCTGTTTTTTGACCGGGGCCTGGTGCGGCAGTTCGACGCGTCGCTTCGGACTGCCGCCGTGAGCCTCGCCCGGGTTTACGCCTCGCAGGCGGAACGGGGCCTCTACGGCCGTCAGTCGATGTTCGGCTGGGTATTCGGCAGGGAAGTCGTCGACCGTTACGTCGACATTCTGGATACGCCCAAGACACGCGCCCGTCACCAGCGGCTGCGCCGCGAACTGGTCCCGTTCACCGAATTCGCGCAGGACAATGCCCGCCGCGGCGTCACGACTTACGAGACGTTCTGGGGGCTCGAAGACCACCCGGTCCGGGTCATTACCATGCCGATCATTCTGAACGGCCAGGTGACAAGCGCCGTCGTACAGGTGGCGGGTTCGATGAGCTATGTGGACGAGACGCTGGACCAGTTGACCACAGTGATGGGTATCGTTTTCGGGGTCAGCGTCATTCTTGCCGGCGTGATCGGTGCCCTGTTTGTGGAACAGGCGCTTCGTCCTTTTGACCGCATCACCCGGACGGTGCAGGGCATCAGCGCCAGAAACCTTCAGGAGCGGCTCGAAGAACGCGGGGTGGATGATGAGCTGGGGCGGCTGGCGCGCACGTTCAACGCCATGCTAGATTCGCTCGAGCAGTCGTTTGAGCAGATACGCAAGTTCACGGCTGATGCTTCGCATGAGCTGAAAACACCGCTCACGGTGCTTCGCGGACAGATCGAACTGGGATTGCAGCAGGAGCGGTCGCCCGAGGAATATCAGGACATTCTCGTGTCGGCTCTGGAAGAGATCGGCCGCCTGTCGAAAATCACCAGCAACCTGCTGATGCTCTCCAAAGCCGATGTGGGCCAGGTGCAGGTGAACTGGGAAAAGGTGGACCTGCGGGAACTGGTCGGAGAGATATCCGAAGGCCTTTCCATGCTCGCGTCCGAGAAGAATGTGTCCCTTGAGTGGCCGAAGGAGACCGAACCTCTGGAAGTGGAGGGCGACCGGGTGAGGCTCTCGCAGCTGGTGATCAATCTGGTTGATAACGCTATTCACTATACCGAGCCGGGCGGGGCGGTAACGGTCCGAACGGGAGCCGCTAATGCGTTCTTCGCATTTATCGAAGTGCGTGATTCCGGTATCGGCATTTCCAAGGAAGATCTGAGCAAGATTTTCGACCGGTTCTTTCGCGCCGACAAGGCCCGTACCCGCCGGGAGAGCGGCTCCGGGCTGGGCCTTTCCATTGTGAAATGGATCGTGGATGTTCATGGCGGCAAGATTGAAGTCCAGTCGGAGCCGGGCAAAGGCACAAGCTTTACGGTCTTTATTCCGTACAAACGGAAAGAAGGTCAGCCATCGCCGGGTAACTCGGTTCAGGGGCTGGCCCCGCCGGTTACGTTGAGCTGAAACTCCGGGTAATTACTTGCCGGTATTCCCGGCCGACGGGTCTGAACGCTTGCCAGAGATGCCGCTGGCGTGCAAAAAGAGAGTATAGGGTGCATTGGCGCCCGGTCTATTCGGGGGAACCAGTTTCGCATGCTCGTGAAGCACCAGATCGAAATCGACGCACCTATCCTGGATGTCTGGAATCTGTGGGCCGACCTGGAAGGCTGGCCGGTATGGTATCCGGGAATGAAGGCGGTCACCAAGAAAACCTACGGGAAGGCTGCTGTCGGAACCAAATTCGCTCAGAAGATGGATGTCGGCGGAGGTCGTACGGTGTCCCTGAAAACGGAACTCTGTACTTGCAGCGAACCGAACAAGATCGGCTGGAAGGGCGGGGCGCCGGGCATGAAAGTCGTGCATACGATTTTTCTGGACGACGTGGGTGGCCGTACGAGAGTCCGCAGTGAGGAAACCTGGGACGGGTTCCTGTCGCCGCTGGCGGCGCTCATCCGCGAACGTATCGACGATGTCACGATCAACTGTCTTGAGGGCTTGAAGGCGCACGCCGAAAGGGTGGCGAAAAAGCCCTGACGGGATGACCCCGGATCAGCTTCAGTTCGGTTTTACGCACCAGCGGGTGACCCCGGAGAGCCTCACGGCCGCCGTCGGTCTGCCTGTCGATCTCCTTTTCACCGATAACACCTCGACTATGCTGACCGTACGGCGTGATACCCGAGGAGTTACGGTCCGCGTGCACCGGATGTTCGAATGGGTACCTCCGGGTACTTTCGACGCGCTTGCCCGATATTGCCGCAAGGGGCGAGGCCGGTACCCGGAACTCTCCCGGCATGTGGACGATCACCGGCACCTGATCCGGCGCCGGCGGGAAAAGTCCGCTCCGGATCCGGTGAAGGCACGTGGCCGGCATTTCGATCTTGTACAGATCCTGAGCGGGGTTCATAAAAACCATTTCCCCGACCTCCGTCCGGCTGCTATCACCTGGGGGCGTCCGAGCCGCGGACGGCGGCGGATCCAGCTCGCGGTCTATGATCCCGAGAACCATGTGGTCCGGGTCAATCCAAGGCTGGACCGGGAGTGGGTACCGAAGCTTGTGATCGAGTTTCTCGTCTATCACGAACTCTGCCATGCCTGGCTCATTACCGAAGCGAAGCGCGAAGGCCGCAAGGATGGCCATTTCCATAACCGCCGGTTCCGGGACCTTGAGAAACGTTTCCCCGGATACGACGAAGTGCTGGCGTGGGAACGCCAGCACGTTTCCCGGCTGTAAGTTTCAAGGAGAATGCGGATGCCTTTGGCCGATCACCCTGAGTCCGAACGCTATTACATCCCCACTACCAAGGGATGCTTCGCCTGCGGCACCGAAAACCAGTGCGGCATGCAGCTTCAAGCCTACCGCTGGAACAAAGATATGCATTTTTATGTGGACACGTCACTCAAGTCCCATCTTCGCGGCATGTCCAAGACCGCGCACGGCGGTATTGTGGCGACCCTGCTGGACGAAGTGGTGGGAATCGCGGCGTCGCAGTCGTCGGACAAAAAGTGCGTCACTGTGGAACTGACCGTCCGGTTCAAGAAGCCGGTGTTTATCGAGTCGGATATCCGGGTGGAAGCCTGGATGGACAATATCGGTGAAAAAATCGTCACGGCGAGTGGCCGGATCGTGAACCCGGACGGGGATGAGCTGGCGGCCGCGTCGGGAAAGTTTTTCCCGCTTGACATGGAGAAGGCCCGGTCATTTCTGACACCCAAGGGGCTCTCGAATACCGACAAGCTGCGGTCCTGAGACCGGCGATCTCAGCCGTTTTCGACGATCAGCTCGCCGTCGGCAATGATCTCGCTCTGGCAGGAGAGCCGGAAGCCTTCCCGCAGGCGGCCGTCGCCCAGCCGGTTCCGCTCAAACAGGTTAACTTTGGTAAGGGTTTCCATTCCCTTCGTCACTTTGACGACACAGGTACCACAGGTGCCGACCTTGCAGCCGAACGGGATGGTCGAGTTTATCTCCTCGCAGATATCCATCAGCTGCTTTTTCTTTTCGACGGTGACGGTCTTGCCATCGGTCGCAAAGGTGACAGTGGTCGGCATCTTTTGATTCCTGCAGGGCGGCCGTTCAGCCAGCCTCGATCAGGGTGATCTGGTTCTTGGCGGCTTCGGCCTCGGCGGCCCGGATGCCGGCCAGTTCTTCCGGCGAAACCGTACCTTTGCGCGTGGGCGGCAGGGCGGTCGCCCGGGTCCGTTCGAGAATCGTGTGAAGGTGGCTCTTCACCTCGGTCTCCTGCTTGTCGTTCAGTTCCAGAAGCAGCTTCAGTGCCTCGCCAACAAGCGGGATATATTTCTGCATATAGCTGCGCTTGGCGAACTCGTCCGCCACGCGCCGCTGGCCACTGACGTACATCTTGAGACGGCGGCCGCAGTCCTGCAGACCGAGCTTGATCTCCTTGATGATCTCGTCGTAATGGGCGATCGCTTCCTTGGATTCGCTGGTGAACGGAACCCAGACGCTGGCCATATGGACCATGACGACAAGCGGGCCGGTGGGCAGGGCGCCTCTGGACTGCTGGAGCCCGTAGGACTTCCAGTCGGTGGTCATTACCGAACGGTGAATGGCGCAGGCACCCTGCTGGTACTGGAGCGGCACACGGTTTGCGAACCGGTACAGCTCCGCCAGTTCGTCCGCCGGCAGATCGCCACCGTAGGCAATGCCTACTTCGATCTGGAAGGGATTGCCGCGGTAGACTACCGGTTTGCGGGTGGTTGACGTCACAAATGCGGCCTTGAAGCGGGCTTTCAGGCTCGCGTCGATGCGTTCCTCGCCTATAGGTGACAGACAGTTGGACGGCGGTGCCATGAGCTTGGCAGCCTGCATGGCTTTAAACAGCGCTTCCACCTGGTGAGCATCCAGATCCCGTGGCTTGCGATTGCTCTTCACACCCGCATGGGAGCACATCTCTTCGGCGGCGGCGTCCGAAACTCTGGAGAAGTCATTCTTCAGGGCGGTCTTCACGGACGTGGCGGACGTATCCTGCAGCATCTTGATAAGCATGCCCAGTTCTATGCCGTGCGGATGAGGCTTGATCTCGAGTGCCTCGATCGGGAGTTCCTCGGAGGCACGTTCATAAACGATCGGAGCCGAACCTGGTGCGCGGAAGGTCAGCTTCACGTGCGGGTTCGAGACGGCCGTCAGCATCAGGTATTCGTCGACCGACCGGCGGCCTTTCTTGTACAGGCCGCTCAGTTCGATTTCGACCCGCGTGCCGTGGGGCTTGTCGAAGCCGGCATCTTCCGTCTCGTTCGACATTTCCGGCTGGTTCAGACGTGTGTTGAGCGTAACGTCGAGCGCCACGGCGGGACGGCCTTTGCCGGTCCGGGAGACGACATGGACCGGTTTCCCGGTAGTGAGCTGGCCATACATGCCCGCCGCCGAGATGCCGATACCCTGCTGGCCGCGGCTCTGCTTCAGGCGGTGGAACTTGGAGCCGTAAAGCAGCTTGCCGAACACCTTGGGGATCTGCGCCTTGGGAATGCCCGGGCCGTTGTCCTCGATGGCGATCCGGTAGCGGCCTTCGGCTTTCTCGACGATAGTCACTTCGATATCGGGCAGAATGCCGGCCTCTTCGCAGGCATCCAGCGCATTGTCGACCGCTTCCTTGATAGCCGTAAGCAGCGCCTTCTGGGCGTTATCGAATCCGAGCAGATGGCGGTTCTTGGTGAAGAATTCCGAGACCGAAATCTCGCGCTGCTTCTTGGCCATGTCCTCGGCAGAGGCACGGCGTTGCTGCTTCTTCGGCTCGGCTGGACGTGCTTCCACCGGCTCCGGCGGTTTCTTGGGTTCTGCTTTGGGAGCGGCCTTTTGCGTGGGCTTGGCAGCCATCAGATCGAGTTGTTTATCGGAAGCGGGCTTTTTCGTTTTCTTGTTGGCCATGAACGTTCACACACTGACGGATGCGCGGAGCCCTCACCGAACGCGCTGAACCGTCACTTCGTATCCGGCTATGTTGCACGAAAGCGGGGCCGACGTCCAATCCGCTGGTAGATACTCTTACGTAAGTGGAAGCGGGCGGAAAGAACCCGTTTCAGCCGGGATCGGGGTTGTCGAGAACCAGGGCCGTGTCGAACTTTTTGAAGAAGGCCTTCTCATCGCCGGGGACGAACTGGTCCGTCACGATCACGAAATTCTTTATCTTGAAGCTGGTGGCGAAGACATTTTCCCAGTTCCGGATATTGAAATAGAGGCCCGGCACCGCCCCCGGCTGGTACTCCGGCGGATCGTTCAGGCCGGGGTCGTCTACGAGGTAAATGTCCGGAATGAGCGGCACATCCTTCGGGGTGATGATCCGTGTGAGGAAATACATGTCACGGTGCTTTACCGCGACGAATCCGGTGGAATATCCGCCGGCATTGACCGCTTCGAGATCCTTCGAGCCGGCCACCCCGGTCACGACGTAGGGTTTGGGGAAACCAGTCGAATAGATCTCCGCGCCCCGCAGGTCCATGAAGTCCACACCACCGATCAGGCTGAACTTGCTCGTGACCTTGCCGATAGGGAAGGGCGTCTTGACGTCGAAGTCGTACGAGAGCGCATAAGGGTAGAAGAATGTGTAATTCCATAGTTTGGGCGACTGGAGAAAGGCGACAAGACGCACACTCATGCCCGAATACTTGATTGCCCGAACAGGGCCGTCGATCCATCCACCCCGCTTGCTGCTGAAGTCGGTCTGGTCGCGGGTCAGGTCGAATCCGAGCACCTTGGCGTTCATCCGGATCTTCATGATGTCCACGCTGTTTTCGCTGAAGCTGCCGTCGGCAAGCCGGGTCCGGACCGTCTTGATGGCGAACTTCAGCTTCTTGTCGAACCCCAGCGAGAAAGTGCGGGTGCGGCCCTCGTCGGCCTCCGGGTCGTAGGTCACGTAATCGACCGGACTGGGCGCCGGAGGCGTACCTCCGAAGAGAAACAGGTAGGCATAGGCCCGCTTGCCGTCGACCGGGTCCCGGATAATCAGCTCTTTACGGAACAAGACTTCGGGCAGGTCATCCCCGCTGGTCATCCGTTCACCAAGGTCACTGGCCATGAATACGAGTTCGTCGTTGGCATCGAGCAGGCCCTTGTCCTCATCCTTCGACTTCTCGGGACCGCTGGTCAGAACGTATTCGTCGTCCTCATTCTTTTCGTCAATCTGGTAGGGGATCGGAACAAGCTTGCCCTCACGCACGGAATAGATCCGCATACTGGCAATCGGCTTACCGGCAAAGGTGTGGAGCTGACTGCCCGGAATAATGACCGGGTCTATCGGCCGGTCGAGGCCGCCCGGAACCGGCGGCGACTGCCAGGGCTTGAGCGGAACGGCGGTTTCGGCACTCGCCGAATTTGCAAAGGCGCCGGCCCAGAGGGCCGTCGCCAGTGCAAATGCGAAGGCCGACTGCCGGCTGGTCACTTGGGCTCCAGTTTGTCGGGATTTTCCATTGTCACGGGCCTGTCCATCCTGCCGATAAAGGATTTCTCCTGTCCGGGCTGGAAGGTATCCGTGACGGTCACGGTCGTAACGATCGAGAACTTCTTCTGCTGCACTTTCAGCCAGTCGTCGATCTGGAAATACATGCCCGGCACGGCGCCCGGGAACCGTTCCGGCCCGTCGACGTAGTTGGGATCATCGATCAGATACGTGTTCACCTTGAGCGGAATCTCGGGCGGAATCTGGATGCGCATGATGAAATAAGAACCTGCCCAGCCGATGGCCGCGAAGCGGTTTTCGTCCGGATTGGCATTGAGGGCCGCCAGTTCCGGGCTGTTGGGATTGCCCGTGATCGTGATCGGCTTGCTCATGCCGTTTGTGTAGAACGTACCGCCACGAAGATCGCGGAAGTCCATTCCGGAGAACATCTCGAACTTGGAGAAGATCGATGGAATCGAGAACGGCGTGATGACGTCGATCCCGTAGGAAAGGCCATAGGGGTAGAAGATGGTGTCGTTCCAGATCTTGGGCGACTGGATGCCCAGGATCATGCGGACACTGATGCCCTTGTGCAGGATTGAGCGCACAGGTCCGTCGATCCAGGCGGCGGTTTTGGCGCCGAAGTCATCCTGATTGCGGTTGAATGAGTAGAACCCCCAGATCGTCGACTTCAGTCTGACTTTCAGGATGTCCACGCGGTTATCGGAGAACTTTCCGTCGGAGAGTCGGATCATGGAACGGTCGATGGCGAACGGCGTTTCCTTGTTGAAGCCGACGGCAAACGATGTGGCCTCGACCAGATCTTCGGCAGACTTGTAGTTCACGTAGTCGGTCTTGCTCGGTGTGGGAGCGT
This sequence comes from uncultured bacterium, assembly GCA_964565925.1. Lineage (GTDB taxonomy): Bacteria > JAGRBM01 > JAGRBM01 > JAGRBM01 > JAHCIT01 > CAZMGV01. The sequence goes on from CAZMGV010000005.1 coordinate 67,687, forward strand.
CGCCGGACCAGGAGGTCAGGTAGGCGTAGCCCCGCTTCCCGTCGATCGGGTCCTTGATTACGATCTCCTTGAGGACCGCCGGTTTGGCACCCTTGAACGTCGGGTAGGCGGATATGTCCTCCATCTGTTCACCGAGATCGCGGGCCATGAAAACCAGTTCGTCATTCGCGTCGAAATTGTCCTTGTCGAAATCCTTCTCCCGGTAGTCGTCCTTGTCGGGACCAGCCGTAAAGACATAGTCATTGTCCTTGTTGCGCTCGTCGATCTGATAGGGGATCGGCTCAAGTCCGTTGGCGCGGACGGCGGACAGGCGGATGCTCGCATTGGATTTGCCGAGGAAGGTTTTCAGTTGTGCGCCGGTGAGAATGACCGGGTCCACGTCTCGGGAGAGCGGACGGCTGAACGGCTTTTTCGGTGCCGCTGGCACAGCAGGTGCCGCTTCAACGGTTTTGGTCTCGACCGGTTTCGCTTCGGCGACAGGTGTAGCGGGTTTTGCCTCCGCCTTGGCTTCTGTCTTCGGCTCAGGTTTCGTTTCCACCACTTTTACCGGGGCCCGTTCAGACTTGGTAACTGTTTCCGGCGGCGCTTTTCCGGCTGGTTTCGTCGCAAACTCCGGCTGGGGCGGCGGTGCGGGGACAGCCGCCGGAATACTTTCCGGTGACGGCGGCAACGGAGGTGCTTCCTGAGCGACTGGTATATCAGCCGCCGGGGGGGGCTGCGATTTGGCTGCTACAGGTGCGGGAGACGCGGGCTCCAATTGCGCGGGCGCGGGGATGGGCTCTGCGGCGGCAACCGGGGCGGCCTGCGCCGGGGAATCGGGCGGTGCAGACTCCATCGGTGACGGGGGCGCCATATCTTCCCATTTGGGATCATTCTCCGAATGGCTGGAAGAATCCGAAAACCACGAGCAGGAAGCCAGGGCGAGTGCGGCACCGACGGATGCCAGCAGTCTGATAATGCCGGTTTTGTTCGTTTCTGCTTGGAGCAACTTCGTCTACCTCTTTCGAATGATCACGGAACTATTTACCGCCCTTGTCGTCTTTGGGCGGTTCAGGGTCTGAATTATCGCTGGGGTCCTTGCCGTCGTAGACGCAGCGGAAGCCGACGTCCGGCCGGGCCATGTCGGGCGCGAGCGGACTTTTCGCCGCAGCCCGGTATGGGTTCGGAGCAGTCTCGGTCACGACTGTCCGGTATGAGCCGCCTTTAATGACTTTCTGCTGTCCCCAGGGAGGCCCCTTGGGAGACTGGCTCGGCGAGCGGCCGTAGTAACCAGCGTCGAACCAGTCGCCGACCCACTCGGCGAGATTTCCGGCGAGATCCACAATCCCGGATTCGGTCGCTCCGGCCGGGAACGATCCCGGCGGGGCCACTTCCTCGAAATGGTCTTCGTGACCGAATTCCCCCACTGGGCCGTCGGCGAAATTCCCTCTGGACCACGCGAATTCGTTACCCCAGGGGAATTTGAGCGCGGCGGTTGTACGAGCGGATGCTTCCCATTCGGCTTCGGTCGGGAGTCTGCCTCCCCACCACAGGCAGAAGTCCCGCGCCTGGAACCACGATACTCCGGCAACGGGAAGGTCAGGCCTCCGGCGATCGGTGTAGTCGCGGGTTTCGGTGCAGACGCCGTCTTTGACGCACAGGATGTATTCCGAATTGGTCACTTCGGTGCGCTTGATCTGGTAGGGGGATAAAGTAACACGCCGGATAGGCCGCTCGCCGGAGCCGCCTTGGGCATCGCCAGTTAGATAGGTGGAGCCCTTGATCGCGACGAGTTCGGTTGAGGGTGGTACACGGGGACGGAATGCCGCGTCCGGCGGGGGCTCGGCCGCCACAGCCAGAGGGAACGCCATAAGCGCGATAATGGATAGAATGAGACGCATTTCCGGGTGGCGTGGATCATCGGCATCCGCACGTCGGGAGTCAAGATATTTGAGGGCTAAATCTTGACCGATAAACCGCAACGAAAACCGGCAGTTCCGCAGCCCGCATCGACCACTATCATGGTCCGCGATTCTCCGCGGGGGCTGGAAACATTCCTGACCGGCAGACCGCTTACGATGGAGTTTGCTCCCGGCTTCCATGTGTTTCCCGGCGGCCGTGTCGATCCGGAGGATTCACACACGGAACTGCTGGCCCGGCTCACGTCGTTTGACACGGAACAGGCCCGTCAGGAGGTCGACTCTGGACCGCTTGAACCGGGTGCTTACTGGGCTGGCGGATTCCGCGAGATGTTCGAGGAGTCGGGGGTAATTCTTGCCAGCCGGTCAGGGCAGCCGCTCACCCCGGTCGAAATGATAGAGCTTGACCGGGATTACCGGATGAAAGTTCAGGGCGGGGATCTCTCGTTCCGGGAGTTCTTGGGCCGTACAGGTCTGGAGCTGCCAGCGCCGCGGCTGCGCTTTTTCGACCACTGGGTGACGCCCGATACCCAGCCCCGGCGGTTCGATACCCGTTTCTTCCTGGTGGTGCTGCACGAACCGGTCGAACCCGTGCACACGCCAGGAGAGGCGGTCAGTTCGCTCTGGATTCGGCCGAAGGCCGCACTACAGGCTTTTCAGGACGAAGAACTGAAGCTGCTCCCGCCCACCTACCGGTGTCTGGTCAGGCTGTCACATTATTCAACTACCGATGAACTCCTTAAGGGTTTCCCGTCCGACGAGTTCGCCCGGTCACTGGAACAGCGCCGTGCGGCCCGTCAGGGCCCCAAAATCGGATAATCCAGTAGATCATTGAGTCAGCCGGTGACGCCGCCGGTCCGGCGTGTTAGGTTCCTGCAATGCACGCAGCGCTTCCCACCGGCTACTGCCGTCACTGCCAAGACGAAGAAATCGTCTGGTCCCGGTTGCGGGCCGGGCGGGTTGTGCGTTTCTGCATGGGATGCGATGAGCCGGTGGAGAACTATTCGGCACCTGTCCGTTACCGTTCCGAGAGCGAACTGAGCAGGCTCGGCTATTCGTTCGCCGAAGCGGTTCCTCCGGAAACCGGGCGTTCGTGTGGCTCGGGGAGTTGTGGCTCAGGTTGCGGCTGCTCTACCGGCGGTGGCTGCTCGACCTGCAGCAAGGTCGATACCTGTCACAAGATTCACTGATCAGTTGATCGCTATTTGCCGGCGGCAATTGCGCTGGCGCCACCGCTTGAGAACAGCAGCGGCTTCATGTCGTCGTCGGTAAATGCGATACCGCCGCCCGCGAACGGGACCGGCTTCTTGGCATCGTTGAGAATATCTTCGACACCGGCGGTCAGGTAGAAGTACTTCCAGAAGTCGAACTGTACGCGTGAACGGTAGTTGGGGTTCATCCGTTTGCCGAACGAACCCTTGCGCGTGAAGTCGAATACTTCGTTTTCCCAGTAAAGATTGTGGAACTCGTCGGGGCTGAGCCGGAACCCGACGCCGCCGGTGCTTTCCAGAATACCACCATATGCTTCGATCCAGTCCCATCGCTTGCCGATACCGAGCGAGAAACGCAGGCCGATCTGGTTCTGGGACGTGGCTGTCGAGACATTGGATCCTGGCAGCAGCGGGGTGGGCGACGTGTTCGTCTGTTCTGTGACGACGGTCTTCTGGCGGCCCCCGCGGGGGTCCGCGACAATCGAGGCGAAATAGAACTTGTCCGGGCGGGGACGGATCGTAAGGTTGACGTAGCTCTTCAGCCCGTCACCGTTCTTGATCTGCTCTTCGCCGCGGTACCCCACGATCAGCTGGATCTGGTTGGCATAGTCCAGAAACGAGTTGATGTTGGAAACCGCCTTGTTGACCTCTTTGACCGTCGTGTCGTCGTTGACGAGCTTGCCGATAGTGCCTTCGCCGCGATTGACCTTGTCGGTGATCTGCCGGGTATTCTCGATCGTCTGGTCGAGCTTGTCAGCGGATTCCTTGAACTTCACCAGTACGTCGCGCACGTCGTCGCCCCGGGCTGCCACCTGTTCGTCCACGCGGCGGACCAGACGCTGTACATCGTCGATGACAACCGGGAGTTTGCCGCGAAGCATGGCGGTGAGCTGTTCAACGTTATCGGCGATGCGGCCGACACGTTCGTCGTTCTGATCGACCATGTCCTTGAGCTTCTCGGTCAGCTGGGCGACGGACGTCAGCGTCTTCTGGAGGTTCTCGCTGCCGCCCTGCTGGCCCTTCAGGGTCATCTTGATGATGCGGGTGATCTCTTCGAGGTTGTCGGCGACTCGGCTCAGTTTCTCGAACAGTTCTTCGCTCGTTCCACCCTCGTCGGCGTAGATTACCTGTGGGCCGTCGGCACGCAGTGTCAGCTGGGCATGCTCTTCAATCCGGGTGATTCGCTGCTGGTAGGCGGCCTCGGCGGCATCGCTACCGGCCGATGAGCTTTCAGAATCCATGGTGCGGGTGCCGCCGTCTGCGCTGAACTCCTCGGGGGTCACGCGCGTGCGGCTCTCGGGCTGTTTGGACGGAATGATCTCAAGATAGCGTTCGCCAAGCATACCTTTGCTGCGGACAACGACACGCGTGTGCTCGTCCATCGGTATGTCGCTACGGATCGTGACGGTCAGCTTCGCCATCCGGCCGTCCAGTTCGATCTTCTTGATCATGCCGACCTTGACGCCGGCCATCCGGATTCCGGTGCTTTCAAAAAGCCCTTCGGCGGACTCCATGTAGACGATAACGTCGCGGGTGGAGGTGAACGACAGTGGGCGGAGTTTGACAGAAGCGAACGTTAGCATCGCAAGCACGCTGGCGGCGAACAGGCCGACCTTCACGTTGTTGTTAAGTGCTTTTGACACGCATCCTGCCTTCAGGGTCCCTATGAGTGGATATTATAAACATATCCTATGGTATTTCCGCAATGATTACACAGAGATGGGGCCAACCCGTTTGCCATCCAGAAACTGGCGCACGAGGGGGTCCGTTGAATGCCTCAGATCGTCAATCGTGCCTTCCAGATGAATCCGGCCCTTATAAAGCATGGCGATCCGGCTTGCGATCTTATAAGTCGCCTCCACATCGTGGCTGATGACGACATTTGTGGTCTTATATTCAGACTGCAACTCGTTAATGAGGGCCATGATCACGTCGGTCATGACGGGATCCAGCCCGGAACTGGGTTCATCCAGAAGCAGAATCTGGGGCCGCAGTGCCATTGCCCTGGCCAGGCCGGCACGCTTGCGCATGCCGCCGGACAGTTCCGACGGTGCCTTGTGCCCATGCTGGCCGAGTCCCACCTGTGTCAACACTTCGTTTACACGCGAGGAAATTTCGTCCTTGTGCATCGTTGTGTGTTCGCGCAGCGGCAGGGCCACATTCTCGAATACGGACATGGAGTCGAGCAGGGCGCCGTCCTGAAACAGGAAGCCGAATTTCAGCCGGACTTTATACAGGGGGTCACCCTCGAGCCGGGTGACGTCTTCTCCGTCGACAAAGACCCGTCCTTCGTCCGGCTTCAGAAGCCCGATCATGTGCTTGAGCGTGACACTCTTGCCCGCGCCGGACAGCCCCATGATCACAGTTGTTTCCTGGGCCGGGATATCCAGCGTCATATGATCGAGGACGGTCTGCTGGCCGAACCTTTTGACCAGTCCTTCCATGCGGATCATGGGTTGCAGGGCGGCCGGGGTCATTGGCGCGACCCTCCAATGCCAAGGTTGAGCAGCAATGACGTGATGAAGTAGTCGCCGACCAGGACCAGCACCGACGCCGTGACAACGGCGGAAGTCGTCGACCGCCCAACGCCCCGCGCGCCGCCTGACGTGAAAAACCCGACGTAACAACCGACCGTCGAGAGCACGAATCCGAAAACCGTGGACTTGATCCACATGTTGTTGAGGTCGCCCCAGTCGATGAACTCGATCACGTTCTGCCACCAGGTGCCCGGCGAGATCTGGAGCACTACGGTACAGACGAAATAGCTGCCGATCCCGCCAACAAAGACGAACAGCAGCGTTAGCATCGGGACGACCAGGGTTGTCGCGATCACTCTCGGCACAACGAGATATTTCACCGGATCTATCGCCATGGCACCCAGCGCATCGATCTGCTCGGTCACGCGCATGGTGCCCAGTTCGGCCGCCATTGCGCTTCCGCACCGGCCGGTGACCATGAGGGCGGTGAGTACCGGGCCCAGTTCACGGATCAGCGCAAGCATCGTCGCGCCGCCGATCAGTCCCTCCGCGCCGAACCGCTGGAACGCATTCCCGAGCTGCAGGGAAAAGACCATCCCGGTAAACATGCTGGTCAGCAGAATAATGACGCTGGAGTTCACGCCGACAATAACCGATTGTTCGATGATCATCGCTGCCCTGAACGGGCGTTTAAAGGCGAATCCGACGGACGCACCCGCGAGCCGCGTGTAGCGGCCGAGGATTTCGAGCAGGTGCAGTATATACCCGCCCAGCGCATCCAGCATGATCACCATGGCGCGGCCATCCCGATATGTACCCGCGGGACCCGGCGGGAGACGTTCGTGAATACTTCGTAGGTAATCGTACCCAGGCGTTCCGCCCATTCTTCGGCAGAGATCGCGGCGCTCCCGTCCGCCCCCAGCAGCACGGCGGTGTCGCCCGCTTTGGCGGCGGGGACTTCCGTCACATCGGCCATGATAAGGTCCATGGAAACGCGGCCCACAATGGGCACGCGCTTCCCGCCGATCACGACTTCGGTGCGGTTGGTGAGCGAGCGGACAAACCCGTCTGCATATCCTACGGCCAGAACCGCGATCCGCGAATCCCGTACGGCAGTCCACACTCCACCGTACCCGACGGCGTCACCCGCATTGACCAATTTCACCTGACGGATACGTGCCTTCCAGACGAAGGCCGGCTCCAGAAGGATGTCGGTCCGGGTAGACGGAGACATATGGGCTCCATAGAGCATAATGCCGGGGCGGACGAGATCGTGCTGGGCCGCCGGAATCAGAATGGCGGCAGTCGAATTCGACAGATGACGGAATAATCGCTTCTCAGAGATAGCCTCCACAAGGGTTACGGCCTCCCCGAAAACTTTGAGCTGTTTTTGGGTCAGGTCGGAGCCGGGTTCATCGGCCGCCGCCAGGTGGCTCATGATGCCTTCAAGCGACAGCCCTTCGCTCGCCATGATCTTTCGCGTGATGCGTTCCAGGTCTTGCGGGAGTACACCGAGCCGGTGCATGCCGGTATCAACTTTCAGGTGAACATGTACCCTGCGACCCCATTTGCGGCCTTCATAATCCAGCTTCTCGATCAGGTCCTCGTTGTACACCGCACACTGCAGGCTGAATTCGCGCACGGCCTCGGCTTCCTCCGGTTCGGCTCCGCCAAGCAGCAGAATTGGGGCCTGGATTCCGCCCATGCGGAGTTCAACGCCTTCTTCAAGGCGCGCCACACCGAGCCATTCGGCTCCGGCGCCAACCAGCGTTCGCGCTACCGGCACGGCACCATGGCCGTAGGCGTCCGCTTTGACGATACCCATGACGGATACGCCGGGGGCCATACGGTCCCGGATGCGGTGGTAGTTGTTGAGGATCGCCCGCAGGTCGATCTCGACCCAGGTGGGGCGGGGCATCTCTTCCATAAGATTGCAATAGAATACCACCGGACAGAGGGCGAGTGGTGTACCGAAATCATCCGGACATAGCCGGCGCGCGAGGCTAAATAAGAACCGATTTCAGCAACCCGCCTTTGGTTCCATATGGCCATAGAACAGCTAGAATGATCACTGATCCGTCGGAAAGAGATTGTTGGGGACAGTGCGAGCGCTCGTCGTCACCGGAAACATCAGGCTTTCGGCCAAGTTGGCCGAGGTGCTCCAGCCGTTTGCGCCGCAAGTCGACCAGTGTGCCGATGGGGAGGCCGCCCTGCTCAGTTTTGAGCGTAATGACTATCAACTGCTGGTAACCGACCTGGCGCTTCCGAAGGTTGCGGGGCCCGAATTTATCCGCCGAATCCGGAGTCTGGACCGGGGGAAATCGGTCCCGATACTGTTCATGAGCCCGCCGCTGAAGGACAAAGGCTTGCCGCAACGACTGGCCCGTACCTATTCACTGAGTGCCTATCTTGAAATGCCGTTCCCGTTTCCGCGGTTTCTCGACGCTGCAAAGAAGGCAGTCGAAACGAATGGCCAGTCCCCTCGACCAGCATCCGGGCAGGTTTCGGCTTCTGTGCAATCAACGTCACAGGCGCCTGGCCTGCAGCAGGTCCAGTCGGCCGTAGTCCCGGTAGCCGCGCCTCAACCGTTGCGGCCCGCTTCCGGACCCAGACAGATTTCCTGGGGTGTCGCGGGACCGGGTGTGCTGCCCAATCTGGAAGAGGTAATGCTACTCGTCCGTAACGAGGGCTTCACCTGCAAGGGCCGCCTGACCGGCGGGGGGAAAATCGTTCCGGTCAATTTTCACAAGGGACTTCCGATGGCGGAGTTTACCGGTGCCGGGCATCCGATTCTGGAAGACCTGAACAAGTCCCAGGTGATCACTCCTCAAGAATTTGAACGCTTGCGAAAGATTTCGCCGCCCGCCGAAGTTGAACGGCTGCTTGTCGGTGCGGGTGTGCTGGCTCCGGGCGATCTCGCCAAACGGCGTGTGGAAATACTTGGTACGAGGCTTGGCGAGGCGCTCCGCTGGCCGCAGGGCGTTCTGACCGTGGAACCTCAGTCGGCCGATGCCGGACCGACCGAGCGCCTCTACGGCGAACTCGCTCTGGCCCATGCGGTTGCTCATGACGTGCGGGCGTCTACCAACCCGCTCAAGCTGGGCACGCTGCAGAACCAGCTTAAGACAGCCTGGCTGGCACCCGGCAAGGAACTTCCGTATTTCGCGAGGCTTCTGCCACTGGATGCCGACGAGGAGCGGATCGTCGATCAGGTACAACGGCCTGTCGCCGTGCAGTCGATCGTGCAGAGCGTTCGTGACCCGGATACCGCCTGGAACGTGATCCGCATTCTGCTCGCGCTCCGGCTCGTGACCCGGCACGCGCAGATGCCGCATGGCGTGACCGTCGAGTTCCCTCTTTCACTCAGGACCCTTCACAAGCCGAAAACGTCGGCAGAGGCCCGGAAAAATGTCGGCGATGATTCATTGGAGCTGATTGATATCTCCGGGGATCTTGCCGACGACCTGAACGATATTGTCGGCGACATCCGCCAGAAGGCGGCGCCGGCCGTTCCTGCGGCGGGCGGGCAGCAGTCGGATCTCCAGAAACTCGAGAACGAGCTGTTCGATGAGCTCGAGAAGGCCAAGAAGCTCAACTATTACGAACTGCTCGGCACCAAGAAAAACGGCTTCAGCTTTCAGGACGCCAAGAAGCGGTATTTCGAGGTTCAGCGCAAGTTCTCGCCCGACAAGTTCATCATGTCGTCCGGGGATGTCATGGGAAAGGCGCAGGAACTGCTCGAAAAGCTATCGGCCGCATTTGAGACGCTGTCGGATATCAAGAAGAAGGAGGCCTACGACCAGAAGCTCTCGCAGCAGAAGCTGATGAGCGGCGAGGGCGCCTCGGGCGGCAAGACGATTCAGGCGGACGTGGCCTACCAGAGCGGGCTTGCCTTGATGGAAGCGGACGAATGGGATTCTGCCATCAAGCAGTTCGAACTGGCCCGAAAAATACAGCCCGGTATCACGAACCACGAGGTTAACCATGCATGGGCGTTGTATAAAAATCCGAAGAACAAGGGCAATACCACCGTTCTGGCCGAGGTGAAGAAAATGTTGAATGCGGCGGTCGTGCGCGATCCCCGGTGCGCCATCGGTTTCACCTATCGTGCGTGGCTACTTGTGGACGAGGGCAAGGTCGATATTGCCGCCATGGAGTTCAGCAAGGCACTCCGGATTGATGCGAACCTGAAGCTGGCGCAGCAAGGCCTCCAGAAAGTGGAAGCGATCCGCAAGACCCAAAAGAAAGGTCTGTTCGCGTGATATCGATTGTTATCCCGGCGTACAATGAGGAGTCCCGGCTGCCGCCGACGCTGGACAGTTTCCTGGCGTATTTCAGGCAGCGGGGCGAACCATTCGAGCTGATTGTTGTGAATGACGGATCTAAGGACGGAACTGCGGACTTGGTACGAAGCCGAATGAAGGAAGCTCCTGAACTGCGGCTCGTCGATCAGCCAAAGAATGGCGGCAAGGGAAGTGCGGTGAAGGCGGGGTTGCTTGCGGCAAAAGGTGAGCTTTGGCTGTTCAGCGATGCCGATGAATCAACACCCGCAGAAGATTTCGCTGCTCTGAAGACGGCAATAGACGGCGGTGCGGATTTGGCGATGGGTTCCAGGGCGATCAAGGGATCGAAACTCGAAATCCGGCAGTCGATTTACCGCGAACTGCTCGGCCGCTGCTTCAACCTGGTCGTGAGGATCATTCTCTGGGTCCCGTTCCGCGACACCCAGTGTGGGTTCAAGGTTATGCGAGCGGTGACAATGCGGCCGGTGATCGAGCAGCTTCGCACTCCGCACTTCGGGTTCGATTTCGAGATTGTCTACCGGGCACACCGGAGAGGGCTGCAAATCGTCGAAGTGCCGGTCACCTGGCGTGATCGAGCCGGCAGCAAGGTGAATGTACTGCGCGACGGCATGATCATGGTGGGCAGTCTTTTCCGGATCCGGCAGATGGTCCGCCATGAACTGAAGGCGGCTCCTGAAAAGCGATGACTCCCGGTACCGATCCTGCTCCCATGCAGGCCTCCGAATTCGAGGCAATGGCGGCCGTTGAGGACCGCCATTGGTGGTTCCGCGGAAAACGAGAAATTGTCACGCACCTGCTGCGCAAGGCTGGCGTAACCGGAAAAATCCTCGACGCGGGATGTGGCACTGGCGGAAACCTGCCCGCCCTGATGGAGTTCGGCGAAGCCGTTGGAGTTGAGAAAGATCCGGTTGCACTTGAATTCGCCCGTCGGAAACATGGCGGACAGGTTGTCCAGGGTGAAATGACGGCGCTGCCGTTCCTGGACAGCGAGTTTGACGGGATCATCACCACCGACGTGCTGGAACATGTCCCCGATGACCGCAAATCGCTGTCGGAACTGGTCCGGGTGCTGAAGCCGGGCGGGACGCTGCTGCTTACGGTCCCGGCGCATCCGTTCATGTGGACGGGCCATGATGTCGTGCTGGGGCATGCGCGGCGATATACGATCGAGAGCTTTCGGGCGCTACTCGCGACGTCGAGGGACGTCGACATCGAGAACGTCTCTTATATGAACTGTGCTGCGTTCCCAGCCGCGGCTGTACAGCGGTGGAGGCGGGCAAGGCGGGAGCATGCTGTTGGCAAACCGGATCTCACCAGCGACACAGCCGATGTGCCGTCCGCTGCTGTGAACGAACTCGCCTTCGGGCTCTTTGCCGCGGAACGGTGGGTCCTCCCGCACTTTTCGCTTCCCTTCGGCGTGTCGATTGTTGCCGTATTGCGGAAAAAAAAGGCAGTCGAGACGGAATACCCCGAAGCACACGGAGAGCCGTTACCCTTCGGCTGGCTGATGATAGCCGCTGCAATGATGTTGCTATGCGCGCCAATCCTGACAGGCGAGTGGCTAAGCGGGCACGAAGGTCCGGCCTATCTGTTCCGTGCGGCCGAGTTTCATCGCCTGTTTGAGCAGGGTGCGTGGTATCCCAGATGGTGCGTCGATTTTTATTGGGGATATGGCTACCCGTTTTTTGTGTTCTACCCGCCAGGAGTTTTTTATCTGGCCTCCTTGTTTATGACGTTTGGTGCCGGTGCGGCGGCGGGCATACATATTGGAGCTGTAATCTCGAACCTGTTGATGGTGGTCGGCAGCTATCGCTTCGCATCACTATTCACCCGGTCGCGTAGCGTTGCATTGGCTGCTGCCTTTGTAGCCTGCCTGGCAACATACCGTTTCGTCCAGTTTCACGTACGGACGGACTATGCCGAAGCTCTCGCGACCGGAATTCTACCATGGGTTCTGGTCGAAGCGACCATTCTGTGCCGTCGAAGCGATTTGCGGTCGGCAGGCCGGCTCGCGTTTCTTCTGGCGGCCGTATTTTACTCACACACTATCACTGCGGTGATCACTAGTGCCTGTTTGGGATTGATGGGATTGGCGATGATTTCCCGGCGCCGGCCCGCCGGGTTCTGGCGGATCGGGTTGGCTTCTGCGGCCGGGCTTGTGCTGGCCGCTGCATACTGGGTCCCGGCAATGCTGGAACAGAAATATGTCAATGCGGAAAAGTTGATCGAAAAATCCTCTGTCATCAACTACGACTACGCGGATCACTTCCTTTATTTAAGCCAGCGGTTCAAGGGTGACTTTCTATATGGGGTATCGGTATCTGGACCAAACGATACAATGCCGTTCTCGAGTTCATGGCTCTTCTGCTCATTGGGGGGGGCGGCCATTTTCATGCTGCTGTTCCGGCCGGAATGGCGCCGTAAACACTGGCCGGTTGTAACCAGCTGGCTGATGGCCAATTTCATGATGTTCGAGCCATCCATCTGGCTTTGGAGACATCTGCCGCTATTGAAATTTTTCCAGTTTCCCTGGCGCTTTCTGCTCCTGGATGCGGTGATGGCGGCTCCACTAACTGCCATCGTTTTGGATGAGGCGATTCGGTGGAAAAAGCCTGACCGGATAGTCGTTGGACTGTTATGGACGTGCCTCATAATTGCGGCTGGATTTTATTTCAGCTTTGCGGTCAGGGACACGTTCTGGATTGCCTTTTCAGGCGTACACCGGAACTCCACCGTGGTCGGCTGGTATTGGCCGTGGGTGTCATGCGCTGCTCTATTCGCAATGCTCGTCATCTTTTTGCTGGGTTCCGGGCATGTTCATCATTATCTCCGGATCGTGGTGATCGGAGCGTTCCTGTTCGCGCTGCCCTGCTCGGTCTCGTCACTGCTCAAGGCGATGTACACGCCCATGAAAATAGACAATGATCTCGCGCAGGCAATAGAAGAGCCCCTGTATATGCAACGCTATGGCGTCGTAACGCCTCTGGGTAATATCGTCCCGGTCGTTACTGCCGCGCAGGATGAATATCTGCCGAAGACGGCACATGTTGATCCTGCAGTCCCTCCCAAAGCGCCTGCACGGATCGCATCGGGTTCCGGAACAGCCGTAATGGATAACCAATACGGGGATCGGCGGATATACAACGTTAATATGGAAACTCCCGGCCGGTTCGAGGCGGCTTATTTTTACTATCCGGGAGTTCGCTTGAGTGCGGACGGAGTTGAGAGGGAACCGGAGATTGGACCAGACGGATCCGTAATGACCGATCTGGATGCCGGTCCTCATCGCATCGAGGTTTGGTATCAGGGTTCAAGGATACAGGCGATTTCCGGGGCAGTCAGCCTGGTCGGGTTTATTTGCGTTTCCATAATGTATTTCTTGAAGTTCTACGGATCGAAATATCGGTCATCTCCGAATGTCGACGGAGATTCGGATCAATGATATCCGGCAAGGATGTCGTGAACGTTGGCCAAGGAGTTTCTGGCGAGTTGCCTGAGCATGCTCTCCTCTTGCGGATACTTTTGGTCGGCTTACTGATTTTAACAGCGGCGATCCCTTTCCTCTGCTGTGCCTGGTACGAAACGCATGACGGGTTGACGTACGCAGTGAGGGCCGCCGAGTGGTCTTACCAGTTTCAGAGCGACGGCGTTTACCCCCGGTGGGCATCGAACTTTTACTGGGGATTCGGATATCCGGTTTTCAACTACTTCCCTCCGCTCGCGTACTTTCTCGGTCATCTCGTCATGCTCTCGGGACTGACGGCACCGGCAGCCATCAGATGTATCGAGCTCGCGGCTTTTCCGCTCGCGTTTTTCGGATTGTTCAGGCTTTGCCGCCTGTATGTCGACTCACAGAGCGCTTTTGTCGCATCGGTCGCCGGAATGCTCGTCCCGTACCGGCTCGTTGATGTCTACGTCCGCGGGGATCTGGCGGAGTCTCTTGCGTTCGCACTGTTCCCGTTCGTGCTGGCGGAAGCGGTTCTCTGTTCCCGTCGTTCCCATATCCGGGACGGTTTCAGGCTGGCCGTATCGCTTGCTCTCGTTTTCTATGCTCATACGCTCACGTCATTCATGTGCTCAATCGCGCTGGCGGTATTCGGTCTCTATCAATTGCGGTTTCGCCGTTGGGGCGGCTTCTTCCGGATCGGTGGCTGGAGCGCAGTGGGGCTGTGCCTGTCAGCGGCCAGCTGGAGTCCGGCTGTCATTGAACGCAAATACGTCAATGTAAATGTGGCCACGCATGCACGCGAATTCTATTCTTACTTCTGGGGCGATCACTTCCTCGAATGGTGGCAACGATTCGATCCTTCATTCGGTTTCGGGCCGTCCGTGGCAGGACCGGCCGACCAGATGAATTTCATGATCAGCTTTGTGATCCTGGGGGCGCTGATCTGGGCCATAATATCCCTGAAGACGCCTGAAGGCCGGAGCCGGTACGGCGTATTGCTCGCCGCATTTGCTGCAGTTCAGTTAATGATGCTTGGGATCTCACGTCCTCTGTGGGCACACGTTCCATTTTTCCCTTTTTTCCAGTTCCCCTGGCGTTTCCTGATTCTCGACTCAATTCTGGGCACGCTGGTTCTGGCAAAAGTTCTGGAAGAACTTTCTCCCGGGAGATGGCAGACGCTTTATCTGGCACCGGTCATGGCCACCGGCGTGGGTATTGCGGCTGTCATTTTCAAAACGCCATGGACCGGTCTGTCCGGAACACCTGCGGTCTGGCTCGGAGCGATCGCGGCGGTGGCAGCCGTGCTGACGGTAGTTCGATATAAGGGGCTGGATCGCTGGGCGCTTCTGGCGCTATGGGCGATTACGGTCCCGGTGATGGCAAGTGTCGTCGGGCACGCACAGAAAACGGAATTTCCGTCGGCGGTGATCTGGCATAATCCGAGTTTTACCGACCCGGTAATTAGGGAGCAGACTACGCTTCGCCGCCGCGACGGCGTGATGGAGCCCCTTCAGACGACCGGCACGAACGAGTTCCTTCCGCTTACAGCCGATCCTCCGCCGATTGAAGCCATGCGCGCCGTTGTACAATTCGAAGGGCAATTGGAGGGCGCTGCATACAAGCTGGTGGAACGGACTGGTACCAGGAGGATGTGGGAGGTCGTCACACCATCGACCCAGATGGTGCTGCTACCGATATTTTTCTTCCCCGGCATGTCAGTCGAACTGAACAGTCAGGCAGTTGCTCCGCTGCCGGGAAAATACGGGCTGCTCCGGGTCTCGGTTCCTCCCGGGCTCAACCAGGTGGCTGTTCATTACGACGGAACCGCTGTGCAGCATCTGAGCGAACTGGTGTCGCTGGTATCGGTCATTCTGCTGGCGGGATTGTGGGTGCTGGTGCGGATACGCGAGCGGGTCCAGGGCGAGGTGGATGGTTCGAGTCAGGGAGTGGCGGGGAAGTAGTAGACAATTTCGCCGGGCTTCACCATCCCGAGATCATCCCGGGCAATGGTTTCCACATATGTCATGTCATTCTTGAGGCGTTCGCGTTCGCGGTCGAGCGAGGCTATGCGCTCTTTCATGGAGCCGACACGTTCTTCGACCCGGCGCAACTCCCGTCGTTCGTAAAACAGCTCGGAACCGTTACGCGCAAGGTGCCAGAATAACGCCAGCGAACCGAGCGTTCCGACCGATACCATGATCCAGCGTCGCCACATCGTAGAAATCATCTTTATCAGTTTCCGGGATTCACCGTCAAGTGTTTGATTTAATTGGGAGATTCCCGTTTCTTATGGAGTCGGTTATGGAGACGGGCTATCGTGGGGTTTACGCCTCTCCAATGGACGGGTATAAAGCCGTTGATCTGGATCAGTTGGAGGAGCCGCCTTGAGCGAGGAACAGTCATTCGTGAAACGCCGCCACATGTTCATCGAGCCCCAGGAGCAGACCGTATTTATGGTTCGTGCCTGGATATATTGCCTCATATTCTTCGGCGTGGCCTTCACGATCATCTACCACCCAGGCCCCCAGTGGCAGCTTTCGGACGCCCAGCGGGCGACCAACCAGTTCCTTTTCTATCACGCAGACAAATGGCCGTGGCTGATCCTTCCGTTCGCATTGGTCGGACTGGTATCTGTTATCGGCAGCCACCGGATATTCGGACCGGTACTGGGTCTCAAGAATACGATCCGGCGCGTGCTGGACAAGGACCTGTCGGTACACTTCAGCGGCCGGCCGGGCGATCATTTCGAGGAGCTGGCCATTCTGGTGAACCAGCTGGTCGATCAGAACCGTAACGACATGAAAACCCTCAAGAACATCTCGCAGCAGGTCAAGACGGATCTGGCAGCCGGGCGCACGGCCGAAGCCGCGGCCGGGGTCAACCGGCTGGTTGACGAACTCGCCAAGTACCGCCTAGAGTTCAAGCAAGATGGCTGAAACGCTCAACATCTCCGTTCTTCTCCGCTGGTGGCCCGCCCGGGCCTGACCAACTCGCGTTCATTACGCACAAGTTTAAATCCAATGTCCGTACCTCCGGCGCCACGCAGCCCCGGTGACAATCACTGACACCTGAGTTAGTTCAGGTGCCGGTTCCCAAAGGCGTACCGGCCCGGTCCGCCAGAAACGGTTTCGTATGAACCAGATCCAGCCTGATTTTACCGCTTTTGAACGGCTTGCCCGTTCCGGCGACGCAAAACTGATCCCGCTGTACCGCCAGATGGTGGCCGATCTCGACACGCCGCTCTCGGTCTACCGCAAGCTCGCCAGCGAAAAGCCGTCGTTCCTTTTGGAGAGCGCCGAGGGTGGGGAGCGCTGGGGCCGGTATTCGATCATCGGCGTGGGAGCCCGCGAGATCGTCCGCTGCAAGAACCGAAGGGTGGAGATTATCCGTGGTGACGGCCGCGAAATCCGCGACGTGGAGGGCAACCCGCTCGATATCGTTCGGGAAAAGCTGCTCAAGAGCCCGTTCGCCCAGGTCCCGGGCCTGCCGAAATTCTTCGGCGGTGCTGTGGGTTATCTGGCCTACGATTCGGTTCGCTATTTCGAGAAGCTTCCGGACAAACTGCCGGACGATCTAGAATGTTACGACTTCGAGTTCATCTTTACGAACCGGATCGTCGTGTTCGACAACGTCACCCGCCAGATGACGCTCGTGACGGTGGCCGATCTGGACGCTCATCCGACGCCGGAGCGGGCGCGTGCCGTCGCCGCCGAAGAGCTGATGGAGATGGTGGCCACAGTGAAAGGTCAGCTTCCTGAACTGCCCGACGCGCCGGGCGGGGAGCTTACCGTTCATCCCAACACGCCGCAGGCCGACTACGAGCGGGCTGTCCGCATGTCGAAGGAATACATCGCCGCCGGAGATATTTTTCAGGTGGTGCTGTCGCAGCGGTTTACGGCGAACGTCGAAATGGACGCGTTCCAGCTCTACCGGGCGCTCCGGGTCGTGAACCCGTCGCCGTATCTGTTTCTGCTCGAGTTTGACGGCTATGCGCTGGTAGGCTCATCACCGGAAGTGCTGGTCCGGCTTGATGGCGACGAAGTCACGGTCAGGCCGATCGCCGGGACTCTCCCCCGCGGCAAGACGCTCGAAGAAGATCTCTCGAACGAGAAGAAGCTGCTGGCCGATCCCAAGGAACGGGCCGAGCACATCATGCTGGTGGACCTCGGCCGAAACGACGTGGGCCGCGTGGCCGCTCCGGGTTCCGTGAAGGTGAGCGATCTGATGGTGATCGAGAAATACAGCCATGTGATGCATATCGTCTCGAACGTCATCGGCAAGCTGGCACCCGGGAAAGATGCCTTCGATGTGCTCACGGCGGCGTTCCCGGCCGGGACGCTCTCGGGTGCACCCAAAATCCGCGCGATGGAGATCATCGACGAGATGGAACGTTCGCGCCGCGGCTGGTATGGCGGTGCGGTCGGGTATTTCTCCCCGACCGGCGAGATGGATTTCTGCATCGCGATCCGGACGTTCTACCTTTCCGGAAAGCAGGTCCACTGGCAGGCGGGGGCGGGGATCGTCGCCGACTCCGTGCCTGAGAGCGAACACAAGGAATGTCTGGCCAAGTCGGCTGCGCTTCGCCGCGCCCTCGAGATGGCGATGAAAGGTCTGTCATGATCCTTCTGATCGATAACTACGATTCGTTTACGTACAATCTCTTTCAGTACCTCTCCGAACTCGGCGCGGAGGTGAAGGTCGTCCGCAACGACCAGATCACCGTCGAGGAGATCGAGAAGCTGAAGCCGCAGGGCATTGTCGTCAGCCCCGGCCCCTGCACGCCCAACGAAGCGGGTATCAGCCTGGGTGTGTTCGAGAAACTGGCTGGCAAATATCCGGTCTTCGGTGTGTGTCTCGGCCATCAGTCGATGGGGCAGGCGTTCGGCGGCAAGGTGATCCGGGCGAAACTCCCCATGCACGGAAAGGTGAGCGAGATCCATCACGACGGGAAGGGCGTATTCGCCGGACTTCAGAACCCGTTCCCGGCGACCCGCTATCATTCGCTGGTTGTGGAGAAGGGCTCGCTCCCGCCCACTCTTGAAGTGAGCGCCTGGACCGACGACGGAGAGATCATGGGCCTGCGCCACAAGGCACTGCCGGTCGAAGGGGTCCAGTTCCACCCTGAGTCGATCCTCACGACCGAGGGGAAGAAGTTGATCGCCAACTTCCTGAAGACCTGCGGCGTGGATCTGCGCAAAACCGCCTGAAAATCCGGCCAAAAGCCCGGTCGGGAGAATATTTCGCAGGTCCTGTAATAATGGCCGGTCACGCGACCTAACAGGGGGAGGGCGGTAAAATCGCCGCCTGAAACCCCTTAAACCCCCGGTCACCGGGAGAGGTCACGCGATCATGCCTGAAATCCATGCGAACCAGTCCGCCAATACGCCCGCTAATCCCCTTGGCACAGCCCGCCAGCGTACCTTTGATTGGATCGACCCGAAGTCGATCCAGGCCAAGGTCCCCGGAAAGACCGGCCTCGAGTTCCTGAAGTCGCTCGACCCGGCCCATTCGGCGCCCATTGCCGAGTGTCTCGATTTCCAGTTAACCGAGGTCGAGAACGGCCGGGTCGTGTTCGAAATTACCCCGGCCGAATACCACTACAACCCGATGGGCTCCATGCACGGTGGTGTCATGTGCACGCTGTGCGATTCCGCCACCGGCGCGGCGGTACACTCCACACTGGCGGCAGGCATGGCCTACACGTCGCTTGAGGTGAAGGTGAACTTCCTGAAAGCCGTGACCTCGAAGACCGGCAGGCTCCGGTGCGAAGGGAAAGTCGTCTCGTCGGGAAGCCGAGTGGCCGTTTCGGAAGCCCGTTTGACCGACGCGAGCGGCAAGCTGTACGCAACCGCAAACAGCACCTGCCTGATCTTCGAGATGGGCGCCGGGACGGGAAAGCCAAATGGCTAAAGCAGCAAAGGTATCGAAATCCCGGACGGCGAAGGCCGCTCATGCGGCCCACGCCGCACACGCCGACGGCAAGTTCCTGGAATGGGTGACGCGCCTCGTGCATGAACATCGGGCACGCCTCATCCGGCTGGTTCGTAAGGAAGGCCTGCGGGCGGAGGATGCGCTGGATTGCGTGCAGGAGGCATTTCACACCTTTCTGCTGCTCCCAAGGGCGCGCCAGCTCCTCGAGGTGCCCGACGATTCCGCCAAGCTGCTTACCGTCATCGCCAGGAACGCCGCCCGTAACCGCCGCAAGAAGCACGACCGCGCGAGGGATCATATGTCGGACGAAAATACGCTCGGAGAGCTCATGGACCCGTCAGCTGGAGTGGAAAGCCTCATTGAACAGGCCGAGGCGTTTGCGATGGCCGTAGGTTGCGTAGGGCATCTCGGCGAATTGCAGCGGAAAGTCGTGACGTTAAGGCTCGTGGACGATGTGCCCGGCGACGACGTGGCGAAACTGCTGGGAGTCAGTCCCGTTCATGTGGCTGTGCTGCTCCACCGCGCCAAGCAGGAGCTTCGCCAGTGCATGATCTCGGCGGGGTATCCGGCGAAGTAGCTGAAAACTATTCGTCCTTGAGTTCGAACCGGCCGAGTGCCAGCACCGTCATGACGAGCTGGCGGCGGTCGAAAGGTTTGGCGAGGAACGCGTCGGCGAACAGGGTACCGGTGACGATCTGGCGGTTCACCTCGGTATCGGAACCGGAGAGGACGAGGATCTTCGTGTTACTCGTCTTTTCGTGCTCTTTCAGTTTCTGGCACGCCTCAAAGCCGTTCATCTTCGGCATGGCGAGGTCGAGAATAATGAGGTCGGGGCGCTCTTTGAGCGCCGTGCGGAACCCTTCCTGCCCGTCGTAGGCGTGAATAATCTCCGCCTTCACGTTGGCGAGGGAATGTTTAACCAGCATGTGCATCGGCTCTTCGTCGTCGATGTGCAGAATCTTTGGCAGTTTGGTGGCCGGATGCTTGTCGGCTTTCTTGAGCGCATCGGTGAAGGCCCGGGCGACGCCCGCTTCGAGGTTGTCATCCACCCAGGCGCGCAGACGCGGGGTGAGTTCCACGTCCGAATAGATGATCCGCACGATCGACTTGAAGCTCTGCATCTTGCGCAGGAACTCCATGACGCCCTCGTGCGGGCGGAAGGTGTCCGATTTTCCCTGCCCGATGGCGTCCAGCATATTGGACACCTGATCGTGCGAGAGACTCTCCAGCTTGCCGAACCGGGCGCCGAGCCCCAGCGAGTTGGACCACCGGGCGATCAGCGATCCCTTGTGCGACCGTATTTCGCAGGCGACGGGCCGGTCGTCCAGCGCCACGGCGATCTGGCTGAACAGCTCCGACATCCCCATCTGAAAGCGGTCGAAAAACGCTTCGTAGGGAATATCGACGGTATGCTCGGGGGCTTTCTGGTCCCGGCGGAACTTGAATACGCCGCGGCGGAACTGGATCAGGTTGTAGGCGACCTCGCGGCCCTGGTGCTTGCCGCTGGAGGCGTGGACGAGCCGCCCGCCCTCGAAGAAGAATTTCGCCACCCGGTCGTCATCCCAGACGTCGAGTTGCACGTTCGCCTTCGTCTGGCAGATCGGTTCGACGATCTCGAGAATGGATCCGTCTTCCATCATCCCGAGCAGTTCGCCCGGGGTCGTGGTCTTGGTCACTACAGCCATAGGGTCACCAGTATAGTCCGGTTACGGAAAAGGTGTGCAAATTCGGGGGGTTCGGAAAAATCGGATTCCTTTGTAACCTTCCGGGCTCCCGGGACGTGATAGTTACAGAGGCCGCCTTGGCTTGGGTAAGGTGGGGTGGTTGAGGCTAAAGGAGACGGTCATGGCAGAACAGCAGAAACAGGCGGTTGTGGTGGGAAGCGGGCTCGCGGGGCTCACAGCGGCGAACTATCTCGCCAAAGGCGGCCGCAAAGTCACGGTATTCGAGAAATCGTCGCACCCGGGCGGCCGGGCCGTCACCAAAGAACAGGACGGCTTCTATCTGAATCTCGGACCCCACGCCCTTTATTGCCTGGGCGAAGGCGTAAAGGTTCTGGACGAGTTCGGAGTGCAATTCTCGCGCAAGATCCCATCGGCGGCGGGAGCCGCCGCTGTCCGGGGCGGAAAGCGGTTCAAACTGCCCGCCAGCCTGACGTCGATCCTGTTCAATCCGATGTATTCCTGGCGGGAGCGGTTCGGATTCCTTATCGCCCTGTCGGCCGTTTCGGCCACGGCGAAACCGGAGGCGCTGGAGAAGATTTCACTTAAAGACTGGCTGGACGGCCGCAGGGCGTCCGCCGCCGTCAGGCAGTCGGTGGAAGCGCTCTGTCGGGTGGCAACGTACAGTAACTCTCCTGAACGAATCAGCGCCGGTTCGGCGATCCGGCAGATGCGGCTCGCCTTCAAGGGTAACGTTTATTACCTCGACCACGGCTGGCAAACGATCGTGGGCGGATTGCGCAGTTCGGCCGAGAAAGCTGGTGTGACCTTCGTGACAGGCGAAGAAGTTATTGCCGTTGAGACTGAAGACGGAGCGAGCACCGGAGTTCATCTGGCAAGCGGCCGGATGGTGCCGGCGACTTCCGTAATCCTCGCCACCGGTCCGGCCGATGCCGCCAAGCTCGTGGACGGCGGAAAGAATGCAACTCTGAATGGCTGGGCGGCATCGAGCGTGCCGGTGAAGGCGGCCTGCCTCGATCTGGGCCTCGCGTCACTACCGAACCCGGATGTGAAGTTCGCCCTGGGGATCGATGCATCGCTCTACTATTCGGTCCATTCGGCAACGGGTAAATTCGCACCCGAAGGTGCGGCGATGGTCCATATAGCGAAATATCTGGATCCGTCCCGTGAATCGGATGCTGCCAGCGACCAGAAGGAGCTGGAAAGCCTGATGGATCTGCTGCAACCCGGTTGGCGGAAGCTGGTGAAAGTGCAGCGCTATCTGCCGAAGCTTGTTGTCACCCATCGGCTCGTCACGTCCGACGATGGCGGCGTGACTGGCAGGCCAGGCCCGGCAGTTCCCGGAATTGAAAGCCTGTTTGTCGCGGGCGACTGGGCGGGCACGGAAGCGATGATCGCAGATGCCGCATTCGCCAGCGGCCGCCAGGCTGCGGTTCTGGCACTGGGCAGTGTCGTGGTATCGCGAAAAGCAGCCTGAGCCTTGCCGTCGGTAGCTACCGGAACGTTCAGAGCAGGTAGGTCGGACCACAGGCAGGTCCACAGAGCCGACGGTTTCACAGGATCGTCGTCATCGGTCACCAGCCACAAGCGGGTTCCCGGGCCCTCTGACTCTGCCCATAACCCTTCGACCTTGAGCGGCGGCGATAGCCAGTGCAGTGCGGTGACGGCGTGGCCATCGAGAATGCCGATGGCGGAACCGCTCACGGCACCGTCCTCATAGGTGCTGGCTGAATTTTCCGCGACGGCGGTAAAGAGCAGACGTCCTCCCGGCAGGGCGAATCCGTCGGTGAACGACAGCGGGCCTTTATCCTCCGGCAGCTTCACCGCTTCCGACTGGACGAGGCAGTTTCCGGTCACTCGTCCGCTCGCAGCCTCCGATCTGAACCGGTTCAGGTCCAGATGCAGCAGGCCGTTTTGGCCGGCCCGGCCGTTACCGCGCTGAAACAGGATCAACCGGTCGTCATGGACGGCCGCCCCTTCGATATTGAGTTCGGGGAACTGCCGGGCTGCCGAGATATAGAGTTCTGCCAGCTCCACCTGATGGATTCCGGTTGGTTCGCCGCTGGCATCGAGCCGGACCAGCGCTGCGCGGGTGCGGCTCGGGGTGGAGCCGGACGGGATAGCCAGCAGCTCCGAATTGCCGTTCGGCAAGGGCAGGAGTGCGAGCGCTTCCAGGTCGGGCTTGCGGCGTTTGCGGTCCCGCTTGTCCAGCGGCAGTTCGCCCTGAAGGATACGGAACCCCCGGCCCGGAGCGGAGCCTTCACGGGGAAACACCCCCAGATGCAGCTCGTCGTCGGCCACGACGTATATGTGCGACCGGGTCATGGCGAGTCCGCTCGCGGCCGAAATAAACGGACGCCGCCCGGCCGACATCGGCTGGGTCAGATCGAGCAGACGAAGGCGGACAGGGTTCATGACGCGGGCAGGGTGACGCCTTCGATAAACGCCACAACCTCTCTGGGTATTGAGGTGAACCGGATTTCGTGAAGACCACTGCTATTTCCGTCGGATACCGGCATGACCTTGGCGTAGATGTCTAGCCGGTCCAGATGACTGCTGACTTCATGCAGGTTCAGCTTGAGGTTGCTAAGTGTTTCCATTTTTGAGTCTGAACGTACCGTCACAGCCTGCGCGGAGATGGCAATGATCTCAAGATGAAACCGGTCGTCGTTAACCGTCTTCCCGTCTACCAGCGAGGCCACAAAGCGTAGCGGACGGACTGGCGGACGTGGTGTGGTGGTGTGACGGTTCAGGACACAGCTGAATTCGCCGCCCACGCCGCCGATCTCATAGATGGCGAGCGGGTGGCTGGCTCCTTTGGGCATGATTTCCATCCGGCCATCGATTCTGATCAGTCCCTTAGATTCATCAATTACAGACTGGGAAGCCAGAATCTGCCCGCCCACCGTATAGGATTCGATCCGGCTTGCCATATTCACGCCGCTACCGACGACTGTATATTTGCTCCGGCGGCTGGATCCGATATTGCCTACCACGACTTCTGCGTCGTTTATTCCAATACCCATCTCCAATGCGGGAAGCCCGTTCGCCTCGTTCCGCTGGTTCACAGCCGCCATGGCATTCTGCATTTCAACGGCGCAGGCGGTGGCCCTGAGCGCCCGGTCGGGCATCTCATGGGGCGCTCCGAAGATGACGAGCAGGGCGTCACCGATGATTTCGTTTACAGTTCCGTGATGCCTGAAGACGACTTCCACCATAATTTCATAATAGTCATTCAGCATACGGACGAAGGTTTCGGCGGGAATCCGTTCCGCAAGTGCGGTGAATCCGCGCAGGTCAGTCATCAGGATGCTCACCCGCCGGCGATGCCCGCCCATTTCAAGGGCGGCCGGGTTTTCGATCAGCGCGTGCATGACTTCGGGAGCCAGATACCGTCCGAACATCTTCTTCAGGAATCCGGAGAGTTCGGTTACCTGTTCCTCGCGTTCCTTCCAGCGGGCGAAAATATAGGAACTCACCAGGATAATGGCAGCGGAGAGTGTCACCGGGACCAGGAAGATGACCACCGTGCCGGCTGGTGGAATGAGAAGGTGTCCGTCCTCAAATGGTGCACGCCGCAGCCAGGGCGCATAGGGAATCCATCCGGCAATCTGCGCCACGGTGGTGCCTGTCAGGATGATCAGGGCAGTGAGGCCGCTCAGGAGCACCGGTCGTAAGCCGAACATGAGGAGGCTGATTGAGAGGCCTCCCAGGGCGACGACCCAGACAGGTGTAGTGATCGTGCCGGTGAAATAGATGACGAGCCCCGTATGAACCGCCGTCCCTTGTAGAAACAGGTGGAGCACTAACGGGTTTTCCGGGTCCCGCCTGCGAAGCAGAAGCCCGGCCACAATGACCGTCGCCATGAAAATACTGGTGATCGCATAAAACGGTTTAAGAATCTGCTCAGCGAATTCCCAGTTTACGAGGTCGCTGAAATAGGTGGCTTCGCTTCCCTTCCACACGATGAGCCAGCCGGCCACAACCCACGGAAATGCGATGCTTGAGCAGAGTACGCACCGGTCCACCAGCGGCCAGTCAAGCGGGTTAAAGAGCCATGATTTGCGGCCCGCTGCCATGCCCGGCTGAACTGGATGGATGGAAGCCGCCACCGTTATCCTGCTTACGGTTTCGCGATCTGGACGTATTCGGGGTGCTTCTTGAGAATCTCGGCAAACACCGGAGCGAACACCGGCATGGCGACCTCGCTGGCGGATTTTTCCGGAACCACCATCTTGCAGACGTCGATCACGATCCCGATCGCCCTCAGAAACATCAGATTGTCCTGCGGCGTCTTGAAGGTTTTCACCTGCTTCAGCGCCTCGTCCATCGCGGAGAAGAGCTGTTTCATGTCTCCCTCCTTGCGGATGTCGTGATCAAAAATGGCACTTCGCATGGCCGGATCGGCAAACATCTTGCCGGCAAACCCTTCCAGGAACTCCCGGTCCGGTTCCCCGACGGCGCCTTTTTCGATCAGCCCGTCCACATAGAGACGCGGATTGTTGAAGAAGCCGCCGAAGATCTCTTTCATCAGGCCGTTACGCACGTTATCGGGGAGTTTCTTCACCATCCCGAAGTCGAGCATGGCGAGCCCGCCGGCCGGCGTGCAGAACACGTTGGCCGGGTGCGGATCGGCGTGAAAGAACCCGCCGAAGAATGCCTGCTGAAGGAACGACCGCATGTAGGTTTGCATCAGTTTCACGCGGTCCACGTTCCAGGCCTTGAGCTGGTCGAGGTTGTCGACGTTCGTTCCCTCGATAAACTCCAGCGTCAGTACGCGGCGTGTGGTGTATCGCCAGTGGACCTTGGGGACTTTGACCCCGAACGGCGCCAGTTCCTTTTCCATCTGTTCGGTGGCGCGGCCTTCACGGGTCATATCCAGTTCATGCCGGAGCGGTTCTTCGTATTCCTTGTAAATCTGCATGAGGTCCACGCGTTTGACGATCTTGGAGAACCCCTTGATGAGCAGACGGGTCAGCCAGAGATCGATGGCGACGCTCTGTTCGAGTCCCGGGTGCTGCACCTTCACGACGACCTTTTCGCCGGTGGGGAGTTTGGCCACATGAACCTGCCCCATGGAGGCGGCGGCGATCGGGGATTTCTCGAAGTCGGCGAACAGCTCCAGCGGCCCCACGCCGAACTCGCTCTGGATGAGTCCAGCCACCAGCGAGTAGTCGGTCGCGGGTACGCGGTCCCGCATTGCCTTGAACTCCTCGATGTACTCTGGAGGGAGCAGGTGCATTTGCATGCTCGCCACCTGACCGGCCTTGATATTGGCGCCCTTGAGACGGAATGCCGTCTCCTTGAACCGGATCGCGTTCTCCCGGTGGATGCGCGACATCTCCTCGGGCGTCTGCGGCCAGCGGAGCAGTGTCCGGCGAACCCATACCCAGAGGTAGGACAGCAGCAGCCGAGTCTGCATCCAGGCGAGGCTCGACAGGTGCTTGATCGCTCCCGTCCGGTCCTGAATCTCCAGCGCGCGGGCGAACTTGCGGTCAGACTCCGAGAGGCGGTTGGAGAGCGCCTGCAGGAAGGACCAGAGCACCTTCCGTCCGATGACCGGTTCCCGTTCGATCAGCTCCAGAAACCGGTCGCGGGGAATAAACAGGCACTGGGTCTCTCCTTCCGCACGGACCGAGGCTGAAGTGGGCCGGTCCGTCACCAGGCTCATCTCGCCGAAATGGTCGCCTGCGAAGAGCTCGTTGATCCGCTGTTGTTTTTCCCCGCGAACGCTCTTGAAGACGTGAACCTTCCCGGTGTTCACGATAAACAGTCCGGGACCGTGGATCCCTTCGTCGATAATCTTTTCATTGTCCCTGTAACGCCGCTCCTCGCAGACCGAGGCGACCAGCCGGGTTTCTTCGGATGTTAACGATTTGAAAACGGGCAGCCCACGCATGGCTTCGGCACGGTCCATGAAATCCCCTTTTGATAACCCCTGACTCTGATTTCAGGGTATTTATAACATGTAGAGTCCGGTTCCGGTAACCGCATGCGGGAGGTCGCCTACGAACCGGACCGGAAGGAAACAGTGGGACAGCGAAAAATCCTCTTGTCGGTATCCGGGACCTACTGTAGTCTCCACTGACACCGGAGTCATTTTCCCGGATTTCCCCGATGCAGGCCGTTCAGGAGAGCCCCATGACAGAAACGAAAACCACCTTTTGCCGTATCTGCGAGGCCGCCTGCGGCCTTGAAGTGACCGTCGAGGACAACCGGATCGTAAAGGTCGAGCCGGACCGGAATCACGTGGTGACGCAGGGCTATGTCTGCATCAAGGGGATCAAGTTCGCCGATGTGCACCATTCACCGGACCGCATCCGCCACCCGATGAAGCGGGTGGGCGACGAGTGGGTGCGGATCACCTGGGACCGGGCGTTCAGCGAGATTGGCGCCAAGGTGAAGGAGCTTCGTAAGGCCCACGGAGCCAACTCTATTGGCATGTACATGGGAAATCCGGCGGCTTTCAGCGGAACGCACCCGGTGTTCAGCCAGGCGTTCCTGACCGGCATCGGGAGCAAGAACTTCTTCTCTGCCGGGTCGCAGGACTGCAACAACAAGTTCGCCGTGACCAAGCGGATGTTCGGGCATCCGACCATCCAGCCGATACCCGATGTCGATCACACGGAATGCATCATTATCGTGGGCTCGAACCCGGCCATCTCGCAGATGAGCTTCGTGAGCATGCCGAGGCCCATTGAGCGTCTCAAGGAAGTGGAAAAGCGGGGCGGCAAAGTCATCTGGATCAATCCGCGCCGGACCGAATCGACGCGCGGCCTGGGCGAACACCTGTTCGTGCGGCCGGATACGGACGTCTACTTCCTGCTGTCGTTCCTGAACGAACTGATCGCCAGCGGCGGCGTGAAGCAGGAGACCGTCCGCAAGTACATGAAAAACTGGGAGGGCGTCGAAAAACTCGCCCGCCAGTGGACGCCTGAACATACGGAAAGGATTACCGGCATCGCGCCAGACCGGCTCCGGGAGATCGTTGCCCACTACCGCAAGGCCAACGGAGCCGCACTTTACTGCTCGACCGGCGTCAATATGGCGAAGAACTCGACGCTAGCCTTCTGGATCCTGAACGTCATCAATGCGGTTTCAGGCAATCTCGACAGACGCGGCGGCATGCTCGTCTCGCGCGGCCTGATCAACAACGCCCCGGCGTTTGCCAAGCGGGCCGGTGTCGGCATGCGGAAGACCCGGTCTCGGATCGGCGACTTCGAGAGCGTCATGGACAGCTATCCCGCCGGCGTGCTGCCGGACGAGATTCTCACCCCCGGCCAGGGCCAGATCCGGGCGCTGTTCGTGTCGGCGGGCAATCCGCTGCTCTCCTGTCCCAACGGCGCGCGCATGGAAGAAGCGCTCAAGAAGCTCGAACTGATCGTCAGCGTGGACATGTTCCGCAATGAGACCGGCAACCTCGCCCACTACATCCTTCCAGGGCTCTCGTTCTTCGAGCGTCCGGACATCCCCATGCCGACGATGGGGTTCCAGCCGATCCCCTACATTCAGTGGACCGACGCAATGGTGGCGCCCGACGGCGAACAGCGCGACGAATGGTGGATCTATACGGAACTCGCGCGCGCCTGCGACGTGGACATTTTCGGTGCAAAGCCGGCCCGGTATTTCTTCGGCCTGAACCGGCTGATCTCTAAGCTTCCGCTGATCGGGAAGCGCATTTCGTTCCGGCCCGAGTGGGCGCTCGAGATGATGACCCTTGCGTCACGGCAGGTGACTCCTGCGAAACTCAAGAAGCATCCTCATGGCCTGCTGCTGCGGGAAAATCCCGAAAAAGATTTCCTCGGCAAGCGCGTTCTGACAGACGACGGCAAGGTGGATCTGGCGCCGCCCGAATTCACTGACGAGGCGAGAAACCTGGTCAGGGGTTATGCCGAAGAACTGGCCGCCCGCGACAGTCTGAAACTGATCTCCAAGCGCGAGCGCTTTACGCACAACTCATGGATGCACAACCTGGAGGAGTTCGTAAAGGGCGAGCGAAAGACCAACTACCTCTACATGCATCCCGAAGACGCCCGTCGCGCTGAACTGGAAGACGGCGATCTGGCCGATATCACGTCGGCCACGGCCACCGTGTCGGCGCCGGTCAAAATCACCGACGAGATGATGCCCCGGGTCGTGGCGCTGCCGCACGGATGGGGCCACGGCAAAGCGGATGGCCTCAAGGTGGCCAGTCAGACGACCGGAGCGAACGCCAACCTGCTGGCGGCCGACGGCCCCGAGGCGCTCGAACGGTTCGCCGGCATGGCCCACCTGAACGGCATCCAGGTGGAGGTCCGGCGAGCCCCCGACAAGCCGGCGGAGAAGTTCCGGGAAGCCGTCTAATCTGCCGGAGTTGCTGGGGTTTCCGCCACGCTTATTTCCGGCGAAAACCCATTTACTTGACCGGAAAAACTGGCTACCAATGCGCGTCCATTCCGGCGCTTCCCGTGCCGGACATGTGACGCGGACCCCGCGTTTGCCGTGGTAGCTCAGTTGGTAGAGCAGTGGATTGAAAATCCACGTGTCGGCGGTTCGAATCCGCCCCTCGGCACCATTCTTTTCGGGCACGCAGCCAGCCTCAGCTCTAGCAGCCAGCCTCAGCTCTAGCAGCCAGCCTCAGCTCTATACGATATGACCGTTCCGAAAATCTAATATAGGCGCCTTCTTAAGGACTCTGCCCGCATGCGCATTGGTAGCCGGTGACAGAACCGCTATCCTTCCTCGGTAATGGCCAATCCACCCGCACACGAATTTCGATGCAAGCTGACCTGGACCGGTGCGCCCGGAACGGCTGGCGCGGCGCCGTTCACCTATGACGGGTTTTCCCGGGATCTGAAGATCGAGATCGACGGAAAGCCGCCGGTGCTCGCAAGCGCAGCACCCGGTTACAAGGGCGATCCGTCCCGGCACAACCCGGAAGACCTGCTGATCACGTCGCTCGCGGCCTGCCACTGCCTCACCTATCTGGCGATCTGCTCGCTGTCGAAGGTGAAAATCGTCGGGTATGAGGACGAGGCCACCGGGACCCTGGAGAAGGCCGGCGACGTGATGAAGTTCACCGGTGCGACGCTCCGGCCCAAGGTGACGCTGGCGAGCGGCGACGACGAGGTCCGCGCCTTGTCGCTGCATGATAAAGCACACAATCAGTGCTTTATCGTGAACTCCGTGAACTTCCCCGTAAAAGTGGAGCCGAAGATCGTCATCTCCGGGTGAGGGTGACCGGATGGGACGGGATCAAAGCGGACGGGGGATCGCCGGAATCGGCGTCGATCTGGTCGATGCCGGCCGGATACGCGAATCGATCCTGAAACGCCCGGCCTTCCTGACCACGGTTTTCACGCCGCCGGAACTCCGCCGGGTTCAGAAAAGACCCGAACGGGTCCGGTTCGAAAAACTGGCTGCCTGCTTCGCCGCCAAAGAGGCGTTCTACAAGGCGCTCGGCAGGAACCAGCACGGAATCGGCTGGAAGGATATCGCGCTTGCCGGGAAACCCGGAAAGCCGCCAGAATTGGTAATTTCAGCTAAGGCCCGGCGCATCCTTGAGAAACTGCAGATCGGTCGCGTCCATGTGTCTATAACCGACGAAGGGGGCTTTGCGGCCGCTTTCGTGATCCTTGAGCGGACGGGCGGCTGATTCCAGTCGGCGGTTAAATAGGCCGGGTATCTGATCTGGGTCATGTAATGCCCTTTCCGGTGGCGGTACGCTTTTCCTGATAGATTTGAGGGAGGGGGCCTTCGGCTCATTATGCTGCGCAAACCGATCCGGACAACAGCTCGAAGCGGCAGCCGAAAGCGCCGGACCCCTCCGCCGGTCACGCGTGAGCACGGCCTCTTGCTTGTTCACGACATGCTGCTGATCCGCCGGTTCGAAGAGAAGGCCGACGAGCTGTACAGTCTGGGCAAGATCCGCGGCTTCCTCCATCTTTATATCGGCGAAGAGGCGGTGTCCGCCGGCGCCATGCGGGCGTTCACGGCGGACGATTCGATCGTCGCCACCTACCGCGAGCACGGACATGCGATCATGCGCGGGATGCCGCCGGGGTCGGTCATGGCGGAGATGTACGGCAAGGCGAACGGGTGCAGCCGGGGGCGCGGCGGGTCGATGCACCTCTTCGATGCCGGACGCAAGTTCTACGGCGGCCATGCCATTGTCGGCGCCGGTATCCCGTTCGCGGTCGGCGTGGCGCTGGGCGACAAAATGTCCGGCCGTCCGCATGTGACCGCCTGCTTCTTCGGCGACGGGGCGGTGGACGAGGGCGAGTTCCACGAGTCGATGAACATGGCGGCGCTCTGGAAGCTGCCTATCCTCTTTATCTGCGAGAATAATCTTTACGCGATGGGCACGGCGCTTGAGCGCCACGAGTCGGTCCACGACATCACCACCCACGCCCGGTCCTACGGGATTCACGCCGATAAAGTGGACGGGATGGACGTGCTGGCGGTCGAAGCCGCCGTCCGACATGCGGCCGGCGCCGTGCGCAAAACCGGCGCCCCGAGGTTCCTCGAGATTATGACTTACCGGTTCCGGGGCCATTCGATGGCCGATCCGGTTCTCTACCGCAGCAAGGAGGAGGTCGCCGAGTGGCAGACCCGCGACCCGGTCTCCTCATTCATGCTGAAAATGCGCGGGTGGGGGCTGCTGACGGACGCCGACGTGGTGGAACTGGAAAAATCGGTTGCCGCCGAGATCAGCCAGGCAATCGACTTCGCCGAAAAGGGCGAGTGGGAACCGGTGGAGGACCTCGCCCGGGATGTTTATACGCCGGCGGGGGTGCGGCCATGAAGCTCACTTACCGCGAAGCGGTCCGCGACGGCATGCGCCGGGCGATGCAGAACGATCCGAGGGTGTTCCTCATGGGCGAGGACGTGGGCCGCTACGGCGGTGCCTTCGCCGTGAGCAAGGGGTTGCTGGAAGAGTTCGGCCCGGAGCGCGTGCGCGATACGCCGCTCTCGGAGTCGACCTTCTCCGGTGCCGGGATCGGCGCGGCGGTGGCGGGGATGCGGCCGATCGTCGAGGTGATGACGGTCAACTTCAGCATGCTGGCGCTGGATCAGTTCGTGAACTCGGCGGCGGCGCTCAGGCACATGTCCGGCGGGCAGATCAGCGTGCCGCTCGTGGTCCGGATGGCGACGGGCGGGGGCCGTCAGCTCGCTGCGCAGCACTCTCATAGTTTCGAGGGCTGGTACGCCCATGTGCCCGGGATCAGGGTGCTGGCACCCGCCACGGTCAATGACGCGCGCGGGATGGTGCTCGCCGCCATCGAAGACCCCGATCCGGTATTCATCTTCGAGCACGCAACACTTTATCCGGTCGAAGGCGAAGTCGACGATCCATTCAAGCCGGTGGATATTTCCCGGT
This sequence comes from uncultured bacterium, assembly GCA_964565925.1. GTDB lineage: Bacteria > JAGRBM01 > JAGRBM01 > JAGRBM01 > JAHCIT01 > CAZMGV01. The sequence goes on from CAZMGV010000005.1 coordinate 99,997, forward strand.
CCGTAATCCGCCGGCCGGGAAGCCATGTGACGCTGATGGCCTACGGCGGCTCGCTCGGGAAAACGCTTCAGGCCGCCACTGAACTGGCGGCCGAAGGGATCGAGGCCGAGGTGATCGACCTCAGGGTGCTGAGGCCTATCGACGACGAAACGATCCTGGAATCGGTCCGGCGTACGCACCGGGCGGTCGTTGTGGACGAGATGTGGCGGACGGGAAGTTTCGCGGGCGAACTGAGCGCCCGGATCATGGAAGGTGCCTTCTATGACCTCGACGCGCCGGTGGCCCGCGTTTGCAGTGCCGAAGTCCCGATGCCCTATGCGAAACAGATGGAAAACGCCGCGCTGCCGCAGGCGGCCGATATCGTGAAAGCCGTACGGGGGTTGTTCGGACGCCATGGCTGATTTCGTCATGCCGAGTCTCGGCGCCGACATGGGCGAGGGCAAGCTCATCGCCTGGCGCAAGAAGGTGGGCGACGCCGTTCACCGCGGCGAGATCATCGCCGAAGTCGAGACCGACAAGGCCGCTGTTGACGTGGAGTGCCATCTGGACGGGGTGATCGAGAAGTTTCTCGTCGAACCGGGCCAGAAGGTCCCGATCGGAACTCCGCTCGCCGTCATCCGCACCGGCAAGGAGGGCGAAGCGCCGCCTCCGGGCGTACCTCCACCGTCCAAAACTGCCGAAGTCACTGTAGCGCCGAGGGCGGTTGCGCCGGTGGCCGCTCCGCCCAGAGCAGCGATCCCGGTTGCCGCCCGTCCGGGTGCGGTCCGCACAGCTCCCGCAGAGGGCACACGGATCCGGATCTCTCCCTATGCAGCGCGTCTTGCGCTGGAACTGTCGACCGAGATCAAGGGGCTTACAGGCAGCGGACCTGACGGGGCGATTTCGTCGCAGGATGTGCTTGCGGCTGCAGAGGCGAAAAAGGCAGTCGTGCCGACGGTGTCTCCGGCAACTGCCGTGCCTGTACCGGCCGAGGAAGACGCTCCGCAGGCACGGATGCGCCGCGCGATTGCCGCTTCCATGGGGCGGTCGAAGCGCGAAATTCCGCACTACTATCTCGTGCATACGGTAAGCCTCGAAAAAACTCTTGTGTGGATGGCCGCCGAGAACACGAAACTTCCGGTGGAGAAGCGGCTCATCACGGCCGTCTTGCTGATCAAGGCGACGGCGCTCGCCCTGAAAGAGGTTCCGGAACTGAACGCCCTGTGGGAAAACGGCCGGCCGGTCACCAAAGAGCGGATCAACGTGGGTGCCGCCATCTCGCTTCGGGGCGGGGGGCTGATCGCGCCGGCGCTTCACGATACGGATAAAGCCGAACTGGGCGATCTCATGGTGCGGTTCCGGGATCTCGTGAAGCGGGGCCGCGCCGGAAAACTCAAGAGTTCGGAGATGACCGACCCGACCGTTACGGTGACCAGTCTCGGGGACCAGGGCGTCGACGGCCTGATCGGTGTGATCTACCCGCCGCAGGTGGCCATCGTCGGATTCGGAACCCCGGCGGAGCGGCCCTGGGTCGTCGACGGAAAAGTCGCTCCGCAGCGGACGATCCTCATGACGCTCTCGGGCGATCACCGCGTGACGGACGGTCACCGGGGCGCGCAACTGCTTGGCGCCATCGAACGGCTGCTTCAGGAACCGGAGAAACTCAGATGACTACGGACGAGATCAGGAAAACGGTTTTGAAGTCCCTCGGTGACGTGGCCCCGGACGCGGACCTGGGTTCGCTCAAACCCGACAAGGATATCCGCGAAGAGCTGGACATCGATTCGATGGATTTCCTGAACTTCATGGTGGCCCTGAAAGAGGCGCTCGGCGTCGAGGTGCCGGAGGCCGACTACGACAAGGTCGGATCGATCAACGCCTGCGTGGACTATCTCGCCAAACGGCTCGCCGGGGAGGGGTAAGCGCATGATCGAGGGCTACCAGGCTATCCTCAAATCCGGTTCCGACCGCGCCGGCGCAAATATCAAGGATTATGCCGACGCACGCCGGACTTTTACCTGGGATGAGGCGAAATCCTGGGTGACGGGGCTTCCGGGCGGCAAGGGGCTGAATATCGCCTATGAAGCGGTGGACCGCCATGCGACGGGTGAGAGAGCGGGCCGGGTGGCGATCCGCTGGCTCGGCAAGCACGGCGGTTCGAAAGACATAACCTACTCGGAACTCTCCAGGCTCACGAACCGGTTTGCCGGTGCGCTGGGGGCTCTCGGCGTCCAGAAGGGCGACCGGGTGTGCGTGCTGCTCGGACGGGTGCCCGAGCTCTACGTCGCCGCGCTCGGGACGCTCAAGCACCGGGCCGTCTTCTGTCCGATGTTTTCCGCCTTCGGACCAGAGCCGATCCGGACCCGTCTCGAAATCAGCGAGGCGGCCGCGCTCGTTACGAGCGAAAAGCTGTACCGCCAGAAGGTGGCCCAGCTCCGCGAGAAACTCCCGAAACTCAAATACGTCATCCTCGTGAACGAGGAAGGCGGAGAGGCTGGCGATCCAACGCCGTCCGGCCCCGGGATTGTCGGTTTTAACGACCTGATGGCGAAAGGGTCCGACCGTTACGAGATCGGCCCGACCGATCCGGAAGACCGGGCCATCCTGCATTTCACGAGCGGCACCACCGGCACGCCCAAGGGTGCGATTCACGCGCATCAGGCGGTGGTCGTTCACCAGATGACCGGCAGGTTCGCCCTCGATCTGCACCCTGATGACATCTTCTGGTGCACGGCCGATCCGGGCTGGGTGACGGGGACCTCGTACGGGATCATCGCGCCGCTCACGCTCGGAGTCACCAATATCATCGACGAGGCGGATTTCTCCGCCGAGCGGTGGTACGGAATCCTGCAGGACCAGAAGGTCACGGTCTGGTACACGGCGCCCACCGCCATCCGTATGCTGATGAAGGCGGGCGAGGAGCCCGTGAAGAAGTTCAATCTCTCGTCGGTGCGGTTCATGGGAAGCGTGGGCGAGCCGCTCAATCCCGAGGCGGTCGTCTGGAGCCACCGCGTGCTCGGGCGGCCGTTCCACGACAACTGGTGGCAGACCGAAACGGGCGGCATCATGGTCGCCAACTACGCCTGCATGGAGATACGGCCCGGGTCCATGGGCCGACCGCTGCCGGGGATCGAGGCCGCCGTCGTGAAGAAACGGGAAGACGGGCACCTGGACGTGGTGACCCAGCCGGGGGTGCAGGGCGAACTGGCACTCAGGCCCGGCTGGCCGTCGATGTTCCGCGGATACCTTAACAACGATGAGCGGTACAAGAAGTCGTTCGTCGACGGCTGGTACCTCTCAGGTGATCTCGCCACCATCGATGCCGACGGATATTTCTGGTTCGTCGGCCGCGCCGACGACGTGATAAAGACGGCCGGGCACCTGATCGGTCCGTTCGAAGTGGAAAGCATCCTGATGCAGCACGAAGCGGTCGCCGAAGCGGGCGTGATCGGCAAACCCGATCCGGTCGCCATGGAAGTGATCAAGGCGTTCGTCACGCTTAAAAAAGGCTTCACGGCGAGCGATGAACTCAAGCGTGACCTCATGGGCTTCGCCCGCAAGCGGCTGGGCGCCGCCGTGGCGCCGCGCGAGATCGAGATCCGCGACTGGCTGCCCAAGACCCGCAGCGGCAAGATCATGCGCCGGCTGCTCAAGGCCCAGGAACTGGGCCTCCCGCTCGGAGACACCTCGACGCTTGAAGAGCAGAGCTGACGTCCGGAATCGGGAATCACCTGCTTTGTTTCGGATCGACCCTAAAGGGCGGTAATCGTAATTGTGCCTCAATTGTGCCTGAACCACCCGAAACCATCGGAAACTACCGGTCACCATTCTTTTCTGGGATTGAGGCTTGCCGTTCCGTACAACCAATATCGTCTTTATGCGTTCCGGCTCCCTGCGGATGTCCCGGGCACTGTTCAATTTCACTTCTCCAAAAGCATCGGGGCCGGTCTTGCGACCGGCCCCGGGGAGGAGGAGTAGGGAGGAGAGATCAGTTCAGTTCGTGGCTCACCGGGACCCCGGCGGAGGCGATCCGCTGTTCGGAGGTGTTGCGGTTACTGCCCGGGGTCAGGAACTCCGGGTTCACGAAGAGGCGGGCCACCGGCATCCGGGTGAGCGTGCCCTTCGGAGTGAGCGCCGCGGTGAAGGGGCCGGATTCGGTCACATGGTGATCCAGCCAGATCAGGTGGAGGGCTTCCAGCCGGGCCACCGCATCCATCACTTCGGTGCGGGTCAGTTTGCTGTCGCGGGCGAATTCGCGCAGGCCGGCCTGGCCGCGCCGGTCGAGCACCGCCAGCAGCTTCACGTCATTGCGCGTGATCCTGGCCCCGACCTGTGCCGAAAGTTCCTCGGCCGCCTGGTCCAGTTTCGCATATTCTTCCTGCTTCGCTTTCGGGGTGGCGAGCCCGTCGAAAAGTCCCGTGTGGGCGGCCGAGTCGGCAGCCACCGGCATGGCGACGGTTGATGCAGCCAGTGTTACCGGATGAACGACGAGGGCTCCGACGAGCATCGTCTCTCCTCCGGCGCAGGCCTGCAGCATCAGGCAGCTGGCGGCGATGGCGGCTAAGGGTATCGGGAGCTTTATGTTCTGGTGGTTCTTCATGGTCCTATCCTCCTGGTGACTGGCGGTTTCCTTGGCCGCCGTGTCGTAACTGGAGGTCTTATTACAAGCCCCGTGCCACGGAGCAGGGCCACTTGAAAATCAGCGAATCGGGTGTTTTTGACGGAAATCCCGCTGAAAATGTGACTTTGAAGCGGTGGCCTGGGGAGAAGCGGAGCTTCCCACCGGTTTCCGGTGAGTTCTCGTGGTCAGGGGGGACCCGGCAGAGTTCGCCGGTGACTCATGGATCTTCAGGAGTTCAAGCGGTTCTGAGCTGGGGGATGCGGCGGGCGGGAATGCCACCAGGAGCTATACAGCGAGTCGCTTCGGCGATACGCAGGGCCACATCCGCCGGAGAAGCAGTCTTGTGGCTGGCAAAAGCAATCTTCAGGTGGGCGTTTGTCTTATGAATGGTGGCGGGGTCGTCCCAGAACGGAAGCAGGAGACCGGCCGGCGACGTCACGCCGGATTTGCGGATCGCCTGGAGCCAGCCCAACCCGTTTGCGCCGGGCAACTGGGTGTCGAGAAGGATCAGGTCGAATTCGACCTTCTGGAGTGAGCTCTCGGCCGCGCCGGCATTGGCGACGGGGACCACCAGGGCGCCCCGTGCCTTCAGGATCGGCGCCAGGCGGCGCATGAAGAAGTGGTCGTCTCCGGCCAGCAGCAGTTTAGAGGTCATGGTCGTCTCTCCCTCAACTCCGTGCGGCGGGTGCCCGCAGCCAGTGTACCGCCGCTTCCAGGAACTGCTCCCGGTGAAAAGGCAGCGTGAGAATGCTCTCCATCCGTTCCCGGATCTCCGGAGGCGGCTCCGGCAGTTCGCGGCGGGTGATCCCGATCGCAGGAACCCTGTTGCGACTGTTCAGCTGTGCGAACAGGCCGCCCGCCTGATTGCCGGCCATGGCGCCGGTCAGTTCCGGCCCGAATGCCAGATCCAGAACAATGAGATCCGGCCGGCAGTTGCGGATGATCCGGTCGAACATGTGCGCATCGCTCAGGGACACAATGTCGCAGTCAGTGGCTTCCTTCAGGATATCGCCCAGCACATCGCATCCGTCGGGTTTGTGCAGGACCACGACCAGCTTGGCCGGAGCCATGGCTTTCAGCGTGTTCCGCATGAGGGGTTCTCCCGCAATTTCCTGTATCCGGATACTCATCTCAGCAGGCCACCTTGATGGGTTCGGCCAGGTTTTCGTTCAGAAGTTCGGGGAACTCGCCCATATCCGGGTCGAGCACTTCGCGCCGGGTCTTGGGCAGACATTCCGCGCGAAGGAGCTTGTTGTCGATCAGGTACATAAGGTCGTTCTTCGACATGTACAGGTCCACGCCGAAGTCGGCCGCATGGAAGGGGTCGGGCGACTCGGGATTGGCCGTGGCGACGATCGTGAACGGATTGTGATCCGCGCCGAACGGAGGCCGGAGCCGGCTGCACAGTTCGATACCGGTCATTCTCGGCATGAACTCGTCGGCGATCACGAGGTCGGGGCGCAGCAGCGACGCAATCTTGATTGCGTCGTGGCCGTCTGTGGCCGTCCACACCTCGTAGCCCTCCCTCGAGAGCTGCTGGTCGATGATCTTCTGGAAAAACGGGTTGTCATCCGCGACTAATACTTTGAACTTTTTCATGGCTGCCTCCTGCTCACGGAAGCAGTAACGCAAAAGCAGTGCCGAAATGGCGCTGTCGTGAAAAATGCGAATTCGGCCCGAATATGGGCAAAAACAGGCTTTTTTTGTTGTTAAAAAGGCTCACCGGGGTGGTGATATTTGGAGGTGGCAGGGGTGTCCCCGGACTCCGGGGTAAAATCCGACCCGGGGTTTGGGGCCGTATTCAGGACTCTTTCGGGGGGTCTTCGGAGTCTTCCGGGAGCGTGCTACCCGACTGGAATTTCTGGTACAGGCGGCGAAAATTGCTGCGGTCCATCCCGGCTACCTCGGCCGCCTTGGTCATGCTGTTGCCTGTAAGCTTCATGACGTGTTCGATATACGCGAGCGTGATCCGGGCAAGGTGGCGGTCCTTCACGTCCTGGTAGGGACCGTCGAGGTTTTCCGCGGTGCCGGTGCCATTGCCGCCTGAACCGGAAGCCGGAACGCGAACGGTCCCCTGGAAATCGACGAGATTGCTCTTTGAAAGCACGACGGCCCGTTCGACCGCGTTCTTGAGTTCGCGGATATTGCCGGGCCAGCTGTGCGACAGCAGGAAGTTCAAGGCGTCGGGGCTGAACCCCTCCGCCCGTTTCTGGTACTTGCGGGCAAACTGGTTCAGGAATACATGGGCGATCAGCTCCACGTCGCCGGGTCTTGAACGCAAGGGCGGCACTTCGATGCGGATGACGTTGAGCCGGTAGTAGAGGTCCTCCCTGAACCGCTTTTCCTTTACCTCCTTCTCGAGGTTCCGGTTCGTCGCGGAGATGATCCGTACATCTACCTTGCGGGTGTCGGAACTGCCGACCCGGCGGATCTCCCCTTCCTGGAGGGTGCGCAGCAGTTTGGCCTGCATTGGAAGCGGCAGTTCGCCCATTTCGTCCAGAAACAGCGTACCGCCGTTCGCGGTTTCAAAGAGCCCGGCGCGGGCCCGGTCGGCGCCGGTGAACGAACCCTTCTCGTGGCCGAACAGTTCGGCTTCAAAGAGCGTTTCCGTGAAAGCCGAACAGTTGGCGACAACGAAGGGGGCGGATTTGCGGTTGGACCGGTCGTGCAGCGCACGGGCGATCAGTTCTTTCCCTGTGCCGCTCTCGCCCGTGACCAGGACCGGTACATCGGTGGGGCCGGCCACTTCGATCAGACTGCGGATTTCCTCGATGGCCGGGCTCTGTCCCAGCAGGATCGAGGCGACGGTCGAGCCGCCCCGCTCCAGCTCCACGGCCTTGCGCCGCAGATGAACGAGTTCGGCCGCCCGGTGCAGAACCATCAGAAGCCGCTCATTGTCGAACGGTTTCATGATGTATTCGTAGGCACCCTGACGCACCGCCTTCACGGCTTCCGGTACGTCACCATGAGCCGTGATGAAGATCACTTCCGGATCACCGGGCAGGCGCCGGTAGTCGTTCAGGGCATCAAGACCCGTCCGCCCTGGCATGGAGACATCCGAAATAATCACATCCGTCTGAAGGTTCGCCAATCCCTGCAGGGCGTCGGCGACGGACGAGAACGTGTGTGTCTCGTAGCCGTTGGCATCCAGCACGCGCTTGTACAGGCCCAGAATCGCCTTCTCGTCGTCGATAAGCGCCACAATTGTAGGGGAAGCGTTCTCCGGCACCTTCATCTCCATCAGAGGTTCAGTGATACGGACACATGCATACTCGGCAACAGCAGTATTCAGCGACCGCATGATCTTAGCCAGTTAAATTCGGGAGTGGCGAGAAATCAGCTAAAAAATTGAATTACAACGGATAACCGCAATATCCGTTGTAGTTGTTAGGCAATGCCCAAATGCGTCAAAATGGTTCCTTATTGGCACATATTCGTGATTTGCAGAGGGTCATCCTTTGAATTCAATTTCCAGGAATACGAAAAACCGCTATTATATCTGAACTTTTCGATAGACCTTAGATACGGGTTGCAGGTGAAGCGGGGACATTTCGTTGGCAAGGCGATGGCATGTAGAGCGCAACGTGACGATTGCGCTGGTAGCCGCGTTCGCGGTTACCGGTGTCGCCGGGCTTGAAGCGTACCGCAATGCCGCCGAGTTCGTTTATACCAACCGCATCGTTAATCACACGCACGAAGTCCTGGTTTCCATTTCAAAAGTGATGGGCTCCGCCCGTGATCTTCAGTCGGATCTGCGGAGCTACGTTTTGATCGGGGACGAGAAGTTTCTCGACGCATATTTCAAGTCACGCCAGCGTGCGCAGGTTGACCTGGACGCACTGGAAGCGCTGACTTCGGATAACTCCCACCAGACGGCCCGGGTCGGGGAGATCCGGAAGCTGATCACCACCCGTATCGAATACGATGATGAGGTGATGAAGGCCCTGCGGACCGAGGGTTATGAAGCTGCCCGTAAAATAATCGCATCCGGCCGGGGCGCTGCGATTACGGACCAGATCCGGAAGGTGGTCGTTTCCATGGAGGATGAAGAGACCGGTCTGCTGAAAACCCGCAGTGACCTGTCGAACGTCTCGGAAGCCAATCTCCGGTTGAAATTCATATTCCTGACGGCACTCGGACTCATGGTTATCGGCGCCACGTTTTCCATCGTTAACCGGGATGCCGGGGCCCGGAGTTTTGCCGAACAGGCGCTACGTGAAAACGAGGAACAGCTTCAGAGCATGCTCGATAACACGTCGTGGGTGATCTCCATGCGGGATCCGGACGGCCGGTTTCAGATGATCAACCGTCAGTTCGAGAAAACCTTCGGCCTGTCCAGAGAGAAAGCCCGGGATATGACTGTCGCAGAGCTGTTTCCCGGCCAGGCAGAATCGATAGACATTCACGACCGTATGGCGATCGAACGCGGCGGGCCTGTCGAGTATGAAGAACGCACACCGCTGCCGGACGGAATGCATACCTGGTCGGTGACGAAGTTTCCTATCTGCAATCCGGACGGCTCTCTGAGAGCCCTGTGCGCCATGTCAGTCGATATCACAGACCGCAAGAAAGCGGAGGAACAGAACCTCCTGCTGAACAGCCAGCTGGCGGCGACGAATAAAGAGCTGGAGGCTTTCAGCTATTCGGTATCCCACGATCTGCGGGCTCCGCTCCGCAGCATCGACGGGTTCAGTCAGGCACTGGTCGAGGATTATGCCGGGAAACTTGATTCTGAAGCCCGTGACTATCTGGACCGTATCCGTGCCGGCGTCGGGCGTATGGCTCAGCTGATCGACGACCTGCTGGATTTGGCCCGCGTAGGACGTACGGAAATGAACGTCGCCCGGGTGGATGCCTCGGCGATGGCAAACGCGGTCGTAGCCGATATCCGCGGGCGCGAGCCGAACCGGCAGGCGGAGATACTCGTGCAGAACGACCTGTCTGCGTTTGCCGACGCCCGGCTGCTCCGGGTGGTGCTGGAAAATCTGGTCGGCAACGCCTGGAAATTCAGCTCCCAGCGGGAACGGGCGCGGATAGAGCTGGGTCAGGAACACCTCCCGGACGGCACGCCTTATTTTTTTGTGAAAGATAACGGGGCCGGTTTCGATATGGCCTATGCGGGGAAGCTGTTCGGCATCTTTCAACGGCTCCATGCGATGAACGAATTCGAGGGGACCGGTATCGGACTCGCGACGGTGCAGCGGATAGTTCACCGGCACGGCGGGAAAATCTGGGCCGAAGGTGCGGTGGGCAGGGGAGCGAAGATCAGCTTCACGTTCCCGCCGCTGGGCGATGATAGAGGCAGCGAGCCGCCGGAAAGTCATAGTGCAACGGCCTGACGGCCGAGAGGACAGGGGAGTTTTTATGTCAGGTGGAACCATTCTGCTCGTCGAAGATAATCCCGACGACGAAGCGCTCACATTGCGGTCGTTGAAGAAGAACCACATCGCCAATGAAGTCTATGTGGTGCGCGACGGTGCGGAGGCGCTCGACTATCTGTTCGGGACGGGGCCATTCGCTGCCAAGCGGCCTCCGCTGCCGCAGGTTGTCCTGCTGGACCTGAAGCTTCCCAAGGTCGACGGATTCGAGGTGCTCAGGCGGATACGGGAAACCCCGGCGACGAAACTCCTTCCGGTGGTCATCTTCACCTCGTCGAAGGAGGAGCGCGATATTGCCGAAGGGTATGCCAAAGGCGCCAACAGTTATGTGCGGAAACCTGTCGACTTCAAGGATTTCGCAGAAGCGGTGGCCAGCCTCCAGCTCTACTGGCTGGTGACAAACGAGCCTCCCAAGATATGAGCGGTGCATCAAGTATAGCCGGTGACCTGAGGGTCCTCTTTGTGGAGGATTCCGAGGACGACGCCCTCCTTCTGACCCGGACGATGGTGAAGGCCGGGTACAAAATCGTCTCGCACCGGGTCGAGACGGCCGAAACGCTCAGGGAAGCGCTGCTCAACCAGTTATGGGATCTGGTGATTTCGGATTTCCAGATGCCGGCTTTCAACGGCGCGGCCGCACTGGCGATGGTTCGGGAGATGATGCCCGACCTCCCGTTCATCGCGGTTTCGGGGACCCGGGGCGAGGACTATGTCGTCAAGGCAATGCACGACGGCGCGACGGACTTTCTGGTCAAGACGAATCTCGCGCGGCTGGTACCGGCCGTCGAGAGGGCCCTGAAAGAAAAAGCGATCAGCAGGGCGAAGGTGGAACTGGAGCGGCAACTGGCGGTCGCGCAGAAAATGGAAGCGGTCGGCCGTCTGGCGGCCGGGGTTGCTCACGACTTCAACAACCTGCTCGTCATTATCAACGGCCATGCACAGATGGCTCACGCCGAACTGAAACAGCGTGATCCGGTAATGGCGGGAGATATCCTCAATATCCTCCGCGCGGGCGAGCGGGCGGCCGACCTCACTCGACGCCTCCTGACGTTCAGCCGGAGCAAAATCGCGATGGTCCGGGTATTGAAGCTGAACGGCGCCGTCTCGGACATGGAAAAGCTGCTCCGCCGCCTGATCCGGGAGGACGTGACCGTTAAGACGGTGCTGTGCGCGGACCCGTGGCCAATCGAAGCGGATCCGGGGAACATCGACCAGGTCATCCTGAATCTGGTGGTGAACGCCTCGGATGCCATGTCGAACGGCGGTACGCTGACCATCGAAACCGCGAACGAGATCGTGGACGGGGTGCGCTTCGCGGTTCTGAAGGTCGTTGATACCGGCACCGGGATGAGTCCGGAAGTTCAGGCGCGCATATTCGAACCGTTTTTTACCACGAAAGAGGTCGGTAAAGGCACCGGGCTCGGGCTCCCGACGATTTACGGGATCGTTCAGTCCCACGGCGGATCGATCGAGGTGCAAAGCGCCGAAGGCGCGGGAACGACTTTTACGGTGCGGTTCCCGGTTACGGAGAAGGGCGCTGTCCCGAAGGATTCCAGGTCTGAACCGGTACGTGGCGGTAGCGAAACCATTCTCATCGTCGAGGACCAGCCCGAGGTATCCAGGGTAGCCGTCCGGGTGCTCGGCAATTTGGGTTACCGGCTGATGGAAGCCAGAAACGGGATCGAGGCCGTCGGACTTTCCGATACCGAACTGAACAAAATCGACATGCTGCTGACCGATGTCGTGATGCCGCATATGAACGGTACCGAGGTCGCCGAACGGCTGCGTCGCCGGAAACCCGGTCTGAAGGTGCTGTTCCTGTCGGGCCATGTGGCCGATGTGACGGAGGGCTTCGGTCTGGATTCGGCGGGGCTGGAGTTCCTGCGGAAACCGTATGCGATCGAGGATCTGGCGCTCAGGGTGAGGGTGATCCTCGATCGTAAGTGAGCCGGGCGGGTCTGTCCGGGGTTTAGAGCGCGACCCCCAGGTTCGCCTGGGATTTCACGCCATACATCGACCATTCGCCGTCGTTGCGTTCCGCATCCGTGCGAACCACCCGGGAGAGATCGACTTGGGCATGGGCATCGAATACCGCTCCGCGGATGTCGGCACCGGCCAGTTTGGCACCGGCCAGTTTGGCGCCTCTCAGGTCGGCTCCCCGAAGGTCGGCAAACGAGAGATCGGCGTTTTCCAGGTTGGCTTTACGAAGGTCGGCTCTGACCAGCTTCGAGCGGCTCAGGTTTGCCTGGCTGAAGTTGGTGGCCGTGGCGTTTACCTGGTTCATCACCGTGAACCGCAGGTCTGCGGAGGCGAAGTTCTTCTGGGAGAGATCGGAGCCGGAAAGGTTCCGGGCCGCGAGCCGGATTCCCGAACAGCTGGAGGCCGCCTGCGACTCCACGCATCCGGTATTCCGGCTGGCGGTGTTGTAGTCGACGCCGCGAACTTCGGCCGCGCATCCCGATCCGAGCAGCGCGGAGGCCAGAATCAGGCAGCCTGTCGCCGCCATATTGAGGATCATCTTGGTTTCGATGCTGGTTTTCATGACTGTTCTCCCTTGACGGGAGTTACAAAGCAAACCCGGTGCCAAATGCCAGAACTGCCGGTTTCTCCCCGATTTCGATCCCAACGCCACCGTAATATAGGGATTTATGCCCGAACCGGTGACGGATCTCGTGAGTTCCGTAGTCCGCAGATACCCGGCCGCCCCAGGGCGGGGTCTTTGGTGACTTCGACTGGTGGCGGGCGGCCGGTCGGGTTTGAAATTCGTGTGCGGCTTACTGGCTGTTATTGCAGGGGTTTTCGCAAATATCCGGGGTGTTCCTGGGACGGCACATGGTTTGCGTATGGATACCCAGTGGCTGAGAGGCCCGAGTGTATTCCATATCCAAAGGGAGGTCCGTCATGAACAGTTCAGCAAAGAAGGCACCCAAGGTGTCTGCCGAAAAGAAGCGTCCGGCGGCCGTCCGCCCGGTAGTTGCGCGGAAAGCCGCCGTTGAAAAGAAAGCGGTGGCGAAGAGCCCGGTCAAAACCCGCCGTGCGGTGGTAGCGAAGAAACCGGTGGCACGCCGTCGTACTAGTACGAAGGTGAGCACGGAAAAACCGAGCGTCGCGGAGCTCATTGAAAATCCGATGGACTACGCAATCCCGCTGATGGCTTCGGCGGTCGCCCATGAAACTCACGGGCCAGAGATGGCAAAAACCCAGGGCACGCGAGCCGATGGCGGAAGCCGCCGGAAAGTGAGCGCGACGTCGGTTCTGTTGATGACGGTCTGTGCTGCGGCACTGATCGCTGGGGGATCGATTGCCATCGGATCGTCTGGCAGGACTCATCAGCCAGCGCCGTCGAAGACCCAGTCCTACGAACCGGCAGCGTCCGGAGCGGGCCATGCGAATCGCCCGGCATTCATCGAACCGGTCGCCGCCATTGGTCCGGCGGTTCAGCATCCGGTCCAGCCGGCAGTCCGGGTCATGCCGCTGCGGTCGGCTGCGGGTTCGGCGCAGGATGTCAGCTGGGCGAATGAAATTATCCAGGGGCGAATGAACCGCATTGCGGGTCTTTACTCCCTGTTTCGTTCGGCCGGGCCAGAGCTGACCGGAACGCTGGCGGCTCATCTTGAAGTGGAACCCGACGGTCATGTCGGCCGGGCCTGGCTGGAAACCGACTCGATTAACAACACGGAGTTCAGCCAGAAGGTGATCCGGGAACTGATCACCGCCCGGTTCGCACCGACCGGCATGACCGGACCGGTCGGACTGATCGTTCCGATCGGGTTCGGAAATGCCGGGACGAAACTGATGGCGGTAGCGGCCCACAACGCACGGATGCCTGGCGACACCGCCGTGCCCGGTACCGACACGTTCGCCGGTGCCGCGACTTCCGAGACACAGCGGAACTCCTGAAATTCAAAGGCAGCGGGGTGATGGCTTTCCCGGGCGACCGAAAGGTTTCCCTGGAAAGCCGCTTTCGGGCAGCGTTTTGCCGGGTTCCCGGTTGTCACAAAATGGTTCGATATATGGACATCTGATGCAGAAATGCGAATTGCGCGTGGACAGCTTCCGCAGCTCGGATATAAGCTGGAGCACACACCATTATGAAAGTCCGGCCGGCAGGGGCGGCGGGCGACTCACAGGCGGCGGGCAATTGGACGAAATACGCGCTGCAAATACCTCCTCGGGGCGCAGGCTGCTTCTGCTCCAGTTCGCTGCGGCGGCGCTGGCAGTGGCGGCCGGACTGCTCGGTCCGCCAGCCAGCGAGGTCGCACTTGCGCTTCTTCTAGGAGTGCTGGTTCTTTCCGGCTGGCTGATAGTTCGTAATCCCGGCGGCCGCGGAGCTGCGATAAAATCCGCCGGAATGCGAATCGACGAACTGGAACGGTCCCTCGGCATTCTCCGCGAGGGTGAGGCCAGATACCGCCGGATACTCGATGTCTCGGGAGTGATCGGCTGGCAGGGCCGCCCGGGCTCTCTGGATATGGAATACGTGGTTGGACGGCCGGATGCACTGCTGGGATACAGCGCCGACGAATGGTGCAGCCCGGACTTCTGGTTAAACCATCTCCACCCGGAAGACCGGGAAACCGCGAAAGAACTCTGCACTTACTACACCTCCCGGGGCGAAGATCACCAGTTCGACTACCGGATGGTTGCCGCCGATGGCCGGATCGTCTGGCTCCGTGACCACGTTACCGTCCACTGGAAAGACGGAAAGCCGGACCTGCATACGGGTGTGATGGTCGACATCAGCAAGGCCAAGCAGGTCGAGGAGCAGTTCCGGATTCTCGAGGCCGCGATCCACAGCAGCCACGACGAAATCATCATCACGGATACGGAGACCGAGGGTGCCGGACCGAAGATCCTCTATGTGAATACGGGCACCTGCCGCAAGACCGGATATCTGCCGGCCGAGATCATCGGTCAGCCCCTGTCTGTTTTTCACGGTCCGCTGACCGATGCGACGACCGGACGGCAGATCAGCGAGGCCCTGAAGCAGCGCGAAACCTATTCGGGCGAAGCCGTGCTGTACCGGAAGGACGGAACGCCTTACTTTGCCGAATACCGGGTGTCCCCGGTGCTGGATAACCAGGGCAGGGTGATCAACTTCATCGGCATCCGGCGGGATATTACCGAGCGGCGGTTTGCCGAGAACGCCTTGCGCGAGAGCGAGGCCAAATACCGCCAGTTCATCGAATCGACGAGCGAGGGGGTCTGGAGTCTCGATTCGAAGCTGAACACCGTATTTATCAATCGCCGGCTGGCCGAGATGCTCGGCTACTCGGTCGACGAATTCATCCGCCGGCCCGTGCAGGAGTTCTTCGCCCCGGAAGACCGGGAGATGCTTCAGAAGGAACTGGAAAACCGGAAGCTAGGGAGGGCGGGTCACTACGACTGCCGGCTGATCCGCAAAGACGGAACGATCCTGTGGGCGAGCTTCGCCGCAAACCCGATTCTGGACGAGACCGGCACGTTCAAAGCTTCTGTCGCACTGGTCACCGATGTCACCGAGCGCAGGCAGGCGGAAGACGAGATCCGGAGGTCCCGCTATTTTCTGCAGAACAGCCTGGACGCGCTGCCTTCCAGTATCGCGATACTCGACGAAAAGGGTGTGGTCATTTCGGTAAACTCGGAATGGAACCGCTTCGCCGCCGGCAATGGCGGGTCGCTTGAGAAATGCGGGGTGGGCGCCAGCTACCTGGAAGTCTGCGACAAGGCGCAGGCCGGGGGATGCGACGAGGCGGCGGACGTCGCCCGTGCGATTCGCGGGATTATCGCCGGCCGCCACGATCCGTTCCAGATCGAATATCCATGCCACGGCGACGGCGTAAAACGCTGGTTCAGCATGTCCATGACGGTCTTTATGGACAACGGCGTACCGCGAATTGTCGTGGAACACGCCAACGTTACGGAGAGAACCCTGGCCGAGCAGGCGCTCAAACAGTCGCTCTCCCGGATCGAAGAGGGCAAGTACGAATGGGAGGCGAGTGTGGATGCGCTCCCCCAGGCGGTCTGTCTCCTGGACACGACGGGGCGTATCGTCCGGGTGAACCGGACCATCGAAGCCTGGGACCTCGGGCGGGTGGAGACCATTGGCGGTATCGAATTCCGCAAGATGCTCGCCCAGCTGGAACTCGACGAGCTTGCGAAGCCGAAACTCGAATCGGCCTGGGCCGCACTGTCCGAAGGAAAGAGCCCCGTTATCGAACTGGCCGAACTGGGCACGAAAGGGCGGCGGTTCCGGGTGAATATGCATCCGATCATCCAGCAGGTCCGGCTGGACCGGACGGAAGGCACGCAGCCCTATGCGGTTGCGGTGATCTCCGATATTACGGAGCAGGTCCAGGCGGATGAGCGCCGGAACCAGCTCGAAGAGCAGCTTCTGCAGGCGCAGAAGATGAACGCCGTCGGCAAGCTGGCCGGCGGCATAGCGCACGACTTCAACAACCTGCTGGTCGTCATCAACGGATATGCGCAGGTCCTGCGCGGGTCGCTGCCCGAGGGTTCACGGGAACGGGAAGACGTGACCAGTATCCTCGATGCGGGGGAACGTGCCGCCGGCCTCACGCGGCAGCTGCTGGCTTTCAGCCGCCAGCAGCCGTCGGCGCCGAAGATCACTTCGGTGAACAAGTCGATCGGCGGGCTGGAAAAACTGGTCAGGCGGTTGATCCGGGAGAATATCAAGCTCGATTTCCGGCTGACCGATTCGCCATGGAATGTGCTCGCCGACGAGGCGCATCTGGAACAGGTGCTGATGAACCTGGCGCTGAACGCGCAGGACGCGATGGCCGACGGCGGCTCGCTGGAGATCGTGACGGAGAACGTGCCGGTTACCGTGGACAGTCCGCACTATTTCCGGGGTGTCGACCCGGGCGACTATGTGCTCCTGATCGTCAACGATACCGGTACCGGAATGAGCGAAGAGGTGCAGGGCAGGGCATTCGAACCGTTCTTTACCACCAAGGATGTCGGCAAGGGCACGGGGCTCGGACTTTCCGTCGTCTACGCCCTCATCCAGAACATGCACGGGCACGTCCGGATCGAAACCGCACCGGGGCACGGCACCAGTATTTTTGTGTATATCCCGGCGGTACGGTCGGGCGATGTGGACAGTTTCGCGGCGGATGTGGCCCCGGCTGGCGGGACCGAAACCCTTCTGGTGGTGGAAGATGAAGAGGCGGTCCGGGGAGTCGCCGTCAGGTCGCTCAAGGCGAGCGGTTACCGGATTCTGGAGGCCGCCAATGCGGACGAGGCGTTGGGTGTTTCGGATTCGTTCCCGGGCACGATCGACCTGCTGCTGACCGATGTCGTAATGCCCGGTATGGACGGAACGAAACTCGCGGAAGAACTCCGGCGGCGCCGTCCCGGGATCCGGGTCCTGTTCATGTCAGGTTATCCCGGCCGCTCGGTCTCGCTCATCGACACCATCGAACCGGACCGGCTCATCAACAAGCCGTACGACATCCAGTTCCTGTCACGTAAAGTACGGGAGACGCTGGACAGGCGCTGAAGCGGGTTTATTCGAAATAGGGTAGGGGCAGCGGAAAATATGAGTAGTTGCCAGTTTCTATCAAGTTGGGATTGAATAGCTCCTACTGCACCACGGTCTGCTCAGCCCCCGAGTAATCACGGGCAGGGGAAACTGCGCCAGATAACCGATTGCCCGGTATGACTCCGATATGGCGAAGCCGTCCCTTATTTCCGTTTTTTTTGCCGCACCCGTGCTGGATACGGAAGAGAGGACGTTTCAGGCCATACGGTTCTTTCGTGCCTTATGGGCGATTGTTTCCGTCGTTTCATTTTTCCTTTGCCTGCTGATTTTCGCGCAGCCTGAAACAGCCGTCCGGCGTCTGGTGACGGTATTCATCCTTTTCGTGATGGGGATGGCGTTGCTGCTGGTGAATCGCGCAGGCCGCACCCGGTTGGCGAGCTGGGTTCTACTGCTCGGATTGACCGCGCTGCTCACCCAGCGGACCTATACTTCCGGCGGTATCGGAGCGTCGGCGACGGCGCTTTATGCCGTTCTGGTCATGCTGGCTGGGCTTCTGTTGGGTGAGTCCGGCGGCGCGGCGATCGCCGCGCTGTCTATTGTCATCAACTACTGGCTAATGCGCGAAACCGTCGCCGGTAAGCTGCCGCCCACCGAGCTCCACTATACGCCGCTGACGATGCTGCTGTACATCGTGATGGCTGTCTGCTGGACCGTCACTATCCAGCAACTGGTTTCGTGGTCGTTGCGCTGGACTCTCAAGCGCGTGGCCGACGAAGCGGACGAAAGAAAAAGGGCGCAACTCCGGCTCCGGCTCGCGCTCGATGCCGGAAGTATCGGCGTGTGGGACTGGAACCTGTCCACGGCGCTCATCACGGCGGACGAGAGAACCTTCCGCCTGCATGGGCTGCCGCACGCCGACGGGGCCCAGATTCCGATTGAACGGTGGATGGAAACCGTGCACCCGGATGACCGCGAGCGGGTTCGAACGTCCATTACTCGCGTGGGACAGGACAGGTCCGAACTCAAGTGCGTATTTCGTGTCATCCAGCCGGACGACGCAGTCAAATATCTCGAATGTGCCGGTATCGGCGAAACCGATGGCCGGGGCAACCTGATTCGGGTGGTCGGGACACACAGGGACATCACCGACCAGAAGGACGCCGAACGGGAAAAAGCGATTCTGCTCTATAACCTGACCGAGCGGTTGAAGGAGCTGAGGCTGCTGCATCAGGCGGCCCGGCTGTTCCAGCAACGGAAGCCGTCGCTCGAGGCGTTAATGCATGAACTGGCGGATCTTATGCCTCCTGCGTGGCAATTCCCCGAATGCTGCCAGGCGCGGATCGTTTTTGGCGATATAGACGCGCGCACGTCCGGCTGGACCGATTCGGAGTGGCGACAGGAGGTGCAATTCTCCACCAGCTACGGCAAGGGAAGTATCGAGGTCATTTATACCGAGGCCAAACCGGACTTTGCCGAAGGGCCGTTCCTGAAAGAAGAACGTGCGCTGCTTGAATCACTGGCGGAATATCTGGTTTCCCATATCGAACTGCATAACTACCAGCGGGGGCTGGAATCGCTGGTCGACATACGGACCGCCGAACTCCAGGCCGCCAAGGAGGCGGCCGAAAGTGCCAGCCGCGCCAAGAGCGAGTTTTTTACAAATCTCAGTCACGAGATACGCACGCCGATGAACTCCATCCTCGGGTATGCGCAGATACTCTCTGCCGACGAGGCGCTCGGCCGGGAAACCCGCCGGAAACTGGACGCGATCCGTTCGAGCGGAGATCATCTTCTGTGCCTGATCAACGACATTCTCGAAATGTCGCGGATCGAGGCGGGACGCACGACGCTGATCGAGACCCAGTTTAACCTTGTGTCCCTGCTGGATCAGGTGCACTCGATGTTTGCAGGGCAGGCGCAGACTCGCGGCCTGAGCTTCGAGATTGTAAAGACCCCTGATCTGGCCGGCAATCTGGTAGGCGATCCGGGGAAAATCAGACAGGTGCTGATCAATATCGTCGGAAACGCGATCAAGTTTACCGAAAAGGGCGGTGTCACGATCAAGGCCGCATCGCATCCGGTGGCCGATTCTGACCGTCTCGCCGTCACTATCGAGGTTGCTGATACCGGTCCGGGAATGTCGATAGAAGACCAGGAGCGGATATTTACCGCCTTCGGGCAAACCCGCCAGGGTGAACGCAAGGGCGGTACGGGGCTCGGACTCGTTATTAGCCGGAATTTTGCACGGATGATGAATGGCGACGTCTCTGTTTGGAGCGAACCTGGTGCCGGATGCACCTTTGCATTCAGATTCGAGGCGGTACCGGTGGCCGGTGAAAATCAGGCGGCCATATATGCGCCTTCGCCGGTCCGGAAGCCGGATTCGATCGGCAATTCGGCGACAGACCTCCAGGCGGTATTCGGAGCTTTGCCCAAGGAGATGGCGGACAGGTTGCGAGAGGCCGCCCGGGCGGGCCGCGCGGTGGGGCTGATGAGACTGGCGGATCAGGTGGCGGCATTTTCCCAGCCTGCGGCG
This sequence comes from uncultured bacterium, assembly GCA_964565925.1. Taxonomy (GTDB): domain Bacteria; phylum JAGRBM01; class JAGRBM01; order JAGRBM01; family JAHCIT01; genus CAZMGV01. Next base: position 119,994 of record CAZMGV010000005.1, read on the forward strand.
GAAGCCATCCGCCGGGCGGCGGGGGATTACCGCTATAAGGATATCGTGAGGGCACTCGACAGATGAACACGGATTTCAAACCGGATGCTACGGTCAGCATCATGCTGGTGGATGACACCGCCGAAAATCTGCGGCTGCTGGCGGATCTCCTGGATGTGCGCGGGTACGATGTGAGGCCGTATACGAGCGGAGCCGAAGCGCTGGAGGGTGTTGCCCATACGCCGCCGGACCTCATCCTGCTGGACATCACGATGCCCGGCATGGACGGCTTCGAGGTCTGCCGCCGGCTGAAGGAGGATTATCGCTGGCAGGACATTCCTGTAATCTTCCTCACGGCGCTCAACGATGTCGAGAACAAGGTGAAGGGGTTCTCCGCCGGCGCGGTCGATTACATCACCAAACCGTTCAATCGCGACGAAGTGCTCGCCCGGGTGGCCACACATATCGCCCTGCGGCGTGCGCACCAGCAACTGGCAGAGAATCTGGAGCGGCTGAAAGATCTGGAAAGGCTCCGCGATGATCTCGTGAATATGATTATTCACGATATGCGGTCGCCGCTCACAGTGATGTCCGGCTATCTGCAGATTCTGCGGCTGAGCGTGCGGGGCGATGACGCGTCGGTGCTCGGGCACGCTATATCCGGTACCGAACAGTTGCGCCAGATGACGAACACGCTGCTCGACGTCAGCCGGTTGGAGGCCGAACGGATGCCGATCGAATTGGCGTTGTGCGATGTCGCTGCGCTTGCCGATTCAGTACGGACCTCCCTGCATGCGATGGAACCGGGCCGTGTCATCGTTTTAAACGCGCTTGGCTCTTTCAAGGTTCATTGCGACAGCGGCCTGATCCGGCGTGTGCTCGAAAACCTGGTCAGCAACGGAATCAAGCACACGCCTCCTGGCGAACCGATCCTTATCAAGCTGAAATTGCTGCCGGACCGGGTGCGGGTTGCAGTCCGGGATCAGGGCGCCGGGGTGCCGCCCGAACTCCAAAAACGGATTTTTGAGAAGTTCGGTGCCGTGAGGGCGCGCAAGGACAAGGCGTACCATTCGGCAGGTCTTGGACTTGCCTTCTGCAAGCTCGCAGTCGAAGCCCACGGCGGTTCAATCGGTGTAGACAGCGTCCAGCCTAATGGGAGCGAATTCTGGTTTGAGCTGCCGCTCTCCGGGCCTGCGACGGACAAAACAAAATCACCCCCATTGGAATGACGGTTTCACTCTATCGGTCCGTTGTAAGGGGAAAAGTGGCGGGGTGGACGGGACTCGAACCCGCGGCCTCCGGCGTGACAGGCCGGCGTTATAACCAACTTAACTACCACCCCGTAGAACTGGTCCGTTTTCAGGCCCGCCTGGACGGCGGTTTGAACGGATCAGGTCGTGGGTCCCGGTGCCAGAGTCCATTTGGTGGGCGGTACAGGGCTCGAACCTGTGGCCCCCGCCGTGTAAAGGCGATGCTCTACCAACTGAGCTAACCGCCCGGGGTGCGCTTTCCTACCTGTGAGCGGTGGTAACTGTCAATATCGCGGGAACGATTAGATAATAATTTCCCGCATTCAGATGCGGGTAGAGCCCCAGGCGGCCCCTTGCCAGGATTTCACGTCGAAATCTCCGGAGATGCGGATATAGATCGCGTGCGTCTGGCCCTTGTCGTTGTGAATGTAAATGAGGCCCGGAAAGCCGGTAAGCAGCCCTTCTTCGAACACGATTTCGTCGTTCTCGAAGGTGACGCCGTCATCGGTGGCGGCCAGATCCGTCCCGTTGGGGAGCTTGAGGCCCGGGTAGGGAGTGACGGTGCCCAGATAGCCGAACTTCAGGCCGCCCGGGAGCGTGTATTTTTCAACTTCGGTGGTGGAGCCGGCCGGTCCTGCCTGCAGGCTTAACTGGCGGCTGGCGGTGCTGATCCGGATGACCGCACGGCCCTTGTCGACCGACGCCTTGCGCGCCGCGACAACCAGCTGACCGATATGGGAGGACGCCTGCTCAAGGGCGGCTCCGGGCGCGAACGACAGGTAGTTCGGCAGCGTGAAGGCGACCAACGTAGCGAAGATCAGGATCGGGGCCACGATTTCCAGCGGGTGGAGTCGTGCTTTGTTCGCAACAGCGGCGGTTTCCATGTTCGGGGGAAATAACTACCGGATTTCGGGTAGTTTTGTAAACCCGTTTAGGCATTTTCAGCGTTTTTTTTGAGATCCCCCGTATCCGTTGTGTGGCCATGCAGACCGCGGACCGGTGCCGGAACCTGAAAATGGAAAGGGCCGCAAGGCGGCCCTTTCTGGAAATCTGTAACTTGGGTTCAGGTGTGAAGGCTCGTTGCAGGACCCATGTGTGCGTTCCTGCCGAGGCTCAGGTGACTTGGTCAGGAAGCGGCGAGCTCCGAGCCGGTTTCGGCAAGGCCATCCCGGTCCGGTCCGCCAGTGACGGCCGCCTTCAGCTTCTCGCCTGCCTGCTTGCATGCGGCTTTGCGGTTGCGCTCGCGTGCCTGGGTGTATCGTACGAACCTGTCTCGGTAGTTGCGTACCGGCTTTGTCTTGTTCGTAGCCATGTCCATAGGTCTCCTCATTTCAGGTCCGTCCGACGGGTCCGCCTTTTATCGACAGGCGGGAGTCTCAACAGGCCTTGCTGGGTTCCATTCAGCACAAGCAGTGCCAAGCCCAGTCAGAGAACAGTCGTCAAATATAACTATCTGAAATTACAGCAAAAAATATAAGTAATGCGACTCACGTCACATACGGATAGGCGGTTTTAGTCAACACTTTGAGCTCGATTGTGCAATAGATCACGGCCGAAATTCGCCAAAGCGGTGCAAGGCTTGCGCGTACCGCAAAGGAGGGTCCGGTTGCCCTCAGCTTGGGCGGCGAGATCCGACCCAGGTGCCGTCCGCGACGAAATTGGAATAAAACGTTTGTCAGAGCATTTTTTACTTGCGCCACGCCTTATAACGCAGTAAGTCAATCCCGTGGTCTAGCGCGTTTAATGAAACGCCGTTTGATACCCCGTTTTCGATACCCAAGGAGTGAAAAGAATCTACATGGCAACCAAGAAGGCACCTGCGAAGAAGAAACCGGCTGCGAAGAAGGCTCCGGCCAAGAAGTCCGCCCCCAAGAAAGCCGCCCCCAAGAAGGCGGCAGCGAAGGATCCGCGCCACGCCCTCGAATCGCAGATCAAGGGACTCGAGAAGTCGCTGCACGATCTCCGCGGCGAGCTGACCCATTTCCAGGGCACCGTCGTCTCGTCGTCCCGCAATCTGGTTCACGCGTTCTCGGGCTTCCGCGATGCGCTGTCGTTCCAGAACAACCCGGCTGCCGACGGCGTTCGTCAGGCGGCGACCCGGCTGGTGGACGGTTTCAACCACTATATCCAGCAGCTCCAGACCCGCGTCCGCAAGATCGGCTGATATTTCCGGCTTGCTCGCGACCGATTTCCGGAGCGGTGCCCCAAGGGCCCGCTCCGGTTTCGCTTTTTGTATCGCGGCTCTCCTGTTACCTTGGTTACTGCTACCGGGTTCATGCACGAGGAGAGACGCGTTGAGGGACAGCGGACCGTTCCCCTTTCACTACCGGATCATGGAACCCCGGTCGCTTGCGGCGGCCCCGGCCGGGAGCCGTCCGCCGCTCGTATTCTTCCTTCATGGCATCGGCGCAGACGAGAACGACCTGCTCTCGATCGGACGGGTGCTGGACCCGTCGCTGAAAGTGGTGAGCCTGCGCGCGCCGCACGACTACTACACCGGCCATTCGTGGTTCCATATCGACTTTAAACCGGACGGCTCGGTCATCCCCGACCGGGCGCAGGCGAGGGCAAGTCTGGTCGACCTGCTCACGGCGGTCCGGATGGCTCCGGCGGCGTTCGGAGCGGACCCGGAGCGGATTTACCTCCTCGGGTTCAGCCAGGGCGCCATGATGAGCCTGGCGGCGCTTCAGAGCTCGCCGGACAGCCTCGCTGGCGTCATGGCGCTTTCGGGCCGTTACAACCCGGACGTGTTCGACCGGTCCGCCCCGGACTCCGAAATCGCCGGCGTCCCGCTGCTCGTCGCTCACGGCACGATGGACGAGGTGCTCCCGGTCGTGAACGGCCGCCAGACCCAGGCCGCATTTGAAAAGGTGTCGAAGGATTTCACCTACCGGGAGTTCCCCATCGGTCACGGCATCAGCCAGGACGAAATCGAATGGGTCTCCGACTGGCTGGAAAAACGGCTGCAGAGATAGGGTCCCTCAAAATAGACACGGCGTGTCTTTGGTGTCCGGTATTTGCGGTATAATGCGCGCCGGTTTCGATGAGGGACCGGAAAAGGCGAATGCGATGAGCAAACAGGCAAACAACCAGGATTTTGACGTTCTGATCATTGGCGCGGGGATTTCCGGCATCGGCGCCGCCTGCCATATGAGCCGGGAATGCCCGAACAAGCGCGTGGCCATTCTCGAGCGGCGCGATGCCATCGGCGGCACCTGGGACCTGTTCCGTTATCCGGGGATCCGCTCCGATTCGGACATGTACACCTTCGGGTTCAACTTCCGTCCGTGGACGCAGCCCAAGACGCTGGCCGACGGCCCGTCGATCAAGAACTACGTCATCGACACCGCCCGTGAATACGGCGTCGACAGGAAGATCCACTTCGGCGTGAAGGTGACCGGCGCCAGCTGGAGCAGCGAGGCCTGCCAATGGACACTGCAGACGCAGAACGAAAAGACCGGCGAAAAGGGGACGTGGACCTGCAACTTCCTGATGATCTGCACCGGCTACTACAACTATGACAAGGGCTACCAGCCCGACTTCCCCGGCCTGAAGGACTACAAGGGCCAGCTGATTCATCCGCAGCACTGGCCGGAAGACCTCAACTACGCGGGCAAGAAAGTCGTCATTATCGGCAGCGGTGCGACGGCCGTCACGCTGCTCCCGGCCATGGCGGGCGAGACCGCGCACATCACCATGCTGCAGCGCTCTCCCACCTACATGATGTCGCTGCCGTCAAAAGACCCGATGGCCTCGCGCCTGCAGGGCAAACTCCCCGATATGGCGGTCTACCGGCTGATGCGGACGCGCAACATCGCGGTGCAGCGCTGGTCGTTCGAGGCGTCGCGCCGTTTCCCGGACGCCGCCCGCAAGCTGATACTGCGCCTCGCCCGCAAGCAGCTGGGTGACAGGATCGACATGCGCCACTTCACCCCGGACTACAACCCCTGGGACCAGCGCCTGTGCGCCATGCCCGACGGGGATTTCTTCAAGGCGATCCGATCGGGCCGCGCCTCGATCGAGACCGACCGGATCAAGACCTTTACTCCGAAGGGAATCCGGCTGGAATCGGGCAAAGAGCTGGAGGCCGACATCGTCATCTCCGCGACAGGACTCGATGTCCAGATGATGGGCGGCATGAAGCTCTCCGTCGACGGCAAGATGCACACGGCCAGCGATTCGATGCTCTACAAGAGCGTACTTCTCGAGAATATTCCCAATGCCGGGGTGGTGATCGGCTACACCAACGCCTCCTGGACCCTGCGGGCCGATCTGGCGGCCGAATACGTCTGCCGGCTGCTCAACCATATGGACAAGAAGGGCTACGCCGTGGTGAAGCCCGTGGACCGGGAAGGGTGCCGGACCGACGAGACGGTCATGGGTACGCTGCGTTCCGGCTACGTGATGCGGGCCGCCGACCGGATGCCCCGGCAGGGCTCCCACGGCCCCTGGAAGGCTACGCACGACTATTACCGCGACATCCCGATGCTTCGGGCCGGGAAGATCGAGGACAAATACCTCGAGTTCAAGGGGCCTGCTGCCCGCACCGGCAAGGCGGTCGCCGGTAAAACCGGGCACGCCTCCAAGCAGGCGTCCTGAGCCGGCGCCCGGCCGGCGTACTTACTTGCCCGCCGGGCTCTTCTGCGTGCCGTCGGGCTTCTTGCCGCCCGTGTAGAGCTTGGGGTTCATGCCCGGAGGCGGTTCCTGATCATTGCCGAAGATGAGCGGGGGCGGCAGCACCGGTTGGCTCTGCTGCGGCGCCTTCAGCCTTGAACGTTTCTTGCCCGCCTTGAACGACTTCTTGAGGGCCTCCCGCTTTTCCTTTTCACGGGCTTCCATTTTGGCAATGTCGCCTTCGTCGTCAGGTCCGGCGCCGGCGTCCGATTGCGGGCGGCTGGCCAGCCAGGCTGCCCGCTCCCTGGCTCCGTCGGCCGCTTCCCGCTTCTCTTCCTCCTGGATTTCCTTCTGGTGCGCCTCGTATTTGAGTTTGGATTCTTTACGGGTGCTTTCGGGGTCGAAGGCGCCGGTGTGAACTCCAGCCGGAATACCGGCCGGCGGTTCATCCGGCTGAGGCAGGGTTTGCGGCTCAGGCGCTGGCGGTTGCGGCGGGATGTAAGCGGGCGCCGGCCGGGAGACTGCCGCCGGAGCGGGCGAAACGCCCGGTTTGCTCCTGAGCGTGGTCCACCACAGTACGGCTCCGAGAAGAATGACCCCGGCGGCGACGAGCCAGAGATTGCGCTTGTTCAATGGAGGTGTCCTTCAGCAGTCCCTATAGCGTACGGCGCATCGGAGTTGGACCTGTTCCGATGCCAAAACAAGCGGGCCGGGTGAAATCACCCGGCCCGCCTGGCTGTATTCCCGAAGGCCCTTTCAGACCTCAGGAACCGGTTCGATCAGGGGAGCACAACGTCGAACGACACCTGGCCGTTCGAGTCGGGGAGCAGCCCGAAGCCGCCCACCTGAACACCGCCGAAGCTGCCGTCGTAGCCGCTGCCGTGACCGGCGCCGCCCGCAACGGAGGCCGATCCGGTGACATCGGGGGACTCTTCCGAAGAGTAGTCCAGCTCGATGTAGCCGCCGTCAGCACCGTTTCCGTCGCCCAGGCTGGCCGTGCCGCCATTGCTGGTCAGTACGCCGCTGTGGGTCAGCGTCCGGGCGGTCAGGTAGATGCTGCCGCCAGGAGAAGAGGCTGAAGCCGTAGCCGTGTTGCCGCCGTTGCAGGTGAGGTCGGCCTCATTGACAAGGGTGCCCTCGGTCACCAGATCGATGTCGCTGCCGTCACCGGCGCAGTAACCGCCGTTGCCCGTCACCGAGGATCCGCCGCTGGCGTCCATGGCGCCCGTATTAACCAGCAGAGTGTAGGCATACATGTAGATGCCGCCACCGTTGCCGGCCGTGTTGTCCGTGCCGTCGCCGCCCTGGACGTCGATCGCGCCCGAGTTGGTCACGCTGGCGTCATAGGGGGGCGTAGGTTCGGTGGCGTCCCCGCACGAATCCGTGAGGTAGGTGGACAGGTAGATGCTGCCGCCGCTGCCGCCGCTGCCGCTGCCTTCGCCGCCCAGGGACGAATCGCCGCCCTGCGCGACAAGGTTCGCTTCGTTAACCACGTTGCCCGGTCCGAAATAGGTGCTGTTGTAATCATATGCACCGTCGGAATTGTCGGTTTCGATATCGATATTGTCCGCGCTGCCGCCGCTGTAGAGGCTGTCGCCGCCGGAGGTGTCGATCGTGTCGTAGCCGACGAAGTAGATCGGGCTTTCGCCGGGGTAGTCATAGCCGTCGCAGTTGCAATAGGCGCGCACCCGGATCTGGCGGGCGCTGCTGCCCGATCCGTCAAGGGCGTCGCCGCCGCTCGCGTCAATGTCAGCGCTGGAGTAGATGCCGCCTGACGCCGCACCGGGGGCGTCGGAGTAGTTGTCCACGTAGGATTCAAGGCGCACGGTCCACCAGTTTTCGTAACCGCCGCCGTTGCCGCCATTGGGGCCGCCATTGCCAGCCTTGGCAGTGATCGAACCGGAAACCCGGATCGTGCCGACGTTGGTGTACAGACTGATGGTGTTGGGACGGCCGCCGTTGGCGCTGTCGGTGGAGTCGCCGCCGGAAGCGTTAAGCGCGCCGCTGCTGATTACAGTGCCCATGAAGTCGGCGCTGAGATTGATCCAGCCTGCGTCGCCGGCCCACGTCGAACCGTCGCCGCCGCGGGTCGACAGGTTGCCCGAGTTATATACGCCGCCCGAGCCGCCTTCTTCGCTGTCGGCGCGGAGCTCGATCTTGTAACCACCGTCGCCGCCGCAGCCGTCGTCGGCGATGCCGCCGTTGGCCGTGATGTTACCGGTGTTATAGACGGAGTAGTTGCCGGAGTAGATCGTCACATGCCGGCCGTAACCGCCATTGCCTTCCAGGCCTTCGCCGCCGCTGGTGTCGATGGCACCCGTGTTGGCGGTGGAGCCCCAGCCCGTGATCTCCACGTGGCGTCCGTTGCCGCCGGTGTCGCCGTCGCCGCCGCGCGAGGTGAGGGCGCCCGAGTTGAAGGCGTTGAAGTCGGCGTTGATGTCGATGCCGCCGGCCTTGCCGCCAGTCCCGAAGGTGCCGGTTCCGCCGTTCGCCGTGATGGCGCCGGTGTTGTAGACGCTCCATTCGCCTGAATAGAGGTTCACGTAGCCGCCGTTTCCGCCATTACCGTCAGCACCGTCGCCGCCGCTGGTGTCGATGTCACCCTGGTTGATGATGAGGCTGACGGCGTTGAGATCCACGAGTCCGCCATTGCCGCCTGAGCCTTCGTCGTCGTCGGCGCCGGTCGCCGTGATCAGGGCCCCGGCAGCCGTAACGATATTGCTGGCATAAATGGTGAGGTCGGCCGAGCTTTCGCTGTCATACGTGTAATAGTCGCTCTCGGAGCGGTAGTTCGCCTGCAGCGTGCCTTCGATCCAGACGTCATTGTTGAAGTTCATTTGTGCCCAGTAGTCGTAATCGCCCGTCATGGAGTTGACGATGAGCGTGGCGCCGGCCAGCACGTGCAGACCCGTGACGGTACCGTCGCCTCCGTCGCAGCCGTCGGTCACGTAACCGTTGATCTGCCAGCTGCTGTTTTCGTCCACATCGTTAACGTCGATATAGGTGGGGTCTTCCGTATCGCTGATGACGCAGGGGTTGTCGCCCAGGTCCGGCGTGTAGTTCGGTACGCCGGCGTAGGCCGGGATCGCGAAGGTCGTGTTCACCATGCCCTTCTTGAGGACCTGAACGTCGCTGGTGGCCGCGGAATTGATGATCGAGACCTTGCGTCCGCTGCCGCCGTCGCCGTTGCCGCCGTTGCCGCCCTTGGCCTTGATGGTGTGTCCGCCGGCGCCGGCCAGAATCTTGCCGTTACCGTTCACGCAGGTGACCGAAACGTCGCTGACGTTGCCGTCCAGGATCGTGCCCGTGCCGCCCGAGACCGTGCAGATGCCCGCCGGGTTGCTCGGCTGGGTCGCCACCGTCACGTTGTAGAGGGAGCCGTTGACGATTGGAGCTGCGAAGGTGAAGGGGTCGCTGCCCGTGTCGTTCGCGTCCACCGTGACGTTCTGGGTCCCGTTCACCGTGAGGACGAGTCCGCTGCCGGCCAGGTTCGTCACCGTGCCGCCGAGCAGGAAGCCCGTCTGTTCGCCGACCACGTAGCCCGCGCAGTCAACGTTGACCGTCGTCGCATCAGCCGTGGCGATCGTGCCCGTGCCGTTGGTGACGGTGCAGCGCCGGCCTTCCGGCGTCTTGATCACCTGGACCGTGTAGTGAGCGCCGTCGGCAAGACCCGAGGTGAATGCAAACACGTCAGCGGCGGCGAGGATGATGCTCTCGCTGCCGTTAAGGGTAATCGTAATGGGGCCCGAGATGTTCGTGGCCGTTCCGCTGACATGATAGCCCGCGCAGGTCACTGTAACGTTCGTCACGGCGGCCGCGGCGATCACGCCGGTGCCGTTGGTGACGGTGCAGGTCTGGCCGGCCGGTGCAGTGAGCACCTGGACCGTGAACGGAACCTTGTCGGGAAGGGCCGTCGCGAAAGTGAACGTTCCGTCCGCCGAAAGGGCGAGGCTCTCGGAACCGTTGAGCGTAAGCGTCAGGGTTCCCACGAGATTCGTGGCCGTGCCGCCGATCGTAAAGGTCGGATCGGTGGTGTCGGTGTTTTTGCACGCCTGGGTGCCCGCCATGAGGCCCACCACCATCGCTATCGTCGCCAGAGAACCTAGAATCCTACGAAACATAAACGTTAACTCCCCTGTTACTTTCATCTGGTTTTCCGGAAATGCGGAAAACCGGTTTTTATATACAGCCGGTAAAACCGGCCATATTCGATCCACTTTTATTTGAGGGTAAAGAGACGAGCCCGTCAGAATTTTGCCAATTGGAATGGCAAATCCCGGACATATGACCTGTGCAGTTTCTCCCCCAGAAGGCTCCTTACTTAACGTGGAGGGTATCGACTTGGCAAGGTATTTCGGCTGTTTGGAGACAGGGCGAGCAGATTCTGTTCTCCAGACTGGTATCCCGGCTTGTGCGGAGCCGAAAATCCGTAGACAGAACGGGAGATTAATCCAGGTTTCGTATCGAATTGGAATGGCGGTTTCCAAACCGACGTTTGCCGTCGGGGCATGCGGCGATGCATTCAGGCGTTACTTTGCGGGGATAGTCACCTGCGGCGAGGCGAGACGGGCCTGTGCGGCGCGGTAGCGGACGAAACTCACGGACATCACGATCAGTCCGGCGATGACGGCCACACATATCACGGCGATTTTATGGGTCTTTTCCATACCGGCAGTCGTGTAAGGAAAAACGGGCGCCCTTTCAAGGGCGCCCGTTCAGGCTGTCACCGGTGATGCAAGTATCCGGATTGGTTCCGCGTTAACGGCGGCCGAAGATCTTCTTCACCCGGTCCATGAAACGCGGCTTGGCGGCTTTCTTCTGGGCCGTGTGCCGCGCGGTGCTGGCCGCCTTGGTGCGGGCCGGAGCCGCTTTGCCGGCGCGTTTGGCCGAGGCCGGACGGGATTTGGACGCGGACCGCGACTTGGATGCCGGCTTCGGTTTCGCCTTCACGGCGCCCGAGCTTCTGGAGGTTTTCTTCGCGGACTTCGCCGATGACTTCCTGGCCGGGCTCACGGGCGCCGGTTTAAGGACGATCGGAGAGACGACGGGCGCGGCCGCCGGAGCAGGGCGGAACGGCGGCAGCGGGCGGCGCGGTTTCACCTTGATCACATTGGGATGCTTGTTGGACGGCGCCGACACGGGAGGCGGCGGGGGCGGCGGCGCGTAGGTTTTCAGCTTCGCGCGCTGTTCCTGTGCGGCCTTCTGGAACCAGTCGGCTTCCTTCTCGGAGTATCCGTCGTAGTGCTTCACCGCCGCCGCCTGAACCGGCTGCGGCTGGCGCGACGAGAAGGCGAACTGCCGGACGTAGTCCGCGTAGCGGCCCACGAGTGTGGCGATATCCGCGCGCGTCTGCTGGAATTTTTCGTAGACGATCTTCAGGTCGAGTGCGTTGTCGAAGCCTTCGTACTCGTACTCGAGTTCGTCGCCCTGGCTGCGGATGATCCGGAAACCGGGCAGTGCTTTCTCGAGCTTTCGCGGGAACTGGTCAACAAATGTTTCGAACTTGAGTCCGTTTTTCGCCGTCATTTCTTTCCTTGAAACCCCTTCGGTATTCCCGATCGCTACCCGAACACTGCGGTAAAGCGGCGCGGGACCGTCCGCCGGACGGCCCTCTTTACCGGCAGTTCATTCAATGCGAATCCGATGGAATCCGGTACTGCTCGTAACCCGCCCGGCCCAGTGTGCCCATGGCGTACTGTTTCCCCTGCTCGACGGCAGGTTGATCCAGTGCGTCAAGGCCCATCCCCTCCCCGGCGAGCAGGGTAGCGACCTCAAAAACCATCACTAAATCGCCTATCACACGAGCGGAAACACTGTCCATGGAAATCTGAAGGACCGGCGTACCACTTTGCGCCAGACTGAGCGCGGTGGCCCGGCGTTCGGTATCGAGAAGGTGCCCGAGCGTGTGCCCGGCAAGATATTTAATCTCTTCGAACCCTTCGAAATAGTTGGGTATTCTGGGATCGTTAACGTGCTGGCGCTCGTCCAGGATGACCGCCAGCCGCCGCGGGCGGGATTCCAGATAAAGTTGAAGCTGGCTGTGCTGGTCGGCGGCCCCGACGGACAGCACCGGCGTGAACCCCTGATGGTAGGTCGACTGGTGTTCGCGGCGCTTTTTCCCGAGGCTTTCGGCCCAGAGCTGGGCGAACCACAGCCCGAATGACCGTAACCGGTCGGTATAGGCCCACATTAAGGTCTCGGTCAGGCCCCGGCCCTGGAGCCTGAGGTGCATTAACGCGAACCGCAGCGCCGGATTATGGGCCGGGTCGTCGAGCAGGCAGAGGTCCCGCGACCGTCCCGCACCGGCCAGCAGTTCCTGAAGATCAACGCCCATGGCTGCGGCGGGCAGAAGTCCCACGGCCGAGAGCACGCTGAACCGTCCGCCCACGTTTGGCGGAACCTCGAAACTGCGGATCTTATGCTCGGCGGCGATCTTCCGGAGCGGGCCCTTTTCCGGGTCGGTGGTGATCGAGAAATAGTGGTTCCAGTGGTCCCCGGCCGCGAACTGCCAGCGGTCGCGGCAGATCAGAAACTGCGCGAGCGTTTCGGCGGTCGAGCCCGATTTGGAAATCACGTTTACGCAGGTTTTAAGCGGGTCTACCGAATGAAGCAGCGTGTTGAACGAGTCCGGGTCGAGCGAGTCCGCGAACAGCACCCGGAAGGTTCCGGCCGGGCGCGGACGCGTGCTTCCGGCCATGGTCTCCGGGGCGAGCGCCTCCTGAAGCATGCGGCCGCCCAGCGACGATCCGCCGATCCCCAGCACCAGCATCGTGTCCAGATGATGCTCGCGGGCGTGCTTCACGTATTCGGTGCAGGCGCCGGCGACTGAAGTCGCCTCCGGCAGATCGAGAAAGCCCAGATCCTTGCGGGTATCGCGGCGATGGTTGAGGCGCCCCATTAACTCCTGGGCGCGGAACCCCCAGCTCTTGTCGTCGCCGTGCGGGAGCCCCAGGCCCCCCTTGGCGACGTGGGGTTCGAAGCAGAATTTGTCGTTCCAGTAGAGTCGGGACATGGTTTCCCATGTATATATGCGGTGCCCCGGGGCGGCAAATGACAGTTGTCACGGCCCGGCACCCGCCGGCAGCTGAAAGGCCCCTCTTGCCCCTTGTCCCGTGATCGGTTACAGGGGGCGTCCTGTCTCACAGGGGCAGGGCTCGGCGCCGGCGGGAAGAAGACCCCCGGAAGCCGCTAAGTATAAGTATTTTCAGGGAGATCCGGCAGTGGCACGCGCTTGTGATATTTGCGGCAAAGGGCCGTCATTCGGCAACCAGGTTTCGCACTCGAACATCAAGACCCGCAAGAAGTGGTCTGCGAACCTTCAGACCGTCCGCGCCAAGACGCCGGAAGGTGTGAAGCGCGTGCGCGCCTGCACCAACTGCATCCGCAGCGGCCGGGTCGAGAAGGCTCCGCGCGGTTACCGCGAAGGTCTTGTCGTCAAGAACGACAAGAAAGCGGCCTGAACAGCCTGACGGACGACTGTCCGGTTTCTTGATTCTCTAGCTGCCATTTGAATGGCTTGGTGAATGGCCGGGGCGGTCCACCCTCATGACTGAACCGGTGAACTTCAGGGACAATCTGGCGCAGGCGTGGCACGCGTACCGGTCGCAACCGGTACCGCTCGCCCTGTTTGCGCTCCTGGCGCTGGTCTGCCTTCCCACGTTTATCCTGACCGGCCCCGGCATGCTGCTGCTGGTCGGCTCCGCCAGAACCGTCCGCTCGGGCGGCAAGCCTGGTATCGACACGGTGAAATACGCCTTCAGCGGAATGCCCGACGACTACCTGATCGGCATGGCCTATGCGGGCGCGGTGCTGACGTTTGTTCCGACCCTCGTCGGCTGGCTGGTGGCGATCGTGCTGCTGGGCCCCGTGTTCATCATCCGGTGCGAGACCCGCGACACCGGCATCGTGGAATCGTTCCGCACGGCCATCGCCAGATGCCTGGAACATCCGGGCGACACAGTACCCGCCGCGTTCGCCGTCATCAGCCTCAATCTGGTCGCGCTCTTCGGCGGCGCCGTCGGACTGCTCATCACGCTGCCCATGAGCGCGCTGGCGCTCGTCCAGCTCTGGGAACAGTGGAGCGGCCGCTCCGGCGGCTCCCGCGTCGAGCAGGTGTACGATTTCCGTTCCAGTGTCTGACCGGTCCTGATATTCTTCCCCTGTAACGAACAGTCCGTCCGGAGGACTGACACGGTGTCTCCGGACCTCAAGGGGGAAGCGCGATGCGTGCGTTCGTGCTCTATTCCATTTCGTTCCTGGTGCTGGCCTTCTACAGCGGGCAGGTGTGCCCGTTCATGGCCCAGCTCGGCGTCTGGGGGATGCTCCGGCTGACGGCGGTGCTGGCCGCGGGTGTGCTCGGCACCCGGATCTTCCTGCTGAAGACGTTCGGCTTCCACGAGTTCCGGCCCGGGCAGGCGAGGGTCCAGTTCTATCTCGACTTCGCCCTGTTCATCGCCGCCGGCACGGCGCTCACCGCCTACAACTACGTCGTCCACCATTTCCCCGTGCAGAGCGGACTCGCCTTCACCATCGGCGCCGTGACACTGGGGGCGGCGACGGCGCTCGATCTCTCGCTCGAACGGGAGTACCGCATCGTGAAGGAGATGATCCGCACGGGAAAGAAGTTCGACCTCGCCGAGGGCCGGGGCTCCATCGCCCGCAAGTTCACCTTCGGAGCGGCGGCGGGGATGTTCCTCATCACCTTCGTCATCGTGCTGATGATCGGCAAGAGCCTCTGGGACGCCACCAACCTGCAGGGGATGATCGACAGCGTCGTCTTCTCGAACCTGACCCGGAACGTGGTCGTGCTGGCCGCCGTCATCCTCGTCTACCTGCTCAACATCATCGTCTCCTTCGGCCGCAACCTGAAGGCGTATTTCGAATCCGAGACCTCGGTGCTGGACCGCGTGTCGGCGGGCGATCTGGACGCCTACGTGGCGGTGGCGAGCGACGACGAGTTCGGCCGTATCGCCGTCCGCACGAACCACATGATCGACGGCCTGAAAGACCGCGAGCGGATCCGGGGCGTGTTCGGCAAGGTCGTGAGCCCGGAGATCGCCAAAACCCTGCTCGACCGGGACGGCCACGGCTCGAAGATGGGCGGCAGCCGCCGCAGCCTCGTGTTCCTCATGTCGGATATCCGGGGCTTCACCGAGTTTTCCGAGAAGGCCGCCCCGGAAGAGGTGGTCGAGACGCTGAACCTCTACTTCTCGAGCATGGTCGAGATTGTTCGCAGGAACGGCGGGCTGGTCGACAAGTTCATCGGCGACGGCATGCTGGCGGTGTTCGGATTTACCCCGGGCGGCGACGCCGCCGGACAGGCGGTGCGGGCGGCGTCGGAGATGGTCCGCGCGCTGCCGGACCTGAAACTGAAACACCCGGTCCAGATCGGGATCGGCATCCACTCGGGCGACGCCGTCGCCGGGACCATCGGGTCGCCGGAGCGGCTCGAATACACCTTCATCGGCGACACGGTGAACACGGCGGCGCGGCTCGAATCGCTCACCAAGAACCTGGGCGCGCCGATCGCCGTGTCGGAGCCGGTGCGCCGCGCCTGCGGCGACGGCTACCAGTGGTCCGACTTTGGCAGCCAGACGGTCAAAGGAAAACAGGAGCCCATACACGTGTACGGGCTCCTGCCTGCCGGTTAAGAAACCGGTACCTGATATTTCGCGAGCGTCTGTTTAGCGCACGTCGTGCGGCTTGGGCGTATTGGAGCCCGCCGGGACCACGGCGATCATGTCGATCTCGACCAGCACGCCCTTCACAAGCCCCTTGATCTCGACCGTCGAGCGGGCGGGCGGGCTGCCGGTGAAGAACTTGGCATACTCCTGGTTCACGCTCTGGAAGTCGGCCAGGTTCACGAGATAGAGCGTCGTCTTGACCACATCGGCGAACGTGCAGCCGCCGGCGCCCAGCACGCCTTCCAGGTTCTTCATGCACTGAACGGCCTGTTCGGCGGCGGTCTTGCCGACCACGTCGCCCGATTCCGGGTGCAGCGGAATCGCGCCGCTCGTGAACAGGAAACCGTTGGCGACGACACCCTGCGAGTAGGGGCCGACGGCGGCGGGTGCTTTCTTGGTGGAGAGAATCTGCTTCGGCATTTTAGTTAAAACCTCCAGAGGTTTCGGGATCAGATTTCGGGAGCCCGGTTGCTAACCGAGACGAGGGGAGAAGGGCAAGAGCGGGGGCGGCCGTGACACCCATGCCGGAAGGCCGGAATGTCACCCCGACCGGAGCGTTTCCACGCGTAGCGGAGGGGTCTCCTGAAGCGAGCCGGAACGGGAGACCCCTCGGCTCCGGCCCTTCGGGCCTGCGCTCGGGGTGACACTGGTTCATTCGCTATCCAGCGGTATTGAGAAATTCCCGGTTCCCTTTGCGGGGCGTTTGCGGCCAGTATGGCGGCCATGGAACCCCAATTCTGGATCAAGGCATGGAAAGAAGGCCGTACCGGCTTCCACCGGCAGGCCTTTCACGACGGTCTGACCCGCTACTTCCCCCGGCTGAACCCGCAGCCGGGACAGAAGGTGCTCGTTCCGCTCTGCGGCAAGTCGAAGGACCTCCTGTGGCTCTCGGGGCTGGACCTGAAGGTCCACGGCGTGGAGCTGCACGAGGGCGCGGTGGAGGCGTTTTTCGCGGAGAACGGACTCTCTCCCGTCGGGAAAACCGCGGATGGCGTGTTCACGCGCTACACCTGCGGAAACATCACCGTCAGTTGCGGCGACTTCTTCGGACTCGGTGCGGACGGAACGTACGATTTCGTTTACGACCGGGCAGCGCTCGTGGCGCTGCCGGCCCCGATGCGGAAACGGTACGCCGGGACGATCTCGGACGCCCTGAAGAAGGGCGGCAAGTGCCTCCTCATCGTCTATCAGTACGACCAGGCGAAGATGGAAGGCCCGCCCTTCAGCGTGAGCGACAGCGAAATCCGCGAACTGTATGGCGACCGGTTCACCATCGAGCTGCTGGAGAGCGAACCGCCGGTGGACGACGGGCCGAGATTCGCCGCCGTACCGGGCATGAAGCAGACGGTCTACGTGCTGGAGAAGGTGCGATGAGGGGGAAGTCTTTTGAAAGATCTGCCAGTCGCCATAAAAGCCCCGACCGGGAATCACTCCGGTCTGTAACCCTTCGTCACGTGGTATAAATAAACGTCAGCATTTGAACAGCGACGGGTGTCGAAAGGGGTACGTGTGAAACTCATAGCCGTAATTATGTTCGTGGTTTTGGCGTCTACAGCACAAGCTGAAACGGCAAAGTCCTATTCGTCCGCAAAAATTTTCTTTGTACCGTGGGATCTGCTCACCAGAGCGAATCTGAACCCTGAGCACGTGCGTGAAATGGCATGGGTGGTTACGGAAATTGACAATGACCAATATGTAAATACATTTGTATCGTGGCTAAAATTGAACCGTCTTTCCGAGAAGCCTCGTAGGAACATTCAGGACTTTCGGCTGGTTATTGATCTGACCAAGGACGACAACTCCGTTGAGACCTATTTGTCCGATGGACAACTTTTTTGTTCGAGTGATCTTAAGAAGTGCCGCACGACGGATGAAATATTCCGTAAGGCATTTTCCCCATTTGAGGAAACTACCAAAAAAAGACCGAAGCCAGATTCTAAATCGGCCAAACCCGTTTCGCCGGATAGAGAAAAACGATAATAGTGAGTGATTGGCTACTCGTTCCTCCTCCCAGTACCGCTCCCCTCAATGCGATCACTTGATTTATCTAGCAATCCCGCCCTTTGGATAAACCGGGCGAATGGGCCTAAATACGCCAAGCCCAGTAGATACCGCCGCGGCCGTTTTCTCCTGCCCCGTTCCTCCGCCAAAAGCGTCAGAACGCGCGATTTTATTCAGGCAATCCGGTTGCAGTATAAGGCTGGTGAGGCGATCTGCCTGGAGGCGATCCGGCCGCCTGCCGAACCGTCGAACCACCACCGTGGAGGGCTACGATGAAGAACGACCCCGCCGCCGATGTAAGAGCGATGTCCCACCGCGATCTGTTCGATCTCTTCCAGACGCTGGAGGCCCCCGCGCTGGCGGAGATGAACGGCGAATACACCGCCACCCTTCTGCGCCAGCCGTCGCGGGTCGCGGACGTTCTGGGGCGTCTGGTGCTCGCCAATCCGTTTGCCGGGGGCAGGTGGCTGACCAAGTCTTTCCGCCCGGTCAGCGGCGAAAGAGGAAGAGGGTATAACACCTTCGACTACCTCGGCCGGACGGTCCAGAGATATCCGATGCTCACGCTCGTCGCCGCCTCCCGGTACGACCGGAAACCGGCGTTTCAACTGGTCTACCATGCCTACCGTTCGCTGTGCGGCGACATCCACATGGTGGATGAGGTGAGACGGCTGACGAAGGACTCCTATCTGGGAATCGGCACCTGGGGTTTCACGCACGCCCAGCGGCAGATCCCGCTTCCGTTCCTGCTCGAAGGGCCGGTGGCCGCCTATCGCGGGGATATCGGAAAAGAGCGGAAAGCCTTCGATCTCGCGTCCGAGGTGCCGGGCCTCGGATCGAAATAGGCCAGGTTACAGAACAGAACAGGACAGGACAGAATAGGGCAGGACAGAATGGGACCTCAAAAACGAACGGCACTGATCACAGGCGCGTCCGCGGGAATCGGCGAGGCTTTCGCCCGGCTGCTGGCGGCGGAGGGTTACTCGCTCGTTCTGGTGGCCCGGCGCGAAAGCCGGTTGAAGGATCTGGCCCGGGAACTCGCTGCAAAGCACGGGGTCCGGTGCGAGGTGCTCGCCGCCGACCTGACCGACCCGGCCGCTCCGAAGGCAATCTTTGAACAGACCGGGAAACTGGGCGTGCAGATCGACTTTCTCGTCAACAATGCCGGGCTGTCGGGCAACACCCGGTTTTCCGAAACGCCCTGGGAAAAGGTCGGCGGCGAACTGCAGCTGATGGTGACCGCCCTGACCGAACTGACCCACCGGTATGTTCCCGGCATGAAGGAGCGGGGCTGGGGGCGGGTGATCAACGTTTCGTCGGTGGCGGCTTTTCTCCCGGCCGGAGAGAGCCTTCTCTACACAGGCATAAAGTCCTATGTGCTGAACATGTCGGAATCGCTCGATATGGAGCTGAAACCATTCGGGATTCATGTGACCGCCCTCTGCCCGGGTTTCACGCGCAGCGAATTCCATGACGTCATGGGAACCCGCGAGGACGCCGACCGGCTGCCGGCCTTCATGTGGCAGGAGCCCGGCCCGGTCGTCCGCGAAGCCTACGAAGCGGTGATGAAGGGCAAGCCGTTCAGCGTGCCCGGACTGTTCAACAAGGTGGTTGCGGGAACCTCCCACATGCTTCCTGAAACGGTCCGTTACTATCTGGGCCGGTCCCTGAATCCGTTCAAGTGAGCCCGGCCTTTCGGCCATTCGAGCCGGACTGGTAACATCTCCGTCAACGACTGCATCCGCATAAAACCGCCGTTTTGGCCCTAAATGGACCAAGTTGACCCAAGCTGGGCCTGGGACTGCGGGTTTCGCAGTTGACTCGAAAATCAGCCCTTTCAGGCGCACCCGGAAATGGACCAAGCAAAATATTTATCCTGAACCCTTCCGCGAAGTTGCGCGCCGTTTTCGCGTTAATACTGGATCGCGTTTTTCCCGCCGCTATTAATAGTGGGTGAAGATAAGTCTCCATCCGGCGGACGAACCCGATGGTCCTGATAAGGGGCCCGGAGGTAAACGACGGAACCCGAAAGGGTTCCGTTTCAGAAGCCGGAAGTGAGCTCAGGTCCGGGCGACCGTGATGAGCGGGCCCTGGATCCAGTGAAGTCCTTCCCGGTCGCGCCGCTGTCGCGTGGGTCCACCGCGTGAGCAGGGGCGGAGTTCCCCGGAGAGGGCAGTAACTAACCCCCGCCGCTTCGCGGCACCCCCTTCCAAGGGAAGGGGGCGAATTCGGTGGGTCCCCTTCCTCTGGAAGGGGATGTCCGAAGGACAGGGGTTAGTTGCGCAAAGGCGGCTCGTGCCCTGAAACCACGCATGCCGCGATAGGTCCTTGAAAACTGAATAGCCCTAAACCCGCTGCCGGCAACAGGGGTTTACGGTAACGCCCTGCGCGGGGCACTCACCCCGCCAGCGCGCCCCCTTGCGATCCCGCCAGAACCGTGGCGGGATCGCGTCCCCCCGAATTGGGGGGACAGGTTCGCGTGGCTGACTACTCGTTGGGTGGTCAGCCGCGCGGATTTTCTCCCCCTCGACGGGGGAGACCCTCTGAAGCGAGAGCGAAAGAGGGTGGGGGTGCCTGAACCGGGGTGAGTCTGTTCCCGTGCGGGGCAGAATTTAACGCGTGCCCGCCGCATGCCCTGATTACCCAGGCTTAAATATATTTAGCTTGTAAAGTAATTCCGGCTGTGGCAAAAAAGCGGGATGGCAACACTCACTCACAATCTGTTCTGGGGACAGGGCGAGCGCGACTACCGGCTGAACGTGTTCGAGGGCAAATGGCCCACGGACGTGGAGGGCGGCGTGTTCATCGTCGGCCCGGACAAGAAGCGGCCGGGCGGCCACTGGTTCAACGAACACGGCATGATCCTCAAAGTTCACTGCGCCCCCGAAAAGGACGGCTCGGTGCGGGCGGAGATCAGGCTGATCGACACGCCGCTGAAACGCCTGCGTGAACGGCTGCCGCAACTGTTCAGGAAGATCTTCGTGATGGAGGCGTCGCCGTTCGGTGTGACCAACCTGGCCAACACCAACGTGCAGCCGATGGGGGACCGCCTGTTCGTGGGTTACGACGTGGGCCGGCCGCTCGAAGTGGACCCCGAGACGCTGGAGTTCGTGAGCCCCGTGGGTTCCAACTCCGAGTGGAAGCAGGGACTGCCGGGCCTGATGGAACCGCTGATCTCGGTCGCCGCGCACCCGGCGCCCGCCTACGACGAGAACGCGCTCTACTTCGTGAACTACACGACGATGATGCCGTTCTCGGAAAATCCGGGCACCTGGATCGCCCGCTGGGATTTAAACGGCGCGGTGGAGTCGTGGAAGCTCGAAGGGATGAGCAAGTTCGACAGCATTCACGACATCAAGTCGACCCGCGACTACCTCGTCATCACCGACCTTCCGTTCGTGACCGAACCGGCGGCGCTGCAGGGCAAGCCTCGCACAAAGAAGGCGCAGGACTACACGCAGCTCTGGATCGTCAAAAAGTCCGACCTGCGCAGCACGCCCGTGGGCGGCACCGTGAAGGTGCAGGAGTACCGGTTCCCCATGGCGACCGGTCACATCGCCCTCGACTACGAGAACCCGGACGGCATCGTGCAGGTCTACCTGCAGCATCTACTGACGGCGGACCTGTGCGTGTCGGTGACCCCGGCGGAGAAGAACCGCGACGGGAAGATGTTCGACCCGAACTTCGAGGGCCTTCCGGCGCTGGGCTTCCAGCCCTCGGCCATCGGCAAATACCGCTTCGACGCGGAGAAGGGCGAACTGCTGGAGAAGCAGGTCGTCTCCGACAAGGACAACTTCTGGGGTGGCGTGCTCTGGACGCAGAACCTCTACACGGACGGGTCGCAGAACCGCGCACAGAACCTCTATTACGGCGCGATGGGGTTCGATCCCGAGATGATCACCGAGACCGAGTGGCGGCTCTACAAGGACTATCCGCACGCGATCGTTCCGTCCGACGAACTGCCCACGCAGTATGTTCCCGGTGCGCTCGCCCGGATCGATCTCAAGAAGATGAAGTTCGCCGATTCGTTCCGTTACGCGGGCGGCAGGTTCCCGCACCCGCCGACCTTCGTGCCGCGCAAGAGTTGCAAGAGCGATACGGACGGCTACGTCGTGGTGGTGGTCCACCAGAACGGCCCCAAGGAAGTACATATCTTCGACGCCGCGAATCTGGCCAAAGGCCCCGTCGCCAAAGCGACGGCGCCCGATTTCAACCCGCCGCTCATGCTGCATTCGTGCTGGATGGCGCCGCGCAAGGGCCCGCGCCGGTCGTCCTACAAGGTCGATCCGGTGAAAGACGCCTGGGGCGCCGTGAAGGAAGTCCCGACGCACGCGACCGGGATGTTCAATTTCATCCGGATGATGGCCAGCAAGCCGCGCAAGGGACGCGAAAAGCGCGCGGCCTGATCTGCGCTATCTGATAAAGAACCGGATCCGCTCGATGAGCGGGCGGCCCGGCGGCGCCAGATGCCGTTCAAATAGCGGAAGATAGTCCTCCCGGTCCTGCGCGATCATCTGGGCGAGGCGCTCCGGCGGTCCGGCCTGCGTCCGGTGGCGCAGGTTGTCCAGCCGGTCGGCGGCCTTGGCAAGCAGCACCGCCTCGCCGGCCCCGCGTAACTGATTCAGGTAGTTCACCCTCGACGCTGACCGGCTTTCCCCGGGATTGAGTTTGTGCGGCACCGAGAGCGCTTCGACCGCCCGGGCGCATTCCGGGCCTACGCCGCAGACCAGTTCCGCGCGGGTGAGTCGCCGGTCGTGCTCAAGGGTGTCGTGACACAGGGCGGCCGACAGTGCCGCCGACAGTGTGCGGGGGCAGGTGATGGCGGCCTCTTCCGCGAGTACAAGCGCCAGGCGGACCGGGTGGACGATGAACGGGTTGGTTTCGCTGCCCCCGTCCGGCGGTGCGAGCCGCGTCTCGCCCTTATGGACGGTGGCGGCGAACCGGAGTGCGTTCTGCACGTCCGCCTGTCCGCCCGGCGAAAGGCGCCCCGTGAGGCGGCTGAAAAGCCTCCGGACAAGCGTGAGGGCCGGCTCCGGCAGGTTCAGAAGGCGGTCATTTCGCAGCGGCTCATTCAGGCGGGCCTTCATCGTCAGCGCAGTTTATCACAGGAATTCCCGTTTGCCTCCGGCCGGGATCGGCTAACATGCCCCGCGTGATTCCTGACACCGAGATACGCCGCCGGCGGGAGTTCTGGTTCGTCGCCGCCTCCGGCCTTCTGACGCTCGCAGTTCTGGCGGCGATCCAGTTCCAGGTGAGCGAGCCGATCGACTTCGACGTCTACTACCATCTGGCGGTCGCCAGGGAACTGCTCCATCACGGTCCGATCCAGTCGTTCCACTGGGCGCCGTACTCGATCCTGGCCGACCACTATGCCGACAAGGAGTTTCTGTTCCACGCGGTGCTGACGGCGGTGTCCGGGCTCGACGTGACCAGCCAGGCCCGCTGGGGGGCGCTGATCGGACAGACATTCTTCGTCGTGACCTTCGTGTTCGCCGTCTGGCGGCTGCGGGTGCCGGCCGGGTGGCTGTTTCCGGTGCTGGTGACCGCGACCGGTTCCTCGACCCTGATCCGCTACGCCATGTGCCGCCCGCATACCTGGGGGGCTGGGTTCTCGGTGCTCATCATCGCGCTGATCCTCACCCGGACTCGCTGGCGGTGGCTGCTGCTCGCGGCGTTCTTCTACAGCCTTTTCCATACGGGCGCCTGGATCGCTTCGTTCTATGCCGGCGTCTGGGGGTTCTGGTCGTTCGTGTTCCCCGGCGAGGACGGCAGGCGGCGGATCGACTGGAAGCCGTTCGCCGCGGTGGTGTCGGGCTGGATGCTCGGGCAGATCATGCACCCCAACTTCCCCGACACCTTCCGGCTGATGGTCATCCAGAACTTCTGGGTGCCGTACTATGCGACCGCGGCCGGTAACGCCGCGCTCAAGGTGGCGCTGGGCGCCGAGCTGATGGTGCCCGGGCTCAGGGTCCTGCTGGAACACTGGCCCGTCTGGATTCTGATCATCTCGATGATCGCGATGCTCTGGAAACGCCGTGAGGCGCGGACCAGGGAGTCCGTCGCCGCATTTACAATCGCGCTGGCGTTCGCGCTGGTCAGTTCCATCGCCATCAAGCGGCTCTACGAGATGGCGGCTCCGTTCACGGTGCTGGCGACCGCCGTCGTCTGGCGGGACTGGATACGTGCCGGTGCCGAAACGGCCGGGGACCTGAAGCCGTCGCGGCGGTTGCTGGTATCCTGCGCCGTGGCGATACTCCTTCTGGGCGGGCTGGCGTACCGGATGGCGATCACCCAGGCGCCGCCGGTGTCGGCGCCGCTGCGCATGGCCCGCTGGCTGGCCCGGAACGTGATCGAGCCGCAGCCGATCTTCACCGCCCAGTGGGCCGATGCCGCGCCGATCCTGTATTTCGCGCCGCATCTCACGACACTGGTGGCGCTGGACCCGACGTTTTTCTACGCGAAGGACCGCGATTTGTTTATCCGGTACGTGGATATCGTCCTCGGGAAAACCCGCAATCCGGTCAGCGAGATTCTGGAAAAATTCAATGCCCGCTACATCACGATGTGGAAGCTGGAGGCTTTCAGGAATTTCGACCGGCAGCTTTCGAAAGACGCGCGGGCGAAACTCGTTTATGAAGACCAGGCCTACCGTATCTGGCGGATCTCGACGGAGCCGCTCCGGAAAATGGAATAGCTACTTCGCTTTCTTGAGCTTCTGTTCGAGCGCCTCGATACGGGATTCGATGATCCGGGCGCTGGGGTAGGATCGCGACACGCTCCGGTAGGTTTCGAGGGCCTCTTCATTGCGGCCGATGGTCTCCTGGGCCCGGGCCTTCTCGATCCGGAGAAGATCGAGAAAGTCGGGAGTCTCCGGCGACGGCTGTCCGGAGCGGGCGGTCAGCGCCGCCTCGGCGGCTTCGAAGCTCGCGATGGCTTCGGGATATTCCCCTTTGAGCGACTGGATGGACGCCAGCAGGAAATAGGCGCGGGGCAGCAGCGGCGAATGGGAATAATCGTTCGTGAACTGCCCGTATTTCATGGCCGCCTGTTCCCGGTTGCCGATGCGCTCATACTCCCGGCCGATTTCCAGGCGGGCCTGCTCGACGCGTTCGAAGCCGGGATATTCGTCCACGATCCGGGTGAGGGTATCGATCGCCTTCTGGTGGCTGTCGAGTTCCTCCGAGTAGAGCTTGGCAAGCCGTTCAAGGGCCTCGGGCGCCTGCGGGCTTTGCGGAAACGCCGCTATGAAGCGCAGATACACCTCTATTGCGAATTCGGAACGGCCAAGTTCGAGATCTTCCGTGCGGGCGTAGTCATAGAGGTTTCTGGCCGCGTTGGGACCGCGCGGATTCGCTTCGTAGGCCTTGTAGAACAGTTCGGACGCATCGGCGGCATTGGCCGACCGAAGCGCGGCCTGGGCTTCTTCGCGCAGGTGGACGTCGCGTTTCCACTGATTGCACCCGGAACCGAACAGAAAAAGAAATGCGGCCTGCACCAGCCAGCCGCATCTCTTCCGCTCTTTTCCCATCGGGACAGGGCGCTTCGCCTGGTTACTCACCCGGCTCGGCGCCGCCAGTAGGTTCACCGGAACCGGGCTCTTCCGGGCCGGCGTCTCCGGAGTCTGCAACCGCTGCAGCCCCGGCGGCGGATTCCCCGGCCTGCGCAACGGCTTCGTCCTCGCGGTCGATACGCGTGATGGAGCTGACCAGTTCTTCCGGATCCACGTTGATGACGCGGACGCCCTGGGTGTTGCGGCCGATCACGCTGATCTCTTTCACGTCAATGCGGATCAGCTTGCCCTGGTTCGTGATGATCATCAGCTGGTCGTCATCCTTCACCCGTTCGAGCGAAACCACCTGACCGGTCTTGTCGGTCACCTTGGCGTTGATGACGCCTTTGCCGCCGCGATTGGTGATGCGGTATTCGCTCACCTCGGTGCGCTTGCCATAGCCGTTGCCCATGACGGTCAGCACGGTGTCCTCGGGGCGGACACAGGCGGCGCCGATCACGACGTCGCCCGGCTCCAGCTCGATGCCGCGTACGCCGACAGCGGCACGGCCCATGGCGCGCGCCTTGTCGTTGGGGAAGCGGATCGCCATGCCGAGCTTCGTGCCGATCAGGATCTCGTGGTCCTTGTGGCAGAGCAGAACGGTTTCGAGCTCGTCGCCTTCGTCGATACCGAGTGCGATGATTCCGGACGGACGCGGGCGCGAGAAATCTTCCAGCGAGGTTTTCTTTACCGTCCCCTGTCTCGTCACAAAGAACAGGTACTGCTCCGAGTCGAACTCCTTGAGCGGCAGGATGGTGGCGATCTTCTCGCCTTCGCCCGACTTGATCTGGACCAGATTGACGATGGCCTTGCCCTTGGCCGTGCGCGAGCCCTCGGGGATGTCGTGGACTTTCAACCAGTAAATCCGCCCGAGATTCGTGAAGACAAGGAGGTAGCTCTTCGTCGAGGCCGCAAAGACGCTGGCCACGAAATCCTCTTCCTTGATCGACGCGCCGATAACGCCTTTGCCGCCCCGGCGCTGCGACCGGTACAGCGAAGCCGGACTGCGCTTGATGTAGCCCTGGTGGGACACCGTGACGACCATCTGTTCGTCGGCAATGAGATCTTCGTCGTCGATGTCGCCGGCGGAGGCGGCGATCTGTGTGCGGCGTTCGTCGCCAAATTTGTCGCGGATCTCGACCGTCTCCTGCCGGATGATCGAAAATACCCGCTTCTCGTCGGCGAGAATTGCTTCCAGTTCGGCAATGAGCTTCAGGACCTCGGCCAGTTCGTCGAGGATCTTCTGGCGCTCCATGCCGGTGAGGCGCTGGAGGCGCATTTCCAGGATTTCCTTGGCCTGGATTTCGGAAAGGCCGAACTTCGACTGGAGCCCCTGGTGGGCCTCGTCGGGGTTCTTCGATCCGCGGATCAGCGAGATGATGGCGTCCAGGTTGTCGAGCGCGATCTTGAAACCTTCAAGAATATGCGCGCGGCGCATGGCCTGCCGGAGCATGAACCCGGTCCGGCGGGTGACAACCTCGAAACGGTGGCGGATGAACTCCTGCAGCAGTTCGCGCAGGGACATGTAGCAGGGCCGCCCGCTCTTGATGCACAGCAGGATAATGCCGTAGCTCTCCTGGAGCTGCGTATGCTTGTAGAGGTTGTTCAGGACGACGCCGCCGTTGGCGTCCTTCTTGAGCTCGATAACGATCCGCATGCCGGTCCGGTCGGACTCGTCGCGGATGTCGGAGATACCCTCGACACGCTTGTCGCGCACCAGATCGGCGATCTTTTCGCACAGGCGTGCCTTGTTCACCTGATAGGGGATTTCGGTGATGATGATCGCTTCGCGGTCCTTGCGGACTTCCTCGAACTCGGCCTTGGCGCGGACCACGATCTTGCCGCGGCCGGTTTCGTAGGCGGAATCTATACCGGCCCGGCCCATGATTGTCCCTGCCGTCGGGAAATCCGGGCCCTTCACGAACTTCATCAGGTCCCGGTTCGGTGCATCGGGGTTATCCACCAGGTGGATGATCGCGTTGCTGATTTCGGTGAGGTTATGCGGCGGAATCTTGGTCGCCATGCCGACGGCGATACCGTCAGAGCCGTTAATCAGAAGGTTCGGTATACGGGACGGAAGCACCACCGGCTCCTCGACCATGCCGTCAAAATTCGGCGTGAAATCGACGGTCTCCCGGTCGATGTCTTCCATCAGGGCTTCGGCGAGCGGCGTCAGCCTGCACTCGGTATAACGATAGGCGGCGGCAGAGTCGCCGTCGACGGAACCGAAGTTTCCCTGTCCGTCGATCAGCGGGTACCGGAGGTTCCAGGTCTGTGCCATACGGACAAGGGCGTCATAGACCGCGCTGTCGCCATGGGGGTGGTATTTCTTGAGCACTTCGCCGACGACACCGGCGCATTTGGAATGCTTGTGATCGGGGGTAAGGCCCTCGCGGAGCATGGCGTAGAGGATGCGGCGGTGTACCGGTTTCAGGCCGTCCCGGACGTCGGGCAGCGCACGCCCTACGATCACCGACATGGCATAAGCCATGTAGGAGTTGCGCATTTCGTCTTCGATACTGACCGGTATGACGTGATGTGAACCGGAAGAAGTGGGATCTGCCATGTGCCCTGGTATTACTCGCTCTAGCTCTCGCCTATGGAAGTCATTTCATACCGTGAATCAGCCGGATAAATCAACGCCAGTTTCATCCGCAGTCGCTGCGATTGCGGCGACCGGGCGCGGTGCGTCAGATGTTCACGTCTGGTTACGTGCTAACTTGGCAATATTGTTGACTATTCCGGGGAGGTCCGGCACACTCGGGTTGTCTCACATTTTTTACATTCGCAGAGCTGTTCCGATTGCTGTCTTTTGAATAAGAAAGAAGCACCGGACGGACGACGACAAGTGCGCAATTCAGGGTGCGCGGTCTGCGAAGCGCGGTAGTGTTGGAAGGAAATGGTCCAGTGACGAATAAAGTCCGTTTTCACCGGGTTGTGCTTTGTATCACGGCGCTGCTGGCGTTCGGGATGACTGTTCGTGCCGCGCACGCGGAAAATCCGTTTACCATCGTCCACCGCGGGATCGATCACGCCGAACGCGGCAAGCCGGTTTCAATTTCCGTCACCATCGAGCCAGACGACCAGCTTGAATACGCCTCTATCTTCTACAGACGGCCCGGAAACCGGAGCTACTCGCAGCTTTATCTCCAGAAGATCAAGGGCGGCAACTACAAGGCAGACATCGAAGCCAAGGCGGTCACCGAGGGCGGACTCGAATATTACATTTCGGCCGTGAACAAGAAGGCGGAAGAGTTTGTCCTCTTCGCCTCTCCGGAAAAACCCCAGTACGTCTCCACGAAGCGCGTTGCGCTCATCATGACGGAAAAGATTGACAAGTACGACAAGGTTGTCGATGGAATTCGCGGCGCCATCAAGGCGGACGTCGAACCCTATGACATGAACAAGGACGACAATCAGGGCAAGACGATTATCGAACGACTGGTTAAAGGCGCCGACAAGCCGGATCTGATCATTTCGGTCGGCTTGGGAGCTTCGCGCCTGTGCCGCGACAACGTGAAGGATGTCCCTGTGGTGTTTTCCATGGTGACCAACCCGCAGCGTGAAGACCTGAAGACCAAGAACATGACCGGTATTTCGCTGGACGTCCCGGTGAAGGCCCAGCTCGTCACTTTCAAGAGCGTCGTACCGAAAATTCAGAAGGTCGGCGTGCTCTATGACCCCAAGAATACGGGTGATCTGATCGAGCAGGCCAAGTTCATCGCGCCCTCGCAGGGATTTGAAATTCTCCCGGTCCGTGTCGACGATCCGAATGAACTGTCCAATGCGCTGCGCAAGTTCGAGGGCGGTGTGGACGCCCTGTGGCTCGTTCCCGACAAGACCGTCGTGCGGGGCGACACGCTGAAGCTGATCCTCAAGTTCACGCTGGACCGCCGGATTCCGTTCTTCGTGTTTGAAAAGTCGTTTGTGACGGCCGGTGCGCTCGTCGGCCTGTCGCCGGATCTGAGCGATATCGGCCGCCGTGTCGGTGAAATCTCCAACCGCATACTTGGCGGTGCCGATCCGGGCCTGATCACGATTGCGAGCCCCGAAAAACTCATGGTGACGCTGAACAACGAAACGGCGAAGGCTATCGGCGTGGACAAGACGATCGCCCTGAACGTCATGCAGTACGCGGCCGAAAACTCCTTCCCGATCGAGATTACCGGATCGAGATAACCGCGGCCTGGGCCGCGGTTGACAGGTTTGATCCGCGACAGATCGTTCCCCGGCGGTGGTGGGGGCGGGGCCTCCGGTGACTGTCGTGCGGAAGACGGCGGGTTGTGAGTGTATCGCGAATACGGGCTGAACTGATCGAGCCACGCGACTTTGCCTGGCCGCTGGCACTCGCTGCCTTCTTCAGCGGGGCTGCTTTCCTCGGGCTAACCATTTTTGAATCGAACCGGGAGAGTTTCCCGATTGCGCTGTTCATGGTCCTGGGAACCGGGCTGGCGCTGTTTTTCGTCTGGCGTGGGCATTACGTAATCGGTAACCAGCTGGTGGTCGGGGCCGCCTGGCTGGCGATGACAGCCCAGCTCTTCCAGGCCGGCAATCTCGGCGAGCCTGCTTTCGGGCTGTCGGTAATGGCGATCTTCGTCGGTGGCCTCGCGCTGGGCCGCCGGACGGCATTTCTGCTGGCTGTCCTGAGTATGCTGAGCGGAGGCCTCGTCGGATACCGGCAGGTCCAGCTCGGCCGGGTTCCGGACGTTTCCGGCATTCCGGTCAGGCATGTCTGGTATGCCTGGTCTGTGGCCTTCGCAGCCACCGCCGCACTGGTTGCCGTGGTGCGACGCCGGATGGGTGATGCGCTTGCAATGGCGCGCCAGAATGAAGAGCGGTTCCGTTCCATCGCCGATAATACTTTTGACCTGATCATGGAATTCGACGAGGCGGGGCGGATGCTCTACGGCAGCGTCAATTTCCGGAATATGCTTGGTCATGAACCGGACGCCCTTGTCGGTAACGGCTATGCGGAGCTGATCCACGAAGAGGATGTGAAGCGGGTCGCCGGGGAGCTTTCTGCCGGCAGGGTGTTCGTAAGTGACGGTGCGTCGTGCCGGTGCTCGTTCCGGGCCCGTCATGCCTCCGGTGACTGGCGTCATATCGAAGGCACCTACCGGACTTATACCGGTGCCGACGGCAGATTGCGTACGGCCGGAGTCTGGCGGGATGTGACGGAACGTTTTGAACTGGAACGCAGACTCAGGCACTCGCAGAAGATGGATGCGATGGGTCAGCTTGTCGGGGGAGTGGCCCACGATTTCAACAATCTGCTGCAGGGGATTCTCAGTTACGGCGAAATGCTGAGAGCGTCGCTCCCCGCCGGTTCTTCCGAACAGCAGGACGCCATCAAGATCGTCGAGACGGGTGGACGGGCGTCGGACCTGATACGCAAGCTTCTGGCCTTCAGCCGGCAAACGGAAGGGAGCCGCCCGGTATTCCAGGTCCACAACCTGATGGATGAAACGATCGAGCTGGTCCGGCACAGTGTTGACCGGCGGATTGTGATCGAGCGGGATCTTGCTGCGGCCGACGACCGGATATCCGGAGATCCCGGACTGATTCAGAGCGCGCTCCTGAACCTCGCTCTCAATGCCCGGGACGCCATGCCCAGGGGCGGAACCCTCCGGTTCGCGACCCGGAACCGGGCGATCGGCGCTCAGGACATGCGCATGTCCGAACTGCCGGTTGCACCCGGCAGATATATCGAGATCGCCGTGTCGGATACGGGCACTGGCATACCTCCGGAACTGCAGCAGAAAGTATTCGAGCCCTTTTTCACGACAAAGCCGACCGGCAAGGGGACGGGGCTGGGGCTGTCGGCGGTTTACGGTACGGTCAGAGATCACGGTGGCGGGATACTGGTGGAAAGCCTCCCCGGAACCGGCGCGACCTTCCGGCTGCTGTTTCCCCTTCACAGCGCGGTTCCCGAGAAAGAGGTCCCGGCGGATCAGCCGGACCGCCTGACACGGGGGACCGGCAGGGTGCTTATCATCGAGGACGAGCCGGTGATACGCGAAGTACTCAAGAAGGTGCTGGAGGATCTGGGCTACGAGGTAGTGGCAGCGACCGATGGCGAAGACGGGATCCAGGTATTTGCGCGGGAGTCCGGACGATTTGACGCAGTTGTTCTCGATATGATCATGCCCAAACTGTCCGGGGCGGACGTATTCCGCCATCTACGCAAGCAACGGGAATCGCTCCCCATACTTCTGGTGACCGGCTTTGCCGACGAGGCGGAGCTGGAGGCGCTGAAAGGCCTGCCGCCTGTTGCTGTTATCAGAAAGCCGTTCGCACTGGTGGATATTGCCGGGGTGCTGGGGCAACTGCTGGGAACAAAGGCGGCGGGAGAGGGTAATGCGAAGTGAAATCTGGTGAGTCGCCCGGGACTCGAACCCGGAACCCTCGCCTTAAAAGGGCGATGCTCTAGCCAGTTGAGCTAGCGACCCGTTGAAAACTCTTGGAAAAACGCCGGGCGGCGAATTCCGGCAGGTCTTGTGAACGCTGGCGGATTGTTTTTCAAGCCTTAATGCAGCGGTGAATTTCCGGCGGAAGTATCAGGGCAGCTTTAGCGGATTTCGGGTTCCCAAGCGCCGTGGATTTTGGTATCCTGATAATCATTATCGGCTTATCATGCTGGAATAACTGGGTTTTTAGATGAAATTCAAAGTCACCGAACGCATTGTGGATGAACGGCACCGCCGTCTGGATGACTACATTCACGAGAAATCCCTGAAGACCACGCGCCAGCGCACGGACATTGCTGACGTGTTCTTCCGGACAAACTCCCACCTCTCTATCGAGGAAGTGCTGGATCTGGCCCGGAAGAAAAACAAACGGGTTGGCTATGCGACGGTCTATCGTACGCTGAAGCTGCTGGCCGAAGCAGGGCTCGCCAATGAACGCTATTTCGGCGATAAAATCGCCCGCTACGAAGTGAACGAGGCGAATGAACATCACGACCACATGGTCTGCCTCACCTGCAGCAAGATTATTGAATTCGAGAACGACGAGATCGAGAGGCTGCAGATGGCGGCGGCAAAATCGCACGGGTTCAAGCTCGTGAAACACCGTCTCGAGCTATACGGGATATGCCGTGACTGCCAGCAAGCCGGCAAGGGCCATCAGTACCTGGAATCGCACTGACCCGGAAGAAGCTGTTCAGACCTTGAACTTGGCCACGAGCTCGCGGAGATTCGCCGACGCGCGGGTCAACTCGTCCACCGTATGGGATAACTGCTGTGACTGCGTCCCGATAGACCGGGTCTCCCCCAGAATTTTTTCGAGGCGACTTGCGGTCTGGCTGCTGGAGCGGGCCTGGTCTTCCGAAAGCGTAAGCATCTGGGTGGAAAAATGCGTGGTCTCTTTCACCACGTCGGCTATGTTCTTGAAGGAGCTGTCGGCATTCTGAAGCGCCTCGGAGCTTTTGCCGAGCTCGCCGCGGATCTTGTTCATGGAGGCGACCGCCTGGCGGCTGTCTTTCTGAAGCGCCTCGATGATGCCTTCGATCTGGCTTGAGGAGTTGGAAGACGATTCCGCCAGCTTGCGGACTTCCTGGGCAACGACCTCGAACCCCCGGCCATGCTCGCCGGCGCGGGCGGCTTCGATGGCCGCATTCAGCGCCAGCAGGTTCGTCTGGGACGCGATGTCCTTGATGATTGAGATAATCTGGGCGATGTCTTCTGACTTGCGCTTGAGACCGTCGATGATCCGGTCCGATTCGTTCACCACCGCCTGCATCTGGGTCATCGCATTGATGGCGGGGGCGATGGCGGAAAGCCCCTGCTCGGCGCTTTCCTGGGCGCGGGTGCTCTTGGCGGTCGTGTCTCTGGAAAAAGAAAATACCGACTGCGCCGAGCTGGCAAGTTCTTCCACTGTAGAGGCCGCTTCGGTGGACATGACGCTCTGGGCATCCGCGCTTCTGGACAGGGCTCCGGCCGCCGAACTGATATCGTTGCTGGTCGAGAGCAGGAGCTGCGAGGCGTCCACGATCTTCGAAATGAGTGTACGGGTGCTTTCGATCATGCGGTTGACGTTATTGGCGAGATCGCTGATTTCATCGTTCGATTTGATCGATACGCTTGCGGAGAAATCGCCATCGGCAAGCTTCCGCATGACGGAACCCATATCCGCGATCGGGGTGGTGATATTACGGCCAAGCCAGAGGCCCGTGAGCGCACCGATAATGGATATGATCAACGCGACCTGGAGGCCGATCTTGAGACTCTGGGTTTGCGCCTCCTGAACCGCCTCGCTGCTGAGCCCGATCAGGACATTGCCCAGCTCGCCCGAGCCGATTTCGGACACTACCGGAGATTTGGCCTGAACCAGCGTCTTGTCGGTCTTGAACTTGTCGACGGACTGGCCGCTCTTGGAGAACTTTTCGGACAGGTAGCTTGTAACGACGTGTCCGTCTTTCCCGGTGACTTCAACGAATACGATTTCGGTATTAGCTTTCACCGTCTCGATGGCTTTCTTGACCGCATCGGCATCGTCGAACTCAAGCCCGGCGCCGGCGCCGGCGGCCAGCATCTTGACGGTTGTTTCGGCCCGGGTTGCCAGATTGGCCGTCTCGTGCCCGCTCTGGAAGGAATAAAAGAAAACGGTAACGAATATGGAGATGAGGCCCGACAAGACAAGCGTCACCCCGATGAGCTTGGTCTTTATAGTCAGTCGCATCATGGGCTGGATATCACTTCACGATGCGGGCGACTTTCAGGACTTGAGCCGAAAAGCTGCACCCTTCCTCTTTGGAGGCCTCGTGGTTGATCACGATTCGGGGCTTGTTATCGTCAACTTCGAAACTGACCGACAGGCCCTTTTCGACAAGCGCCAGGTTGGAAGTTGAGGTCGTAATTTTCTGGTCGCGGGCGACCTTGATGATTTCGTCGGCGGCTTTTTCGGTTCCGGTGGTCGCATAGATGATACTGATCGAGTTCTTGCTGGCGAAATCGGCGAGATTGCCGCTCGACGCCATGTCGTATTCCCGTACCGTCAGATCCTTGCCGGCGAGTTTCTTCCCTTCGCCAATTGCATCCTTGAACTCAGAACGTTCCCTGGCGGACTGCTTGTCGCGGGAATCGTATAGAACGCCCACGGTGATCTGCTCGCCCGCACGGCGGGTCAGGTTTTTGTCGAGAGAGAGTATCTTGAAGAGGATCGGCACCTGGAGGTTTATGGGTACCGGAGCGCTTTCTGCATAAGAAGAAGCTGCCGCTGCCGCGCAGACCAGGAACGCAAAAGCTAATAGATGACTACGAATTTTGAGCAAGCGCCGCAAACCCCGACTGTCTAAATGAGTGCCGCCATCCCGCATTTCCATTGCAATCGCCTAAGATTAGCCGATCTGACAACTGATAAAAACAATTCTGTTCAAATCTTTCGGTTCGAGTTCCGGAAAGCGTGAGAATTTGAAACAGTCATGGCGCGCAATAGCCGATGCCGACTGTCACACCTGTGTTGTCGGTCACATCGTCCAGCGCAATCGAATAGTCTCCGTCGAAGGCGGCACCCACGCAATCGCCCGATGCGACCCCTCCCGTGGGCGGGGCTCCCGTCTGCGAGAGGTAAGCCACGATGGCGTAGTTTCCTGCCGGAAGCGTTCCCGGCAGATTTACCGTATCCGCATCAAGCAGATACGGGATCGCAAGTGTGTATGCCGTCGAATACGGCCCCGCGTACGTTGGCACAGGGTAGGGCTGCAGATAATCGGGCGGCAGAGTCCCGCCGTCGGACGGATCGCTGAAGTCCGCCGGCTCGTAATACATCGACAGGTAAACAATCGGTACAGTCACGAGAGTGGGCGCGGCGATCGACATACTGATCGCGTTCGTTATGTTGCCGGAAATGCTGGCTGTCGACGGTGCCTCTCCGGGTCCGCACATCAGTGATCCCGGGAGGAACACCAGATCCGTCGGACCAGCATTGAGACTGGCGTCAGCATAGTTCGCAACGGTGACCGCAACGGGGAGCGGCTGGCCCTCGACAGGCACAGTCCCGG
Source organism: uncultured bacterium (assembly GCA_964565925.1). Classification (GTDB taxonomy): domain Bacteria; phylum JAGRBM01; class JAGRBM01; order JAGRBM01; family JAHCIT01; genus CAZMGV01. The sequence continues at coordinate 155,070 of CAZMGV010000005.1, forward strand.
CGGGCAGGAACTGGATGCAGTCATTCTGAGGGTCATAAGACCCGTTTCCGTCCAGATCCAGAATAACCGTTACCGCATAGTCCCCCGCAGGGATGCTGTCGAATTTGGAAAACGACAGGTCGATTGTTTCGGGAACACCATAGGACAGGATTTCCGGGTCGATATCGGTCAGCAGTCGCTTGGCAATGGCTGTTGGAAGCCGTACGGGGCTGCCGTTCTCGTCCACGGCGCTGTTGAATACGAGATCCTTGAAGAAAAGCACCTGGATATTCGCGCCCTCGGCGACCGAGAACGAAAAGCCGTGAGCGGGGTCGGGGTCCACCATCATCAGTGTGCCCGAAACGGTTCCGCTCGTTTGCGGAAATATCCGGTCGTCAATCCGGAAGATGGCCCCCTGAGGATCATTACAGGCGGACAGATATACCGACAGACCGGCGGCAAGTGCCAGGACACAGAACTTTGTCATATTGAAATTTCTCTTGACGGTTAGCATTAGAGCTTGACCTCCAGCCGGCCGAAAACGCTTTGGGGGGCGCGGTTCTTCTTGGGATATCCCGGGGAACTCAGGTCGAGCTCATCCATGAAATTGGGGCCTTCGGTTTCGAGCACGTTCTGCCCAATGACGGACAGGGTGACCTTGTCATCGAAGAAGGACTGGGAGGCCGTCACGTCAAACCTGAACCCGTTATCAACGCGTGCGGCCTGGTTGAACAGGTTGTCAATGGCTCTGAATACCGAATGATAGGAGCCGCCCAGGTACAGCTTGGTATGAGTCGGGAAGGTCGTTTCGCTTACGAAGTTGAACATGTGTGCGGGCGTCGTATTGCGGAAGGAGTGCGTGCCCGTGACGTCGGAAACGTCGTGGTTGGACTCCTTGCTGTACTCTTTCGTGTAGGTGTAATTGACACGAACCATTTGCCAGTTGACCGGATTCGCCGTCACTTCAATTTCGGCGCCGGCCGCCCGGAAGTCCTCGTTGTTGTCGTACTGGTATATGGGGATTGGATTGCCGAAGAACGTGTAGGGCGAATAGCCGGCTATGTTCCCGCGGTCGGCGATTGCGTTCTGGATATGCTGGAAAAACGTTTCCACGTTCGCGGTGACTTTGCGGCCGAAGAAGTTGCCGCGGTAGCCAAGTTCAAAGTCGGTGATGTTCTCGGCATTGAGTTTCGCATTACCGGTCACGCTGAGAAGGGCCGAGGTCGTCCCGATCGCGGGAAACAGCGCAACGGCCGCCTTGTGTTCGATCACGGATGGAATGCGTGTCGACCGTGCGGCCGAAATCCGGAACGTATGGTCCTCGGCCGGACGGAGCAGGACGGAGACGCGGGGCGAGGGGTTCACGGAATCGGTAAACGTATCGTATTCGAACCGGACGCCGGAATTGAATACCAGCCACCGGGATTCGCGGACCTCGATCTGGGCGTATCCGCTGGCCGTCTGCTGGTTGATCCGGGGCCGGTCCGGAACCGAGAAGTTCTTCGGGCTGTTCAGATCGAAACCGTTTGAAAGGTCCAGCCCGACAAACGCGGACGCCGTTCCGTAGGAGTAGAGGTACCGGTGGTGTGCTCCCGCCAGAAGATCGACATCGCTTGATATGGCGTGACTCCATACGAATTCGTTGTTGATGGAGGTGAGTTCCGAGTAAAAGTGGTCGCTCGCCGGAGCGTACGAAGTCGGGACGTGCAGTTTTTCCTGCATCGTGAACGCATAGGTTTTGAACTCTACGGTGTTGTCCGAGTTGAACTTGTGCTTGAGGCCGCCGTAGTAATATCCCTGAAACGTCGGATTTGAATGATCGGAATGGTTGATCGACGCGCCAAGGGTGTCCCTGACGCCGAACTGGGCCGACATCTGCAGCGCCAGATCGGTCTTGTCGGTCAGCTTGAAGTCGCTTCGCAGAAGGACATTCCCGAGGGTCTTTCCGTCATAGGGGTTCTTCTTGGCAGCCCCCTTGTCGAATCCGTCCGACTGCTGGAACTTGCCTGACAGCCGGAAAGCGGCAGTGTCCGATTTAATTGAAGCCGAAGCATACTGCTGCACAACGCCCTGAGTGCCGCCAGTGGTCACTGAACGGACCGTGCTGTCGTTCTCGGGACGCTTGGTGATGACGTTGATGACGCCATAGAACGCATTGGATCCGTAAAGCGTTCCGCCGGGACCGCGGATCAGCTCGATCCGTTCTATATCTTCCAGAACTACCGGCGCACGGGACCAGTCGATGCCGCCGTTGGTGGCGTCGTAGATGCTGACGCCATCAATCAGAAGCAGATAGCCGCTCGGATAACCGGAACTGCGGCCACGGATCGAAAGCAGAGGGTTATTCCCGGATCGTACATACACATAGACACCCGGAAGGCGGCGGAATACGTCGATCAGGTTAACCGCCCCCATCGCCTTGATGTCGTCTGCGGTAACGACGGAGATGGCGTTAGGCGAATCGTCAATGGTCTGGGCCCGTTTGGAGGCCGAGAAAATGACTTTGGTATCGAGCAGGTCATCCAGATTCACGTTTGCGAAATCTGAATCTCCCTGTGGTCCCTTGAGATCCGTTGTGCCGGCAGCAGGTGCCGCAGCATTCTGGGCGTGAACGGCGACTGGCGTACCCAGGTAACAGGTCCCTGCGGCTGCCAGTATAGCCAAGGCGCTCCGGCGCAGCCCTGCTGATTTGGTAAGTTGTGTCATCCATCCCCCAGGTGGCAGACGCGCTCCTCGTCTGTTACCAGACCTTAAATAGCACTAAACGGTAACCTGGCTGGCAGCGCGCAAGATAATGGAATTCCCAGTTTTATTAGGCGCTTACACCTTTGTCACTACGCATCGCGTAATAGAGTGAAGAAAGATCTTGGACATTGTGAAAAACGGATCGAAAAGATGCGGACAAAAAAACTGGGTGCCTGATTGAAGCGCCAGTCGTACGGCCTCCCGGAGCAAATTGTATTGAATTGGTAACCGGAAAAAGATGCCGGCCAGGAAAATGAGTCAAACAATAAGTAAGTGTATGCGATCCGGTTCAGGTCAAACGTGCTCGCATAAGGGCAGGTCATGTCAGGGGCCAAAGCAGAAGCCTATATAAATTGAAACGACGGAATCGGTGACGTCGTCAAGAGTGATCGAGTAGTCGCCGTCATTCGCCGCGCCGACGCAATCCCCGGTAACGGGCGCTCCGGTCGGGAAAGCCCCGGTCTGGGACAAATAGGCCTGTATGCCATAGTTACCCGGTGGAAGAGTCCCCGGCATATTCACCGTGTCCGCATCAAGCAGGTAGGGAATCGCCAGCGTGTATGGCGTTGAATAGGTTCCAGCAAAGGCCGGCACGGGATAGGGTTGCAGGTAGTCGGGAGGCAATGTCCCGCCGTCGGACGGGTCGCTGAAATCGGCAGGCTCATAATACAGGGACAGATAGAAGACCGGCGCGGTTGCAAGGGTGGGGGCCTCGATTGTCATGCTGATCGAATTGGTAATGTTACCCGAAATGCTTGCTGTCGACGGCGCTTCTCCGGGCCCGCACATCAGCGATCCGGGAAGAAATACCAGGTCCCCTGGGCCGGTATTCAGGCTGACATCCGAATAGTTCACGACCGAAGCAGCAACGGGAAGCGCCTGGCCTTCGACAGGTGCCGTCCCGGCAGGCAGGAACTGGATGCAGTCATTCTGCGGGTCGTAGTTCCCGTTTCCGTCAAGATCCAGGATCACCGTTGCGCCATAGTCGCCTACGGAAAGACCGTCCATATCCGTGATGGTGAAGTCGAGCGTCTCGGGAACGCCTAGATCAAGGGTTTCGTTGTCGAGCCCGCTTAGCGGCCTCCTGGCGATCAGCGATGGAACGCGAACCGGATTTCCGGCTCCGTCAACCGCTGTCGTAAAGACCAGGTCCTTATACAGAATGATCTGAATGTTAGCGGCCTCTGCTATTGCCGGGAACGAGAACCCGTTGGCGGGGGCGGGATCAACCAGCATGAGCGTGCCGGAAATGGTACCGGTGGTTTTCGGCCAGAAACTGTCCTGGTGCGTGATCGTCGGATTCAGCGGGTCGTTGCAGCCTACTGCCGCCAGAGATACGGCCGTCATGAGGCATAGAACCCGGAAATGTCTGATCGGTGGAGTTCTGAACATGCGCATTAGAGTCTGACCTCCAGCCGGCCGAAAATGGCTTGGGGTGCTTGGTTCTCCCGTGGGAAGGTCGTGACCCCGATTTTCGCCTCGTCGACAAAGTTCGGGCCCTCGGTGTCCAGCACATTCTGGCCGATCACCGAAAGAGCGACCTTGTCATCGAAGAAAGCCTGCCGCAGTGTCACATCAAAACGGAAGCCCTGTTTCACGCGGCCGCTGAGGGAAAACAGGTTATCGATTCCCTGGAACGAACTGTGGTACGCACCGGCAACGAACAGGGTGGTGTGCGTTGGCAGGCGTGTTTCGCTCGAGAAATTCAGCATGTTCATGGGAGTGGTTTTGTCGAACCCGACATTCGAGTTCTTGCTGTATTCCCGAATGAACGAATAATTCGCGCGAATCGTTTCCATCTCCACAGGTTTAACGGACAGTTCCGTTTCGAACCCGGCGGCCCGGAAATTCTCGTTGTTGCCGAACGAGTTGATATTGACCGGACTGCCGAAGAATGTGTACGGGGCAGTCCCTACGGGACCTTCGATCCGGATAGCGTCGTGCACGTACTGGACGAAGGTCTGGATATCCAGTGTGGCCTTGCCCTCAAAGAAGTTCCCCCGGTATCCCAATTCGGCCGCAGTAATGGTCTCCGCCTTCAGGCTATGGCTTCCGATGGTGTTCTGAAGGTGCGAAAGGTTGGCCGCGTCGGGGAAATTCGCCGCACCCACTCCGTGCTCATTCATGGAGGGAATCCGGGTGGCCCGGGAGACGGCCAGCCGGATCGTGTGCTCCTCGGCTGGCCGGAGCAGGATGGAGAGGCGCGGCTGGGGACTAACGGAATCCGTGAACGTGTCATATTCGAATCGGACACCGCTGTTGAAAACCATCCAGCGTCCTTCCCTGACCTCAACCTGGAGGTAGCTGCTCGCGACCTGCTGGTTGATTCGGGGACGGTCGAAGATGGTGAAGTTCGATGCCTTGTTCGGATCGAATCCGGTGGTCAGGTCGAACCCCATGAGCGCCGATGCGGGACTGTAGGCATACTGATAGCGATGCTGGGCGCCGGCCAGCAGGTCCACATCGCTTGAAATGGAGTGACTCCATGCGACTTCGTTGTTGAATGCAGTGAAGTCACCATAGAAATGATTGCTGGCTGGCGTGTAGGTTGTCGGGATTGAATACCGTTCCTGCATGGTGAATGCAGATGTCTTGAACTCCAGGGTGTTGTCCGCGTTCAGCTTGTGCCGGATGCCGGCGTAATAATATCCGTCAAACACCGGATTGGGGTTGTCGGGCCGGTTGACCTGGGCACCGGTAACGTCCCGCTTGCCGAAATGGGTCCCGATCTGGAATGACAGGTCTGTCTTTTCATTCGGCTTAACGTCGCTGCGCAGCAGAATATTACCGTAGGTCCCGCTATCGTATACGGATGGCTTGGCGACGCCCTTTTCGAAACCGTCGGTCTGCTCGAACTTGCCGGACATCCGGAAGCTGAATTTGTCCGATTTGATCGCGACCGATCCGTACTGATGAACGGTGCTCTGCGAGCCGCCCGTGGTTACGGACCTCACGGTTGAGTCATTTGCCGGACGCTTCGTTGTGATATTGATGACGCCGTAAAAAGCGTTAGATCCGTAAAGCGTGCCACCGGGACCGCGAATCAGCTCCACACGTTCTATGTCGTCAAGAACCAGTGGCAACCGGGACCAGTCGACGCCGCCATTCTGGGCATCGTAGAGGCTCACTCCGTCGACAAGGAGCAGATATCCGCTCGGATAGGCCGATGTGCGGCCCCGGATGGAGAGCAACGGATCCTGCCCGGACCTGACATAAACGTAGACTCCCGGCAGCCGGCGGAAGACATCGATAAGATTCACGGCACCCATTGCCCGGATATCATCAGCGGTGATGACGGATATCGCATTCGGAGAGTCGTCTATGGTTTGTGCGCGTTTGGAAGCCGAAAAGATGACCTTGGTATCTAACAGGTCGTCGAGATTGACGTTGGCAAAGTCGGATTCCGGTTCGGTTTTCTCGGCCTTTGCGTCTGGCTTGTCCTGCGCATGAAGGATCTGTGGCGCAACGCCCCCGGATGCCAGCATGAAGAAGACCAGAGCGATTCCCGGTCCGGCAATGCGTTCACTCTTGTACCAAGCCATCCGACCCCCAGCACCCGTATGTCTGTTTCCCGCACGTCATATCGCCAAAGCAATCAATGACGAAAATCTAAACGGTGTCGATTGGCCGATTGTTTCGTATATTAATCACACTGTCACTACGCAATGCGTAAGTGCACCGGGATTGTCAACGTTCAGGAATGTGCCGGAATGGAATGGTCCGCGGAAGCGGAATCATTTGTGTATTGTTCGGAATACAACGAATAGACCGATTATCAGCAAGGCGACCGAAAAGGCGTGTCTGAGTTTTTGAGGGTCGGTTCTGGACGCGTGGCGGGCGCTGACCTGTGCAAGGGGGATCGAAACCATTGCCAGTAGAAGCACGACGGCGGGTATGACCACTCCAACGGCTCCCGGCACCGGCTGACCTGGGTTTGCGAGCAGATATCCGATGCTGCCGACAAGTCCGGCGCAGGCGCCCAGAACAGCCGAAGTGCCAACCGCGCGGTGGACGGGTTTGTTCATCATCAGTACAAAAGCCGGAACCGCCAGCGACCCGCCGCCGATGCCGAACATTGCCCCTATGACGCCGACAAGGAGCCCGATAACGGTAACTTTGACGTAGTCAGCGGCCCCCGATAGCGGGAGATCATCTTGCGGGGATTTGCGGGAATCGAAGAACCACATCCGGAGAGCCATCACAGCCAGAAAAATGCCGAAAGTGGCCTTGAGCGTGCCGCCCGAGACTTTCAGCGCATGTTGGGTGACCAGAAACGAACCGGCGGCGCTAAGCGGCCCGGCGATCGCAGCGAGTTTCCAGTCCACATTCCCTTTCTGATTATGAGCCTGTGCCGAGGATACGGACGAGAAAAAGACGCACCCGAGCGAAGTCGCGATGGCGATCTGCGCGGTCAGAGGGTGCGGCCCGATGATATGCGGCAGCAGCTCAAACAGTACAGGTGTCATGATGACACCGCCGCCGAGCCCAAACATGCCGCTGATGTACCCGGCGACGGCACCTGTGACTATCAGGCAGGCGAAATCCAGAGCGGTCAGATTGAAAAGCATAGGATTGTTTCCCCGGCGGACGCTCCAGGCCCGAGGCCCTTGATGACACGGATAGGATAGAATTGAAAAGGCGGCATTCCCGTTCTTCTGGGGCCACCGGATTAAGGCAAGGAGTAAGGCCGTGTTTGCAGCCGGAAAGGCTTGTAATGGGGTTACGCCATTGCAGCGGTCAGTTTGAGGCTGCTGCGACGAGCCGGGGGAGTTCACCCGACTGGTCGAGGGCTGCCAGTTCTGTAAACCCGCCGATCAACCGTCCCTTGAGATAGATTACTGGAACCGTTCGCATGCCGCTCATTTCGACAATTTTGGCGCGCGCTTCGGGTTCGGCGACGGAGATTTCGATGTATTCGTACCCTTTGGATTTCAGCAGATGCTTGGCATTGTTGCAGTAAGGGCAGATCGGGGTGGAGTAGATAGTAAACATTGAGTTGCGGTCCTGAACGCATGGCGGGTACCCCGCCAGTCGTTCATCCCAATTGTGAAAGTTATCCGAATCAGTCGCAAGTGCCCGAGGCTTCGCAAGTCCGGATATATGCTGTTAATAATCCGGCAACCGGATCAAACGCGGTTTTGACCGCCGCTTTTGGTTCGTGATATTCCAAAGGTCATGCAGATCAGGCCTCAAAGGACCCGTGCCCGGACGGTTGCTGCGGTCATCGCCTTAGTTGTGGCGGGCGCGCTGCCGTTGCGTGCTGCCAATCTTCCGTCGGGGTTCCAGATGGCCCAGTGGGGGATGACCATTGACGAGATCCGGGCCCGGGTCCGCAACCTGAGCGAGGATGTCGACCGTTTCCAGCCCAATGTCACCGTATATTCGAGCTATTCTTTTCCCAATAACGGGTTCAGCGAGTTCCGCTTCTTCAAGGGGAAACTCTTCTATATACGGGTGAAACTGACGAACAAGGAAGCCAACGCCCAGATGTACAGCTCCTTCGTTTCCCGCCACGGTGAGCCGCTCTCCAAGGATGAGCAGGACGGTGCAAAACGGTATCTGTGGGAAGACACGAAAACCTCGATGGCCCTCTATATTTATCCATATCACGCGGAAATCCGGATCAAGAGCGTCGAGATCGCCAATGAACTTGCACAACTCCAGAGAAAAAATGAAGATTACGACAAGTACCTGGACGAGATGATGTCCCGCAATTTCAGCGACCAGTCCCTGACCATCGAAGAAAAGCAGAGACTGCTTGAACTGAAGAAGGGGCTCACGACCGGAAAGTAGCTGCGCGTTACCGTTGACAGGGGAGGGGTTCTGTCATGGCATATCTGGTGATTGTAAGGCGGCCCGGGGGAAAGATCCGGTGGCGGCCGATTGTGGACGATCTGCGTGGTTATCCCAGGGCCCTGGCCGATACGGAAGGCGGCTGGGTCGAACTGCACACCGGTGCGGCGATTGATCTCTCTCACTCCAAAAGCCTCTCCAGCGACGAAGTCGATGCGTTGCACCTGAAGTTCGTATTCAATGACGACAATGAGGCGGCGGCCGATTCGATTCTCGACGTGGCAAGGCTTCTTGGGAAGAAATATGGTGTGCAGTTCTGGCACGACGCGTTCGGGCTCGACTATGCGACTGCTACCGAACGCGAGATCCGCGAAGCGTTTGAAGGTGAAATCGCGGAAGACGGCGGCGGTTGAGGCCTGCCTGCGGACGGACTGGGTCATAACATGGATGAACAGCGGCGGCGGGAACTGGTCGGTAAGGCCCGGCAGAAGGCCTTTATGCTCTACGAGGGGAAAGAGACTCCTCACCGTTCCTGCGGGATCGCGCTCGCGGAGACCTTCAGTCTGCCGTCCCGGCCGTATCAGTCGCTTCGAAAAGGCGGAATTACCGGTGAAGGCCAGTGCGGTGCGATCAAGGCGGGCGAGCTGGTACTGGGCGAGATCCTTGGGGATCCGGATCCCACTGGAAAGGTGACGGACGATCTTCGCAAGGCCATAGTTTTGTATCAGAAGCTTGTCAGAGAGCGGGTCGACAAGGGCCGGGCAGCTACGATTATCTGCAATGACCTGACTGCGCAGTTCACCGATTTTGCCGGCCCGGACCGGCTCCGGTTCTGTACGAATATCGCAGCGACAGTGGCGGAGTGCGTTGCTGAAGCACTTCTGGAGGTAGGCCGGGAGTTCTCGATCACTCCAATTGTGTAAGCTAATTCCGGCCCAGCACTTTCAGTACAAATCCGTAGACGTCTTTTCGCGACAGGCCGTAAATGGTGGCGAGCCGCTCGGCGATCTGGCGGGTGCCTTCTCCATGCGCAGCGGCTTCTGTGATTTCGGATCGCAGTGACTCCAGCTCAACCTTTGGGACGGGTTCAGTGGATCCCGCAATCGCGACGGCGACTTCTCCCAGAATTTCGGACCGGCCGGCAAAACCTGAATGCAGTTCGCCAAGATTGCCCCTTACGGTTTCTTCATGAAGCTTGGTCAGTTCACGGCCCACGGCGGCTCTCCGGTCGGCTCCGAACAGCTTGATGCAGCTCTGAAGGGTCTCGGTCAGGCGCCGGGGGCTTTCGAAAAAGACGAGCGTTTCCGGGCGGCGGGAGTATTCCGCCAGCACCTCGTCCCGGCGGCGGTCGTGTGACGGCAGGAATCCGATAAAGGTAAACCGTTCCGACGGCAACCCGGATACCGAAAGCAGGGCAATCGGAGCCGACACTCCCGGAACGGGTATCACTTTATGCCCGGCGTCAGAGGCCGCCTTGACCAGCCGTTCTCCCGGATCGCTGATGAGCGGTGTCCCTGCATCTGAAATCAGCGCGACGTCATGTCCGGCATTCAGCTCGGCCAGGATTTCATCGACACGTTCGGCTTCGCGGCCTTTAAAGCTGGCTGTCAGGCGGGCTTTCGCTCCGATACGGGTCAGAAGCGGTGCGGACACCCGCGTATCTTCACAGACAATCAGCGCGACCGATTTCAGGGTCGCTTCCGCCCGGTGGGTGAAATCCTGGAGATTCCCGATGGGAGTGGCGACGACGAACAGCGTGGACATAGCTCTCGTTTATTCTTTTGGCGCCGTAATGTGAAATGACGGTGGCTCCGGGTCGGGGGCCGATTTTTTGGCAGCTAACTATTTGCGGAATACCGGCTATACACAACGCCGATGGCCGCCAAACCTCGCAAGCCGAAGAGCCCTGCCGCACCCCAGTCCGCCTGGGGCGACGAAGTCACAAAGTACTTCTTCGACCTGTCGCCGGACCGTGTCCTGGGCGCTGTCGAAGCGGCCGGATATGTCTGCACCGGCCTCTGCTACGCCCTGAACAGCTACGAAAACCGGGTCTACGAAGTTGAGGTTGAGACTGACGACGGGATTGCTGCGGAGCAGGCGCCGTCGCTTACCCATCCCAGGCGGCGGATCGTGAAGTTCTACCGTCCCGGCCGCTGGACTCAGGAGCAGATCGCTGAAGAGCACGAGTTCATCCGCGATCTTGTCCAGGCGGATATACCCGCAGTGGCGCCGCTTCCGTTCGATGACGGTTCAACGGTGGCGAAAACGCCTGAAGGCGACCTGTGGTACGCGATCTTCCCCAAGATGGGCGGCCGGATTCCCGACGAACTCGATGAAGAACTACTGAAACGGGTGGGGCGGCTGCTGGCGCGGATCCATAATACCGGAGCGGGACGTGTAGCCCAGTACCGTATCCGCCTGACGCCGGAGACCTACGGGCTGTCCAATCTGGAGTATCTGCTGGCAGGTAACTGGTTTCCCGAAGAACAGCGTCAGGCGTTTGAGCAGATTATCCGGGAGATATGTAACCTTTCCGCCAGCCTGTTTGAGGGGGTCGAGACCATCCGGACCCACGGCGACTGTCACAAGGGGAATCTTCTCTGGAACGGGAAAGATCTCTTCTTCGTCGATTTCGATGACATGGTAATTGCGCCTCCGGTGCAGGATATCTGGCTGCTGCTGCCAGGCCGCGACGAGGCTGCCGAGCGGGATCTGGAGACGCTGCTGTCCGGTTATACGCAGATGCGTGATTTCGACCGCCGGACGCTGAAGCTGATCGAGCCGCTCCGGTCTCTCCGTATGATCCACTTTGCCGCCTGGATAGCCCGTCGCTGGAAGGATCCCGTTTTCCCCCGTACCTTTGTCGAGTTTAACTCGCCCCGGTACTGGAACGATCTGCAGCGGGACCTGGCCGAACAGCTCGATATGATTCGCGAAAGCTGAAATCACGCTTGTGAGCCGGACCGGGAACAGGGATAATGGGAATCGTAACCAAACCGGGGGGATTTACGTGTTGAGGCAGACCGTTCCCGCAATCGCCGCTGCCGTGCTGCTGCTTGCCGGACTGTCCGCCGGCGGCTGCGGGCCCAAGATGCAGGCCGTCACGGACGCGATCTCGGTTGCCAAGCGGTCTCACCGCGAAGCGATCGCGGCCGGCGCCCGCGAGCACGACGGCGATCTGGTCATGGAAGCCGAGGACCTGATCGATCAGGCCGAATCGGCCAACCGGCGGGGCGATACGAGACAGGCTGTATTTGCGGCTGAACTGGCCGCGTCGAAACTGGAATCGGCGAAGAAGCAGGCATCGGAGGCGAAGCCTGCGGACGCGCCAGGTGTGAAGTGATAAGGTCAGGGGAACGGTAACCGTCGCAAGGAGGGGCCGATGCGACGTTTGAAGTGGGGCTTGCTGGCGGTGGTGCTGCTGGCCGGTGCGGTTCGCGCCGAAGAGCCTCCCAGGAAGATGTACAAGATCGGGATCGTGCAGATCACCGATGCGTTCGTCTATTCCCGCGCACTGCAGGGGTTCCTGAAGGAACTGGCGGCGCAGGGGTACCAGCGCGGCGTCAACGTGGACATCACGCGCCGGACGGTGCTCGGTCCCACCAAGGGGCTCTGGGACAAGGCGCAGGTCTACTTTGCGCTCAAGGGCTATATCCAGGAGTTCGCCGATGCCAAGGTCGATCTGGTCATCACGGTCGGGACACCTGCGACGCTCCACGGTGCGCCGCTCGCCCATAAGGACGGACTCAGGGTGATGTTCGCCGGTGTCTCCGATCCCGAGCTGGTCGACTTCCGCAAGGAGGGCTGGATCACCGGTTCCACGACCTTCATGCATCCGTCGGTCGTGCTGGACTACATCAAGCAGCTCACGCCGCGTGTGAAGAAGATCATGACGACGGTGAGCACCGATCCGAACGCGATCCGCTACTACACGCTGCTCGCCGAAGCCGGTAAGAAGGCCGGGTACGAGGTCACCGACTTCCGGGTCGATACGAACGCGGACGCGCCGAAGGCGGCCGCGTTCATGCGGACGGCCCCGGTCGATGCATTTGTGGTCATCCCGGATACCTGGATCGGCAGGGACGACGTCGCCAACGGGCGAGTGCTGTTCAAGGACGGCGCGGCGCCCCGGAAGATGCTGATCGTCAGCGCCATCCCCGAAACCTTCGAAATATTTCCCGAAGACATGTCGTTCGCCGTCGGCGGTTCGTTCAGCGAGTCGGGCCGCCAGGCGGCCATCCTGGTAACCAAGATCATCGGCGGAGCAGACCCGGGGTCGCTGCCGATCGTCTACCAGGACAAACCGACGCTCAAGTACAGCCTCAAGGTGCTTGAAAAATACGGCATACCGGCCGACTCGATAACCGCGCCGTCGATCCGGAACTAGGCCCGCCAAAAAAAAGAAGGGGGCCCGCGGATGAGCCCTCCTTTCTTTTTTTCAGCACCCGGTTTCAGTACCCGGCGGCCGCAGGCCGTTAAGGACAGCGGCCGTTCTCAGCCGGCGTCCTTGACGCTGCGCAGACGCCGCTTGCGGATCAGCTGCCGGGCGGTCTCGGCGATGTGCTTCGCCGTCACGCCGAACTCGTCGCGCCAGAGCGCCTGCGTGCCGTGCTCGACGAACTTGTCGGGCACGCCGATCCGCTTCATCGCGATCTGCGATCCGAACCCTTCGTCCATGATCGCTTCGGCGACGGCCGAGCCGAATCCGCCGATCAGTGCAGCCTCTTCGATCGTGACCAGGTGGCCCGTCGCCGAGGCAGAACCGAGAATCGTGTCCGTATCGAGCGGCTTGATGAAGCGCGGATTGATGACCGTCGCCTCGATGCCTTCTTTCGCCAGCTCCTCGGCGGCCTTCATCGCCTCGATCACAAGGTGGCCGAGCGGCAGCAGCGTGATGTGCTTGCCCTCGCGCAGCACCTCGGCCTTGCCGACCGGGATCTGCGTGAACTGCTTGTCGTACGGGACGCCGAGGCCGGGGCCGCGGGGGTAGCGGACCGACGACGGGCCGTCGATCTTCGTCGCCGTGAACATCATGTTGCGCAGCTCGTTCTCGTCCTTGGGCGCCATGCAGACGATGTTCGGCAGGCAGCGCAGGTAAGCCACGTCGAACATGCCCTGATGCGTGACGCCGTCGTCGCCGGCCAGCCCCGCGCGGTCCATGCAGAACATGACCGGCAGGTTCTGGGTGCAGACGTCGTGGATCACCTGGTCGTAGGCGCGCTGCAGGAACGTCGAGTAGATCGCGGCGATGGGGCGCATGCCTTCGCAGGCGAGGCCTGCCGCGAACGTGACGGCGTGCTGCTCGCACATGCCGACGTCGTAGAAGCGGTCCGGGTGTTCCTTCTGGAACATGTCGCAGCTCGTTCCGGTCGCCATGGCGCCGGTGATCGCGACAATACGCGGGTCTTGGTTCGCGAGGTCGATCGCGGCCCGCGCGAAATGCTTCTGCCAGGGGTCCGGCGCCGGAGCGACCGGGGCGCGCTCGCCGCTCTTGGGGTCGAACTTGCCAAGGCCGTGGTAGATGAGCGGGTCGTTTTCGGAGACGTCCCAGCCCTTGCCCTTGCGGGTGTGGATGTGCAGGAGAACGGGCTTGTGGTTCTCTTTCGCGGCGCGCAGCGCCTTGATGAGCGTGTGGATGTTATGGCCGTCCACCGGACCCAGGTATTCGAAGTTGAACGTCTCGAACAGCGGGGAGCCCGGAAGCACCACGCCCTTCACGGCGTCCTCGATATGCCGGATGCGGTCTTCCATCTTCGGGCCGAGCTTCTCGTGCACCCAGCGGCGGACCAGATCCTTCTTGTGGACGAAGTCTTCGGTGACGATCCGGCGCGAAAGCGTCTGGGAGAGGGCGCCCACGTTGCGCGAGATGGCCCACTCGTTGTCGTTCAGCACGATGGTGAACGGATGGCCCACGGCGCCCGCGTGGTTCAGTGCCTCGAAGCACATGCCGGAGGTGATCGAGCCGTCGCCGATCACGCCGATCACGCGGCGGCGCTTCTTGCCGTGCAATAGTCCTTCGTTCATGCCCTCGGCGGCCGAGATCGACGTGCCGCCGTGGCCCACGCCGAACGTGTCGTACTGGCTTTCGAAGCGGGTCGGGAAGCCCGAGAGCCCGCCCTTCTGGCGCAGCGTCGGGAACAGGTCGCGCCGCCCGGTGAGCAGCTTGTGGACGTACGCCTGATGGCCCACGTCCCAGACGAGCCGGTCTTCCGGCGTCTCGTAGACATAGTGGATGGCGATTGTGAGTTCGCACGCGCCCAGCGAGCTGGCCAGGTGGCCGCCCGTGCGCGATACGGAATTGATCAGAAAGCGGCGGCACTCTTCCGCGAGCTGGGGCAGCACTTCTTCAGGCAGCCGGCGCAGGTCGACGGGCGAGTGAATGGTATCGAGAATTTCGTAGCGTTCTTCAGTCGGGCTCATGATGAAAGGGAAGGGACTCCTTTGAGGTCTCTGTATCGGGAGCCAGTTAACTGTCTGCTCAGTCAGTAAGTCAACGGTTTTCGTCACAACCGGATGTAAAGTTTCACGCACAATTGAAACCATTAACGATATCAATAGGTTAAAAGTAATTCATGAGGACATCCTGAGCGCTTCGTACGAGCAGTCCACAGGTGGGAGGTGATTGTGGATAAGGCAAAAGCCTGCTTTTTAACCCAGCCGTCTCGACCCCCTCGGGCGTCTGCGTGCCGAACCCTCAAAGACCTGCGGGCTCTGGCCGGCCCGGTGGGACTGGGAGTGGGGCGGGAAGGGACTGCCTTCGCGTGATCCCTCCTCCCCCTGGAGGGGGGAGGTGTCGCCGCCGGTATCCCCGGAGGCGACGGTGGGGGTGCGAGTGTCGCCAGCACCCTCTCCCTGAATCCCTCCCCCATCCAGGGGGAGGGCAGAACCGGTGTGATTTTCCTCACTCGCCACTTTTTCACCGTTTAACTTCTTAAGCAGTTCAGCCTTCATCTCGGCCACCCCTCTGGAAAGGTCCCGGGCGGCGGCCTCCAGGTTTTCAAGGGTGACGGCCGGTTCGCTGCCTGATTCCCCGCCTGATTCTCCGGGCGCGTCACCCGCCGGGCTGTTCTTCCGGGCCGCTTTCTCGATAGCCGCTTCTTCGCGCAGCTTGTCCTCGTCCCAGTCGTGGCGCAGAAGCCGGATCTCCCGGGCGCCGGTTTTGACCAGATCCAGTTTGGGCCGGAGCTGGTCGGTCAGGTTGTAGAGATCGACCGTCGCGAAGACGAACTTGATTCTCAGTTCGTCCGCCAGCAGCCGCCGGTCGCTGAAATCCGCAGAATGTCTCAGCAGCGTGATCGTCTCGGCCGCCGAGCGGTCGCCCAGCGCCTCGAACTCCTTGCGCATAGTCATGTCGAGCATAGCCATCACCTCTCCCCTTGCTGCGTCTGCAGCGGGGTGTCTGTGCGGACTCGGGCATGTGTCCGCGAACCTCGTTTCTGGCGAGGAACGTATCAGAGGTGTGTGTCAGGTAGTGGCACAGTTATTAAACGTGTGCTGCGGGGCGAAAGGAGGGGTTTTAAGGTGGGCAAGAATCACGAACCGCAGATATTTCGCAGCCGGATGTTCGGAATCCGAACACCTGCCGAAAAGTGTCATGGCAATCATCGGCTAACTTTCGGAAAATCCTGGGCTTCTTGATTCCGGACGCCGGTACCGATCCTGCATCTTTTAGGATATGTATGGCGCCGAACCGATCACGTCGCCCGGGCATTTAATATGGGTGTATTGACACCTATATGAGTGCACGCCTACTCTTTCACCAGAAAGTCTGGTTCGGGAGACGCTACCTGATGGAGATGACGATCCACGACGTCGGCCGGTCGGTCCGGTATCCGGATGGTGTGAAATACGGACTATTTGCGATGGACGTTCAGACCGGAAAAAGAGTGTTGATCGACAATCATCACCCGAAGGGTCACCACCTTCATATCGATGAACATCAGGTCCCGTATGAATATATTGACGACGACCAGCTCGTAGAAGATTTTAAGCGGATTGTCCGTGGGCATATGGGAGTCGATTTATGAAACAGCTTGTTATCAGTGTGAAAAGTCCGGGAGAGGCCCTCGACGATTTCCGGAGCGCCCTGCGAAGGGCCCGGAAAGGAACGCTCAAGCCGTCGTCCGAGGTCGTTTTCGATAACCGGCGGGATTTCGACCGGTTCGTCAGGAACCTTCACATTCTCTCCGACATCCGGACGTTCAAACCCCGGTCCGTCTACGAGCTGGCCCGGCGGTCGGGCGTCGACGTCTCCAACCTGAACAAGATCATCCAGTTCTTCGAGGAGATGGGAGTCGTGAAGATCCGGGAAGGAGTAATGTCCGGCCGGAAGGTGCGCCGCCCCGAGGTCGGCTACGACCGGATCGAGTTCAGGCTGCCGGACGCGCTGGCTTCGTAGGAACGGTTTCCCGCCCCGGTTCCCGCCGCCGCTTTCTTCGCTGCCCGGCGTTCGGCCTTGGGCACGTAGGGCTTGGCCACCCAGCCGAGCTGCGTGGTGAATTCGTTGAGCGGCTCATTCACCCAGTCGGGGAGGTCGAGCCCGAAGACGTTCTTTTCCATCACGCCGGCGGGGCCGGCGACACGGGTGCCCTTCACGTAGTCGTACCACGGACGGGTCACACACCAGTTGAGATCCTGATCGAGGCCCATGTGGTGGTCGTAGTGCCAGGGGATGTGCTCCCGCGCCCATTCGGGGTGGATGTGCGCCTGGCGGTGGGCCCGCCAGTAGTTGTAGGCGCCATACCACAGGGTGCCGGTGAAAAACGGGGCGATGGGGAACAGCGGCGCGACGATGGCGGCGCCGATGGAGAGCGCCACGATCTCCTGCATCGATCGCTCGTTGGTGATCGTCTCCGTATACTTCTCGTCCACGAAATCGTTCTTGCGCGTGTCCTTGTGGTGCTCCCAGTGGGCGTACCAGCGGCCGCCCTTCTTTTTGCCCAGATCGTGCAGGATATGTTTGTGCATGTGCCACTCGATGGCGTTCACGGCGGCGAGTCCGAGGGGGATTCCGATCATGGCTTATCTCCTTGTCCGTTTTCGACGATCCTGAGCCGGGGTGCGCGGGGCTTGGGTGCGGTGAGTTCTTCCGCCATCTGGAACAGCCGTTCCTTCGTATCGGGACGGGGGAGGGCGAGGTCGCCGACCGCGAGTCCCTGAAGGGCGAAGATGACCAGCTCGGCGAGCGCCACGAACCGCGCGGGCGGCAGGCTGCTGCCCGGCCGCGCAAACAGCCTGAGCGCCAGCTGCTGGATCCCTTCGGTGTGGGCGCGGACGATCGGAACGAGACTGCGCCGCAGCGTCGAGTCGGTCCGTGCGGCGGTATACAGTTCGTAGGCGGCGAGCAGGCGCGGGTCCTCGAAGATCGCGCCGAGCAGCCGGAGCGCGTTGGGGACGGTCGCCTGTTCCGGGGACAGTTCCCTGAAGCGCACCTCGTAGCCCGAGCGCAGTTCGGCAAACAGGTGCTCGATGGTCGCCGAGAGCAGGTCCGCCTTCGTCGGAAAATAACGGAACAGGGCGCCCTGCGAGAGGCCGGAACGGTTGCACACTTCGGTGGTGGTGAATTCGGCGTATCCGTGATCGACCAGCGTATCGAGTGCGGCGGCAAGCAGGCGCCCGCGGGTCTCCTCGCGGCGGTCGGCCTGCTTCCGGTGTGTGACCGGTTTAGGAGTTCTGGTTCGGGTGCGGCGTGCCACAAAGAAAAAATACCAGATAAAATAAAAAGTGACAACTCTCTTTTTATTTATATCGGGAAACAGCTGGAATATCAGCTGGTTATAAATCTGCTTATCCCAGGTCGAATTCGCTGAGCTTGCGCGAGAGCCCCTCGGCGAGCCGGTTCAGCTCCCCGGCCGTGGCGCGGAGCTCTTCGGCGGCGGCGCTCTGCTCCGACTGGGTGAGGCCGATCTTCTTGAGCGCCTGGTTGGCTGTTTCGGACAGTTCCGACTGGCGGCCGGCGAACTGCGAAAGCGACTCGAACGTCTTGCCGGTTTCGCCGAAGGTCGCGTTGATCTGCTGGAACCGGCCGGCGGTTTTCTGGACCGCCGTTTCGCGTTCGAGGAAGTCGGTCTTGGCCGCCTCGACGCGGGCGGCGGCGTCCTTGGTCGAATCGTTCACCTGCTTGACGATCTGGTTGATCTCGTCGGCGCTGCGGGCCGCCAGATCGGCGAGCTTGCGGATTTCGTCCGCGACGACCGAAAACCCGCGTCCGTGCTCGCCGGCGCGGGCGGCTTCGATGGCTGCGTTGAGGCTCAGCATGTTCGTCTGGGCGGTGATCTCGCGGATCGTGTCGACGATGCTGACGATCTTGTCGCTGCGGCGGGTGAGGTCCTCGATGCGCGCGAACACGTCGCTCAACGTCATGCCGAGCGCGTGCAGTCCGGCGGCGCTCGAATCCAGGTCCTGCTGTCCGCCGCGGGCCTCGGTGGCGGCGCCCGTGAATCCGGTTTCCGCCTGGCGGGTGATGTCCTTTACCTCGGAGGAGCCGGCCGCGATGCCGGTCAGCAGGTCACCCGCCTGTTTTGACTCCTTGCTGACCTCGTTGCTCCAGCCGACAAACGTTTCGGCCGTGGCCGCCAGCTCTTCCGACGAAGTGGCGACGTTGCGGGCCAGTTCCTGCGACGACCGGATCGCCTCGCCCAGGTTCCGGGCCGCACGGGTGAACAGGATATCGAGGGCGCCCATGTCGTCGTCGGAGTAGGAGTTCTGAAGCCCGCCGAGCTTGCCCTCCGCCAGACGTCCGGCGAGCACCCGCAGGTTCTGGACCGGCGCGGCGATGTCGGTGACGAAGAGCCACGACACGATCACGAACGCCAGCATGGCGAGCGAAATGATCAGCACCTGTACCGGCCGGATCTGGTCGAAGGCGCCGCCGAACCGGCCCCGGTCGGCGATAAACACGGCCCGCCGTCCGTCTTTGAGCGGCCGGACCGCGACCGCTTCGTCGAAGGCCGGGTCCAGAATGTTGCCGGACACCAGGGTGGCGAGGATGACCGTCTGCAGTTTGGCGGGCAGGGCCTCCCAGGGGGCTTTGGGTTCGGGTTCGCCCCTGGGCGACAGGAGGATGACGCCGCCCAGCTTGTCGAGCCCCGCCCGGAAGAGGTCCGGCACCGGTTCGCCGTCCAGCCGTCTGGTTTCGGCGTCGATATCGGAGGCGGCGGCCAGGAGCGCGATGCGGCCCTGTTCGAGTCTCGCCTGATAGCCGACGAACGGGAACAGTACGCTTCCGCAGATCCCGATGCCGACGATCACCGACAGGATGGTCTTGCCGCGCAGGGTGAAGGGCGCCACCTGCACCGCGCGGCTGTCGTCCAGAATCGCCGTCAGGCGGCTGAAGATGGTCTGGAAGCTGCGCTTGTAGATCATGAAGCCCATGCCGTGGAAGGTGAAGAAGCTCCAGCCGATGGCGCCCAGATACAGGCCGATGGTGAACGCCCGGAACCCCGCGAACGCTTTCACCAGCACGAGCCCGACGGCGGACCCCAAGAGCCAGATGAGTGCCGAAACGCCGATGTAACTCACACCGGTGGTGCGCGTGATATAGGTGGCTGCGTCGCCGACCTGCGGCAGGGCGGATTTTCCGGCTTCGTGAAGGTCGAGCAGCTCGGCCACCGGTTTGAAGACCCGGCAGAGCCGGAAGTAGTCGTGCACGGAAGCGCCGACGCACATGACGGCCAGGAGGGACAGGCCGGCGGCGATCTCTTCGGACGAGCAGGACAGAATCTGCATCAGGATGATGATGGCGGCGGACGTGACGACCATGCCGGTCGCGGCCACTTTTATTACGCAGCCGCGCACGGCGTCCCGGATCATCTGGGTTGCATTGGTTTCTGCCATGGGCTTTTCGGCCCGTAGAGTGGCACGGAGACGGTCAATTGGGAAAGCGCACGCGGGATTGAGGGCGGTTCTGACCGGATATTCAGTGTCCCAGCCGGGTCCGCAGCAGTTCCGAGAGGGCCCGCATGGCGTCCACGGTCGTGAAGATGCCGACCAGTTTTCCGTTCTGGGTGACGATCGCGCTGCCGTACTTGTTCTCGGCCATCTCGGCGGCGACCTGGTCGAGGGGCGAGTCGGCCTCGACCGTGAACGCCTGCTCGCGGGCCACGTCGTCGACGATCAGCTTGTGGATGTCGAGGTCGCGCAGCGTTTCGACGAACTTCACGTCCCGGTCGGACAGGATCCCGACAAACTTGCCGCCCTTGAGCACCGGCAGGTGGCGGATCCGGTTTTCCCGCATGATCTCCTCGGCCTTCATGATCTTCTGGTCGTGGCCGATCGTGATGGGGCTGGCCGTCATGTATTTGTGGACGGGCGGTATTCCTTTGCTCATAAGTGGCCGGGCTCCTTGCTGTTTGAAGGGTAGGTGGTCCGAAAACCGGGCAGTATGACGATTCTCAGGCCAAATTCCCGTAATTACCGGGAAAATCTGCCCTTCTGGCCATCCGTTTGCTCCGGGGGCCGGTTTCGGGGGATGATAGGGACGGTCTGGGGGAATTATACGTATGAAAGTCGCCATTACCGGCGGAACGGGATTTATCGGCCAGGCGGCCGCGAGAACCCTGCTCGATTCGGGTTACGACGTTCTCGTGCTTTCCCGTGATTCCGAAAGGGCGCGCCTCTCGTTCGGCGGTCTTGCCAGCGACAGCCGGATATCGTTCGGGAAATGGTCGTTGAGCGACAAACCCGAAAATCTGGCAAAAACTCTCGAAGGGTGCGACGGGATCGTGCATCTGGCCGGCGAGAACATCGGCTCCGGCCGCTGGACGGCGGGCCGCAAGCAGAAGATCGTCGAAAGCCGCACGCTCGGAACCCGTGCGGTCGTGTCCGCCATCGAAAAGATGGAGAGCAAGCCGAAGGTGCTCGTGAGCGGTTCCGGTATCGGCTACTACGGCAACCGAGGCGATGAGATCGTCGATGAAAGTTCCAGCCACGGCACCGACTTCCTGGCGAACCTCACGATCGAGTGGGAGCGGCTGGCCCGCGAGGCCGAGAAGTCCGGAGTCCGGGTCGTGATAATCCGGACGGGAGTCGTCATCGGCAGGGACGGCGGCGCCCTCGAGAAAATGGTGCTTCCGTTCCGGATGTTCGCGGGCGGGCCGCTCGGTTCCGGGCGCCAGTGGTTTCCGTGGATCCATATGGCCGACATCGTCGGCCTGATCCGGTTCTCGCTCGAAAACACACAGGTGAAGGGGCCCGTCAACGGCTGCGCGCCGGACGCGGTCCGGCTGAAAGAGTTCTGCGACGTGCTGGGCCGGGTGCTGGGCCGTCCGTCCTGGCTGCCGGTACCGGGGATCGTCCTGAAGGCCGCGCTCGGCGAGCAGGCCGTGATTGTGCTGGGCGGGCAGCACGCCGTCCCCAAAGCCGCCCGCGCCTTCGGGTACCACTTCCGTTATGCCGAAGTGGAACCTGCGCTTCGCGAGGTATTGGGCTAGGGTGAGCGGCGAAGGGGAACCCCTATGCCCGATGCAAGCGGCCCGGCACCGTCCTTCTTTGCCCCTCCGGTCAACCGAGGAACGGCCCGCGTCGTTCCCGAAGACGCTCCGCTCCGGATCGTTGACGACGGACTGATCCGTCTGGGTCTGTTCAAGAACCCCGTGCGGCAGATGAATCTGACCGACTCGCGGCTTTTGAAAGGTTTCGGAGAAAGCTGGCCGAGCCCGCCGCTGCTGGTCGAATGGGTCGGCGCCGGTATGGCGCATCCGGACTGGTATATGGGCCTGATCGTCGTGGATGCCCGGGTCGGCTCCCTGGCAGTCGTCTACGGATACAACCGCCGGACCAGAGACTACTTCTCCCACGACCGGGTGGGGCTCAGGCGTCAGGTAAAAGTGGCTGGTTCCACCTGGAACGACACGACCCGTTTCGAGGGGCGCGGCTTCCGGATCGAAATCATCCACCGGCTGGAGCATGGTTTCCACGAGGTGAACCTCGATATCGCCAAAGCCGGCAAGAAGCCGGCGGTGAAGGGCAGGGTCGTCTGGAGCGAACCCCTCGGCAAAACGCAGCCGCTGGTGCTGATGTCGCCGCTGGAAAACAACGGGTTCATTTACAACCACAAGGCGCAGATGCCGATCGAAGGCACACTGCGGATCGGCGGCGAAGAAGTCGAGTTCAGCTCGCGTCGCGACGTGGCCAACATGGACGATCTGAAAATCCATCCGGCAAGCCGCAAGCTCGCCTACCGCTGGTTCAACTTCGGCGGGTTCGACCCGAAAGGCCGGCTGGTGGGAGCCGATCTCGCCCATACCCCCCAGAAGCCCGACCCGTACTGGGAGGAAAACTGCATCTGGTCCGGCGACAAGCTGTCCATGTGCGGGACGGTCCGGTTCGAGATGGACCGAAATGACCTGATGAAACCCTGGCGGGCGGTGGACGACGAGGGCCGCGTCGACATCACGTTCTATCCCGAAGGCGGCAAGGCGGTGAAACTCGGCCCGCTCGGCAGCTACCACCAGAAGTGCGGCCGGTTCCGGGGCAAGCTCGTCGATGCGTCGGGCGAAAAACACGAAATCCGCGACTACTACGGCTGCGCGGAAGCCGCGAATATCCTGACTTAAGGCGTTTTGGCGACAACGAATCCGTTGCGGACAGCATCTTCGCCCTTGCCATTGAGGGTGCGGAAACGGATTAGTGTCCTTCCGCCGGCGACGGTCTGCTTTTCAATCAGTACGCGAATCTCGGAGGGTAGAGGGACTATCGCCCGGAACTCTCCGCCGAGCCTTTGGACCCTTGAAGGGTCACTGCCGCAGAACCGGTTTATGACTGTGCTGATGCTCATGGCCAGTGTGGCGGTGCCGTGCAGGATGAGTCCCGGCAGGCCCGCCCTCCGGGCAAAAGCCAGATCGGTGTGGACCGGGTTCCAGATACGCGAACATTCCGTATAGACGTGAGCGCTGTTTTCCGGAATCGGGATAGCGACCTGAACATTCGGGGATTGCCCGGCTTCGGGGAAGTCGAGCGGTGGCTGAGCTCCGTCCTGGCGGTCCGGTCCCGTCACGTTGACGCCGCGGAACAGGGTGCCGTACCAGGTGGTGCAGACCGGGGCGCCTGCCGCATCGACGGTCTCGAATCGTAGCTGATCGTAGGCTCCGGCCAGTGTCGCCCGGCAGGCCGAGCGGACCACGGTCGTCCGGAGCGTGTCTCCGGCACGGATCTGGCGGTGCAGGACGATGTCCTGCGAGGCATGAACGCCGCGCATGGCTTCTTCCGCTGTCAACGACGTCAGCCGGGCGCGGGCGGCCAGAAGGATCGGCCACTCGAAGCAGACGGGAAACATGGGATGGGCCGCGATTTCCCGCGTCGTATCGAAATAGGCCGGATTGGAATCGGAGATTCCGGCCGCGTACGCCATCAGCCAACGGCTGTCGATCCGGGTTTCGACCGGCCCGAAACTCTGTCCGACTGATTCCGTATTAATCGGCATGGTGCAACCGATACCCGTACCACGCGAAGGTAGACAATTTTTCCGCTGACTTCCCCGTCACAATCGCCAGAAGGTGTGCTAAATAGCCGTCACCCACATGGCAGCCACGAAGTCTTCGACCACATCCTCCAAGACCAGTTCCGCGCAGTCCGCAACGCCTCGCAAGCGGCAGAACCCCCTGAGCCGCAGAGCCGTCCATACGGCCGCCGCCATACCGGGCTTCGGTCACGCACTCAGCCGGAAACTGATCGGCGCCCGCCACCGGGCGGACGAGCGGCATATCGAGCTGGCATCGGACGGGCACCCCGTCGCGCTGCACCGGATCCGGCCGATCGGAACACCGGGTGGCGAACCGGTCGGCCGTCCGGTGATTCTCTGCCACGGGATCGCCTGCAACCGGTATTTCTTCGACCATCACCCGGAGCGGTCGTTCGCCCGGGCGCTGGCGAAACAGGGCCGCGACGTCTGGATTCTGGAGATGCGCGGACACGGTCATTCGCGCCGCAAGAACCGCCTCAAGGCGGCGCTCACGCAGCCCTGGCATTTCGATGACTATGTTTTCGGCGACCTGCCGACCGCCTTCCGGATGGTGCAGGAGAAAACCGGCGCCGACCGGGTCGACTGGATCGGCCACTCCATGGGTGGCATGGTCATTTACGCCTACCTCATGACCCATCCGGGCGAAGATGTAGGCACGGTCGTGGCGCTCGGGTCGCCCACCTTCATCGACAACCGGTTCTGGTTCTGGAAGCTGGCCGCCGCCGTGCAGCCACTCGTGCAGTTCATCCCGCACTATCCGGTGCAGATGCTCGCCTGGGCGGCGGCGCCGTTCGTGCTGGCACTGCATCCGCTGATCCCGAATCTCTTTTATTCGCCCGGCAACATGAGGGCCCGCGACGCCGCGCGGCTTTTTCAGAACGTCCTCTCGGATGTCTCGGGCGAGGAGTTCCGGGTCGGGTCTACCTTCGTCCGGAAAAAAGGGTTCCGGTCGGCCACCGGGAAGGTCGACTATGCCTCCCGGTTCGACCGCGTGAAGCGGCCGCTTCTGGTCGTCTCGGGCGAGATCGATATTCTTGCGCCGCCCCGCGACGTGTTCGCCGCCTATGAGCGAGCCGGAACGGCGGACAAGAAGTACGTGAACTTCGGCCGCCGGGACGGTTACGGCGCCGACTACGGGCACGCCGATCTGGTGCTGGGCAAGGACGCACTGGGGGAAGTCCTGCCCGTTGTCGCCGAGTGGCTGAAATCACACGACCCTAAATCTTAAAAAGGTTTCATCCGCTTCGTAAACAACCATTAATTCGGGTGTATTAGGGTTGAGGCCGAGTCGGGCTGTTCACTACACTCCGCTCATTCAAGATCCTGATGAAGCGAACCAGACTTCTACTTTTCTGCGTGAATCTGACGGGCGTTCTGGCCCTGGCGACGGCGGCTTATGCCGGCGGCGGCGCTGATTCGGCCGAGAGCGCGCCGGTGGTGCAAGGCGAAGCGAACGCCGACATGGCCGGTGTGGTCGAGTTCCGGTACGCCCCGCCCGACGGCACGCAGATACAGGAATCCATAAGCCGGATCGTCGGTAGCGACTATGGCAAGCGCGGCACCCGCATCGACGTCTTTACCGCCAGCAATACCCAGAAGATCGTCTCCAAACCGAACGGAAACTACGAAGTCCGGATGACGATCGATTCGATCCGGTCCCTGCACAACGGCAAACCGATGAACAACCCGGTTGTCGACGCGATGAAGGACGCCAAGCTGGTCTATTTCGTCGAACCACCGGGCCGGGCGACCCGGATTGAGGGGATGAACAAGATCGCCGATGTGCTCCGCGCTCACTTCCCGAAAAAGAAGATGACGCCTGAGATCGAGAAGACCCTCGCTGGCGCCGACATGGAAGAGAAGGAACTGGCCGACTGGAACGCCCGCTACGCCGCCTGGAACCACCAGTATTTCCTGCCCGGAAAATCCTATTACGGGATCGGCACCTACACCCTGGAGCCGGGCCTTTACATCCGCTACGGGATCACAGCCAAAGTCGTGGGCGGGGTCAGCTGCTACGAAGGGGACTCGCGGAAAAACTGCGCAAAGATCCGGTTCGATTACAGCTCGAACGACGATCTGATAGAGAAAGGCCGTATGGCGTCCATCCGCGAAGCGGCCGAGTTCCTGAAAAAGGGCGACGTGCTTGGCGGGACTCTTGAAGGCCACCTGGACCGCGTCGTCGATCCGAAGACCCTCCTGATCTATTCCGAGAAGCAGAAGAAGACGATTCTGTTCCCGCTTTCGGTCAACGAGGGCGAGGAGATCCGGGTCCGCCGCATCGAGCAGACCGAGTTCAGCTACCGCTACGACAGTATGCCACCGGGTGTCCCCCGGGTGGCCTCCAGTCCCAATTGAAACCGTGCCTCTTGCATCCCCTGCCTCCGGTCGGTCATTAGGGACCGCCGAAAGGGACTTCTGTCTGAAGCCCCGGAGGGTTCCCGCCAGGGAAAACGTCCATGACCGAGCCAAAGCCAGAAAACCGCCCCAAATCCGCCTCAACTCCCAAGGCTGCGTCTGCCGCAAGGAAGACGGCCAGGGCGGCTGCAAGACCGTCCGGAAAGCCGCCTGCCAAGAAGGCAGGCCGCAAGCACAACGTGCTGGTGACGGCGGCGACCTCCACGCTCGGCCGCCAGCTGGTTGAAAAGCTGCTGCACGACCCCAATGTGGACAAGGTCTGGGCGTTTTCGCGCCGCGAACGGCCGTACTATTTCAGTGACCTGCCGGCCGACCGGTTTGTATTCCAGCGCGTGGCGCTGCTGAACGTCCGGCGTCTCCAGGAGATCTGCACGTCGCCGGAGTTCCAGGCGGCCAATATCGACACGATCGTCCACCTCGGTTTCCAGGTGGGGTATTCGGGCGACCTCGACACGGTCCGCGACTACAACATCAAAGGTACCCAGAATCTGGTGAACCTTGCGCTGGAGCAGCCGTCGGTGAAGAAGTTCATCTTCCTCTCGTCGGCCAAGGTGCTGCGTCTGCCCGAGAGCGAGCCCGCCGTCCTTTCCGAGACGAGCGAGATGGATTTGAATATCCAGGACGAGCCGTACGTGAAGGACTTGATCGAGGCGGATATCCTCTGCCAGCACGAGCTGTCGCGCAAGAAGCTCCAGATGCTCATCCTGCGCCCGTCGTACGTGATCGGCCGCAACGTCCACAGCTTCTTCAGCTACTACTTCGATTCGCCGGTGCTGCTGAAGGCTGCCGGCTACAACCCGATGATCAATCTGGTCCACTCGAACGACGTGATCCGGGCGCTCCGCATGGCTCTGAACTCGGACGCCACCGGGATACTGAATATCGTCGGCCGGGAAACCCTTCATCTGAAGGATTTTCTCAAGCTGACCGGCCTGCCGTCGATGTCGGTTCCGAGGGCGGTGCTGGAGCCGGCGTGGCAGTCGGTCCGGCGCCTCAGGTTCAACCGGCATCCGTTCCCGTTCCGCGCCGTGCGGCCGCTCACCCGGCACATGTTGCTGTCGGGAACCCGGGCGAAAGAGGCGATCGGTTACGAGCCGGAGCATCACGTCAAGTTCGACGCGCGCTCGTAAAGGACATTCATGGAACTCCAGGAAATCAAGGAAATCATCAACAGTACCGTTCGCCGCTCGGGCGAGGTGAAAGAGCGTCTCGACAAGCTCCGGAGGGGGCTTTGACATCACCAAACGGGTGAAAGAGAACGACGAGATCGAGAAAAAGTCGAATGAAGCCGGGTTTTGGGACGACGCCAAGTCGGCCCAGGCCACCATGAAGATCCGTACCCGGAACCTGGAAGTCCTGGAACCGTTCGCCGCCGCCGAAAAGGATTATGCCGAAGTGGGCGCGTTCGTGGAGCTTCTGAACGCGGAACCTGACCCCGACCTCGCCGTCGAACTGAGGGGCAAGATCGAGCGTCTCGAGAAGGCCACGGGCGACCTCGAGTTCAAGCGGATGCTCTCGGGCGAGGCCGACCCCAACAACGCCATCATGTCGATCAACGCCGGTTCCGGCGGGACCGAGGCCCAGGACTGGGCGTCGATGCTCTACCGCATGTATCTGCGCTACGCGGAACGCAAAGGCTGGAAGGTCGAACTGGTCGAAGAGACCGAGGGCGAAGAGGCCGGGATCAAGAGCGCGACGATCAACATCATCGGCGAATACGCCTACGGATACCTGAAGGCCGAAAACGGCGTCCACCGGCTGGTCCGGATCTCGCCGTTCGACGCGAACAAGCGCCGCCACACGTCGTTCGCCGCCGTCAATATCATCCCCGAACTGGACGACTCGATCGAGATCGAGATCCAGGACAAGGACCTGCGCGTCGACACGTTCCGCTCGGGCGGCGCCGGCGGCCAGCACGTGAACAAGACCGATTCGGCGGTCCGCTATACGCACATCCCGACCGGTATCACCGTAGTCTGCCGGACGGAGAGGTCCCAGATCCAGAACCGGGCCGTGGGGATGAAAATCCTGAAGGCGAAACTTTACGACCTCGAAATGCAGAAGCGCAACGCCGAGCGCGACAAGACGGCCGCGACCAAGAAGGAAAACGCCTGGGGTTCGCAGATCCGGAGCTACGTCATGCAGCCCTACCGGATGGTGAAGGACCTGCGGACGGGCGTCACCGTCGGCGATGTCCAGTCGGTCATGGACGGCGATCTGGACGAGTTCATCACTGCCTATCTTCTGGGCGTGCGCCGCGAAGGCGCCGGTCAGGACGTGGGCGGCGAAGACGAATAGCCCCGGTACGGGCCGTTTCCTGCCGTTCTGGCGATCCGGGCAACGGCTCGTAAAACTTCAAAATTACGTCGGGGTATCTGACAAAGGCTCTTGATTGGAGGAATGCGGGAGTGCATATTCCGGCCGGAGCCGGGACGTCCGGTACCGACAGTCCGCCCCACCCGTTAGGGGGCTAAACCCAGCGCGGCGGATACTATCTGACAGGAGCAAGAAGGCGATGGCCGACAAGAGTAACCGTTACACCGACAATGTCCCGGGCATGTTCTACGTTGACAAGGAATGCATCGACTGCAACGCCTGCAACCAGACCGCGCCGGACTACTTCAGCTCGCCGGACGGCGGCGGATACAGCTTCGTGAAGAAGCAGCCGTCGAACGAAGACGAGATCGCCGTCTGCATGGAAGCCCTCGAAGGCTGCCCGGTAGAGGCTATCGGCTGCGACGGCGATTCCTGATCGCCCGGTACGTGCCCTTGAAGGGCGCCGATATTCAAAAGCCCGCCCCCTTGATGGGAGCGGGCTTTTTGTTTGTCCGCAGTGAAACGCCGGCGGAGGGTCTGTGAGCGGAGAGAGCCGCAAGCTCCTCGACCGGGCCTCGGAACTGGGGCTGGCCCTTTCCGGCATCGCGCCTGTCAGACCGGTCCCCCGGGCGGCGGAGTTCGAGTCGTGGCTCAGGCGCGGGCTCCACGGCGACATGGACTATCTGGCCGAACGGGCCGCCGACCGGATGGATCCGGACCGGTTGCTGACCGGCGTGAAAAGCGCCGTCATGGTCGCGGTGAACTACGCCCGCGGTCCTGCTCCCAGGGTCGCGCCGGGGGAGGGCAAGGTCGCCCGGTACGCATGGGGACGCGACTACCACAATGTCGCCACCAAGCGGCTCCGCAAGCTCCAGAAGTTCGCCGAGCGGGAGTTCGGCATGCAGACCTACCGGAGCGTCGACACCGGGCCGGTGCTGGAACGTCCGTACGCGGAACTGGCCGGGCTCGGCTGGACGGGCCGTCACACGCTGCTGATCAATCCCGACCTGGGCAGCTGGCTGCTGCTGGGTGTGCTGCTCGTGGACCGGGAACTGGACTACAGCACCCCTGAAACCGACGCTTGCGGATCCTGCCGGCTGTGCGTCGACGCCTGTCCCACGGAGGCGATCGACTGGGAACGGCGCGAAGTCGACGCGCGGAAATGCATCTCCTACCTGACGATTGAAAACCGGGGCCCGGTCCAGCGCGAACTGCGGCCGCTCATCGGTTCGTGGATGTTCGGCTGCGACATCTGCCAGGAGGTTTGCCCGCACAACGGGGGCGCGCCGCTCTCGGACGATCCGGCCTATCCACCAATGGACAAAAATGCGGTCATTGGCGTGGAGTCGGTGCTCGCCGCCACGGACGACGAACTGAAGGCCCGGTTCTGGGGCTCGCCGGTGACGCGGGCTCAAGGGGCAGGTCTCAAGCGCAATGCGCTGATCGTCGCGGGCAACCAGAAACACGACGCGCTGCTGCCGCTCTACCGGACTTTTCTGGAAGACCCCGACCCCGTGCTCCGGGCGCAGGCGGTCTGGACGCTGGGGGAGTTGGGCCAGGAAGGGTTCGTGGAGAAATTACGGACCGACCCCGATGCCGCCGTCAGGGAAGAAGTCGAAGCGGTTCTGTCGCGCTAGAGGTTATTCGCGGAAGCTCTTGAGCACTCCGCGCTCGAACTCCACATAGATGATCCGGTTCATCTGCGGGACGTAGGTCCAGGTCTCGGTACCCGGTTCGGCGCCGGGTATCCGTTCGTTCGGAACGCCCAGCGTGTAGAGCACGAACTGCGTGGACATGCCCGGTTTCACCAGCCGGTTGATAATCTGCTGGCGGGTGTCTTCGGGGATCTTGTTGAACTCGACCAGCTCGCCGTCGGTAAAGATCAGGCGGTAGGGCAGCCCGTCGCCCAGCGGGATCACGCAGTCCTGATCGTCCTTGAGCAGGGTGGCCACGGCATAGAGCCCGGGGTAGCCGTCGAAACGGACAATCTCTTCGATTTTCGCCTTCTCGCCGGCGTCGATCCGCCGCTCGATTTCCATCGGCCCGTTGCTGCGCCCGGCCGTAAAGGTCTGGAACAGGCTGAGCTTGGGCGGCGGCTCCATCGCCTGGAAACGCATGCCCCGGGGCATTTCGCCGTAGTAGGTGAGGAGTCCCGGGCGCACGGTCGTGACGACCTTGTTCTGGTATTTGAGATAATCGTCTATCTCGATCGCGGGGCGCGCCTTCGCGCCGCAGCCCGAAGCGGCTACCACGCCCGTCACGAGCATAATGTAGAGCAGTGAGAGTGAAATACGTTTGCGGCTCACGCCCCATTATGTATACGATGCCGCCGCTTGAAGCCATATCGATTAGCAAGGCTTCATTCGGGGTGCCGTGGGCGGAATCGGCGTTATTTCCAATCCAAATTCGCGCATGAACCGGCGCCGGCCGGTTATCTGCGAGGAGCTGAAACTGATTATCGGCCCGGACGGCTTTGTCCGGGAGACGAATACCCTTGCCGAGGTGGAAGGGGTCGTGAAGGAGTTCTGCGACCGGGAGATCGAGATCCTGGCGCTGAACGGCGGTGACGGAACGCTCCACCACACGCTCAGCCGGATGATCCCGGTCTACGAGAAGGCGGGCAAGCCGCTCCCCCTGATGGTGCTGCTCTGCGGCGGGACGATGAATACGATCAACCGATCGTTCAAGGGGATGAGCGGATCGCCGAACTCGATCCTGGACCGGGTCGTCTCCAAATACCGGAAGAAGGACAGATACGCGATCGTCGAGCGGCATACCCTGGAGATCAACGGGCAGGAACACTGCTTTCTCTTCGGGCTGGGACTCGCGGCGTCGTTCCTGAAGCTTTACTACGAAGGCGAGACGACCGGCCCGCTGAAAGCCGCCTACGTGATCGCCCGGACGGTGCTTTCCACGCTGGTCTGGGGGCCCTACGCGCAGCGGATTTTCGCCCGTGTGGAGGCGAGGGTGATCGGCGACGAAATGCCGTCGCCCTACGAGAACTACACGGTCATTCTGGCGTCTACGGTGTCGGAGATCGGGCTCGGGTTCAGCCCCCTTGGCCGGACTCTGTCGGTACCCGGGAAATCCCAGATCATCGCCGCGGCGATCAACCCGCTCGGCATCGTCGGCCAGCTTCCCCGGATATACTTCGGGGAGAAGCTCAAGGGTGCGGTATACGACGAAGTGGTGAAAACCTTCACCATCGACCTCAAGCGCGACGGCTATGACTTCATGCTGGACGGCGAGGTGAAGCCCGCTCCCCGGCACATCACCGTAAAAACCGGGCCGCTCATCCAGTTCATCAAATACTGAGAGGTATACCCATGGCGAAAATCGGCATCATCGGCGGTTCGGGCCTCTACCAGATGGACGGTATTCAGAACGTCCACGAGATCGAAGTGGATACGCCGTTCGGCCGTCCGAGCGACGCGCTGATAGCGGGTACGCTTGGCGGCAAGGACCTGGTGTTCCTGGCCCGCCACGGACGCGGGCACCGCTACCTCCCGACGGAAGTCCCCTACCGGGCGAACATCTGGGCGATGAAGAGCGCCGGTGCCGACCGGATATTCGCGGTCTCGGCCGTCGGTTCGCTGAAAGAGGAGATTCACCCCGGTCATCTCGTGGTACCGAGACAGTTTATTGACCTCACCAAACATCGGCAGAGCACCTTCTTCGGCGACGGCTGCGTGGCGCATGTCAGCTACGGCGATCCGGTGGACGAAACGATGGCGAAGCATCTGGTGAGCGCCGCGAAAGCGCTCGGCCTGACGGTCCACGACGGCGGGGCCTATGTCTGCATGGAGGGGCCGCAGTTCTCCAGCCGGGCGGAGTCGAACCTCTACCGGTCGTGGAAAGCGGACATTATCGGCATGACGAACGCGACCGAGGCCAAACTGGCCCGGGAGGCGGAGCTGGGATACGCGACGCTGGCGCTGTCGACCGACTATGACTGCTGGAAAGAGGAAGAGGTCACCGCCGATCAGGTGGTGGCGGTGCTTCTCGGAAATGCGAAAAACGCCCAGGCGGTTATCCGCAAGATGCTGGAAACGATCAAGCCGGGCGAGCCGTGCAAGGCCCACGAGGCGCTGAAGACGGCGATCGTGACCGACCCTGCAACCATTCCGGTGGAAACGAAACGGCGGCTCGACCCGCTGATCGGCAAATATCTCAGGAAATAAGCGAGCGAGTGATCACAATGGCGAAGCCTTATGAAATCTGTGTAGTCGGTTCGGTGGCCCTGGACGATGTGGAAACCCCTGCGGGCAAAGCCAGCAATGCGGTGGGCGGTGCGGCGGTCTATTTCTCGATCGCGGCCAGCTATTTCACGAAGGTCCGGCTGGTCGGTGTGGCGGGCAGGGATTTTCCGAAGCCGACGCTGGGGCTCCTGAAGAAGCGCAAGATCGATCTGGACGGGCTCGAGATGACGGAGGGAACGACCTTCCGCTGGAAGGGATCCTACGTGAAGGATCTGAACCAGGCCGAGACGCTGGACACGCAACTCAACGTTTTTGAAACCTTCGCTCCAAAACTCCCGCCGCACTACCGCGATGCCGACATCGTGTTTCTCGCGAACATCAACCCGGAACTGCAGCTGGACGTGCTGCGGCAGGTGAAAAAACCCAAGTTCGTGGCGATGGATACGATGAACCTGTGGATTAACATCGCCCGTCCGCACCTGCTCAAGGTGCTGAAAAAGGTCGATCTGATCTGCATCAACGAGGGCGAGGCACGGCTTCTGTCGGGCGAAAGCCAGCTTCCGCTGGCGGCACGCGGGATTCTCAAGATGGGCCCCCAGGCGGTCGTCATCAAGCGGGGTGAATACGGCGCGAACCTGTTTACCCGGGGGAAGACGTTCTTCGCCCAGCCGGCCTATCCGCTGGAGATCGTTCGCGATCCGACAGGCGCCGGAGACAGCTTTGCCGGCGGCTTTATCGGCGCGCTGGCCCGGGACCGGTCATTCTCCGACGCATCCATGAAACGGGCGCTGGTCTGGGGCAGTGTTATGGGGTCGTTTGTGGTGGAAAAGTTCTCGATCGGGGGGACGGCGGAGATACCGCCCAAACAGCTTGGCCGCCGGTTCGACGATTTCGTCCGGTTTACCCGGCTATAGGGCCCTCCATAAGTGTATTAAATTGACTCCGGGTTCCGCCCGGGGCTACCTTCGCCCGGAAGCACCGGGGGCGGAGGCGCCGGTTCTTCAGGTTTGGGGAAGTCACCGGAATCTTTCCAGTTTTCGGGAATTTCAACGGCCTGTCCGATTTGAGTACAGATGTTCTCCTGCGATCTGAACCGTGACCATATTGAAGCGAAACCCGAGCGCGTGGTTTCGCTTATCAAGTCATTGAACAAGATCGACCTGATTCCCCAGGACGGCGGCGACGGCGAGCCCGAACCGACGGAGGCGTTTATCGCCGGTGTCCAGCGGGCGCAGGACCAGTACGACATCGTCGCCTACCTCTACCATGAGCGGACCCACACGCCCCGGATCTACGTCTGGGAAGACGGCGAGGTGAACCGCGCGAATTTTGCCGACGTGGAAACCCAGGCGCTCGATTTTATCGAGTCGATGGGTTTCATGATGGACAACACCCAGTTCCGCAAACAGTCGCCGGAGCAGCGGCAGGAGCTGTTCCAGTCGGTGCCGGTGTTCTTCGAAGGCGGCGGGACATACGGCGAAATGCTCGAGAGCAAGGCCGACCCGTCGCTGCTCGACCTCTCCGACGATCTCGTGGATCTGGAAGAGAATCCGGACGCGTTCGAGGAAGAGAAAAAGGTCAAGACGGTCGTGGACGTGGATGCGTATGAAAGCCGCGCCGTCGACAAGAAGCACAACCCGTTTGATGCGCTGGAAACCGGCCCTGCGGGCGACGAACCCGCGAAGAACCCGTTCGACGATTTCGATTCGGGTGCCGGGTCGGAGTTCGACTCGTCGGCATTCGACGATGTCGCCCAGCCGCCGTCCAAGGCCGCGAAAGCCGCTCCCAAGGCGGCCAAAGCGGCAGCGATGGACACCGCAGGCGGATCGGTTTCGGAAATGGTCGAGCACCCGGACGAGGAAGCCGGCGCACTGGATGCGCTTTCCGGCGACCTGGATTCCGCGCTGACCGATGACGTGGAAACCGCCGAGGCGGTGGAAGTCGAGGACCTGCCGGAAACGGATGAGATCGCCAACGCGGAGGACGTCGAAGACATCGCGGAAGTGACGTCGATTCCTCCGGCTGCCGCTGCGGAAGAGTCCGACGGGATCGAGATCGCGTTCGACGAGCCGGAGCCGCCGCCCGTCAAGAAGGCGCCTCCGAAGCCGATCCCGATTCCAATCCCCTTGCCGAAGGCCTCCAAGCCGAAGGGCCCTCCGCTCGAACCGCCCGCCGCGCGCGCCGCAGGTGACGACGCGGTGGACTTCGGAGAGATCGGCGACGAGTCGCTGAGCATGGGCGGCGGCGCGGATTTCGGGCAGTTCCTGGAAGAGAAGGACAAGCCCAAAGGCAAGAAGGCCGCCGCACACGACGACGATTTCGACGCGATCGCTTCGGACGGTTCGCCGGACGCCGGCGACCTGACGGCGGACACGGACGACTTCGTGGGGACCGAGACGCCCGAAGAGACTCCCGGGTCGGCCGAAGACCTGTTCGGTGACGGGGACGACCTGGCTGCGGATCTGGACAAGTCGCTGGATGACATCCTGTCGGGCCCGCCGGCCCCCAAGCACGCTGCCGCTGCCGCGCCCGAAGCGGCTGAAGAAGTTCTCGACGACGCGGACCTTGGCATGCAGTCGCCGGAAGCCCCCCTGGAAGCCGATACGGCGATAGGTGGCGGTGGCGGGAACGGCGGGGTCGAGATCGATTTCTCTGCGGACGAACCGGCGGATATTTCGGTGACGCCAAAAGAGCCCGCGCCGGAACCGGTAAAGCCGGAACCGGCAGTTGCGGCCGCCGCGGTACCGGAGCCGGTCGCAGCGGCCCCGGCTCCGCAGGCGGCAGTTCCCCAGCTGTCGGCAGAGGAGCGTGCGGCCCGGCTCGGGATTTACGGAAAACTATTCGCTACCCTCTAGGTCTTTGCCGGGGATATCCCGGCAGACAGGAACATGATTTGGTGACTCGTACTGACAAGCGTATTCCCGGCCGGCTGCTCATCGTGGCGGCGGCGGTGCTTCTTTTTACCGGCTGTGCCGACAAGGAGAAGGAAAAGCAGAAGGCCCTGTCGGTCAAGGAGTTCTGCTCGGAGCTGTTCCTGAAAGGGGAGTTCCCGTCGGCGCTCACCCGGTGTCTGGAGGCCGAACGGCTGGCGCCGGAAGATGCCGACGTGCAGCTTCTGCTCGGGCTAATCTACCGCGGGATGCGGAACTTCCCGGAAGCGATCAACCGGATGAACAAGGCCGTGGAGCTGAAGGCCGATCTTCCCGAGGCGTACACGAACCTCGGGATCATGTATTCGGAAACCGGGCGCGCGCAGGAGGCCATCGAGGCGTTCGACAAGGCGCTGTCGTTCCCGTTCTATACCAAGCCGGATCTGGTCCATATCAACAAGTGCGAGGTGTTCCTGCGCGTCAAGGATTACAAGCATGCGCTGGACTCCTGCCGCGCGGCGACGCTGTCCAACCGGGCGTCCTGGGAAGGCCATATGAAAACGGGCGACGTCCTGTTCGCCATGGACCGGGTGCCGGAAGCGATCGACGAATACGAGACGGCGATCCGCCACGGACCGAAATTCCCCCAGCCGTATTACCAGCTGGGGCTTCTGTACATGAACCGGAAGGACTATCCGAAGGCCTGCGAGAACTACTTCAGGGTCCGCGAGATTTCAGGTGATTCGGAAATCGGCGACAAGGCGATCCGCTACATCAAGCAGCTGGCGTGCAAGGAGCCCTCGAAAGAGGATGCCAAGCTTCCACCGAAGCTGAACCTGGATCATCTGGAAAAAGACAGAAAAAACTCGGCCAAAGGCGCGCGGTAAGGAATCAACGGTTTGGAATCCGAAAACAGCAGTCCCGTTGATGAAGGCCGGTTGACGCCCATGGGGCGGATCGGCCAGCGGCTCAGATCCGCCCGGGAGGGCCTGGGGCTTTCCGTCCGCGACATCTCGGACCAGATCCGCGTAAGGGTTGTGCTGCTGGAGTCGCTGGAGGCGGGCCGGCGCGACGAGCTTCCGGCCGACGTCTTCGTCAGGGGTTTCGTCAAGTCATATGCGCGGGCCGTCAGCATCGACGTGGACGAAATGAAGGCCGATCTGGAGAAGGCGTTCGGTGCGCCGCTCACCACGGCGGTGGCTCCCGCGGCGTCCGTAACTCCTGAGTCGCGTATCCAGTCGATTCCGACGCTGAAGGCGAACAAGCCGCATCCCTATACCGTGCAGAATCAGCTCCGGGGCCGGATCGCATTTGCCGTCATTCTGGCCGTGATCGTGGCGGTTATCGCCGTCACCCAGTACATGGGCTCGGAAACGGAATCCGTAAAGGTTGCGCCCACTCCGAAACCTGCCCAGACGCAGGCCAGCGGAGGCGGGATCGAACCGCTGCCCGCCGATGTCGTTCCGCCGCCAGCCGCCGCGCCTGCCGAAGAAGGCGCGCTGGGCGAGGGCGCGGCCGATGCGGCCGCATCACCAGACAAGGCAGCGCCGGGTACAGCGGTTTCAGGCACGGCAACTGACAAACCGGCCGATACGGCCGCGGCCGGAAGTCCTGCCGCTCCGTCTGCAGCGTCAGCGCAGCCGGCGGGCCAGATGGCCGGTCAGACGGCCGGTCAGGCACCGGCTGCGGAAAAGAAACCGGAAGCCGAGGCGAATACGCCATCTGCTGCGTCAGCGGTTAATGCAACCGCGCCTGTCGCTGCCCCCGTTCCTCCACCTGCTAGGACCGAAGCGCCGAAGAAGCCCGAAGAGCCGAAAAAGAACGACCTGAAACCCAGGGCCCCGGTCGTCGCGGGATTCGGCGCCCGGAGCGTGAGCGTCAAGGCCAAGGGCGAGAGCTGGATCATCATCTATCAGGATCACAAGGTTATTTATAACCGTCTGATGCGGGCCGGCGAGGAGCTTGAGTACCGGTTTGAAGGGGCCGCCGAGCTGACGGCGGGTAATCCGGCGGAGGTGGAAGTGACCGTGGACGGGCAGCCTGCGCCGGCGTTCCGCAAGCGGAGTTCCCCCAGCCGGATCAAGCTCCAGACCCCGTAGGAATGGGGCTACGGCCGAAAACGTGCGGAATATCACGGTGTTGCGGGGTGGTGTTTATCAAGTTTCTGTTTGATAAGGGCCGGATAATTGTGATACCGAGTCTGTACAAGCTTGATGAAGCGAGTTGTCCTTCAGGGTTTAAGCAGGGAATTCGGGGGTCGTTGCGGAAACATGGATGATCGGACCAAAGCCGAGCTTCTGAAAAGAGTCTCGATTTTCGCCGACTTGACGGATGACCAGATTGAAAATCTGGTCCGGCTGGTGGCCGTCCGCGAGTATCCCAAGGATACGCCTATTATCCATCGCATGGATCCGGGCGATTCGATGTTTATCATCGCGAACGGCCGGGTGAAGGTTTCCCTCTACGGTGAAGACGGACGCGAGATCATCCTGTCCAGCCTGGCCAAGGGCGATTTCTTCGGAGAAATGTCGCTGCTCGACCAGGAGCCGCGCAGCGCCGACGTGACGACCAAGGACGATTCGATCCTTCTGCAGCT
Source organism: uncultured bacterium (assembly GCA_964565925.1). GTDB lineage: Bacteria > JAGRBM01 > JAGRBM01 > JAGRBM01 > JAHCIT01 > CAZMGV01. Next base: position 193,446 of record CAZMGV010000005.1, read on the forward strand.
CAAGCGCGAGGATTTCGTCGGTCATATCAAGGACAACGCCTCGGTGGCGCTGAACATCCTCGCGGAAATGAGCCGTCGCCTGCGGCGCGCCGACGAGAAGATCGGCAATCTGGTGCTTCTGGACGTCTACGGACGGGTGGCCCGGGTACTGCTGGAAATCTCCCAGAACGAAGGCGTCGTCACCGACGAAGGCATCGTGATCGAGAACCGCCCGACGCATCAGGAAATCGCGTCGATGATCGGCACGTCGCGGGAAACCGTTTCGCGCGTGCTGTCGGATCTTTCCAAGGACGGATACATCCGCATCCATGGCAAGAAGATCGTCCTCAAGGGCTGATCGGCCCCGTCCCGTCGTCAATCCGGTAAAGATTGCTTCCCGTGACCGGGATGCGCTAACGGCTGCCTGTACCTCCGGAGGTCATTGAACCCTATGGACCGTAATCTCGCCCTTGAACTGGCACGGGTAACTGAAGCCGCCGCAATAGCCGCTTCCAGGCTGATGGGCCGCGGGGACGAGAAGGCAGCCGATCAGGCCGCCGTCGACGCCATGCGTTCGCGCCTGAATACGATTGAAATGCGCGGCACGGTCGTGATCGGTGAGGGTGAGCGCGACGAGGCCCCGATGCTCTACATCGGCGAGCAGGTGGGCAGCGGCAAGGGACCGGAGATTGATATCGCCCTGGACCCCCTGGAAGGCACCACGATCACGGCCAACGGCCTTCCGAACGCACTGGCGGTCATCGCCATGGCGGAGAAGGGCAATCTCCTGAATGCTCCGGACACCTATATGGAGAAGATCGCCGTCGGGCCCCGCGCCCGGGGGAAGATCGACATCAACCGTCCCCCGGCGGACAATCTGCGGGCGGTTTCGGACGCGCTCGGCAAGCCGGTTTCGGATCTGACGGCCATTATTCTCGACCGCCCCCGCCACAAGGAACTGATCCAGCTGGTCCGGGCCACCGGCTGCCGGATCAAGCTGATCGGTGACGGCGACGTGGCCGCCGCCATCGCCACCGCCTTCGAAGAGAGCGGCGTGGATATCCTGTTCGGTATCGGCGGAGCCCCCGAGGGGGTGATTGCCGCCGCAGCGCTGAACTGCCTGGACGGCGACATGCAGGGCCGCTTCAAGTGGCGCAACGAAGAGGAAAAGGCCCGGGCCCGCAAGATGGGAATCACGGACCTGGACAAGGTTTACCAGCTTCACGAACTGGCGAAAGGTCCAACCATGTTCGCCGCATCGGGGGTGACCGATGGCGATCTCCTGAAGGGGGTCCGCTATACCCGTCACGGAACCATCACCCATTCGCTGGTTACCCGGTCCCAGACCAAGACGGTCCGGTTCATCGAAACGCACCATCACATTCGCTAGGACTTCCGCAGGTACAACGAAAAACGCCAGCCGGGGGGGCTGGCGTTTTTCATTCGGCACCGGACTGCCGGGCTTCTTCAAGTTATCCCTGGATGTTGAGCAGATCCTTGACGGTGGTAAGCACCTGCGCCGCCTGGATGGGCTTGGTGATGTAGGTGTTGGCTCCCAGCGTCAGCGCCTTCTGGCGGTCCTCGGCGGCGCCTTCGGTCGAGATGACGACGATCGGAACCGTCCCGTGGGCGGCATCCTTGCGGATCAGGGTGATGAGCTTGATGCCGTCCATGACCGGCATGTTGATGTCGGTGAGCACGAGATCGAATTTCCGCTCCGACATTTTCTTCAGCGCATCGACGCCGTCGCCGGCCTCGACGATCTCGAGGACGCGGAGGCGCTTCAGCGCGAAAATGATGAGCTGGCGCATGGTCGGAGAATCTTCAACCACGAGCACATTGAAATTCGCCATCGTCGCTTCCCGGTTCCTTTCTTACTTGCTCAGCAGGTTTATGAAACCCTGGATTGTGTTCAGCTTGCGCTCGGACTCCGAGTACAGCTTCGAGGAGAATATGGCCGTCGCCGCATGGCCCGCGAGCAGGGTAAACAGCTCGTAGTCCACGTTGGCGAAGTGCGTTTTCTGCTGGAGCAACCGGTAAATCACGATTACCCCGATCAGCTTGTCCTTGATCGTCAGGGGGATGGCCACGAGCGGATTGGCAACGTCGAACTTCTGCTCGGCCGGGATCTCCTTGACGAAGTAGTTCTCTTTCGACTGGGCGACCTGGCCCACGATGCCCTGACCGACCGGGGCCGGGGGGATATCGGTCACTTCGCAGCCTTCGCTCGCCACCGGCTCCAGCTGGTTCGTCTTTTCGTCCAGCAGCATGACCGTGAACACTTCGGCGCCGATCAGGTTGATCACGATTTCCAGGACGATCTGGAGCACTTCCTTGAAATCGAGCGTCGAATGAAGCTGGTAGCTGGAAATGTAGAGGTTGGCGAGGTTGTTGTTCTCTTCCTCGATCTCGACATAGCGGGAGGCGAAATCCTGGTTCTCGGCTTCGATCTCGCGGAACCGGGTGACGATCTCTTCCTTCTCTTTCCGGAGCCGTTCGATTTCGTTGAGCAGCGAACGGGCTTCGTCAGAAACCGGCGCGGAGGAGGCTGGCCGCCCGGTGGAGCGCTCCAGGTCGAGGATTTTCAGCCGCAGCCGTTCGTTCTCGGCAAGCAGTTCCTGGGCGAAGTCCGCGCTTCGCTTGAACATCTGCAGGAACTCTTCCCGCTTGGTCAGGCTGTCGTCTTGATCGCTCATCAGTAGTGTTCGAAACCTGCTGGTTTTATGGCCCGGATTCCGTTTCCGGTCAACTCCGTTTTGCCTTTGCGGACCGTTCACCCAGCTCCTTCACGCGGGCGGGGATCTGGTCAAGCGGGGCGACCACGTCGGCGGCGCCTTTCCGGACGGTTTCCCGGGGCATACCGAATACCACGGCGGAGGCCTCCGATTCGGCTATAACCGGCGATCCGGCCTGGTGGAGCTTCAGGGCTCCGGCGGCCCCGTCGTTCCCCATGCCGGTCAGGATAATACCCAGCGCCCGGTCCCCGCAGGCCCGTTCCACCGAATGGAACAGCCGGTCTACATTAGGGACAAAGCCCGACTGGGTCTCGGGGGCGACCACATCCACCCGGTATTTCCGGTCCGAAATCCGCTGGATCACGAGGTCGGACCCGCCCGGGGCGATCCGGAACGAGCCGTTCACAAGGCGCTCGCCGTCGGTCGCCTCCCGGATATCGAGCCCGGTCAGGCGGCCCAGCCGTTCGGCGAAGTGGCGGGTAAAGCCGGGCGGCATGTGCTGGGCTATCACGACCGGCGCGGTCACGTTCCCGGGCCAGTTCTGGAGCAGATATTGTACGGCACTCGGACCGCCCGTGGAGGTGCCGATGGCGACCAGTTCGACTTCGCCCGACTGGGTCGTCCGGGGTGGCGGCCTGATCTGCGGCGGCATGAGCGGCGGCAGCACGGGGTTCAGGTTCCGGGAGACAGGTTTCAGCTCCGCTCCGGGGAACCGGACGTTGCCGATACGGACCTCGGCGATGTTCTCGATCTTGAAAAACAGCTCCTCCTCGATCGACTGGATGGAGGCGGCGGTCTTGGAGCCGGGCTTGCGGATGAAGTCGACGGCGCCCAGTTCCAGTGCGCGGAAGACGCTGCGGTCCTCGTCCCGACTGCTGACAACCACCACCGGGACCGGGTTCGACTGCATGATGATCCGCAGGAAGGTGAACCCGTCCATGATCGGCATCTCGAGGTCGAGCGTCACGATGTCGGGTTTGAGCTGGATCGCCTTCTTGAGGGCGTCCTCTCCGTTGCGGGCGACGCCGACCACCTCGATCGAATTGCGGGACTGGAGGATTTCGCTGAGCGCCTGCCGGTTGTACGACGAATCGTCTACCACAAGCACCCGTATTTTCCGGGCCAGAGCCTTCGCGGTTGTCCGGGGTTTCATACGGGCTTCTCCCGTACCGGCTTCTGGTAAACCATGTCTTTGTCGAAATGGCGGAGCATGAACCGCGTGGAAAGGTTCAGAAGCGATTCCGAATGGCCGAGCAGCAGGAACCCGCCCGGATTCAGCTTGTCGTGAAAGAGATCCACGACGTTCCGTTTACTCGCCGGATCGAAATAGATGAGTACGTTGCGGCATAAAATTATGTCAACGTCGCGGAGGAACGACAGCTTGGCCCTGTCGAGCAGATTGACGGCGCCAAAGGTGACATTTTTGCGGACCTTGTCGGAAATCCGGAACCGGCCGTCCGCATACCGTTCCAGATAGCCGTCCATCCGTCCCGGCGGCACGCCGCGCAGGGAGTGTTCCGTGTAGATGCCGGCCCGGGCCTTGGCGAGAACCTTCTGGTTGATGTCCGTGCCGACGATCTCGATCTCCCAGCCGGCAAGCCCCGGATATTCCAGCATCATCATGGCGAGGGTGTAGGGCTCCTCGCCGCTTGAGCAGCCGGCGCTCCAGAACTTGATCCTGAGGTCTCCGCGAAGCCGCTTCTGCTTGATGACTTCAGGCAGGATCTGCTCGGTCAGGGCTTCGAGCTGGTAGCTTTCCCGGAAAAAATAGGTTTCGTTGGTCGTCAGCAGCTCGACCATGTCCTCGAGTTCCTTTGGACCCATTGGATCATACCGAAGGAACTGCTCGTAAGCGCGGTAGGTTTTCAGCTGCCGCAGCTCCAGACGCCGGTAGAGCCGCCGTTCCAGCAGGAACTTCATCTGCTCGTCGAAAAAAAGGCCGACCTTCGCCACCAGGAAATCCCGGATCAGCCGGAACTCTTCTTCCGACATGCGCGGGATTGTATCGGTGGAGTTCATGTGCGTTTCTGGGCGATCTGGTCGAGCGCGAACCGGAGCGCTCGGTGTACGAGGGCGTCGCTTTCCGCGCGGAGCCGGTCCATCAGCAGGGGGCGTGCCTGCTCTCCCAGATGCAGGGCGTAAACCTGGGCGGCTTTGCTGCGAATATCCCAGTGCTCATGTTCCATGAGGCGGGCAAGCGGCGTGCCGGTCCCGGATGCCATGGGTACACCGGCCAGCGCCTCGAGTGCGGGCAGGACGACGTCCACGTCCGTGCTTGCCAGCAGTGGCAGTGTCGTCTCGACCAGCAGCACGGGGTTCTTGCGCTCCAGTGCTTTCAGGGCGGCCGAGACAAGCGGCGGCGGATTGTCCCCTCTGCGCAGAAGCACCACCAGCGGATCCGCCGATTCCTTTTCGGTGCGGTTCCCGAGACTCCGGACGGAACCGATCCGGACCCACAGATCGGAATCCTCAAGCGCGGATTTGAGCACTTCGACGACCCGTGGGTGGACGATCTTGCCGATGATCTCCACGACGACGCGCCGGACCTCCGGCGATTCGTCCGCAAGCAGCGGGGCGACCGCCTCAAACGCCCCATCCAGTGCGTTCGGATTCAGGGAGGTGACGGCCGTGGCCCGGACTTCGGGATCGGGGTCTTTAAGCAGGCGGTACAGGGCGGTGCGTGAGTCGGGGGTGGCGACCGCAGCCAGCGCCGTCGTAGCGGCCGCCCGGGTAAAGGGCACGTCGGCCGCCGTATGAGGGAGCACATGCCGGCTGACTGTCTCTGGGTCCTGAGACGCAAGGCACTGGAGTGCGTAGGCCGCGGCAGCCCGGACGTCCGGATACGGATGGGCGAGCAGGACGGCGATATCCGGAATGGCCTGTACCGTGGACAGCTGGCCCAGCGCCCGGGCAGCGCCTCCGATCAGGTGCCCGTCGCTCGAATCGAGAGCGTCTATGAGCCGGGAGACGGCGCCGGTGATATTCGCGGTGCCGAAGGCCCGTGCGAGCAGCGATTTTTCGCGTTCGTTGGCCTGATCCCAGGTCTCGATCAACTGATCGCTCAGGTGCGCGGCGAGCCGGGCCAGGGCAACCGCCGTCAGGTCCGACAGCTCGTCGTCCTCTGCCATCGAAACCAGTTGCGACAGGGAGGCCGGGATCGGAATAAAGCCAAGCACATCCACGCTGGCCCGCCGCAGGGTGATGTCGCCTGACTCGAGGGTCTGGGCGATGCGGATGACCGTGTCGGGCGTTGCCTTCTGGGCCAGAAAGGCACTGATCCGGGGCACCAGGTTCGGGTGATTCCGCACGAGTTCGCTGAGCGCCAGGGTCGCCGCCTCGCGGGAAGACCGGGCGCGGTCCAGAATGCCGCTGGCGACGATTTCCACGGCTTCGGGCTGACGGCCCGAACGCAGGGCGCGGAAGACACCCGGACGCAGTACGAGCTGCGAGGCGAGCGTCTGAAGGGCGGTGAGCGGGATTCTGGCGTCATGGGCGGCCAGCGCTTCCAGGGCTGAAAACTTCAGGGGAATATCGCCGGTATCCAGCAGGCCGGTCAGCACGGAATCAACCGAAGCGTCGTCGAAAAGGCCCAGCCGCTCGACGGCAACGAGACGCACGTTCTCGTCGGTATCCTTCAGGCGGCCGATCAGCGCCGGGATCGCGGCCGGTGAGCGGATCTCGCCGAGCACGTTGGCGGCGAATATCCGGACGTCCGGATCGGGGTCTTCAAGCTTCAGAATAAGTACCGGCACCGCGCGGTCGCCGATCCCGGCCAGCAGTTCCGCGGCAGCGTTGCGGCGGCCGACGTTGTCCGGGTCGGCGATGGCCGTGATCAGTTCGGGGATAAGAGCCGAGAGATCGGGAAAGGCATGGCCCGCCTCGACCGCGGCTTTCCTGACCCGCCATTCACGGTCCTTCAGGCTCTCGGTAATCAGGGCGAGCGAGCGGGGCGATCCGGCCGCCTGGGCCAGATCCTCGAGTTTCTGCTCTACTTCCTGATCATGCGGTTCCATGCCCGTTGGGGTTGCTCCGTCAGGACGTCTGCTGTTTGGTGAAGGAGGTGATGTATTCGCGGATGGCCTGTTCCAGGTAGTCGCTCGACTTGCGGACCGCTTCGGGAACCCGCTGCTTGTACATCTCCCGCGCGTCGTCGAACTGTTTCTTGAGGAATTCGTCCATCTTGTTGGTTCGCAGGCCCTCGGCCAGCAGTTCCTGGCTGTAGAGGGCGATATCGCTCACGATGATTCGCGCCAGCCGCTGGGCGTTCTCGTGCGCTGCCGGGGAGGACTTGCCCCTGAAATCGTCCAGTTCGGGCTTTTTCAGGATGTCTTCCTGCGACCGGGAGAGATGCGCCTCGGGGGCCTTCTCCGAGATCATCGTGCTGCCGGTATCGGCCGTTCCGGTCTCGGCGGGAGGCGTCCTGGAGCTGTCCTGGCGATTCAAGTTGTAGATCAGCTTGTTGATCTTGGGCACCAGCATGTCGTGCACGTGGTGTTTCTCAAGGTAGTCGTCGCATCCGTAGAGCTGGGTCGGCGACCGCTTGTAGCGTGCATGGTTATAGATCGACGCCATCAGGATGACTTTCGGTGTGCCCAGAATGTCGTCCTTTTTCAGCCGTTCGGCGAGTTCGAACCCGAGTAGTCCCTGCAGGGCCACGTCGGAGATCATCACCTGGACGGGCTGGCTGCGGAGAATCTGGAGAGCGCTATCACCGTTGGGGGCCTCCAGAACCTTCATGCTCTTTTCGGCCGAAATGATATCGATCAGAAGCTTGCGGACTTCGGCAGAATCGTGGGCGACCAGCACCACCGGAAGCGTCAGTGAGGGAGCGGGTTTCGCCGGTGCCGCGGGTCTGGCGCCGGCCGCCGTCGGGGCAGGGGCGGCAGGTTTCTTGCGAACGACAAAGACGGTGCTGCAGGCCGTGCAGCGGAGCCGGACGCTGTCCGGAATGGGACCGCGGCCGGACAGGTCGTAGCGGGCCTTGCAGCTGGGGCAATTGACGATCATCTCTGGATCCTGAACCTTCCTACGGCTTCCTGCAGGGCCTTGCTCTGTTCGTTCAGCGAGGCGACGACACCTTCGAGCCGGTTGGACTCGGTGATGTTGACGCCCGTCGACTGGCGGATATGTTCGATCGCGTCGCGCACCTTGTCGGTGGCGAGCTTGTGTTCCTCGACCGAGCGGCGGATGAAGTTCGCCATCTGGTTGATGCGTTCGAGCGCGTTTCCGATTTCCTTGGCGCCGCGTTCCTGCTCGGCGGTGGCGTCCCGGACCTGGGCCGTCGTGTCGCGGACGCGGACGGCGGCCAGGATGATGTTCTGCGAGCCGGCGGCCTGTTCACGGGTGGCGTTCAGAATCCCTTCGAGCATGTAGGTGATCTGCTCGATGGCCTGGTTGATCTGCGCCGATCCGCGCGCCTGCTCGACCGTGGCCCGGGCGATTTCGCGCACCTGGTTCATGGAATCACGCGAGCGCTGGTTGATCTTGTCCAGCACTTCGCCGGAGTCGCGCGACAGGTTGACGCCGTCCTCCACGAGCCGGCCGGCCTGGTTTACGGCGGAAACCGCCTGTTTCACTTCCTTCTGGATCGCCGTGATGAGCTGCGTGATACCCTTGGTCGATTCGGTGGTGCGCTCGGCCAGATCCTTGATCTCGTCGGCGACAACGGCGAACGATTTGCCGTGCTCGCCGGCCTGTGCGGCGATGATCGTGGCGTTCAGTGCGAGCAGGTTCGTCTGCTCGGCGATTTCCTCGATCACGGTGATGATCTTGCCGATCTCGTCTACGCGCTTGGACAGGGCGTTCATCAGCGTCTCGGCCTTGCCGGACGAATCGCGGATCAACGTGATCCCCTCGATCGACTTGTGGACCACTTCCATTCCCATGGCGGCCGTACGGGCGGCTTCGTCGGTCAGGGTTTCGGTCGCCCGGGCGTTGGTCTCGACCTGCTTGATGGACTGGTCCATCTCGGCGATGGACGTAGCCGTTTCGTCGGCCGCCGTGGACAGTCGCTCGATGCTCGTCTTTACGGCCTGAATCGATCCGGCCATCTGCTGGATGGAAGAGGTCGTCTCGTCTCCCGATTCGGCAAGGATCGTGACGTTCTTGGCGATTTCGGCGCGGGCGAAGCTGAGCTCCTGCGCCGAACTGGCGGCTTCCTCGCTGGCTCCGGCCAGTTCCGACACGTTATCGGAGATCTGCGTGACGGCGGCCGCGATCTCGGTGATGGTCGTGATCGTGTTGTCGACCTGGTCCTCCTGCTTGTGGCTGGAGCCGGTGACCGAATTGGAGCTTTCGAACACGTTCTGCGCGGAGAGGCGCATCGATTCGGAGGACTCCTGGATCTGCCTGACCATGTCGGTCAGCGAGGCGGTCATCTCCATGAAGGTCCGTCCCATGTCGCCCATTTCGTCGGAACGGGTGGTGAGGTCCGGATCCAGGGTCTTGGTGAGGTCGCCGTCGGCGATCGCCTGGCTGAATTCGCGCATTTCGGACAGCGGCTGAAGAATCAGGAAGGAGAGGGCGAGCGCCGAACTGAGCGAGATAAACAGCATCGACATGATGGTCAGGATCATGCCCTTGATGAACCCGGTTTCGGTGCGCCCGACACCCTGAAGAAGCTGCTGTATGTAGGATTCCTTGACCCCCATCAGCACATACGCCAGAGGCGCAGCGAGCGTGCGGGCCGTTTCTCCGGGGTTCATGGAATCGGCGCCGGGCCGGTAGGGGACAACGACGACGCGGTAGGCGACGTCGGATGAGGTCTCGTAGGAGAAGGTAACGGATTTCTGCTCGATCGAATTCGCCCATTCGGGGCGGATGGCGGTAAGTTCGGGGGTCGCTTCGATCCCGTCGATGGCGATCACGTCGGCGGGCGCGCCTTCGGCGACCGGCGGCTTCAGGATGAGGACAAAATCGGCAGCGCCCTTGGAATCCTTCTTGACCCGCTTGATCAGTTCCTCTGAACCGCTTCCGAATTCGAGCACGCTGACGAGGTAGGTCGTGGAGTTCTCCGCGCTGGAGACGAGCCGTTCCTCGATCAGTTCCAGGAACTTGTCATGAATATCCTGCATGTTGGTGCGGATGCCGGAATAGAGCCAGATGCCCAAAATCGTCGCACAGAGCATGATCACGCCCACGAAACCGAAAGCCCGCTGCTTGAGCGAGCCGAAGCGGCTCATCGAATTCGCAATACTCATGGGCGGGCGGCCTCCGGTGGCGGGATGGCCGCGTTGGTTTCAGTGGCGATGGCCTTGATCTCGCTCAGCTTGAACTCCTCTTCACTTCGTAACAGGCCCGGCAGGTCGACAACCAGAATCAGGTCGCGTCCGGCCCGGGCCACACCGGTGAAACAGCGGGTTTCCGGTTTTTTCATGAGCGACGGGACCGGCCGGTAGGCCTTCGGGTCTATCCGGACGATCTCGGACACGGCATCGACTCCAAGGGCGAGGAGCTTACCTGCGATCGAGACAATGATAAACCGCTTTTCGAGGGGGTCCGCTGGGGGCGGAGTGCCGAACCGTTTGGAAAGTTCCATGGACGGAATGACCGCACCGCGCACTTCAATAACTCCATCGATAAACCGGGGCGAATACGGAACGGGCTTCACCGGCTGCGGTTCGATGATTTCCTTGATCAGCATGATGTCGATGCCGAACTGGTCTCCGCCCAGGGCGAAACGGGCGACCTGCGCCGGAGGCGGAATCATCGCTGGGCCCCCCTGAACTCGATCCGGGCAAGGGTCGGAATTTTGAGCAGCGTGAAAAACTCGACGGCCGAACGGGTGTTTTCCGGAACCAGAGCGTCCTCGGCGGATTCCTCGACGACGGATTTGGTCTGGACGATTCCGGTCCGGAAACGTCCGACCCCTTCGATGACTTCCTGTTCTTCTGGCGAGAGCGTCGCCGGCGGGGCCTGAATATCGCCTCCGGATACGTCCACAACCTTGAGCACCCGGTCCACGACGAAGCCGACCAGTGCGGCTTCGTGCTCGCAGATCACGATCCGGCTGTGCCGGGTGAGTTCCGGGGCGCTGAGCGACAGCCGGTGTCTGAGGTCGACGATGGGAACCATGGTGCCGCGGAGCGAAATCAGCCCTTTCAGGTAAGTGGGCGAGCGGGGAACTTCGGTAATCTGCGGCAGCTTGATCGTTTCCCGCACGTCCGTGAGCAGCAGGCCGTAGCACTCCCCACCCACGTCAAAGGTCAGGTATTTGAGCGAATCCGCCTGCCGGGCGGCCTGCGCCGCATAGGAGTGCAGGAACTGTTCTTCCTCGTTGGGCCCGCCCGACGGTTCTTCGGTAATCTCTTCGGGCGGAAGTTCCGGAAGATCCAGGCCGTGCTTTTCTTCAGTCACCTTCGCCTCGGCCGGTTTCGCTTTCGCGGCGGCAGCCGGAACGGGTTCGGGTGGCGGTTTTGCAGGCAGCTTCGTATCGGGCTTTTCGGCAGGTTTCCCGGCAGCCGTTTCAGCAGGCTTTGTCGCAGCCTTCGCAGGCGGTGGCGGAGCAGGGGGGGCTTTCGGCGCGGCCTTCTTTTCGGCCGCTGCCGGCGTTGAAGGCGGTTCAGCGGCAGCAGGGACAGGCGGTGCCGTTACGGCCGGAGCGGCAGGCGTATTCACCGCAGGCTGTTCAGCCTCCGGTGTTTTCTGCTTGCCGGCTTTCGCCTTCGCTCTGGCCTTCAGGACATCCATTTAGTGGCGGATCTCCCCTGTGGACGAGGCCGTGCGCGAACCCCGCGTCTCGATCCGTCCGGCGGCCGCGGATTCGACGTTCTGTGCGCTGACGGAGCTTTCGTCCTTCGAGAATGCGTCGATCAGCGCATTGTGGGCGATGCTGTTCAGCACGCGCGGGATTCCGCCCGACAGCTTGAACAGGAGGTCCACCGCTTCGGGGGCAAACAGGCCATCGCGGGCCCCGGCGATTTTCAGCCGGTGGGCGACATACTTGCCGGTCTCTTCCCGTGTCAGAGGCCCCAGGCGGCAGGTAAACCCGATGCGCTGGCAGAGCGCCTCGTAGGAGGGCCGGGCGAGCTTCTGGGACAGTTCCGGCTGGCCGGCGAGAATCACCGCCAGCAGGTTCGTGTCGTCCAGCTGGAAGTTGGTCAGCAGCCGGATCTCGTCGAACGTCGATTTGCCGGAGATCAGCTGGGCTTCGTCAATGATCAGAACGACGGGCCTGGACTGTTCATGAAGCTGGAAAAGCCGGTCGGAGATTTTCTCGTGAACTTCCGTACGGTTCTTCGGAAGCTGGCCGATCCCGATCCGTTCGGCGATCAGCCTGAGCAGTTGCACGGGCGTCACTTTCGGATTGGTCAGCAGCACCGGCGTGATCGAATCGCCCAGCCGGTCGATGAGCGCACGGGTCAGGGTCGTCTTGCCGCTGCCGACGTCGCCGAGCAGCAGCGCGAGTTCCCGGTCCTCGACGGCGAGTTCCAGGCGCGCCAGCGCTTCCGCATGGATCGGGCTTTCGTACAGGAAAGCCGGGTCAGGCGTCTTGGAAAACGGCTTCCCGCTCAGCTGGAAAAACTCTTCATACACAGCGCACTTCCCCCGATGCCGTGCCCTTCACCGTAAACTTCAGGCGGCGCGTTCTCCGCCGTGCCCGATCATCACTTCGCCCAGAATCCGCCCCACATCCAGCACCAGCACGGTCTTCTGGTTGCCCAGCTCGGCCGCGCCTGCGACTCCCGGGGCTCCTTTCAGAAGCTCGCCGAGGGGTTTGATCACCACATCCTGCTGCCCGGCGAGCCGGTCGACCCGGATACCGAGCCGCTGCTCTGCCAGGCCAACGACAATCACGTAGTGGTAGGCAGCCTGAACGGCCTCGCCGCCATGACGGAAATAGTCGCCGAGATCGATCAGCGGAACGCTGCGCTCCCGCAGCTCGAACGTCGCCCGTTTCTCGATCGTCCGCACCCGGTCGTACGGGATCCGGACACACTCCAGCACGTTATAGATCGGTACCGCATAGGTACGGGCGCGGGATTCGACGAGCAGCGCCTTGATGATCGCCAGTGTAATCGGGAGTGTCAGGGTCAGCTTGGTGCCGCGTCCAGGCTCGGAATCGATCTGGATCAGTCCCGACAGTTTCGCGATATTGTTCTTCACGACGTCCATGCCGACGCCGCGGCCGGACAGGTCGCTCACCTCGGTTTTGGTGGAGAGGCCGGGAAGGAAGATCAGGTCCAGCTTTTCGGCGCGGGTCAGCGACTGGGCGGGGTCGATGAGCCCCTGCGAGATCGCTTTCTGGTAAACGCGTTCAGCGTCGATCCCGCCGCCGTCATCGGTGATCTGGACGATAACCTTGTTGCCTTCAGGGAACGCATCGAGCTTTACCGTACCCTGCGGGTCTTTGCCCGCCGCCTTGCGCTTGTCCGCGGGTTCGATTCCGTGGTCCACGGCGTTGCGGACGATGTGCATGAGCGGGTCCGAGAGTTCCTCGATGATGAGCTTGTCCAGCTCCGTGTCGACACCGCTCATGTCGACCTTCACGTCCTTGTCGAGGGCCCGGGACGTCTGGCGGATCACCGTCGCCATGCGCTCGAAGACGGTGCCGATAGGCACCAGACGGGTGGACATGACGCCGGTCTGGAGTTCGTTCACCCGGCGTCCGAATCCGCGGATCGCCTTTTCCAGATCGATCCCGATCTGCCCTGCTTCGGTCGCGCTCTTGACGAGATCCGCGATCCTCTGGAACTCGCTGCGCTGGATGACCAGATCGCCGACGATATTCATCAGGTGGTCGAGCTTGTTGATATGCACACGGACGGTCTGAGAGGCGCTGCGGGCGGAAGCCGGGCCGCGGTCGTCGGCGTGAGCGTCGCGTGCGGCTGCTTCTTTCGCGGCCGCATCGGCGGAAGCCGGCGCTGCCGGCCTTGGCGCCGCGACCGGAGCTGCAGCCCCGGCTGGCGCCTGAGCGGGCGGCAGGTATCCGAGCGTGGTGACCTCGACGTTGGGAATGTTCTTGACGAGCGCGGCCAGATCGTCGCGGCTCGCTTTCGTTCCGACCAGAACGTCGAAGGCGATCTGGTCGGCGGTCGAGGCGGCGCCGGACGGCAGGGTGGTGACGATCTCGCCCTTCGCTTTTGCCGCCTCGATCAGTTCGCCCAGGGCGGTATCGAAAGTGGCCAGTTCGAACACGGCGGTCACCTTGTGGACGAAATTGCCGATACGGATATTCTCGTTCAGCCGGTGTTCTTCGTATTCGGAGAGCGTCGAAATCATGGCCGGATCGATGCCGGCAAGCTGGGCGGGCGATGTCGACTCGGCCGCTGGCTTGGCATCCATGATCCGGGCAATTTCGGCAAGCAGCGGCGCCGTATCGGGCAGGGCGGTTTCGGCGGCCCGCGCCTCGATCAGCGCCTTCAGGATGTCGCAGCCCTTGAACAGGGCGTCGACCAGCGTCTTGTTCAGCGTGACTTTTCCGAGCCGCAGCGTATCCAGCAGGTTTTCGAGCCGGTGGGCGAACTCCTGTAGTTCGGTGAACGCGAACATCCCGGCGAGACCCTTCAGCGAGTGTGCGCCGCGGAAAATCGAGTTGACGGTCTCCGGATTGAACGCTCCGCCGGCAGCCATCTCGTCGAGGAGGAACAGCTCGCGGTTCAGTTCCTCGAGGATCTCCTCGGCTTCCGATATGAACTCCTGCGACAGCTTCGCCATGGTCAGCTCACCTTGACGTAGCGGCGGATCACCTTCTGCAGGTTGTCGGGATCCACGGGTTTGTGAACGTATTCGGCCGCTCCCAGGGCGCGGCCCCTGGCCTCGTCCTTGGCGCTGATCTCGCTGGTGATGATGATGACCGGAATGTGCTGGTAGAGCGGGTTGTGCTTGACGAACGAGACGAGTTCGAGCCCGTTGATGTCGGGCATGTTCACATCGGTGATGATGAGATCGAATTTGTAGCGGGGCAGCGTCTTCAGCGCCTCGAAGCCGCTGGAGGTGGGCACCACCTCCACATCGCCCAGCAGTTCGATTGCCGACACGATCATCGACCGGGTCGTGGGTGAATCTTCCGCGAGGAGTATCCGGGCCACCTTGCTCACCCCCGGTCCTGCGGAATGGCACGGGCGAGTTCGCCCAGCCGCCGTTCGAGTATGGCACGATCCATGGCCATGCCCGCCTGCACCAGGAATATCTCCAGCGCTTCCGTATCGCCGATCGGTATCGCGATCCCCGCGTTGTCGCCGTAGAGCAGCGCCACACAACGGTTGCGGCTCACGATCGGCGCGACAAACACCTCGGAAACCGAGTATCCGCCCAGCTGCTTGAGCAGGTAATCGTTCCACTTGCCGTCGTCGAGCGACCCCTTGTGCGTGTTCTTGGTCTGAGCGACGTTCGCGAGAACGCTTTCTTCCTTGAGCGGGATGACGGTGGTGCGGATGACCCGCGTCGGGTTAGCGCCGGGAATTTCAAGGCCGAACTGGCCCAGTCCGCGGATCTCGCGGTCGGTGACCAGGAAGATCACCGCCCGTGACATCAGTTCGGCGGCGAACCGGAGGACGAGCAGGGTGATTTCGATATTTGATTCAGGGTTGTTCAGCTCCTGGCTCATCTGGCGGAGCATTCCGAGCCCGGCTGAGTGGGACTTGGCCACCGGCTTGAACTCGGCGCCGATTTCCTGGGCAATTTCGCCGCCGATGTCCCGGGTGCCGGGAGAAAGCGCGCCGGCGGAACCGGCCGGAGGAGCCGACATGGTTTTGACCGCGGGCGGTGCAGACTGAGGCGCTGGCCCTGGTGGTGAAGGCGGACGGCTTGGTGCCGGTGGTGCAGACGGTTTGGGAACGGGCGAAGCAGCAGGGGCGACTGGAGTCGGGGGGATGAGCGGTTCCGGCGCATGCCAGGTTTCGCCGGTTTCCTTGGTGATCCAGTCGGCAAGCAGGGGCGTCAGCGCCTTCATGAACTTCAGGAGCTCTTCGGACTGGACACCTTTCAGCAGGTCGCCCTTCTTGGGTTTCCGGATGAACTGGTTCGCGCCGAGATCCAGCGCCTTTTTCTGCGCGGTTTCATTCTCGTAGTCCGAGACGATCACCGTCGGCTTCGGGATGGGCAGGGTGCGGGCGAACTCCAGCAGCTCGATGCCGCCCAGAATTCCGGCACCGTCGCTTCTGGGCATCAGCAGGTCGGCAACAACGACATAGAACAGGGCGCGGGCCTCGAATTCGGTTACGAGCGACTTGGCGCCTTCGACAGTGTCAACCGGGTGCGGCTGGAAGCCATGATTCTTCAGCGACGCGACAATGGCGTTCAGCGTGACCTTGTCGTCGTCCACCACGATGACGGGCGTGGTGAGCGTCTTGCGCACGAGTTCCGATGCCGACGGCACCGGCGGCGGAACTTCATCCGGTTGTGCGGCCTGGGCCGCAGCGGCCCCGCCAGTAGAGCGCTTGAGCGGGATCACACGGCCCAGTTCCGGCGGCTTGGTGGACGGTGCCGGAGGTTTCGATGGGGTCACGGGGCGGGGCGGGGGCACCGAATCTGCCGCACCCGGATCCGGGGAGTTGTAAGCCCGTTCGTCGAGTATCCGTAGGGCTTCGATCGACAGGAACTGGGGGCTGATGCCTTCGGTGACCGTCAGCTCGCGCTGGACCGGGTCCAGGGAGGCCAGCTCGGCGTCGACGTCCTGCAGCTCGAAATTGAACTCGCCGTCGATCCAGGAGAACAGCTCCACGACGACCTGCTGGATATGTTCGCGGACGGCGTCTTCGGTCAGCACCGGAGAGATGTGATGCTGCTGGACCAGAATCTGGCGAAGCGGTATCGCCTGCTGGGCTTCGTTCCAGGCCTGCCGGGCCGTCTCGACGGTAGCCTGCGGGACCATTCCGGATTTGACGAGCAGATCGCCCAGTTCGTTTGATATCGTGCTGACGGTCGCGCCGATGATCTTGCCGTCTTTGAAGATGATCCGGCCACTACGGGCCCGGGCGGTGAGTATCAGGACACCGCTTTTTTTGGACAGGCTGACGATCTGGAGAATGTCTCCAAGTCCCAGATCTTCCAGATTTCCAAGCAAACTCATTCGATGTCTGAAGCCAGGGGCGAAAACGCCCGGTTGCCTGCACCTAAGTGTCCATAATAACTGGTTTTTCGGCGTCTATCGTCGTGCAGGAAATCTATCATACGTCGTTAGTAGGGGAAAGAGTAAGACTGGCCCTTTCTTGACCGGATGAACTAGAGTCGCCCGCCATGAAGTGCATGAATCGCGTCTGGAAGCTCGTTCCTGTTTTGATGCTCTGCGTAATGGCGACGGCCTGTGATACCTACTACCGGTATGAGCCCACGGGCCAGGACGCCGGCCATATCACGGTCAGCGGTGCCAGCTACCTATGGGACCTGCTCTTTTACGGGTTCCTGGGCGGGATAGCTCTCCTCTACCCGGTTATTTACAAGAACATTACTCATCTGGAAATCGGCCGGCGGCGGTCGTTCGCGTTGCGTGCGATCATCGGCCTCGTGGCGGCCGCATTTTTTTACAACCGGACCTATTACAATCTGAAGCACAAGTGGGAAGTCGATGCGAAGGCCGTCCGCGAAATTTCCCTTTACGGCGTTCAGGAGATGCAGTGGGACAATGCCTATCGCGTCTGGACGGACCGGCGAAATGAACGGGACGTGACCAAGGAGCTGCGGATTCCGTCCCCGATGTTCCAGGCGGTAGGCCCGGACAACAAGGCCGTCGTGGTGCGGGGTGAAGAAGTCGGTAGCGAGGCGTTTGAAGGCTTTGCCAAGCTGGCGATGGACCTCTATTTCCGCCGCGATCACCTCTGGAAACCGCCGGCCAAAGAGGGCGCGCAGCCGCCGTCAGGAGACACCCCGGCAGCGCCAGCCCCGGCTCCAGAAGGCGGACCGGCTCCCGCCCCGGCATCCAGCCAGCCGGCTCACTGACCGGGACGGTTTTCGTTCAGCCAGCGCTTGGCGGCTCCGACCAGGTAGAGCGATCCGGTCAGCACGGCCGTTTCATCGGCCGGTTTGCGCCAGTAGAGTTGCGCGAGGATTTTCGCCGGATCGGGTTCCACGACCACATTCGAATGCAGGCTGCGGGCGATCCGGCCGACTTCCTCCGCGGACGAGAGGCCCTTTGCCGTAGTGACCGTGATCCGGTGCGCGAGCGGGGCGACGATTTCCAGGTATTCCCGCTGCTGCTTGTCGGCCTTGAATGCCACGATGAGATGGAGCTTCCGGTCCGCCGGCAAGCCCTGCAGGAATGCGGCGAGAACCTGTGCGGCGGCCGGATTATGGGCGCCGTCCAGCCAGAGATCCGGCCGCTCCGAAACATGCTCCAGCCGTCCGGGCCAGTTCACCCGGCCGAACCCCGCGCGCACCTGGGCGGGTGATATGGCAAAGCCGTTCTGGTTCAGCAGTTCGAGCGCCGCGCAGGCGGCGGCGGCGTTCTGGAACTGGTGCCGGCCCGGGAGCGGCAGCGGAAGATCGGGCCAGCGGGTTTGAAGACCCAGATAGTCGAACCGGTCGTCGGCCGTGCGGACGTAATCGAACTGCCGTCCACCCAGATAACAGGCCGAGCCCAGTTCCGAGGCGCGGTCCTGCAGCAGCCGCTGAACTTCCGGCTGAAGCGCCGACGAAACGACGGGAATGCGCGGCCTGATAATCCCCGCTTTCTCTCCAGCGATATCGATCAGCCCCGGTCCGAGAAAAGCCTGATGGTCGAGGCCGATGGAGCTGATGACCGAGATCACCGGCTCGCACACGTTCGTGGAATCGAGCCTGCCGCCCAGGCCCACTTCGATGACGGCGACAGGGATGCCGGCGCGCCGGATCGCGAGGAATGCGGCGGCCGTTATCAGTTCAAAGGTTGTTGGCGGATCGGCCGAGAGTTCGGGATCGTCGTGAATGGCGTTGAGCGCGTCGTTCACCGTGCCGAGCAGTTCCCTCGGGGTCCAGTCGCGCGACCCGAGCCTGACCCGTTCCAGCGCGGTAACCAGATGGGGGGAGGTGTAGAGACCCGCGTCGAGGCCCGATTCGAGCAGCACGGCATGCAGCATCGCACAGATCGAGCCTTTGCCGTTGGTGCCCGCCACGTGAATAGCCCTGAAGGACTTCTGGGGGTCGCCGAGTTTTTTGCAGAGCAGCCGCATCCGTTCCAGGCCCAGCCGAATCGTATGAGCGGCTTCAAGCTGCTCGAACTCCTCGACGGTCTGGATGGAGCGTGGAAAGCTCAACGTTTTGTACTGGTGCGTAGCGAAAAGGACGGGAAACTCAGAGGCGCAGGTCCAGCACTTCACCCTTGTTCAGGAAGTGGTAGTTCTGAATACCGGTTTCCGCCACTTCCTTGCGGAGCAATTCGCGGAAGTTCGGCTTGTTGTGCGACAGGTAAACCGTATAGCGGCGGTCTTTGAGCAACCCGATCTGCTCGTGAAGCATCTTGGGCGTAAGGTGTCCGCTGATATTGGCCAGATCGGTCATCATGTTCGGGAAGCTGACTTCGGTAATGAGGCCGAGGACTTTCGGGGTTTCGTTCAGCACGTCCCAGATCTGCTTCGTCACGCCGGTGTCGCCGGTGAAGCAGAAGGCTCCGTCCCGGTTCTTGACGATATAGCCGGTGTTGGGAACGGGGTGGTTCGTAAGCACGGGCATCACGTCGTAGCCCGCGACCGTAAACGGCTTGCCGGCTTCGATCGTGTGGTAGACGAGCACCGGGTTCTGCGGGGTCGGAATCTTGGTGAAGTCCGGCCAGATCTTGTCGTTCATCAGGTGGCCGCGAAGCGTCGAGACGACAAACTCCGACCCCCAGATGTGCAGCGACGTTTTCTTTACGCCGATGATGTTATCGGCGAGAAACGCCAGATCCTTGATGTGGTCGAGATGGGTATGGGTGATGAGGATGTTGTCGAGGGCGCACTGCTCGTCCAGCGACAGCGAACGGCAAAGCGAGCCCGCATCGAGCGAAAGCTCGTCGTTGATCACAAAACCGGTAAGCGCGGTTTCGGGCGTTTCGCCCCCGGAGCAACCGCACACCTTTACGCGCATAGCCGCCGTTCCACCCGTCCCGTCAGCGTGTCTCCCGATCAGGAGAATTCGCCGAACTGCTCCTTCAACGCGAGATATTCGAGGAACTTGCGCAGTTTCTCGGTCTCGGCGACAACGAAGCCGTCGGGCTGGACCTTGAGCAGGTTGCCCTTGACCAGCTTTTCGATGACGTCGTTGACATGCTTGGGATCCGTTCCCGTCTGCGAGGCGATCTGATCCTTGTTGCCGGTGATAAAGCGGCCGCCGCCGTCGACGGCCTTGCCCTTCTTGTCGGCCTGGCGCGTGAGGTAGTGGACCACGCGGCTCGAATCGTCGCGGAGCAGAAGGTTCTCGATCTGTTCGTCGGCTTCCTGCAGACGGTCGGCGAGAATCTTGATCAGGCGGATCGCGATTTCGGCGTTGCCCTTGAGCATCGCTTCGAACGTCTTGGGCTCGATGACAAGAAGTTTGGAGTCCACAAGTACGACGGCCTTGGCCGAGCGCGGCTTGTTCAGGAGAATAGACATCTCACCGAAGAAAGCGCCCGGGCTCAGGTCGGCAAGGACCTTCTCCACGTCGCGGACCTTTTTGGATATCCGGACTTTGCCTTCCTGCAGGACGAACATCTCGCGCCCTTCGGCGCCTTCTTCGAAAATGGTCGTTCCAGCCGGAAATACTCTACCGAACCGTTGAAATAGCGCGTCTTCCTGAGCACCCATAATGCTGTGGTGTAACCTTCCTTGATGGAATGTATTTAATCCGAGAACCCCTATAGATTTAGAACAGTTAGGTGATATTCCATCGGTGTGTCAATGGGTTGGCTATCATTGGGGCTGTGTTCTATTGCACAGCCCGGTTTTCAACACCCGGGCGGCAGGAGTTTTGCCTATGGAAGGTCGGTTATTTCGGCGCGGTTTGGTAGCGGCATCGGCGGGGGTTTTTGCGGCCCTTTCGGCGGGTTGTGCCGGCATGAACGGAGCGCCGTCGGCCGCACCCGTCTGCCCCGCCGCGCCAGTTCAGGATGGGGCGGACACGGCCGCCGGAAACCCGTACGGAACGTCCCCGACGCCGGACCATTTCCAGGTTGATCTGCAGCTACCGGACCCGGCGCTGCTTGAAAAACTCCAGCAGGATACGGCTGCCTCGAAACTTCCCGATGGAGTCAAAAAGATACGTCTCGAAGAAATCGCCGCGCTGAAAAAACTGGCCGAACTGGCGCAGGGGCTGGACCGTCATACGCTTAACACCGAGAAGGGCGACAGCGCCCAGTGGACCGATTTCCTGAACGCCGTGAAGGCTCTCGTCAAAGCCCGGACCGCGCGCCTGGCGGATCAGTCGGGGATTTCCGAAGCGGTCGGTGAAACGAAGATCGACGCGCGAACCCTCGGCACGTACCGCACGGAACTGTGGAACGAGATCAAGGCGAAGGACGACAGGGGGCTGCTCTCCACCTGGGACAGGGCCGTACGCGAGATGCCGCCCGAAGAAATCCCGATGGAGGTTATTCCGGAAGTCGCCCGCGCCGCGGCCCGCACCGGAGACCCGAACCGCGCGGCGAACTATCTGGAAGGCTATCTCGCGTCGCAGCGCTATCCGGACATGCCGACGCTGACGGCGGAACTTGCCGCTTACTATGCCGCCGCCGGAAACTACCCGAAGGCCCGCGGCGCCTATGAGCAGGTCGTGGCCCGGCTGGGTGAACTGCAGGGCCTGGGCGATTCGTCGAAAGAGCGGATCGGCATCATCGATTCGCGCGAGAAGGACCAGGTGGCCCGTGCCCGTTCGAAGCTGATCCAGGCCGAAGCGATCTTCGCCTACGGGACCGACTATGCGACCGCCAACCGGCTGATTGCCGAGGCGGTGGCGGAATCGCGTGATACGGACGTTCAGGCCCGCGCCCAGAAACTGCTGGACGGGTTCCATCAGCGGCGTTCTCAACTGCTCTCGGACGATCTGGCCCGGCTGCGGAACGATTTTTTCCAGGGGAAGCTGGATGCCGAAACCGCCCGCCGCCGTACGGTTGAACTGCGGACGATCTATCCGGAGCCCGATCTCCAGTCGCCGATTACCGCTGTCGTTTTCGAGATCGAGGCGGCGCAGGGAAAGGCCAGCGCGGACCGGGCCGGGGCGGACAGGCAGAAGCTGGCGGCTGCGGACCTGGCACTCAAGGAAGGGCGTTATCCTGAAGCCGTCATGATCCTGAAGGACCTGACGTCGTCGCCGACGGAAGGGCAGAACG
This sequence comes from uncultured bacterium, assembly GCA_964565925.1. GTDB lineage: Bacteria > JAGRBM01 > JAGRBM01 > JAGRBM01 > JAHCIT01 > CAZMGV01. The sequence continues at coordinate 215,355 of CAZMGV010000005.1, forward strand.
CGATGGCGCGGCTTTCCGACGCCATTGACGGTGTGGTCAAAAAACAGCGCGACAAGGCAGGCGACGCCGTCGTGAAGGCAATGAAGATCAAGGACCCGGCCTCCCGGCGCGATGCGCTGGCGGGGGTCCAGAAGCAGCTCAAACAGCTGGCGGCGGACTATCCGGGCACAAGCGTACTGCCGCTCATCGAGAAAGACGTGAAGCTGCTCGATTCGCAGATTGAAAAGCTGAACAGCCAGGTTGCGCCGCCGCCAAGCCCCGCCGTGGGGTTGCCACCGGTACCGCCGGCGAACGCGCAGTCGTTACCAGCGCCGGGACCGGCCACAGGTCCCACGACCGTACAGTAACTACTTCGGGTCTCTGGGCGACCAGGCCGGCTGGATTTCGTTCGAAGGCGTTTTCGTGATCGCCCGGCGGCGTTCGCCGAACGCGTCGCTCAGAATCAGGTCGTAGTTCTTGTTGCGTTTCGACGAGTAGATCAGGAAGTCGCCGCGTGGCGACCAGGTCGGATCTTCGTTGGCCCCGCCTTCCTTGGAAATGAGCACTTCGTCCGAACCGTCCGGGTTCACGGCATAAACGTTGAAGCCGCGTGCTTCGCGCCGGACGAAGGCGATCCGGTCGCCTTTGGGGCTCCACGCGGGCGAGGTGTTGTAGTTTCCGTACGTGGTGAGGCGGCGCATGTTCTCGCCTTCGGAGTTCATGATGTACACCTGCGGCGAGCCGGTGCGGTCCGACACGTAGGCGATCTCCTTCCCGTCGGGCGACCACGAGGGGGAGAGATTAAGCCCGGTGCCGGTCGTGAGCTGACGGACCCGCTCGCCGTTGTTTTCGATCAGGTAGATCTGCGCGTTGGCGCCCGACGACTGGGAAACGAGGACCTTCGTTCCGTCCGGCGACCAGGAGCCGCTCATGTTCAGCTCGCCCCGGTCCCAGAACAGGTCGGCCACCCGTCCCAGCAGATCGAACTTGTAGAGATCGGGCTTGCCGCGCCGGTACGAGACAAACATCAGCGACTTGCCGTCGGGGGTCCATCTGGGTGCGGAGTTGATCGACCGGTTTTTCGTCAGCGCCTCCCGGTTAAACCCGTCGATGTCCATGATCATCATTTCGCGGGTGCCGGTTTCGTCCGACACGAAGGCTATCTTGGTCGTATAGATGCCTTCGACACCGGCCAGGTCTTCCGTGACCGTATTGGAAAAACGGTGGGCCATCTGGCGCAGATAACGCGGATTGGCCTGGTACCGTTTGCCGGTCCGGAACTGCTCCAGCTTCACGTCATACAGGCGGGCCTCGATGGAAATCTTGTCGTCGGCCTCCAGCTTCACAAGACCCCGCACGTAGGCCGTGATGCCGGTCTCTTTCCACGGGGCGAAGTTCTGCTCTTCAGGAAGATGGTTGCCGGGCTGCGGCGGGTTTTTCTCCGGCGCAAGCACCTTGAAGAACTCGCTCCATTCGAGATCGCTGCGGATCACGGACGCCACGTCCCTGCCCATTTCCGGCGGGACGCCGTCCACTGCGAAATCGACCACCGCGACGCCGATCTTGCGGAATCCCGGTCGGAACACATGGATGGTCTCTTCCTGTGCCGACGCTGCTCCGGGCACGGACAGCAGGAAGGCGAACAGTGCGAAGGCGGGGAGAGTAAGGTTCAGGAAGTGGCGCAAAGGGTTACTCACTGTTCCAGGGACCGGTTATCGAAAACGATGTTGACGATCTTGGGGAAGTTGGCCGGCGGGATGCCGATGTTGGTCACTTTCGAGACCGTCCGGGAGACCGCATCGTCGAACACGCGATTGCCGGAACTCTTCGACAGCCTGGCCGACAGGACGTCTCCGTCGGACGAAATCTCCAGCCGGAATGTCGCTTCAAGCGCCAGCCCTTTCACGGAGGCGGGAACTTCCCAGTTGTCGCGTACGGCAGCCATGATCTGGGACCGATAGCCTTCGTAGGCGTCCCGCTGGACCCGGTCGGCGGCTGCGAGCAGCGACCGGGAGTTTCCGGTACCGCCCGGCTGGCCGCCGGGACCGGCGACCGATCCCTGTCCCACGGGCGCAGGAGTTCCGGCAGTCGGAGACGACGCCGAAGATGACTGGCGGGTCCCGGCTTCGGAACCGTATTTATTCGCTAGCGCGACGGCCTCTCTGGCTTCGCGGAGCTTTTGCGCGAGGCGGTCTTCGATCTCTTTCATCTTCGCGGACTTTTCATCCGGTACGGTTTTGGCCGGAGCGTGCTTATCCGGTTTGGCCGTTTCCTTGACCGCCTTCTCGGCTTTCGTCCGTTCGGCCTTTTCCAGCCGCTTGCGGTCTTCAAGGGACCGCTCTTTCGTCTGGAGCGGGACAGCGGCCTTGTCGACCGAGGGCACAACCTTGGGCGCCGGTGCGGCTTTCGGTTCAGGCGCCGCCACGGGTTCCGGATGTTTAGATTCAGGCGCAGCGGAAGCCGGTGCCTTGGGCGCAGCCAGAGCCGCCGCTGGCGGACCGCCGATGGAAGGCGGGGCCGAATCGCTGAGAGCAATCTCCATCGTGTCTTTCGAGCTGATCTCGTCCAGCAGATTGTCGCTCTTCCACGGAGCCCAGACGGCGGCGACGGCAAAGATCACGTGCGCCGCTCCGGACAGGAGGATGAAATTGACGAGCTTCGACGTATCCGGTTCCGGCTGGCGGCGGGAACGGGCGGTGAGAGCGGCGGCGGACACGGTCAGGGCTGTCCTTCGAGCTGTTCGGGTTCGGTGATGAGCGAGAGCTTGGTGATTCCGTTGCTCCGGAGGTTTGCCATGATACGGACCACCTCGCCGTAGGGTACCCGACGGTCGGCACGAAGATAGACCGTGGGGTCCGCCTTCGGGTCGGCCTCGAACTTCTTGCGGATCCGGGCGGCCAGTTCCGAGTTTTTCACGCTTTCGCGGCCCATAAAGACGTCGCCGCCGCGCGTGATCGAGACGACGACCGCGTCACGGGCCGCTGCGGGGGTGGATTCGCGGGTTTTCGGCAGTTCGACTTTCACGCCGCCCACCAGCGCCGGTACCGTGACCATAAAAATCACGAGCAGCACCAGCATCACGTCCACGAGCGGCGTGACATTGATGTCGCTTACGAGGCCGGAATCGTCGCTGCCGCCGGAGAAGGCCATCAGTCTCCCTTCCGGATGAAGTGCCGCTGGATGGCGTTGAGCAGGTCCGCGCCGAAACCGTTCAGGTCCCGCATGAGAACCCGCACCCGGTTGCCGAGAAAGTTGTAGGCGACGACCGCCGGGATGGCCGCGAACAGGCCGACGGCGGTGGCAATCAGCGCCTCGGCGATACCGGGAGCGACGACCGCCAGATCGGCCGACTTCATCAGGCCGATGGCGTGGAAGCTCGACATGATCCCCCAGACGGTCCCGAAGAGACCGATAAAGGGCGACGCGCTTCCGGCCGTGGCCAGCACAACGAGCAGGTTTTCGAGGCGCGTCTGTTCGGTCACAAGGCTTCGCTGAAGGGCGCGCTCAAGATTGGGCGACCACTGGTGGCTCTTGGCAGCCGGGCTGGTCTCGTCGCCGATGCCCATCGACATCAGTTCCCCGTAGCCCGCCTGGAACACGCGGGCGGCAGGGCCTTCGGAATCGCCGCTGCGAATCGAATTGGCGAGCTTGTCCAGGTCACGGACATCCCAGAAGAGATCAATGAACCGGGCGGCCTGCGCGCGGGCCTTCCGGATCTGGGACCACTTGAGGAAAATGATCCCCCAGGACGCAATCGAGATCGCCACCAGCGTGAGCAGCACCATGAGTCCCAAGCCGGAGCTGTGAGCGACCAGTTCGCCAATGGACAGGGAACCGGCGGCATCGTCGGTGGCGGAGAGGAGAATCTGTATGGAAGTAGTTTCCAAGGCGGCCGGCGCTTTCACTGTCCGGTACGGAACCGGACCCAGCCCTCACACAGAACAAATCTGACGGAAATGAACGTCAAAAGCCAATAAACGATAATTGACCGGCCAAGTCAATCCGAAACCGCATGAAGAATGTTTCACCGGCAGAGCCCTTCACAGACGGAAAAATCGGCTAGAGTCAGGCCCATCGTCATCGTTCTCAGGAGTTGTTTCTGCTGGAGTCATCCGCCGCTCAGGATATGAACCCCTATCTGGGGATGTTTCTGCACGTTCTGGCCTTTTCCGTCTGGTCGAGCTTCTGGCCGCGTGCGTTCATCAAGGACCGCCTGGAGCCCGTCATGGGCTGGGTGGGTTACCGGTTCTTTTACGTGTTCGGGGTGATCTTTCTGCTGGGGGCGTCGGTCCTGTACCTCGCCCAGAAAAATCCGGAGTCGATCATCCTGTGGAACTTCCGGGGTGAGCCCTGGTTCAGGCCTCTCATCGAAGTCCTGATGGGCGGCTGCGTGCTGTTTCTCTATGCGGTCGTCCCGATGGGGCCATCGTTCTGGGGGCTCTGGAAACCGCCCGCCAAATTCGAGCTGCTGCAGACCGGTATCTACCGGGTCACCCGCCATCCGCTTTATGTGTCCGTATTTTTCATGCTGCTGGCGAAAACGCTCGTGTTCGGAAGCGTGATCGCGCTGATCTGGTCCGTCGGGTTGCTGGTCTATAACGTACTGGGTGTCTGGTATCTTGAGACGCCGTCGGTCCGCGCCCACTGGGGCGCAGAGTTTGAAGCCTACGAGAAACGGGTGCACTGGTTCCCGTTTCTTTCGATCATCCAGGGGAAAGAGAAGCTGGTCTGGAGCGAGTTTTCCTGGAAGGTGCTGGCGGGGCTTGCGGGTGTGTATCTCTTTTTGCTGTTCGCCCACCCGGTAACGGTAAAGCTGATCTACACGCTGCCGAGACTCGGCTACGTCATCCAGTGGTTCTCCGACCGCCTGTTCTGAACAGTCTCCGGAACTATTTGATATTCGCGAACGGTCCGCCCGACAGGAACCCCGACATCTCGTCCGCACCGCGCTTGAGCGCTTCGTCGAGCGCCGGGCGGCGGAGACGCCACTTGGTGGTCTTGTAGGCGGGCTGGAGCAGTTTGGACAGTTCGCGGGCCTTCTCAAGCGCCTTGGGCATCAGGTCGGCGGCGGCCGGGACCAGTTCCTGCGTCACGTCGCGGCGGAGGGCTTCCTTGGGGGTAATCACCCGGGCGTGAATCATCATGTCCGTGTGGTAACGGTGCGGGATCGTCTGCCCGCAGGTGGCCAGCACCCAGGACGGGAGCGGCAGCCCGATGGCCGTTTCATTGAGGCCGTACTTGTGCCCGTCATCGTCGACAGCAATCCGGATGTCGCCCATGAGATACAGGACCATGCCGCCGGCCAGTGCATGGCCGCTGCCCGCGCAGATGACGGGAGCCGGGAACAGAAACACCTTCTGCATGGCGACCGGGAACCCTTCGAGGGTCTTGATCAGTTCGTCCTTCTTCAGCATGGGGAGGGCCTTGAGGTCCAGCCCGCCGGAGAAGAACTTTTCACGCCCGGTGATGATAAGTGCGGTGACCTTGTCGGCCTCGGCTTTTTCCAGAGCGGCGCTCATCTGGACGAAAAATTCGCCCTGCATGGCGTTGGCCTTGCCGTCGTCCATCCGGATGATGCCGATCCTGCCTTCGGTCGAGTAGTGAATGCGTTCCATGTGGTTCTCCTGCCCCTGTAACTTCCGCCGAATTTGAGGTGTCACGAAAAACCCCGGTCCCGTTGCCGAGTACCGGGGTTTCCCGCTCGAACGAAGCGTCCGGTCTTACTTCTTCGACAGGTTCGCCATGACGGCCATGGTCGATTCCTGGATCGTCCGGCAGATCTTGGCGTTGGTGAAGTCCGTGATCTTCGGCATGTTTTCCTTGATCTTGTCGTAGTCGATGGTCTCCGTGACCTTCAGACCCACGCCCGGGCTGCGGTACCAAGCGATCTTGGTGAAGTAACCGCCGCCCACTTCGAACGTGCCGCCCGTTTCCTTGCTCTCTTCCGAGCAGAGGTAGGCCACCAGCGGGGAGACGAACTCCGGCTTGAGGTTCTCGAGCATCGGGGGAGGCATCACGGTCTCCGTCAGGCGGGAGCGCGCGATCGGAGCGATGATGTTCACGTTGATGTTGTTCTTCTTGCCTTCCAGGGCGAGCGTCTGGCCGAAGCCGATGAGGCCCATCTTGGCGGCCGAGTAGTTGGCCTGGCCGAAGTTGCCGTATATGCCGGCGGCCGAAGCCGTCATGATCACGCGGCCGTAGTTCTGGTCCTTCATGCGGGGCCACGCGGCCTTCGTCACGTAGTAGGCGCCCGTCAGGTGCACGCCGATGATCGCGCTCCAGTCGTCGTCCGTCATCTTGGTGAACGAGACGTCGCGCAGGAAGCCCGCGTTGTTGATGACGATGTCGATCTTGCCGAACGCGTCGATCGCGCTCTTCACGACGGCGTTGGCGCCGTCGGCGGTCGAGATCGTGTCGTAGTTGGCGACGGCTTCGCCGCCCTTGGCCTTGATCTCGTCGACGACCTTCTGGGCCGAGGTCTTGTCGGCGCCTTCGCCCTTGAGCGAACCGCCGAGGTCATTCACGACGACTTTGGCGCCGAGGCCCGACAGCGTGAGCGAGTGCGAACGGCCAAGTGCGCCGCCGCCGCCGGTGACAATTGCGACTCTGCCTTCAAGTGGTTTTCCCATGAGCGAAATCTCCTTAAACGTGATTTTTGTATCTCTCTGCCTGGCCTCCGGTTACCCGGTTGACTGGCGAGTCAATCTAGGGGCCATTCCATAATGAAGGGGTGGGGGGATGTCAAACAAAATTGTGACGACATCGGGTCTTTATCTTATCGGCCGTCGGTCCCGAAGGCCGTCCCCGATCAGTGCCCGCTGGTGAACTTCCAGCCGCCGCCGTCCCAGGTCCCGACCGGCTTTCCGGCCGAATCCGCCAGCTCGATATTGAGCAGTTTGGGCTGGCCCTTGAGGCGAGGGACCGATTTGGCCAGCTCGCCCTGAAGCTCGTCCACCAGGGGGCCGAACGGCAGGGTCTGGGCGCTGGTGCCTTTGGTCGCCTGAACCTTCGCCATGATAGTGCCGGTGGCGCCTTCCTCGTCCAGTCCGACGAGCACCCACGGCTTGCCTTCGAGGGCGCCCCAGCGGAGCACGGCCACTTGGGCATTCAGAATGACCGAGCTGCCGGCGACGGCAGCCGCAGTCACTGGCGTGATTGCCTCTGTGGATGACGGGGCTGCTGGAGCGACATGCGCCGGGAGCGGTTCAGGCTGAGCTTCCGGAGCCGCATCAGCTTTTGCCACTGCATCCGGCGAACCCTTGATGGCGTTTTTCGCTTTGGTGGCGATCGCATCGGTATCGATTTTACCGGCGATGGGCGTCGTCGCCCGGCCGGGCTGGCCTTCCCAGTGACCCTCCTTGGAGCCGCAGGCGGCCGCCGTCATCAACAGGGCAGACAAGGCCAGTGTGTTTCGCAGGTTCATTTCAGTCTCCACCGGGTTCCGTAGAGGAATCCGCTGACTTCGGGTTTTACATTGGGCCAGTTGTTCGCTTCGAGATAGCCGTCCGTGAAACGCGATCCGAAGCCGAAGGCGAACAGGGTGCGCCGGTCACCCGCCACACCGGGGGCGCTGCCGGAGGCGGATTCAGGCTGGCTCACCCGGAGCAGACCATCCAGATGCAGGTCGTGGTGTGGACGCAGCGTGTAGGCTTTGGGGACCAGGAACGCCTTGCTGGCGAAGTGGCCGGCGTGTTTCTCCAGCGCCTTCAGAACGGCCTTTTCGTGATTGGCGGGTCCGATCCAGCCTTTCGTCTTCAGGGTGAATTCGTAATAGGTGTTACGGGCGCCGTGAACGATCTCCGTATCGATCTGGCGGAATCCGCCGTTCTTGCCGGCCGCCTTATCCGCGTCGAATTCGGCCGTCACATCCGCGCCGAATGCACCGGCGATACACCTGATCTCGCTCGCGAGGAACTGCTTGAGAAACTCTTCTGACGGCGGGGAGGGCTGGTCCCGGGGCACGTCGCCCAGCGCGAACACCACGGTCGAATGATAAGTCGGTGACTTGGGATCGAAGCACGCGCTCATCCCCGATGCATCGGCGGCAGGCCAGATTACGACGTGCCCGGTGTCCGGCTCGACGTCGAGTTCCGGGTGCCACGCCTTGCCCCTCGGAGGAACCGCCAGCGGCGGTTCGACCCGGACCTTCGGCTTGAGAATGTCGAATAAGCCCATGGGGGATTAGCGCTTGGTCAGGCCCAGAACGTCCTGCATCGTATACAGGCCGGGCTTCTTCCCGGCCACCCATCCGGCCGACCGGACGGCTCCGGTGGCGAAATTGTCGCGGCTGGTGGCGCGGTGGGTGATCTCGATCCGCTCTCCGGCGCCGGCGAAGTAAACCGTGTGCTCGCCCACGACATCGCCGCCCCGCAGCGTCTGGATGCCGATCTCCCGTTTCGTGCGGGCGCCGACATCGCCGTGGCGGGCGTAGACGGCGTCTTTCTCCAGACTGCGGCCCGTGGCGTCGCACAGCACGCGGGCGAGGCCCAGTGCGGTCCCGCTCGGCGAATCTTTCTTCTGGTTGTGGTGCATCTCGACGATCTCGATATCGTAGTCGTCGCCGAGCAGTTTCGCCGCCTGTTCGAGCAGCTTCATCTGCACGTTTACGCCGATGGAGAAGTTAGGCGCGAAGACGATCGGGATTTTCTTTGAGGCCGCCTGAATGAGTTTGACGCCTTCCGGCCGGATTCCGGTCGTGCCCAGCACGAGTGCGACTTTCCGCTTTACCAGTTCCGGGATGAGTGCGAGGCTCGCCTCCGGAATGGTGAAATCGATGATGACGTCGGCGTCTTTCAGCGCGACGGCCGGATCGGAGCTGATTTTAATGCCAGCCGCGGCTTTGCCGACCAGCAAGCCGAGATCGTCGCCCAGCCGGGGGCTCCTGGGGTGCTCAAGCGCGCCCGCGATCTGGAAATGCTTCATGTCGGCGGCGAGCACTGCCAGATTACGCTGGCCCATCCGGCCGGCCGCACCGGCGACGGCGACTTTTACGCGTGCCATCAGCGGACGCCTTTCTTCGCGGACTTGCCGAGCTTGCCGAGCTTGCCGAGCGCGGTCAGTTCGTTCTTCAGCAGATCGCGGGTGGCGGAGCTCGCCGGGTAGAGCGGCAGGCGGAGCTCGCCCGAGTCGAGTCCCATCATCTCGAGAGCAGCCTTCACGACGATCGGGTTGGTCTCGTGGAACAGCGTCTTCGTGAGCGGATAGATCTTCTGGTGCAGTTTGCGGGCTTCGGCGAATTTGCCCTTGAGGGCCAGGTCGCACAGGTCGCTGTATTCCTGCGGCAGCACGTTCGATGACGCGCAGATGACACCGGTCGCGCCGAGCGACATGAGCGGCAGCGTGAGCGTATCGTCGCCTGCCAGCACCGCAAACCGGTCGCCGACCAGCGAACGCAATTCGGAGAGGTAGTCCATCGTGCCCGACGCGTCTTTGAGGCCGACGATATTCTTGATCTCCGCCATCCGGGCCATGGTGGCCGGGGCGATGTTGATCCCCGTGCGGCCGGGGATGTTGTAGACGACGAGCGGGATGTTCACCGCCTTCGCCACTTCACGGTAGTGTTCGAACAGGCCGAGCTGGGTCGGTTTGTTGTAGTAGGGCGCGATCAGCAGCGCGCAGTCGGCGCCGGCCTTGGCGGCCCGCTGCGTAAGGCGGATCGCCTCGGCAGTGCTGTTGGAACCGGTGCCCGCCATAACCGGAACGCGGCCCCTGGCGAACCTGATCGTGAGTTCGATGACCCGGTCGTGTTCGTCGTGGGTGAGCGTGGCGCTTTCCCCGGTGGTGCCGCACGGCACGAGTCCGCTCACACCGGCCCGGATCTGGCGTTCGATCTGCGCCTCGTAACGCTTCTCGTCGACCTTTCCGTTTCGGAAGGGGGTGATGAGGGCGGCGAAGTTGCCTTGCAGTTTGAGGCGGGCCATGGGCGGTTACTCCTGAATTAAGTCCGGTGTTATCCGGCGTCGGGCAGGTTAAGGGTGCCTTCGAATACGGTGACGGCGGGGCCGGTCATGAACACCCGGTTCGACTTTTCGTCCCAGCGGATCTTGAGATCGCCGCCGGGCAGCTTGACCGTCACCTCGCGGCCGGTGCGGCCGGTCCAGATGGCGGCCACTGCCGTGGCGCAGGCGCCGGTTCCGCAGGCGAGCGTTTCGCCCGCGCCGCGTTCCCAGACCCTGAGACGGATCGTCTGCCGGTCCACGATCTGGGCGAACTCCACGTTGATCCGCTTGGGGAAGATCGGGTCGGTCTCCATTTTCGGACCGAGGGTCGTGACGGGGGCGGTTTCCACCGAATCCACGAAGTTCACACAGTGCGGATTGCCCATGGAGACACAGGTCACCGTGCGCTTCGCGCCGGCGATCTCCAGTTCGCGGTCCCTGATCTCGCCGTCCGCGGCGACCGGTATCTTGCGTCCGTCCAGAACCGGCTCGCCCATGTCGACCTCGACGAGATCGCCGACAATCCGGGGGCGGATAATGCCCGCCAGCGTCTCGACGTTGAGGGTTTCCTTGGACGAGATGCCATGGTCCTTCACGTAGAGCGCGAAACAGCGGATTCCGTTGCCGCACATCTCGACGACCGAACCGTCCTGGTTGACGATCTCCATCCGCAGGTCGGCGTCCGCGCGGGCTGCCTTTTCGATGATCAGCATCTGGTCGAACCCGACGCCGAAGTGGCGGTCGCCGATCTTCTCGGCCTGCTTCTTCAGCTGTTCGAGCTTCTTCGGGTCGAAGTGGCGGGCGTCCACGACCACAAAGTCGTTTCCGGTTCCGTGCATCTTGCTGAAGGGAAGGGTCGGCATAACGGAGTTCCTGTTTAATGGCCTGAAGGGACGGGTGCAAACCGGCCGGGCTGGTGGCCCGCCAGTCTGGCGTTAGCGGCCTGCGGACCTGCTTAGAACTGGGAAATGGATTCGCCCCGGATCATGTCTTCCAGGGTCTCGCGCTTTCGAACGGTGGTGAACTTCTCGCCGTTCACCATGATCTCGGCCGGGCGCGCCCGGGTGTTGTAGTTGGACGCCATGGAGAACCCGTAGGCGCCCGCATCGAGGATCGCCACCAGGTCTCCGGGTTCCACAGCCGGGAATTCGCGGCCGTGGGCGAAGCAGTCGCCGCTTTCGCAGACCGGCCCGACGATGTCGACAGGCTTCTTCTCGCCCTTAACTTCCTTGACCGGAACGATCTCGTGGTAGGCCTCGTACAGCGACGGCCGGATGAGATCATTCATGGCGGCGTCAAGAATCACGAAATCCTTGGCCTCGCCGTGCTTGTTGTAGATCACCTGCGTCACCAGCGCGCCGGATTTTCCGACCACGCGGCGTCCGGGCTCCATGACGATCGTGCAGCCCAGTTCCTTCACGACGCCGAGCACGGCACTCGCGTATTCCTCGATCGAAGGCGGGGTTTCGTCCTTGTAGGAGATACCCAGACCGCCGCCGATGTCGAGATGCGTGATCTCGATTCCGCTAGAGCGGAGTTCCTCGATCACACCCTTGATCCGTTTCATCGCGTCGATGAACGGCTGGGTGGTGGTGAGCTGCGACCCGATGTGGCAGTCCACGCCCACGACCTTGATCCCCTTCATCTTGGAAGCGGCTTCATAGAGTTTCAGCGATTCCTGGACCGGAATGCCGAACTTGGCCTTCTTCATCCCCGTGGAGATGTAGGGGTGGGTCTTGGGATCCACGTCCGGGTTCACGCGAAGTGCGATCGGGGCCTTGAGGTGCAGCCGTTCCGCGACTTCGTTGATCTTGTACAGTTCTTCAGCCGACTCCACGTTGATCATGAGGATGCCGGTCTTGATGGCGTATTCGATTTCGGAGGCTTTCTTGCCCACACCCGAATAGACGACCTTCTTGGGGTCGACGCCCGCTTTCAGGCCCCGGTACAGCTCTCCGCTCGACACGATATCCAGCCCGCCGCCGTTCTGGACGACGGTATTCAGGACGGCGAGGTTGGAGTTCGCCTTCATGCTGAACGCCAGCAGGTGCGGAACGTCCTTGAACGCCTTCTGGTAGGCCTTCACGTTCTCCGAGATGGCGGTCTTGCTGTACACGTAGAAGGGCGTCTCGATCGTTTCGGCGATCTTCGACAGCGGGGTCTGCTCGCAGTAGAGCTCAGAATTCTTGTAGGTGAACGGGTTCATCTACGGTTTGGTCCTTTGGCTGCGTGCCGGAATCCGCCCTCGGACCCCGGCACCGCGAGCGCATTCAATACAGAAGGAACTCTGCGATTTCAATGGGGGTTCAACTACGCGGTTTCTTTGCGGATTTGCCGTCCAGCAGGGTGCGCCAGCGGGCGATTTCTTTTCGCACTTCGCTGCGTGCGGTGCCGCCGGTGACCCGGCGGGCATCGATTGCGGCCAGCGGCGAAAGGTCGTCGATCATCCACCGCTGGATCCGGGAGTCCAGCGCTTTGAGGTCGGCCACCGAGATATCGGTCAGCAGCTTGCCGGTTTTCTCGCAGAAACCCACGAGCCGGCCGACCTGTTCATGCGCTTCACGGAAAGGCAGGCCCTCGCGGACAAGGGCATCGGCCAGATCGGTCGCCAGCAGCATCGGGTCGCTGGCAGCCGATTTCATCCGGGCGGCATTGAATGTGGCGGTCCGGATCATCTTCGCCGCCAGCGATACGCCCGCCTGCCAGGTTTCCGCCGCGTCGAAGAGCGGCTCTTTATCTTCCTGCAGGTCACGGTTGTAGGTGAGCGGCAAGCCCTTCACGGCCAGCGTCAGCGCCGCCAGGGAGCCGAATACCCGGCCCGACTTGCCGCGCATCAGTTCGGCCACATCAGGGTTGCGTTTCTGCGGCATGAGGGACGAGCCGCTCGTGTACGGTTCGGCCAGCCGGACAAAGGCGAATTCGGACGACGACCACAGGACCAGTTCCTCGGCCAGCCGGGACAGGTGCAGAGCCGACAGGCTGGCGACCGACAGGAACTCGATAAAGGCGTCGCGGTCCGCGACCGCATCCATGGAGTTCCGGGTGACGCCGTCGAAACCGAGTTCTTTCGCGACCCCTTCACGGTCGAGTTTGTACGGCGATCCGGCAATGGCTCCGGAACCGAGCGGCATGACGTTCACGCGCCTGCGGGCGTCCAGCAGCCGCTCGCGGTCCCGCCAGAACATGTTCGCGTAGGCGAGCAGGTGATGGCCGAGACTGACGGGCTGGGCCCGCTGGAGATGCGTGAACCCGGGCATAACGGTGTTCACGTTCGCCTCGGCGGTCTCGACGAACGCACGCACCAGCTCCTTCAGCCGGCCGGCAGTCAGGTCGATCTGTTCGCGGATGTAGAGGCGGGTGTCGACGGCCACCTGATCGTTGCGCGAGCGGGCCGTGTGGAGACGTCCGCCGGCATGTCCGATCCGGCGGGTAAGTTCCTTCTCGATATTCATGTGGACGTCTTCGGCGTCAGGGTCCCAGGCGAACCTGCCCGCAACAATGTCCTTGCGGATCGCTTCCAGTCCCTTGATGATCTTGGCCGAATCGGTCTTCGGGATAATCCCCTGGCGGCCCAGCATCCGGGCATGGGCGATGGAACCCCGGACGTCGTGAAGGGCCAGTTTCGAGTCAAAATGAACCGATGCCATGTAGCTCTCGGCTTCGGGGTCCCGGCCTTCCGAAAAGCGTCCGCCCCATAGCCGGGCGGGTTTTGCGGGGGAACGGGAGTTCTTGGAAGAGTGTTTCATAGTCGTCGACGTTATATAGCACACGCTTTCCCTAGCGTGGCGAGAGATTTGCGGTTAAATTGCCCGCACACAATGGCGAATATCCTGGTAGTAGACGACGCACCCGAGACTCTGGCGATCATGAAAAAGGCGCTGGGGATGCTGGGCCATGCCGTGGTGACGTGCGAGAACCCGGAGCAGGCGCTGCTGCGGATGGACAAGCAGAAGTTCGATCTGATCTTCCTCGACATCATGATGCCGAAGATGGACGGTCTGGAACTCTGCCGCCTGATCCGTCAGGGAGAGCTCAACCGCGCCGCGAAGATCGTCATCTTCTCGGCCAAGAGCGACGCGGAGCTGGTGAGGCTCGCCAAGAACTTCGGCGCGGATTTCTACCTCGCCAAGCCCGCCCAGGTGGCCAAGATTCACGAAATCACCCGCCGCATGGTCGGCGGCGAATAAGCCAAAAGAAAACCCCGCCATTTCTGGCGGGGCCCCTCCAGGTCTTCCCCTGACCCGGAACACCGGGGGCCTTGCGGCCCCCGGTTCCAAACAAATCAGAAGGTCGCGTTCACGTTCAGACCGAGGAAGTGCGAGTAGCCGTAGGGCGCGCCGCCCTTGTCCTTCGAGATCGGGTTCTCGAGGTCGTACCGGTATTCGCCGCGGACGAACAGGCCGTCGGTGACCGTGTAGATCACGAACGGGGTGAGGCCGAGACCCTTGAACGAGCCGGGGCCCGCGAAGCCGGCGGTGACCGCTGCCGGGTCAACCGCGCTCAGAGCGGCCTGCTGCGGATCGAGGTAGTTGTATTCGATGCGCGCGCCCACTTCGACGGCGTCCGTCGCCTTGAACGAGCCGATCACTTCGGCGCCGATCCACTGGGCGTCGTTGCCGGGCGTGTTGATCAGGCGGTAGGTGCCTTCAAAGCCCACGAACAGCTTGTCCTTGGCGTAGGTCACATCGAGGTTGATCAGGTTCGTCCAGTCGGAATTGCGGGGACCGACAACGGCCGGGGTAACTGCCGCACGGGTGGCCAGATCGCCCATCCAGGTCAGGCCCACATAGGCGCCGCCGCCGGTATAACCGACGAGGAGGCTGTAGCCCTTGTCGACACCGCCGTCGATGTTCGAGCCCACCCAGTCGTTGAAGATCATCGCCTTGGCGAAGGCACCTTCAGACGGCTCGTAGGCCAGCATCGCGCCCGTGTAGTAGAACGGCAGCGCGCCGGCGAACAGGTTGGACATGGTGATCGTCTTGCGGGCGTTGGACCACACCGATTCGATACCGATCGGGGCGATGAAACGGCCGAGATAGAAGTTCACGTTGTTGGCCACGTTGATGCCCGCGTACAGTTCTTCAACCGTCAGCGCGTATCCAGTGCTGTTCGTTTCGTTACCGGCACCGGCTTCTGCGAACGACAGCGTTGCCGCCGCAATTCCCTTGCCGCCGAAATCCTTCTTCATCTGGAGTAGCGCTTCGCCGCCCAGGAACGTGAAGTCGGTGTCACGGCACGTCGCGGCGCCGCTGCAGCCGGGGCGGGTCCCGGTCGTCATCAGGTTCAGGCTCGGCGACGAGCCGGCGAGGAACGGATTGCCCAGACGGGTTCCGCCCACAAAGGTCCGGCTGGCGGTCGAATATCCCGCCAAAGCGTCAACATAT
This sequence comes from uncultured bacterium, assembly GCA_964565925.1. GTDB lineage: Bacteria > JAGRBM01 > JAGRBM01 > JAGRBM01 > JAHCIT01 > CAZMGV01. The sequence goes on from CAZMGV010000005.1 coordinate 230,656, forward strand.
CCGGTAAACGTGAACCCGCCTTTTCCGGCACTGGCGGACACGGTGTCGCTGTGCGCCATGTGGCCCGCTTCCTTCATCGTTTCGCCCTGTGATGCCGCCGGGGCGTCTTCCGCTCGCGCGGACGTGGTTACCACAGCGAGTGCTGCGGCCATCGTGATAAACAGTTTCTGGATCTTCATAAATTGGTTCCTTGCCTCCTTCAGGCGTTAGATCGGAGATTTTATTCCCGGGGACGTTGAGTCTGCCCTCTACACAAGAACTCGCCAGCCACCAGCCGGGATCAGTCCGGTGACTACGGGCACGCTGTTACAAAACCGGTACCAACGGGCCGAACTATTCTTATCAGGCGTAACCCTAGGAAACCATACGGATTTTGGGGTTTATTACACGAATGTAATTAATTAACTAAGCAAGATGATGTGCCTAAAAAAAGAGCAGACCTGACGTTTTATGGGTAGAAACAGGCCAATAGTCAGGACTGGGTAGCGGCTGGAGCCGTCGCGGTACCCGTTACAGGAGCGGCCGCACTCTCGCATTCGATCGGATAGATGGACCGGTCGATGAGGCCGTCCAGAAGCGCGCCGCCCAGGAAAAACATGCAGCTCATGTAGATCCAGGCCATGGCCGAGAAGATCGATCCAAGCGATCCATAGATGACGTTGTATCCCTCGAAATGCCGGAGCATGAACTTGAAGGTCAGCGATCCGGCCAGCCAGCCGAGCGTGGCCAGTGCGCTGCCGGGGGTGATCCACCTCCAGGGCCGGTCGATGGCGGTGCCCGCCGCATAAAGCATGGAGGCGGCCAGCGAAACCAGTACCGGCACGAACAGGAACCGAAGTACCTGCCAGACAGTCACTGCCACCGAATGAACCCCCAGGACCTCGGCGAGAAGTTCCGTCACCCGCCAGCCTGAAAGCAAAGCGGTCGGCGCCAGCGACATGAACAGCCCGAGCAGCCCGGCGATCAGTATGCGTTCGGCCCAGCCTCTGGCGAACGAGCGGGTGTCGGGGGTTCCGCGGGCGTTGTTGATACTGTGCTCGAACACGGCGACTGCGCGGGCGGCGATAAAAAGCGAACCCAGGGCGCCGATCCAGACGGTAAACCCCGCGTTCATGGTGAGCGTATGGACCATGTGCTCTCTCAGAATCGGGACGGCGGCCTTGGGTACCAGGCGGGCCAGAATATCGACCAGCACGTGTTCCATCCCCTGGGTCGGGAGCAGGCTCATCATCGTAAATACAATCAGCAGATAGGGAACGGAGGCCAGCACGACGAAGAACGACAGCTTGGCCGACTCGCCGGCCAGATCGTTGGTGTTCGTCTTGCGGGCGAAATCCTTCCAGAACGCCTTGCTGCGGAGCACATAGCGGCGGTCCGGGTCGAACGAGATGAAGCGGTGGTTCACTCAGCCCTCGCTCGCATAAAAGCCGTCCAGAACGTCGCGGTAGCGCGCTTCCACGTCCTTGCGTTTCACCTTGAGCGTCGAAGTCATCAGTCCGTTATCAACGGTGAACTCTTCCGGAAGAATCGTCCAGCGCTTGACCTGCTCGTACTGCGCCAGGGACTGGTTGACCTTGCTTATGTAGGCGCCGATTTCGTCCAGAACTTCCTTCTGGCGGGCGAGCGCCTTCGGTTCCGGCGGCAGGTTCCGGGCCTTTGCCCAGGCAGCGGCTGCTTCAGGATCCAGCGTCAGGAGCGCGCTGGGGAACTTCCGGCGGTCGCCGTGGTACAGGGCCTGCCCGATCAGGGGGTGCGACTTGAGCAGTCCCTCGATCCCGGCCGGGGCAATGTTCTTGCCGCCGGCGGTGATGATGAGGTTTTTCTTCCGGTCGGTGATCTTGAGGTAACCGTCCTTGTCGATCTCCCCGACGTCGCCCGTGTGCAGCCAGCCGTCCCGGACGGTTTCTTCGGTGGCACCCGGCTCCTTGAAATAGCCCTTGAACACGATCTCGCTCCGGATCAGCACCTCGCCGTCGGGACCGAGTTTCAGATCGACACCCGGTATGGCGCGGCCGACGGTTCCGAGACGGAAATGCTCCGGCGTATTGGACGTGCAGATCGAGGTGGTTTCCGTGAGTCCGTAAACTTCGAGAGGCAGAAGTTCCAGGGCGTGAAAGAACTCCAGCAGTTCGAGACTGATGGGCGCCGCACCTGAGATCACGAAGCGCACTTTTCCGCCCAGTTTTTCCTTGAACTTGCCGAGCACCAGCGCCCTGGCCAGCCGGTATTTCAGGGCGAGCAGGAGGCCGGGCTTCTGCCCGCTGCGAATGGTGCGGCTGTACAGGAGTCCGGTTTCCAGTGCCCAGCGGACCAGCTTCTGCCGGTCCGGCGGAAGGCTCTCGAGATTCTCGACGAACTTCGCGTGGATCTTCTCGAAGATTCTCGGCACGCCGCCGAAATAGTCCGGCTTCGCAAGCGCTATGTCTTCCATGAGGGATTCGGGGGAGCGGGCGAAAGTGACCGACGCGCCTGTAGCCAGCCGGCCGTAGTGTCCGACAACGCGCTCGGCCACATGTGCCATCGGCAGAAAGGCGACGGTGTGATCGGACTCGGTCGCCGGTATGACGCTGGTGATCGTATCCAGATAGGCCCGCAGGTTGCGGTGGGTGAGCATGGCGCCCTTGGGGTTTCCGGTCGTGCCGGAAGTGTAGACGAGCACGGCGAGGTCGTCGCGATGCGCCTTGTTCGCCCGGCTCAGCCACGTGCTGGGGTCGCGGGCATTGATGTTGGCGCCTTTGACGAGCAGCGACTGAAAGCTGATGAGCCGGGGCTCGGCCGGGTCGCTGACCGTTTCCACAGCGATAATCTGCCGGAGTCTGGGCAGCCTCGGCAGTACCGGACGGATCCGGTCATAGAGCGCCTGGTTGTTGACGAACAGGTACGCCGACTCGGAATGATCGAGCTGATAGAAAATCTGCTCTGCCGTGAGGGTGGGGTAGAGGCCCACGGACACGCCTCCGGCGATCAGCACGCCCAGATCGATCGACGCCCAGTCGAAGCCGGTAGGGGCGAGGATATTCACCACCTCGCCGCGCTTGAGCCCGTTCATCTCCAGACCCATGCCGATTTCGGCGGCCCGCCAGAGGTATTCGTTCCAGGTGACGGTCACCCACTCTTTGCCGTCCCAATAGCGGGCGGCGGGCCGTTCGCCCGACCTCTGCATCCGTTCAATGACCAGTTCGTTGATAGTCCCTGACATATGGAAGAAACACCGTATCCAATTTACGGTGCAGCGCGCAATAAATTTTGAACCGTTGTCCGGAGGCGGCTACATCCCCGTCCGTGAAATTCCGTCCATTTATACTGGGTGCAGGGGCGGTCGCTTGTATTGTATATGCGGCCGGCTGCCAGCCACGCGCTGCGGAGGCCCCGCCTCCCGCGCAGATGCCCGCGAACGTCACGCGCCAGCAACTCCTCGATGATCCGGTACTTTCCAAAATGGTGGACTACACCGTCAAGAATCCGCTCCCGTTTACTCCGGAGAACCTGGAACACGGCAAGAAACTTTATCAGCTTTCCTGCATCGCCTGTCACGGGGTGGCGGGCGAACCGGAGCCGGCGATTTCCATGCATCCGACCGCGCCGCATTTCAGCCGCGCGGACTGGAGCCGGAACCGGATGGACGGCGAGATATTCCTGACGATCCAGCAGGGACGTCCCTTCAAGGGGATGCCGACCTGGAAACATTTTTCCGCCCGGGACACCTGGGCGATTATCCATTACGTCCGTTCCCTGAGCGGGACCGCCGAAGAGTTCGCCAAAGCGGCTGAAGCGGCCGCTGCGCAAGCCGTGCCGCCGCCCGCGGCAGCACCGGTCTCCAATGCGGACTCCGCGCCGGTCCCGGCACCGCCCCAGTGAGCGTCGAATCACACTCCTGAGCCGGCCCAGTTAAAGGGCTTCAGCCGTTGCCCGGCCGCCGTTTTCGCGGTTACTCTGAAGACCAGAAATGAACGAACTGCTCATCGTCGCCGCCGGTTTCGGCCTCGGACTGACTGTCCTCGGGGTGGGGCTGTTCATTATCTCCCGGGTGGGCCGGTTCGAAACCCGGATGCATACCCGGTTCGACCACGTCTACAAGAAGATCAAGGACTACGTGGACGACCCGGCGACGACGAAATTCGCCAAGCTGCTGGGGGAACCCAACGTGTTCCGTCCCCAGATGGCGAAGGTGCTGGACCGGCTCGACCGGATCGATCGCAAGCTCGAAGAGATCGCCAGCACCCGCGAGACAGCCACCGGCACCCGGATCCGGGTGATCGAGGGCGGCGAGCTGTCGCTTCCTGAAGTGAACAAGCGCCGGATGCGCACCGAATTTGAAACGGGAATGACGAAGGTGACGTCGTACCCGGAAGAGATGACGCTCGCGCTCACCACCCGGTGCAATATCAATCCGCCCTGCGGAATCTGCGAACGGAACAAGCGCACCCCCGACGAAGAGTACGACGTCAGCCCCAGCGTGCTGGCCAATCTCGTGCCGGTGTTCCGGCACCTCGACATCCTGTATCTGCACTGCAGCGGCGAGCCGACCTATTCGCGGTACTTCGACGATGTGCTTGCGCTCGTGGATCCGCCGACGAAGATCCGGTTCAACACGCACGGCGTGACGCTGGACGAGTCGCTTGCCCGCCGGCTGATCGAAGGGCGGCGGGTGGACTGCATCAACGTCAGTCTGGACGCCGCGAAGGCGGAGACCCACTACCGGCTCCGGGGGCCGGGCTTTGCGAAGATCGTGGAGAACATCGGCAATTTCCAGCGCCTCAAGCGCGAGCTGAAGGCGGACCGCCCGCTGCTGCTGATGAACATGTGTATTACCCGCGAGTCGCTCGATGAACTGCCAGATTTCATGGACCTGGCCGCGCAACTGGGCGTCGACGGCGTGGACCTGTTCCATATGAACCCCGGTGAATCGTTCAACTGGAAAGTGGAGCGCCAGGTGTCCGGAGGCGGCCGGTTCGTGTTCGACTATGCTGAACAGCTCCGGATCGATCCGGTCCGCCACGACGAACTGCTGACCGAGGCCTACCGGCGCGCGAAACTGCACAATATGCCGGTCAATTTCGTTGGACAGGGGTTCCTCTCGAAGCGGCTGACCGAGGAACAGCAGACGGTCGCCAGGGTGATGAACGAGCGCGAGCGGCTGCCGGAAAAGTGCATGGTGCCGTGGTCCCGCTGTGTGGTGGCCGAAGACGGCCAGATCCGCATGTGTTATTTCCACGACGAGCGGACGGAATATATCGGCGACGTGTCCAAGGAGCCTTTCGAGGTGGTCTGGAATTCGCCCAAGGCGATGGAGATCCGCAGGCAGATGGTGGACCGAGTGTTCGCCGATTCGTGCCTGAACTCTCCGACCGTCTGCATCTTCAGGGGGCGTGTATGAGCGGCGATCTGCACATCGCGCTCTTTATCCTGTCTGCGCTGGCGGCGGTATCCGGCGGTGCGGCCCTGTTCGCGGTATCGCGGATCGGGCGGTCCGAGACGCGGATCAACTCGCGCCTGGACGCGCTGGAGCAACGGCTCGACCGCCACCAGTCGGCGGTCGAAGGCATGCGTGACGACGTCATGGGAAACATGAAACACGTTCTCGGCCAGAACGACCTGATGGCGAAGCATATCGTCCGGTTCGAGGAGGACGCGCTGGAACTCCAGCGGACGATCAAGGACGTGCGCAATATCTTCCAGGAACCCCGCCTGGACCGGGCCGTGCTCACCAGGATACTGGAACGGATCGAGAGCCTGGAACGCAGGATTCCTCCCGCCTGAGGGGCCGCAGGGCCCGTCATTCCCTATTACCGCCCCGAATGTGCTAACGCTGCTGGATAATGCCGAAGACCTATTTCATTACGGGCGCCGCGGGTTTTATCGGTTCCCACGTCTGTGAAAGGCTGCTCCGCCGCGGCGACCGGGTGATCGGCTTCGACAATCTCGACCCCTTCTATCCGCGCATCGTCAAGGAACAGAACCTGAAGTTTCTGGAAACGCTGGGCGACTTCCGGTTCTTCGCCGGCGACATCCGCCTTCCGGAAGACCTGGACGAGGCGGTCAAGGAACAGGGCAAGATCCATGCGATCGGCCACCTGGCGGCACGGCCCGGCGTGCCCAATTCGATCCTGAACCCTACCGAATGTATGGAGATCAACGTCCAGGGCGCGACCCAGGTGTTCGAGCTGGCGCGACGGGCGAGGACCGAGGTCTGCGTCGTCGCCTCATCGTCATCCGTGTACGGAAACCAGAAGAAGATGCCGTTCGAAGAGACCGATCCGGTGGACAGGCCGATCTCGCCCTATGGCGTGTCGAAACGGGCGTGCGAACTGCTGGCGTACACCTATCACCTCAACTTCAAGATCCCGTTCACCGTCGTGCGGCCGTTCAGTATTTACGGCCCGCGCGGACGGCCCGACATGGTTATCTACAAGTTCGCGTGGCGGATGCGCGAGGGGAAGAAGCTCCCGATCTGGGGCGACGGCTCGCAGCGACGGGACTTTACGTTTGTCGGCGACTTCGTGGACGGGTTCGTCGCTGCGCTCGACAAGCCGCTCGGGTTCGAGATCATCAATCTCGGTGAAAACCGTCAGGTCGTGCTGAACGACCTGATCGCCGTGCTGGAAACGGAACTCGATGTGAAGGCGCTGAAGGAGTTCCAGCAGGTCCGTGAATGGGACATCCCGGCGTCGTGGGCGTCGGTCGAGAAGGCCGGCAGACTGCTTGGCTATCAGCCGAAGACAGAGATCCACCAGGGTATCAAAATATTCTGCGACTGGTTCAAGACACTCAAGGAACCGGTCCGGATGTAGTCCGGAGCTACAGAACCACGAGCGCGTCTTCAGGTTTGGGCCGGCCGAGCGCCGCCTTCTTCCCGTTCACCACAATGGGCCGCTGGATCAGCTTCGGATGTTTTACCATGGCGTCGATCAGCTGCTCGCGGCTCTTTTTCGGATCGTCGAGCTTAAGCTTCGCGAACTCTTCCTCTTTCGTCCGCATCGCCTCGCGGGGCTCCATCTTCAGGAGCTTCAGCAGGCCGTCGATTTCGGCAGCCGTCAGCGGGTCCTTCAGATAGTCCCGGACAATCACCTCGGCCCCTTTCGACCTGAGCAGGTCGAGGGTCTTCCGCGAAGTGGAACACTTGGGGTTGTGGTAGATCGTCACGGCCATGTGAGGCCTCCTCTGGATCGTGCGTTTCATGCGGACCTGCGGGCCTGGAGCATCACCATCGCGCCGTAGGCCTTGCGGTCTTCGGGGATGAACCCGGCGCCGCGCAGGATATTGTCCAGTTCGGCCGAGTCAAAAAAACGCAGCCCGGAGAACCGCTCCGACGCCTTCTCGGCCGCCCGAAGCAGCGGCCGGCTGGATGTCCGGGTGGTGAGTAGCAGGAAGTTCCCGCCGGGTTTTACGAGCGTGCCGACGGAGCTGGCGACCTTCTGCGGGTCCGGGAACAGGTGGTAGGCGGCCATGCAGGTCGCGTGATCGAACATGGCCTGCGGCCTGAACGGCAGCTTGTGAACGTCAGCGCGGATATAGGTGACGTTATCGATCCCTTCCGCACGGGCGAGCTTCACCGCCTGTTTCAGCATCGGAACGGAAATATCCACGCCGATCACCTGGCCTGATTCCGGGAGCGATTTCTTTCTGCTCCCGTTATCTTGACCGGCCACCAGTTTCGCCAGCGGGCGGCTGTAGAGCCCCGGTCCGCAGGCGAGGTCGAGAACCGTCTCGCCCGGTTGCGCGCGCAGCCAGCGGGTGACGATCCGCATCTCTTCGCCGAATTCGAGCCCGGGCGACATGGTTTTGATAAAACGGGGCCGCCAGTTCTCTTCATAGATTTTCGTGACCGGCGACATCTCCATGAAACGCTGCGAGAACGACGGGCGGTGGCCGCCGATAAAGAAGTCGGCGACTCCGTCACGCACCGGATAGGCGCGGCTGCACTGCCGGCAGCTCAGTTTGCCGTCCATGAGCCGTCCGCCGGCGGGCAGCGGCTTCGGTCCGGCTTCCAGCTTGTCGTGGCTGCAGGCGGGACAGGCAAAAAGTTCGAGAAGAGAAAGGTTCATATCAGGTGTGATCCCCTGCACAAATGGCAGTTTCGTAGTGTTTCATTATTGTCAGGCGTGTCAATGATGGCTTTAAAGTGCCGGAAACGGCGATTTAGGGCCATGTTGTAAACGGAGGTAAGACCCGGTTTTCTGTTAACTGGCTCACATAACGGTTTCCCGGATGGGTTTAGAGTGAAACCAGTCCAGACACGAGAGCGGAGAGAAATCCGCGAAAAGCAGAGGTCTCAAGGTTCTCCGGTCTGGTCGGTACCCAACCCTTCTTCCCTCTACCGAGCGGTCGTGTTGAGCCACACGACCGCTCACCCTTTGTACAGTCTGAATTCCGGCAGCGTCAGTACCGGGGGACCTTCCGGTCGATTTCGCGGGACCAGCGGTCGATGCCGCCGGCCAGCGACCGTACGTCTTTCAGTCCCAGTTCCTGCTTGAGAAACGCCGCGGCGTTCAGTGACCGCACGCCGTGGTGGCAGATCGTGACGACGGGTGTGTCCTTCGGAACATCCTGAGCCAGGTCCTGGAACTGCGACAGGGGGAACAGTCTCGATCCGTGGATGCGGCAGATATCGAACTCGTCGATCTCCCGCACGTCACACAGGAATACCGGTTTCCCTTCGTCCAGGAGCTGCTTGAGCTCAGACGGCATGATTTCCCACGACATAGGCTATTTCGACTTCGCCACGTAGGCGCCGTCCCAGTTCTCGGGCGGCGGTGCAACCAGGTATTCCTTGGAGCGCTTGAGGAACACTTCGGCGGGACCGTCCTCGGGGCGGATCTTGAGAATCTGCTCGTAGAGGGCGATAGCGCCGTGGAAGTCGCGCGAGAGGTGCTTCTTCGTCGCCTCTTCCCAGATCGGGACGACCTGCGCCATGGTCCCGGTGGTCGTGCCCTTCTTGCCGATCAGTTCGTACACCTTTACGGGTTTCGTCTTTCCCTTGACGACGAGGTTGTCCATGAAGCGGCAGTCGATGGCGTCCTTCGCCTGAGCGTACGTCTCTTCGCCGATCATGATGTAGATGTGATAGGCCTTGCACTGGCTCTCGAGACGCGCCGCCAGGTTCACCGTATCGCCCATCATCGTGTAGTTGAATCGCGACTGGCTACCCATGTTTCCGATGACCATCGGCCCGGTATTGAGACCGATACGCATGCGGACTTCGGGAAGTCCCTGCGCTTTCCAGCCCACGCGCAGCTCGGCGAGTTTCGCCTGCATGTCGAGTGCGGAATGACAGGCGCGGATTGCGTGATCCTCGAAGGCGACCGGCGCGCCGTAGAACGACACGATGGCGTCGCCGATATACTTATCGACGGTCGCGTCGTACTGGTAGGCGATGTTCGTCATATCCGTGAGGTAGACGTTCAGGAAGCCGACGAGCTCTTCCGGCTGCATCTTTTCGGAGAAGGTCGAGAACCCCTCGATATCGGAGAAGAACGCCGTGAGGACCTTCTTTTCGCCGCCGAGCTTGAGCGCGCCCGGGTCGTCGGCGAGCTTCTTCACCATTTCCGGATGCAGGTAGTAACCGAAGGCGCTCTTGATCTGTCGTTTCTCTTTTTCTTCCGTCGCGTAACGGTAGACGGTGATCGACGTATAGGTGCCGATGGCCGACAACAACGGGAACACCAGGTTCAGCCATACGCCCTTCTGGAAGAAGTAGAAATTCAGCCAGATGACGACGACCATCGTTACCAGGGCGACAAACGCACCGGAGATCGCGGACAGTCTCGGAAGCACAATCCCGAGGAACAGGGCGAGAATAAACATGATGAACAGGTCTTCGACGTACGTGAGCAGATCGGGCGCGATCTTGAAATCCCGGTTCAGCAGGTTGTTGATGACGGCGGCGTGGATCTCGACACCGGGGAGGGCCTTTTCAAACGGTGTCGTCCGGAGATCGTAAATGCCGATCGAGGTCGCACCGAACAGGACGATCTTGTCCTTGAACGTCCCGGCGGGGAACTTGCCGGAGACGGCATCGGCGAAACTGATGTGCGGATAGGTGCCCTTGCCGCCGTAGTAGTTGATCAGCAGCTTGCCGGATTCATCCGTCGGTATTCGTATGTAATCTTCGTCGTTTTCAAGCGGCCCGATCTTAAGATCGGTAACGGAATTCTGCTGGTTGTCGAACAGGAAACTGAGAGCGGCATCCGGGTAGGCCTGCTTGATAAAGGTGATCGCGGTCTCGACCGCGAGCGACGGGAAAATGCTCTCGCCTGAGCGGAGCATCACTTCATGCTTGCGGATGACGCCGTCGATGTCCTGATCGGCGTTGAAGTAGCCGAAGTGTTTCCCTTTCTGCGAGAGCACTTCGAGGTTCGGAAGCACACCGATCACGGGCGGGATCTGCGGGAACGGATCGGCGAAAATGCGCTCACCGCGTTCGGGCTTGTTGACGATCTGGCTCGGACCCTGGAGGTCGAACCGCAGGATGTTGGGATTGCTGGATGACTCGCCGATTTCGTCCTTGTCCTTGAACATCACGTAGCCGAGCACGGTTTTGGCGGACCACTTGTCGATGATTTCAGAGAACCGGTCGTCGGAGCCCAGGTGGGCGGCTTTCGAGATTTCCTTCTTCAGCTCTTCCTTGGCGCTGACGAGCGCCGTATCCCGTGTCTTCAGATCCTGAATCAGGCTGGCCAGCGCGTTCGAAGGCGTCTGATTCGGGCCTTCCTGGGTAATGGCCTTTATCTTTTCGTCGAAATTAGCCGGCAGAAGACTGCCGCTGGTCTGGAAGAACGACTTGCTCAGGCTCTGCTCAAGCTGGTCGAACTGCGATTTTACGACCTGATCGTTCGGATCAGGTTCGGCGAACACGGCGTCGAAGCCGAGCACGGCAGCGCCGTCGTCCATGATGTTATTGAGACCCTTGCCGATCGTGCTCCGGGGCCACGGCCAGCGGCCCAGTTCCGTATTGGCCTTCTCGTCGATCACCGCGATGACGATCCGGTCGTCCTGGGGGCGCTTTCCGATGGCCAGGAAGCGGTAGTCGTAAGCCTTGTTTTCAAACTGGGTGAGAATCGCGAGCACGCGTTCCTGGATAAACCGCTGCAGCTCGCTCCGCGGAGTCATGATCTTGAATACGTAAACGGTCGAGAGAAACAGAAAGACGAATATAGACAGCTTGAGCGGCGAGAAGCCGAAAGCCTTCTTCACGACGTTAAACGCCTGGGCGCCGGTCATTGCCGGTTTGTTGTCTTTGTCAGCCACAGAATCCCCCTTCAGAACCCCTTAAGTGAACACGGAACGCGCCCGAACCCTGTCAGTTCTTCGGCGGCGGGAGCCCCAGCTCCCGCATGACGGTCTTGAGATCTTCCCAGGCGAACTTTTTCTGGTTCGGGTCCCTGAGCAGATAGGCCGGATGAAACGTGGGCATCACTTTAATACCGTCGGCGGTCTTGTGCCACTGGCCCCGGATTTTGGTGATCCCCTCGGTGGTATTGAGAATAAACCGGGTGGACGGCGCCCCGAGCGTGACGATCACTTCCGGCCCGATGGCCCGGATCTGCCTGAGCAGGAACGGCGAGCAGGCGGCCGTCTCGTCCGGGTCGGGAGGGCGGTCCTTCTGGAACGCGAGGTCCACGGTCGGCCGGCACTTCACGATATTGGCGATATAAACATCTTCGCGCTTGAGGCCCATCGCCTCGATCATCTTTGTCAGCAGCTGCCCGGCCTTGCCGATGAACGGACGGCCCTGAAGGTCTTCGTCCTTGCCGGGGCCTTCGCCGATAAAGAGGAGGCGTGCTTTCGGATTGCCTTCGCCGAAGGCGATCTTCGTCCGGGTCGTGGAGAGCTTGCACCGCTGGCAGTCGCCAAGGTCCGCCTGAATATCGGCGAGGGTTTCGCCGGGCTTGCCGGGAAGAACGACCGGCTTCGCCGGTTCGCTGATCAGGGGGGCAGGGGTGCGGGGCTTTCTCATATCGGACGGGCTTTCTGCGGAATTCTGGACGGGCGCTTCGGCTGGGGCGGCTTCGATTTCCGTTGCCATGCCATTGCCGGCCATCGGCACGGCGTGAACCCAGTCCAGACCAATCGACTTGTAGTAGTCGGCGGTCGCCTTGAGACGTTTGCGGTCCATCTGGATGGCTGTCAGCTCCGCGTGCGCGGTTTCTTGCCCGCGCCGCCTTTGGCCTTGCCGGGCGATTTTCCGGGTCTGGATTGGGGCGGCAGGCCCTTCAGGTCTTCCGTGATCCAGTTCCAGACCGAAGTGGCGACCGACAGTTTGCTGCCCAGCGGCAGCTCGACCGGTTTCCCGTCCCGGAAGAACAGGGTGACCGCGTTCGTGTCGGTCTCGAAACCGGCGTCCGAGCGGGAGACGTCGTTGGCGACAATCAGGTCGAGATTCTTCTCGGCGAGCTTTCCCTGCGCATATTTTTTGAGATCGTGGGTCTCGGCGGCAAAGCCGACCAGGTAGCGGCCGCCCTTGTTTTTGCCGAGTGTCCGCAGGATATCGACGGTGGGTTCCAGCTCGATCGAACTCTCGGACTTTTCGCGCCGCTTGAGTTTCTTGTCGGATGGCGCCTTCGGCCGGTAGTCGGCGACAGCGGCGGTTTTCACGACAACGTCGGCGGCGGGCAGGGCGGCCTTCACGGCGTCGAACATGTCAGCGGCGGTTTTCACTTGAACGGTTTTGGCAATTCCGGCCGGAACGGCGAGCGCCGTCGGGCCGGAAACCAGCGTGACAGTCGCGCCGCGGCGGGCGGCCGCCTGCGCCATGGCGTAGCCCATTTTCCCCGACGACCGGTTGGAAAGATACCGGACCGGGTCGACCGGTTCGCGGGTCGGTCCGGCGGTGACAAGCACCCGCTTGCCTTCAAGGTCTTTCGGGGTGAGCGCCGCGGCGACCGCTTCGACAATATCCTCGATCTCGGCAAGACGGCCCTGGCCGACTTCGCCGCAGGCGAGGTCTCCGGCGCCGGGTTCCACGATCACGACACCCCGGTCCATGAGGATGTTCTTGTTCGCCTGCGTCGCCGGGTGGTTCCACATCTCGACGTTCATGGCGGGGGCCATGACGACGGGGCGGGTGGTGGCGACAAGTACGGTTGCCAGCAGGTCGTCGGCAATCCCGTGGGCGGCTTTCGCCAGCCGGTTGGCGGTGGCCGGGGCGACCAGAATCACATCGGAGTCGCGTGCCAGGCGGATGTGTCCGATCAGGCTTTCCTCCGTCAGGCTGAACAGGTCGGTGGCGACGGGCTGTCCGGAAAGGGTCTGGAAGGTCAGCGGCGCGACGAATTGCTGGGCGCTTTTCGTCATCAGGACCTGCACCGAAGCGCCGCCCTTCTGCAGGGCACGGAGGATTTCGACCGCCTTGTAGGCCGCGATGCCGCCGCCAACCGCGAGAAGTACCTTGCGGCCGCTCAAGGCCGGGTCTGCCGCAGGCACTGGTTGGGACTGTCTGGTCATCAGCCCTTCACGCGTTCAGCAATGGAATCGAAATAGCTCTGGACGTGGTCGGTGCTCTTCTGCTCCAGCGCCCGCTTGATCTGGGAGATCGGGAAGATGAACCCTTCCAGCGGATGGGCGAGGCAGAGTTCCTTGAATCCTTCGTTGTAGCGCCAGTCGCCGCCGAAGGTCCGGCGGATCACTTCGCCGAGATAAAGTCCCATCTCTTCCTGGGTGGGATCGGTCAGCAGGTTCTTGGCGTAGTTCTTCTCGAGGACCGTATCGACCGCCTTCAGGGTCGTCCGGGTGAAGTCGAGCTTCTGGCCGGTGCCTTTTTCATGGTCGCGGGCGTAGGCCTCCGCCTTTTCCTTCGCGTAGGAAGCCAGTTTCTCAGGCGACGCCTTCGAAAGATCATGGGACTTTTTCGCGGCGACCGTTACCAGGATCGCCACGATCACAAAGGCCGCCACAACAATGAGAATGAGAGAAGTATCCATCTGGGTCCCCTGGGCCGAATTGCCCCTCGGCGCTTATTATCACTACCCCTTTTCGCGGGCAACGGGGTTTAGGCTACCATGGCCCCACTTGGACCAGATTGCGAGATATTGATAGATGGTTAACCCAATTCCACTGGCGGCGACGGTAGTCCTCCTCAGAGACGGCCTTGAGGTGTTCCTGATGAAGCGGCACGGAAAGAGCGGCTTCATGGGGGGCGTTCACGTGTTTCCGGGCGGAAAAGTGGACATATCGGACCGTTCGCCGGTCTGGCAGCCGCTGCTCCCGGAAACCGACATTAAACCGTTCGCTGGACGGGTCAGGGGCGTCGATCTGGAGAGTGCCCGGGCCCTGCTGGTCGCTTCCATAAGAGAGACTCTGGAAGAGGCGGGCGTTCTGCTCGGCGAGCCCGTGCCGCCAGGGATCACGGAAATCCAGCAGAAGCTGAATGCCGGCGAACTTAAATTCGACGAATGGGCCAGCGAGGCGAAACTCGGACTCCGCGCGCGGGAACTGGTGTTCTTCGATCACTGGATCACGCCTGAGATCGAGCAGAAGCGGTTCAATACCTTTTTCTTCGCCGCCCGGGTCCCCAAGGGGCAGACCGCCACGTCGCTCAGCCGCGAAACCACCGAAGGCGTCTGGATGAAACCGGCCGAGGCGGTGGAAAAGTACAAGAAGGGCGAGATCACGCTGGCGCCGCCCACCTGCACGACGCTGATTCGCTTATCGCGGTATTCGACGCCCGAAGCCGCACTGGAAGGGCTCGCGAAACGTCCGATCTGCATCATGCTTCCAAGGCTCAAGAACGAAAACGGGCAGATGTTCCTGGCGCTGCCCGGCCACCCCGCCTACGGCGAGCACGATGGGGAACCCGATCCGCAAGGTCCCGCCTGCGTCCGGATGACCAACGGCAAATGGTTCCCCGAGATGACGGAATAGATTTCGCGTGAAGCTGAAAAAGATCCGGGTCGCCCGGGAGCCGCGCCGTCTGTCCGACCCCAAGGCGTTCTTCACGCTCGAAGGCTACCGCCTTGTGAACGAATACGGCGGAGGCCGCGAGTCGCCCGAATATAACTGCGAGAGCGTCCACCGCCGGGGCACCGACGGCGTCGCCATCTGCATCTACCGGCGTTCCGGAAAGGCGACGGAACTGCTTCTGAAAGAGTGCATCCGCCCGCCGATGTTTATCCGGGCTGAACGGGTCGGCGCGAAGCGGCCCAACCCGCCGCTGCTGCTGGAGGTAGTGGCCGGTTCGCGGGAACCTTCCGACAAAACCCCGGCAGATCTGCGCAAGCGGGCAGTCGAGGAGATTTTCGAAGAGGCCGGAATCCGGGTGCCGCCGTCGCGGGTGCAGAAACTGGGTCCGCCGGTGTTCACGTCGCCGGGCGGACTGTCCGAGGAAGTACATATCTACGCCTGCGATGTGACGGGGTTCCCGCAGAAGGGCGCCCAGGTGGACGGTGCGCACCCGCTGGAGATGCATGCTCCGCTGCACTGGCTGCCGGTATCACGGGCACTCGGCTGGATCGATTCCGGCAAGATCACCGACGCCAAGACGGAAATTGCGATCAGACGGTTTGCGGCAAAATAGCGCCGCCTACTTCTTCCACTCTTTCAGCACTTCCTTGGCGATGATCTCGTGCATGATCTCGTCGGTGCCGCCGCCGATGCGGGTGAGGCGCGAGTCCCGCCAGTAGCGCTGGATCGGGTATTCCATCGTATAACCGTTGCCGCCGTGCATCTGGAGCGCCATGTCAGCGACCTCGAACCCCCAGGTGCCGCACAGCAGCTTGATCATGGAGATCTCCTTCACCGGGTATTCACCCTTAATCCACGCCTGCGCGACGTTGTAGGTGAAGTTGCGCAGCGTCTCGAGTTTCGTGGCCATGTCGGCGAGCTTGTGCTGCGTTACCTGGTAGTCCACGACGTACTTTCCGAACGCCTTGCGGTCGTGGACATACTTGAGCGCGTATTCGAGGCACTTCTCCATGCGGCCGACGGAGGTCGCCGCGGCGATGATCCGCTCCGACTGCAGTTCCCACATGATCTGGTAGAAACCCTTGCCGACCTCGCCCACCACCTGGCTCTTGGGCACCCGGACGTTGTCGAAAACGAGTTCCGCCGTGTCGGAACATTTCATGCCGACCTTCTTGATCTGCTTGGAGACCGTGAAGCCGGGCGAGTCCTTGTCGACCACGAAGAGGGTCAACCCCTTATGAGACGATGTCTGTTCGGTGCGGGCGACCAGCAGTACGAAGTCGCTGCGAACCCCGTTGGTGATCCACATCTTCGTGCCGTTGATGACGTAGTCGTCGCCGTCCTTGCGGGCGAAGGTGCGGATACCGTTTACGTCAGAACCGGCGTCCGGCTCCGAAATGCCCAGACAGGCGATTTTCGTTCCGGCGCAGACGTGCGGGAGGTATTTCTCTTTCAGATAGTCGGAGCCGAACTTGTAGATCGGCGGGCTGGCCATGCCGACGTGGACGGCGACCGCCATCGACAGGCCGGCGAGCCCCGCCTTTCCGATCTCTTCGCCCAGCACCATCGAGTAGCTGAAGTCGAGGCCGGTACCGCCGAACTTCTCGGGGTAGTGGGCGCCCAGGAACCCCTGCTCGCCGAGTTTCTTGAATATCTCCGACGGGAACCACCCGGCTTCGTCCCACTCCTCGGCGAACGGAGCGATTTCCTTCTCGACAAACTTCCGGACGGTCTGGCGGAAAGTCTCATGATCGGGGGTCAGCATCGGGTGGTGCACGGCAAAACTCCTTCGGGAGGGAACTCTAACGCGAACCGAATGAATGACAATTCAGCGGCCTGAAGGCAAGGGCGGGAGGTGGCGATGACAACGGGAGGGTGAACGGAGTTCAGTCTTCGTCGATGACGTCTTCGCCGTCGTCTGCTTCGGCTTCGTCGTCAGCGTCTCCCGGAGGTTCCGGGGGACGCTTCTTCTCGACGACCGCGACGACCACGACGCTGCCGAAATAAAGGCCGAGCATCGGGATACCGATAATACCCATGGAGATCACGTCCGGCGGGGAGAGTACGGCGGCGACGATCGCAATGACCAGAATCGCCACGCGGGCGCTCCCGAGCATCCCCCTGGCCGAGAGAATCCCGAGCCGTCCGAGCACGAAGCAGATCACCGGCAGTTCGAAGACGAGCCCGAAGGCGACCAGCATTGTCAGTGCCTGGCCGAAATAGTCGTCCAGGCGGGGCACGGCGATGATGTCCGGGGTGGCGTAACCCTCAATCAGGTAACGGAAGCCGAACGGGAAGGCGACGGTGAAACAGAACACCACACCGGCGGCGAAGGCGAGAGAAGCTGCCATCACGAACGGCAGGATCATCTTCTTTTCGCGTTTGTAGAGTCCGGGCGAGACGAAGGCCCAGATCTGGTAGCAGACGAGCGGGAACGAAACGATCAGGCTCGCGACGAACGATACCTTCATGTGAACCAGAAAAGGTTCGGTGATCGTGGTGAACTGGATATGGCTTCCGGGCGGGAGCGCGTTCTTGAGCGGCCGGGTGAAAAAGTCGACCAGCCGGGGCGACTGCGAATAGCAGGCCAGGAACGCGACCACGATGATGACGGCGCAGCGGACCAGACGGAACCGGAGTTCGTCCAGATGCGCAATGAGCGGCATCTCGCGGTCGCTCTGCGGACCGTCCGGTTCAGGCTCGGTAGTCGGTTCGGCGGTCATGCTCGTTCAGTCGGGCTTCTTTGCTTCAGTCGATCCGGCAACCGGCTCTATTGTTTTGCCGGTTACAAACGTGTCGAGGTCCGAATCGGTGACCACTTCCGTCGAGGCGACCGCGACCGGTTCGGGCGGCGGTTCCGCAGGCCCGGGTTCTTTGGCCTTCTTCCGGCGGCCGCCGATTCTGGGTTCGTCTTCCCCGTCCTCGCTGTCAAAGGCGTCCCGGATGGACACCTTCTTGGATATCTTGTCGCTGACCTTGTCGATCGCGGCGGCCGTCTTGCGGATTTCGCCGGGGACATCGCCGAGTTCTTTCTCGATTTCGCCCATATTCGCACGGACTTCCGCCGACAGCTGGTCCGCATAACGGCGGACTTCCTTCCAGAGACGCGCGACGGAGCGGGCAAGTCCCGGCAGGCCCCGCGGTCCGACGACGATGAAGCCGACCAGTAGAATGACGATGAGTTCGCCGAAGCCTACGTTGAACAAGATACTTCCCGGGCCTGAACGGGTCCCGGACTGGCCGGGCCGTTGAATTGCCACGGGGGATATAGCATAGACGCGCAAGGTCAACAGAGGGCTGCATGCGGGAATACGGAAGTAGCCGTCAACATTAAGGATTCCACAGATTCCGAATGGCCACAGGTATCGTACGAGATGACCGTTTTCTGGACCACGATATGGGCGCCGGACACCCCGAGTGTCCCGATCGGCTTCGTGACATCCATGCCGAACTGGACCGGCTCGGAATCATGGACCGTCTGGTCAAGGTGGAACCCCGCCTGGCGACTCTTGAAGAGGTTTCCCTGATTCATGACGCCGGTCTCTTTCATCGGGTCGAGTTCCTGTCGGGCAGGGGCGGCGGGGAACTGGACGGAGATACCTATGCGGCTCCGGAAACCTTCGAAACCGCCAGACTGGCCGCGGGCGGGATGCTGAATCTGGTAGAACAGCTGGCCGACGGACGGATCAATAACGGCTTCGCGCTGGTTCGCCCGCCGGGCCACCATGCGGAACCGTCACGGGCGATGGGTTTCTGTTTCTTCAACAACGTCGCGGTGGCGGCCGAATACGCCCTGCGGAAAACCGGCTGGGGCAGGGTCGCCGTGATCGACTTCGATCTGCACCACGGCAACGGCACCCAGAACAGTTTTTACGGGAATCCCGACATCCTCTACATTTCGTCGCACCAGTATCCCTACTACCCGGGGAGCGGACATTTTAAGGAAACCGGGACCGGTAAAGGCGAAGGCCGCACGGTGAACATCCCGCTCCCCGCCGGGCAGGGCGATGCCGAATACCTGTACCTCTACGCAAAGCTCGTGAAGCCGGTGCTCGAAAAGTTCCGTCCGGACCTGATCATTGTTTCGGCGGGGTTCGACATCTACAAGCTCGACCCGCTGGGCGGGATGAAGGTGACCGAAGCGGGGTTCGCCCGGCTTTCCCGGTTGCTGATCGACATAGCCGCTTCCGTCTGCGGCGGAAGAATTCTTTTCGCCCTGGAAGGCGGCTATCACACCAAGGGCCTCGGCCGCAGTGTCGGCGGGGTGATGCGCGAACTGATGGGCGAGGGTGGAGCGGCCGAGATAGATTCCCCTGTCGACCCCGGCAGCGTCCGTACGGAGATCAAGGAATACACGATTGAGCTTGCGCGATTTTTCCAGCCTTACTGGGGCGGACTCATCTGATATGAGGACCTTCCTGTCGCGCCTGATTTATTCGCGCCCGGTAGCGGCGCTGCTGCTCCTGTCGCTGCTGGCCTGCAACGGCGCGCTCGGCGATACGGTCCGGCCGGGTACCCCCGCACTCGCCGGCTACGACCCTGTGACCCGGCGCCTGACCTGGCTCGCCACCGGTGACGACGGTGACAGCGGCCGGGGAGCGCTTACGGATATCCGGGCCACGTTCCGCAACGAAGATGTAACGCTCGACAGCTTCCTGCCCGAAAATCTCAGATATACGGCGATATTCGCCGATACGCCGCTGCCGGGTCTGCCTGAGACACCACGGGAATTCCTGGTGCCGAGGCTGAGCGTCGGCCGGCCGGCGTTCCTGATGATCGCGCAGCGGGACGAGGTTGGAAATGTCGGGGACATCGCACAGCCCGATTCGGTCACCATCAACAGCGACAAGTCGGTCTTTACCGATCTGCTGGAGACCGATTGTCCGCTCGGGCTCACGCCGTCGGTCGCTTCGGTCGCTTCGGGCGACCTGAATTCCGTGCCCGGTGAAGATATCGTGGTCGGCGATCCCGACAACAACCGGGTGCTGGTATTTTACGGAGAACAGTTCCGGGCATTCGAACTGCTCCCGTCGGCACGGTTCTGCGAACCGGATGCGGTGATCGACGGATCGGCTCTGGGCGGGCGGTTCGGAACGGCCGTATCGGTTGGCGACGTGGACGGCGATCACGTCGGCGAGGTGTTCATCGGAGCCCCGGAATTCGACCGCGGCGACGGGCTGGGCCAGCGCGGCGCGGTGTTTGTCGTGCGCGTGAGCGGCTCCCGTTCCGCCCCCGGCGATTTCCTGAGCATCAACCAGGGGCCGCAGGAGGGGTACATCTCCAAGGTCAAGAAAACCGATCCGCCGTTTCTGCAGATGGAAGTCCCGTTCCCGGAATCCATTGCCGGGAACCAGCCCCAGTCCTGGAGCTACTACGGCAAGACCCCGATGCTGTCAGGATCGGATGCGGACAGTATCGGCGGGGACTCGGTGCGCCATCTGGTGAACGACCGCGAACTGGTCGGTGTGCCGGCCAACTGGCTCTTCGCCATCACGTCGGGGCCGAACAATGGGTTCTTCTGCCGCATCAGGATCGTCGATGACACCGAGGACTTGCCCGACATCAAGCGGGCGGTCGATTGCCAGGGAAACGTACGGAACCGGAAGACGACTACCGCGGCGGTCGGACAATCCTGGGCGATTTACGAAGAGATCGAGACCGGTCCGACCGTGACGTCGGTGAAGGGCAGTCCGTTTATCACGCTCGGCAAGCTCCGGCTTCCGGATATGGTGCTGTCGCTGACCGGCACGCCGGGGACGGTCGTGCCGTCTTTGACCCTTATCGGACCGCCGGCGACGATCGGAACGCTTCCTTTTGGTTTCGGTTCAGTCCTTAACGCCCGCGGAGACATCAACGGCGACAATTTCGGCGATCTGGTTGTCGGGGTCCCCGCCCTCGATACCGTCCGGTGGGCCGACCGGGACGTACCGATGCTGGAACGCGGCGGCGTATTCGTCTTCTTCGGCTCGGCCCGGTTCGTCGGCATTACCGGAATAGAGCCGTCTCCGGCCGGCGGCAGCACGCCGTCCGGCGGTATCCGCGATCTCAAGAACCTGTCGGCCAGACCGGAACTGACCTTTCTGGGCGAATCGATCGGCGACCGCCTGGGGACATCCGTGTCCGCGGGACGGGATCTCACGGATAACAGTTTCACGAGAGAGGCCGAAGACCCGCGCACCTATGTGCTGGGGCTGGCGATGGGCGCACCTTTCGCGGACGCGAACGGCCGGGTGGATGCCGGCAAGGTGTACGCCTTCCGGGTTGAAAACTTTATCTCCGGCCGTGACTGGCGCGCACCGGGTGCCTTGTCGGACACGGTGTACAACTTCAGCGACCCCGACGGCGGCGACGATTCGGTTACCGACCTTACGCTGCTGAAGCGCGATCACGGCCAGTTCGAGATCTGGGGCGAAACGGCCGGCGACCGGATCGGTACAACCGTCGATCTGACCGGCGACTTCAATCTCGATACCTACGTCGATCTGGCCGTGTACGGGCCGGGCTCGTCCGGAAACGGGCTCGTCATGGAGTTCATGGTGTCCGGTTATGTCGTGCCGCCCGGCGGCTACAGTTTCGATCCGGCGGCAACCGGCGGCAGCACCAGCTATCCGCTGGACACGACAAACATGGGAAATGTGGACGTGAACCGGCGCATTGATATGGACGGCGACGGGGTGTTGAGCCCGTACGAAGACCGGTGCGTATACTGCATCCTCGATCTCGCAGTCCCGAACCTGTCCGGTTTCCCCCAGGTGACCCTGCTGGGAGATTCCGGTGCCGTCATCGCGCCGGAGATCTATGCGCCCGATTCGATCCCTGACGGGATGAGCGACCTGACGTTCCTCGTCAGCACGCCCGATGGAACCATTCCGGCCGTGCTGAACGGAAACATCGCGGGACTGACCCCTTGGGTCGCGCCGGAGGCCGACGACTGCACGATGGCGTCGCTTGCGAAGGTGCTCCAGATCTATTTCCTTGAGAAAGACGTAAAGCAGGCGGTCGAAAACGCGATCAAACGCCCCGGCTGCAATATACCTCCGCGCAGCAAGGGGAAGATTTACGGCCGTCCTGTGCCGCAGACCGGGACAGAAACCGTTCTCAACGGCAACGACGGGCTGGATTCGGCGGTCGCCCGCGACGCGACGAGCGGGCGGGTGATCGTGCAGGCCGGTCCGCTGGCGGTTTTCCCGTTTTCTTTCGAGAGAATGGACGGTGCCGTCCCGTCGGTTACCAAGAACACGGTCTCGGTCGTCGTAGAACGCGAACCTGATCCGGTCCGGACGATCTGGGGACCGGTCATCGCGACCGGCCAGGCCCCGGGTAGCGGCTATCTCGGGTCCGAACCGGCCGGGTTCCACGGGAATGCGGATGTGAACGGTGATACGCAGGGCGATATTCTCCTGATCGTGGGCGACCAGCTCCAAATTCTTCACTAAGCGCTTATTGAATTGCGGCTGTATCCAAGCTGCTGAATTCATTTACAAAGTTCTGCGGGCTGTGTAATCTTTTGACTGACTGAATCCTGTCCCCACGTCTTTCAGGAGGCGCCTGTGCGTCGATCCATTCGCTATTTTGCTATAGCCGTTCTGCTCGGGGCGACCGTTGTCGCGTGCGCACCGAAATTCCGTAAGGAGCTCTCACCGGTCATTTATGCCCGCGAGCGGCACTACGGCTACGTCTACAAGCTGAACGTCTCCTCCATGAGTGCGGAAGACGCCGACAAGTTCTTCGGCGAGGTGATCAAGCGCTTCGAGGAACATTACCAGACTTCAGCGACGGCGCTGGTGGCGGATCCGGGAGAGCTCGATTTCCAGAAGGTGCTCTTCGACGCCGCGCTGGCGAGCGTCGACGATGTGATTGTCATCGAGGGCCAGCTCAATACGGGCAATTTCACGGGCGGTATCCGGATTCTGAACACGACCGTCGGTCAGGCGGTCTTTAACGAACCCATTCAGGGCGGATCGGCCGACAGCGTATGGATTTCTCTGAGTGCGAAACTCCAGGCCACCTACAAGGACCCGAACCAGTATCCCTCGTTCGACGCCGTCCAGGTCGCCCGCCGCTACGAGGACCGCGCGTCGCTCAAGCTCAAGTTCGGCGACGGAACCATCAAGAAGACCCTTCCGACCGTCGGTCTGTTCAAGACCATGGAGAAGGGCGAGAAAGACCGTATCGCGCGTGAACTGACCCGGTCGCGTTCGGTCATGCAGAAGATCCTGGGCGAATACGAGCACGGCGTCCGCCGCGTGAGGGATTCCACGGACACGACGCTGATCGGATACACGCGCAATGAAATCGAACGCATCTCCCGCGTGCTGGATTTCTACGAAGAGGAAATCGCCGACGCGCAGAGCAGCTTCGCGCTGACGTTCGACTTCACGAACCTGACGCCCCAGTACCAGGGGTATTTCCAGGACGCGGCCAAGCAGATCAATCTTGAGGAGACGCTCAGGCTCTACACCAAGAAACCGGTGAAGATGAACGTGATCTTCGACAGCAAGAACGACGTCGGAACCGTTTACCTGACGCTCCAGCTGAACCAGGCCGGCTACCTCGAGTTCCTGAAGACCAAGCAGCTTCTCGTCCAGGATACCCGCGTGCTTCGCCTCGAAATGTTCAACAAGATCATGGGCAAGCTCGTTCAGTACCGGACGGCGCTGTCCGAGGTGACACCGGGCACCAGCCGGGGAGTCATCGAGAAGTTCTCGGTGGCGTTGGAACTGCTGCGGCCGCGCATCGGCTACCTGCAGATCCCGATTCTGGTCCAGGAAGGACACCTGCTGACCCCGAACGACGTCCGGGTGAAGCTCTGCAACTTCGATCCGATCCTCGTGCAGTCGGCAAAACCGGAATTCACCAAGCGGGAGAACCTCTTCGCTCTCGGGCCGGGACAGGACCCGACGGGAGCCCGCCTGCCCTGGGGCAATCTCTACGAGTTTTTCCAGATGGCCGATTACTACAGTATCGAACTCCGGCCGGCCTGTGACGACAACTCGGGCGAAGTGCCGCAGATCATGCCTGACTGAGCGGCCTGGCCGTTCAGACGAAAAGAAAAGGACGGTGAACCCGTCCTTTTCTTTTGCCGGCTTCCGCCGGGGCTTATTTGAATCCGCCGGTCATGGCGAAGAAGGCCTTGATCTTCTCGTTGGTCTCCCGGAGGCGGGAGGAGAGGGTCCGGACAAACGTCCAGAGGATCGGCGTGGCTATCTTTTCGTCGACGAACAGAAGCTGTTCAAAGTCGCCGCGCGAGATCGTCGCGCACCGGGTCGCCTTGTTGGAGATGGCGTGGGTCGAGCGCTCGATGTCGTCGATGAGGGCCATCTCGCCGAAGAAGGTTCCGTCCTTCAGCATCGCCAGCGCCTCTTCCCCGATACCGGGGATCATTTTGGAGATGCGGACCTCACCGGAGATGACCATGTAAAGCTTGTCGCCTTTGTCACCTTCCGAGAAGATCCGGTCTCCGGCCTTGAAAGACTCTTCCTTGCAGATCGCGGCGATCTTGGCGATCCCGTCGTCATCGAGTCCCTCGAAAAGGTACATTTTCTTGAGCTGTTCAGCGTCCATGGCTCTCCGGCCGCCCAAAGGCAAAGGGTCGTATGACGGCCTTTGGGATCATATAGTCGGCCATTGGAGGAGTTTCCATATCCGGAGCAGAGTTTCCCGGGTTTGCGGAGACAGGGCTGGCCCTTCCGGGGGCGATTAACTATTTAGTCGGCATGCGGGTATCGAAACGTTGCGAATACGCCCTGCGGGCACTCATGGAACTGGGGCTGAGAAAGAAGGACGACCGTCCGCTGACGGTCAGCCAGATCGCGCGGGCCCAGAATATCCCCGAAGGGGTGCTGGCCAATCTGCTGGTGCTGCTGAAGCGGGCGGGGCTTGTCACCAGCGTTCAGGGCGCGAAGGGCGGGTTCTATCTCGCCAGACAGCCGGCGAATATCACCCTTGGCGACGTGCTGCGGCTCGTAGACGGTCCGGTGGCGGTGGCCCCGATCAAGTGCGTTACCGGAGACCGCCCGGCCTACTGCATAGAGGCCGATTGCTCCTTTTATGACGTCTGGTCGGAAGTCCGGGACGCGATCACGCGCATCGTCGACGCGACCACGCTGGAGAATGTCATGGACCGGGCCGGCTCCAAGCGGGGCGGCAAGCCGATCCAGATCATGTATTACATCTAGCTATTTTTTTTGCGACAGGCGGACGATCAGGAACCGGATTTCAGGTATCGACCAGGCGTCCGCAAACCGCTCCTCGTTCTTCTGGATCAGTGCCCTGCGGTCGATGGCGCCGTGCTCGATCAGGTCCTTCACCGTTGCGATGCGCACAGGACCGAGCATCAGGCCGTCGGCATTCCGGATGACGTAGCGGTTCTCGGGGTTGAGCAGTTCGGCCTTGAGCCGCGCCCGGCCTGAAGTCGGCACCTTGGCCACCTGCCGCTTGGGGCCCGAGCCGGCGTCTTCGAGTTCCATGACCTCGACTTCTTCAAAGGTTTCCTCGACATCGGTCGCCGAATCGTCACCGATCGCGATGACGTCGTCGTCCGATCCCGCCTCGACAAGTTCGATCTCGTCGAGTGTTTCCATGACCTCTCCGCCGGCATTCTGGCGCGACTTCGAAAGCGCCATAACCGTGTCCTTCAGCTCGTGGAGAGAGATGGAGAAGTCGGAATCGTCATCGTCGTCGTCGTCTTCCATCGCATCGAGATCGGAACGGGCCTGATCCGAGATGGCTACGGCCGGTGCGGGCGGTGCAGAAACGTGCGCCGCCGCTGGAGTTGGCGCAGGGGGCGGGGCGGAAAACGGGGGAATCGAGATCGCATTGTCCGGATATGCCTGCATCGGCGGCAACGTCTCGTATTTCGACAGGTGCTGGTAGAACTCCTTGTCCTCGGTGACGGGTCTGAACTCGCCGCCATCGGCGGAAAAGGTGTGTTTTGACGTGACCTTCCGGTCGCGGATCAGGTCGACGATGACACGCCGGCTCACCGGACCGATCTTGAGACCGTCCGGACTCCGGGTGACGAACTTCTGTTTGTCCGAAAGAACGGTAGGCACGATTCCAGACCGCCCGCGAACCCGGCGCCTCGGCCCTTGGTTTTACCGGGACCCCCCTCCGGGTGCGCCCTCGAATGAAACGGCCGGCATTGGCTCGCTGGTGCAGGTCGATACTACACGCCGGGGGTCGGGTGAGTAAATCCGCAATTGCGGCGAAGTTATTTAGTGCCGGTTTTTAGGACCGGGATCAGGCGTTTCCGCCGCCCGAATCTCCGCCACCACCGGCCCCGCCGCCGCCGCCCGATGCGGGGAAGTTCCGTCCGCCCCTGCCACGGCCCCGGCGCCGGCGGCCGCCACGGTTACGGTTGCCGCCGCCTCCGCCGCCACGGTTATCCGGGCCGCGGTCGCCCCGGGGGGCGCCGCCTCCGCCACCACCGCCGCCGCCTGCACGGCGGGACGGGACCACAACGACGCGCTTGAGATCGCCGTCGCCGAGGCTTTCGGTATGGACATCGGCCTCATCCTGGAGGGTGAGGTGAATAATGCGGCGTTCGTGGGCCGGCATCGGCTCCACGGACTGGAGCCTGCCGGAAGCGCGTGCCTTGCTCGCCAGGCGAAGGGCCAGACGGAACAGGGCCTGTTCCCGCCGTTCCCGGTAACCTTCGGTATCCACAACGATATAGGTATCCGCGGGCATTTCGACGCCGCGGGAAACAATCTTGTTCACGAGATACTGGATCGCGTCCAGCGTCTGGCCGTGACGGCCGATCAGGAGCGCGCCGTTCTCGCTCTTGAGATCGAGAACATTGCCTTCCTTCAGCTCGATGGTCGTTTCGGCCGCCAGGTAGTGGGCGATCTTCTCGCCGACAGCCTTGGCCCTGTTGAGGGTTTCCTCCGGCAGGGCAGTGACCGGCGGGCGCACAAACTTGCGCTCCGGCTGGTTGTCCTGGAATTCGCGCGGTTCACGCGGCTCCCGGGGTTCACGAGGTTCGCGGGGCGGCCGGTCGTCACGGCGGTTACCGTCACGGCTGTTGTCCCGGACGTTATCGGCGGGACCTTCGTCGCGGTTCTGCGGCGGAACCGGCTCGCGGCGGTTGCCGTCGCGGGGACCTCCACGCTGGCCGCCACGTCCGCGGCCGCGGCCGCGTTCGCTCTGGGCAGGGCTGAAATCCTTGGGGCCTTCGTTGAGCGGGATGCCGCGTTCGCGCAGTTCGCGGGACGCTTCATCGTCCAGCGGATCGATACGGCGCGCGCGGATCACCACGTCGCGGGCCCCGAGGCCCATCAGCCCGCGGGAGCCTTCCCGCACGATTTCATAGTCGATCCCCTGCAGCGTGCAGTTCCAGAGGTTGCCGATCCGATCGAGGATCTCGTTGAGGTTCTTTCCGCGAAATTCCTGGTAGTCGTTGCTCATAATGTCGTTCCGTCCTTCGGATAAAGTCCTTTTGGGTTCGTGATACCGGCGCGTTTCAGGCGCTCAGGTTTTTCTTTTTCTTTCCGCCGCCGCCCACTTCGGTGGCGGTCGTTTCCACCACTTTCGGCGGCGCACCGTTGCCGCCGGCCGGCTTGAGCGCCTTGGTCCGTTTGTTGAAGTAGAGCTGCTGCACGATCGAGAAGAGGTTCGAGGCGCTCCAGTAGAGCACGAGACCGGCGGCGATCTTCCTGAACAGGAAGAACATGCCGAGCGGCATGAACATCATGATCTTCTGCTGGGTCGGGTCCATCTGGGACGGGCTGAGCCGCATCGAGATGGCCATCGTCACGCAGGTGATGATCGGAAGGATGTAATAAGGGTCGTAAATCGCGAGGTCGTGGATCCAGGTGCCCGCGAACACCGCGTGCCGCAGTTCCAGCGAGGTATCGAGGCTGACGTAGAGGCCCAGGAAGATCGGTATCTGCGGAAGCATCGGCAGGCATCCCGACAGCGGGTTCACCTTGTATTCGCGGAACAGCTCCATGGTCGCCTGGTTCTGGGCCAGCTTGTCGTCCTTGTACTGCTCCTTGATGGCTTCCATCTTCGGCTTGAGCAGCGCCATGGCCTGCATCGAATGGAACTGCTTGATCGCCAGCGGGAACATGACCACGCGCACGAGGATGGTGAGCAGTAGGATGGCGAGGCCCCAGTCGGACGTAAATCCGTGGAAGAACCGGAGAAGGCCGATCAGGATCTTGGCGATCGGTTTCACCACGGGCTGGGCGAAGCCGTAGTTGATGGCCGCCTCCAGGCCGGGGTCCACCGCATACAGTGCCGTATCGATCTTGGGGCCCAGGTACAGGCGGATACCGGATACCTCGGCGCTTTCCATTGTGGTTCCCGGAAGTATCTCCGGACCTTCAACGGAGGTCTCCCAGGTGTGCTCGCCGGTATTGGAAACCAGCAGTGTCGAGTATTTGGGATTTTCGGGAAGCATTGCGCTCAGGAAGTAGTGATCCTCGAAACCCACGAACTTGGGCTCTTCCGCGGCCTTCTTTTCTTCCTTCTTGACGTCGGCGAACTCATGACGCTTCACCTTGTCGGCCGAAACGATGGCATGGGTTCCCATCCGCGCCGTATCGGACTGCGGGAGCTTCGAGTTGTCGACGCCCTGCACAAACACCGGACGGAACTTGACGGGAGGCACTCCCGCGGCGGTCACGATCCGGTAGTCGGTCTTGAGCCCGTAGTTTTTCGCCGAAAAAGTCACCGTCTTGACCACTTGCGCAACCGCAGGGTCGCCGTATCGCAGCTCGATGGTCTTTTCGGCCCCCGCAGGCAAGGTGATGTTCTCGTCGCCGGTATAGGCATAGGCGAGATGATCGCCATTCTCGGCCGGCTTGAATCCGCGGATACGGGCGAACAGCGGCGGGTTCACCGAGGCGTCACCGACCAGGTTTTTCCGGCCCTTCTGGTCGTCGGAGGTGTAGTCCTTGAGATCGAAATCGGTCAGCACGCCGCCGGTCGTGGAGAGCGAGGCCTCGTAGAGCGGAGTCGAGACATGAATCGTCTTTTCCGGATTCGTCTGGGAAACGGCAGCCGCGTCTCCTTCAGCCGGCTTCAGTTCGGCCGGGTTGCCTGCTCCGTCGCCTTCCGCCTTTTCCGCAGTGGCGGCCGGCTTGGACGGTGCCTTCGGCGGCTTATTATGGGGAATGACAAAGGCGTACCATCCGATAATCACCGCCATGGAGAGGACGATAAATACGCGATGCCGGGTTTCTTCGTTCACAGGGGTTTCCTTGCAAAGAGGTCCGGCCGTTCCGGTACGAGGTCGACGCCGCCCGGATGAAACGGCTGGCAGCAGGCGATTCTTTTCACGGTAAGAGCGGAGCCGAAAACGGCGCCATGACGCTTGAGCGCCTGGCGGGAATATTCCGAACAGGTCGGGTAGAAGCGGCAGCGGCTGCCCAGAAGCGGACTCAAGGCTAGCTGGTAGGCCCGGACGAGGAGCCCGAGGACGGACGCGGCGAGCCGGTCGGCTGCCCGCAGCGGGACCATAAGCGCTCGAAATCCCTGACCAGCGCGGCCCGCGGAAGATCCTTGCGGACTACCAGGATGACTTTCCATCCGCCCTGGAAGCGCTGCGGATGGGTTCTGAAGTGTTCTCTGATCCATCTTTTAAGCCGGTTACGGACAACAGCCCCGCCGGTCTGGCGGTTAATCGCAATGCCGATCTGCGGCCGTTCTCCCGGTTCGTAACGTGCCTCGAGGGAGCCCATCCGGACGCGCCTGCCGGTCTTCCAGATTCGCTCGAAATCCCCGGTGAGGGAAATCCGGGCCTGTTTGGGGAACCGGTAGGTGGTCATGGTCCGGCCTTTCGCCGGGCCGCGCTGTATAAATAGCGCGGATCCTCAAGTCCGTCAGTCGACTAAACCCCTTGTCTTCACGCTGGCGTCCGCATGCTCTTAACGGCCCGGAGGTCCATTCGGCCGGAAGCCATTGGCTGCCAGTCGAAGATCCGGGGGGACGCTGTTCTAAAACCTGCCGGCAATTCCGGTGGCAGGACTTTTGCGCAATCTGTCGGGTCAGACGTCTTACTTGCCGGCGATCTTGACCGTCAGGCGCTTGCGGCCGCGCGTACGGCGCCGGGCCAGAACCTTGCGGCCGCCCGGAGTGGCTTTGCGGGCCCGGTAACCGTGGTTACGAGCGCGCCGGCGATTATGAGGCTGATAGGTACGTTTCATGACTGGTTAAGCTGCCTCTCATCCGTCGTCAGACGGGTGGTTATCCCTTCGGGTTCGGAGCCGTTGGCCTGATTGGTTGCCCTCTGGAAGCGATCCCCAGACCCGAAGTGGGGGCCATAAAGACCCGTTTTCTGGGGAAATGTCAAATGCCCCCGGTTCTTTAGCGGTCCGGGCTCCGGTTCCGGCCGGCCGGGTGCCCCTATCCACGGGAAATAGTGCCTCGTATCACGAGGTTAGCGCTCTCGAACGTTGCGGTATCGCAGCCGCCGTGCTTAACTTGAAACATCACAAGTGCAGGGCTCAAAACGGCTTAAAGAGTCCGTCCCGCGGCGGTTTCCGGTGTCATTACCGGGCGGCATCCGGGGCGGGGGAACTGTGTAACCGAATACTATGCGTGTAATCCTCTTTTATCCCGACATCGATACCCTGACGCCGATCTACTACCAGCTGGGGGTCGGGTCGCTGGCCGCGACGCTCAAGGCCAATGGCCACGAGCCGAAGTTCATCCGCGTTCCGAATCTGGACCGGGAACGGATCTTGAGCGCGGTCCGGGAGTTTGACCCCGGCCTGATCGGTTTTTCGTCGGTCTACGTGCAGTGGCGCTACGTCAGGCAGATGGCCAGATGGATCAAGGACGAGCGGCCGGTGCCGGTCGTCGCCGGCGGCGTGCATCCGACGCTCTCGCCGGACGAATGCATCTCCGAACCCAATGTCGATTTCATCTGCCGGGGCGAGGGCGAAGAGGCGCTGCTGGACCTGGCCAACGCCATTCAGGACGGCAGGCCGACGGACAGGATCCAGAACATCTGGAGCCGCGCCTCCGACGGCCGCGTGATCGTGAACGAGATGCGGGAGCTGACCGACCCGCTCGACAAGCTGCCGCCACCCTACCGCGAATGCCTGGATTACGCCGAAGCGCTGAAGGCCCAGCACGGCAACGTGCAGATCATGACGTCGCGCGGCTGTCCGTACCGCTGCACCTACTGCTCGAACGAGGCGCAGATGCGGCTCTACTCCGGCAACGGGCGGTTCATCCGCCAGCGGTCGGTGGCGAGCGTGATCGCCGAGATCGAAGGGATCGTGAACCGATATCCGGAGCACGCCCGCTACGTGACGTTCTCGGACGACATCATCACCGAGAACAAGAAGTGGCTGTACGAATTCCTGGACGAGTACAAGGCGCGGTTCGACCTGCCGTTCAACATGCAGGTGCAGATGCAGACCTTCGGCCGCGAGACGGCCCGCCGCCTGGCCGAGGCCGGCTGCTACCAGGCGATCATCGCGATCGAATCGGGGGATGACTACATCCGCCGCGAGGTGATGAACCGGAACCTGACGGACGAGCAGATCCTCAACACGTTCCGCTTCTGCGACGAGGTGGGCATCGAGACCTGCAGCTACAACATCGTCGGCGTGCCGGGCGAGACCGAGACGTCCGTGCAGCGGTCAATCAGCCTCGCGCAGAAGGCGAACCCCGACCACTCGCTCATCTTCAAGTTCACGCCGTTCCCCGGCACCAAGCTCCACGAGATCTGCGTCAAAGAGGGCTACCTCAAGAACTACGACCACGATAACTACTTCTCGCACGTCGGGTTCATGGACCTGCCGACGATTTCCAAGGAACGGCTGACGGAACTTTATTACGAGTTCATCCGCACGATGAGCCAGGTGAACGCCATGAAACGGCGCCGCAAGCTCGGCAGCTACTTCGACTTCTTCGAGGAGCTTCCGAAGGCGCATCTCAAGACCGCCGACCCGCGCTTTGTGAACATGGAACTGGTGCGCGTGGATTCGGACGAGCGGCCGTCGCTGCTCTGCCACCCCGATACCGAGATCCGGTACAGGCTGACGCTGAAACCCAACTCGACGCTCAGGTTCGGCTTCACCCTGTCGCCGGCCGTCTGGTCGCCGGACAAGGGCGATCCGGTGCGTTTCCGCGTGGAGGCCCGGTCGATGTTCCGGAACCGGACCCTGTTCGAGAAGACCATCGATCCGAAAAACAACCAGTCCGACCGCAAGTGGCACGACGTCGAGATCGACATGTCCGGGTATTCGGGCAAAACCGTCGAACTGGCGTTCGTGACCCAGGCGGCGGGCTCGCACGACTTCTGTTCGTCCTACTGGGGCGAACCGATGCTCGTCGCCAAGTCGGCGGCCTGAACGCCCGAAGGCTGCCGGCGGACTGGGCCAGAGGGCTGAAGGGAACCGGAGAGAGAGAACTGTGCGCGTCCATTTCATCTACACGAACGTCGGGACCTGCAACGACCCCCACTACCACAACGGGGTGGGGCAGTTGTCGGCGCTGGCGCGTCGCGGCGGATGGACGACCAGCCTTTCCAACTACCACCTGATGCCCGACCGCGAGCGCTTTCTGGCGGACGTCAGGGCCACCGGTGCGGATATTTACGCCTTCACCTCGACCTCCATCCAGTGGCCGCTGATCCGGCAACTGGCCGGGTGGGCGCGTGAGGCCGGCATCGGCCCGCGCATCGTCGGCGGGATACACACGACCTTCCTGCCGCATCAGGGGTTCGAGCAAGACGAATCCGATCCGCTGTGGCAGGCGGTGTTCGTGGGCGAGGCGGACGTCTCGTTCCCGCAGTATCTGGCCTCCTTTGAAGCCGGTAACCGGCGGCCCGCCGTTCAGGGCGTGTGGCTGCCGTCTGTAGACGGAAGCGGCAAGCCGGTTGAAAGCGGGCAGGGCGCGGCGGTCGAGAGTCTCGATTCGCTGCCCTGGGCCGACCGGTCGATCTTCGACATGAAGGACATTCTCAGGCGCAACGGCGGCATGTTCCAGATGAAGGTGCAGCGCGGCTGCCCGTATCACTGCACCTACTGCTCCAACGCCGCGCTGCTGGACATGTACGGCGGCAAGAAACTGCTGCGCGTGCGGTCGCCGGAGTCGGTCTGCGACGAGCTGAACGCGCTCCGCAAGGAATACGCCTTCAACTCGGTGCTGTTCGACGACGAGATGTTCACGATGTTCAAGCCGTGGACGGCGTCGTTCTGCGAGACCTACGCGAAGCAGTGCCGCATCCCGTTCATGATCAGCGCGCACTTCAAGGGCGTGAACAATGAAATCCTCGACCAGCTCGCCGGCGCCGGGTGCGTCGGGATCGAGTTCGGCTTCGAGAGCGGCGATCCGAAGTTCCGCAAGGAGACACTGCGCAAATATTTCACGAACGAAGAAGCCCTCGACGTCATCCAGGGCTGCAAGCAGCGCGGTATCCGCGTGAAGCTGAACAACATGTACGGCATCCCGGGCGAGACCGAGGCCAGCGTCGACCAGACCATCGGATTCCTGAAGGAAGCCATGCCGGACGTGCTCCAGGCGACGATTTACAACCCGATGCCGGGCACGGCGCTGTTCAAGCAGTATGAGGAAGAGTCATTCGCCAAGCCCCTCCACTGGATCGATACGAAGAAGATCACGAACTACAACGGCGTCACGCTGACGCAGGAACAGATCCGCCGGAAACAGACCGAGTTCTACGAAGTGCTGCTGCACTCGGCCATCCAGGCGGCCCGCGACGGCAGCCAGCTCGACATGGCGGACGATTACGCAGGTGCTAACAAGGCCGATACTGTACGCGTTCAGTCGCCCGACGGATTCACCGATATTGGTATCGTGACACTGGCTTCCGGCGCGCGCGTGTGTCTGAAGGCCCACCCGCCGGCGAAATACTTCTGGACCGTCACCGTGCCGGAGAACGCCGCGCTCCGTTTTGAAGTCGGGATGGACTCCAACTGCTGGGAGCTTCACAAGCCGGACAAAATCGACTTTTCAGTGGGAGTCGAGCGCGCCTTCTGGACAAAAACCATCTGGAACGGCTCGATCTCGCCGCGCCTCAACGAGAACGAACGGACCTGGATTCCGTTCGAGGTGGACCTGTCGGCCTGGGCCGGGAAGACCGTCACGCTTGTGTTTTCCACGAGCGCCGGCAGCGCGGACCCGCAGCACGCGACCGTCTACTGGGGCCGCCCGCACATCGATCCGAAATCACGGGAGTGGCGCGTCTTCAACGCCGTGTCGCTCACAACCCAGCCCATCAACATGCGGCCGCGAGTGGACCTCGTCGGCATCGCGCAGCGGTAAAGGAGTCCGGCATGAAGTTCATGTTCATCTATCCGGACTATCCGGGAAACTACGACAACCCGACCTACAACTTCGGCGTGGGATACCTGTCGGCGACGCTGAAAGCTGCCGGGCACGAGACGTCGCTCATTCACCTCGTCCGCGAGATCGACCGGGATGACCTCGCCCAGCGGATCAGGGAGTTCGGCGCCGACATGGTCGGCTTCTCGCTCGTCACGAACATGTGGGGCGAGGCCAAGCGCTATGTGAAGTGGGTGAAAGAAGACACCGGCCTGCCGGTCGTCGTGGGCGGGTTCCATGCGATGATGGCGCCCGAAAGCTGCTTCAACGAGACGTCATTTATCGATTACGCCTGCGTGGGCGAGGGCGAAGAGGCCCTGCTCGAACTGGTGGAGCGCCACGTGCGCGGGAAGTCGGCCTGGGACATCCCGAACCTCTGGGCACGCAAGCCCGACGGCACGGTCGTCCAGAACGAGAAGCGCGAACTGAACCGGGTTCTCGACGAACTGCCTTACCCCGACCGGGATATTTTCGACTTTTACCACATGGCCTACGGCCACGGTCAGTCGGCAGCGCTCATGCTGTCGGGCCGGGGCTGTCCGTACGACTGCCACTACTGCTGCAACAAGTATTACATCGAGAACTACGGGCAGGGGAACGACATCTACCGCAAGCGCAGCGTCCGCAGCGTGATCGAGGAGGCCAAATACCTCATCAAGCGCTGGAACGTGAAGCATATCCAGTTTTTCGACGAGGTGTTCATCTCCAAGCGGCCGTGGATGGAGGAGTTCGCCACCACCTGGAAGCGCGAAGTGGGGATGGAGTTCTCGTTCCTGATGCGCGTGGAGCAGGCGAAACCCGATTTGATCCAGCTGCTGGCCGACGCCGGCTGCACGCTCATTCACGCCGGGATCGAATCCGGCTCGCAGCGCGTCCGGCAGGAAATCCTCAACCGCCGCATGTCGGACGAGCGGATGTGGGACGCGTTCAAGATCTGCCGGGACGCCGGAATCAAGACCTGGGCGTTCTACCAGATCGGGTTCCCGGGCGAGACGCCAGCGGACCTTGAGGCGACGATCAAGTTCCACGAAAAGCTCCAGCCGGACTTCTCGAATGTCTGCGTGTTTTATCCCTATCCGGGCACGGAGCTTTATCGCAGTTCGCTCGCCAAGGGTTACCTCAAGAACCCCGACATCATCGGCGAGCGGCTGTCGGAGCGGACGTTCTCGAACTTCTTCGAGGCCGAGCTGCACCGGTTCAAGTCGGTGCTGGACCTGCCCGGCATGCCGCCCGAAAAACTGCTGGAGATGGGCCAGAAGTTCGAAAAGAGCATCACGACCGGCTTCTTCCGCAAGCAGCGGCGCGGCTACTACGACTTCCTGGCCGAGATCATCGACGCCCGGATCGCCGAGGCGGAGCAGAAAAATATCTCCATCCAGTCGTTCGACGTGAACAACGACCGCCGGTTCGTGATGTTCGAACATCCGCCGGCCAAGGCGTCGTTCCGCGTGACGCTGGAAGCGGGGTCGGTGTTCAAGTGCGGGCTGGCCGTGAACCCCATGGTCTGGGACAAGAAGGACGCCGACGGCGTGCGCTACCGGCTGTATCTGAAGCGCCCGTGGCGGATGCGCAGGAAGATTCTCGACCGGACCGTCTTTCCGCGTCTCAATCCGTCCGACCGGGGCTGGGTCCCGGTCGAGATCGACCTGTCGAACGAGGCTCCCGGCGAAGTCGAGCTGATCTTCGAGACCAGTGCCGCCGAAGGTCACGCCACCTGGGCGTGGGCCGGGTGGGGCCACCCGTGGATCGAACGCAAGGACGCCGCCGAGACCCGGCCGTTTGTCTCGTTCGTGGCGGGGCCGGAGATCGAAGTCCGTAACGAACCATCTGCCACACCGTCGCGGAGCGAAGCCGCATGAAGGTGCTGTTCCTCTACCCGGATGTGGCGTCCCGCACGCCGCACTACTACCAGATGGGGGTGGGCATGCTCGCCGGAGCCATGCGCCGCGCGGGGGTGGACCGCGCGCTCTATCACGTGGCCGAGATGCCCACGGAAGCCGAGTTCTGCGCCCGGATGGAGCGGGAGAAGCCGGATCTGCTGGCAATCTCGACCACGTCGGGCCAGTGGCGCTTTGTCGTGCCGATGATCGAGTGGGCGAAAAAACATTTCGACCTGCCGGTGATCGCGGGCGGCATCCACCCGACGCTCGCTCCGCACGAGACCATTGCGCAGGCCCCGATGCTGGACGCGATCTGTGTGGGCGAGGGCGAGGAGCCGTTCGTCCAGTACGTCCGGGAAATCGCAGCCGGGAACCGCTATCCGACGGGCCTTGCGAACTTCTGGCTCAAGACCCGCGCCGGCACCTGGGAACAGAACCCCATGGGGCCGCTGGTGGACGACCTCGACCGGCTCGGCTGGCCGGACCACGAGATTTTTGACTTCGCCAAAGTGGTCGAGATGATGAACGGCGAGGCGAACGTGATGGCGGGCCGCGGCTGCCCGTACCGCTGTTCCTACTGCTCCAACGAGGTGAAGATCGTCCAGAACAAGGATCTGGGGTCGAACCTGCGGTGGCGTTCCCCGGAAGACGTCGTGCGCGAGTGCGAATATCTCCGCGACACCTACCGGAACCGGACGTTCTACTTCATCGACGATATTTTCACCCTGAACCGCGAATGGACCAAGGAGTTCGCCCGCCTCTACGGCGCGCGCGTCCGGATGCCGTTCCGCATCCAGCTTCAGGTGAAAACCATCGACGCCGAGCGGCTGGAACTGCTCCGCGAGATCGGGCTCTACTCGGTCGTGGCGGGTGTCGAGACGGGCAACGAGGAACTCAGGAAGAAAGTCCTGATCAAGCGAATTTCGAACGACGACATTCTCGCCTGTTTCCGCGAGGCGGACCGGCTGGGGATCGAAACCGCCACCTACAACATCATCGGAATTCCCGGCGAGACGGAGCAGACGATCCGCGATTCGATTGAACTGAACCGGCAGGTCCGGCCGAACCGGACCATCGTGACCATTTTCACGCCGTTCCCCGGCACGTCGCTCTATAAGGAAGCCAAAGAGCAGGGGATACTCCGCCAGTCCACCGACGCCAGCTACTTCGACGAGCACAGTTTCCTGGACCTCAAGACCATCAGCCGTGAAAAGCTGCTGGAACTCTACCGCGAGTTCGCCCAGTCGGGGATCGAGATCGCCGAATCCAAGACGATCCGGGGCTACTACGACCTGCTGAACCGGCGCGCCGACGCCGCCGTGATCACGCCCGATCCCAGTTACGTCTACGTGGCGGCGCCCAAACTGAACTACGAGGAACGCCGCGCTCTGTCGGCCCATCCGCCCACGCGCCTCGTCTACCGGGTGGACGTGAAAGAGGGCTCGCGCCTCAGGTTCGGGATCGGCGTGGCACAGAGCGACTGGGAGAAGACCGACGGCGTCCGGTTCCGGGTGATCGCGGGCGGCAGACTGTTCCCGTCTACCTTGTTCGACAGAACCCTTAAGCCCCGTGACAATGCCGCCGACCGGGCGTGGCACCACTACGATCTCGATCTCGCGGCCTTCGGCGGCAAGACCGTCCGGCTTGAGTTACGGACCGATCCCGCCGGCAAGGCGGACTTCTCGTCCAGCTACTGGGCCGAGCCTCATCTGGCGCTCTCGACCGACCCCATCAGCGGCATGCGCGACAACTGGGTGTCGGAGACGCGGACCGACAAAACCCAGGTGGCTTGAGTAACATATCCGTTAACCCTTCCCTCCGGATAAAACCGCCGTTTTGGCCCTAAATGAACCAAGCGGTGAAAGACCCTGAAAACGCTAACCCACTGGAACCGTTCAGGAATCCGGAATCCGAAGATTAAAAGTCGCGTTAATGGGAAAATAATTTTGGCGGTTTTCCGGGGTCCGCTGCGGACACTCAGATCCGGAGAATCTTCAGTGCGATCCGCAGGTTCCACCATCAGGTTTAACGTCTTAACTAGCGTCAGTAGATTCGCAAAATACGCTGAAAAACTTGGGTCAAATGGGGCCATTTAGGCTCGTTTAGGGCCATTTAGGTCCACGCTCTGGATCGCATTTTTATAGCCGCTATTAATAGTGGGTGAAGATAAGTCTCCGTCCGGCGGACGAACCCGATGGTCCCGATAAAAAGGGGCCCGGAGGTAAACGACGGAACCCGCAAG
>CAZMGV010000006.1:0-221288 GCA_964565925.1 uncultured bacterium
GATAGATGTTTGAAAACTGAATAGCCTTAAACCCGCTGCTGGCAACAGGGGTTTACGGTACGGCCCTGAGCGGGGCACTCACCCCGCCAGATGACTGGCGGCCCTCTCTACCATGTAGAGAGGGCTGGTCTTAGTTATCTGGATAGTTGGGGTTTCCCCTCTCTGCGTGGCAGAGAGGGGTGGCACGCCAGTGCCGGGGTGAGTCCGCGCGGGGCAGAATTTAACGCCGTATCTGGTTCTCAGACCTCGCCCGCGCTGCGCTGGGACTCCTCCCAGTAGAGCTCGAGCGTGAGGCCGGTTTCGGTGGCGGCGAGCGCCGCCTCCCGCAGTGCCGCGAGGTACTGGGCCGCTTCGCTCCAGGCGTCCGGCAGGGAACCGTCCGCCTGCCCGCCGGTG
The DNA here is from genome assembly GCA_964565925.1 of uncultured bacterium. Taxonomy (GTDB): domain Bacteria; phylum JAGRBM01; class JAGRBM01; order JAGRBM01; family JAHCIT01; genus CAZMGV01. The sequence goes on from CAZMGV010000006.1 coordinate 397, forward strand.
AACGCACTGGAGAGCGTTTCCGTTTCGAGCAACAGGCCCTGCGCCGAACCCACCGACACACCGGGCTCCTCCAGCCAGAACGGCGCGGGGAAAAATAGCGGCACGTAGATGCCGGAACTCTCCCCGTGCCGCACCAGATGGGCCATCTTCGGCATCGTCTCGGAACGGTAGGCGTCCCTGAGCAGCACGTCGCCGGTCGGGTCCATCACCCCGGGCGGCGGATCGGGGAGTTTGCCGTCCGCCTGCAGATGCAGTGCCGCGCGGCGGAGTTCGTGGATGAGATCCGGATCGCCCAGCTCCCAGTTGCGGGTGTCGGCCTCTCCCTGTTTGAGCTGCGGAACGCGGCGGGTCTGTTTTTCCACTTCGCCCAGGATGCGCAGCACCAGCTCGTCGGCCGCGTCGCGGACCTTCTTGAAAATGTTGAAGTCGGAATACGCGGCCTTGTCGACGCCGCGGTAACCGAGAAGCGTGAGGCGGGCGAATACGGGCACGGCGCGGGGGTTCTCCAGCCGTTCAATTACCCGACGGCCCGACGGGAAGGGAAGCAACGTATTGCCGCAGTGCGCCAACCCCGGCCTTCCTCATTTGCCCCTGCGTCAGACGTTGCTTATATTGCCTAAGTTCCGGTTCCCACAGGATAAATTGCCCACCAGGGACTCTTTGGGCCCGGCGGGTACGCGGGTTTTCCATGTCAGAGTTCGACGACAAGAAGCCGACCGACACCCTGTCGGTTCCGCCGCCCGAGGATTCGTGGGATCTGGACGAATTCGCCAGCGACAAATCCGCGCCGCCCGTCTCCGACGTTTCCATTTCGCCGTATACGCTGGAACCCACGTTCAATACCGGGGCGACTTCGAGAGCGCCCGATTCCAACCCCGACGTCTGGGAAACCACGCGCCATCCGTTGATGAACCAGACGGCCGCAGCCAGTACGGGCAAGGCCGAATCGGGCGCGCCGAAGTCGGTAGCGCCCGCCATCGCCGGTGACGACTGGGACCTGAGCGAATTTGACGCCGCCGCCGCGGAGGCAAAAGCCGCCTCGCTGCCGCCGGCGGTTTCCAGACCGGTTGCATCCATACCGCCTGCATCCCCGGGACTGAGCGAGCCTCCGGCGATCGCCATGGAATCGCGCCCGCCGTCGCTCTCCATTCCGCCAACCGCCTCCATGTCGATGCCGGCCGGTGACGACTGGGATCTGGGCGAGTTCGAAGGCGGCACGACGCCGCCGGTTTCAGCCCCGCCGGTGGCAGCCGCGGCAAAAGTGATCTCCGTTCCGCCGGCCCCGTCGCTCGTGCCCGACGAGCCGGTCGCCATGGGCGACGACCTGGCGGATGAAGAGCCGGTGGCGATGGGCGCCGAGGAGCCTGCCGAAATGGTTTCCTCCGGCGACGACTGGAGTCTCGACGAATTCACGGGTTCCACGGAAAGTTCGGCGCCGGTCGCTCCGGTGCGTCCGCTCGTGGAGACCCCCGCACTCGATCCGTCGCTGGAAGCGGCGGCAACCGGTACGGTCAGCGTGCCGCCCGCAGCGCCGGTAGATCCGGGGGCGCTTTCGGTCGCTCCGTATATCGCTTCCGGCAGCGCCGAAGATGGCGGCTGGGATACCGACGAATTCGCGAGCGGCGGCACGAGCGCAAAAGCCGAACCGCCGGCGGCGCCGATCACCGCCGCACCCGCCGCCAGACCCGAGAGCTTCGACCAGATTCTCGAGGTCGAGGACAAGGACGCCTACCTCGACTCCACCGCCGCACCCGACGCGTGGTCGGTCCGCTCCATGCGGGACGTCGGTGAAACGCTCGCCTCGGGAACCGGACAGCCGGCTTCCGGCCCGTCCTCCGGACCGGACGCCGCCGCACGTTCGGCGCTCGTCACGACCGGCAGCGAGATGGTCGACGCCGTGCTCGCGCGCCTGTTCGCCCGCGAGCCGGGCGACGAACGGGATGTCCAGATGGCGGCCGTTTATGTCGCCGCCTGCGGCCTCAGGGAACCCCACGATCCGAAGCTGCTTTCCGAAGCGAGACGCCTGATCGGCGAAAAATCGACGCCGGCCGCAGCCGACCTGCGGGCCCGGATCGCCGTTCTCGAAGAGTCCGGCTCCGACGAGCTGGAACGGCTGGGCTCCGCCGTGGGCGGAGGCGCCCTTTCGCGGGCTCCCTGGATTTCCGAAGCGCTGCGGCGCGCGGTCTCCGAAGGCGCCGACGAACGGGCCGTCCGGCTCGCCTGGGCGCTGGCCGAAATCGACCCGGCGCATCCGCTCGCCCGCTGGGTCCAGGCGAAACACCTGCCCGCCGAACGGCTGGCCGAGGCGTGGGACGACTATCTCAAGATTCCGGCCACCGCGGCCGCCGCGTGCGAGCGGGCGCGCCTCGTTGCCGACGAATTGAAAGCCGGCGCGAAAGTCCCGGCCGAACGGATCGCGGAAGTACTGTCAGCGCTGGGACGGATTCCGGAATCCCACGTCCTGCACGGTTCGGTGCAGTCCCTGCGGGCGCAGATCCTGGAACTGCAGGGCGACTGGGCCGGCTGGGCCGAGGCCATGCGCCGCAAGGCCGCGTCGCTCGCCGGCGAAGAGCGGACGACCACGCTCTACCGGCTGGCGCGTGTGCTGCACGAAGAGCTCGGAAGACTGGACGAGGCACGCGACATTTACGAAGAACTCCGGAGCGAAGACCCCCGGAACGTGCTGGTCCTGAAACTGCTCGAGGACGTCGAACGCCGCACCGGACGGCCGCGCGAACTGATGGATGTCTTCGGCGCCCTCTACAAGACGCTCGCCGACGACCAGCTCAAGGCGATCACCGCCGTGAAGGCCGGCCAGGTGGCCGACGAGATGCTGAAGGACCCGCAGGCCGCCATCGAGTGGTACAGCAAGGCTCTCGAGGTCGATCCGCGCAACCCTTTCGCGCTCAGCTCGATCGGACGGCTGTTCGCCCGCGCCGGCGAATGGCAGAAACTCGCCCAGGTCTACGAATTCGAGGCGGAGGGCAGCCCCGACCGGCAGCAGAAGATCGACTTCATGCTCAAGCACGCCGAACTGCTCGCCGACAAGCTCGGCCAGCGCAAGATGGCGATCGAGGTCCTCCGCACCGCGCTGCTCACGGACGACAGCAACCTGAACATCTACCGGGAGCTGGGCCGCCTGCTCTATGCCGAGCAGCAGTGGGAAGACCTGATCCGGCTCTACCAGGCGGAGGCGACGCTCACCCGCGACAAGAGCCGGCTCGTCGCCATCTACATGTCGCTCGGCGAACTCTGGCAGAAGGAGTTCACGCCGAGCGAGCCCGTCGACAAATTTGCGCAGGCGGTGGAAAACTACTACCACGCCCTCGAAGTGGAGCCCGACTACACACCGGCGCTCCGCACGCTGGGCCGGCTGTTCTACACGACCGCCAACTGGGACCTGCTCATCAAGGTGTTCGAACGCGAGATCGAACTGGTCGAAGCCGCGCAGGCGAAGGCCGGGATCTGCATCAAGATCGCCGAGATCTGCGAGGACCGGAAGAAGGACGTTCCGCTCGCCATCGAGAATCTCCGCAAGGCGCTCGAGTTCGACCCGCAGAACCAGATGGTCATCAACCTGCTCTCCCGGCTGGCCCCGACCCAGAAGAACTGGGACGACCTCGTGCAGGTGTACATCCGCGAGGCGCAGATGACGAAGGACCCGCGCTATGCGGCGGCGCTCCATCAGCTGATCGGCGAAATCTGGCGGGATCATTTCCAGTTCGACCGCAAGTCGAACGACAGTTTCAGCAAGGCGATCGAGCTGGATCCGGCGCTGATCACCGCGCGCCGGGAGCTCGAAGAAAACCGCGAGGCACAGGCGCCCGTTCCGGAACGCATCGCGGCCCTGCAGAAAAACCTCGCCGCGGGTCCGGACGTCCCTGCCCAGGCCGCCGGCGAACTCGTCCGCCTGCTGGCCGCCAATCCGGCGGAAATCTCCGACGAACGGCTGCAGGCCATTCCCGACGCCTTCGCCGGGCGCGCACTGCTGGCGCTTCAGCCGCTTCTGGACGGACGGCGCCTGCGCGCACTCGCCGAACGGGTGGCATCGCTGGGCGGCGACGAATCGAGCCTCGCCCGCGCGCTGCTGGTGGAACTGCCCGGCACGGATGAAATCGCGGAGACCGCCTACGTCGAAACCCTGCTTCGCGACGGCAATCTAGGAAAAGCCGATCTCGAACGGATTTACGCACGGGTCGATTCCCGCAAGCCCTCGCTCGGCCACTGGGAGCTCAAAGCCGCCCTCTGGGACAAGCTGGGCCGGGATGCCGGAAATATCGACGAACTGATCTGGGAAGGCATCGGCCTGGGCGGCACATCGTCGCGTCTGCTTCCGCTGCTTGTGAAACGTACCGAAGCCGGAAACGCCAATGCCGGTATTCTGGAAGCGCTGCGGCTGGCTGCGGCCGGTGCCGGAGACACCGCTCACGAACTGCTCGCGGTTGAAGGGCTGCTTGCCCTCGCCTCCGGAGACGCCGGAAAAGAGTCTCTGTTGGAGCTGAAGGCCCGGGCGCTTGCCGCCCTGCCCGGCCGCCAGCAGGAAGCCCTCGACGCCGCCCGCGAACTGTTCAAGGTGAGCCCCGACAGTGCGGTTGCCGAGAGCCTTATTTCGCGGCTCTCGACCGAACTCGGGCGTTCGGACGACGCCCGGCTGTTTGCGGAACGCAAATTGGCCAAGGCGACGACTCCCGCCGAACAGGCGACCGCCAAGGCCGAGCTGGCCCGGATCGCCATCGAGCTGGAAAACAACCAGACCGAAGGAACCAGACTGCTCCAGGAAGCGGTCGAGCTCGATTCCGGCAACATCGAGGTCCGCCGGACCGTGATCCGGCTGCATGAGCGCCAAAAGAACTTCTCCGGGCTCGCCGAAGCACTGGAAGGGCTGGAAACGCTCGTGGAACCGGCCGAGAAGATCCAGGTCCGGGAGCGGCTCGCCGCGCTGTATGGCGACGAACTGAAAGTACCCGAACGCCAGCTCCTGCATCTGGAAGCGCTGGCCCGGCTGGACACCGGGTCACCCGCGCGCTGGGCGGCTCTGGCGAAGTTCCACCGGACACGCAGCGACTGGCCGGAACTGGCCCGCTCGCTGATCCGGCAGGCCAGTGCGACCGACGAAACGGCGCAGGCCGAGCGGCTGATGACCGAGGCCGCCAGGATCGCGATTGAACGCCAGCTACCGGAACAGGATCTCGAGACCATCTACCAGTGGGCGAAGTCCAGTCTCGAACGGGCTTCCGACCAGCAGACGGTGCTGGGTATCGCCATCGACTCCGCCCGTGCGCTGGATCTGGCCCCGGAACTGGCCGGCCTGCTCGAGCGCCGTGCCGCCTCGACCACCGACGAAAAGAAACAGGTGGGCGACCTGATCGAAGCGGCGAAACTGTACGAAACCGTTCTGGATAATAAGGACAAGGCCCAATCGCTGTACGCGACGGCGGCCGAACTCGACGATACCCATCCGGCCGCCCTGCTCGCGCAGGCGGAGAAACTGTTCCGCGAAGAGGACTACGCCAAGGCGCTGCCCGTCATCCGGAAAGCTTTCGGCGCCGGTATCCAGCGGGCCGAGCCGCGGGTCCGCAGCGACGCCAACTACATGATGGGCGTCTGCATGCGGCAGGTGGGCGATGCGGAACAGGCGCGCGGCGCCTTCCTGCGGGTCCTGGAAGACATGCCCGCGCACCGGGACGCGCTGCTCGCACTGGCCGAATTCGACGGCCAGAAGGAAGACTGGAACAGCTTCGTCCAGCGGCTGGAGACGGTGGTCAGAAACGCCGCCGACGAATCTCCCAGTTTCCGGGCGAATCTCTGGACCCGGATCGCCCATGCCTGCGAGAAGGCCGGCAAGCCGGACGATGCGCTGAAAGCCTTTGAATCCGTCGTGCGTGAGAATCCTTCCTCCGAAGACGCGCTGACGGCGGTGGTCCGGGTCTCCACCGCCCGCGGATACCTCGACCGGGCCAATACGGCACTGGACGCCCTGGCGGGACAGGCCGAAGGCCTGATGGAGAACCACAAGGCGGGCAAGTTCCGGCTCGACATCGCCCGCAATCTCGATCTCCATCTGGGCGATCCGGCCAAGGCATTGGTCGAATACCGCCGCGCGCTGGATCTGGACGGGTCCCTGCCCGAGGCGCTGCTGAAGGTCGCCGAGGCTGAATTCGCGGGCGGCAACAGCCCGCAGGCGGAAGAACTGATCACGCGGCTCGTGAAGCAACAGAGACTCGATCCGAAAATCCAGGCCGCCGCGAACGCGATCATGGGCAAGCTTGCCCTCGCCAAGGGCGATTCGGCCGCCGCCCAGACCTATCTGGAAAGCGCGGCCCAGCAGGGATCCGACACGTCGGGCACCGCCGAGCAGATGATCGCGCTGTACGAGAAGAACGGAGAGTGGGACAAGGCCTCGCAGGCGCTCGAAAAGCTCATCGATTCGCTGCGCAAGGACAATCCCCGCGCGTCGCTGCCGCTGCTGCTGCGCCGGGCCGTGATCCTGAAGGACAGGCTGAACAAGCGCGACGACGCGATCATGGAGATCCGCCGGGCGATCCGGCTCGACCCCCAGAATACCGAGGTGCACGAAACACTCGCCGGTATTTTCCGGGAGAACATGGCGACGCTCGGCGAAGCGATCAAGTCGTACAACGCCATTCTCCAGATCGATCCGTTCCACGCACGGACCTACGAAACGCTTGCCGCCATTCATGCGAACGATCTGGACCGCCGCTACTGCACCGGCCAGTCGCTCTCCGCGCTCGGAATCGCAACGCCGGATGTGACCGATTTCGTGGCCGCACAGCGCACGAACCAGCCCATCGCGCCCAAAACGAAATTCAACCCGGCACTGGGCGGCAAGCAGTTCTGGCACCCCGCCTGCCAGCATTTCCTCCAGGAGTTTCTCCCCCAGCTGGCCCCGGCGATCTCCCGCGCCTATCCGATGGATTTCGTGAAACTGGGCGTAAAGCCCGACGCGATGCCGGCAGGAATGATTCCGGAACCGGTCAAGCAGGTCATGGAACAGATCGGTCCGGTCGAAGGGCTGATCTTCGTGCGGGACAACCGCCGCCCGCTGCAGATGAGCGTGGAACGCGGCCCCAAGGGCCCGGTGGTGCTGATCGGCGACCAGCTGTTCGAAACCGTCACGGGATCCGAGGCCATTTTCGTGGCCGCCCGCACCTTGTTCCAGCTTGTGGACGGCACCTATTCGCTCGCGCGCCTCGACAACGAAACCATTCACCGCCTGCTGGCGCTGTTCGCCCGGGCCGTCGATGAAAACTTCAAGATGGGCGGCGACCCGGCCGCCATCAAGCGGGACGTGAAGACGCTGGACAAGGAAATCTCCCGCACGCTGAGGAAAGACCTTCAGGCGAAACTCGCCAAATACCGGGAGGCCCACACCCGCGTCGTCATGCCCGCCTGGATGGAGGGCATGCAGTGCACGCGGGACCGGTTCGGCCTGGTGCTCTGCGGCGACCTGCAGGCGGCTCTCACCCGGATCGCGGTCCGCACCGGAGTCATCCAGCAGGGACCGATGCCCGAGCCGCAGACCTGGCCCCAGACGTTCAAGGATCGCCCGCAGTTCGGCGAAATGCTCCGCTACAGCGTAAGCGAAGAGTATTTTGCCCAGCGCCGGGCGCTGGGGATGTCGATCGACACGATCTAGCCCTTAATATCCGGCTCCGAATGCGGTTCAGTTTTTCTGAACGCCAAGCAGTTCTTCGTGTTTGCCGCCAGCTGCGGTAAACTTTCCCTGCGGACGGCGTCTGCCGTCCAGACGGAGAAGAACCGATATGTCCGAACCCTTTCTGGCGACACTCGGGCGATGGGTGTCCGGGCTGGAGTACGACCAGCTTCCGGCCGACACCGTGAAAGCTGCCCGCTACCAGATTCTCAACATGCTCGCGGCGCTTCATGCGTCCGCCCGTTCCGCGGAAACCGCTTCCATTGCCGGTGGGCTCACCGGGTTCTCGCTCGGGCAGGGCCGCTCGACCTCCTTCGCCACCTCGACCCGTCACGCTCCGCACGAGGCCGTGATGGCGAACGCGGCCTACTCGATGGCACAGGACTTCGACGACATCGTCTGGATGGGTCATACCTGCCATTCGGCGGTATTCGCTTCGCTGGCCGTGGCCGAACATGAAAAGACCGATACCCGGCGGTTCCTGACGGCTGTCGTCGTGGCGAACGAAATCGGCGGCCGTCTCGGCGCGTCCAGCTTCTTCGGACCGCTGAACGGCCAGATGTGGACCTTCATCCACCTGCTCGGGGCGGCGGCGGCGACCGCGAAGGTGCTGAATCTTTCTGCGAGTGAGACCACCCACGCACTCGCCATCTCGCTCGCGCAACCCAATTTCGCCCTGCAGCCCGGTTTCATGATTCCGAGTTCGAAACTGCTGGCCGCCGCCATTCCGACATCGGCCGGTATCCAGGCGGCCTATTTCGCACGGGCGGGAATGACCGGGGCGCCGGATATTCTCGAAGACCGGCGGGGCTTCTGGAAACGTTTTTCGTACCTGCCGCTTCCGTTCATGATGGAAGGCCTGGGCTCGTTCTGGGCGACCCAGACTCTCACCATGAAAACATTCCCCGGCTGTCACTATTTCCAGACGGCGGTTTCCGCCGTCGAGGAGATCGAGGATCGCCATGGCAGGATCGATGTGCGCAGGATCCGCCGGGTAAAAGCGGAAACGACGAAGCTGGGCATCGAAGCGACGAAGTTCGCCAGCAGTTATGCCGCCGGCCACGGAAAAGTGACTCCGATCAACGTGAACTTCGACCTGTCGGTGACGCTGGCCATCCGCCTGCTGGCCGGGAAGCTCACCGGCGACGAGATGCATCCGGAGTGGCTGGAAGAAAGATCGGCAGAAATCAGGGACCTGCAGAAGAAAACCTCCGTCCAGCACAATCCGTCGCTGACCGTTAAAACCATCGGAAGCATCCGGGCGGTATCGGCCGGAAAAAAGGCGCTGGCGGCCTTCAAGCTGGGTGATCTGCCCAAGCTCGTCCGTAAGTATTCGGAAGAGTACGGTTCGACACTGATATCCCCCGGCGAGGTCGCCGGCTGGATGAAGGCGGTCGCCCAGTTCCGGACTTCATCCCGAAGGGCCCGTTCGGATTCCGCTCCACGTGAAAAAACGAGTGCGATACCGCTCTACTTCCCGAACCGGGTGACCGTCGAGATGACCGACGGTGCCGTCCACACCGCTCAGGTGGACCTGCCCGTGGCGTCATTCTGCGCACCGGAAGTACAGACAGAGCTGCGGGAAAAGTTCATGCGGGAAACCACCCCCACACTGGGCCTCAGGCGGGCGGCCGATGCTTTCACGGCGGGACTCAAACTGGGAGACGTGGAACTGGCGGATTTTGTCCGGCTGGTAACAAAATAGTCCGGGCCGGATTCAGCGGATCAGACAGGCAGAATCAGGCCGGAAGCGCTTTGATCTGCTTGATCAGCTGCTGGCAGTCGCCAAAGAGTTGGCCGATCTTGCCCGGCTTGGCGAGCTTGATCGCCATGAAGATCTTTTCGTCGAGCTGATAGAACAGGATGCCGCCGCGGTCGGCGAGCACAACCATCGAAAAAAGCTTGTTGCAGTCGAGTTCGCTCACAATCGTCGGAGCGGCGGCCGACACTGCGGACACCATGCCGCCCATCTTCAAATCGGTTTCGCCGGTATCGTCCTTGGGGTGAGACAGAATGACGACACCGTCGTCCGACACGAGGCTGATGGACGCCACCAGCGGACGCGCCTGCACGAATTTCTGGAACAGGTCCGAAATCCCATCGTAATTAGCGGAAACGACATCATCGAGACTCATAGGTGTCTCAAGATTGCAACGGCACGCAGGGAAAGTAAAGCCCCAAGGTTTTCAAGGGGTTGCGGGCTTTTGGGATTTCCCACCTGACGGTGCACCGGCCGGCGAAGCGGTCTGGGCGGGGGACTTGTCGACCAGGGTCTGGGTCTTCTTGATCATCAGGGCCGCCAGAATCGAAAGCTGGATGGTGGCCGGATTGGTCTTGAGCCCCGACATCATCGAAACGACGTTCTCCTTGTCATCGACGACAATGTACAGGGGTGCCTCCGCCGGGTTGGCCCCGAGCGTCCGGGTAAACGCCCCGTCCAGATCGAATACGACCGGATTATCGTAAACGCGCCGTTCCAGCAGCGCTTTCAGATCGCCGGGAGCGCCGTGCAGCACGTGGATCAGTATGCCGTCTGACTGCCGGACCGATTTGCCCAGCGCCCGGTTCGACGGAGCGGCCCGGTCACACATTTCGCACGCGCCCGTCTCCAGAATGAATACGATATTTTTCGTCTGGGGCGTGAAAAACGACCGGATCGTCCGGGTTTCCGTTTTGCCGCCGACGAGCGCCGGCAGCTCCCATAAAAGCGGATCGGCCGGACGCGCGAGCGGCTTCGCATTTTCCGGTTTGGCAAAAACCGCGCTCGCCAGTGCGCAGACCAGGAATACTGACAGATGTACCGCTCTGCTCATCGGAATCGACCCCTTTTATTGTTGACCGCCAAATGTATTATCCGAACGTTAAAGGAGAATGAAACCATGCCGCACTATATCCTGATCGGACGGGACCGTGCCGGAGCCCTCGACACCCGCCTGCGTGTTCGGGAGGAACACCTGAAAGGGCTGCAGGCGCTACAGGACGCCGGAAAGCTGGTCGTGGCGGGGCCCATCCGGAACGCCGAGGATAAGCCCGCAGGTACCGTGGCGATCTTCGAAAGCGACAATCTGGAAAACGCAAAAACGTTGATGTCCAGAGACCCCTATATCCGCGAAGGGGTTTTCGAGACCTGGACGGTGGAGCCTTACCTGGTGGTATTTCCGAAGGGGAAATAGCCCTCAGGTACCCGGAAACAACCGGCCGTTTTCCTTCACCAGCACGATTCCCAGATAGATGATGATTCCGATCAGGCCGATCAGGATCAGATGAATCCGCCGGAGCTTGTTCTGATACAGAACCAGCGCGGCATCACGGTCTTCCGCCGGCACCACGCCTTTGGCGATACGGATGTATTTCATGCCGAGTGCGAACATCGCCATCGACATGAGCATTACGTACAGGAAGACGAACCCGAGCTTGATCCCGAGCACCGGCCCCACATGCCGGAAATAGTCGAGCCCGTATGCCTTCTTGTATTTCAGGATGTTCACCACACCGCTCATGAACATGAACATCATCAGGTAGCCGTTCACGTTGATAAACAGCCTGACTGTCTCGGCTTTGCTGTCCAGCGACTCGCCCTCGTTCGGAAGCTTCGAGGCGAACGGCAGGTAAAAGAACACGAAGAACGCCATCCCGCCCAGAGACAGGGCCGTCGAAGCCAGATGTATCCATAACGCCAGGGTGTCGAAATCGAGATAGGTCTTCATAACCGGGCACCTTTTCGCCACAAAGGGGCAGGCCGTTCCCGCCGTATCCGGTGGGGGCGTCCCTGCGCCGCCGCCTAGTTATCCGTTATTCAGTTTCGTGTCGAGAAGGTGCAGAAACAGATCGGTGGTCTTGGGATCGTAGAGCGTACCCCGGCCATCCTCGTAATGTTCCTTGATCATTTCGACGGTCCAGGCCTTCTTGTAGCTCCGGACGGTAGCCAGAGCGTCGTACACCTCGACGAGAATCAGGATATTGCCTGGCTGGGATATGTCCGATCCGCCGAGTTTTCGCGGATAACCGGACCCGTCATATCGTTCATGGTGTTCGTAGACATACCGGCGCTCTTCGGCGAGCGACGGAACCTGGGCCAGAATCTGGTCGCCGATCGACGGGTGCTGCTTGATCTGGTCCCGTTCTTCCCGGGTCAGGGGACCCGCCTTCTGGAGTACGTAATCACTGATACCCAGCTTGCCGATGTCGTGAAGGATACAGGCCACTTCCAGCTTGGCCTTGGTACGGGCGTCCATGTCGGTGAGATCCGCAAGCATCCGGCTGTAACGGGCGACCCGTTCGGCGTGGCCGCCTGTGTATTTGTCGCGAGCCTCGAGCGCCTTGGCGAGCGTGTTGATGGTGGACAGGTATCCCTGTTCGAGGTCGCGGTACAGCCGGGCGTTCTCGATGGCAAGCGAGGCGTTGGAGGCGAGCAGCTCCGCCGCCGACAAGTCGCCGGTTCCGAACGGTCTTTCCGGAGTATTGCGGACCACACACAGGAAACCGGTCAGGGTGCCATGACGGACCAGCGGCACCACGAGCGATATGTCCTCGCCGCCTATTTCGGCCAAGGGGGAACCCGCCAGCGAAAGCCGGTGGGAACCCTGATCGATCTGGCTGTTCAGCGAACTGACGAGCTTGCGTCTTTTATCGTCGTCCAGATTGACGATCCGGTCGCATTCGTCCGTGGAAAGTCCCGCCGCGCAGCCCACTTTGAGGACCGCCGGGTCGGCCGTCTCGTCGATCAGTGCGATATATCCCTTATCGGCGCCCAGTGTCTTGACGGCGGAGTTCAGCACCAGATCGAGAAGCTGGGGCAGCCGGTTGCCGTCGCCCATGCTCTCGGCGACCTGGTGAATCTTGACGATCCGCTCCAGCTGGTCGACCTGCCTGACGAGTCGTTTCTTTTCCAGGCTCCGCTCGACAGTGGTTTCCAGCAGCAGCAGGTTGATGGGCTTCTGGAGAAAATCGGAGGCGCCCAGATGAAACGCCTCGATCACGTTTTCGATCGACGCGTATCCCGTGAGCACGATGATATCGAGAGCCGGATAGAGCGGATGGACTTTCTTGATGACGTCGAGACCGGAGACATCGCCCAGGTAGAGGTCGCAGATCAGCAGGTCGATGGGACGGCTTTTCAGCGCCTGATAGAGTTTTTCAGGATTTTCGGCGAGTACGACTTCGTAGTTCCTGGTCTGCAGGAACATTCCGAGCAGATCGCGAACTGAAGGCTCGTCATCCAGGATCGCAATCCGGCCTTTGATTGCCGAAAGGTTCAAGGAACCACCCAAACCGCTTTCTCTCCGTTAACCGGACTTTAGGTGAAGCCGTTAACATTTGGTAGATTTCAGGATGATCAAATAGGCAACCGGAAAGATTTTCGGCATTTGCCCGGAAATCCGGTCTGTCGCATCGCGGCAATATCGGCATTGACAGTATTCACAGGAAAAACGGGCCCGTCAGGCTGAAGGAATGAACCCGCCACCGGTAAAACTCCCCGGAATGGGCGGCATTTCGAACGATGGCGACGACGGATCGGCCGGCGTGGCCGGCGTATCAGGAGGTTCTCCGGCGTTCGGACGCCGCCGCAACTCCAGATCGGTATAAAAAACGCCTTCGGCGACGGCCGAAAGAGCGACTTCAATCGCCCGTACCGGCATCAGTATCAGGGAAGTTATCAATAACGGTATGAGTCCGATACTGCCAAGCTGTTTCATCATCGAATCGGCATCCTGGGACCCCGGACTACCGTACGACACCGGAGCGATAACTCCGCTCAATGTGGATGCCGCAAGGGTAATCCCCCAGATGAATGCCGTCATCGCCATGAACAGAAGTGTGAGCCGCATCCAGGGTCTTTCCAGATACGGCTGGCCCTCCTTGCCGGCCGTCCACTTCCAGCTTTCAGCCAGAGCCCCGGAAACACCGGGGTGATCCGCCGGAGCAAACGCGAGCGCGATACCGAACCGGGAATAAAGAATGAATGATCCGGCGAATGCAGCAATCAGCGCTCCCATACCAGTAACCAGCACGCCAAGAACGGCCAGTATCCGGTTGCCTCCGGTGGTCAGCGGAAAAGCACCGGTCAGCGATAGCATCCAGATTCCTATCGGCAGCAAAAGCGAAATCCACGAAACGGCATTTCTCAGGATTTCGATTCCGATCGACCGGCCCCAGGGCAGTTCGTCCGACACTTCGGTGAGCCGCCGGTGGCGGCCCGACAGTTCCTCGACCACGCTCCGGACCATTACGGATTCGACAACCGGCCTGACGATGTATTTGAAAAACAGGAACAGCAGCACAACGAACAAAGCCGGAACGCCGTGGATCCAGAACAGATCCCGAAACGACCCGCTGTCGCTGTACCGGGAGATGGCGGCAAATACCGAATGCTGCAGCTTGGCGCCGGCCAGCGCTTCCGGGACCGCAAAGATCAGACCGGCCCTGAAAAAATCCCAGAACCGGCGCCCGCATGTATCGGCGACGATCGAAACCAGATCGCTGAATTTCGCCCGGCCCAGACGCGGATCAGGTGTCACTCGCCGGTCGGCAGTGCCTGGCATTGTCGGACTGTCCTGCACGAACAGAACTTATCCGGTTTTGAAGTACCGATCATCTGCCGGTTTCAAACCCGCATAATTTACTGGCAGATCAGGTTTTCGAGGGCATACGGACGGCCGCGGTCCACGGGCTGGGCGCGGGCGGAACGGAGCCGCTGACGGGCATCGGGGCTCAGCCGGTCGCCGATAATCTCCTGCAGCACTCCGGCATCACACTTGTTCAGGTCCGGAGAACCGGCGGCTTCCTCGCCGAAGCGCCGCGCTTTCTCCATATCCTTGCCAAAAAACTTGGGAAGCGACGCATAGTAGGAAGCGAGAAAAACCTCTCCGCCGCCGCCTTCGGCAAGCGGGGCGATCTCGTGCAGCCGCAGGAGCAGCCGCTCGACATCCTTCGCCTGGGATGCGGCGGTAAACATGCTGAGACGGTCCAGTACATGTCCCCAACTGATCGCGAACCAGTAGATCGCCTTCGCATCTTTTGCGTCGAGTTCGGACAGATGGCCGGATACCGCCTTATACGAGTCACCGATGTTCTCGTGCTCCGGACGGCTCCGAAGGACTTTCAGCGCCAGAGCCCGGGCCCGCTTGTAAAGCTTCTCCTGATCCTTTCCCGATTTCTGGGATTGATCGGCCACCAGAAATGCCGCCCGCGCCCGGCAGAGCATCACTTCAGCCGTTCCGGTTTCATCCGCCAGTGCGTATTCTTCGAGACTTTTCCAGTCTGGAACCGGTTTGACGTCCGCTGCCTGAGCGGTTTGCTGCAGAAACGAGAGCAGTTTCTGCTCACAAGGGTCCTGTGGGATTTTGGGAGCTGCTGGCGGCTGATTTTCGGAAGCGGAAGCCGGCACCGGGCCGGTTTCCGGCTGGGCCTGTGCCGGCCCGGCCAGAACCATGAGTGAGTAGAGGATAAAGAGGCTGAAAACGCGATAAGGGGGTTTCATGCGGTCCCCGGCGCTTACCACATGCCGGTGGACCGGCTCAAACGGCTAGATGGCGTGCGCATGGGGATCGTGCGGCAGGATCTCGGCGATTTCGTACTTCACGCCCTGCAGATTCAGGCAGTCGTCCCTGGTGAGACGGGCGACTTTTGTGGCGTCAATAGCCACCACCGGAATCCGGCCGAACCCGTAGTGCGATTCTCCGTGCCGGCGCGGTGAGTGTTTGACGGGCCGCTCCCGGACCACCATGCCGCGCCGCTGGGCAAGCACGCCCAGAAAACGGTGCCAGCCATCCGGAATTTTCTGTTCGCCCCACTGGTCGCGCCGAATCACCTTCATGGTGCAGCCATGGTCGTGAAGCGGAACTCCGGTGATGTCGGAAATGATGTGGCTGGCGGCGTTGGACGCCATGACTCTCAGACGCCCGTCTTCCCGTTCCTTGCGCCATCCCACGATCATCCCCGCCTGCTCGACCTCCAGCTGGCGGATCATGCCGCCGAAATCCCGCGGATCGTTCTGCAGGTCGGCATCGACAGGAAGCAGGTAGCGGCCGCGCGCAAACCGGAAGCCGGCCTCCAGCGCGGCGGATTGTCCATAGTTCTTCCTGAAAATAACCGCTCTCGCCGCACCGCCGGTCGACACGAACGCCCTGATCAGTTCCTGGCTGCCGTCGCTCGAACCGTCGTCCACGAAGATCACTTCCCACGACCGTCCCAGTTCCGTCATTGATGCGGAAATGTCGTGCATCATGGGCGCCAGGCTCTGCGCTTCGTCCAGCACCGGGAGTATGACCGAGAGTTCCGGGGTTTCCATGAGATCCTCCGGTCAGGGGGCCTTGGCCCGCTGGCGGTTCCTTTCACGGCAGGCGTTCTGCGACCTTGTCAGACGCATCGTCAGTTCCTTGATCTGCTGCTGGTGCGACTCCCAGGGAGGCTGCCCGAAGTCGACGTTCTTGAGCGCCGCCACACGCCGCATTTCGGACATGTCGATTTCGTGTATCTTCGCGTTCTGGAAAAACTGCGCCATGCTTTTCGCACGGGCGACACCGTCTTCGGTGTTGACCGGTTCACCCGAACAGAACCGCTCCAGAAACGCGATATCGCTGTCGGCCCGCACCAGAAACGCCTCGTAACTGGTGAGCGCCGACCGGTAGTCGTTCTGGATGGCTTCAATGCCGTCGTAGTTGCGGGGACCGCCCGACAGGTGCGCGACCGGATCGTTCGCATCGGGCCCCTTCGCAAGACCCGGCGGCAGCTCTTTTTTCATCCGCTCCGCCCGCATGAGCGGAATGAGTAATACCGGTACGGCGATAGCCAGCAGCAGTCCTGCGGCCACAAACCGCTTCCACTCGGGTTTCCGGCGAATCTGTCCAGAAGCCGTATCCATCAAGCCGCTTTCCGCCCTCTGCCTGAAATCTTGTCACTGCCCGGCGCTGTCCGCAATGGGAAAACGAAAGGCCCGGCTGGACTTCTCCGGCCGGGCCATGTCGATTTACCGCCAGATCACCGGCCTGTCAGTTGAAAGCCTCGAACAGCCCGGCCGCACCCATGCCGCCGCCGACACACATGGTCACGATGCCCCATTTTTTCTTGCGCCGCCGCAGTTCCAGCAGGATACCGCCGATCTGGCGCGCACCGGTCATGCCGTAGGGATGGCCGATCGAGATCGCGCCGCCGTTGACGTTCAGCTTGTCGGGATTGATACCCAGCTTGTCACGGCAGTAGACCACCTGGACCGCGAACGCCTCGTTCAGCTCGATCAGGTCGATGTCGTCCAGCTTGAGCCCGTGACGCTTGAGCAGCGTTGGAATGGCGAACACCGGACCGATACCCATTTCATCCGGTTCGCAGCCTGCGACGACGAGTCCGCGGTATGCGCCCAGCGGAGACAGGTTGCGCTTCTTCGCCTCTTCATCGCTCATCACGACCACGGCGGCGGCGCCGTCGGACAGCTGCGACGCGTTACCGGCGGTAACGGTGCCCTGTGGATTGAACGACGGCTTTAGCGACTTCAGGCCTTCCAGCGTCGTATCGGGCCGGTTGCCTTCGTCCTGCGCGAAGAGGAACTCCTTCTTCGTGACTTCGTTGGTATCCTTGTTCTTCTCCGTCATCGTCACCTGCATGGGGACGATTTCCTCGGCGAGTTTGCCGGCTTTCTGCGCTGCGGCAGTGCGCTGCTGCGACAGGAACGAATATTCGTCCTGAAGATCACGCGAGACCTTGTACCGCGAAGCGACCGTTTCGGCCGTCATGCCCATCGGCATGTAGATCGCCGGCTTGATCTTGAGGACGCCCGGATTGGCAGCGTCGTTCATGTTGATGACTTTCTGGACCTTGGAGATCGACTCCACACCGGCACCGACGACCGGGCCCGTGCCGTCCACGATCACGCGCTGCGCGGCGACCGAGACCGCCTGCAAGCCGGACGAGCAGAACCGGTTGATGGTGGTGCCGCTCACCGTGACGGGGCAGCCCGCGCGGATTGCTGCGACACGGCCCACGTTGTTGCCCGTCGAACCTTCGGGAAGACCGCACCCCATGATGACGTCTTCCACGTCACCCGGGTCGATTTTCGCGCGTTCCAGCGCCGATTTGATGGCGTGTGCGGCCATGTCCGCCCCATGGGTCGAATTGAACGCACCTTTGAATGCCTTGCCGATCGGCGTTCTCGCCGTCGCTACAATGACTGCCTGCTTCATAAGAACCTCCACATAGTTGGTCGCGTACCGGTCCGCGCCGTTACGCGGGATTGTGGACGGCTACCCGGACGGAAAGAAAACGCCATGTTCAGCTGGATTGGCCGGAACAACCCCGAAAAATGACATTTGAGTCACTTCAGGCAATTGCGGGTCTGGGCGTCAGTTCCTTCTCCGAGAGCTTGCGGACTGAGGCTTCGAACACCTGGTTCTTGCGGACCCGGCGGACTGTCACTTCGTGATTTCCGACGCGGAACGATTCGCTCGCCTTGGGAACGTGACCCAGTTTTGCAATCACCCAGTCGGACAGGGATTTGTGATCGGAGCTCTCGCCGGCAATTCCCGTCAGTGCGAACACATCTTTCGGCACCAGTTTTCCGCCGAGCATCCACATGTCGCCGGGCAGGCTGTGGATCATCGAGGGCAGATGGTCGAATTCGTCCTCGATTTCACCGACCAGCTCTTCGACCAGATCTTCCAGCGTCACAAGGCCGGTCAGCTTCTTGCCTGCATCCAGCACCAGCGCCAGGTGGGCGTGCTCGGTCACGAAGCGTTCCATGACCCGGTCGAGGGTTTCTTCCGGACGTACATTGGTCACCGGCCTCACGATGCCCTGGACTGTCGTGGCGTTCGGGTTGGTTCGTGCCAGAAACACCAGCTCCTTGAAGTTTACGTAACCCAGGACTTCCTCAGAGCCCGGGTTCGGCTTGACGGGGAACCGGGTGTGCGGATTGAAATGGGCGACCAGCAGGTTCTCCACGAGCGACGATTCCAGATACATGAACACGATCTGCTCACGCGGAATCATCACGTCGCTGATCTTGAGGCGCCCAAGCCGGGCCGCACCGGTAATGATCCGTTCCTGATGCCGGCGGATCACGTTCGATGAACGGGCCAGAAACGCGAGCGCCGTGATCTCCTCTGCGAGCGTCACCGGTTTCGCTTTCCGGCCGCCGGTTACGGTTCGGGCCACCAGATTCGTCAGCCAGATCACCGGCATGAGCGCTATCGTGCTCATTTTGAGCACCGGAGCCACCGGCACCGCCAGCCGTTCACCGTACAGAAAGCCGAGCGTCTTCGGCAGGATTTCCGACAGAACGAGAATCGCCAGCGTGAAAACGATTGAAAAAAGTATCAGGTATTTGTGACCGAAAATTCCTTCGAACTGGACGGCGACGAGGGTCGCGCCGAGCGTATTGGCAGCGGTATTGAGTATCAGGATGGCCGCCAGAGGACGGTCGATCCGGTTCTTGAACTCCTGCCAGATCGCGGCCGTACGTGGATGTTTTTCGTGAAGAGTGGCGAGCTGGGAGGTGGAAAGGCTTAAGACCACGGCCTCCATCGCCGAGCACAGAAAACTGCCGGCCAGCGTAAACAGGATGCCTATAATCAAGAGCGTCATGAGACTGCACGCTCCTTCAGGCCGGACCGACCTGCCAAATCAGGAATACAACTGGCAGGGTCGCCCGTCACCGCCGTCACCGCCTGGGACGGAATGTCTTGGACGCGCCGGTGACGCCTCCGCCCACGACCGGAAGATCGTCCCAGAAGCCGGGAGGAGCCGGAGTGTCGTAGTTGAAGCCTTCCTGGATCCGGACCGGGATTTTTTCGTTGAGCAGCAGCTCGACCCCCCGGAGCAGCGATTCTTCCGATGGCTGGCAGAGCGTGAACGCCTCGCCGGTCGAAAAGGCGCGGCCTGTGCGGCCAATACGGTGGACATAGTCCTCCGCCTGTGTCGGGACGTCGTAGTTCACAACGTGGGAGATGCCTTCGACGTCGAGGCCGCGGCTTGCCACATCGGTCGCCACCAGAATGTTGATCCGTTTTTCACGGAAGGCGTCCAGCGCGTCATTGCGTTCCTTCTGCGAGCAGTCGGAATGGAGCTTCGCAACCTTGTAACCTTTCAGCTCGATCGCACGGAACACTTCGTTGGTGCGGTTGCGGGTCCGGGTGAAAATGATGAACGTTCCGTCGGTTCCGTAGAGTTCCAGAATCTTGAGCAGCAGATGCTTCTTGAGGTGCGGCTTTACCGGCCACAGCGAGTGATCGACCGTGTCGGCGCGCTCCCCGTGACGGGCGACATCCAGATACTCCGGCTCTTTGAGAAACTGACGGGCCAGCTCCCGGATCACCGGCGGCATAGTCGCCGAGAACATCATCGATTGCCTGTTCGTGGGGAGCTTGGAGATGATCCGCTTCACGTCCGGAATAAAACCCATATCGAGCATCCGGTCCGCTTCATCCAGCACGAGAATCTGCACATCGTCGAACATGATGGCGCGCTGTTCGGCCAGATCGAGAAGGCGGCCCGGTGTCGCCACGATCACATCCGTGCCCTTCTTAAGATCGCTGATCTGGCTGGCCATTCCCATTCCGCCCAGTACGGCGGTGGTCTTGAGCGGCAGATAGCGTCCGTACTCGGCCATGGCGACCTGGATCTGGAGACAGAGTTCCCGTGTCGGCGTGAGAATCAGCGCACGCGGATATTTGGACCGCGATTTCGCCGGCGCCAGCCGGTTCAGGATCGGCAAACCGAATGCCGCCGTTTTGCCCGTACCCGTACGGGCGCAGGCCACCATGTCTTTCCCCTGAATTAGTACGGGAATCGCTTTCAGCTGGATTTCGGTCGGCTGGTTGTACCCCATGTCCTCGACCCCCCAGACGAGCTTGTCGTCCATACCGAAGGTCGAAAACGGATTAACAGGGGTCTCGACGCCGCCGTCGGGCGTATTGGTCATGGAAGTGCTCAATTCATTTCTGCCGGTTTCTGAAATTCTGGAGGTCTGTCTGCATCCGCTGGTTTTCATTCCGGAGCAGCAGCCCGTCACCGGCCCCGTGATTTACGGGGTTTCGGGACAGCATACTACATAGTCAGCCCTGTGGAAGCGAGCGCGGTAACTTACTGAAATTACTTGGAATAATAGGCCTTTTGTACGCCGTGATGAATGAGTTCGTGGTCGTCCGTGTTCAGTCCCGAACGCCATACCGGATCCTGGTAAATGACCAGCCGGGGATCGCCCTCAACCAGCCGGAGCAGATGCGGTCCGACAGCGGCCGAAAATGCCAGAGTCGAAGTCAGGGGAACAGCGCCCGGCATGTTCGGCACCGCGTAGTGGAGCACGCCGTCGATCACCTGAATTGGTTTGGTATGAGTGCCGGCTTTCGAAGTCTCCACGCATCCGCCCTGATCGATCGCCACGTCCACAATGACCGATCCCTTGCGCATCCGTTTGACCAGTTTTCGTGTGATCAGCACCGGGGCGCGTTCGCCGGCCCGGTAGGCCGCTGCGACGACGATATCGGCGGCCGTTACCGTACCGGCAATCGTTTCCGCGTCAGCCTGACGAGTCTCTATCTTTCCCGGATACAGATTCTGCAATCTGCTTAAAGCCTCCGGTTTGGGGTCCACGACCGTCACCCGGGCTTCCATCCCGACGGCGATCCGAACGGCCTCCCGGCCCACGGCGCCAGCGCCAATCACCACGACGTCCGCCGGCGGGACGCCCGTAGTTCCGCCGATATACTTTCCCATACCGGCCGGATGTTTCGCCAGCGCATAGGCACTCTCAAGAATGGCCATCCGGCCCGCGACTTCACTCATCGGGATGAGAACCGGCGCTTGCCCGTCGGCGGTGAGGACCGTCTCGAGTCCGATGGCGACCGTCCCTCTTCGCAGCAGTTCGGCAGTTAACCCGGGTGCCGCCGCCAGATGCAGAAAACAGACGAGGACGAGATCCGGCCGGAGATATCTGATCTCCGGTCCGAGTGGTTCTTTCACTTTCAGGACAACATCGGACCGCTTCCACAGATTGCGGGCATTTGCAACGATGCGGGCTCCGGCTTTGCGGTAGACCGAATCCGGAAACCGGCTGCGTAATCCCGCGCCGGATTCCACAAGGACCCTGACGCCGCGATCCGTCACCATTTTCACGAGTTCCGGCGTCGCAGCCACCCGCCCCTCGTTCGGTTTGATTTCACGCGGAATACCCAGTGTGAGAGAATTCATATTCCGTCCTTTTAGAGATCGCCTCTTTCCGCCGCAAGTTCCTGTGCTAACTTGCCGATGGGAGTTTAGCTCAGTCGGTTAGAGCAGCGGACTCATAATCCGTTGGTCGTGGGTTCGAGTCCCACAACTCCCACCAGACCGCTTCCGGTAATCTCCGGCGTTTTATTCCGAACAATTTTCGAACCCGTACCGGCATCGGCGGAAGAAACATCCAATGAGCCCCTTCTCAAGCGTTGCGGCGGGACTCCGTTTTTCTTCGAAGAGTTGTTCTGTATTCGATTCAGGATTCTGAACCGGACGAATTTCTCCGTTGACAGTAAAATGAACCGGTACTCTCAGATCATTCTGATAACAGAGACTGACAATGCGGATTATCTTCATCTGAATAGATATCGTGATGACTAACGTTGTTATCTGTCCGAAATATGTCTAGTGTCTGCCGCGTTGGATAAAAAACACGTCTGTTTTCTGTCCGACGAATTCAGGAAGACTCAAGGAAGGGATACTCATAATGCCGCGTCCGAGCCGAGAAGAATCACTGCTGAAGGAACTCCTCAAACTGTCGACGGTCAGCCGCAAGGCACTTCTCAAGAAGGCCACCGTCATCGGCAAAGACGCGAAAAAGCTGAAAGCCCGTCGCAAGGAACTGATCAAGCAGATCCGCGGCCTCGAGAAGGACGTCGCCAAACTGGACCGACAGCTGGGTATTCCCGGCGGAACGGGAGCGGGCCGGGGCGGCTTCGGCCGCAAGCGCGGTCCCCGCGATCCGAAAGCTACCCGGCAGGCGCGCATTACCCGCTACAAGAATTCCATTCCCAAAATAAAGGCCGAGCTGGACCGCGCAAAGGGTTCACGCAAGGAGCGGCTTCAGAAGCGCCTCGAGAAAGCTGAAAAACTGCTCAAGGAACTAAGCTGATTTCACCGGTATCTGGTGACGGTAAAATCAGAGGGCGGCGTGGATAATGCCGCCCTTTGATTTGGATAAACCGGACTCTCCGACAGACTTATTTCTTGAAAACTTTCTTCGTATCGATCGGATGGGTGGCGACCCATCCGTGCGCATAGACTCTGGAAAAATCCCTTGACGTCAGTAATGTCTGGACAATCGTCGTACCCTGCATTTCGCCGTCCACATCCACCGGTTTGGCCCGTGAATGCTCGGCCGGCCGTCTGGAACTCCGGTCGGCGATGACCAGCAGCGGCTCGTTGGCGGGCACCCGTTCCTGGGAGATTTCCAGAGCAACCTGAGTCGTAAACTGCGGCCGGTAGCCTTCCAGGGCTTTTGACAGCGCTCCGATAATATCGAGATAGAAACAGATAAAAGCGACGGAGAAGAACCCTTCACCCGCTTCGAACAGACGGAGCATGCTTCCCGGTGTACGGACCTTCGCCGGATCGGTAATAGTCCAGAACAGGTTGTCGGCATGTTCGTATTCGGTCGCCATCACCTGCGACATCTGCCGGGTCGGATTGGCTGACGCGGCGGCAAACCGGTCGCGCCAGGACGCCCAGTGGGCAGGATCAAGCAGAGGACTGTTACCGACCGACCACGCTCCTGCATCCAGCTTGTCGGTATCGCAGAAACGGCTCGTGATCCACCAGCTTCCGTTATTGGAACGCTGATAGCTGGCTTCGTACGGTACCGTTTCGTGCAGCGGGAGCCCTTTCTCCAGGCGGACATAGATCCGGCACGGAAAGGTCGAGGCGTGTTCATGAATGGAAATCCGGCGAAGCAGCGGAAAGATCCGGGCGACACAATGGAGCCCGCCCTGAAGTCTGCCCGGAGGCCCCATCAGCGCCTGATGTGCGAATTTCATTTCGCCGCGGAACCGGTGAATGCCGTCCGGGCTGCAGCCGGCCTCCTCCATCGACAGGAGGGAATCTTCCACGAGCGTATCGAGGGGCTTCCAGCTGGCAGAATCCCCCCAGGGATTCTTTTCCGGCGGACCCAGAGAGGTCAGTGCGGGTTCAGTCATGGCTTCAGTCTCCGGTTGCACCCGCTGGCGGTGTGCACTGTGTGACCGTCACACAAGGGGACTATATACATTGACTCGCCAGTCAATCAAACAGGGCTGTCTTTATCGTTACAAGAGACCGGACCGGAGTGCAGGGGTTGTGTTTTGAGCCTGTTCAGGCGAGATTTCGGCCCACAATTCACCGTTTCAACGAGGTCCACCTATGCGTCATGAAGATATTCTGGTCGAAAAGGACGGCAACATCGTCTGGATAACCATTAATCGGCCCAAGCAGCTGAATGCTTTCCGCTCGCAGACGCTGCTTGAACTGGCCGATGCTTTCGACACCGCTGGCGCGGATGAGAGCTGCGGCGTCATCGTCCTGACCGGCGCCGGGGACAAGGCATTTTCCGCCGGCGGAGATATCGCTGCCATGTCGGATCTGAAGCCCGGTCCCGGACGTGAATTTTTACGCTCCTGCAGGCGGGCTTCACAGGCCATGCGGGACTGTCCGCAGCCGGTCGTCGCCATGGTGAACGGATATGCCCTGGGCGGCGGCAACGAACTTCACCTGTTCTGCGACCTGACGCTGGCCTCCGACAAAGCCGTGTTCGGCCAGACCGGACCCACCGTCGGATCGGTGCCGGTCTGGGGCGGGACGCAGCTTCTGCCCAGAATGGTCGGCGAAAAACGGGCCCGTGAAATGGTCTATCTCTGTCCGCGCCTCGACGCGAAAACCGCGCTCGAATGGGGGCTCTGCAACCGGGTGATCCCGCATGACAGACTCAAGGAAGAAACCCGCAAGATCTGCCTGGATATCTTGGCGAAATCCCCGCAGTCCCTGCGGATCGCCAAGATGAGCTTCAACCATGTGATCGCTTCGATGGACGCCTCCTTCGAGCACGGTTCCGAGCTGCTGGCCTCCTGCTACGGCGGTGCGGAACTGGGCGAAGGAATGAAAGCGTTTCTCGAAAAACGTAAGCCGGATTTCAATCAGTTCCGCAAATAGCCGTTTGCCATGCCGGGCGGACGGGATTATGAATTTGCGGCGACAGGAATTCGCACCGGTTTACGGTGCATGAACGGGGTAAAACGGGAATGGGCGGCGTAAACTTCAAAACGATTGTGGCAACCAGTGATCTTTCCGAAATTGCGGAAGAAGGTCTTTCCCACGCGGCCCAGATTGCGGCCAGCGGCTCCGCGACCCGGTTGTATCTGCTTCATGTCGTGGCGCCGGCCGAAATGCTGCTCGGCCGCGAATACGGTCTGGGGCTCGAGATCACGAAACAGGCCCTCAAGGAAATCCATGATGCCGCCGAGCAGAAGCTCGCCGAACAGTGGAAGAAGGTCGCTCCGGCCAGCTACGCCGGACCGTCTCCCAAACTGATGACCGTGAGCGGCAGTCCGGCGGCCGAAATCTGCGATTTTGCCGATTCGGTGAAAGCGGACCTGATCGTGATCGGGACCCACGGACGGACCGGCCTGGGACACCTGCTCATCGGTTCAGTGGCGGAAAACGTCGTCCGGCACGCTCCCTGTGCGGTGCTCACGGTCCGGCTTCCGCAAAAGCCGAAGAAGGCCAAAAAGAAATAGTCAGAAATTCTGGTAGATATTGGCTTGTCCGATACCGCAGCTGTCGGCCACGGCTTTCAGTTCGCCGATCATCTCTTTCTTGCCGCAGGCGAAGATCACTCCCGACGCCATGGGATGTTCTTTGGCGAACTGGTTCTGTACATGGACATGCGATTCGCCGGAAATGACCAGCTTCACGTCAATGCCTGCGGATTTCCAGCGGGCAATATCCGCTTCAAACGGAACCTGGTTCCGCTTCCGGCATCCATAGTAAAGATGAATGCTTTTCGCACAGCCTGGATGGGCGAGTGCGTATTCGATCACGGGCCGGATCGGCGTGATCCCGGTCCCCATGGCGAAGAGCCAGAGATCCGAATCTTTTGTAACCTTCTCGAGCGGATAACCGTTACCTTCGGGACCCGTCGAGCGCACAGTGTCTCCCGGTTTCATGCCCGCCAGCCGGTCTACCAGCGGAGCACCCTTTTTCAGTACAAAAGTGAACGAACCTTTTTCAGCCGGACCCGAAGCGATGGCGAAATAGCCGGGCTTCTCCCCGCCAGCGGTCATCCGGACGTACTGACCGGGTTTCCGCGATGCCGCATCCACCGGCGTGCCGGCCGTATCGACGACCAGATGCAAAAGTTCGTCACCGATCGGCGACACTGACCGGATATTCAGATCAAAAAAACCGTCATTCGACATCCCGACTGTCCTCTGCCTTAAAGCGGAATAATGATGGGCCGAACCATAGCCGAGCCTGCCACCGGGGCAACTCCGGCTTGTCCCTTTTTTGAACCAGCCTCACATGAAAGAGCCGTTGACCCTTGCGCCGATTAGGGGCAAGTACCCGGACGTGAACCTGCGAATACTGTGTTTAGGTGCGGTGCTTGCCGCCATAATCCCCCATGCCGCCAGCGGCGAAGAAAAATCCTGGTATTTTCCGGTATGCCGCCACCTGAGTTTTCAGGGTAACGACGGAAGCCACTGCATGCCGGCGACCGTCACCCTGAAGACCGAGATCATGAATGCAGGCCAGCCGTTTCTCGTGATCGGCGACCGGCCGAGCGAACCGGGAAAATACCCGTATTACGACCTGAGCATGGACGTACTTCTTTACTATTCGATCGGCGACAAGCTGCAGACGAAAACCAAGGACGGTGAAGACCAGTGGCGGATGAACTACGCCGCCTCCGTCTACTGGTGTCTGGCGCCCGGCGCCGGTTCCAGCCTGAACCCCGGAACTACGCCCGGTGCACCGCTCCGTTGCGGGTCCAGTCACGGTCTCTGGTCCCGGGATTACCAGGGACGCGGCACAGGCGGACTTCCCCCTGATTCAGTCGCCCAGCAGATACTCAAGGCGGCGATGCCTTCCATTGCGAAAGATATTCCGGCTGTTCCCCCGAAAAACGCCTGGCAGGGTTACAAGCTGGCGACGGCCGTCAGAGGGAAAAAATCCGGAAAAATCTGCAAGGAGCAGGTTCTGTCCAACCCTGCCTACCAGCAGCACATTTCAAATGTGGTGGCGGCGGAACTGCGGGGCATAGCAGCGCCGATGGTCGGTGAAAGCACGGCCCACCTCACCCTTTGCGACGGAAACGATCTGGTCCTGAAAACAACACTGCCTGAAACAGAAACCCGCTGCACGCTCGCGCCCCCCTATGATCTGTCGGGAATAGACACGATTGCCGGCAACTGCGCGAAAAAATTCGGCGACGAACTGAAAAGCGGAACCCGGAAGCTATAACACCGGCTGCCAGCGCGGTATCAGCCTCCGTGCTGGTTGCGGAAGGCCGCTTCCGGTTCGGGTGGCAGGTTCAGGATTTCCTGCGGATAGTGCTCCACGATGAAATTCACGACGTCTTTGACCGAGATAATGGCGATCGGTTTGTGATCTTTGTCGACAATCGGCACATGGCGGTAGCCACCCACCGACATGCGGTTCATGGCGAACGCAATCGAATGATCCAGGCTGAGTGCCGACGGATTGACCGTCATCAGCTGGCTGACCTTCACCTGCTCCGGATTCAGCCCTTTGGACACGAATTTGTTGAGAACGTCACGCTCCGTGAATATCCCCGTCAGTTTTCCGTGACCGTCCACCACCAGCACGGCGCCGAACTTGCGCTCCTGCATGATTCCTATGACCCGGCCGACAGAAGCGTCCATCTCCACCGTCACCGGTTTATTGGGTTCCAGCTCCCTGATTTTTTCCCGAAGCGCGCTGCGATCCATACCACTCACCCCATCTGGCCGGTTCTTCGAATCGAACGGCTGGATATCTGCCGGATTGACCCGGTTTCAAAAGCCGAGGCCGTATCCGTTCAATATACCCCCGGCCCTTCCGTCCGCACAACGAAAAAAGAGTTCCCGGTCGCCGGAGTTTGACGCTTCCCGCACCGTTAAGGTACGGGACCGGGGCCGGAGCAAACGTGTCAAAAGAGCCGAGAAAACTCACCTACAAGGATGCGGGCGTGGACGTGGAGGCGGGGGACCGTCTCGTCGACCAGATCGCCCCGCTGGCCAAAGCCACCCGGGTGGCTGGAGTCATGGGAGGCCTCGGAGGATTCGGAGGCCTGTTCAGGCTTCCCAAGGGTTACCGGGAGCCGGTGCTGGTGTCGGGCACCGACGGAGTCGGCACCAAACTTAAACTCGCGTTTGATTTGAACCGCCACTCAACGGTCGGGATAGACCTGGTGGCCATGTGCGCCAATGACGTGCTCGTGCAGGGCGCGAAACCCCTCTTCTTTCTCGATTATTACGCAACCGGAAAGCTGGAAGTCGCAGCCGCCCGCGATGTGATCAAGGGGATCGCCGAAGGCTGCCGGCAGTCCGAATGCGCCCTGCTGGGCGGTGAAACTGCCGAAATGCCCGGATTCTACCAGCCGGGCGAATACGATCTCGCCGGATTCGTGGTCGGAATTGCTGACCGCAAGAAGCTGATTACCGGCGAACGGGTCCGGGCAGGCGACGAAATAGTCGCCATTGCCTCAAGCGGTGTACATTCCAACGGCTTCTCGCTGGTCCGCAAGATTGTTTCATCCTGCGGTCTGGATCTCAAAAAAACCTATCCCCGGACCGGCCGGCCGCTCGGCGAAGCCCTGCTGGAGCCCACCCGCATCTATGTGAAAACAGTACTGCCACTGCTCAATAAGTTCGACATCCGGGGCATGTCGCATATTACCGGCGGCGGGCTTCCGGGGAATCTGCCCCGCCAGATTCCGGCAGCGCTTCAGGCGGTCGTGGATCGTTCGAGCTGGGAGCTGCCGCCGCTGTTCAGACTTCTTCAGGATGAGGGCGGCGTTCCGGATGCCGAAATGCTCGCCACGTTCAACTGCGGCGTCGGCTTCTGTCTGATCGTCAAAGGCGGACAGGGAAACCGGCTTGTCAAAACGCTCCAGTCAAAAGGCGAAAAGGCCTGGTTGCTGGGAGAGATCGGGAAAAGACCCAAAGACCGGAAGGAAGAGGATTTCGTCCTATGCTAGGCGAAGGAAAACTGAATATCGCCGTAATGGCGAGCGGATACGGATCCAACTTCCAGGCCATCCTGGACTCGAGCGCACTGCGGGAGATCGGTGTCAAGATTGTCTGTGTCGTGACCAACGACCCCAAGGCGTTCGTCATCGAACGTGCCAGACGGGCGAATATTCCCGTTGAAGTCGTCGATCACAAGGATTTCCCGGCCCGCGAAGCTTACGACAGAGAACTTCTCAAGCGGCTCGACAAGTACCATCCCGATCTCATCTGTCTGGCGGGCTTCATGCGAATTCTGTCGCCCGTGTTCCTGCGGGCCTATCACCGCAAGGTACTGAACATCCATCCGTCGCTGCTGCCGGCGTTCCCAGGCATCCGCATCCACGAACAGGTGATCGATTACGGAGTCCGGTACACGGGCTGTACCGTGCACTTCGTGGACGAAGGCGTCGATACCGGTCCGATCATCCTGCAGGCCGTCGTTTCAGTCGACGACGACGATACGCCCGAAAAACTGGCCGACCGGGTTCATGAAGAAGAGTACCGGATCTATCCGGACGCCATCCGCCTGTTCGCCCAGAAACGGCTCGAGATCGACGGCCGGCGGGTGAAGATTTTGCCGCCCAAAAGCCACTAACGCTGCGGGCCGTTCATGACGGCCAGTGCTTTTTCGTACATTCCCTTTTTGAGCGCCGTCATGGTCGGCCGGTGCTTGGCCGCCAGCGGGGCGACCCTGGCGATTGCCCGCGGAAGCACGTCCGCTTCGGCGGCCACCTCATCGACGATGCCCGCCTTCAGGCACTCTTCAGCCGACCAGCGCCGTCCGGTGACAATCGCTTCATGCGCGATCAGTTTCGGAAGTCTGGCCATGAGCAGTGCCGTCATGCCGGGCGTCAGCGGCAGCTTGAGATCGATTTCGGGCACGCAGTAGTAGCCCCGGTCTGCACGCATCACCCGGAAGTCGTGAGCTGTCGCCAGCATAGCACCGCCGGCGAAAGCGTGACCATTCACGGCGGCGACCGTCGCCACTGGAAAAGTCATGATCCGGGCGAACAGCTTAACCACGTCTTCCACGAACAGGGCGCCTTTGGGTCCCTGGGCCATGATCCACATGAGATCGAGTCCGTTCGAAAAGAATTTTCCTTCTCCCGTCGTGACCAATGCCGCCGCGCCCGATGACTTTTCCACTTCATCCAGAGCCTTGTTTATACCCGCGAGCGTATCTCCGTTAAAACGGTTCTCGCCGGCCTTCATCGTCATAATGTAGATATCGCCCTCTTTTTTGAGCTCGATCATCGAATTCGCATCCTTCCGGTGACCGCCGGTATTCTGTCAATCAGCCGGTCCGCCCCGGAAGAATGATAAGCGCGAATTTTCTGTTCTTCCACACACGGTGTTTTCCTCGGGATTCTTTCCGTTCCGGATTCTCCGGACCGCCTTGATGCAGCTGCCGCTGCGGACTTACTGTGGCCGGGTACAGCACCGCCCGCGCAGGAGCCAGATGACCGACCGCAATCAGGACTGGGAACGTGCCAAGGAGGAGATCCGCAGCCGGGTCGACCTCGTGGAGATCGTTTCGCGTTACACCCAGCTGAAGAAGGCCGGGCGCGACCGCTGGAAAGGGCTCTGCCCATTCCACGGCGAGAAGACGCCCAGTTTTTCCGTCGACGCGGTCCGGGGTTTCTATCACTGCTTCGGCTGCAAGGCGTCGGGCGACGTTTTCACGATCATCCAGCAGAAGGAGCGCATGACGTTTCCGGAAGCCATGCGGATGCTCGCCGAACGGGCCGGTGTGGAACTGCCGGAAAGCGCCGGTGGCGAGGGCTCCCGGGCGCGGAACGAGGCCCGTCAGGAGCAGCTGAACCTGCTGGACCGCGTGGCAACCTACTACCGGAACCTGTTCCAGAAGGATCCCCGGGCGGCTGACGCCAAAGCATATGCGGAAAAGCGCGGCCTGACGGGCGAGACCGCCGACACCTTCCGGATCGGATATGCACCGCGTAATCGCAAGACCGTCGTCGCCCAGATGGAAACCAAGAAGATCGATCCGGTTATCGGTATCGCGACCGGTATCGTCATTCCGCAGGACGGCGATGTGGAGCCGGGCAGGCAGTACACTTATGGCGAACTCCGGGACCGTTTCATCGACCGGGTGATTTTTCCGATCGAGGACGACCGGGGACGCGTGGTCGGGTTCGGCGGACGGGCGCTGGGCGATGCACAGCCCAAATATCTCAACTCGCCCGGCACCGACCTCTACCAGAAGGGCCTGCTGCTTTATAACTTTCACCGGGCCCGCGAGCACATCAACGACGACAACGGCGTCATTATCGTGGAAGGCTACATGGACGCCATCGCCTTCTGGCGGGCCGGAGTAAAAAACGTCGTCGCACCGCTGGGAACCGCACTGACGATCGAACAAGCCCAGAAGCTCGTCCGTCTGACGAAAAAAATATATCTCTGCTTTGACGCCGACGAGGCGGGCGAACGAGCGGCCCGGCGCGCGCTCGAAGTGCTGCTGCCTCTGGGCGTGGCGCCACTGCGAATCGCCGTACCGTCCGGAAAGGATCCCGACGACCTGCTCGCCTCGGAAGGTCCGCAGGCACTGCAGCGGTTGCCCCAATCGGCCGAACCGATGCTGGACCGGGTGATCGGACGGACTGCCGCCAAGACAGGGAATACTCTCGTCGACCGCCAGAGATCCATTTCGGAACTTTTGCCGCTCTTTACGCTGGTGAAAGACCCTGCCCTCAAATCCGAAATGCTCCGTCAGACCGCACTCGCGTTCGGGTTTCCCGAACGGGCGGTCGAGGAGCAGATCGCGCGCGCGTCTGCCAAGAGCCGTATTTACCGGCGGGAGTCCGATGCTCCGCTGACGGACGCCGCTCCCGAAACCACCGTGAACCCGCTGGCCGCCATTCCCCCCGCCGTCCGGCCAGTCTATTCGATCTTCGCTAACCATCCGCTGCTGCGCGAGCTGATCGCCGAGAGCGGGCTCCGCAGTTATCTCACGGGACCCGCACTCGAACTGTTCGACAGCTTGGTAGCGCTGTGGCGCGAAACCGGCGGTTGCGAACCCACGGACTGGTTCAACCGTCTGAACGGACCGGGACTGGTCGAAGCCGCTACCGGTGTACTGGCCGCCGAAGAGGACCGGTTGAAGAACCTGAACGAGCAGAGCCTGGAACAGATGGTGCTGGACACGCTGTCGGCACTGGAACGCGACCGGCTGAAGGTACGCATCGGTGCACTTCGCACTGAGCTCGCCGAGCTCGAAAAATCAAGTGGGGACAGCGTCCGGATGGAGGCAGTCACCCGTGAATTGTTTGCCTGCCAGACACGAATCAAACAGACTAATCCTGCAACGGCAACTACGGCTCCGGCACGCGCGGCAAGTGGCGTTTCGGAACAGGTTTTGCCGGAGAGTGGTGAGCCGCCCGTAAATCCAGATACTCCTCCGTTTCCGGACGAACCGGAACGGACTTCCGTCGAGCACCGGTCTGACGGGAACTCTGCCGAAGAATACGATCCGGCGGACGATTATTACGGCGCGGAAGATGACGATCCCGAGGTTTCTCCTGTCTGAGTGGTGAGGGTTTCAGGCTTGGCACGATCCAGTTCTAAAAAGCCGAAAAAAACGTCCGCCGCAAAGAGCCGTCCGGCTCCCAAGGCACTCCCTGCGGCAAAAAAGGCATCGGGTCACAAACCGGGCAAGCCGGTGGCGGCCAAACAGATATCCAAACAGGCAAAGAGCAAAGGACCGGTCCGGTCCGGTGCCACTGAACTTATCGATATAACGACCATCAAGCTCCCCGCTTCAGTTCCAGAAACCGCCCATCAGGGTGTGATGACACTTCTCCAGAAGGGCCGGGTCCAGGGGTTCCTGACCTGGGACGAAATCAACACTACCCTTCCAGATGAAGCGAAAGATCCCCAGATATTCGACGAGATCTACCAGCGGTTCACGCAGGCGAGCATTGCCGTCGTCGACAGCGCTGCAGAAACATGCGAAGAAGACGAGGAAGAAGAATCCGAAGACGCCGACGATACGACCGCCGAGGCGGGCGCCGAAGAGGAATCCGAAGCACCGGAGACCGACTCGGTCTTCGAGGCTGAAGAGGCGAAGGCCCAGGAGTCCTCCAGCGTCGATCCGGTCCGGATGTACTTGAGGGAGATGGGCTCGGTCAGCCTGCTGAATCGCGAAGGCGAAGTCGTACTGGCCAAACGGATCGAATCCGGCCTGTTCATGATGTTTCATGCGGCCTACAACTGCCCGACCGTGCTGGAAGACCTCGTGTCTCTGGGAGACAAACTCGAACGGGGTGAAATCCGGCTCCGTGATCTTCTCGAGGAACCCGACGAAGAGATTGAGGACGAGGAGATCGTTCCCGACGCCGAGAGCCAGACGCTGGAATTCACGATCCAGTCGTTCAAGAAAATCCGCGCGCTTGTGAAAGACCGGGAAAAACTGGAGAAAAAGCTTCATGCCGTCCGCAACGGAACGCCTAGAGCCAGGACGGCGGCAGAGAAAGCACTGGGCGAAAATTCCAAAAAAATCACCGTCTTTATCCGGCAGATCCGGCTTCACAAGGCCCATGTACAGCGTCTTGTGGAACGGGTTCGCGAATTCAACCGGGAAGTGAACGCCGTCGACCGTGAACTGATCGAAGTCGCCCGCCGGATCGGTCACGACGTCGACCGGCTGCGGGACGAACTGGTCAAGGTCAGACGGTCAAAAAAACACGCCGAAGCGCTTTCCAAGAGTACTGGCCTGGCCGTTCACGAAGTGTTTCATCTGGATGGCGGAGAAGACGCCCGTCGTGAAAAGCATACCGAGATTGAAAGCCGCGCCAAGCTCACTCCATCCGAGATTCGCCGGCTGGTCCGCGAGATCAACGAGGGCGAGCGGGAAGCGGCTCAGGCCAAGGCTGAACTGGTCGAGGCTAACCTGCGGCTCGTGGTTTCCATCGCCAAGCGGTACACGAACAAGGGACTCCAGTTCCTGGACCTAATCCAGGAAGGCAATATCGGCCTGATGAAGGCAGTGGACAAGTTCGACTATCAGCGCGGGTTCAAGTTTTCGACCTACGCCACCTGGTGGATCCGACAGGCGATCACCCGGGCCATTGCCGATCAGGCCCGCACGATCCGCATCCCGGTGCATATGATCGAGACGATTCACAAGATCACCCGGGTTCAGCGCCAGATGCTCCAGGAGCTGGGCCGCGAGCCGGGCCCCGAAGAGATCGCACTCAAGCTCGATATGCCGCTGGAACGGGTGTCGAAGGTGCTCAAGATCGCCCGCGAACCGGTCAGCCTCGAAACCCCGGTCGGCGAGGAAGAAGACTCGCATCTGGGCGATCTGCTGGAAGACACCTCGATGATTTCGCCGACAGATACGGTCATCAACGTGTCCTTAAGCGAACAGACCCGCAAGGTGCTGGCGACACTGACGCCGCGCGAGGAAAAAGTCCTCCGCATGCGGTTCGGGATAGGCGCCAAGACCGATCACACGCTCGAGGAAGTGGGCGAGGATTTCTCGGTCACCCGCGAACGCATCCGTCAGATCGAGGCCAAGGCGCTTCGCAAACTCCGCCATCCCAGCCGGTCCAAGCGGCTCAAGACTTTCGTGGACGGCTGACTATTGAGAGTTGGCCGCCGTCCGGAACGCCGTTCGAAACGAAAAGGGCGCCTCACCGGCGCCCTTCTTAATTAATCAGACGATTCAGTTCACGCGAAGCTGTTCACGTACGGCAACTTCGAGGCAATTTTCTTCGTCTCGTCCTTCCCCTCGAGCAGGAAACCGATCGGGTCCCACTGGCCCTTGGTCAGCGACTCCCGGGCGCCCGGCTTGATCGTCAGCTTGAAAATGTCCGAGCCGGCCCGGACTTCGGACTTTTCGAGGTCGATGGTCACATCCGTGTCCGGCTTCGTCTGGACTATCTTGCCCAGTTTCTCGATGTCGCCCGGTTCCAGCGCCACGCACGGCATGCCGAGCGTCGTCGAGTTGCCGAAGAAGATCTCGGCGAAATTGGCGGCGATCACGGCCTTGATGCCGAACTTGGCGAGCGCCTGGGGCGCATGTTCGCGGGATGATCCGCAGCCGAAATTGCGCCCCGAGATCAGGATGGTCGCGCCCTTGTGCTTGGGATCGTCCAGCGGATGGCCGCGGGAGGAGCCGTCCTCCTTGAACCGCACGTCGTAAAAGGCGTACTGGCCGAGACCGTCGAAGGTCACGCATTTCATAAAGCGGGCCGGGATGATCCGGTCGGTATCAATATCGTCGCCGGGAACATACACGCCACGGCCGGTTACTTTAGTGATTTTTTCGAGAGACATATCGGGACTCCTGATTCGTTTACGGGTTAAACCTTGAAAACTTCACGGGCGTCGCTGATCACGCCTTTCACGGCGGCGGCGGCCACCATGACCGGGCTCATCAGCACCGTACGGCCCGTAGGACTTCCCTGGCGGCCCTTGAAGTTGCGGTTCGACGACGACGCGCACAGCTCGTCGCCCTTCAGCTTGTCAGGGTTCATGGCCAGGCACATGGAGCAGCCCGCCTCGCGCCATTCCCAGCCGGCATCGCGGAACACCTTGTCGAGGCCTTCCGCTTTTGCCTGGCGGTCCACTTCCTGCGAGCCCGGCACGGCCAGCGCCCGCACACCGGCCGCGACCTTCGTTCCCTTGATGATACGGGCCACTTCGCGGAAATCGCTGATGCGGCCGTTGGTGCAGCTTCCGATGAAGGCAACGTTCACTTTCGTCCCCTCGATCGGCGCCCCGCCCTTGAGCTTCATGTAGTCCAGCGCTTCGGCGATAGACGCCTTTTCCGCATCAGTCTTCGCATCGGCGGTTGCCGGGACTTTTTCCTTTACCGAGATCGCCTGCCCGGGATTGATGCCCCAGGTGACGGTCGGCGCGATGTCGGCGGCGTTAATCTCGACCACGTCGTCGTATTTCGCGTCCGCATCGGAAGCGACCGACTTCCAGTAGTGGACCGCCTTCTCCCAGGCAGCTCCCTTCGGGGAGTACTGACGGCCCTTGAGATACTCGAAGGTCTTCTCGTCCGGATTGATATAGCCGACCCGGGCTCCGCCTTCGATCGACATGTTGCAGACGGTCATGCGTTCTTCCATCGAGAGGTTCTGGATGGTCGAACCGGCGTATTCGTAGGCGTATCCGGTACCGCCGTTCACGCCGAGCTTGCGGATGATGTGCAGGATGATGTCCTTGGCATAAACGCCAGGTCCGAGCTTCCCGTTCACCGAGATCTTGCGCACTTTCATGGGCGGCAGACTCAAGGTTTGCGTCGCCAGCACGTCACGCACCTGGGTGGTGCCGATGCCAAAAGCGATGGCGCCGAACGCTCCGTGGGTTGAGGTATGCGAGTCGCCGCAGGCGATCGTCGTGCCGGGCTGGGTAAGACCCAGCTCCGGACCGATCACATGGACAATGCCCTGCTTGCCCGAGGCGTCGTCGAAAAACGGGATGCCGAAGTCGGTACAGGCGTCTTTGAGCGCCACGATCATCCCTTCGGCCAGCGAATCCTGATAAGGACGCGCGCGCGTGTCGGTCGGGATGATGTGATCCACGGTGGCGAAGGTCCGCTCCGGCATGGCTACCTTAAGCTTCAGATCACGCATCATGCCAAACGCCTGCGGACTCGTGACCTCGTGAATGAGGTGCAGGCCGATAAACAGCTGCACCTGGCCGCCCGGCAGCTGCCGCACGGTGTGGGAATCCCAGACTTTCTGAAACAGGTTCTTGCCCATGGAACAAATCCTCGCTGCTCCCATCATGCGCGATCTGTTTTATTAAGAAAAATGAAACTTTCTTTCTGATCTGTTAAGTATAACTACTGTGATAGACCCCGCTCTCATACCGGCCCTGTATGACGTTCTGACCGTTTCACGCCTGAAATCGGTGAACGCCGCGGCCCAGCGGCTTCACAAGACGCCCTCGGCGGTCAGCCAGCAGATCCGGCGCATCGAGAGCCATTTCGGGGTGGAGCTTTTCGAGAGAATCGGGCGAGGCCTGAGACTCACGGCCGAGGGCGAGGCCGCGCTCGGCCCGGTCACCCGCCTGTTCGACGAGGCCGATTCGGTGTTCGAACTGCTGTCGACGCTCGCCGGCAAGGCGGTCACCCCGGTCCGGGTCGCGGTCAGCGACTATCTCGGCAAAGCGCTGCTGATTCCGGTGCTCAAAGAACTCGCCAGCGCCCCGCTCCGGTTTGAGATCACCACGGCCCACTCGCTCGAGGCGGTCCGGCTGGTGGAAACCGGCGAGGCGGATGTGGGCGTTGTGACGACCTCCCGCTCCCGGATGGAGTTGCAGACCCGCGAGCTGTTCGTGCAGCCGTTCTTCTGGGTGGCCCCGGCACGAAAGGGCGTATCCGTCCGTATTCAGGACCGGCTCGAATCGGAGCCGGTGCTCCGGCTCGCCCCCGGCAGCGAAGGGCGGCGCATCCTTGACCAGTTGCTGGAACGTTACCGGCTGATCCCGCGGTCAACCATCGACGTACCCAGCGTCTCGCTGCTCATTTCCTACGCCGCGGGCGGCGTCGGTGTAGGTCTGGCGCCCGCCGCCGGCTTGTTTGACACCCCGCCCGGACGGGTGACACTCCTCGAAGCCGACGTGCCACCCTTCCCGGTCCGGCTGGTTATGCGGTCCAACTACCGGCCGCCGGAACCGGTCGAACTGTTTCTGGAAAAACTGACTACCGAAAGCGAACGGGCGGCGGCCCAAATTCAGACATTCAGGAAAGCGCTGGAAAAAACCGCGAGACGCAGATGACCGATACCGAAAAGCCCGCTGAACCCCCACGCTCCCGGTCCCGTGTGGCACTTGAGGTTTTCATGTGGGTTGCCGTGGCGACGCTCGTTTACGTCTGGAGTCAGGGCCGCCTGGCGCCGCGAATCGAATCCGGCCAGACGGCCCCCGACTTCGAACTCGTCTCGACCCACGGACGGCGGTTCCGGCTGTCGGAGCAGCGCGGAAAGGTGGTCGTTCTCAATTTCTGGGCCACCTGGTGTGGCCCCTGCCGGATGGAACTCCCGCATTTATCGGAACTGTACAGCGAAATGGATCCGGACGCCGTCACGTTTCTGGCCGTGGCGCTTCAGTCGAACCCCGAAGAGGTCAAGCAGTTTGAGACAGAACTGAAGCTGCCGTTTCCGGTGCTGTTCGGCGACGGCAAGGTGGACGACCTGTACGGCATCCGGGGGTTTCCGACCACGCTTATCGTCGGCGCTGACGGGCAGGTTGAAAAAATCTTCGGCGGTTACACGACTAACTGGAGCGTAAAGAAGGCTGTCGAGACGGCGCTGGCGAAGCGCAAGAAGTCAGCGTGAAGGCTACTCCGGCGCCGGTTCCCCTTTACGGATCCGTTCCGCCTCGCTGAGCATGTTCTGGAACACGTCCGCCTGTTCTTTGGCGTCGTCCAGGGCGTTGTGGGTGTGCGGTTTCAGGCTCTGGATGCGCTTGGGCAGCCGGCTCTTCTGCGTGTCGGTCCAGGTGGCTTCCTTCTGCGTGCTGCGCAGCCCCAGCCAGAACGCCTTCGCGTCGACACAGGTGTAGCCGAACGGGCACTTCCCCAGAAAATGCATGAAATAGTAGTTCACGAACTGCCAGTCGAACGGTGCATTGAACGCGACCAGCAGCAGTTCCTGATCCTTGTCCTTGCGGTGCGCCTCCAGCCATCCGGCGAACTTCGTCATCGCCTCTTTCGGGTCCCTGCCGGTCTCCTCGAAATGCCTGAACGGGACACCGACCACTTTCATTGAATCGGGATTCGTGTTGTTGTTGATCGGCTTCAGCTCGACATAGAACTCGTCTTTGGTTTCCAGGTCCACGGCACCGATCGACAGCAGTGAATAGTCCGGCGTGAAAGTGCCGGCTGCTTCCACGTCCACGGAAATATATCGGTAGGTTTTGGCCATAAGTCCGGCACGATTGGCACTGAACCGCCCTCAAGTCCAGTGACGCGCTGCTCTTCCCGTTTCGCCCTGATAAGGATACGATTGTCTCTATTCGAAGGAGCCCTTTGCCATGACCGAAGCCATCGAACCCTCCAAGCCCGCATCACTCATTATCAAGGGCGTCGACATCCTCATGCATGTGGGGGCGATGCAGACGATCGGACGCGTAGGGCGCAGACTTCCGGCCGAAGAGAAAGTCCGGCTCATCCGCAACGTGCCCTATATCAACGACGGCAGCCGTTCGCATCTCCTCGACGTATGGATCCCGGCGCCGTATCCGGGCCTCTCGCCGGTCGTCATCTACATCCACGGCGGCGGGTTTGCCGTGGGTTCCAAGGATACGCACCGGATCGCGGGTCGCCAGTTCGCCCGCCGCGGCTGCGTCACCTTCATGCTGAACTACCGGCTGGCGCCCAAATATCCGTACCCGGCGAGCCTCGAAGACGTCTGCAAGGCCGTCTGCTGGGTGTACGACCATGTGAAGCACTACGGCGGAGACCCCAACAACATCATCATCGCCGGCGAATCGGCGGGCGGTAATCTCACGACGATGATGGCGATCGTCAACAGCTACCGCCGGCCGGAGCCGTTCGCCCGGGAGGTGTTCGATCGGAACATCCCGGTGAAGGGCGTGATCCCATGGTGCGGATGGTACTACCTGCACCAGCAGCAGGAGCAGAAGGAGCACCCCCGGTTCAGGTATTTCGTGCCGATTGTCCGGTACCTGGCGAGCATCTACGTGAATCTGCCGCCTGAAACCGACCGGTTGAGCGATGATCCGCTCACACATCCGCTGGAAATCCTCAAGGGACGCCGGGAACCGGACCGGCCGCTCCCGCCGTTTTTCATTCCCATCGGAACGAACGATCCGCTCTTCTACGACTCCAAGGCACTCAAGGACGTGCTCACGGAAAAAGACGTGAAGGTGAAGTGGAAAGTGTATTCCGGCCAGCACCACGGCTTCCATGTGATGCCGTTCATGCCGAAGTTCCGCGAATGCTGGCACGACGTCAGCGACTTCCTGGACGAGACCGGGGTTCGCGACGCGCTGCACGCCGACGCCGCCCAGTCGGCGAAAGCCTCGGCGCACGGATCCGCGACGCCCAGCCGCAAGGTCAAACGGCCTTCCGGCAAATCGCGCCGCACCGACAGGGGCGTGGGCGGATTCGCCTCGCCCACGTGAGCGGCTGCTAGTTTTTCATCCGGAGTTCCAGGCCGAAATTGAACCGCCAGCCGGAAAGGTCAAGGCCTTTTCCGCCGAAACTGTCGATCCAGGCATACTGGGCGGAACCGAAGAAATAGGCGTTCTCGATGCCGTCCGCCCGCAGCGACCGCTTGGCCTTGGAATCGATGTCGATCACGTCGAGCATCAGGCCGCCGCCGCCGAACAGGCCGCCCTTTACGCCGGTCACCGAACCTGACGACACCTGTCCGTAGTTGTCATGAAATATCCAGAGAGCCGGTCCGCCTTCGACGTATGGAATCAGGATCTGGTCGCGCATGAACTGCCCTCGGAGCCTGAGCGAGGTCTCGATCGGAATCAGGAACAGCTCTTCCTTGTTCAGGGTCCGGACCGTCGGATGCGAACCCGGCGCGCCGACCGGGATACCGTCGGGCTGCTTCGTCGCCCACGTGTTCGCCGAAGGCTTGCCGAAACCAATCGTAAGTATGTTGTCGACGAGCGGCGCCGGATTCCAGCCCACCCGCAGGCGCCCGAGGTTCGTGTTCTTTCCGAAGAAATCGTTAAAATTCCTGTCCGATGTGCGCATCCATTCGTAATCGCCACCCAGCCAGTAGAACGATTTGGGTTCGATAGTCTTCTTTTCCAGAAGCGATGACTGGGCGCTGGCGGATGCCGCCAGGACCAGCGTCCACAGGAGCGACACGCCCATGACCAGAGCGGATTTCCGGATTTGACGGATAACAGTCACGCCCGGCGCCGCCTCCGAATGCGGAATATCAGCGCTGAAACCAGAACCAGTCCCGTGAAACCGGCCAGATCCCGCCAGGTGCCTGGCGAACCGCCGCCCATCTGGCAGCCGTTTTCGCCGATAATGTCAAACAGTCCGACACCCGCATCCGGTTCGCCCTCGCCCCGGACCCCCGCAATCGAGCGGTTTCCGGCTATATCGAGAGAATAGATATCGAAAGTGTAGGTCACCAGATTCTCCAGCCCGTCGAGTGAAATGCCGGACTGGGCAGCACTATCCACGCTGACGGTCTTCGAGACGGGGATAAACTGGTTCGGTGTCGTGGCATTGGTCGTAACTGCCGGTCCGCCGTCGGCAGGAGTCACCACCTGCCGTTCGAGATCGCCCGGATTTGGAAAGTCGGCGGCGAAATTCTCGACGACCGAGCCATCGTCCTTTTCGTTGCGGGTCTGGAGAAACACCACGCGGTATCCGCCAATCCCGGAGGACACCCCTGTGGTTTCGTCCGTCGGATCGGTTCCCGGCGTCAGACTGATCTGAAGACGCTTGTCATCGGCGCCGACGGAATGAATCGCCGGCGGATCCGGGCGCAGGGAATCCACCGGCAGGCGGATCAGGCGCCGGCCGAAATTTCCGTCCGCATCCCGCGCCTGCACGACCACCTGGACGATTTCGTTCGTATCCGGAGCGACAACACCCGCTCCGATCAGTTCGTTGATGGTCGTCGTAAACCCCGGGGTCGTGCCGGTGACCGGAACGGAACCGGCCAGATCTACGAACGGAAGCGTATCGTCGATGCGGGCCTGTCCCTTGACGGCGGCAGTGCTTTCATCGGAAGTGACCTTGAGCGCCGCGGACGTGACCGCCGTATCGTCCGGACTGGTAAAGATGCCGGACAGGGCGGACGGTGTGGCCGCGCCGCTCGAAAACCAGGGATTGCTCGTAAAGACCGAGACGACGTTGCTGCCGTTCGCCGCTCCATAGTTGGGCACGAACAGGTATCCGGCATCGAAGGCCAGCTGCATCGGCGTGCCCGTGGGCGATACGGTCGTGCTGGATCCCGGCGACCCGGTGATGGAATAGGCGACATTGTTTCCCGTCGCCGACGCGGAGGCCGTGGACGTCGAGATCGTGCAGTCCGGTACCGTCGACGTCGAACTGGTATCCATGCTGTTAACGTCGATCATTTCCACTATAGCGCCGCCCGAGGTGTTGTTCAGAACGGCCAGGAACGACCGTTCGGCGGTCGAAGTATCCTGAAAACCGGTCGCTGCCATGGCGATCCCCGGCGACGGGGAGAGCGGTATCGCACTGACATTGACCGCCGCCACCTGGCACAGAGGGCTGATGATCGGACTTGTCGCCGAATCGAACACCGAATCGTTCGTATCGAGTCCGACGACCTGCCGGCCCAGATCGTCCACATAGAACAGGACATCCGCATAGTGCGGATGGGGCACGAGAATACGGCCCCGGCTGCTCGACCCGGCGGCTATGTTCCGGTTTACGGTCGTGCCGTTGTCATCGAGCCGCGTCACCGTGTGCGCCTCGCAGCCGATGTAGGTATAAATTCCCTGCCGGACAATCGAGAGCGGCGCTGTCGTCGCGCCGGAGGCCGAGGCGCTCGTGTTGCCGCAGACCAGCACGTCGTTCGTGGCGGTGCGGGTACCGGCAGTAAACGCCACCCGGGCGAACAGATCGGCGTTGATGTTGATCTTCGACACCGTCCCCTCGAGGTTCAGAACCCACAGGTTCGTATTGAACAGCACCAGTCCGACCGGACGGGGCGTCGAGGTGGTTCCGAATTTTCCGCCGGAGCCCGGGGAGAGCTGCTCCAGCACTTCCGGCTTGCCGTCAGCTGTATCCAGCTGCAGGACCGTGATCTTGTTGTTGCCGAAATTCGCGATGTACGCCCGGGTCGCACCCACCGCGATGGCGATCGGATCCGAAAAATCAGACGAGGTGCCGACCACTTCGGTGTTGCCGGATTTGGCCCACTCATAGGTATCGAAAATATGGACCGCACCCGGACTGCCCCTGAACAGGGCAATCGCCCACCGGGAACCCGGAATCTGCGCAACGGCCCAGGCGCTGCTCAGGTTGACCGTGGACGACAGGAACGCCTTTTCGCTATTGGGCTCGGCCAGAGCTCCAAGCGGGATCAGGCCCAGCAGAAGGAGCGCCAGCGACACAATCAGGGCCCGGCGGTGCGTTATGAAAGTAAAATACTTCAATCGGTCACAAACTAGCGGTCCCACAGCCTTTTTCAAACGGTCAGATTACCCATGTATGGGTTTTCATTTGTCCTTCACAGAGGTTTCAACCCTCTGCGGCACTATCGGGGCGTTCTGACTGTTCATCTTCATTGTCCTCCTCCAAACGTAAAAGTTCCTCCGCCCTTCCCGGCGGAGGAACTTTTTTTGGTCCGGTTTCCACTGATCGAGTTTCTTCAGGAACGTTTTCCGGGGATTTTCCGTCCAAGGAGTTTCTGGACCGGAGCCGCCGGGCCGAAAATTCCACCAAGAGTTTCAGCGGCCGCTTTCCAGTCGCCCGCAACAATCTGCTGTTCCAGACGGCTTCTGACCAGTTTGCGGAATTTACCGGCATTTCCCTCGGACTCTTCGCCTCTGGAAAGCTGCCACTCCCGGACCCGGTCCAGCACGGCCGCGTAGTGCTCAAAACCTTCGGGAAGCAGCGTTTCCGCCCGCTCCCGGAGCAGCCTGGCAAGGGCCGGTGATGCGCCGCCCGTGGAAAGCGCGATCTGGAGAGAACCGCGGACCAGCGACGCAGGCACATGGAAATCGCTTGTCTCAGGATCCGTCACACTCTGTGCGGGGATTTTTTTCCGGGCGGCCTCTTTCAGTATCCGTCGGTTCACCAGACGATCATTGGTGCAGGCGAAGG
Source organism: uncultured bacterium (assembly GCA_964565925.1). Classification (GTDB taxonomy): domain Bacteria; phylum JAGRBM01; class JAGRBM01; order JAGRBM01; family JAHCIT01; genus CAZMGV01. The sequence continues at coordinate 44,063 of CAZMGV010000006.1, forward strand.
CGATCGCCGATCCGGTGAGGTCCGCACCGCGGTAGGTCCCTTTGCGCCAGACCAGTTTTTTCTGCGTCGCGAGTTTACCGAGATTTGGCGTTAACGTGGGCGACACCAGTCGGATCCGGGCACCGGCTTTGAGAAGGGTGCCGGCTTTTCGCTCGGCCACCGCTCCACCGCCCGCAATGAAAGCGGTCTTTCCGGAGAGGTTAAGAAACACGGGATAGAGCACCGGCATTTGTCTCCACAGCGGGGATGTCGCTGGTTGTCAACGATTGGCGACACCCGATAGTTACTGCCGGTTTACAGTTCATCGTTTACGACGCAAACGGACGTAAGCGGCAACTGCTCCGGCAAGCACCAGCTTAACTTAATGATATTACAGAAGAAATCCCGTCCTATAACGTGATTTCGACTAACCAGGTCCAGGCTGGCATACCGGCTGCAGTTACTCCTGCAGCTCCGAAACCTGCGTTCCTTAATGTTCTGGGCTCTGCCGCCGGTTTCGAGATCGCAAGGGAGAAGTGCTTTATGACCGGAACCCTGACGCTAAACGAACCGCTGCGCCATGCCGCCCTCCAGGTGCTCACCGGGCGGGATACCCATCACACGCAACGCACCATTCGCGACGCCCAGCCCAGTGTGGAAAACCTCCGGGCAAAGGACCCCGTCACCTACCAGCTGGTGAAAAAGGCGATCATCGAAATGATCCGCCGGAACGTGAAGCCCAAGCGGCTGCGTTCGAACTGACAGATTACAAAGTCCCTGTTCTTCCTTTTTCTTCCTCATTCCTCTCCTTCAACGGCTGACGCCCCGGTCCATACGGACCGGGGCGTCGGTTTTTCGGGACGGAGACCGGTAAAGACCGGCTGTTCAGGCGGCCAGTACGTTCTGAACCGTTTCGGCCGCGGCCGAGAGGAACCGGTCCGCCCGTTTCGCAAACAGCTTGCGGAACTGCTTCTGGCGCAGCTCCCGTGTGCGTAGCCCGTAGCTGATCAACTTTTCGGTCTCAGCCTTCACCAGCGCGTGACATTTCTGCACGATCTCGCGGTTTTCGGCCGCTTCGGGACCGTAATCTAGATGAATCGGCCACCCGATGTGGTACGTCAGCTTGCGGGGGATCGGAAGCGGCCCCAGACCCATGAACATCGGTATAGCGTATTTTTCATTGCCGTATTTTTCGGCCGCATACCTGCCGAACGGCGTTTTCAGCATCGTCTCGTGGGTGATCGGCTGGAAGAAAAGATCATCGATGCCGATACAGGCCACGGGAATAATCGGTTTCTGCGCTCGGAGCGCCACCTTGATGAACCCGTAATGGCCGTCCCAGCGAAGCTGGTACTTCTCTTTCGTGGTCCGGATCGTCTCTTTCGTGCCGCCCGGATAGACGAGCACGAGCTTGTCTTTCTTCAGAAGATTCACGGCCTGATTCGATTCGCCTTCCAGGATTCCGTACCGCGCCACCGACAGCCGGTAGCCGGGAATCTGGAATATCACCCGGTCGGCCAGGGCCCGGACAAACCGGTGCTTCTGGTCCCAGATCTCCTTGAGCAGGAACGGCGCGTCCATGCCGAACGGTCCGTGATTGCCGACGATCAGCGCGCCGCCGGTTTCCGGGATATTGTCGAGACCTTCGGCCGACACGCGGAAATACCGCTTGCCGATCCCCAGATCGCGCATGGCGCTCTTGAAATCGGACATGTCGATCTTCTCGACGAAGCCGTGCTTGTTACCGTAAAGTTGCGGGAATACCTGTTCTAACCGCATGATGCCTCCTTCAGTTTGAAGTGAAGCTCTTTGCGCTGTTCAGAGCGAAAGGCTTGATTGTCGTGCCGCAGGTGCTTCCCTTATGCAGTCCCGTCCGCCGAAGCAGTCCAGGCATCAGGAAACCCCTGCCCGGCTCAATTGTGCCGTCTCCGTTTGCGAGTTGCAAATGATGAAAATCACCCCCGGCGCGACAGCCGTTTTCTATGATCCGGCGCCGGTACGACTAGGATACGGTCGAGATAATGGAGCGTGAAAGCTATGGCGGGCGTTTACCGGATATTCGGCATGGAACTTTCACCGTATTCGGTGAAGGTACGTTCTTATTTCCGCTACAAGAATATTCCTCACGAATGGGTCGTGCGGGACATGGCGAAGATGGCGGAGTTCCAGAAATACGCGAAGCTGCCGCTCATTCCGCTTGTCGTCACCCCCGAGGGTGAGGGCATCCAGGATTCGACACCGATCATCGAACGGTTCGAAAAGCTTTTCCCGGAACCCTCTATCCATCCGCCATCACCTGAACTGGAATTTCTGTCGGCGCTGATTGAAGAGTATGCCGATGAATGGGGCAACAAGCCCATGTTCCATTTCCGCTGGACCTATGAACCGGACCAGAAGTCCGCTTCCGAACGGATCGCCGAGGCCAACATGCCCGGGGCACCTGCGCCGGCGCTTCAGCAGACCGCCGCCATGATCAAGCAGCGGATGGTGCCCAGGCTCAAGTTCGTGGGCTCCTGCGAGGAGACCAAAGACCAGATCGAGAAATCGTTCGAGCAGGTCTGTTCGATTCTCGAAAAGCACCTCGTGTCGCGCAAATACCTGTTCGGCAACCGCCCTGCGATGGCCGACTTCGGACTCTACGCGCAGCTCTATGAATGCTCGATCGACCCGACACCGGGAAAATACATCCGTGAAAAAGCGCCGCACACGCTCGCCTGGATCAACCGGATGCTGAACCCGGCAGGTGACGGTGGATGGGAGTCCTGGGACGCGCTTGAACCCACGCTCGCTCCGCTGCTCAGGGACGAAGTCGGCGAGATATTCCTTCCCTGGTCGAACGCCAACGCGCTGGCGCTCGCCAGCGGCGGCAGCGAAATGCGGGTCAATCTGCTCGGCAAGCCGTTTTCGCAGGAACCGCAGAAGTACCACGCGAAATCGCTCGCCGCGATTCGCGAAAAATACACGGCCGTTCCCGACAAGACGAAACTGGACCCGATCCTCGAGCGCGCAGGCTGCCTGCAGTGGCTGCGGCCGCATATACCGAAGGAAGTCGCCTGAGATGTCTGAATTCCGGCAAACAGGCGTCACTTACTACGGCCACTGGATCTGTCCGTTCGCCAAGCGACTCAAGTTCACACTCGTGAACCGGGGAATCGCCCACGACGACGTCATTATTCCGCCGACGGCCGTCAGACCCAAGGATTTCGCGGTTCCGCCGGAGTTCATCCAGTACAGTCCCAAAGGCGAGATCCCCATGATCCGATTCCATGATAAATTTCTCGCTGATTCCATTCCGATCATGGAGTTTCTCGAAGATGTTTTTCCAGAGAACCCCATGCTGCCGGCCGATCCCGCCGACCGGGCTTTTGTAATGGCCCGCGTCCGGTGGCTCGATGCCTTTCTGATGATGTCGGCCGCCCGCGTCTATTACGGCACCAAAAAGAACGTCATTCTTCAGGGCTCCAAGGATCTCTCCGCCACTTTCCGGAAGATGGAGGGCTGGCTGACCACGCAGAAGTATCTGGTCGGCGACGTACCGACACTGGCCGAGTCGATTGCCGTACCTATTTACGTGCGCCTGAACGGTCTGAGGCGGCTCGGGTTCGAACACGAAGGTCCAGGCCCGCTTCTGGAGGCTCATATGCGACGCTGCGAACAGCTGCCCGGCTGGAAGGCGGTAGCCTGGAGTGCCGAACAGGAAGATGAATTTGTGGGCCGGTTTCTCAAGTTCCGCGAGATCAAGAACCGGGAGCGGGCCGGAGTGCCGCTTGATTCGTAAGCGGTCCCGGGCCCGGTTAAACTGGACGGATGCACGACCACGATCACAAACCCGGCCAGATTGAACTGCGTCTGAGAGAAATCGGACAGCTGTTCAATTCGATGGATCCTTCCCCCTTCTGGGACAAGGATCTGGACCACGATGCCGAGATGTTTATCGTCGAATGGGCGGAGGATTTTCCGACCGATCAGCCGCTCAAGCTGGTCATCCATCTAGAAAAGCCGGCGAATGACATGTTCGCCCACTCCCAGGTAAACGAAGCGATCCATCACTATTTCAGCTATCAGGCGGAGAGGTCCCGCCGCCGGCTCCGGGCACTGCTCAAGCAGGGACGCACGAGTCTGATTGTCGGTCTGTCGTTTCTGGCGGCGTGCCTGATCGCGGCCGACCTGATCCGTAAATTCTGGCAGGGACCCGGTTCGGGGATCGCCGGAGAAAGCCTCTATATCGGGGGCTGGGTCGCCATGTGGCGCCCGCTCGAAATCTATCTCTATGAATGGTGGCCCATCCGGCGCATGGCGCTTGTGTTCGACAAACTGAGCGACATCGAGGTGGAACTACGCATTCAGTCGGAACTCACCGCTCCGAATGCGGCCATGTCCAAACTGGTCGGCACCCATCATCATCGCTGACCGGCTGCCACGGGCCGCGGATTCTTCTTCTTGTCCTCGACCCAGTGAAAAGTAAACAGGGTCCCGCTTACTACCAGAATAATGAACATGACCAGCCAGGCGGGCAGATCCATCGCCGGATCGTAAAAGGCGGTTTCGCGGTAAAACGTCATCCAGTGAGTCCACCGGAACCCGACCAGTACGATTTCCAGAATGCACAGGATGACGGTCTCGATCATGAAAAACCGGTGAATCTGCAGACGGCGGCGGCGGTGAACGGAGATTCCGGTCATCAGCAACGCATACAGCAGACCGACCGCTATCAGGGTGACGGTCCAGTCGGCGGCCAGCCAGCAGAGCGGAAGAATCCACGCTACCGCCACGAACATTCCGCCGAATGTGGTGACCAGCTGGTTCATGCCGATGGGCACGCCCGCAGTTCCGGAACCTTTCAGGGTCCCGGCCGTCTGTATTCCGGTGGGTGGTGGCACCATTACATTTTAGCTAACTCCTGTTCCGGGGTGAACTGTTTTTTCTGTCCGCTGACTCTGGCGTCACCCCGAAGGCATGCTAGGTTCGCGTCGCCTTGAAGGAGGTTCTCCCTATGCTGTCCGTTCAGACCGACCTCACCCGCATGCTCGGCATGAAAATGCCCGTTATCGGCGCACCGATGTTTCTCGTATCCCGGGTCGATCTGGTAGCCGCCGTGACCAACGCCGGCGGACTGGGGACGTTTCCCAGTCTCAACTACCGCACGCATGAGGAGTTCCGTCAGGCACTTTCGGAGATCAAGCGGAAAGTCGGAAACAAGCCGTTCGGCGTGAACCTGATCGTGAAAGGCACCGGCAAGCTCGAAAATCCGCGCCTGTACGAAGATCTGGATGCCGTCATCGAGGAAAAGGTCGCCCTCGTGATCACCAGTCTCGGCAATCCCTCTCCGATTATCGAGAAATGCCGTCCCAAAGGCATCCGGGTGTTCAGCGACGTGATCAACCTGAAGCATTCCCTGAAGGTCAAAGAGGCCGGGGCCGACGCGCTGATCGCCGTCTGCGCCGGAGCGGGCGGCCATGCCGGAACGACTTCGCCGCTGGTACTGGTTCCTTATCTGAAAGAGAAAACCGGACTCCCGGTGGTCGCCGCGGGCGGAATCGCCACGGGCGGCCAGATCGCTTCGGTGCTCGCGCTCGGAGCCGGTGCCGCCTATGTCGGGACACGCTTTATCGCCACACCGGAATCGGACGCTCCGCAGGGCTTCAAGGAAATGATCACCAGATGCACGCCCGACGACATCATTTATACGAACAAGGTTAGCGGCGTTTGGGCCAACTTCATGAAACCGTCATACGACGAAAACTTCGGTAAGGGTAACGCCTGGAAGGATATCTGGTCCGCCGGACACAACGTCGGTCTGATCGATGATATCGTTCCTGCCGGACAGATCGTCGAGCGGATGATGAAGGAATACGCGGAAGCGGTCAGCCGGATTCCCCGGCCGGAGTAACCTGCTGGAATATACGCGAAATAAAAGAACCCGGCCGGTTCACTTCCAGAATACCGGTCAGGACGCGACGGCGGCGGCTTCGGCCGCTGTTTCTTTTTTCCAGGTCCGGATGTTCAGGATCGCCAGCGATCCGAAGGTGCCCGCGGCCACGATAAACGGAAGCCGGTGATCGACATCGAACAGACGGATACCGCACAGCGGACCCAGCACCCGCCCGAGACTCCCCAGACTCTGGGCTACACCCAGTACGGTTCCCTGTTCGTGAGCCGCCGTATGCTTTGAGATCAATCCGGTCATGTTCGGATTGGCAAGCCCGCCGCCCAGGCCGATCAGCACGGCAAACACGTAAAGCATCCAGTAGGGGGCGTTCAGCGGAAACAGCAAAATCGGAATCACGTACACGGTCAATCCCGTCACCAGCAGCGTCCGCTCGTCGAACCGTTTGCCGTACTTGCGGATAAACCAGCCCTGGATGACGGCATTCGTGAGTCCTACGGCCATCAGTACCAACCCGGCATGATAACCGGCCTCCTCCACCGGAAGATGAAGCAGATACTGGATCAGCAGCGGAATCGGCTGTTCCATGTTCGAGAAGGCGAAGCTCGCAAACGCGAACGAGATCACAAACACCCAGAGCACCGGGTGCTTGAACACGTTGACCAGCGCGCCGAAATCGACCGGCGACATGGACCGGGCATCGGCCTGCTTGCGCAGTTCAACCGGAAGCGATTCCGGCAGCCGGACCGCCGCCAGCAGGAAGTTCAGGCCGCAGAGCGCGCTCGCTATCAGGCCAGGGGCATGAAGCCCCAGCTTGGCGGCGGCGATACCGCCCAGCGGCGGCCCCAGCGTGAACCCGATGCCGAACGATGCGCCCACAAGCGCCATGCCGCGGGCCCGTTCTTCGCGTGGCGTAATATCGGCGATATACGCCATGGCCGCGCCGATGTTGCCGGCAAAGACGCCCGCGAACACCCGGGAGATGAACAGCATGGGAAGATTCGTGGCGAGTCCGAAGATCAGGTAGGAGACCGTCTGTCCGCCCAGCGAAATAAGCAGGATCGGCCGGCGGCCGAACCGGTCCGACAGCCGCCCCCAGATCGGGGCGAACACGAACTGCATGGCCGAAAACGAGGCGGCCAGCGACGCCAGCGTCCAGCCCGAAGCACCGAAATGCTTGCCGTAGACGCCGATCAGCGGGATCACCATCCCGAAACCGATCAGGTCCATAAACACGGTGCTGAAGATGATGAAAAGCTGGCTGCGGCGGTTCATGGAACGCGCTTTGTTACCTGCGGTTGAAACCGGTGGCAAGGGATCATACGTTATGCCCGGACGCAGCGACGGACGGGGCGACGGAGTAAATATCTGCAATGGCGAACGCACTGGAACTACGAAAAGGCATTCGGGTAAAAATCGTCACCCTGAGACACGAAAACCCTTCACGTGCGTGGCCATTCCAGATGGAATGCACGGCAGGTTCCACGGGCACTGTCGTCACCGGTCCGTTCAAGGGCGACTGGTACCTGCTGGCGCTGGACTGTTCCAGAGATATCGTCGGTACCTACCGCCGGTTCGTCTCCGTCACTCCGGACGAAATCGAACGGACCTGACTGTTCCATGAACCGACCTGCGATTCGCCTGACAGCTATCTGCACGATCTGCCTGTCCATCATTGCCGGTACCGTTGCGTGCAACCGTCCGGCGGCGGGAACCGGCCCGTACTATGCCAAATTCGACGAAGCACTCACGCGGGAACTGGAACCCTATCCCCCCTCCCGGGCGCTGGTCGTCGGAACGAATCTCTGGCTGCCGAAGGATTACGCGAAGAAATTCAAGCGCGCGCTGACGCTGGTCAACGTCGGCGAGGAACGGCTGATCTCTTTTTACCGGATCGACGGATATCTCGCCGTCAGTATTCCGGACGCCGACAATCCCGTGCCTTATGAACAGCCACGGGAAAACGTGAACAAGATGCTGCTCGCCTATGGACAGACGCCGCTAAAACCGGATGAGCAGACCCGGTGGGTGGACCTGCGAATGCGGTTCGAGGGCGAGTCGTTCCGGGCCATGTCCCTCACCCTTCAGCGGCTCATCGCCGTCGACGAAACCAACGGCCTCGAACTGGCGTTCCGGCCGTGGATAGCCCTGCCCGAAACCTGGCTGGATATTGGCGGCAAAATGATCTCGGCGCACGAACTGATCCGGGCGACCAGACCGCGTCTCGACGTCATCGTACAGGCCGACACCCTTTCGCTTCGGTACACCCGACCGAACCCAGTCTTCAGTATCGCCCGCCTGTTCACCCGTGCGTACCCGGCGCTTCTGGGTTCGAGACGCGACGCCCCCGTGTCAGGCATGGCGGTCTGGATGGACCAGCGCCGCGGAAACTTCAGCTGTCCTTCGCCGGCTCCCAAGGTCCAGTACTGCAACTACGAGGAGTTCCATGCTCAGTAGGCTTCTGCCGGCCTGGCTTCTCGTCATCGTTGCGGTCACCGCCCCCCGCATCTGGATCGCGAAGCAGGACTGGCAGCGGGATCTGGGGCTCTGGCGCGACAATGTGTACGTCCGGGCCGGCGAGCAGTATCACCGGGACGGACCTTTCACGGGCGGTCTGGCAATGCGGCCGGTTGAACGCGAACTGGACGGCGAAAAAACCTTCTATACGAATCATCCGCCGCTCTATCCGTTGTCCATCGGCGTTTCATTCGCCCTGTTCGGAGAAAGTTTCTGGGCGGCCCGGGCTCCGGAACTGGCGGCGTCGCTTCTGCTCGTCCTGATGCTCTGGAACATCGCCACCCGGGCCGACGAGGATCTAGAAGATGTCTCCCTTCATGCGGCGGCGCTGCTTGCGGTGACACCCGGCCTGGTCATGCATTCCATATCCGGCGATGTCGTCGGGACGATGGCCGTTTTCGGCGAAGTCGCCGTCATCTGGTCCTATCTGGGGTACCGCCATGCGATGACCCCGGTCTCGAGCCCCCTCTTTGTGATCGTCGCCGTCACCGCCCTGTTCATCGACTGGCTCACACTTTTTGCAACCGCCGCTTGTCTTGTTCATCTGCTGACGGATCGTGAGCGGCCAGCCAGTGCTTTGCGTACAGCTGCCGCGACGTTCATTTCCGTATCGGGGCTGTTCGCCCTGCTGGTCCTTTTTTATATGGCACCGGGCGGCGGTCTTACCGGAGTGGTGGCTCTCACGCGGGGGGTGCTCTTTCATTCGATGCCGGCGGCCTGGACCGCCGGCGGCTTCAGCCTGAGCGGCCTCTGGCCGGTTCTGGCAGGCTGGCGCCGGATGCTGATGCTGCCGGTGGCCGTGCTCGGCATCTGGGAGCTGGTTTTCCAGCCAGAGGATCCCAGACCCAACGGCCTGCGGACCGCCTGCCGGTTGCTTCTGGCGACCACCCTTCTTCACGTCGGTATTTATCTTTTCGGTTCGCTTCAGGCTCACGAATATCTCGGGCTTCCGCTGGTGACGCTGCTATCGTTTGCCGCCGCCATCAAGCTGGTCCGGTTCCGGAGCGCACTGATTTCCTGGAGTGCGCTCGCGGTGCTGATAGCAGGGGGGGTATTTGGAATTCGCGGCCAGGTTGCGAAGGAGCAGAATTTTTATGCGCCGCGAATTGTCCTGTACCGGGATATTGCCGCTGCGGTCAGGCAGAAGGCAGACGGTTTTCCGTCCACCTCTGCCGTCACCATTGGAACCAACGCGTGGGTACCGAGGGGGTTCGAAGCCTCTATCGCGCCGAACCTCCGGCTTGTCCGGGTGGGCGATCCGGCGACAATTCCGTTCCTGAATCTCGACGGCTTTCTGGCCGTGAAACCGCCGCAGGGAATGGACCTGACCCCAACTCCTTATGAGCGGATTGAAGCGGCGCCGCTGGTTGCAGCACTTGGTGCAGCGCCCCAGACGGCAGCTCTGTCATGGATTCCGCTCCCGCCAAAAATCCCGGTAATCACTGAGCCATCCGGAGAAACCGCACCGGATACGCCCGCCGAGCTTTCCGTCTCGGTGACTGCAAGCAGGGGGCTCACGCTTGTCTTCAGTCCGGATGTATCGCTGCCCGATTCGGTTATCGCCGTGTTCGACCGGGTGTACCGTGGCGACGAACTGCTGCGCGAAGGCGGAAAGCGGCTTTCAGTCAGCCGGTCGGCCGACGGTGTGGCGCTGGACTACCGCGAGCGGTTCGATGGGGAAACCCGGTATCTCGACTACTTTCACGCCTATCCGGTGCTGGCAGGTTCGTATCTCACCGATGCGATCCGGGTCCACCAGACGACGCTGGACGGCCGAAAAGCGGTGTTCATCTGCCCGCTACCGGGACCGGAGAAGCGATCATGCCGACGAATAAGCGCATAATTCGAACTTTGAAGATACTAGTAATGCTTATCGTTACGAACGGTATTTTCGTCGCCTGGCAGTGTGATAAAGCCGATGACTGTCTGGACCGAGGTGGTTGCTGGAATCACAAAGACCATGTTTGTGAATTCAAAGACAACCACAACTGTCGATAGCCACAATATCAAGCGTCGGCGAACCGGTACCCGGTCGGGTTCATCTGTTTCTGCATGAACTTCTTGAGATAGTCGTCCAGGAATCCGCCGCTGCGGCTATGGCCGGTCCGGTCCATCGCCTTCAGATAGGCCGGGGAATGCCGGAACCGGGCGTGGAGCGTCGGGTACACGGCCCGCAGGGTACGGATCGATGTTTCGTAGATGGCCTTCTCGATCACGCCGTATTTGAACCGGTACTCGTGCCGGATCCGGGGCGGCATCAATCCCGCAGTCATGATCTTGAACCAGTCCATAATCCGTTGCTGGTCGGGCTTGGGCGGTTGCAGAACGTGATGGGCTATCTCTGCCGACGCACTGCCTACGGTCAGGATATCCGAATCCCACATCTTCCGGTTGTATGCCATGAATTCGTTCCAGTCGGGCGGAATAATCCGGTCCGGTACCCCGAACAGATAGGCGAAGAACTTGGACTCCTGGTAGTACCGGTTTTTCTCTTCCAGCGTGAGTTTGCCGACGATCAGCTCGTATATCTGGACACTGGTGTCCCAGAGCGTCGCATGAACCCATAGGAGGGCGTCGTCGTCGTTGGCATCATATTTTGAGCCGTTGTCGTAGGCCCCCACCCGCTCCGTGATCAGTCCGTGGATCATCTCATGAACCGTGTGAACCCGGCGGGAGGCCTTGAAGGCTGCCTCAAGGTTACCGAACAGCATGGCGTCCACGCTCTTGAAGGTTCTCACCCCGCGGCCATGGGGGTCGGTACGGTATTTGGAGTGCTGCACGACCGCATGGGCGACAAACGGATGGGCCGTCTGGAGCAGCAGCGCCCGGCCGCCGCCTACACCGCCGATCATCTCGCGGCCGACCTTCCACATCATCGAGTCAGGACCGAAAAGACCGGCGTTGGGGTCCTTGGTCTGCGACCGGAGGCGGTCCAGGTAGTTCTCGAGCTGATCGCGGGTGACGTGTGCCATGAGAGTTCCTTTTAACGGAAAATCGAACTGACGCCAGTGTCAGTTTTTTGTGGATATATGTCAACCACAAAATAAGAACACCGTTTTCTTTTCAGAAAACGGTGTTCTTATCAAAATTAATGCCCGGGGACGACCGAAAAGTAGGTGAGGGCTATGGGTTTAACATCCGGCCGCCCCCGGACAATTTTAAGTCCGGTTCAAAAACTCGGATACCTGGGCGGACGCCGCCGGCAGGCCTTGCGGCCTTCTGACGGCGTTCACCTCAGTCAGGTATTAGAGCTTCTCTTTGAGCGACGGGGCCGGCTTGAAGCCCACGGTCTTGGAAGCCTTGATCTTGATGGTCGCGCCCGTCTGCGGGTTGCGGCCGGTGCGGGCAGCGCGGTTGCGGACCGTGAAGGTTCCGAAGCCGGGCATTGCAAAGCGCTTTTCTTTTTTGACGGAGGCGCCGATCGCATCGAAGGTTGCGTCGATGAGTTCCTCGACGGTCTTCTTGGAAACGCCTTCGGCCGATTCGGCCACTTTGTTTACGAGTTCTGCTTTCGTCATTTTCTGCTTTCCTTTTTCCTTCCCTATTTTTTCAGGGGGTTTGGATTGGGTTTGGTTTTAAACAATGCCGATGTGGCGAGTGGTGGTAATGGGTGGGAACTTTGGAGAAGAAGGTTCGGGTCACCACACCGGCATTGAACTGTTTGTCTTACGCTCCGATTTACAGAGCTTTCGCCCTGTGGCCCCGATCAAATGGCGATGGCTCGCTTTCGGCCATACATATGGTGCCATATATGTATGGCTCCCTTCTACTCATATAAGTTTGCCCTGTCAAGCAAAAATCTTGACCCCATGCGGCCCGGCGGACTTTTTACAGATTAAAGAATCGGATCAGCGGATCTCGACGGGACCCTCTTTGGGGTCGCCGAAGTAGACTTTGTCGGCGAGCGCCGCGAGTCTTTTTTCCGCCATCATGAAGGCCCAGGTCGGCGCGCAACCTTTCAGATAAACGGTCGCCTTTTCGTACCGCTTCCAGTCGTGACGGTCGAGCGCGGCGGGAAAAGTGTCGGCCTTCACCATGCCTTCGATGAGGTCGGAAATATCGAGAATATGTTCTGACATGGTGAAACCCCCGAAAGACGCGGTTTTATTCCTGGTGGCGCCGGGAAAAAACCAGCCGCTCAAATTCTATCTGATTTTCTGGCCGATTTTTCAGGCTTTGCTTTTCAGACCTTGAACGACGAACCGCAGCCGCAGCTTTTCTGGACGTTGGGGTTGAGGAACTGGAAACCCGCGGCGTTGAGTCCTTCGACGAAGTCGAGCGTCGTGCCGCGCAGGAACGTGCTGCTCTTCTGGTCGACATAAACCTTGAGGCCGCCGAACTCGAGCACTTCGTCGGTGTCGCGGGATTTGGTTTCGAACGTGAGTTTGTAGCTCTGGCCGGCGCAGCCGCCGTCCACTACCGCCACCCGGAGCCCTGAATCGGCCGGAAGCGACTTCTCGGTTTTCATGAGCGCACGGACCTTTTCCACCGCAGCCGACGTGAGCGCAATAGTGGTGGAAACCTGTGGAATTACTTGGGTTTGTTCTGCTGCGACCATGCCTTTGCCGTGCGACATATGAGCTTCTCCAAACGGGCCGGAACGAAGGTCCGACCTTTCAAGTCCCATATTAGTCACCATGCCGGGGAAGGCAAGGTTGCCACGAGCCCAGAATCAGGTCTGAAGTTCGCGCCAGAGTCTCGGAAAATTGGCAGCCCAGATAAGTCCCTGGGCGGCGCCGTGGCCGAACGGACCCGAGTACGGTTTCGATCCATCCGGCTCGAACAGCTCGACCCAGTTGCGTTCGCGGTCGAGCCACCCGGCCGTCTGTTCGAGATACTTTTTCGCCGTCTCCGGTTCGTGGGCGGCCACCCGTTCGATCCACGGCAGCACGAGCATCGTCCAGATCGTGTCGCCCTGGTAGTTGGGAACGAACATGCGCGCGATCGGGTGCTCGACCGACGGCGTACGTTCGGCGTGGTATTTGAGCGGGAACGGCTGGTCGAGTCCTGCGTTCTGGATGGCTTTCAGCGCTTTCTTCTCGCGCAGAGGATCGTCCACGACGCCGCACCAGAAGGGCCACAGGTTCGCATCCGCCGACAGCAGACGTGACTGCGGATCGTTGATGAAATGGTCTTTGTTCCAATAGCCGTCAATCAGGATTTCCGAAAAGTCGGTCCCGTGGAACGGGCTGCCCAGCCCCGGGATCTCCCACGACAGCTCATCGGTCCAGCCGATGAACGACAGTCCGGCGGCGCTCGCCGGCAGCGTCACCATGTCCTTGGCGGTCGGGAAATACGTGTCCGTGCGAAGCTGCCCGGTTTTGGAATCCGTCACCGCATCGGCGTAGTCGTTGAGCGCCTGCGACAGGAGGCCGTTATATTTCCCCATCAGCTCCATCTGTTCGGTGATGAGCAGCGCGTAGAGCAGAAACGGCAGCGAGTCGGCCGCCATCTTGAAAATATCGACCGCCTTGCCGGAGGGCAGTACGGTCGTCGTCACGCGCCCGGCCTTTTCGTATGCTTCCAGCGCAAACCGGAGCGTCTTGACCGCTTCGTCGGTGAGCCCGAGATCGATCAGCCCCGGCAGCGCCAGCGAGAAATCCCGGATCCAGAACTGGTGAAAATGGTCGCCGCCGCCCTGGAAATATCTTCCGTTCCAGCAGGCTTTGGCGACCTGCTCACAGATCTCCACCGCGCTGCCTTCGTAGAGAACCGGTTTGGCCTTGCCGAAACCGCGGCTCACCACACCAAGACCGATCTTGATGCCGTCACCCAGGATTGGCAGTGCGTCTCGGGGATTCATAATGTGGATACACTGTATCTATCAGAAACAGTTCTTCCTGTCATGACGCGCCGAGCGAATCCCGTTCAGATGGTTTTTCCTTCAGCCCGGGAGTGGGCCACAATTTCCCCTGATGACCGCCTCTTTTGAAGAAGCCTGCGATCAGGTCGCCCGCTGGGTAACGGAAAGCCGCTCGGCCGTCGCCTTCAGCGGCGCCGGAATCTCCACCGAAAGCGGCATTCCGGATTTTCGTTCTCCGGGCGGCGTGTGGACCAAGTACAACCCGGATGACTACACGTTCCAGAACTTCATCCGCAGCCACGAGAAGCGGAACCTGTACTGGCAGCGCTCGAACGAGATGTTCGACGAATTCCACAAGGCGAAACCCAACGCGGGCCACGACGTGATCGCCAGATGGGAATCGGCCGGACTTGTCCGGGCCGTCATCACCCAGAACATCGATGAACTGCACCAACGGGCGGGCTCGAAAAAGGTCATCGAGATTCATGGAACCGCCATGCGGGCGACCTGCCTGGAATGCGGAAAACTGTGGCCCATGGCGACGGTGATCGACTGGGTGCGGTCCGGCCGCTCCAACGTCCGTGATTCGGTCCCTTACTGCGACGAGGCGATGACTCACGGCGAGAAGTGCGGCGGCCCGATCAAGAGCGCCACGATCAGCTTCGGACAGTCGATGCCCGAGCGCGAACTGATGGAGAGTTTCGAACTGGCGAGATCGAGCGACCTGTTTATCGTGCTGGGCAGCTCGCTCGTGGTGCAACCCGCCGCCATGCTTCCGGTCGAAGCCAAACGCGCCGGTGCCAGGCTGGTCATCATCACCGCAAGCGAAACGCCGCTCGACGAAATCGCCGACGCGCGCTTCTTCACGCCGATCGGGAAAACGCTCTCCGCCATCGCCGAACGGGTGGCGGAAAAGCGGAACTGATTTTCCGTCTGCCTTCTATCTTGCCAGCCGCCGGTGTTCGATCTTGATGCATTTGTCCTCGACATAAGGAATTCCGGCTTTTTCGGCAGTGGCTTTCCCTTCGGGGCTCACAATTCCGAGCTGTACGAAGACCAGTTTCGGTTTCCAGGGGAGCGCCACGACCTCCCGGG
This sequence comes from uncultured bacterium, assembly GCA_964565925.1. Taxonomy (GTDB): domain Bacteria; phylum JAGRBM01; class JAGRBM01; order JAGRBM01; family JAHCIT01; genus CAZMGV01. The sequence goes on from CAZMGV010000006.1 coordinate 59,344, forward strand.
CGACCCCGGCGATGAACTCCGGCCGGCGGAAAACATCGATAATATCCACAGGGCCGGGCAGGTCCTTGAGCGCCAGATACGCCTTTTCTCCCAGCACCTCGGACGCAGTGGGATGCACCGGGAATATCCGGTATCCGGCCCTCTGGAGATAGGCCGAAACCTCATGGCTGGTGGCCGACGGATCGGGCGAAAGACCCACGACGGCTATGGTCTTTGAACCTTTAAGGATTTCAGCCAGTTGGGAGTCGGTGACGGCCATACGCCAAGGGTACCTTTCGGCCGGTTCCAAAGGGGGTCAGGCAGGAACCCGGCGCACTTGATTTTGGCCTAACTTCTCCATATAAGCGACGGCCTTGGGTAGTGGAACCCGGAAGGTTTTGGATACACATGAAAGCAATGATTCACCCGAACTATCGTCCTGCAAAGGTCACCTGCGCCAGCTGCCATACCTCGTATGACACGCGCTCGACCCGGGGAAACTTCTCCGTGGACGTGTGCGCTGCGTGCCATCCGTTCTACACGGGCAAGCAGAAGCTGATCGATGCCGAAGGACGGGTCGAGCGGTTCAAGAAGAAGTACGCCAAGAAAGCCTAGACCTCTTCTTACCGGAACCGCCCGCCGGCTCGATCAGAGAGCGCGGGCGGTTTCGTTTTTGGGGCTTGCAGATCACCGGGACATGAATGGACATCCTCGGCAAACTCGAGAAAGTGGCCAAGCGGCACACGGAACTGGAGAAACTCCTTTCCGATCCCGCAGTCACGTCCGATAACGACCGGTTCATCAAGCTCTCGCGCGAGTTCTCGGAGCTGACCCCCATTGTCGAGGCGTTCGCCGCTTACCGGAAAATCGAGACCGAACTGAAGGGAAACCGCGAACTGGCTTCGGGCGGAGACCCCGAACTGCGCGAGATGGCGCAGGGCGAAATCGCGGGCATCGAAAAGCAGCTTGCCGAAGCCGCCGATCTGCTGAAGGTCCTGCTGCTGCCCAAAGATCCCAATGACGGCAAGAACGCGATCCTCGAACTGCGCGCCGGGACGGGCGGCGACGAGGCCGGACTGTTCGTGGCCGACCTGTTCCGCATGTATTCGCGCTACGCCGAAGACCGCAAGTGGAAGGTCGAGATCCTGTCCTCCTCGGACAACTCCGCCGGCGGCTACAAGGAGCTGATCGCCCAGATCTCCGGCAAGGACGTCTTCTCGCGGCTCAAGTTCGAATCGGGCGTTCACCGCGTGCAGCGCGTCCCGGCGACCGAAACCCAGGGGCGCATCCATACTTCCACAGCGACCGTGGCGGTGATGCCCGAGGCCGAAGACGTCGATATCCAGATCCGGGACGAGGAACTCAGGATCGACGTGTTCCGCGCGGGCGGCCACGGCGGCCAGAGCGTGAACACGACCGACTCGGCGGTGCGGGTGACCCACCTGCCCTCCAATACGGTCGTGATCTGCCAGGACGAAAAGAGCCAGATCAAGAACAAGGCGAAGGCGCTGAAGATTCTCAAGTCGAGGCTTCTCGCCCGGGCCGAGCAGGAACAGCACGACAAGATCTCCGCCGAACGGCGGAGCCTGATCGGGCAGGGTATGCGGAGCGAAAAAATCCGCACCTACAACTTCCCGCAGGAGCGATGCACGGACCACCGGATCGGCCTGACGCTCTACCAGCTGACGTCCATCATTAACGGGGATCTGGACCCGCTGATCGATCCGCTCACCAGCAACTACCAGGCGGAGCTGCTGTCGAGAGATTTGGAAAGCGAGACCGAAGCCCGCGCCTGAGAAAAGGTTTACCGGAAGAAAGGCCATGCTGAAGGCGGTGAAAGACATGCCGGCGTCCGACACGGTGAAAAGCCTCATCGAAGAGGCCACGCGGCGTTTTTCGGCCGTAGGGATCCCGTCGCCACGCCTGGACGCCGAACTGCTGCTCTCCCGCGAGACCGGCCTGGACCGTGCGGGGCTGATCCGCGAATCGGGCCGGGTCGTACCGGCCGAGGCCGCCGGCAAATTCCGCCTGAACGCCGGCCGCCGGGAAGCCTGGGAACCGATGGCCTATATCCTCGGCGAGAAGGAGTTCTTCGGCCGCACCTTCACGGTTACTCCGGATGTGCTCATCCCCCGGCCCGACACCGAGACTGCCATTGAAGCGCTGCTCGCCGTCATCCCCCGCCGGGCGACTGTGCTGGACATCGGCACGGGCAGCGGAGCCATCGCGATTACCATCGCCGCCGAACGGCCTGATGCCCGGGTGACGGCGACCGATATATCGCCCGCCGCCATTTGGGTCGCCGAGGCGAATGCCCGGGCGCTCGGTCTCAAACCGCGGATGTCGTTCCTTCTGTGCGACCTGTTCCCTAAGGGGGAGTTCCGGTTCGATGCACTGGTTTCTAACCCCCCCTATGTGGGCGATAACGACGAACTGCCCCCGAATGTGGCCCGGTACGAGCCTGCAACGGCCCTGTTTGCCGGTCCGGACGGCCTGAACCTCATCCGCAGAATTCTGGCTCAGGCGAAAAACCGCCTCATGCCCGGTGCGCCGGTTGTCATCGAAATTGGCGATACGCAGGGCGAAGCGGTAAAACAGCTCGCTTACGAGGGTGATTACCGGAAAGTTGAAATTCTCAGGGATCTGGCCGGACGGGACCGGGTGCTCAGGTGCCGGGTTCCCGCTGATGAAACACCGGAGAAAGGCATGACGGAACGTGGATAAGCTCCTGATCAGAGGCGGCGCGAGACTGAAGGGCACGGTACGTGTGTCCGGCGCCAAGAACAGCGCGCTTCCGCTCATGGCCTGCGCCCTGCTCGGCGAAGGATCGTCCACGCTCAAAAACGTCCCCGCGCTCGCCGATGTGAAAACCATGGCGAAACTGCTCCAGAACATGGGCTGCGGGATCACGCCGGGCGACGGTTCCGTCACCATCGACGCATCCAAAGTACCTAACTGCGAAGCGCCGTACGATCTCGTCAAGACCATGCGTGCCTCGGTCGTCGTGCTGGGTCCGCTTGTGGGCCGGTTCGGCAAGGCGAGGATTTCACTCCCGGGCGGCTGCGCCATCGGCGCCCGGCCGATCGATCAGCACCTGAAAGTCCTCGAAGCGCTCGGAGCAATGATCCGGGTCGAGCACGGTTACGTGATCGCCGAAGCCGGACGGCTGCAGGGCGCCAGGTTCACCTTCGATATCCAGACCGTGACCGGCACCGAAAACGCCCTCATGGCTGCCGCGTGTGCCAAAGGCACCACCGAGCTGATGAACTGCGCCCGCGAGCCGGAAGTGGTCGAGCTCGCCGAAGTGCTGGTCAGTATGGGCGCGAAGATCGACGGCGCCGGCACGGAGCGGATCACGGTTGAGGGCGTCTCCTCGCTCAAGCCGTTCAACTGTTCCGTCATGCCGGACCGGATCGAAACCGGTACGCTGATCGCCGCCGCCGCGATCACGGGCGGCGATGTAACCCTCGAAGACGCCGTGCCGGAACACTCGGGCGCGCTGATCGCCAAATTGTCCGAATGTGGCGTCAGCATCGAAACCGACGTTCGGAAAATCCGTGTACGGGTACCGGGCGGCATCGGTTCGATCCGCTCTGGCGACATCGACACGCAACCGTTCCCCGGCTTCGCCACCGACATGCAGGCCCAGTACATGGCGCTCATGGCGGTCGCACAGGGAACCTCCATTATCTCGGAGAACGTCTTCGAGAACCGGTTCATGCATGTGCAGGAGCTGGTGCGCATGGGTGCCGACATCAAGATCAAGGGAAACGTCTCGATTGTGAAAGGTGTCGAGAAGCTCACGAGCGCGCCCGTCATGGCGACCGACCTGCGGGCGTCCGCCGGTCTCGTCGTCGCCGCGCTGGTGGCCGACGGAGAAACGGTCGTGGACCGGATCTACCATCTGGACCGTGGTTACGAATCGCTGGAAAAGAAACTGGCCTCGCTCGGCGCGATGATCGAAAGATTCGCCGGAAAGTGGCCCGAACAGGTATTGGGAAAGTCATGATCACGTTAGCCGTCGCCAAAGGCCGCGTCTTCGACGAGAGCCTGGAACTCCTCGCCCCGCTCGGCGTCTCCGCCGATCAGGTGAAACGGGACAGCCGCTCGCTCATCCACGCCTTCCCGAAAGCGGGCCTGAGCCTTCTCGTCGTGCGTTCGCAGGACGTCCCGACCTATGTGGAATCGGGCGCCGCCGAGCTGGGTATTGTCGGCAAGGACGTGCTGCTCGAGCACGGCTCCAAACTGTTCGAGCTGTTCGACCTCGGCATCGGCAAGTGCCGGCTGTCGCTTGCCAAGAAAAAGTCCGATGTGCCGTTTCTGGAGATGAACCCCGATGAGCCGATCCGGGTTGCGACGAAATACGTGAATCTCACGACGGACTACCTGAACCGCATGGGCCGCCGTGCCGAAATCGTCACCCTGTACGGCTCGGTGGAACTGGCTCCGCTCGTGGGACTTGCCGACCGGATCTGCGACCTGGTTTCGACCGGGAGCACGCTGAAGGCCAACGGCCTGGTTGAAGATCTGGTCATTCTCGAGTCCACCTGCCGGCTCATCGCCAGCCCGGCGGCGCTGAAACTCAACCCCAAGGGGATCCGTCCGCTCGCCGAACGGATCGGAGGGCTCGCCGCCGCATGATCGGGATCTTCGACAGCGGCACGGAATCCTGCCGGGAACGGCTGGAACGACTTCGTCCGAAGTCCGGCGGACCTTCGCCCGAATTTGCCGGTTCCGTCCAGAAGATCATCGCTGATGTCGAGCAGCGGGGCGACGAAGCCCTGCTGGAATACGCCCAGAAGTTCGACCGCGTCGCCAAGGGCGAACCGGTTGAAGTCACGAAGGCCGAGATGCAGGCGGCGGTCTCGAAGACCGACCCGGCCGTCGTGAAGGCGCTCAGACTCGCCCGCGAACGGATCGAGACCTATCACCTGAAACAGGTGAGCCGCGGTTATGTCGTAAAGGACAAATACGGCAGCCGTCTCGAACTGCGCGTGGAGCCGGTCGCCCGGGCCGGCGTCTATGTCCCGGGCGGCAAGGCGGCCTATCCGTCGACCGTTCTGATGAACGTCGTCCCGGCCCGCGTCGCCGGTGTGAAAGAAATTATCGCCACCTCGCCCGGAGCCTCGCTCGCGGCAAACCCGGTCGTGCTGGCCGCCTGCGCCATCGCCGGAGTCGATCGTCTGTTCCGGTTCGGCGGGGCGCAAGCGATTGCCGCGCTTGCCTTCGGAACCGCGACTGTACCGAAGTGTCCGGTCATCGTGGGGCCGGGCAACGCGTTTGTGGCCGAAGCCAAGCGCCAGCTCTACGGACGCGTGGGGATCGATTCGATCGCCGGACCGTCCGAAGTGGTCGTCATCGCCGACGGCACCGCGAACCCGGTCGAGATCGCCGCCGACCTGCTTTCCCAGGCGGAGCACGACGAACTGGCCGCCGGTGTCCTGATTACCGACTCCCGGAAACTCGCCCAGCTGGTCCAGAAAGAGATCATCCGCGCGGTCGATGTGTCGGAGCGGCGGGCAATTCTGGAAAAATCGGTCCCGGAACGTGGCCTCATTATCGTCGTCGATTCGCTGGCCGAAGCGGTCGAGATCACGAACGAGCTGGCGCCCGAGCACGTCGAGGTCATGGTCCACAGACCCGAAGGGCTTGCCCGTCACATCCGGAACGCGGGGGCGATCTTCCTCGGCCGCACGACACCCGAGGCGATGGGAGATTACCTCGCCGGTTCCAATCACGTACTGCCGACCGGCGGCGCGGCGAGTTTTTCCGGACCGCTCGGTGTGGCGACTTTCATGAAAAAGACGAGCGTCGTCTTCACGCCTGAAAGGGCGATGCAGGCGCTCGGTCCGTCGATTGTAACCCTGGCGAAATCGGAAGGACTGTTCGAGCACGCCCGGTCGGTGGAAGTCCGGCTGAACCCGCCGAAGCCTCCCAAACCCCCGGAAGCAACAGAACCGGCGGCCACGACACGGACCGGCAACGTGTTCAAAATGCGCACCCGGCTTCGCAAGGCCGGGGGCAGCAAAAAGGGCGCGTTGGCGCCCGTGGTGAAGCTGCGTCCCGGGTCCGGCCGCAAGCCGGGCGGCCCCAAGGGGGGAAAGAAGAAATGAAACTTCCCGCCCGGTACAAGGATCTCGTCCGCCCCGAAGTTGAAGAGATGAAGGGCTATCACGTCCCGCCGTCCGCCAATATCAAGGTGCGCCTGGACGCCAATGAGCTGCCGTACGACCTGCCGCTGCGCCTGCGTGCGCGGCTGGCGGCGGAACTGCAGCGCGTTCCACTCAACCGCTATCCGGAGATGAATCCGGTCGCGCTCAAGAAACTGATCGTCAAGCGCTACCGGGCGCCCCGGGACACGCAGGTGGTCCTTGGCAACGGTTCGGACGAAATCATCGGCCTGCTGCTCAACACCTTTGCCGGATCGTCACGTTCGAAGCCGCGCCTGCTGGTTCCGCAACCGACGTTCTCGATGTTCGGCATTATCGGGAAAAGCCACGGCTACGAAGTCACCGGCGTGGAAACGGGCGACGATTTCGACCTCGATCTGAAAGACGTGGGCCGGGCCATCGTGCGCCAGCCGGTGAATCTCGTTTTCCTGGCGATGCCCAACAATCCGACCGGCAACTGTTTCGATCCCGACGTGGTCAAATGGCTGCTCGAGGATTCCGGAGCGATCGTCGTCGTGGACGAGGCCTACGGCGATTTTGCCGATTCGAGCTGGACCGACCGGCTGGCGAAATATCCGAATCTGGTGGTGATGAAGACACTTTCGAAGGTCGGTTTCGCCACCGCCCGTTTCGGCATGGCCCTCTGCAACCCGGAGATCGCCGACCGTCTGGAGCGGGTCCGCCTGCCCTACAATATCGGCGGGATGAATCTGAAGATTGCCCAGATCGCCTATGAAAACGGCCCCGAGATCGACAAGCTGGTCACCAAAGTGACCACCGAACGGGACCGCCTGGCAGCGCAGCTCAGGCGGTTCAGCCGGCTGCGGGTCTATCCGAGCGAGGCGAACTTCATCCTGGTTCGCCTGCTGACCGGCGACGCGACGTTGCTCTGGGATGCACTGCGCAGCAAGGGTATCCTTATCCGGAACCTGAGCCGCCCGGGACGTCTGGATGGTTGCCTGAGAATTACGATCGGGACCCCCGCCGAGAACCGCGCCCTTATGAAGGCGCTGGAAGGACTTCTGAAATAACATGCCGAAAAAACCGACCAGAAAGCCGTCCCCGAAATCCGGTACCAGAAAATCTGCGGCCCGGAAAGGCCGTACCGGTTCCGTCACCCGCAAGACCAAGGAGACGGAGATTGAGCTGAAAATCAATCTGGACGGCACCGGCCGTTACGAAGTGGACACGCCGGTTCCGTTTCTCTCCCACATGCTCGCGCAGCTGGCCGTCCATGGATCATTCGATCTCGAAGTGACTGCGAAAGGCGATGTGGAAGTGGACGCTCACCACACGGTGGAAGATCTGGCGATCTGCCTCGGCATGGCCTTCCGCGACGCCGCGGGCGACAAGTCCGGCATCAACCGGTTCGGCTTCTTTGTGGCCCCGCTGGACGAGGCACTGTGCGAGACGGTGATCGATCTGTCTGGCCGGCCGCACACGGTGTTCAACGGCGAGGTGCCGTCCGGCAAGATCGGCAATTTCGACGTGGAGATGGTCCCCCATTTCTTCCAGTCGTTCGCCAACCACTCGCTCTCGACTCTGCACCTCACTGTGCGCTACGGCGAGAACCGCCATCACATTGTGGAGGCGCTGTTCAAGTCTTTTGCGCGTGCGCTGAAAACCGCGGTGGCCCCCTCGAATTTGGGACTAGCCTCGACCAAGGGAGTGCTCTGACCCGTCATGCCGAAGAATGTCGCCGTCATCGATTACGGACGCGGAAACCTGGGCAGCGTGGCCAAGGCGCTGGAATATGTCGGCGCCTCGGTGAAGATCGTCAGCGACGCCGCCCAGGTGGCGGCGGCCGACCGGGTGGTGCTGCCCGGACAGGGCGCTTTTGCCGACTGCATGACGACGCTGGCCGAACGGGGTCTCACCGAGGCTGTCCAGAAGACGATCGAGAGCGGCAAACCGTACCTGGGCCTGTGCCTGGGCCTCCAGATCCTGTTCGAATACAGTGAAGAGCACGGCGGCAAGGAAGGGCTGGGAATTATTCCCGGCCGCGTGGTCCGGTTTCCGGATCCCCGCTGGACTCAGCTCAAGGTGCCCCATATGGGCTGGAATTCGATCCGCAAGACCGGTGACTTTCCGCTGTTCGCCAGGATCGCGCAGGAGGAGTATTTTTATTTCGTACACTCCTACTACGCACAGGTGACGACCGATAACGAACCCTGGATAGCGACGACCTCCGACTACGGGACAAACTTCATTTCTTCGGTATCGAAGGACAACGTTCATGCGACCCAGTTTCACCCGGAAAAAAGCCAGTCCGCCGGTCTCCGGTTTCTCGAGAATTTTCTCAGCGTCTGAGCACGGGAGCGCTTTCACCTCAAGATGATCGTCTATCCAGCCATTGACATCCGGGGCGGGCAATGCGTCCGCCTGAGCCAGGGCGATTACGCCCGCGAGAAGGTCTACAACCCCGATCCGGTGGATCAGGCCCGTGAATGGGTCCGCCGGGGTGCCGAATGGATTCACGTCGTCGACCTGGACGGCGCCAAGGACGGAACGCCGGCAAACCGTGACCTGATTTCACGGATCGTGCGGGACTGCCATGTACCGGTGCAGCTGGGCGGCGGAATCCGGACACTGGCGCTGGCCGAACAGTATCTCGCTCTGGGTGTGAGCCGGCTGGTACTGGGCTCGCTGCTCGTTCGTGACCGTGATACAGCTTTCGCCATTATCCGGAAATTTTCCGGCAAGGTGGCGGCCGGCATCGACGCCCGCGACGGAAAGGTCGCCGTGCAGGGCTGGACGGAAACCACCGATACGACAGCCGCCGATCTGGCGCAGCGAGTGCTCGACACAGGCGCCTCGCACGTGATCTATACAGATATTGCGCGGGACGGTATGCTTCAGGGGCCCAATCTTGAACAGACCGGATCGCTCGCTGCCCGGACCGGACGGATCATCGCTTCCGGCGGTGTGGCCCGGGTTCAGGACATCACCGATCTTTCGGTACTGGACGGTGTCGAAGGCGTTATCGTGGGACGGGCGTTGTACGAAGGAAAATTCACGCTTGAAGAAGCGATTGAGGCCGCTGGCTGACCGCCGCGCCCCTCCGGAGACTGACATGATGAAGACCAAAACCGTTATTCTGGCCGCCGCCGCGGTGTTCGCGCTGACCGGGTGTCACTCCCGCCGCAAAAACGCCGAGCCGGTCAAAGCAGAACAGCCCGCCGGTGAAGCGGCGGCGCCCCGGGCGGAGTTCGTCGGGCGGCTCGACTGCAAGGCTTACGATCCTTATAAATCGTACGAGGCATCGGGTCGGGCCAAGCCGCCGGAAAAACTGCCGGAAGGGCTGAACGGCCGCCTGCTCGCTCAGAAGAACGCCGAATACGACGCGGCCTCGAAACTGCTCAAGGAAGCGGCCGTCAAATGCAATGTGCCCGCCGAGATCGCTTCCAAAGCGCAGCCGTATGACCTGCTGCTGCGCAATTCCAGGGTTCTGAGTGAGGCCCCCGACGGAACCGTCAACGTGACTGTCGAAGTGCTCGGCAAGGACATTCTCGACCTGCTCGGGGCGGTTTCCCGGAACTGACAGAAAAGCACACCTGCTCGTTTGACCGGGTGCCGCCGTGTTTATCGCACTGCGGCACCAGTTTCTTTCGGGAACAATTGCCCCCGCCGCTTTTCGCGTTATACGATGTTTCTATATAGGACAGATATCGATTTCATAATCGATACTCCTCAAGGTGGTACGGCCCCATGGGAAAAAGGGTTCTGCTTGTGGATGACTCGGTCACCACGGCAAAACAGCTGGAAAGCATCATCGTCGGACTGAACGGGTTCGAGATCGTCGGTCATGCCAAAAATGGCGCCGAGGCTGTGAAAATGTATAAGTCGCTCAGTCCGGACATCGTCTGCATGGATATCGTCATGCCGCTGATGGACGGTCTTCAGGCAACCCGTGCCATTCTTCAGCTCGACCAGAACGCCAAGGTTGTCATGATTTCCTCGCTGGGCGGCGTGGGCGACAAGGTCGTCGAGGCGCTGAAAGTGGGCGCCAAGGACGTGATCGCCAAGCCCTTCGAGCCCGAGAAGATCAAGCAGACGCTGACCTCTCTCTGAGGTCCTTGGATCCGGCAGAAACCAACCGGCAGGTATAAGGGGAGAGTCGCGCGTGGGTGTCAAATTTTTCGGCCAGTTCCTGCTCGAGAGGCAACTTGTCACGGCCCAGCAGCTTGTAGCTGCGGTCGAATATCAGCAGTCCCAGAACCTGAAGCTCGGCGACTACGCTGTGAAAAAGGGTTACCTTACCAAGGACCAGTCAGCCCAGATCAACCGCCTTCAGCAGCAGAAGGATCTCAAGTTCGGCCAGGCGGCCGTGGAACTCAACCTGCTCACGGCCAAGCAGGTGGACGAGCTGCTCCTCATGCAGCAGAACGACCATATCTATCTGGGCGATGCCGTGGTCCTGAAGAACTACGCCACCCGCGCGAAGGTCGACGAAGCCCTCAAGGCGTTCAAGGAAGACCAGAAGATCTACGAACTGCAGGGCGGTATTCCGGTACCGAGCGAACTTCAGCTCACCGACACGGTCCGCGTGTTCGTGGACATGACCCAGAAGATGCTGCTCCGCATGGGTTCGATCGAAACGAAGGTGACCGGTAACGAATGGATTACCGGTTCGGTGATGCCCCCGGGTTTCGCGGCGCTGATCCGCTTCGAGGGCGGCATCAAGGTGTCCTATATTATCGGTATCAGCGAGACGCTCGTGAACACGCTCGGCCAGCAGCTGCTGGGCAAATTCTACGATGCCAAGGACCCCGCCGTACGCCAGGACGCCGTCCAGGAGTTCTGCAACATCGTTACCGGTAACGTCGTGGCGCGGCTCGCCCAGATGGGTATCCGTTGCGAGATCCTGCCGCCTGAACTGATCGGCGGGGCGGTATCACTGGGTACCGGACGGGCGCTGAAATACGACATTCATACGCCTGACGGACAGCAGGTGTTCTTGGCGCTCGTCCTGTAACAACCGTTCCCTTTACAGCGCAGTCCGTGCAATTTGTCGAACCCGTCCACGGGTGGCAGGTGACCTTTTACGGTCAAGCGGGACCTGTCATTGCCCGCCGCCTGTACGCCTAAACAGAAAGCCCTTTCGGGCTTTTTCGTTCATTTCCGGGATTTTCCGGGTTCTTTGGCGAGAGGGGGGGGATGTGGGAGGGGGAGCGTTGCAGCGAAGCTGATGCTTCTAGGCAGGATTCTTTTGCTCAGTGGGGAGTTTTGAAGTTTCTAACACTCCCCCTCCACGTGAGGGTATAACTGTGTTCATTTGTAGCAGGAACCGTACCATGCACGCGTTTGAGTCATTTCAGTCACTTAGCTGCAGTGCGTCTTAAACTTCGTGCGCCAAAATAGCGCACCGCTCCACGGTCGAGCATTTTACAAACTCCATTTTGGAGCACTGCGGCACTTATCCCCAGGATTTATCTCACAGCAGGTTCAAAAGAGAGATTGCAGTTGTTGACGATCAGCGATAACCTGTGCTGTGCAATCCTGATTTATTCAAAGATTACAATTGGTTATGACAGGTCAAATGCAGGTAGACATCCACGTTTTTATAAGCTTCAAAAATGTTTAACTCCCTGAAAATACAGGATTTCAAAATATGGGCGAGTCAGATTCCAATTCGACGCAAAGCGCCAAAAATCCGTCGAGTGTCAATAATTCGACATCTCCGACAGATCTTTTGAAGAAAGCTGAGTCGCTTTACAACAGATTCGTAAACAACCAGATCGAGCACGTCATGGCTCCCGGAGAGAGCAATCTTTCTGCCGCCATCGAATTTTTCCGCAATCCGGTCAATCAGCTGGAGACCGTCGTCCTGCTACAGGAAAGCGCCAGGCTGGGCGCGCCCCTGCTGAAAGCTCTGTTAGACCCCTTTAATGTACCTGCTGCGCGTCAAAATGTTGATAAGGATGAAAACGGAAAGTAACCATAGCGCCGTTCTTGGGACATTTTGGATTGGGAAATTCTCGGGCGTTTTTCCCACTGACGTTCGCAATGCGGGTGCGCATTCATGTCTAACTATGTCGATACGGCGCTGGATGCCCTCAAACATGCGGGGCATCGGCTCACGGAGCAGCGACGCGTAGTTCTCGAAGTTCTCTCCACGGCACGGGTGCCGCTGACACCGGCCGAGCTTCACGAACGGGTCAAGGCCCGCGGCAGGTCGATGGATCTGGTCAGCGTTTACCGGATCCTCGAGACGCTCCAGGATAACGGCCTTGTCCACCATGTGATCGCCAACAACAGCTTCAAGGCCTGCTCCCACTATTTCGAGAGCTCGGAAGGCCGCAAGCCCCACGGGCATGAGCACAGCCACGACGAACAGTGTCATCATCTGGCGATCTGCACCGAGTGCGGAAAATCGTACGAGTTCGACTGCCCCCAGCTCGAAGAGATCGCCGAAGCCGTTACCAGGGACAGCGGGATCAAGATCAGCCGCCATCTGCTCGAATTCCAGGGCGTCTGCAAAAACTGCAAGGCGGCCTGACGGTCCGGGTGATACACTCCCCGGTCCATGACCGGGACTCCTGAAAAGCTGCGCTTCGAACTGTCGGTACACGACGTCGTCGCGCTGGCGTCCGCCGGATCGTCGCGTCCCGTCGGCGCGCCCCTGAGCCGCGCGCGGCTCGGGCAGGAAGCCCACACCCGCTACCAGCAGGAAACCGCCGCGCGGCCCGGGTTCCGTAAGGAAGTGTCCGTTTCGGTCGAAGCCCCCGCGCGAGGTCTTCTGCTCGCCATCGACGGGCGCATCGACGCCGTCGTTACCGAACAGAACCTGACCGTCATCGAGGAGATCAAATCCGTCTTCGTAACGTCCCGCGAAGCCGCCCGCCTGGATCCCGCCGAACTCACCGACTGGGCCAATCAGGCACGGCTCTACCAGTGGATGTGGGAAAAGAGCGGCCTGGGGCCGGCGCGGTCCCGGCTCGTGCTGGCGTCGCTGCTCGACGGCGGCTGGCACGCGATCGATCTCATTGAAACCGGTGACGCACTCGACCGGCATGTGCAGTCGATGCTGGACCGCGCCGCCGGACGGCTCGAACACGATCTGGAGATCGCCGAGCAGCGCCGCGCGCTCGTGCCGCGCCTGCAGTTCCCCTTTGAAGACTACCGGCCCCACCAGCAGGACCTTGAAACCGCCGCCGGGCAGGCCGTGAAATCCGGCAGCGTACTCATTGCCGAAGCGCCCACGGGACTCGGCAAAACCGCGGCCGTGCTCGCCGGTGCGCTGCGAACCGTCCTGTCGCAGAACCGGAAACTGTATTTTCTCACCGCCAAGGGCACCCAGCAGAAGATGGCGCTCGAGACGCTCGAAAAAATCCGGGATCAGTCCGGATTTGGCACCGCCGATCCGCTGCGGATCGTGCAGATCCGGGCGAAAGAAAAGATGTGTCTGAACGATGTGATGGTGTGCGACCCGGAGTTCTGTCCCTACCTGAAGGATTTTCCGGAACGGCTCGAAAAAACCGGTACAGGGACTGCGCTCATGCAGAAGGGTGTCGTGACCGGAGACGACCTTCTGGAAATCGGCCGCGCGCAGACTCTCTGCCCGTTCGAGATGTCGCTCGAAATGGCCTGGCAGTCCGAGGCCGTCACCTGTGACTACAACTACGCCTTCGACCCGGACGTCATGCTGTGGGAACTGGCCGACCCCGATCTCGCCGGCCAGTCGGTGCTGGTCGTGGACGAAGCCCATGCACTGCCTTCGCGTGCGCGGGGCTACCGTTCGCCGGTACTGGAAGCGGCCGAGCTCGAAAAGCTCGCCGGACTCGTGCTCTCGCCGTCGATAGACGAGCCGGTGAAAAACCGCCGCGGCAAAGTGATGTCGGCCGGCCTGTTCGACACGCCGGTGGAGCGGCTCGTGCGGTCACCGGCCGCCCGCGAACTGTCGCGGGAACTCCTGAACGCCGCCCGGATCGTGAAGAACCCCGACCTCTGCGGAGTCACCGACCCCGGCCAGCGCGGCACCTACCGCGCCCGGCCGGAACCAGAGCAGTTCGAAAAAATCCGCGCCCGCATGGAGCGGTTGTTTCTGGACTACCTCGTGGAAAAAAAACGCGAAGGCGTCACCCGTCCGCACGACCCGGCAGCCGAGGGGTTCATGCTGGTTTCGAAATTCGCTCGTACCCTCATGGCCGCAGGCGACGAAACCGAGGCGCTCTGGACGCCTGAGTTCGGCGCGAAACTGTCGCTTCACTGTCTGGACGCATCGCGGTTTCTCGCTTCCAACTGGAGTTCCGCCGGCGCGGCCATTCTCATGTCGGCGACGCTGTCCCCGGACGACTATTTCCACACGACACTGGGGCTCCCGGCAACTGCCACCAGATTGACGTTCCCCTCGCCGTTTCCCGCCGAGAATCTCACCGTCGAAATCGAAAGCGATATATCCACGGCGTTCCGCGACCGGACGAAATCGCTCCAGCCGCTTGCCCACCGGTTGCGCGAGTTTCTGGAAAAACCCGGCAACCGCGCCGTCTTCGCGCCGAGCTTCGACTACCTGTCGCACATTCACGATGCCGTGGGTCCGCTCCCCGGCAAGCGGTACCTGATCCAGGGAGACCGGATGAACGACGCCGACCGGGAGTTCTTCTTCCGCGAACTGACGGCCGGGACCGGCGACATCGTTCTGTGGGCGGTGCTCGGCGGAATTTTTGCCGAAGGGATCGACCTGCCCGGCGATCACCTGATCGGGGCGGCGATCATCGGACCGGGACTGCCCAAACCGGACCCCGAGCGGGAGCTCGAGAAAACCTATTGGGACGACCGGATGCATGGGTCGGGGTTCGACTACGCCTATCTTTATCCCGGCATGATCCGGGTGATTCAGTCAGCCGGACGGCTCATCCGTTCCGAAACCGACACGGGCGAACTGCTTTTAATTGATAAGCGGTTCGCCCAGCCGGGCTACCGGAAACTGTTCCCCGAATGGTGGCGGGTCTAGACCGTCTCCACCACCCGCGTACCGGCGCGGCGGTCGTGGGCCGTTTCCGCGCCGCCCACCAGCAGCGGCAGACCGCCCCAGCAGAACAGCAGGTTGAAAGGCCAGAGCCAGAAATAGCGGCGGATCACCAGCGCCGGAGTCGCGTCGGCACCGTCGCGGGCCACGATCTTCAGCTTCATGATCATATCGCCCGGGGTCTGGCCCACCAGCGAAACTAGCCCCACGTAGAAGATACCTTCCACGAGGGTCTTTAAAATCAGCAGCACCCACCAGGTACGTGCCAGCCAGGCGCCCGGTTCGTGAAACAGGGAGAACTCCGCCCCGGTGAACTTGTCGGCGGCCGTCACAAAAAGGATGACCGCGAAGAACGTCATGCCGGTATCGATGAGATACGAGAGTGCGCGCTTGAGTACAAGCTGCCGGGGAAGTGTAAGCCTGGGTTTCATGTTTCTGGCCCACGCACCGGCCGAATGATCCCTGCCGGCCGTGCGCATGCGGGCCGCCGTGCGGACATCGTCCAGCTTGCCCGTGAGTCCCATGCCCACCGGCGTATCCAGCCGGATGCCAATACCCGACGCGCTCAGCACATCGGCCGACTGGAGCTGCGACTCTGGCGTCATCTCCGGACGGCTCGTTCCGAGAGGGAAACTGATCTGGTCGGGGTCTTCGATGGCGTGAGCGCTGATGCGCGTCGCCCCGCCGAAGGCATCGGCCATCTCGCCCTGGGCCGTGTCGAGTGCCATTGCGCCCGGGAACCGGCCGTCGTTGAACGGCACGATCGGGTCCGGGTTCGGAATGACCGGCGCGTCCAGTTTCTGCGACATGTCGGTGATTTCGTCGAAGATCTGTTCGATCCGTCTTTCGGGCGGCGTCCAGGACGGCATGCTGAGGTTGCCGGTGTTCTGTGTCGTCGCCGCGACCATCGCCGCCGCCGGCATGGCGGCCGCTTCGGGCGCAGGCAGGGCGCCTATGTTCGGATCGAAACCGTCGAACGCGGAAGGAATAGAGACCTCTTCGTCACCGTGTCCGCCGCCGCCGTGCCCGTCGTCATTCATATCGTCGCCAGCATCGTTATCAGAATCGTCGTCGCGGCCCTGGTCTCCGCTGCCGTCACCATCATCATGGCGGCGGTCGCTGTACCGGTCATGGAGGTTGTATTCGTCGGCGTCGGCCTGTTCATCGCCGTCCGCCTGAAGGATTTCAGGAAACAAGGTCCGGACCGGAGCCGGGCCGTCAGCCAGTATCACCGGTGCCTCTGCGACAGGCTCGCCCGCCACACGGGCGGCGATGTTGTCGCTGATTTCGTCAATATTTCCGTCGGTATTTCCGTCGATATTCTGAGCGACGCTGGCGAAATCGGTCATCGACGTTTCAGCCGTCGGCGACGGAGTCACGTCGAACATCTCTTCGGCGGTCTTCGCCTTTACGGCCATGGCCATGGCCGGCGTTTCGGAGGAGGCCTGAATGACCAGCCGGGTGAAAGTGTCGTCGCCCAGATTTGGTGACGGCTCTGCCGTTACAACGGCAGGTATTTCAGCCGGAACAACGGCCAATTCAGCCACCGGTTCCGGCGTCTTTTCATTCGGATCGATCACCCTGCCCGCTCCGCGGGTATCGAGCATCATCTCGTCGGGGCGGATCATCGGGTTCGACACGTCGAACTCGTACTCGTAAGCCGATTCGGGCAGAACTTCGACCGGCTTCGAGGCGTCAGCCGTTTCACGGGCCGCCGTTTCGGCAGCGAATTTCGGCACAATCGGCTCACCGCCAACCGGCCGGATTCGGGGCAGTTCCACCTTCGGCAGGTCGATCCTGGGAACTTTCAGTTCGGGGAGCGGTTTCTCGGGTGCGGCAAGCACCGGCGGCTTCGGGGCTTCGATCGGCTTCGGAGCGGCGGGCGCCGGGGCCGGATGAAAACTGACCTCGCTGATGTCGCCCAGGGACTCCATTGAGACTGGCGAGATCGCCGGTTTTTCCGAACCGGCGGGCGCGGCGGCGACCGGTACAACGGCCGGTGCCGTTTCGAGCTTGTCCGCCATGACCCGCACACGGGGTTTCGTGACCGGAGCTGCAGCAGCGTACTCCGGCTCTTTAGGAGTTGAGATAATGTCGGCGTTCTTCTGGCCGCTGGCGACTTCGGGCGAGAGCGGCGCCGGAGCCCGCAACTCGATACCTTGCATGGAGGGCGCCGGGCGCTCGATGCGCGAGAACGACTGCTCGTCGAAAGGTACGGGCCGTTCTTTGACGGTTTCGACGGCGGCAGGCTCAGCAGCGGCAGATTCGATAGCCGCAGCTTCCGGGAACGCCTTTTCGGCACTGATAACCGACTGTTCGTCGACCGGAATAGTTTCGGCAGCCGTAACGGGCGGAGCGGTTTCGGAAACGGCTGCCACCTGCGCGGCCAGCTGTTCGGCTTTCGCTCTGCGCTTGCGTTCCCGGCGGGAGATTTTGGGCTTTTCCGGTTCCACAGCAGCGGCAACCGTTTCAGCGGTCATCGTCGGAGCGGATTCCACCGGCGGCTGTTCGGTTACGGCCAGTACCGGAGAAGACAGTTCAGCAGCAACCGGTTCAGATACCGGTTCCGGTGCGGCTTCAACCCTGGCTTCCACCACGGCCTCTACGGCAGTCGGTACATCAGCCACCGCCGGTACAGGCGCGGCAACGGCTTCGGCCGGTGCCGCAACTTCAACCGGCACAACGGCTACTGCCGCGGCGGCCAGCGCGGGGGGGTTGAGTTTTTCGTCAATGGTGATCTGCTGGGCCGACGGTTTCGCGTCGCCAAGTGCACCACCGCACTTCGGACATGTGTCGATCTGTTTGAAATAGAGATAACTGCAGGCAGGACAACGCAAGGGCGGACCTCGAAACGCCCGGGTTTACCCAGGCTGTGCCCTCAGCGTCTGAACCCATTATTTATATACATTTGGCCGCCGGATTCCAAGAAATATCCGGCATTTCCGATAGTTACATAAGAACAGGGACTATTCAGGTTTACCGGGAAAGTGCGATCGAGGCGGCGGCGATGGCGGCCGTTTCCGCTCTGAGTACAGACGGAACCAGATGGACGAACTTCACCGGCGCAGTTGCGAGCCACTCCTTTTCGGCGTCGCTCCACCCGCCCTCGGGACCGACGATCAGCCGAATCGCTAAAGCCAGCGCGACCGACGATAGCGGCTCGGTCACCACCCGTCCCGGGATCTCCAGCACAAGCGATCCTTCGGTAGCGATCTCCTTGAGCGACTTCGCTTCACCGTACCGGGGAATGTCTATTCGCCCGCACTGCTCTGCCGCCCGGATCATCACCCGGCGCAGCCGGTCCTCGCTGCGGACCTGGGCGTTCGAGCGGTCCGACTTGAACGCGCCGATCTCCGAGACCCCCAGTTCCGTGAGTTTCTCCGCCGCCCAGTCGAACCGGGCCGGATCGAACGTTGCCATCCAGACGGCGACCTTTCGGGAAAGTACCGGTGCCGGGAGCAACGCGACTTCCGGCGCCAGGGCGACCAACCACCGCCTGCCGTCCCGTTTCACACGGCAGCCCGCACGCAGACCCTCTTCGTTGAAACATTCCACCGCTTCGCCGTCTTCGAGCCGGGTCGCCGCGAAGTGCGACAGCAGATCCCCGCGAACAGCGGTCCCTTCGGCGGTGATCGGCGGGTCATCGGGTGGCCAGTAAAAGCGGTGCATGATGAGTGGGGAATCTCATAGTCGAATAAACCTGATTGGCGAAAGAGGGCTCAGGTTCTTTGCCCGAATCAACGAACGTCGCTCAAGCGCCACTTAAGTGGGGACAGATTGTTGCGGGCGAAGAACCTGAGCCCTCTTTCGCAGAGCGATTTTTTCAATCTCTATCGTCTCATTTTGAGAACGATTCTCATTGTGAGAGGCCAAATACCGACTCAAGTTGAGAATCCGTCACCCTGCCCGCTCCCGGAACCGTCATCGGAGAATCACTAATAACCCAATGTACATCGCAAGTTGTACCCGAGCTCAGGCACGCGGCACGGCAACGGTACGTTGCGTGCGATAGCAGCGGTGTCCAACGAAGGAGTTTACGCAGATGGTTCGCGAGGGCAGAAAGATTCGTCAGCTGGGAGCCGCAGGAATAGCGGCGGTAGCGCTCGGACTCGGCATCTTCACCGGTGCACAGGCCGCTCTCTACTCAAACCGTAACGACCTTTCGGGCCAGTGGGAGGTCCAGGTGATGGAGGCGACTCCGTCAGGCTGGGTGGAATCCACCGGGTCCTACGAACTGAACGTCACCCGCTACACGGTCGAAAAGATCGGTGCAGAGGGACGGGAGGCGGGAGTGATCTCGCGCCTGGAAGACGGCCGCGTAACGCTCGACGGCCCGGTGAACGGCACCTTCAAGGTGTCCAAGCTGGCCGACAATGTAATTGTTCTGGATGGCGACAAAGCAGAAACGTCTCTATATCTGGTCCGGAAGTGAAAGATAAAAAAACTAGATGTGGGACAGAAGGAACTGAAGGGCAAGAATAGAGACGATTTCTGACTTATGCCGCTTGCAGAAGACGGCCGGCTCCCAAAGGGACCGGTCGTCAATTTTTGGGGCTCCTGAAGAACCCCGTTCCGTTCCACCAGAAGACAGTATTCAGGCCAAGGGTTCCACGTGGAACCTCCCCCTCCCCCTCCCCCGACGTTCCACGTGGAACATCCAGGGTTATTCGGGGAATTTCCGGAGAATCTGGCCGGAACAGCTGCCTGCAACCGCCCGGTTTCAGACCCGGGGGTCGTGACGGACCGGAACGCCCTGCTTGCGCAGGAACGCCCGCACCTGGCCCACGGTCATCTCGCCGAAGTGAAAGACGCCGGCCGCCAGCGCCGCATCGGCACCCGCCTGGGCAAGGCCTTCGTAGAAATGCTCGACTTTGCCGACCCCGCCCGAGGCGATCACCGGTACCGGCACCGCCTGCACGATGGCGTGGGTCAGTTCCAGATCGTAACCGTCGCCCGTGCCGTCCCGGTCCATGGAGGTAATAAGGATCTCCCCTGCCCCCCGGCGCGCCATCTCCCACGCCCAGGTGACCGCGTCGAGACCGGTCGCCCGGCGCCCTCCGTGGGTGAACACTTCCCACTTGGCGGGGTTCGATTCCTTGTCCCGGCGGGCGTCCACGGCGACGACAATCGCTTGCGACCCGAAGGCGAGCGCCGCCTCTTCCACCAGACTGGGATTCTCGATGGCGGCCGTGTTGATCGACACCTTGTCGGCACCGGCTTCCAGCAGCCGGCGGATATCGGCCACCGACCGCACGCCGCCGCCCACCGTGAGCGGCATGAACACCGTTTCCGCCGTCCGGCGGACGACGTCCAGGATGATGTCACGCTTTTCGTGGGAAGCGGTGATGTCCAGAAAACAGAGTTCGTCGGCCCGCTGCTCGTTGTAGGCCTTGGCGACCTCGACCGGATCTCCGGCGTCTCGGAGGTTTACGAAGTTGACCCCTTTGACGACCCGGCCGTCTTTCACGTCGAGGCACGGAATGATCCGCTTGGCGAGCACGCTCTGGTTACACTCCGCTTTCTTCGCTTCGGTTTCCGTGTCCGTTCCGGAAACTGGTTTGAAAACCGTCCGCCATTAATGGGGGATATTCGGCCGGGCGTAAAGAGTACCGGACGCCTTTTTTCGGGCTCCTGGCGGCCGATGTTCCACGTAGAACATCTGCCTGTTTCCGGTTCCGTGTATACTCGCGCATCCGCGGCTGCTTACCGGACCGTTTCCGGGAAGCAGTTGCCACGAATCCTCCACCGGAGTTCACACGACGAACATGGCCGCCAAATCCAAAATTCCTAAAGCTCCAAAACCCGAACAGCTCGCCGGAGCGGCGCTTCTCAAACTCGTGAAGTTCGACGAGAAGGGTCTCGTGCCGGTCGCGGTGGTCGACCGCGAGTCAGGCGAATTGCTGATGCTCGCCTGGGCGAATAAACGCGCACTCGAGCTCACGCTCAACACCGGGTACACGCACTTCTGGTCGCGCTCGAGAAATTCGCTTTGGAAGAAGGGCGAGACCACGGGCCACGTGCAGAGAATCGAATCGCTCGAACTGGACTGCGACGGCGACACGCTCGTCGCGCGCGTCGACCAGAACGGTGTCGCCTGCCACACCGGTGCACCGACCTGTTTCTTCCGGCGTTCGGAACTGCCGTTGGGAAAACCGGCGGGGAAGGGCGGACGTTCGCCGAAGAACGGACCGCCGTCCGGCCCGGCGAATTCGCGCGTGCTGTTCGAGCTGCTGCGGACCATCCGTTCGCGCCGGGGCGCCGATCCCGAATCCAGCTATACGGCGAAACTGCTCAGCCAGTCGGCCGAGAAGCGGGCCAAAAAACTGATCGAGGAATCGAGCGAACTTCTGCTCGCCACCGTCGATCTGGAAAAGGCCTCTAAAAAAGCCGGGAAGGGTAGGTTGACAAATAAGTCAACTAAGGTAGCTTCGGGGCAATCATCATCGACCACCACACTGCACAATATTGCGACCTACGAAGCGGCCGATGTTCTCTATCACTACCTGGTCGCGCTCGAGGGATCGGGGATCGCGCTTAACGACGTCTGGCGGGAACTCGGCAGACGGTTCGGCATGTCCGGCATCGAAGAAAAAAAGAATCGAAAAAGTAGTTGACGTAAAACCCAACTAGTGGGACAAAGAAACTGGTCAGCATGTGCAGCTCAGTCTTCCTCGCTGACCCACAAGTGAACAGGGGCCGTCTCAGTACCGGAAGGTGCAGATTGAGGCGGCCCTTCTTAATTTCTGGCGCTGCGTTTCCTGTCGGCACCTTTATCGTCCCGCAAGCTGGCCGATCTTCACACCCATCTTCACCGGTGCGTTGTCGGCGAACGGATCGAGTCCGGCGCGGCCTTTTTCCCAGAAACAGATCACCGTCGATCCGGCCCTGAACAGTCCGATTTCGTCGCCGCGATTGACGCGGATCTTCCCCTGGAACGTCCGGTCCTTCGGAAGATTCTTCGGCAGCGGATTCACGGTGCCTTCCCAGAGCGTTTCGATACCGCCCACGACCAGCGCCCCCACGAAAACGATCGCCCACCGGCCGGCCACCGGATCGTCGAACTGGAGAACCACCCGCTCGTTCTCCGAGAAGACTCCGGGGAGCCGCGCCACCGTGTCGGTCGAAACGGAAAACAGTTTGCCGCCGAGCTGGATCCGCCGCAGCAGAGTACCGGAGCAGGGCGCATGCACCCGGTGGTAGTCCTTCGGCGACAGATAGATCGTCCGGTAAGGGCCGCCTTCGTAGAGCTGCGCGAGGGTCGGATCGCCGAGCAGTTTTGAAACCGGATACGAGATTCCCTTCGCCTGGAGCGCCGAACCTTTCTCGACAATGCCGCTCGCGGCGACGGCGCCGTCGGCCGGAGAGGCAAGCGCAAGCGGATCGGCCGGCAGCGGACGCATGCCGTCTTTCAGCCGGCGCGTGAAGAAGTCGGTGAACGACCGGTAGTCTCCGATCGGCCGTGCAGCCTCGCCCAGATTCACTCCGTAACGCCGCGCGAACCAGCCCAGGAAGAATTGCACAAGCCATTTGGGCCGCTCGCGCCGCCCGAGCCAGCCCACGAGTCTTGAGAGCTTTCGCTGCGGCAAAAGAGCTTGAGCAGAAGGGTTCATATGTGGGGTCTTTAGCAGAACCGGACGTTCCTTCGCCACGAGCAGTTCACAGACCCGTGACAGTTTTGTGGCGTACCTGAATCACAGAATCGGCCGCTCCGGGGGCGTACAACCCGTTCTCCTGAGAACCTGTTGATAAATCTCAAAACAAGACGGAAAAAATCCCGCGTTATTTCAACAGTTTGTCCAGTACGGAGCCGGTCTATATTCCAATAACTAATTGAAATTAAACAGATTCCTGGCTTGTCCCGGCCCTTCGCACAGATACATTTGCTTTTTCCCCTGTCCTTTCAGTCAGTTAGAAATGCTTATCCACCGCTGTGGAAATCTTCTGTGAGTTACTTCGAGGGTAAACTCTTACTATTTCTCAAGTAATATCAGCGAGTTAAAATTCTCTTGCCGCAGGGCCGTTGCAGTTGTTTAAGGGGCGGCTATAGTTTTCACAACTTTGGTGGTCACGGGGATTCACACCCGTAAAAATGAGAAGTTCGGAGTCTAGTAGGGTCCTTTGAGGGATCACACTGGATATGAGGGGTTTTTCTTCAAAAATTACCGATAGTTAGCTGCGAAGTAGGGCGGCGAAATGTCGGTCTTTTGACAGTTATCCACTGGACTGAAGTTCTTGTGGATAAGTGATGAAGAAACATGCAGTCGTTCGAGGGCAATGGGATGAAGCAGGTCTGGGAACAGAATCAGGAACGTCTGAAGCACTACGTCGGCGAATCACGCTACGACCTCTGGATCAAACCGTTGAGGGTTTCATCTGAGAGCGGCGACGGTCTCATTGTGCTGGAGACTCCGAATCTGCTCAGCAAGGAACAGATCGAGAAGAGCGACCTGCTTTCCAAGATCAAGCTCATCTTCGCCGAACAGGGATCCGAGAAGGACTACGACGTCCGCCTGAACATTTCCTCCAGCCGGTCCTCGAAGCCCGACAACAGTCCCGACTCGCCCAATGGCGGCGCGCAGGCCCAGGCGCTTCCTGTCAATAATCCGCCGGCCGAAGCGATTGCCCCGACGCCTGCACTCACCAACCGGCTCACGCGCCGGCGTCTCATCGAGCACTTCACTTTCGACCGTTACATTGTGGGCGAAGCGAATCAGTTCGCACATGCCGCCGCGCAGGCCGTCGCCAACGGCACCAAGAACTCGACACGCCCGCAGTACAATCCGCTGTTCATCTACGGCGGCGTGGGACTGGGCAAGACGCATCTGCTGAACGCCATCGGCCACCAGTTCCTGCGCCACAATCCGAAGGCGCGCGTCGTGTACGCTTCGGGCGAGGATTTCACGAACGACGTCATCACCGCGCTCCAGACCCGGCGCACCGAAGAGCTTCGCCGCCTCTACCGCCACGAATGCGATCTGCTGCTCATCGACGATATCCAGTTCATTGCCGACAAGGACGCGACGCAGACGGAATTCTTCCACGTGTTCGATGCGCTGCATTCGGCCAAGCGCCAGATCGTGCTCACCTGCGACAAGCACCCCGACGAGCTGAAAGGCATCGAGGAGCGGATCATCAGCCGCTTCGAATGGGGCCTCACCGCGGACGTGAAGCCGCCCGACATCGAAACCAAACTCGCCATCCTCAAGTCCAAGGCGGCCGAATACCACTTCGCCATGCCTAACGACGTGATGATGTTTCTCGCCAAGCACTGCGGCGCGCACATGCGCGAGCTGGAAGGCGCTCTCACAAAAGTGATCGCCAGCAGCTCGATGCTGAGCGAAGTGCCGACGCTGGACAGCGTAAAACTGCTGTTTCGTCCCGCTGTGGTCGAACCCAAGCGCAAGCCGACGATCGACGCCATCATCCGGACCGTGGCGGCTTACTACGACGTGACGGAAACGGAACTGCTCTCCAAGCGAAAGTTCAAGCACCTGGCGCTGGCCAGACAGGTGGCCATGTTCATGAGCCGCGAACTCACCGATGCCAGCTACCCGATGATCGGCAATGCCTTTAACGGAAAAGATCACACGACGGTCATGTACGCCTTCGAGCAGATCAAGTTCCGCAAGGAGAACGACTCCGACTTTCGGCATCAGCTCGAGATCATCCAGGAACGCATTTCAAGCTCCTGAGACGAACGCAAACGGCTTCGTGGCGGAAAAGGGCGGTCCAGACGGATCGCCCTTTTCATTCCGGCTCCAAACGCGTTTGAGTGCGAATGAGACCAAAGGTGGATCAGATACACAGGGAACGCGCAGAACCCGTGCATAACCGGCCGGAACGTGGGGGTCAGAACCTCTTGACCCGCAACCTGATCCGATACCGGTCCGACTTGGCCGTCTGACCCAGTCCTGACCCCCAGGATGCCGGATAAACCAACCTGCCCCAGCCGTTCGTGAATTTCCGGTTATCCCCAGAGTTATCCGATTCTACTACTACGACTATTCTTTTTTATATATAACCGTTACAGACGTTTCCTCTCGTCCACAGGCGCGGCTAGGATCAAAAGCCGCAAATCACGTACCGGCCGGATTCAAAACCGGACGGACGCACGACAGGGGTCGCAGGAGCAGCGAGGTCTATGGAGTTCACAATTGAGCGCAGTCTTTTCACCGATGCAATGAAGTCCGTCCAGGGCGCGGTGGAAAAGCGCAACACGATGCCGATTCTTTCCAATGTGTATCTGAGTGCGGAGAAGGGTTCCGTCACGCTGATCACGACCGACATGGACGTCGGTATCCGGGTCACGCTTCCTGCCGAAGTGAAGAAGACCGGCTCGTTCACGCTTGGAGCGAAGAAGCTCCTCGAGCTCGTTCAGCAGCCGGCCGGCGACAAGGTCACGATCAAGCTGCAGGATAACAACCGTTGCCAGATTATCGTGGGCCGTTTCCAGCCGACGATGTTCGGTCTGCCGGGCGAGGATTTTCCGCCGCTGCCGCCGTTCGACAAGGGACAGTTTTTCACGTTCGATTCGAAAACACTGCTGCTGATGGTCGACAAGACCGTTTATGCGGCCTCCAACGACGAATCACGCGTGGCGCTGAACGGCGTTTATGTCGAACGTTCGCCCAAGAACGACGACATGCTGCGCATGGTGGCGACCGACGGTCACCGCCTCACGCTGATTGAACGCGACGTGGACGCGGCCAAAGAAGCCATCGGCCAGACGGGCGTGATTATTCACCGCAAGTCGGTCCAGGAACTCCGCAAGCTCTGTGAACGGGTTCCCAAGGTCGAGCTGTCCATCCAGAAAAGTCATGTGATCGCCAAGGCGGACAACATGGTACTGCTGATGCGGCTTGTGGACGCCGAGTTCCCGCGGTACGCGAACGTGATTCCGGCCAAGTCCGACCGGATCGTCCGGGTGAACCGCATGGATTTCCTGAATGCGCTGCAACGCGCTTCGATTCTCGCCGACGACCGCACGCACCTCGTGAAGGTCAAGGTCGCCAAGGATGAGCTCACGACCGAGTGCAGCAACCAGAGCCAGGGCGAGACGACGGAAAGCCTGTCGTGTACCTACGGCGGCGAACCGCTGCAGATCGGCTTCAACGTGCTGTATCTGATCGCGGCGCTCGACCACGTCGAAGGGGACGAGATCGAACTTTCGCTGATCGACGAAATCAACCCGGCCACTGTGGCTTCCGCAGCCGATACGACCTATCTGAATGTCATCATGCCGATGCGAATCTGATGTGAATCAGCGCCCCTTTTCAGGGGTTTTTTCTACCGGTTCCATAAGATAAATAACCCATTGAAATCATTGGGTTTTTATTACTGTTTTTCCCTTTCAAAAACACCCCGTCAGTGCTAGATTCAACGGCTGTCCAGGGGGCAGCTGGAAGGGGAGGGCAATCTGGCCGCAAACGGCCTGAAAAAGCCTTTTATCCGAATGTCGAGCACTGTGCAGGAACCCACTCCGCAACCGTCCAAATCCACTTACGGCGAATCTTCCATTCAGGTCCTCGAGGGTCTGGAAGCGGTCCGTAAACGCCCCGGCATGTACATCGGCGACACCGATGACGGCACCGGTCTCCATCACTGCGTGTTCGAAGTTGTCGACAACTCCGTCGACGAGGCGATCGCCGGCTACTGCAAGAACATCAGGGTTGTCATTCATTCCGACAACTCGATCACGATCGACGACGACGGCCGCGGCATTCCGACCGGCATGCATCCCACGCAGGGCCGCCCCGCGTGCGAAGTGGCGCTCACCGTGCTGCACGCCGGCGGCAAATTCGACCACAACAGCTACAAGATCTCCGGCGGCCTCCACGGCGTTGGCGTGTCGGTCGTGAACGCGCTCAGCGAATGGCTCTCCCTCGAGATCAAGCGCGAGGGCAAGGTCCACCAGATGCGTTTCGAGCGCGGCGACGTCGCCAAGAAACTCGAAGTGATCGGCACCACCGACCGGACCGGCACGAAAATTTCCTTCCGCGCCGATCCGCAGGTCTTCAAGACGATCGAGTTCAACTACGACATTATCGCCAGCCGGCTGCGAAACCTCGCCTTTCTGAACAAGGGCGTGCATATCGAGCTGCACGACGAGCGCACCGACAAGAGCGCGGTGTTCAACTACCCCGGCGGACTGGTCAGCTTCGTGTCGTTCCTGAACGAAGGCCGCAAGATCATCCACGGCGAGCCGATCCATTTCGAAGCCGAAAAGGACGGCCTGTCGGTCGAGATCGCGATGGCCTACAACGACAGCTACTCGACGATCGAAAACTGTTTCACGAACAATATCTACAACCGGGACGGCGGCACGCACCAGGAAGGTTTCCGCGCGGCGCTGACGCGTGCGATCAACACCTACGCCCAGAAGCATCCCAACCTCGTGAAGGGCGACCACGCCATCACGGGCGACGACGTGCGCGAAGGACTCACGGCGATCATCTCCGTGAAGGTGCCCGATCCGAAGTTCAATTCGCAGACGAAGGACCGGCTGGTCTCGAGCGAAGTGAAGGGCATCACGATGAACGTGGTGGGCGAGGGACTTGCCACTTATCTCGAAGAGAACCCCACGCAGGCTAAAGGCATTATTCTCAAGGCCGTGGAAGCCGCCAATGCCCGTGAGGCCGCCAAAAAAGCCCGCGAACTGACCCGCCGCAAGAGCATGCTCGACGTGGCGAACCTGCCCGGCAAGCTCGCCGACTGCCAGGAGCGCGATCCCGCCAAGTGCGAGATCTACATCGTCGAGGGCGATTCCGCCGGCGGCAGTGCCAAGCAGGGCCGCGACCGTGCGTTCCAGGCCATCCTGCCGCTCAAGGGCAAGATCCTGAACGTCGAGAAGGCCCGCTTCGACCAGATGCTCTCGCACGACGAAATCGGCACGATGATCCGCGCGCTGGGCACCGGAATCGGCTCCGAGGAGTTCGATCCCGCGAAGCTGCGCTACCACCAGATCATCATCATGACCGACGCCGACGTGGACGGATCGCACATCCGCACGCTGCTGCTCACGTTCCTGTTCCGGCACATGGCTCCGCTTATCGAGCGAGGTCATGTCTATATTGCCCAGCCGCCGCTTTACCGTGTGAAGAAGGGCAAGACCGAAAAATACATCCAGACGGAATCGGAGCTGGAAAAATTCCTGATCGACCTCGGGATCGAAGGACTTTCGCTGCACGGAGCTGGCGGGCAGCTGCTGACGGGCAGCGAACTGCGCGACTGGCTTGAGACGGTCTCGCGCTACGAAAAAGTGCTGGCCCGTATCGAGAAGCGCCACTGTGACCCCCGTGTCGTCGAGGCGTTTCTCAAGATCACCCGCGAAGCGGGTGCCATCGACCCCGAAGCCTTCCGCTCGGAAGAGCGCTCCGAAGAGGTCATGGCGGCGGTCATGGAATACCTGGCGAGCCGGTTCCCGGAGACGGCGCCGATCGATCCGTACCTGCCCAAGGACAAGGAACACGGAACGTTCACGTTCAAGTTCATCACCAACTACCGCAGCCAGCGGTTCGTGACGCTGCTCAACCAGGAAGAGTTCGAGCTGCCCGAATGGAACGAACTGCGCCGTCTCGAGCAGACGGTGCTCAAGTCCGGCGACGCGCCCTACAGGCTCGTCTCGGAGAAAAACACGGTCGAATACAAGACGGTCCAGCAGGTGCGGGCGGCGATCATGGAACAGTCCAAGAAGGGCTACCAGATCACGCGCTACAAGGGCCTGGGCGAAATGAATCCGGAACAGCTCTGGGAAACCACGCTGAACCCCACCAAGCGCAGCCTGCTCAAGGTCGACATCAAGGACGCCATCGCCGCCGACCAGATTTTCTCGGTCCTCATGGGCGACGAGGTCGAACCGCGCAAGCAGTTCATCTACAAGCATGCTCTTGATGTGAAGGAACTGGATATCTGAGCGCGCGGGACGGGCTTCGGGCGCATCTTCGCCCGGGCGAGCTCTCGGTTTTCCTGTTTGTCCTGGTGCTGTTCGCACCCGCCCTGTTTTCCGGCGGGACCCTCTGGGTCTGGGACGCGTCGCTCAACTTCCTGCCCAATTATCTCTATCAGGCGCAACAGTTTCAGGCCGGTCACCTGCCGCAATGGACGACCCGGATTCTGGGCGGATTTCCCTATGCCGCCGATCCGGTGCAGGGACTGTTTTTCCCCCTGAAGGCGATTTTCTTTTTTCCGGCCGATCCCGGCTGGCTCGCCAACGCGTTCGTGGCACTCGTCTACCTCGTGAGCGGGCTGGGCATGCTCCGCTTGGCGCGTTCCATGGGATTGGGTGAGGCGGCCGCCACGCTGACGGCTCTGGCCTGGATCGGTTCCGGTACGGTCGCCAGCGAAAGCTTCCTGACCAACTGGATCGTGGCGCGGACGTTTGTCCCCTGGATGCTGACGGAGTTCGTACTGCTCGCGAACACCAATCTCCGGGAAAACCGCTGGCCGCTGGTACGAGCCGTATTTTTCGGATCCATGGCACTGCTCGCGGGAGAACCGCAGACATTCATGATCCAGTTCGTGCTCGGCTTTTTCATTCTCGCCTTCGGCCCGGCTGAAGCAGCCGCGACGGTCGAAAAGGGCGGTGAAAAGCCGGATTCCGGAAAACGGTTCGTCCGTGCCGTCGCCGTCACCGGAATTGTCAGCGTGGCCGCGCTGATCGTCTCGGCGGTCCAGTGGTACCCGGCGCTGGATCTGGCGGCCCAGACGCCACGGGGAGCGGCAGGCATCTCTCTGGACGGGGCGCACGAATGCACCACCCATCCGGTTCGTTATTTTGAGATGCTTTTTCCGTTGTTCTACGGATCGCCGTCCGAACCGGGCACGCTGTGGCCGAACGATCTGTTCTGCCATCCGAATACCAAGAATTTTTATATCCCCAGCTTCTACCAGGGTCCGGTGGTCCTGTTGCTGGTCCTGTTTGTGATCTTCGCCCCGGGCCGTGACCGCCGGCTCCGGTCACGTCTGTGGCCGTGGGTCATTTCGGCAGTCCTGTTTTTCGTCCTGTCGCTTGGCGAACGGGGATACCTGTTCGATCTGGCCTGGAAATATGTTCCCTACTGGAATCATTTCCGGTGGCCGGAACGGTTCGTGCCATGGCTGACACTGGCGGTTGCCGTGCTGGCCGGTTTCGGTCTCGACGAAGCGCTCAAAGACAGCCGGAAGAAATCCGCGGCAATCCTGCTGGTTTCGGGAAGCGCTGCGATTCTGGCGCTTACGTTCGCCACGGACTTCTGGATCCGGCTCGGAAGCCGGTACAGCCCGGTCAGTCAGGCTGTGCTGGCGGCGACCGTCGGCGAAAGTCTCGGCGCGGGCCGCGAATTTGCCCTGCTGGCCGGCGTGTCGGGACTAGCCCTCTGGTTTATGAAATCCCGCAAAGCTGCCGCCGTGACAGTGGTCCTCCTGGCCGGCACGGTGCTTTATCTGAATGCTGGACGGCTGGTTTCTTTTGTCGACGGCTCGCTGACTGTGCGTTCAGAGCCCGCCGCTTCCCGTCTGATCCGGACGCTGGTCCGCCGGGACGCCGTACCGGTCCGCGTCGAGGTGCTGCCAGTCTACGCGGGTGTTCCGCCGGCGGCTGACCGCCCGCGTGAATTCGGCACGACGTTCATGTGGCAGCTGCTGTTCGGCGATGCGCCGCTGGTGACGGATCTGGACGCGGTTCAGGGCTACAACTCCCTTCTGACGGACCGCTGGATCGACACGGTTCTCGGTAATCCGCGGCCGTTAAACGTCATCCGTCTGTTTGCCGTGGATGCCGTCGTCGCGGCTCCGTATGATCATAACCTGGGGTTTTACGGCGAAGACGGTTATCCGCTGGATGCCGGTTTTCTGGTCGTTCCGGTGAAAGACCCGGTGCCGAGGGTGGTCTGTCCCCAGCGCTGGAAAATGGCGTCGGCCGATGCGATCCGTAAATCGGTGCACGAGAGCGATCTGGATCCCCGGGCCGAACTGCTCATCGAACAGGTCAAAGGGCAGGAAGATCTGACGGACGGGGAACGGACTGCGCCGGCCAGCCGGTGCAGGGTCGTGTCGTATGAGCCGGAGCGGGTGATTCTTGAGATTGATCAAATTGATGCCGCGCCGGTGGCGCTGCTGGACAGCTACTTTTCGGGCTGGACGGTCAGGGTGAACGGCCGGAAAACGCCGATCTATCCGGCCTGGGGTATTCACCGGGCGGTAGCGGCGCCGGCGGGCAGATCCACGGTCGAATTCATCTACCGGACGCCCGGTCTCGCGGCCGCCGGCGGGGTATCGGCGGGCGCTGCCCTTTGTATTCTCTGCACCGGGCTTATTTCCCTTAGACACCGGCGTGCATCGGGTCCGCCGGAGAGCTAAGAGTTCCCTATGGCCAAAAACCCGGACACCGACGCCATTCTCCTGTTCGCCCACGGAAGCCGTGTGGCGGACCTGAAGGACGAACTCGCCGGCCAGATCGGACTCATCAAGGAAATGTCCGGCTACCGGATCGTCGAGATGAGCTTCCTTGAAATCACCGAGCCCGACATGATGGGCGGCGTGAAAAAGTGCGTGGAACAGGGCGCAAAGAAAATCCGGATCGTTCCGTACCTGCTGAATCTCGGCAATCACGTCAGGCGCGATCTGCCCGAGAAGGTTAAAGAGGTTCAGGAAGCGTTTCCGGGAATCGAGATCAGCGTCTCGCGCCATCTGGGAATCGACCCGCTGCTTGCGGAACTGGTCATCAAGCGCGCCGAACGCGGCTGACAAGCGGCGATGTGCCGTTATGCCGGCGCTTTATTCCGCGGCCGGCTTCGGATCCCGCAGCGCGGCAACCAGCACAAACCAGAACGCCAGAATAATGATCAGGTTCGCCCCCTGCGACACTCCGTGCCATTTGCCGAAATCGTGCTTCAGGGGGCTCGCGGGATCGGTGATGTTCTGGGCGCGGATCTGCTCGCCCAGCCCGGCCAGCAGGGGACCGGTATAGAACTCGTTTAGAGCCGCCAGGGCGAGCGCCAGCCCGGACGACAGGAGTTTCCAGCCTCCGGCGGGCCGCCACCACAGAACGGCCCCGAACAGCGCCGCAGAGAGCGTCAGCGCGACGAGAAAATAGACCGGAAAGATCGCCGCGAGCATCTCGCCGCGCCCGGGATTGGGGATTTTCGCAAATATCGTCGGGGTCAGGATAAACGAATAAAAACTCAGCACGCCGGCGCCGATACCGGCCACGGCCGTCGCCGTTTTGCGGCCCACTGAGGAGGCGCCGGATCCCGAAACTTCAGCCACGGGATTTGTCGATCAGCCTGGTGAGATCGGACTTCAGCGATTTTTCGAGCGCGGAGCGCTCCTTGTCGGAGCTTTCGCCGCCCGGAAACGCCTGGACGTCCACATGAAGTTTTCCGCCGTCGTTGCGAAACCTGAAGGAGAATTCCTGCGGGAAGGTGTTGCGCTTGGAACGGATCACCAGATGTCCGCCGGCGGCGTCGTACTCGTACGACACCACCTGCTGGCCGTCGGGGCCCTCGATTTCCAGCGTGTCCCCGGTGACGGAGCCCACTTTTTTCGCCAGCGAGGACCATTCCGGCAGGCGGCGCGGGTCGGAGAGCAGTTCATGGAGCCGGGCGGGGCTGGCCTGGCCTTCGGCGGATGCGTTGACGGGGTTCCGGTTGATCATGGAGCGGCCTGTAGCACGGCGGGGTTTCTTCAGCAAAAGGGCACGTTATACTGCGCCGATGCCTCAGGTTCGGGAAGTTCCCTGGTACAACTGGCCTCCTCCTTCCGGAAACACCTTCGTGCGCGTCGGCGTTATCTCCACGGGGCTGATGCCGATCCGCACGGAATATCTGACGGAATTAATGTGCGAAGGCGGACCCACCGGACCGGTCAAGATTCCGTCCTTTGCGTTTCTGGTGGAGCATCCTAAAGAGCGGTTGCTGTTCGACATCGGTCTGCCGCGGTTTCTGGCGAACCCGATGCGCACGCGTCTGGCGCCGCTGGTTCCGGTGGCGAAGCTGTTCGGTATCCTGCCCGAAGTGAAAAAGGGCGAGGACACCGGCTCACAGCTCCGTAACGCCGGCCTTGTGCCCAGTTCGGTCAATACCGTCATCTATTCACACCATCACTTCGATCACACCGGAAATATCCGCGACTACACCTCAGCCGAAATCGTCGTGGGCCCCGGTGTCACAGCGCTCAAGAACGACTGGCGGCGCATTTACAAGGGACTTAATCCGGACGACCTGCCTGAAGACCGCCCCGTCCGCGAAATCGACTTCGGCAAGACACCGGGGCCGAAACTGGGGCCGTTCGAAAAAACCCATGACCTGATGGGTGACGGAAGCGTCTATCTGGTGGACACTCCCGGCCACTGCACCGGCGCCATGGGTGCGCTGCTTCGGCTCAAGTCGGGCTGGGTGTTTCTCGCGGGTGACGCGGTCTACATCCGCGACAACTACCGCAAACCCGCTCCCAAAGGCGTGCTGATGGGCCGCTCTGCCGACGAAGACCGGCCGCGCGCGTGGACCACGATTCTCGAAATCCGGGAGCTATGGAACCGCGTGCCGGAGATCCGGATCTGGCCGTCCCACGAACCGGAACTTTTTACCGAGGCGGCTCTTTTCCCGGACATGCACGAATGAAAAAGGGGTTCGTTCCTTCGGTCAAATTCCTGGGAGCCGCCGGCTGCGTGACCGGTTCGCGGTTTTTCGTGTCGACGCCGTCGGGCGGCGTGATGGTCGACTGCGGAATGTTCCAGGGCGGCCGCGACATCAAGGATCTGAACTGGGTGAAACTCGATTTCCCGGTCCGCGACCTGAAGGCGGTCGTCGTCACACACAGCCATATCGATCACTCGGGTTTTGTCCCGCGTCTCAATGCACTGGGCTACAAAGGGTTCTTCTACGCCACCCAGGCGACCGTGGAGCTGTGCGCGATCCTGCTTCCCGACTCGGGCTTCCTTCAGGAAGAAGAAGCCCGGTTTGTGAACCGGCGCGGCTACTCGCGTCACCAGCCGGCGTTGCCGCTCTATACCCGGAGCCAGGCCGAGGCGGTCATCCGGTATTTCCGGGGTGTCGCCTACCGGGAGCCGAAGGAGATCCTGCCCGGCGTCCGCATCGAGTTCGTGAAGACCGGACATATCGTCGGCGCCGCGCAGGTGTACATGGAGATCGACACGCCGGGGCGCGTGTACCGGCTGCTGTTCTCGGGCGATCTCGGCCGCTACGACACGAAGTTCATGGACCCGCCCGAGAAGGTGAATCTGCCGGACGGTCTCGATCTGCTGTGCATCGAATCGACTTACGGCGACCGTCACCACGAGGACACCGATCCCCGCGACTGGCTCGAAAAGCACATCCGCGACGCGCATGAAAAAAAGCGGGTGATTCTGATTCCGGCCTTCGCCCTCGGCCGCACGCAGCAGCTGCTTTATCTGATCGAGGAGCTCGAACGGACGAAACGGATTCCGCCCACGCCGGTGTATCTCGATTCGCCGATGGCGCGCGAGGTCACGCTGCTTTATGCACGCTACGAGGAAGAACATAACGCCGAGATCGCCCGGATGCTCGGCCAGTCGGCCGGCGTGCGCGGCTGGAAGTCACTGCATCTGACCGAGACGGTCGGCGATTCGAAAGACCTGAACAATGTGACCGGACCGGCGATCATTATCGCCGCCAGCGGAATGATGACCGGCGGGCGGATCCTTCATCACCTCTCGCTCAGGCTTCCGGATCCGCTCACCAAGGTCCTGATCGTCGGATTCCAGGCGGAG
The DNA here is from genome assembly GCA_964565925.1 of uncultured bacterium. Classification (GTDB taxonomy): domain Bacteria; phylum JAGRBM01; class JAGRBM01; order JAGRBM01; family JAHCIT01; genus CAZMGV01. The sequence goes on from CAZMGV010000006.1 coordinate 94,187, forward strand.
GGTACCCGCGGCTGGTCGCTGCTTAACGGAAACAGGGAACTGAAAATCTTCGGCGAGCCGGTCCCGGTACGCGCGGAGGTCGAACACCTCGATGCATTTTCCGGCCACGGCGACCAGGGCGATCTCGTGAACTACGTCCGGCTGCTCAGGGAGCAGCCGCGCCAGGTCGTTCTGGTCCACGGTGAAATCGCGTCGCTGAACGGCCTGCAGAAGGCGCTGAAAGACGAACTGTCGCTCAAGGCGCATATCGCAAAGCGCGGAGAGAAACTGGAACTGTAAACCCGGTTGCCGGGGATCAGGTCTCTTTGGTCACGGTGAACCAGAAGACGTTGCGCGCGATCTTGCCAATCTTCATCATGCCGCGTCCCAGGAAATGGCCGGGACTCGTTTCGCGGACTTCGTCCGTAAGCGGGCGCATGAAGAAGGGGTTCTTCGGCGTGTCGTAGATGATCTTGGTGACTTCCGAGCCGTCGACCGATTCGCCGCGCTCGACGCGGAAGAAACCGGCTTTCACGAGATCGCCCAGAAACGCGTTGTAACCGACGATCCCGTTCGCGGTCTGTTTGAATACCTTCTTGTGGCCCAGAAAACGGATCGGGCGGGGCAGAAAGTTCGCCACCAGATGCACGGCGTACTCGCCGCTGATTTCGTCCGGATCTTTCGGCACGGCGACTTCGAACTGCTGGTTCAGGCTCATGGATATTCCCCTGCCGGACAGGCCGGTCTTCAGCCTTCCAGAATAGCCCACCGGCGACCGGTTCGTCGATAAAAATGCTCCGAATCCCGCTCAGGGCGCGGATTTCAGGTGAGCCGGGTTCAGGGAGTCCGACAACCTGATGGGGCTGGAAACAGCGGGCCCGGGAGCGGGCGCCTGGGGGTCGCCGTCTTCCACCAGAATCTGGTAGTCACCCGCCGGGTCGAAACCGGCGACGTCGGCCGTGGAACGGGGCCCGTTCACCGCACCGGTGATGGACTCCAGCGCCCGGGCGCGTTCGATCTCTTCCTCGTCGTCGAGGCCCGACAGCGGTACCGCGCGGAGACGAAGCAGATCACTCCGGCTGGCCCGGACTACCGGCGGCGGCGCCGCAATGTGCGGTCTCACCCAGCCGGAGAGTTCGGTAACCGATTCCGGCAGGTGTACCGCCTGCGAGAGGTTCTCCGCCGGCGGCGTCAGCATCCGTTCCATGGCGAGCGTGTAGAGCTGCTCGCCTTCAGGACCGTAGAGCAGGCGGTAGTTCGACCAGCTCTTGAAGATCTTCTTCACGTAGTTGCGGGTCTCCCTGAACGGAATCTCCTCGACGAATTCGTCGAGTTCCAGGTTGCCTGACTTCTCGCGCCACTTGTTCACGTTCTGCGGGCCGCCGTTATAGGACGCGATGGCAAACACCATGTTTCCGTCGAACTGGTCCACCAGCTGCCGCAGATAGGTCGAACCGAGCCGGATATTGGTTTCCGGGTCGCGAAGGTCTTCGATCTTCACGCCTTTGAGGCCCAGTGACCGGCCGACCTTTTCGGCGGTGGGCGGGATGAGCTGCATGAGACCGTGTGCGTCGGCCGCCGACATCGCCCGCGGGTCGTAGGCCGATTCCTCGCGGATGATCGAGAGAATAAAACGGGCGTCCAGCCGGTTCCTTCCGGCCATCGGGTTCACGTAGCTCAAGTACGCCCGCGGATAGAGTGCGCGCCAGCTCCGGACGTTGGCGACTTCCGGCGAAGCCGGTTTTCCGAGCGTGTTCCAGCCCCAGGTACGTAGCCGCTGGTAGTCGCGGGTTTCCTCAAACAGCGGGAGCAGCCGGGTCACCTGTTCGTCGGGCGGATTTCCGCGTGCAATGAAGTCGAGCTCGTCGGCCGCTTCATCGAACAGGCCCAGCACGATCAGCTCGGCGGCCGACGGGACCGCGTCGTGGCGCATGCCGCCGAACGATTGGGCAATCTGTAAAAGCTCGGGTTCGTGGCGCAGCGGCACCGGTTCCAGCTCCACGCCGCCGGACCTGGGCAGCATCTGGGCGAAAATCTCGTTCGCCTTGAGGCCGTCCAGCCGTCCCTTGGCGAGGCCGCCGTAGTAGTGCCAGTTCCGCTCGGTCCAGAGTTTCGAATAGACCGTGGCGGCGTCGGCAAGATTCCCCGATTTTTCATAGGACCGGCCGAGCCAGTAGAGCGACCGTTCGTATTCGTCCGCGTCCTCGCGCGCTTCGGAAGCCTTCTGGAACCACTGGACGGCGGTGTCGTATTTTCCGCCGAGATAGTCGAACCAGCCCATCTGGAACGTCGCTCCGGCCGCCTGCGTGCTCCGGGGATATCTGTCGACCAGACGCTGGTAAATCTCCCGGGCCTCGCTGTCGCGCCCGCCGACGTGGTGGAACCGGGCCGCCTGGTAGAGCGCGTCGGGGGCGGCGCCGGAGTTCGGGAAATCCGCCGCGATTTTCAGAAACTTCTGGATCGCCTGATCCTCGTTCGAACGGGAGAGGGCCTGCGCCGTCCGGAGCTGCACCGCGGAGAGATCCGCGCCGGGCAGCTGGGCGATCTGGTCGTACACTGTCCGGGCGTCGCTGTAGCGGCGGTCCCGCTCCAGCGACTGCGCATAGGTCATCATCGCGTCGATCCGGTCCCGGCCGCCGCGCTCCTTCAGCGCCGGCAGAACCGCTTCCAGTTCGCGGATCGCCGGTTTCACCCGGCCGCCGTCGGTCATCCGGCGCACACGGCCGAGCGTCTTGCCCGGATCGGCCGAAAATGCAGGCGCACCGGTCTCCTGCCGGAGTTTCACGATGCGGTCCACGGAGACGTCGGCTTCGGGCGACAGCGGGTATTCGTAGAAAACCGATTCGAACCGGTCGAGTGCGTCGGTCTTGCGGTCCAGCGCCATCAGGGCGTCGCCGCTGTTGAGCAGCACGGCCGGGCGGTTCGAGAGATACAGTTCACCCTGCAGGTTCGGATTGCGGCGGATCATTTCGTACAGGTCCAGCGCCTGCTCGAACTGTCCCTGCCGGAAATAAAGCCCGGCAAGGTCGTAGCGTGCTTCCACAGCACGGCGGCTGAAGGGGAAAATCTCGATCAGCTTTTCATAGAGCGGAACGGCCTTGGCGGCCTCGTCCGATTTTTCGTGCGCCTTGGCACGGTAATACAGCGCGATCGGCGTGAGTGCACCGTTCGTGACCGGGATCTGTTCGAACCATATCCGGGCCAGCGGGTAGTCGGCCTTTTCGTAGGCGATCCAGCCGCGCATGAAGTTGAGCCGGTCGGCGGTCTGGTTGTCGGTGAACCGTGAGTAGTTTTCCTCGATCAGCCGGCTGGCGAGATCGAGCCGGTGGCCGGCCAGTGCCGTGCGGATATGTTCAAAAAGCTGATCGGGCGGAAGTATTTCCGCCTGGACCGGCGGCGGTTCCTTGGATTTGTTCCAGGTACACGCGGGCAGCGTGGCGGCCGCTGCCGCCAGAAACAGCGCCGTCCGCAGACGGCCCGCCTGTCTGTATCTCGCCGGAATCATCCCTTCTATTTTGAACCGAAACCGGTCCCGGTACCAACGAAATCTTGGGATCTTTGAAACGGCCCGCCTTAATAACGGTTCAGATTGAAGCGGGTGTCATTGACGCCCGCCGGGCTGCGATATTAGAAATGGCGGACGTCCGGAGATTAACCGGCCGGTCCCGGACAGCCCGTCCGGGACGAGAAGGGTGGAACGTTCATGTCCGAACAGAGAAAATCCAGCAGCCCGATCGCCAGCCTCCGCCGGGACCTGCGCAAGCGCGGGCAGGCCCAGATGCAGCAGTTCATGGGCAAGATGATGCAGAACCCCGAGCTGATGAAATCCGCCGGGCAGGCCATGGCGCTGCTTTCGCAGGTGAACCAGGTCCGCGCCAAGGGCGTGAAGCCGCTCGACGAAGTGCTCAAAGACATCGACCGCTCCGTCGAAAAGCTGGACAAGAAGCTGGACCAGATGGCCCAGCGGGTTGTCGACCTCACCGCCAAGATCGATGCCGCCAAGGGCCCCAAAACGGCCTGAGCGGTCTTTTTAAGACGCAACTTTCCGGAGCCGGGAGCCCTTTAAAGGTTCCCGGCTTCTGCTTTTAAGGCACTTTATCCGAGGATTTCCGTGAGTTTTCCGACCCCTGCCGAACTTGCCCGTTACCGGGATTTCGCCGGCCGGACCGCCCGTCTGGCGGGCGCGCTGGTGCGCGAAAAGCTCAAGGGCGCAAAGACATTCACCTCCAAGACCGCCGACATGGACCTGGTCACCGAGACAGATGTGGCGGCCGAGAAGCTGATCATCGCCGAAATCCGCCGCGAATTTCCGGACCACGGGATCCTTGGGGAGGAGAGCACCGGCAATATCGTTTCAAAGACGGGGCTTACCTGGATTATTGACCCGATCGACGGGACCACCAACTTCGCCCACGGCCACCTGATCGTGGGAGTGTCGATCGGGCTTGCCTATGAAGGCCGGCCCGTGGCGGGCTGCGTATACTGCCCGGCACTCGATGAGGAGTTCCTGGCGGCCAAGGGACTGGGCGCCACCCTGAACGGCGAGCCGATCCGGGTTTCCGCGGTTACGAGCCTGTCTAAATCGTTACTGGCCTCCGGTTTTCCCTACGACCTGCGCGACCGGCCGGATCACTATCTCGCCTTCTGGCGCCCGATGCTGATGATCGCCCACGGGGTGAGACGACTGGGCTCGGCCTCCATCGACCTCTGCTGGGTGGCGGCGGGACGGCTCGAAGGCTACTGGGAAGAGAATCTGAAAGCCTGGGACATCGCCGCCGGGATCATCGTTCTGGAAGAGGCGGGCGGCCGGGTGAGCGACTTCGGCGAAAAGCCGCACCATCTGGACCGGAAAGAGCTGCTCGCCACCAACGGTGCCGTTCACGGTGAAATGGCCAGAGCGCTCCGGGACGTGCAGACTTTGCTCAAGCGTTAAACCCGCGGTGTTAAGCCGCTTCCCGTTGCCCTTCGGGCACGAAGCGAAGTAAAACACGCCCGTCATGCCAGCCTCGATTATCGACGGAAAACAGATCGCCGAAACGCTCCGCAAGGGAATTGCCGTGCTCGCGGGCGAACTCGAACGCGAACGGAAGGTGAAGCCCGGTCTGGCGGTCGTGCTGGTCGGTTCCGACCCGGCGTCGCAGGTGTACGTCCGCAATAAGGGCAAGGCCTCGAAGGAAGCCGGATTTCATTCCGAACAGATCGACCTGCCTGAAACCACGTCGCAGGCGGAACTGCTCGAGGTCGTCGACGGACTGAACAGCCGGTCCGACATTCATGGAATTCTGGTCCAGCTTCCGCTGCCCAAACAGATTAACGAGCGCGAAGTGCTGCTCCGTATTGACCCGAATAAAGATGTCGACGGATTCCACCCGATGAACGTGGGCGCACTGGCCTCGGGCCTCGAAGGGTTCCGTCCCTGCACACCGTCGGGATGTGTGGACCTTATCCGCTCCACGGGTGTGAAGATGGAAGGGAAAAACGCAGTGGTGATCGGCCGCAGCAACATCGTCGGCAAGCCGATGGCGCTCATGCTGCTGGAACAGAACTGCACGGTTACGATCTGCCACTCGAAAACCCAGAACCTCCCCGAAGCCGTGAGCCGCGCCGATATTGTCGTCGCGGCGATCGGCCGGACCGAGTTCGTGAAGGGCGGCTGGATCAAACCCGGAGCCGTGGTGATCGACGTGGGCATGAACCGCAAACCGGATGGTTTGGGCGGCAGCAGACTCTGCGGCGATGTGGAGTTCGAGGCGGCAAAAGAGCGCGCCGGATTCATCACCCCCGTGCCGGGCGGCGTCGGTCCGATGACCATCGCCAAACTGCTGGAAAACACGCTGATCTCGGCGGAACGGGCATCCGGAAAAAAACGTCCCTGAAGTCAGGCCAGAAAATAGGATTAACAGTGTCAGAACCAGCAACATCAGAACTGAAAAGAACCCCGCTGTACGAAAAACATGTGGCTCTGGGCGCCCGGATGGTGCCCTTTGCCGGCTGGGAAATGCCGGTGCAGTACCAGGGCGTGATCGCCGAGCACCGCGCCGTGCGTTCGTCGGCGGGGCTGTTCGATGTGTCGCACATGGGCGAAATCGACTTCAGGGGTCCGAAGGCGATGGAGGCGTGTCTCAGGGTGTTCACGAACGACGCCTCGAAGCTGAAAACCGGACAGGCCCAGTACACGCTGCTGCTCAACGAAAAGGGCGGCATTATCGACGACGTGATCGTTTACCGGCTGGCGGACGACCATTTCTTCGCTGTCGTGAACGCGGGCAACCAGGTGGCCGATTACGACTGGATCCGCGAGAAGGTGAAAGATCTTCTCGTGCCGGAGTTTTCCTCCGACAGCTGGGCGCAGTTGGCGCTGCAGGGACCGCTCGCCGCGAAGGTGCTTGCCCGCCACACCAAGGAAGACCTGACGAAGATTCCCTATATGCACGCGAAGTTCGCCGAGGTGGGCGGCCACCGCGTGTTGCTGTCCCGCTCGGGCTACACGGGCGAGGACGGTTTCGAGATTTACTGTGAGAGCCGGTTCGGTCCGGAAATCTGGGACCTGCTGCTCACGAACAGGGAAGTATCGCCGATCGGCCTCGGCGCCCGGGACACCCTCCGGCTCGAAATGAAATATCCGCTCCACGGAAACGACATTACCCCGAACGACACGCCGCTGGAGGCTGCACTCGGCTGGGCGGTCAAATTTACCCACCCGTTTATCGGCCGCGAGGCGCTGGAAGCCCAGAAAGCGGCCGGAGTGTCCCGCAAGCTTGTGGGATTCGTGCTGAAAAGCAGCAGTATTCCCCGGTCCCACTACAAGGTGCGGACCTATCTGGGGGAGTCGGGCGAGGTTCGTAGTGGCACCAAGACGCCTACGACGGAAAAGTCCATCGGGCTCTGCTACCTTCCGGCATCGCAGGCGCAGGTGGGCGCCGCGTTCGAGGTGGAAATCCGGGGGCAGTGGAACCCGGCGGAGGTCGTCGAGACTCCGTTCGTGAAACCGGGGACGGTCGCTTCGTCCTGACGCCGCTGTAACGATTTTCCCTCTGGGCGGATTTAAGGGCTGGTCTGAATCTGCGGGTCTGGTTCTGGCCGTACTGACGGAAGAGGAAATAACGCCGTGATCCAGGAATTCGCCGCCAGGCTCGTGGAACGCCGTGACGCGCTCGACCGCTGGTGGACCGGGCGCTCCGCCGGGGTCCCCGAGCCGCTCACTGTCAGCATGGATATCCGCCATTCGGGGCCGAAGATCGCCCCGGTCGATATCAACTGCTTCCCCGCCGGTTTTTCGCTCCTGTGCAAGGAAGATTTCGACATGGGGGTGAAGGCGTTTCACGACACGATACTGCGCCGACTGCCCGGCACGAAAACGATCGCGCTGGTGCCCGAGTTCCATACCGTGAACGTTGGCTATATCGAAAACCTCGCCGCGCTCCAGCGCATGCTGACCGAGGCCGGATTCGCGACGACCGTCGTCAGCCTGCATCCGGAACAGACCGTGGACCGGGTGCCGGTTGATCTGCCCAGGGGCCAGCAGCTTGTGCTCGAAAAGGGCCGGGTGGAAGGCGGCAGGCTGGTGAGCGCCTCGGGTACGGCCGACGCCATTATCCTGAACCATGATCTCATGGGCGGTCCGCCGCCGGAACTCCTCCAGGTGTCGCAACCCATACTGCCCCGCATCGGGCTGGGCTGGCACCGCCGTTCCAAGTTCCAGTCGTTCGAGATCTACAATGAACTCGCCCGCGAATTCGCCGACGTTCTCGGCATCGATCCGTTCGCTTTTACCGTAGAGACGCGGCTCGTGACGGACGTGAACTTCCTGACAGGTCAGAGGCTCGACAGCCTGTCGCAGGCCGTGGACCTGCTCGTGGCGGATCTCAAGAAGCTCTACGCCGACAAACAGACCGGCTACTCACCCTACGTGGTGGTCAAATCGGACGCCGGCACTTACGGCATGAGCGTCATGGAGGCCGAATCGGGCGAAGAGCTGATGCAGCTCAACCGCAAGCAGCGCAACTCCATGCACGTGACCAAGGGGAAATCCCCGGTGTCGTCGGTGATCCTGCAGGAAGGAATACCCACCGCCGACAGGCTGAACGAGTTCGTCATCGAGCCGGTGCTCTACCGGATCGGACACAAGTCGATCGGCGCGTTTTTCCGCAGCCACGGCACCAAGAGCGAGCGGCAGAACCTGAACGCCAAGGGCGCCCAGTTCCAGAAGATCTGCCTGGAACCGCTTACGAGCGGTGAAATCGTGTCGGCAACGCCGATCCTCACGCCGGAAAGCCTCACCGTGCTCGACTGGATCGGAAACCTCGCCACGCTGACCGTGGGAATCGAAGAGCAGCGCCTGGGCGGCTAGCTGTCCGGGCGGCTGACGCCTTATTTCTTCAGTTTCGGATAGCTCTTCTCGGCCGGACAGGCGGTCGATACCGGGAGACCGGCCGACTGCCAGCCGGGCGCCACGACCCGTCCCATGGGGTCCTTCGCGCCGCCGAATCCGCCCCGTACATTGACAAGGGCCGTAAAGCCCTCCGATTCCAGAATCTGGCAGGCGCGCATGCTGCGGCCGCCCATCATGCACCCCACAACGAATTTCGTGTTCTTCGGGAAGTTTCCGGCGACGCTCGGAACGAAACTCAGGTTCTGCTGCATGCCGCCCGGCCCGGGAATCATCACCGGGATATTCCACGAACCATCGGGGTGTCCCTGGTTGAACTCTCCCTCGGTCCGCACATCCAGATACACAAAACCTTCATCAGTCACGAGCTTGTGGGCCTCGCTTACGGAAACTTCCTTGATCGCCACGGGGATCTCCTCTCGAAAGGTGTCCCTCAAAAACCATGAACCGCGCCATAAAGCAAACGGCGTGCCCTGCGGCCTTCATTTGTGACAATCGGCGAAACCGGGCTGTTTCACGCCGCCGTCACAACAACGCACAAATACGGTCGCCGTCAGATGCAACTATTCCGCTGGAGGAGAAGCCATGCTCAACAACCAGCTGATGATCGTGGATCCGGATTCGGGAGCGACCCGGCACGCCGTGGAGGCGGCCCCGGAGCGCTACAGTCTACGGAGTCTCATCCATTCGCGGGCGAGCGTGACGCCGATGGCCTCGCTCAAATCCGTCGTCGAGTTCTTTTCCGAGAATCCGGACCGCGATTCGGTCGCCGTGCTGGATACCGGAAACATCTTTCTGGGCCTGATCCAGAAGGGCCAGCTGATGGCCCATGTGGGCTCGAAATACGGTTACGCCCTCTATGAACGGCGTCCGGTGACGTTACTGGTCGACCCGGAGTCGGTGGCGCTTTCCGGCGGCAGCAATATCGGAAAAACGGTCGAACGGGTCGTGAACCGACCCGCCCAGCGCGTCTACGACGACATCGCCGTGATCGGGCCGAACCGCCAGTTCGAGGGCATTGTCAGCGTCAAGAACCTGATCCTTCACCAGTCCACGGAGATCAGCGAACAGCTCCAGGTGATCCAGAAAAAAGACCGTCTGATCAGCGACGTGCTCTCGAAGAACCAGGAACTGGCGCTCGCCTCGAAGATGAAGACCGAATTCCTGACCAACATGAGTCACGAACTTCGAACGCCGCTCGTGTCGATTATCGGATTCACCGATCTCGTCCGGTCGCAGACCGAGGGCCAGATTCCGGAACTTCAATCGAAGAATCTCGAGCGGGTGCTGGCGAGCGGCAGGGACCTGCTCGACCTGATCAACAACCTGCTCGATCTCTCGAAGATCGAAGCCGGCCGCATGAACGCCGAAGCGGAACCCTTTCCGGCCGGCGACCTGATCGAAGAGGTGCTGGGAAGGGTATCGGTGCTGGCCTCCGACCGGGGTCTGGAACTGGTCCGGAAAGTCCCGCAGGGACTCGAGCTGGTTTCGGACCGGGTGAAGCTGCGCCAGATCCTGCTCAACCTCGTGTCGAACGCCGTGAAGTTCACCGATTCGGGGACCGTCACGGTGGCCGTCGAAGACATGGACGACCTTGTGGAGATCAGCGTCACGGATACCGGAATCGGCATCCGGTCCGAAGACCTGCCCAGGCTACTTCAGCGGTTCGAACAGCTCGATTCGGGCAAGACGAAGAAATACCAGGGGAGCGGACTGGGACTGGCGATCTCCCGGGAGCTGGCCCAGCTCCTGGGCGGCGACATCACGGTCGAAAGCGAATACGGGCGCGGCAGCCGCTTCAGTGTATTCGTCCGCAAGAATCTTGAACCCGGAGCGGTACAGCGTCCCCGGGGGCTCGACCAGAACTGATTCAGCCAGGGCCGATCCCGAAAGACAGGAGACAACATGGAACTGCAAGGTAACCGGACAAGTGCTCCCGCAGGGTCAAGATCGACCGCCTTCGGAAAGCGGCGCGTGCTGATCGTCGAGGACATCAAGTTCAACCGTGAGCTGGTGGAGCAGATTCTCACCCGCGATTTTCATGTGGATCTCGCCTGGGACGGACTGATGGCGATCGAGATGACCGACGCCCTTCTGCCGGAACTGATCCTGATGGATATCTCCCTGCCCCGGATGGACGGCCTGGAAGCCACCCGCCGGATCCGCGCCAAGCACGGCAACCGGCTCAAGATCGTGGCGCTCTCGGCCCACGCCTATCCGCACGACATCCGGCTCGCGCGCGAAGCGGGCGTGGACGACTATCTGACGAAGCCGTTTCTGCCGAAAGACCTGCTCACGATGGTGAATCGTCACCTCGTGGCGGCCTGAAGCCAGTTAAAAATCAGTCCGGGCGCGGCGCTCAGAACGGAACGTCGTCTTCGGGCGGAGGTCCGGCCTGGTCGTCCTCGTCCTGAGAATAGTCCTCGGCGGCCTTCTTGGGAGGCGGGGCTCCGCGGCGCTGGGGGGCGTTTCCGCCGCCGCCGCCGCCACCGCGCGTATAACTGCCGCGTTCCTCGCCTGCCTCGCGTCCGCCGCCGGCGTCACGCGAGCCCAGCAGCACGATGTCGCGGGCGACGATCTCCGTCTTGCGGCGCGGTTCGCCCGTCTGCTTGTCTTCCCATTTGCGGGTCTGGAGGCGGCCTTCCACGTACACCTGGCGGCCTTTGGAGAGATACTGGTTGCAGATTTCAGCGAGCTTCGAATAGGCGACGATGTCGTGCCACTCGGTCTTTTCCTTCGACTGGCCGCTGTCGTCCTTGCCGTCGTACTCGTTGGTCGCGAGCGTGAAGTTGCAGACCGCCGTGCCGTTGCCGGTGAAGCGCTGTTCGGGGTCTTTTCCGAGCCGTCCGATGAGAATTACCTTGTTCAGTGAGCTGGCCATACAGGCGGTCCTTCTGAGCGGGCCGGGCTTGTGTTCGGTGCGCCCGGCCGCTCTCCCCACATCATGTACCACAGGTGTGTCAGGTAGTGACACAGTTATAAAAGGGGTCGGGAGACCGTACCGGCTGTCTATAAGACCTGTCAACTGAACTGTTCGCCGAAGTTGTGGAGAACTCCGGATAGTTCCGGAGACGGACCGGTCAGGCCCGGCGGCCGCCGTTTTCGCTGCCGGATAGCAGCCAGCCAGCCGTCACGACAGCCAGAAATGCCCCGGCGCACTGGGCGGCGATAAACAGGGGCGCGTCGGCGGGCCGGATACCCGCGAAACTGTCGGACAGGGTCCGGGCGATGGTGACCGCGGGGTTGGCGAACGACGTCGATGCCGTAAACCAGTAGGCTGCCGTGATATACAGGCCGACCGCGTAAGGGACCGCCTTCGGTTCGTGCCGGCCGGCGGCCCGGATGGTCAGCAACAGACCGAACGCCGCGACCGCTTCGCTCAAGACGAGCGGCGCACCCGACCGGATTTTCGTGGACAGATAGACGGCCGGTTTAGCGAACATCAGGTTCGCCAGCACCGTCCCGGCGCATCCGCCGGCGATCTGGACTGTAGAATACGAGACGGCCTCGGCGGCGGTGAGCCTGCGGGCGAGCGCTTCCGCCGCCGATACCACCGGATTGAAATGGGCGCCGGAGAGTCCGCCGAACGCCAGTATCAGAACCACGAGTATGGCCCCGGTCGGAATCGTGTTGCACAGAAGAGCGATCGCCTGGTTACCACCCGCGAGCTGTTCGGCCATAATTCCGGAGCCGACGACCGTGGCGACCAGCAGCCCGGTTCCCAGCGCTTCCGCCGCCAGCCGTCGGCTCAGGGTCATGGCTTTCAGAACTCCGTCTTCAGCCAGGCGGTGATCTTCGCGTCGATCTGGTCCCGGATCCTGCGGAACGAGGCGAGTTTCTCTTCGTCGGTTCCTGCTACGGCCGCGGGATCGTCGAACGGCCAGGAGAGACGCCTGCCCTGCCGGAGCGGAACGACGGGGCAGTTCCGGTCGGCGTCCGAGCAGACGGCGATCAGATAGTTCACCGGCGTTTTCGCCAGCACGTCGTCCACATGTTTGGATACAAGTCCGTCGGTGCCGACGCCGATTTCCTGAAGCGCCCGGATCGTGAACGGGTTCACGCCCTTGGGGTCAGTGCCGGCGCTGAACACCCGGAACCGGTCCGGCGCGCGGTGGCGCAGCAGCGCCTCACCGAGCTGGCTTCTTGCGGAGTTGCCGGTGCACAGAAACAGGACCGCCGGTTTTACGGCTGGCTTTGAAGTCTCAGTCATCCGGAAACAGTTAGCCCGGCCAGCGGCTGCTACGGCAACCGCTGAAGCCGGACGTTACCGAATCGTCACAAAGTCAGTTGGACGATTCGAAACTGACGACCTTTGCCTTGCCGGCCGCCACGGTGACCTGACCGAGCGAAATCGCCCGGCCGACCGTGAGCTGCGCCGTGAGATTGTAGGTCCCTGGCGCCAGCCGCAGACGGGCCAGCCGGATTTCGTCCGGCAGGAATGCCCAGTGCCGCGTGTCGGCGTTCTCGGAAGCGACGGCGAGCGCGGTCATGGCGAGCCCCACGCCCATGGAAAGCAGGTCGTTGCCACCTTTGCCCTTGAGCGCCTCTTCGGTCGCCTTGGTGGCTGCATATTTGGCGAGCGCGCGGGCAACCGCTTTGGCTTTGATACGGCCGATCCGGTCCTCAAGGCATTTTTTGGCGATCCCGCCCACCGGCTGGACCAGTTCGGTCGAGGCCGAGACAATCGACCGGGGAAGTTCCGGTGTCGCTGCAGATGGAGAAACCGGGGCCGACGCCAGCGTCACGGCCGCTGCGGGGGTCGACGCGGAAGACGGAGTGTTTTCAGCCGGGGCAGCACCCGCCGGAGGTGTGGCCTCCACCCGGGTGGCCCGCACGACTGATCCCCGGTTGGCATACTGCCGGTCGACGTATTCGGGATAGGCGACCTTGATCACTTTTCCATCCGGTGTCGGCACGATCCAGTGCTTTTCGACCTTTTTGGGAACCAGGCCGTTCATCTGGACGACGACGACCTCGCCGTAATCGGCCGGACTGAAATCCACCGGCACCTCGTCGGCGCCCGGCGGCGGCTGGTCACCGGAAATCTTTGCGGCTTCGGCCGAAGCCACCTTGAGTTCCTGCGGGACCGACGTGCCGTAATTCTTGAGATAGTCCTTCGAGTAGATCTCGAACGCCTTGCGAAACGCGACGTTGGCGTCCTGCAGATCGGTGCTCGTTCCGGACGACATGTACAGAATGCCCGAGATGAACCGTCCGAAAGCGTCTTCCGTGTAGACGTTCTTGCTCTCTTCGTATTTGGTATTGTAGACGGCGAGCTTTTCATCCACCTTGCGCGCTTCCACGAGTGCGGCTTCGGTATCGCCCTTCTCGGCATAGATCAGCGCCTTGAGGATATTCACCATCACGCGCTCGAAATCCTCGCCGCTGTATTCCGACATGGTGTCGTTCACGATCCCGGTGGAGATCGAGCGGGTCACCGACGTCGTGTAAAGCTCTTCGCCCATCCGGTCGGCATCTTCGAGAACCTTCAGCGCTTCATCGAACTTCTTGTCGTAATAAAGCAGGACGCCGCGCTCATATTCGGCCAGCAGCTGCTCGGATTTGCCGTATTTGGTCTTGTGCTCCTCGAATATCTTGAGGGCGTCGTCATAGTTGCCCTGGGCCCGCTGCTGGTTGACGGCGGTGTGGAACGCCACGTCCGGTGCGCAGGCCGAAGCGGCGAACGCCACCAGCAGGCCCAGACCGAGCCGCAATTTTCGCGCAAAACTACCCCTTGAAATCATAGCCCCTCCGGAAAGTGCCCGGCCCGCGTTTTAACGGCGGACCTGCGGCGGTTTCGAACCCCTTAGAACTTCGTGCTTGACCGTTCGATGTATTTCTTGATCTTCTTGCCGCCGATCCAGGCCTTCTGGTTCGTCGACAGATTGATGAGTTCCAGATTGATCTGGTAGAGAACGACCTTCTCGCCTTCGACCGCGTCGGTGGTCGTGCTGATGTCGCCCTGCAGCATATAGTCGGCGCCCTTTTCGTTGTGCTCCTGGACGTTCTGCTGCGTGAAGCCCATCTGCTGGTCGGTGCGCTCGCCGCGAAGCTCCTTGCGCTCGTCGCTGGAGGCGACGACATCCACCTTGCCGGAGTTCACCCAGGCCTGTTCGAGATCTTTCGTGAACGTCTGGGTGTTGATGTGTTCGCTCGAGCGGTTGCGAACCGTGCCGACAATGACGGTCGGCACCTGGCCCGGCTTCTTGGGCTGGAACCGTTCGAGCCAGGGAGCCGCCATCACGTCCTTGATCATCTGTTCGGAGACAAGCCGGGAATCGGTGTCGTTCCAGCGGCCGGAGAGGTCTATCTGTGTATTGGTGTCGACCCGGTTCACCTTTGTCGCGCAGGCGGCGGCCGATGACAGAACCAGAGCCAGAGTGATCGCTTTCAGAACGGTGGAACGCATTTTCGAAAGACCTCCTGATGAATAGGCCATTCAAAGGCCCCGACGATGAAGAATGTCCGGAAACTGTAAGCCTTCAGAAGGCGGGTGTCCACCGGCGGGATGTCACGGTTTTGGCAAGTTTTGGCGTTTCGCTCTACCAGCCGGGATGTTCTATGAGAAGGCCGTGGCGAAGAAAGAAGACAAGAAGGACGGCGATTCGCTGATCGTCGAGAACCGCAAGGCGCGTTTCCGGTACCAGGTGCTGGAAACCCTTGAGGCCGGCATCGTGCTGGACGGCTGGGAAGTGAAAAGCATGCGGGAAGGGGGGGTGAACCTCTCGGACTCCTACGGCGTGCTGAACAACGACGAAGTGTTCCTGCTCAACATGCACATCTCCCCCTACGCGAAGGCGCGGCTCGTGCCGGGTATCGAAACCCGCAGCCGCAAGCTGCTGCTTCACCGCAAGGAGATCAACGGGCTCACCGGCCAGATCCGCGAAAAAGGCCGCACGCTCGTTCCGCTCAAGCTGTACTGGAACAAGGACGGCCGCGCGAAGGTCCTGATCGGCATCTGCATCGGCAAGCAGGCGCACGACAAGCGCCAGGACATCAAGAAACGCGAAGACGACCGTTACCTGAAACGCGTCCAGAAACAGTTCCGCTCCTGATACCGTTCCTCTGAAAGCGGACATCGCCTGCCGGACAAAAACCCGGCAGAAAAACGGGCAAAAGAAACCCCCTCTCCGTCTGCACGGAAAGGGGGTTTTATTAAGAGGCGAATCCGGCGCGGTCAGATCGCGCGCAGGTTCACCGATTCGAAATTCTGGAGCTTCTTCTGGCGGTTCTTGTCGTCGACGAACACGCAGGCGGGCTCCCAGTTGCGGGCCTCTTCCTCCGTGGCGGCGGCGAAGTGGGCGATGATGATCCGGTCGCCGACGGCCACCTTGCGGGCGGCCGCGCCGTTGACACAGATGACGCCGGAGCCGCGGGGGCCTTCCAGCGCGTAGGTCGAGAACCGTTCGCCGTTGTCCACGTTCCAGATGTCGACGGCCTCGTACGGCAGCAGGTTCGCTCCGTCCATCAGGTCCCTGTCTATGGTCACGCTGCCTTCATAGTGCAGGTCCGCCTGGGTCACCGTGCAGCGGTGGATCTTGCCTCTGAGCATCGTACGGGTTGCCATGTCGTATCTTCCTTCTGTTTACCGGGTCCCCGCCGCCGCGGCGATCGGAGCCCTTGTTTTGCTCTCACGTTGCACACGTTCTCCCGGGAGAACCGTGTTGTCGATGAGCCTTGTGCCGCCGAACCGGACCGCGAGCGCCAGCACGGCGGGGCGCTCCAGCGTCTGGACGGTCTCGAGCGACGCGGCATCGCGAAGTTCCGCGTAGTCGACCTGTCCTTCCGGTTCGGTTTTCAATACTTCGTTCACGGCCTTGAGGACCGTGGCGGCGTCTTTTTCGCCCCGGGCCGCCAGTTCGGCCGCCCGGTCGAGCGCGCGCTTGAGCACCAGCGCGCGCCGGCGGTGATCGGGCGAGAGGTTCACGTTCCGTGAGCTCATGGCGAGCCCGTCCGCCTCACGGATCAGCGCGCCGCCGATAATCTCCACGTCCATGTCGAGGTCCTTCACCATCCGGCGGATCAGCGCCAGCTGCTGAAAGTCCTTTTCGCCGAACACGGCCGTGTCCGCATGGACGATATTGAACAGCTTGGCGACGACCGTCGCGACGCCCCGGAAGTGGCCGGGCCGGGACGCGCCGCACAGCGGCTTCGTCACCTCGGTCACGTCAATCCAGGTCTGGAACTCCGGTCCGTAGATCTCTTTGGGCACGGGCGTGAACACGAGATCGACGTTTTCACGCCGGGCGATGGCAAGGTCGCCGTCCAGGTTGCGCGGGTAGCGGTCCAGGTCTTCCTTCGGGCCGAACTGCGCCGGGTTCACGAAGATCGAGAGCACCAGCACGTCGCCCTTCTGGCGGGCGATCTTCAGCAGCGACGCGTGACCTTCGTGCAGGAAGCCCATCGTTGGCACGAACGCGATGGTCTTTCCCTGACGTTTCAGGTCGCGCGTCACGGCGCGCATCTCGGCGGTGGTGCTGATCACTTTCATGAGTAGCTGTGCTCCGCCGACGGGAAGGCGCCCGAGCGCACTTCGTCGATATAGCTCGTCACCGCGCCGTTGATCGTGTCCGCGAGCTTCGCGTATTTCTTGGCGAACTTCGGGCTGAACGAGTTGTCCATGCCGAGCAGATCGTAAATGACCAGCACCTGTCCGTCGCAGTCCGCGCCGGCGCCGATGCCGACGGTCGGGATATGCAGCGATTCGGTGATCTCGGTGGCGAGCGAGGCCGGAATGCCTTCCAGCAGGATGCCCCAGGCGCCGGCGTCCTCGTGGGCGAGCGCCGCCTCTTTCAGGATTTTGGCTGCTTCGCTGCCGCGTCCCTGCACCTTGAATCCGCCGAAAGCGTGAATCGATTGCGGCGTCAGCCCGATGTGCGCCATAACCGGAATGCCGACTTCGGTCATGCGGCGCGTGGTGGCCACCATCGGGAGGCCGCCCTCGAGCTTCACGCTCTCGGCGCCGCCTTCCTTCATCAGCCGCGCCGCGCTGCGGATCGCCTGCTCGGGCGACTCCTGGTACGAACCGAACGGAAGGTCCACCAGCAGGTGCGCCTTGGAAATTCCGCGGCGCACGATCCGGCCGTGGTAGATCATTTCGTCGAGCGTGACGGGGAGCGTGTCGGAGTTGCCCTGGATGACCATTGAGAGCGAGTCGCCCACGAGCACGACGTCGACACCGGCCTGGTCCAGAATCCGCGTGAACGTGGCGTCGTAGGCCGTGACCATGACGATTTTCTCGCCACGGGCCTTCATCGCCTGCAGTTCAGGGACGGTTTTCTTCCGGACAGCCACGGGCACCTCCCGGTGCGCTTCGGTGTCTGGGCGGAAGGCATAAAAAAACCTTCCACCGAGTCGTCGCCTAGGGGGTTCACCCCGGGACTACTGGACGGAAGGCCGTCTGCGCTTCGCGTATTCCGTTCGCCATCCAGTGCGCTTCCGGCATCGCCGGCATCGTCTGGTGGTTTCGGTTACGCCCGTTGCCGGCATTTTCCGTGGCTTACCGGACTATTTCCTCCTGGGTCCGTCTTTCACGGGCTCCAAGGGAACCTTTCCACCACATGCCGCGCGGGAGGCGCTTGAGCTGTTTCCGTCCCAGTCCCCTTTCGGGAATCCAGGCGGGGCTTGGAACTATTCCCAAGCCACGCCTGCATTATGGTGACGGAATCTTGCCCGGGCAAGAAAAAAGTGACATTTCAACGAACGCTCGTTCGGTTAACTATATTGAATAACCTGTGGATATCCCTGGGGAAAAGCACTGACAAAAGGCGTCATAAAAAGTCGGGTTCAACGAAAATAATCCGCTGACATGGGAGATTTGGCTGCCTCGTCCACCGAACAGGATGCTGGTTTATCTATGACAATCAGCCGTCGTCCGTAGAGTTTTAGCGGTAATTTTTGACGGCTTTGCCTTCGCCGAACCGGAGCCCCAGCCTCAACCGGAAGGCGGCCAGGCACCGGCCCTGAAACGGAAAGCCGCTCTCGAAAAACCGGATCTCCGGGCTCGTAAGCTCTTCGATATCGCCCACCGAATCCACGCCGATTTTCACCTCGGTCAGTTCGTCGATCCGCGGCACCAGTTTTCCCTTCGCGTTGGCGTCGAACAGGCGCCGGTGAAGGAGTACCGGCAGATCCGCTTTCAGCCGCTTCATCACCGGCAGATCCCGGAACCGGTTCGCCATCGTGAAAAGCGCTTCGAGCGGCCGGGGCAGGTTCACCCGCCCCCCGAGCGCGGAAGCCACCCGTCCGGCGAGCGAGTTCTGGGAAATACCGCGCCCCTCGCCCCACTGGGCTCTCAGCTGGTGCCGGCCGTCCAGCGCAAAATCGATCGTCTGCTCGCGGCGTGTGGTCTCGCCGAACCGCTTGGGAAATCCGTACACCTCGCGCCCCATGGCGATCGGCATGAAACTGTCGGGATACAGTTCGGGGATGAACGCCGCCGGTCGCAGGCTGGAACCGAGACAGGGGATGAACGGCGTCGTTTCGTGATAGGCGTACTCGGCACTTCCGTTTTTCGCCGAATGAACCGACGTGAAAAAGTTGAACGTGAGCAGGTAGCGCCCGCCGAGCCCCGGCACCGGCCGGACTCCCCTGGGCAGCAGTTTCCTGAGCTGCGGCCGGTCCATTTCCAGAACAAAAAGGTACTGATCGAACGGATCCATGACGAACGGGCCGTCTTCGATCACCGCGCCGAGACCCGGCTTGAAGACACCCTGAAAACGGTTTCGCCAGTGCGCATTGTCCGTGCGCAACCTGGCGATCTCCTCCGCCATGACCCGGTGAAGGGCGACCGCCAGTTCGGGCTCCCCGGCGGCCAGTTCACGGAGCCGCTCCACCGGAACGAGCGTCAGCGTGCTGTCCGAAAGCGGCGAGAATACGGTATCCGGCCCGGCAGAGTTCGAGGCGGGAGCGGCGGGCCCGGAAAGCGCCGAAGGGTTCAGGACGGCGGGTGAACCGATTGTGCGACAGAACCGGCCGCCGGAATATTCCCGGAGTTCGCCGTCGCCCAGCAGAACCAGATGTCCCTCGAACAGTTTCCAGGGAATTTCGCGGCCCGAAGCGAACCGTTCGCGGGTCGAAAAACGGGCGAGTTTCTCCAGAAGCCCGTGATTTAGCGCACTAAACGCGGAAACTGACGGAAATCCTGTCGATCCTGCGGTTTCGTGACGGGCTGAAATCATCTCCGGAGCCCTCCTGTCCCCAGTCTATTAACAGGGACCCAAACCCTTGGCCAAACTCTGAATAGGCCCGGCTTAAGGGGTTGTAAACCCGTTGCCGCAAGTTTTGTAACCACGCCAAAGTTGCACTAGGTTTCCCCCCTCTTCGTCGGGCGCGGGCCGGGAGGGAAACACTAGGTCCGTACCGCGCCAACCGAAACTGCAAAACCGTTTCTGCTGACCACTTCTAAGGGGGATGTTTTCATGTTTTTCCGGAACCGCGTACTGCTGCCCGCCGTATTTCTGGCAGGTCTCGTTACGCTTTCAGCCTGCGGCTCCAACAATTCGGTTCAGTCCCTGACGGCCACCGTGCCGCCGGATCTCACGACCCTGGAAGATACTCCGCTGGAAATCACGATTTCCGGAGCGGAACCGGGCCGCAGCGGCGTCTCCCTGCAGGTGAAAATTCTCCAGCCCCCGGTTCACGGCTCGTTCGATATTTCCGCCGGCGGATCGCCGCTCAAGGTCACCTATACGCCGGACGCCAACTGGAGCGGTGTCGACAGCTTCGAATACGAAGTGACGACGGACGACCAGCGTTCGGACCTCACGGGAAACGCCACGATCACCGTCACCCCGGTCGCCGATCCGCCGGTGCTGGCGGCGTCCGCTTCAGGTGACGAAGACACGCTGATCCCGCTGCTCGTGTCGGCGGCCCTGTTCGACACCGACGGCTCGGAAGACCTCTCGACCGTCGTCATCTCCGGGGTTCCGGACGGCATCACGCTGACCGGCAGCCAGGTTTCCTACTTCGGCAACGGTGTCTACTCCGTGCCGCCCAACGGACTGGCCGATCTCGCCTTCGCCTCGCAGGCGGACCTCGATATCGACTTCTTCATCACCATCGAGGCGAACTCCACCGAGACCGAAACGGCCGAGACCGCGCTGACGACGCTGGCCGACATCGAGGTGTTCATCACCCCGGTGGCGGACGCTCCGGTCCCGGCCGCCGTCCAGGCCACCACCGACGAAGACAGCTACGTGGACATCACCCTGAGCGCCACCGATGTGGACCACAATGACGATCCGCTCACGACCGGCATTGTCGAAGTGGATACCCCGGATCTGGTCGGCTTCACGGGGCTCGCCGCCGGCAGCTCCGTCACCAACACCGACAGCAGCCCGATCACGTTCCCGGTCCCGCTTCCGGTCACGGTGCGCTACGTCGCCGCCCCGGATCTCGATGTGACCGACACGTTCAGCTACGTGGTGCAGGACGACTTCGGCCTTCAGGCGAACGGCGCCGTGACGATCTCGGTCACGCCGTCGCCGGACGCCCCGGCCGCCGCGCCGCAGAATGTCCAGGTGTCCGAAGATTCGACCGTCACCTTCACGCTGTCGGGCACCGATCCCGACACGGGCGACGTGCTGACGCTGACCTCGCTGCCGGTTGCTCCGGGCTACGGAACGCTGAAGACGCTTGGCGGCGCGGCGCTGGCAGGGGCGCTTCCGCTCGTGACGCCGGTGACGGTACGCTACACGCCGTTTGCCGACAGCGATCTCGACGACTCGTTCGACTTCACGCTCACCGACAGCGGCGCGCTCACCTCGACCGCGACCGTCACGATCGATGTGGTTCCGGTGGCCGACGCCCCGCACGCCTTCGGCGCGACGACGCCGGTGAACGAAAACAGCTTCGTCGACTTCACGATCGACGGCAGCGATCCGGACACGGTGGATTCGGTGAACTGCGCCGGATTCGGCCTGGGCGAATCCGACGGCGCGATCCGGATACTCGGCGTCGTCCAGCCGCTCAACGGCGTGGTCACTGACCAGGCGGACGGCGCGCTCTCGCTGCCGTCGGCGGCGATCTCCGAAGGCGTCGGCAACGGACTGGCGGTCCGCTACCGTCCGAACCTGAACTACTATGGACACGATTTCACGACCTTCACGGTGACCGACCGGTGCGGCCTTACGCATTCGGCCTCGGTGAACTTCACCGTGGACCGCGTTCCGCAGGCGCCCACCGCGCCGACGCTCGCGGCGACATCGGATGAAGACTCCTACGTGCTCGTCCAGATCAACCTCACGAACGATCCGTCCTTTGCGGCGACGCAGGTGGTGGACCCGGACATTCTGGACGGCGACACCGTGAAGCTGACGGCCGTCGGAGCTCCCGGCAACGGACAGGTGAAGGACATCAGCGGCAACGCGCTGGTGTTCCCGGTCTCCCTGCCCACGACGCTGCGCTATGTCCCGTCGGCCAACTACAACGGCGGCGATTCGTTCAGCTTTACGGTCGGCGACCTGCAGCCCGGCACCACCGCCGGCGGCACGGTCAACGTGACCGTAAATCCGGTCAACGACGCGCCGTCGGTGTCGAACCTGAATTCCGGCGAACCGCTTACCGAGGTCAACTGCGCCACCGGCGGCACGCCCGCCTTCCAGGGCACCGGCGACGACAGCATCGACGGCCCGGGCCCCTGGGCGCTCACCTTCAGTCGCAACGGCGGAACGTGCTCCTTCGGAACGGTCGCCGCCGACGGCACCGTGGGCGGCCTGTGCCCGGTGCTGGGCTCCGCCTGCACGATCGGCCTGCAGGTCACTGACGGCACCGCCTCGACCACGCGGTTCCTGCGTATTCACTACAACACCCGTTTTGTGTCAACGGTCGCCACCGGCGCCAAGAACGGCACCTCGTGGTCCAACGCGACGAACAACCTCCAGCAGGCCACCGACGACCTGATCGGCGTGACGGGCGGTCAGGTGTGGGTGAAACGCGGTACCTACCGTTCCACCGGCACGGGCCAGGTGCTGTCGCTTCCGGCCAACGTCGAAGTGTACGGCGGACTTCTGGGCACCGAGCTGAACCTGAGCCAGCGCCCCGGCACCCCGATGGTGCAGTCGGTACTGACCGGTGACACCGATTCGAGCGGAACGGCGACGGCGGGTGACTCCTATCACGTCGTCCTCGCGAACGGGGACAATTCGGTGCTCGACGGCTTTACCGTCACCGGCGGCAACGCGGTCGGTACCGGTTTTCTGGATGATTCCGGCGGCGCGATGGTCGTGAACGGCTCCAGCAACGTCACAATCCGGAACTCGATTTTCCAGAACAACAAGGCTCCGGGCGTCCTCGGAACGAACGGCTCCGGTGGCGCGCTGACCATCTATGACGGAACCGTCAACATGACCGACAGCCAGGTTATCGGTAACGATTCCCCCGGCGCGGTCGGCGGCGGAGCGGTCCACGTCATTTTCTTCTCGACACTGTCGCTGAACCGGGTGAAGTTCATCTCCAATACCGCCACGGCTGGACCCGGCGGCGCCATCTATCTGACGGAGAGCACGCTGTACGCTTACGACAGCGACTTCCTCGGCAATGCGGCAAACACCGAGGGCGGTGCGATTTACTCCGCCTATTTCTCCTACGTCGTGCTGACCAATTCGTCGTTCGTGAATAACAGCGCCGCCTCAGGCGGTGCTGTATTTATATTCAGCGATTCTAGTTTCAGTTCGACACAAACTGAACTTGGCAACCTCAGTTTCAGTTCCAATTCCGCCACAGGCGGCGGCGGAGCCCTTTATGTGCTTGATGATACAGGTGAACAGGACATGTTTAACACCGCTTTTTACAATAACAGTTCAGCCTTCGGAAATCCCGATCTTTATGAGCCGCTGGGGCCTGTGAATCAGCAGAACAATTGCGGAGCCCCGTTCGTGATGGCGGCCAGCGGAGAGGTTTTCCTGGATCAGGCGGGTTCTTGCAAGGATTTCGGCAACGACGGCATCGCCGATCTCTTTTTCGGATCCTGGAACGGAATCGACTGGCGGACGCTCACGACCGACCGCGACACGGTCAACCTGGACAGCTCGCCGGTGGACGCCGGGCGTCACTATCCGCCCAACCGCGTCTGGATCCGCACCTTCGCGCCGCAGTCGGCGACGGTGCTCAACTGGACGACCAACGTGGCGGCCTCGTGCCAGCTTTCGGGCGGCGCGCTGGCCAGTCCCGTGGCGGTCTCGATCCTGGGTCCCTACACGCCGGGCGGGCCGGGCACCTACACGCTCACCTGCCAGGGCAACGGCGGACCGGTAACGGCGACGACGTCGCTCCCCTGACCGCAGGTGCCGAACGAAGCAGAGAGGCGGTCCCGCGGGGCCGCCTCTTCTGTTTTGAATGTCTCGAATTCGGGCCGCCGGATGCGGGCCGGCGGTACGGGCCGCCGGGTGCAGGCCAACGGTGCGGATCAGTCGCCCTTGTAGATCCGCCTGAGCAGCGAACGGGTGACTTTCTCGGGGAACAGTCCCGACAGTTTCCACATGGTCCTGAACTGTCCGCCCACGGGCCAGTGGATTTCCGTTCCCTGCGACGCCTGCCAGACGGTCTCGGCGACATCTTCAGCCACGAGCTTCACGCCCAGTCCCTTGATCATGTTGGACGGGCTCGCATTCTTGACCATGCCTGTGTTCACGAACGGCGGCATGATGTCGCAGACGTGGATGCCGTATTTTTCCCACTCGATATTGAGCCCTTCGGTCAGCGCCCGCACAGCGTGCTTGGTGGCCGAATAGGTCGCGAAGTCGGGGATGCCGTAGGTGGCCGACGCCGACGACATGCTGATGACGCGGGCGCCGGGCGTGTTTTTCAGAAACGGGAACGCCGCCGCCGTGCAGTCCACAAGTCCCTTCACGTTCACGTCGATCTGGCGGCGGTGCTCCTCGCGGGACATGGTCTCGAACGGCCCCACGTACAGGATGCCCGCGCAGTTGAACAGCACGTCGAGGCGGCCCTGGGTGGCGTCCGTGAACCGCCTGAACGCGGCGTCCACCGACGCGCCGTCGGTGACATTCAGCGGACCGGTCACGCAGTTGCGCTCGCCCAGCTGCGATTGGAGAGTGCCCAGACCCTTTTCGTCCAGATCGAAAGCGCCGATGAACCAGCCCTCGCTGGCGAAACGGATAGCGGTTGCCCGGCCGATACCGGCCGCCGCACCTGAGATAAAGATGGTTTTACGTTCCATGGGAACAAGCTAGCCTACGGTTGTGATGACGGAAACCACCCGAAAAACAGGCGGCTCATATTCCGATCTCGGCAGCCTGAGCGCCGTCCGTCTGGCTGAGACGATCCGCCGGGGAGAAATCCTCCCCTCCGAAGCGGTGGACTGCTACATCCGCCGGATCGAGCGGGTGAACCCGCGCCTCAATGCCGTCGTCGCCAACCGGTTCGAGGAAGCCCGCGAGGAAGCCCGGCTTGCCGACGAACGGCTCCAGAAGGGCGGTAAAAAAGGCGTCAGAAAGAACGACGATCTGCCGCCGTTTTTCGGAGTCCCCTGCACCGTCAAGGAAGCGATCGCGCTCAAGGGCGCGCCCTGGACGGCGGGTTCTCTCTACCGGAAAGGCTTTGTCGCCACGGAAGACGCCGTCGCCGTGGACCGTGTCCGCAAGGCGGGCGCGATACCGCTGGCGTCCACCAACATCTCGGAAATGTGCATGTGGTTCGAGAGCGACAACCTCGTTTATGGCCGCACCAATAATCCCTATGACACCGGCCGGATTCCGGGCGGCTCCAGCGGCGGTGAAGGATCGATCCTCGGCGCGGGCGGCGCGCCGTTCGGTGTGGGCGGCGACGTGGGCGGTTCGATCCGCATGCCGGCCTTCTTCTGCGGCATCTTCGGCCACAAGCCAACCGGCGCGCTGGTCACTCCCGAGGGCCACGCACCGGCGCCCCAGGGGGACGTCCGCCGCTACTGCACCGTCGGCCCCCTGAGCCGCTTCGCCGGAGACCTGTCGCCGCTCCTCGAGATCATGTCGGGCGGCGACTACCGGCACGATCCTTCTGCCGGCACGGAGTTCCGGGGCCGCGACGTCTGGGTGTGCGAGGGGCTCGGGTTTCCGGTGCCCAAGGCGTCGGACGAACAGCTGGAAGTGCTGCATAAGGCGGCGGACTTTTTCGCCCGTCGCGGCGCGCGGGTCCGGACCTTCGATCCGAAGCGGCTCGGAAATGCGTTCTTCATCTGGAGCGCCATGCTGCACGAAGGCGGAAACCCGGAGTTCGCCTCGGTGATGACCGAGGGCGGCGATCCGGACCTTTTTGCCGAATCGCTGCGGTTCGCCACGGGCAGCGGGCGTCATACCTTTCCGGCGCTGTTTCTCGCGGTCATTGAACGCGTCTTTGACAAAGTGCCGGGTGGCGGCACCAAAGCGCTGGTCGAGGCGGGCCGCCGGGTCCGCGCCGAATTCGAGGCGGAACTGGGTGACACCGGGATACTGCTCATGCCGACGCACCCCCGGGCGGCGCCCAGACACGGCGCGCCGCTCACGCGGCCGCTCGATTTCGCCTTTACCGGAATATTCAACGTGATCGAGGCCCCTGCCACGGCGGTGCCGATGGGACTGGGCCGGGAGGGGCTGCCGCTCGGAATCCAGGTGGCGGCCCGTCCCGGAAATGATCGCCTGACCCTTGCGGCGGCCCTGCTGCTGGAAGAAGCTTTCGGCGGTTGGGTACCGCCCGGCGATTTGTGACAGCGGACTCTGAAGGGAAAATACATCATGGCGAAGATCACGAAACCGGCCGCGAAAAAGGCTCTTAGGAAACCGCCTGTGCGGGAAGGCGAACGGAACCTGGAAACGGTTCAGGAGTTCTTCTCGCTGACGGAAGGACTCGACATCGGCCGCGCCATGGAATTTTTCACCGACGACGCCGTCTACCACAACGTCCCGCTTCCGCCCGCGAAGGGGAAACGGGCCGTCGAGGCGACGCTGCGCGGAATGATGAAATACGTGACCGCGTTCGAGGTCGAGATGGTGCATATCGCCGCCGGCGGCAACGCCGTGCTCACCGAGCGTATCGACACGATCACGATGGGACCGTTCAAGGTGGCACTGCCGGTCATGGGGACGTTCGAACTCCGTGACGGCAAGATCTCCGCCTGGCGCGACTATTTCGACATCCTCATGATGCTGCGGTTCATGATTCCCGGCATGGGCGAATCGGCCGCCGCCAGTTTCCGCGCGCTGCTGGGTTCCGCGAAATAGACTGCACGTTATCCGGCATGTTCAGCGTGGCCACGCACAGGGAACCGGATGGCACCGTCTGCCCGGCAGCAGGAATCTTGCCACTGTGCTGGCCGGAAGCGGTTTCGCGTGGTGAATTCCCAAAATCCGCCTGGCGATCCGCCCTTGAAAGCTCGCCCGCGAAGCCCGGACGGCTCACAAGGGGATCTGGAGCGACCTCAAGTCCGCCCCGCCCTGGTACCGCCAGAAGTAAAGTTATAAAGAAGTATTGCCATAAAACATCATGTTTCGACACGGCCTTGCCGCTCGGTTAGGTTAGACCGTTCCAGAATACGCACGGGGGAAAGAGTCATGAGCGCGATCGTCGAAACCACCGCAGGCAAAATCGAGGGAATCCAGGGCGAAGGGCTCTGCATCTTCAAGGGGATTCCGTTCGCCGCACCGCCGGTCGGCAAGCTCCGGTTCCAGCCGCCGCAGAAGCATGCGGGCTGGACCGGGGTGCGGGAAGCCAAACAGTTCGGCAAATCCTGTCCGCAGGATGTGATGCTGGGCATGGAAGTGGGCCCCACGGGCGAGGACTGCCTGACGCTCAACGTCTGGACGCCGGCCTCGGGCAGTGACACCGCGAAGCGGCCGGTCATGGTCTGGATCCACGGCGGCGGCTTCATGGGCGGTTCCGGGTCGCAGGAGATGTACGAAGCGTCGAATCTGGCCCGCAAGGGCGGCCTCGTCGTCGTCACGATCAACTACCGGGTGGGTGCGTTCGGGTTCATGGACCTCACGGGTGTCATGGGCAGGGAGTTTCCCTGTACGGCGAACGCCGGGCTGCTCGACCAGATTTCCGCCCTCGAATGGGTGCGCGACAATATCGCCCGGTTCGGCGGCGACCCGTCGAACGTGACGATTTTCGGCGAATCAGCCGGCGGCATGAGCGTATCGATGCTGCTCGGCACGCCGAGGGCAAAGGGACTGTTCCAGAAGGCGATTCCGCAGAGCGGCGCCACGCACCACGCGACCACAAGCGAAGACTCGAAGAAAGTCGCCGCCCGGTTCCTCGAAGTGTCGGGGATCAAGGCCACGGAGCCGGAAAAACTGCTCGCCCTGCCGGCTGAAGAGATCCGGAAGCTCCAGCGCCAGTGTGTCGGTCTCACAATCAACAAGAACGTGAAGGAACGGCTGCCGCTCGCGGGCATGGTGTTCGTCCCGGTCGTGGACGGTAAGATCATTCCCGAGCAGCCCCTGGACGCGATCCGGGGCGGCATCTCCGCCGGTATTCCGGTGATGACCGGCACCAACCTCGACGAGTGGATGATGTTCATCCAGTTCACCGAGCTGAAGAAGAAAAACATGGACGAGGCGGAACTGCTCCGCACCGTCGCCAAGCGGCTCGGTAACGCCTCGCCGGAAGTGGCCCAGAAGGCGGTCGCCGCCTACCGCAAGAGCCGACCGGACGCCAAACCGGTGGATATCTACTGTGCCATCGAATCGGACCGTGTTTTTCGCATCCCGGCGATCCGCGTCGCCGAAGGCCACGCGAAACACCAGAAAGACACCTACCTGTACCTCTTCACCTGGGCGTCGCCCATGATGAACGGGGCGCTCAAAAGCTGCCACGCGCTCGAGATTCCGTTCGTGTTCGGCAACACGGACCAGCCGGGCTTCGGCCGGGTCTTCACGGGCGGCGGCGAAAAGACAAAGCCGCTCTCCGACGCGATGCAGAAGGTGTGGATCGAGTTCGCCCGCACCGGCAGGCCGGGCGCTGCGGGCTGGGCGCCCTACGACACGAACCGCCGGGTGACGTATGAATTCGGAGACCATACCGGGCCGCTGGATGATCCGCTCGCGGACGAGCGGAAGTTCTGGGACGGAATTCTCTGACAAACTCTTCGGCAGACTCTTCTGGCCGGATGAATATCGACCTCGTTACCGGCGGCGGCGGGTACCTGGGCTCGCACGTGGTACGGGCGCTCATGGACCGGGGCCGGACGGTGCGGATTCTGGACGTCCAGAAGACCCCCTACTGTCCCGACGGCGCCCGGTTCGTGCAGGGCGACATGGCGAACCGTGAAGATGTCCGGCGGGCCATGGCCGGTGTGGAGCGGGTCTTTCACATCGCTTTTGTCCAGAGCATGTCGAAACGCCCCGAAGCGGAAAAACGCCGGATCAATATCGGCGGAATGACGAACCTGCTGGAAGAAGCCGCTGCCGCAGGGGTCCGCAGGTTCATCTACACCTCGACCATCGAAATCTACGGCACCAGACCCCCGTTCCCCTGTTACGAAGACGCGCCGAAGGACCACCCCGTCGGCTGGTATGGCGAACACAAGTGGATCTGCGAGCAGATGCTGTGGGAATTCTCGAAAAAAACGGGACTGCCCGGCACGGCGCTCCGGATGCCGACCATCTGCGGCCGGGGTTTCTACAACCACCGGCCGCTGCTCGCGCTCATGGACCGTATTCTGGAAAACAGGGCAGTCGGCGTGATCGGCGACGGATCGGTGCCGGGGGATTTCGTGCTGCTGGAAGACGTGGTGCAGGGATTCCTGCTGGCGGCGGAAAAACCAGAGGCGCCGGGCGAAGCGTTTAATATTTCCGGTAACGGCCACTCGTCCCAGCTGGAGGTGATCCGGGCGATGATCGAGGCGGCCGGATCGAAATCCCGGCTGGTCCATATCCCGAAGATCCTGGCCCGGACGGGAATCAGGCTGGGCCGGCTGGCCGGCGTCCACGACCTGCCGCCCGACCAGGACGACTATCTTTTCAATCCCAATCACTATGCCGTGGACAAGGCGCGCCGGTTGCTGGGCTACCGTCCGGCGGCGACCCCGGCGGACGCCGCCGCCGCGCTCATCAGGGGTTACCGGCTGGACCGCGACTACGTAAAAAAGCGCTCGGAGAACTACTGACCGCCGACTCCTGTTGCCTATCCGCCCTTCCGGCGGGTAATGATTCTGCGCAAAGGTTAACCCGCTCCGAATGTCAGCGTCACCCGACCAGATACTGCCCCCGCTCAGCCAGCGGGACCTGTCCAGACTGATCCAGTCTGTGGCACAGGCCGACCAGGTGGTTTTCTACCAGGGCATGCGCGTGGGCGAACAGTTCAACCTGATCGCCGCGGCCAGCTTCCCGGACAATCCGGCCATCACCGCCCACCAGGTGGCGGTGCAGCCGGGCTCGGCGCTGGGCCGGTTCATGGCGAGTGCGGCTGGCGTCCACGAACTGATCGATCCGCTGCTGCTGGCCTCAGCCAAGGACGTGAAGCTGCAGGACGCGCTCCGGGCGTTCCGCCACGGCGTGCTGCTCTGCCTCCCGGCGCCCGACGGAAACCGCAACTGCGTGCTGCTGCTTTATAAAGGCGACCAGAAAACCCAGCTCACGGTACTCTCGTCGCTGCGCGACATCCTCGTTCGCGTCGATTCCGGCCAGAAACAGGTGGTCAAGGACGCGGCTCCCGCTCCGGGCGACAACATGGAAGAACTCAAGACGCGACTTGCGGAAGTGGAGCGCGTCAACCGCGGCCAGCTCGAGTTCATCGCCGGTCTGGGCCACGAGCTGAAGACCCCGCTCAACTCGATCATCGGGTTCGGCTCGCTGCTCGAGAAGCAGATTCTGGACGAGGAACTGGCCGAAGAAGTCGACATGATCATGGTGAGCGCCAACAAGCTGCTGGAACTCATCGAAGACCTGATCGATTCGTACAAGGCCGCCGCCGGGAAGCTGATGCTGCACCGGGCGACCGACGACCTGAATTCGGTACTCGCCGGTTCCATCGAGGGCGCGCGCGTGATCGCCGACGAAAAGGGAATCACCGTGCGCAGCTATCTGGCGAGCCAGGTGCCGAAATTCGCCTTCGACACCAAACGTGTGCAGCAGGTGATGAACAACCTGCTGGGCAACGCCCTCAAGTTCGTGCCGTCGGGCGGCGAGATCATCGTGCGTTCGATGATGCAGGGCGATTTCGCCCGTGTGACCGTGACCGACACCGGGCACGGCATCCCCGCCAACATGATCGAGACGATCTTCCAGCGGTTCAAGCAGCTCGAAGGCGCCGAGGAACGCGACCACCACTCCGCCGGCATGGGCCTCGCCCTGTGCAAGGATTTCATCGAAATGCACGGCGGCCGGATCAAGGTGTCGAGCGACGTGGGGCGTGGTTCCGTCTTCGAGTTCACGCTCCCGACCAACGTCCCTGCCGACAGCTGATCTCCTGCTCCTCTGCGGCTGACCCCCTGCCTTTTCGCGGGAAATTGGGTCTATACTTCACCCAACTCCCGTGAAGATTCTCGGCCTCACCTCCCCGGTTTCGTTCAACTCCGCCGCCGCGGCCGTGGACGGCGGCAGGCTTGTGGCCGCCGTCGAGGAAGAGCGGTTCGTTCACCTGAAACACGCCCCCAGGCTTCTGCCGAAACTGTCGGTGGACTACTGCCTGAAAATTCTCGAGTCGAAGCTGGAGAGTCTTGACGCCATCGCCGTGGGCCATGAAGACCCGCTGGGCCATTTCTGGGGCGTCCTGAAAGCATCCCTTCGCGGCGAAATCGAACATGGGCGCGCCTCGGCCGAGCAGGAGCTGGCGTTCTGGACGACACATCTGTTCGGAATGCGGAACCTGAAGGGGACGTTTGTTCCGGACAAATCCAGGCTGAGATACTATCCGCACCATCTCTCCCACGCGGCGTCCGCCTTTTACTGCTCGGGATTCGAGAAAGCCGCCATCGTGAGCCTCGACGGCCGGGGCGGTTACGAGAGCGGCATGCTCGCCACGGGGGAGGGCAAAGTGATCCGCCCGCTCGCCCATATCCCGATCCGGCAGAGCTGGGGCCTTTACTACGAGCTGTTCACGAAGGCGCTCGGTTTCCGCCATCACAGCGAAGAGGGCAAGGTTATGGGGCTGGCCGCCTACGGGAAACCGGGGCTGGTGCCGTTCGTGGACCTGAGCGGCGACTTCCCCCGGATCGACAACGCCGCCATGGCGAAATATTTCAGCGAAATCGCCTGGCGCAAGCCGTCGGATCCGATCACCGACGAACACCGGGATTTGGCCGCCCGCTGCCAGCACACCCTCGAAGAGGCGGGTCTGAAAATCGCCCGCTGGACGCTCGAACGCTCGGGCACGAAAAACCTCTGTCTGGCCGGCGGCGTCGCGCTCAACTGTTCCATGAACGGACGCCTGTGGCGGGATCTTCCGCTGGACGGAATTTTCGTCCAGCCGGCGTCCTCCGATTCCGGAACCGCCATCGGTGCGGCGCTCCTTGCCCATGTGGAGCTGACCGGCGAGCGGCCGGACTCCGAGATGCGGCACGCCTATCTGGGTCCCGACTATTCGAACGCCGAGATCGAGGACGCGATCCGCAAGAGCAAGGTCACCAACTGGAAAAAGTCGGACGACATCGCGTCGGACACCGCGAAACTGGTCGCCGACGGGAAAATCCTCGCCTGGATGCAGGGGCGGATGGAGATCGGCCCGCGCGCGCTGGGCGGCCGGTCGATTGTCGCCGATCCGCGCCGGGCGGAAATGAAAGACATCGTGAACCGTCAGGTGAAGTGGCGGGAGCCCTGGCGGCCCTTCGCGCCGAGCATCCAGGAGGAACGGGTCGCGGAATACGTGTCCCACCCGGTCTGGTCGCCTTTCATGATCGTCGCCTTCCAGTCGCTGCCCGAGGCGCACAGGCGGATTCCGGCCGCCGTGCATGTGGACGGCACGGCCCGCGTGCAGACGGTCTCACGGGCGACGAATCCGAAATACTGGGACCTGCTGGAGGCGTTCCGCAAGCTCACGGGCGAGGCGGTGGTCCTTAACACCAGCTTCAACGTGAAGGGCCAGCCCATCGTGAACACCCCGCTCGAGGCGATCTCGACCCTTTATTCCTGCGGCCTCGACGGTCTCGCCATCGGCGACTACCTGATACTCAAATGACCGGAGGCAGCAGGGGGGCCATGCGCCGGTACGTCACGCTCTCGCTGCTCACCCTTGTCGACCAGGCGGTGACGCTGGTTCTCCAGTTTTTTATTGCCCGCAAATACGGCGTTCACGGAACGGTCGATGCGTGGATCGTCGGCCTGACGCTGCCGGCGGTGATCTCCACCGTCGCCGGCTCGCTGGGCAGCCAGCTCGTCATGCCGGTGCTCATCCATGCGAAAGAGACCGGCGGCGACACCGCATTCCACCGCGAACTGTCGGCCATGTTCACGCTGTTTCTGGGGGCGGGGCTGCTGGCGGCTTTCGTGCTGGCCGGGGGTTCGCCGATCTGGGTGCGTGTGACGGCGCCCGGTCTCACCGACGCCGTTCACAACCGGGCGGCGTGGTTCCTGTCGGTCGCGGCGGTGGGGCTCGTGCCCGGAATTCTCGTCGTCCTGTATTCGCAGGCGGCGCAGGCGCTGGGACGGTTCCGGATCGGCCCGGTGCTGAGCGTCGCGGGAGCGCTCACCCAGCTGGCGGCGATGCTGCTCGCCCCGTCCGGGGACGAAATCTACTGGATGATGGTCGCGCAGGTGGCCGCGTCGGTGATGATCCTGCCGGTGCTGGCCGCCTACGGCGCCGACGCCGGATGGATCCGGTTTATCCGGCCCACGCCCCGGACAACGGAGTTCCTGCGCCGCTCCCTGCCGGCACTGCTCATTGTCGCCTCGACCCGGATAAACCACGCGGTCGATACTTTCTTCGCCTCCTATCTGCCGCCCGGAAAGCTGTCCGCGCTGGGCTATGCGATCCGGGGGACCTCGATCCTTCAGGTGGCGCTGGCCGCGCCGGTTATCTCGATCGTGTTTGCGGAACTGTCGAAAAGCGCCGCCCGTGAAGACTGGGACGAGTTCGCCGGGCAGGGGCTCTCGGCCGCCCGCAAAGCGACTTTTATTTCGGCCGGCATCGCTGCCGTGGTCGGGGGTCTGGGCTGGCGGGGGGCCAGACTGCTGCTCGGCTGGGGGCCGGGCGGCGCCGACACGGAAACACTGGCCGCCTGCTTTGTCGCCCTGTCGGGCATTATCGCCTTCGCGTCGTGGGGGAGCCTGCTCGCCCGGATCTGCTTCTCGTCGAAGATGGACGGCATCGCCGTCCTTTATCTTGGCATCATTCCGGTCATCTTCAACGCCGTGCTCGACTGGCTGCTCGTGGGCCGGTTCGGGGTCGTGGGGCTCGCCGCGGCTACCAGCTTCAACGCCCTGATCGGGCTGCCGCTTGTCGACTGGCAGCTCCGCCGCGCGGGAAAGTCGGGGGGCAGTTTCTACGGGCCTCTCATGCGTACACTCGGCTGCGCGCTCGCGACCGGTGCCGTGCTGTGGCGGATCCCGGTGCTGTTCGGTACCGGCACGGCGCGGCTAGCGCTGGAGTGCGCGGCGCTGGGACTTGCGGGGCTCGCCGTCTATTCGCTGCTGGCGACCCTGCTCGGCGAACCGTTACCCAGGGAGCTGCTCAGACGTGAAGCGTAAACTGAAAGTCGCCCAGGTGGTCAGCTCGCTGGCGTTCGGCGGGGCGGAGCGGTGCGCGCTCGATCTGGCGGCAAAGCTGGACCGGGAGCGGTTCGAGACGACGCTGCTCGTCGCCGGGACGGGTTCCGAAGGGCCGCTCAGGGACGCCGCCCGCGAGCGGGGCGTACAGGTCCGCCATGTGTTTTACGAATCGCTCAGACATCCGCTGCAGGACGCGCAGCTTGTCCGGGAACTGCTCCGTTACGACGTTGTCCACGCGCACAACCGTCCGGTCGACTTCCAGATCGCCGCGCTGCTGGCGGGAATAAAGCTGGCCGGAAAAGGCCCCGCTTATTTCTGGACCTGCCATCTGCCCTATCCGCACGATGATGCCGCCGCCGCGAAACGCTACCGCCGGGCGGCCGGCGTCGCCCGGAAAGTGGTCGCCTGCGCCCCGGTGGTGGAGGCGCATCTGAAAGACCGGCTGGGAATCCCTCCGGGTTCTGTGGTGACGATTGCGAACGGTGTCGATACCGCCAGGTACCGGCCGTTCAATACAGACGATGCGGCAGAACGCGAAAAACTCCGGGCGGAACTGGGCGCCGGCGACGCGGTCGTGCTGATCTCGTCGGGCCGGCTCGCCGTGCAGAAGGGGTTTGACCGGCTGCTCTCGGCGGCGGCGCTTCTGGGCGCCCGGGACGACCTGCCGTCCTGGCAGCTCTGGATCGCCGGCGACGGACCGGAACGGGACCGCCTGACCGAACTGATCCCGGGCCTAAGGCTTCAGGACCAGGTGAAACTGCTGGGCGCCCGGTCCGATCTCGACCGGCTGCTCCGGGCAGCGGACCTGTATGTGCTTCTGTCGCGGTTCGAAGGGCTCCCGCTGGCGCTGCTCGAGGCGCTCTCCAGCGGCCTGCCGGCGGTGGTCACCGGGATACCGGCCTTTACGACGCTGGGACTGGGCAAGCCGGTCCGCTGTCTGGACGAAAGCTCCGACGAGATCGCGCTCGTTACCGACGCCTCCGACGTGCTGGCCGGGCTGATTGTGAATTCGGACGAACGTAAATGGATGGGATCGCTCGCCCGGGAAGAGACCCTGAAGCGGTTCGATATCGCCGCGTGGGTCCGTGTCCACGAAAATCTCTACAGCTGATTTCTGCGGGTTCCGCCCCGGCTTTGCGGTCAGGGTTTGCCGGTCAGGGCTTGTCGGTCTGCACCGGAGCGTCGGTTTTCTGGCTGTCCGGACAGTCGCTCACGCTGCCGTCGTCGTCGAACACGGCCACGCAGGTCTCCCGGGAGACCGGCTTCAGCTGGGCCGGCGGTGTTTCTTCGCCCAGGATTTTCCCGATGACGGTCAGCATCTGCTGCTCGCGGTAGCCGATCGACGCACTGTCTCCGGCGCCCTTGATCTGCTGGACCGGCACGACGTCGATGAGCACCGGCTTGGGCTGGTCGGAATAGGGGACGATCCGGAGCGCCGGAATAGAGATCTGCTCGCGCACGTAGACGTGAACCCGGGTCTTGCCCGAGGCGGTTTTCGTGCAGGTCAGATGGACCGTGTAGGCCGAGTGTGCGGGGTGCCTGAGATCCGGTTTCGAGTCGGTCCAGCCGACCCGGAAGACGTTGAGACTGTCGGCGTTCACGGGCTGTGTGCGGACAAAACAGGCCGCCTTGTCGGTGAACGCGACGGGCAGCGTCTCGGTGGCGACGAGCATCGCCTGCCAGACCGCGTCCGGCTGGGCGGCGAACTCCCGGTCGGCGGCCCACAGCCCGCGGTCGTATTCGGCGTACGACCGGATGTAGTTGGAGCATCCGGCGGACCCGGCAAGCGCGACGGAAAGCGTGGCGGCGAGGAGCAGGGATCGGATCGGGTTCGGCATGGCTGTCTCCGTAAGGTTCGTTCCGTCTGGGGGATCAGGCGCTCTTCAGGATTCCGTACTCTTTGAGCTTGCGCCACAGGGTGTTGCGGCCGATCCCGAGCCGCCTGGCCGTCTCCACCTGGTTGTGGTCGCACGCGTTGTAGGCATTCAAGATATGGGCCCGTTCCGCGTCGGCGAGCGGCACCACCTGCTCGGGCGACTCGGCCGACGGGATCACGCCGCTGCGGTCCCGGGGCGTCACCGGTTCGCCGTCGTCATCCACGTCGACGCCGATCTCGGAGGGCAGGTCGGTCAGATGGAGTATGTCCGAGTCGGACAGCACGGCCGCATGGCGGATCGCGTTCTCAAGCTCGCGGATGTTGCCCGGCCACGAATAGCCCACGAGCGCTTCCAGCGCGTCTTCCGAAATCGCCGCCTGCGGGGACTTGCGTTCCCTGAGCCAGAACTGCTGGGCGAGCTGGCGGACGTCGTCCCGCCGTTCGCGAAGCGACGGCAGCATGATCTCGATCACCCGGAGCCGGTAGTAAAGATCCTCGCGAAACCGGCCCTCCGTCACCATGGTTTTCAGGTTCTGGTGGGTGGCCGCGATCAGCCGCGCGTCCACCTTGATCGTGCGGTTGTCGCCCACGCGGCGGATCTCGTGTTCCTGCAGTACGCGCAGCAGTTTCACCTGCAGCGGCAGCGGCATGTCACCGATCTCGTCCAGGAAAATGGTCCCCTTGTCGGCTTCCTCGAACAACCCCTTCTTCGTGGTGACGGCGCCGGTGAAGGCGCCCTTCACGTGGCCGAACAGCTCGCTCTCGATCAGCTCCGCCGGCACGGCGCCGCAGTTGATCGGAACGAAGGGGAACTCGGCCCGCGAGGAGTTGGCGTGAATCGCCCGGGCGAACAGTTCCTTTCCGGTGCCCGAATCGCCCAGCAGCAGCACCGCCTCCTGCGACCCGGAGACGCGCTGGGCCAGGTCGATCGCCTTCTTCATGGGCGCCGAGCTGCCGATGATATGCTCGAACCCCTTGCGCAGACCCACCTGGTTCTTGAGACGCGTCACCTGAGTGAGCAGCGAGTGACGGTTCAAGGCCAGGTTCACGACCTTGTTCAGGTCTTCGGGCTTCACGGGCTTCGTGAGAAAATCGAACGCCCCCATCTTCATCGCCTCGACGGCGAGCCCGATCGTCCCTTCGCCGGTCAGCAGGATCACTTCGACCGGGTATTTCTGTTCTTCCACCTTTTTGAGCACGTCGAGCCCCGTGAGCGGCTCCATGCGGTAGTCGGTGACGACGACTTCCGGCACCTGCTCCTCGATCACCCTGAGCGCGGCCTCGCCGTCGGAGGCGGTCGTGACGTCATGACCCGCCTTTTTCAGGAAGATGGTGAGCGCGAGCAGACTCGACGGCTCGTCGTCTACGAGGAGAATGTGGGCCACTTCAGACGTCTCCTTGGCGGGGCAGCAGGATGGTGAATCGTGTCCCCAAACCGGGGGTGGAGTCCACCTGAATCGCGCCCCCGTGGGATTCGATAAACCGGCGGGCGATGGCGAGCCCCAGCCCCGTTCCCTTCTTCTTGGTCGTGAAGAACGGCTCGAACACCCGGTCCTGCATCTCGGGCGGGAGCCCCTTGCCGGTGTCCGACACCGCGAACACGGTGACGAGCCCCTTAAGCCGTCCTCCGCCGGCGCTCGCCGGGGCGACTTCCCCCCGGGCCTCCAGCCTGAGCGTGCCGCCCGCCGGCATCGCCTGCAGGCCGTTGATGCCGATATTGATCAGTACCTGCTCCATCTGGTCCTCGTCGAACAGGACCGTTTCGGGCAGGTCTTTCACCTCGACCTCGATCGACTTGCCGGCCGCCGTCTCGTGCTGCTTGAGCACGGCCCGGATGCCTTCCACGAACGCCCGCACGTTCACCGGCGCCAGCTTGATCTCGCGCGGGCGGGCGTAGGCGAGGAAGTCCGTGAGAATGTGATTGAGCCGGTTGGTCTCCTTGCGGAGCACGCCGAACAGCACCTTGCGTTCTTCTTCGGAAAGCTCGGTGGCCGTTTCGGGGTCGAGCAGGTGGGTCGTCGTCACGAGCGAGTTGAGCGGATTGCGGATCTCGTGCGCCAGCACCGCCGACATCTGGCCCACGAACGCCATGCGTTCCGATTCGATCGCCATGGCGCGGGACGCCGCCAGGTTCGCCGACATGGTGTTGAACGCGCGCGCGAGCTTGCCGAGCTCGTCGCCCCGGTCCACTTCCACCTGCGCCGTCTGCACGCCGGTGCCCATGTTCTCGACCGCTTCGGTGAGGCTTTCGAGCGGCTTGGTGATCGACTGCGACACGCGCCACGCGGTGGCGACGATCAGGATGGCGATCAGCACCACGACGAATCCGGCAAACAGCCACACCCGCACGCCCTGCTGGAAAATGGGCTGCACCGCCGTCATGGCGCCCTGCGAGAACACCCGCGCCGGGGCGCCCAGGTACAGCGTCCAGCCGGTGCTCTCGACCGTATGGAAGGCGACCAGCTGCGGGCCGTCGCCGATGTCGACTTCGAAGGAGTTCGTCCCGGTGGCCAGCCGCGCGCGCTCGCGCATCAGCTCCGCCGCCTCGTCGATGGCCATCTTTTCGTGGCCGCCGCCCGGGGTGACGGTGCCGGATGTGCCGGCGCCGGGCACGTTGTAGCTGGCACCCACCAGCCGCCCCGCCTTGTCGTACATGCGGACGAATCCGCCCTGATCGCCGGGAACCGTCAGTAGCGGCTTTATCTTCTCGAGCGGCACGTCCGCCGCCAGCACGCCGTAAAACTCCCCCGACCGGAGCCAGATCGGCACGGCGAAGGTGACCATCCAGCCGTTGCCCAGCACGTCGAGATAGGTCCCGACCGTTTTCATCTCCCGGGAGGGGTTGGATTCGGGGGAGGCGACCACGAACGGTTCGAACTGCCGGAAGTCCAGGGACGGATCGAGCCCGGCGAGCTTCTCGACGCTGTCGAGATCGGGCGGCGGATAGATCTGGAGCGTCGACCGGGCGGTGACGAGATATACCTCGGAGACGCCGGGGGTGTTGCGCGCGAACGACACCAGCTCGTCTTCGACCGACCCCAGCTCGTTCAGCTCCGCCTGCACCAGACTCGAATCGATGAGCCCGGACGGCAGCAGGTAGCGGGGCCTGAGACCGTCCGGATTTCCCGACGCCCAGAGCCCCGAACCCTTGCGGGCCAGTTTCACCGGCGGGCCGTCGCCCGTGACGGCACCCGCGCGGGCGGCGGAGCGGCCGCGGCTTGCGAGCCGGTCCTCGATCCCGGTCTGCGCGCGCTTCAGGTTCATGAACAGGTGATCGAAGTGCTGCGAGACGCGCTCCGATTCCGACTTCGCCAGCTCGCGGAAGTGATCCTCGGCGAGGTTTTTCACGATCCGCAGGCCCGACTCGAACGACATCCGCTGGAGCACGTAGACGGTGTCGGCCACGACCGCCGCCACCACCCCCAGAGGGAGGATGGAAATCGAGAAAAACAGGGCCACGAGCCGGAAACGGATCGGAATGAACCTGTTCATGAGACGGACGTCGAGAGACATCGCCGACAATATACCCGTGTACGGCCCCCGTTTGAAACTCCCCGATTTGGCGCACCGGAGCTGTTCCAGGGTGGGGCATTGCTCGATTCTGGAGCCCCGGTAGCCACGTATAAGTTACTGATTTTACAGGGATTTAAAGAATGGCACATCATTTGTAATACAAGAATGCAGTTACAGCCCACGGCCCAACAGAGGGCCTTTAGAGAAGGGGGCAGGAAATTATGAAAACGCTCAAGATCACAAGCTGGATTGCAGGTGGAATGATGGCAGCGGCCATGACCGGATGCGCAGGCCCGGTGCTGATCGGCACGATGGTGGCCCCGACGGTCGCCTCGGTGAGTGCGGTGGCGATGGCCGCCGAAACCGGCCGCGTCGCCTCGCAGACCAAATGGTACGACGGCAACGACCTCGACACGAACCCGGAAGCGGTCCGCCTGGCGAAGCTCGAAGACGCCGCCCGCGACATCGAGGCCCGCACCGGCATCAAGGTCAGCCCGGTTGAAGTCGACGTGCTGACGAAACTCTACGAAGCCCGCAGCGCGGACCTGGGCACCTTCGCCAGGGACCGCCGCCTGACCCGCGCCCAGATCGACGACGCCGTGAAGACGCTGCGCGAAAAAGGACTGGTCAGCGTTGTGAACAAGCCCGGCCGCGCCGGTGGCTACGAAGTGACCGGCACGATGAAGTTCGCCGGCCTGGGCAACCCGCTGGAACTGGGCCGCGAAGAGACCCCGCCGGTCTACGCAATGAACGAGACGCGCTGAACGGCACGCACTGAATAACCGCTTTCCTTCCTCCCCCTTTCCCCTGAAGCCCCCGGCGCAACGACCGGGGGCTTCGCTTTTGGGGGCGGAAAACCAGATGAAGTGCTCGCGTGGTGTCACCCCGAGCGAAGCCGAGGGGTCTCCTGATTAGAAAAGAGACCCCTCCGCTACGCGCTGTCGCGCTCCGGTCGGGGTGACATGAATGTATTTTACAGAGCCGCTTACCTGAACGGATTTTCCTTCAGCGCCGCCTCGGCCTGCCGTTTCACGGCCGGATCGGCTGAGTCCAGTGCCGAGAGGTTCTCCGGCAGTTTCTCCAGGTAGCCGATCCCGTGTTTCAGTTTCGCCAGCGATTTTTCGGCGGCGGCGATCTCCGTAGCCGAGTGATTGTTCTTTTTGCGGGCCTCGTCGATGGATTTCTGGGTCTGATCCGCGCGCGCCCGGTACACCTTCAGGAAGTAGTCGCGCTTTTTGAGCAGCAGCTCCTGCTGCGCCCGCGGAAGTTGGGGAAGCTCAGGAGTTTTCACGTCCACGGACGGAACGTCTGGCAGGGAAGGCAGCGCGTCTTGCAGCTCCCGTACGCCGCTCTCGACGCTGGCGGGCACCGGCCCCAGCGCCTTGCGGACGCCCTTCTCGGCCTCGGTCCAGTCGATATCGTCGGCGCCCCACGCGTCCCAGATGAGCCGCGTCTCGGGGTGTTTCCACGGAGCGTATTTCGTCACCAGCCGGCGGCTCCACTCCGGCGCCCGGTCGCCGAGGCGCCAGTAGAGCAGCGCCGCACCGCCCAGCAGCACCAGACAGACGACGGTCACGTAGAACCGGATCCGCCAGAACCACTCGAAGAAGCCTTTTGGGTTGCCGGCTTTTTTAGGAGAGCGGGGAGGCATGAATGGAGCGTAACACGTTCTTACGCGCTCAACTGCTTGCCGTACGCGGGCGCCTTCACCGGCACGAGACCGCCGGACCAGAAGCCCGGCACGGGTTTTTTGCACGACGGGCAGGAGCCGTCCCCGCCCAGGCGGTTCTCCAGCACCCTGAAGCCGGTGCGCCGGATGACCGTCTCGCCGCAGTGGTGGCAGCGGGTGTCCTCCCAGCTGCCGACCTTGCCGGGCAGGTTGCCCGGGTAGATGTATTTGAGGCCCGCCTGCACGGCGATCTCCGCCGCGCGGATCAGGTGCCTGGGACCGGTGTAGCTGTGGTCCTGCATTTTGTAGTCGGGATGATACGCCGTCACATGCCACGGGATGAGCGGCGAGACGCTGGCAATAAAATTAGTCAGCCCTTTCAGCTCTTCGTCCGAATCGTTCCAGCCGGGTACCAGCAGCGTGACGATCTCGACCCAGAACCCCCGGTCGACGAGGTTCTGGATCGTTTCCAGAATCGGGTCGAGCTTCGCGCCGAGCTGGCGGTAGTTCTCCTGCGAAAAGGCTTTGAGGTCCACCTTGTAGATGTCGCAGTGGGGTTTCAGGAAATCCAGCACCTCGGGCGTCGCGTTGCCGTTCGACACGAACCCGGTGGCGAGGCCTTTCTTGCGGGCGGCCTTGAACACATCCACGGCCCATTCGGCCGTGATCAGCGGTTCGTTGTAGGTGGAGACGACGATCTTCGACCCCTCGCGGACCGCGAGATTGGCGATAATGTCCGGCGTGACCTCTTCGGGCACGATGCCGGCGACCGGGTCGCGCAGCGCCTGGGACGTCACCCAGTTCTGGCAGTAGCCGCACTTGAGGTCGCAGCCCAGCATGCCGAACGACAGGGCCTTTGCGCCGGGGAATGCGTGGAAGTAAGGCTTCTTCTCGATCGGGTCGTTCTGGATCCCGGCCGAGTAGCCGTAGGGCACATGGAGCTTGCCGCCCTCCATGAACCGCACCTTGCAGACGCCGTTCATGCCTTCTTTCAGGATGCACCGGTGGCCGCAGGCGAGACACCGCAGCCGGTCGTGGCTCTCCGGCCGGACCAGCGTGGAGTCCGGGCGGGAAAGCCGCTTCAGCGTCTGTTCAAGGGTCTCTGGTGTAGTGGACGGTCCCATAGCCCTTTGAGAATAACCATCTTCGGGGCGGGGGGAAGGGAAATCTGAACGGGGTTAATGTGGAGGGAGATTTGCGATGAAACTGGTACGACTTAATTTCCGTTCGGCACCCTCGCCGCACTCCAGGTCCCGCGGCGCAGTCCGGGGGCGAGGGTGATCCAGGTCCCGGCGAGCAGGGCCGAATCATCGTTCAGGGTGGCTTCGATGGTTCCCGCAAAGCCGTCGCCGGTCCGCGCGCGCCACAGATAACCCGTGGATCCGCCGGTATGAGCGATATTAGCCGGCTCGCCGAACACCGGCACCGACTGTCGCGGTCCGCCGAAAACACCGTGAAGAGTTCCGTCGGCGGCAATGACGACGCCGATCACACCGGCGGAATCCCCGTCGACCGCTCCCAGGTATACCGAACTGCCGGTGACGGACGCACCGCTCAAGGCACCGGAGCGCAAAATTTCGGGGTGCTTTCCGGCGGCGGCATTGTCGCTGATCTCTCCGGTAACGATTCCGGCGGACGTAATCTCGCCGGTGGCCGATATCTGCGAACCGTCAGCCGTCAATACGAACGATCGTCCGGCGGCGGTACCGGAAAGGCGGTAACTGGTCTCTTCGCCGGATGGGGAGCGGGCCGTCAGGGTGCCCGAAAGAATACCGTCCGCGCCGACGTCGAACGATCCGCTCGCCAGAGACCAGTCTCCGTCCGGACCGCCCAGGCTGGACCGGCCCGAAAGAGTTGCCACGAATGCGTAAGAGGCCGGGGCGGAACCGGCAGGGAGGTCCGCCCGGGCCGAAATCGCGAAAAGGGCAAACAGGAGCGCCAGACCGGCTCCCGGGAGCGTAATCGGCCGCCGGATTTTTGCTCTCCCCATCGCGAACTCCCGAATCCTGTTTCCCAAAAGAGTATCACCGTCTCCGAAACCGGCGTGTGATACGTCTCCCGCAGGGCGACAAAAAACGGGCGGCCCGAGAGCCGCCCGTTTGATGTTGAACAATCCGGCGCGCGGTTATTTCTTCGCGGCCTTCGCCTTCTTTTCCCCAAGCCTTTCGGCGATGGCGGCCCTCACCGCCCGGCAAATGCTTTGAGCCGTGCAGCGATCTCCGCCTTGTCGGAGAGGCGTCCCTCAGCCACGGCAATGGTGAGGTCGTACAGTTCGTCGTCGGAAGCCGACAGACGGATTCCGTTCAATCCCAGAAAAACAGTTGCACAGAGGAGTCCCGCCCGTTTGTTGCCATCCACGAACGGGTGGTTCTTTACGATGTGAAACAGGTAGGCCGCGGCCATCAGGTACAGGTCGCCATGGACGTATTCGCCACCGAAGGAAGCCTCGGGCTGCGCCAGCGCGGATTCGAGCAGCCCACGGTCGCGGATGCCGTCAGCGCCGCCGAACCGGGAAAGCTGCCGGGCATGAAGCCTGAGGGCGAGATCGAGGCTGATGAAGCGGAAGTTCAACGGGCAAGTTTTTTGAAAGCCGATTCGTGCCGGTCC
Source organism: uncultured bacterium (assembly GCA_964565925.1). Taxonomy (GTDB): domain Bacteria; phylum JAGRBM01; class JAGRBM01; order JAGRBM01; family JAHCIT01; genus CAZMGV01. The sequence goes on from CAZMGV010000006.1 coordinate 137,836, forward strand.
ATGATTTCGTCGGCGATCTTGAGCGCCTCGTCTTCCATGGACTGCTGCCGCTGAACGACGATCAGACGGCCGCCGGTTTCCTCGACGTCCAGAGCGGTTCCGGGTTTGGCATTGAGGGCGTCGAGCACCGGACCTGTCAGCATGACTGCCGGGCCTTCCCGAGTCTCGATGATTTTCGCCTTGATCGTCGCCATGGTCCGCTCCGGAGCCTCTGCTCCCGTAACAGCAAGAATAGCACAACCGGGCGGGAGAGGGATATGGGCAGTATGGCCTGGCCGGAACAGCCGGACTGGCCCGCCCCGGCAGGGGCGGAGGTTAGTCCAGACGCTTGCGGCGCGTCCGTTCCGCGTTTTCTACTTCTTCGCGGCCTTCGCCTTCTTTTCCCCAAGCCTTTCGGCGATGGCGGCCTGCGCCGCGGCGAGCCGGGCGATCGGCACGCGGAAGGGCGAACAGCTGACGTAGTCGAGTCCCAGCCGGTGGCAGAACTTGACCGACTCGGGATCGCCGCCGTGCTCGCCGCAGATGCCGAGCTTGATGCCGGGACGCACGCTGCGGCCCAGCTCCGAGGCGATCTTCATCAGCTTGCCCACGCCCGGCTGGTCGATCGTGACGAACGGGTCGGCCTTGTAGAGATTGCTCTCCAGATAGGCCGGCAGGAACCGCCCCGCGTCGTCGCGCGAGAGCCCCATGGTCGTCTGGGTGAGATCATTGGTGCCGAACGAGAAAAACTCCGCCTCTTTCGCGATCTCGTCGGCGACAATCGCCGCGCGCGGCAGCTCGATCATCGTGCCGACCAGGAACGGGATCCGTGTGCCCTTCTCGCGGTTCACCTCGTGGGCCACGTCGATCACGTTCTTCTTCAGCATGGCGAACTCGCCCGCGTCGGAGATAATCGGGAGCATGATCTCGGGCGTGACTTTGAGGCCTTCTTCCTTCAGCAGATCCACGGCGGCTTCGATCACCGCGCGGGTCTGCATGTTGAAGATCTCCGGGTACACCACCGCGAGGCGCGAGCCGCGGAAGCCCAGCATCGGGTTGAACTCGTGCAGGCTCTCCACCTTCGCCTTGATGCGGGAGAACGGCTCGCCCAGCTCCTTGGCGAGCAGTTCCATCTCGGCGTCCGTGTGGGGCAGGAATTCATGGAGCGGCGGGTCCAGGAAACGGATCGTCACGGGATACGGCGCCATGGCGCGGAAAATCCCCTTGAAGTCGCCCTTCTGCATGGGGAGCAGCTTGGCCAGCGCGTTCTCGCGCGCCTGCCGGTCGTCGGCGAGGATCATCTCGCGCATGGCGAGAATCCGGTCCGCCTGGAAGAACATATGTTCCGTGCGGCACAGGCCGATCCCCTCCGCGCCGAAGCGGCGCGCCTGGTCGGAATCGGCCGGGGTGTCGGCGTTGGTGCGGACCTTGAGGCGCCGCTCCTTGTCGACAAATTTCATGAACGCATGGAAGTCGGCCGAGAGTTCGGGCTCCATCGTCTCGAGCTTGCCGAGGATCACCTCGCCCGTGGAGCCGTTGAGCGACAGCCAGTCGCCTTCCTTCACCACGACTTCCTTGCCGTTTGCACGCGCGATGAACTGCATCTTTGCATAGTCGATTTCGATGGCCGAGCAGCCGGCCACGCAGCACTTGCCCATGCCGCGCGCCACCACCGCCGCGTGCGAGGTGCGGCCGCCGCGGGCGGTCAGGATTCCTTCCGACACCGTCATGCCGCCGATGTCCTCCGGCGACGTCTCGATGCGGACCAGGATGACCGGTTCGCCCAGATCCTTCTGGTGCTGGGCGTCGGCGGCCGAGAACACCACCTTGCCGACGGCGGCGCCGGGGGAGGCATTGAGCCCCTTGGCGATCACCTTCTTTTCCGCCTTCGGGTCGAACCGCCGGTGGAGCAGGTGGTCCAGCTGTTCCGGGTGCACGCGGAGCACCGCCTCGGCCGGCGTGATCAGTTTTTCGCGCGCCATGTCCACGGCGATCTTGATCGCCGCCTGCGCCGTGCGCTTACCGTTGCGGGTCTGGAGCATGTAGAGACGGCCGTGTTCGATGGTGAACTCGATGTCCTGCATGTCGCGGTAGTGCTTTTCGAGCTTCTGGTAGATCCTGACCAGTTCCTTGTACGCCTTCGGCATCACCTCTTCGAGGGACACCTGGTCGGCGCTCTCCTTGCCGGCGATGTTAATGGGCTCCGGCGTGCGGATACCCGCCACCACGTCCTCGCCCTGCGCGTTCACGAGGTATTCGCCGAAGAACCGGCGGTCGCCGTTCGACGGGTCGCGTGTGAACGCGACGCCCGTGGCGCAGTCGTCCCCCAGGTTGCCGAACACCATCGACTGCACGTTCACGGCGGTGCCGCCGGCGGCCGAAATGTTGTTGAGCTTGCGGTAGATCTTCGCGCGGTCGTTCTCCCACGAGTTGAACACGGCGCTGATCGCGCCCCAGAGCTGCTCCTCGGGGTCGGTGGGGAAATGGTTGCCCGTGCGGTCCACGACCAGCCGCTTGAACCGCTCCACCAGCTCCTGCAGGTCGGAGATGTCCAGCTCCACGTCGAGCTTCACCTTGCGCTTGTGCTTGATGTCCTCGATGATCAGCTCGAACGGGTCGGCTTCCTTGTCGGACTGGGGCTTCATGCCCATCACCACGTCGCCGTACATCTGCACGAAACGCCGGTAGCTGTCCCACGCAAAGCGCGGGTTGCCCGAGTCGCTCGCGAGCCCCTCGACCGTCCTGTCCGAGAGCCCCAGGTTCAGGACGGTATCCATCATGCCCGGCATGGAGTCGCGCGCGCCCGAGCGTACGGAAAACAGCAGCGGTCTGGACGTCGAGCCGAAGCCGCGGCCCATGATCGCTTCCACACGCGCCACGGCGGAGGCCACCTGCCTGTTCAGTTCCTTGGGGTAGCGGCGTCCGTTGGCGTAGTACCAGCTGCAGACGGCGGTCGTGATCGTGAACCCCGGCGGCACCGGCAGGCCGAGGTTCATCATCTCGGCAAGCCCCGCGCCCTTGCCGCCCAGCAGTTCCTTCATGTCGCCACGGCCGTCGGCCTTGCCGTTGCCGAAGAAGTAGACGAGCTGCGACGTTTTGGACGCGCCCTTGGCGGCGGCAGGTTTGGCGGCGGCTTTCTTCTGGGAGGCGGGTTTTTTCATGCCAGTCTTCATGACAGTTTTCCGTCCAGGTAGTTGACGATCTGATCGGCGGAGACGCGCTCCTGCTTCATCGAGTCGCGGTCGCGCACGGTGACCGTGTTGTCCTTCACCGAGTCGGCGTCGACCGTGATGCCGAACGGCGTCCCGATCTCGTCCTGGCGGCGGTAGCGCTTGCCGATCGATCCCGACAGGTCGTAGTCCACGTTCCAGCGCTTCTTGAGCGCCTTGTACATTTTGTCGCCCAGCTCCGGCATGCCGTCCTTCTTGGTGAGCGGAAAGATCGCCGCCTTCACCGGGGCGATCTTGGGGTGGAACCGCATCACGATGCGGGTCTCCAGGGCGCCCTTCTCGTCGGGGGCGGAATCTTCATCGTAGGCGTCGATCAGGAACGCCAGCGTGCCGCGGTCGGCGCCCGCCGACGGCTCGATGACGTACGGAATGAACCGCTCCCGCGTCTGCGGGTCGGTGTATTCGAGCGACTTGCTCGAGAACTGCTGGTGCTGCTTGAGGTCGAAGTCCGTCCGGTTGGCGATCCCTTCCAGCTCGGACCAGCCGAACGGGAACAGATACTCAACGTCCGCGCAGCCGCGCGCGTAGTGCGCCAGCTCGTCCGCCTCGTGGGCGCGCAGCCGCAGGTTTTCCTTCTTGATGCCCAGGTTCACGTACCAGTTGAACCGCGCGTCCTTCCAGTAGTTGTACCACTCCTCGTCCGTGCCCGGCTTGCAGAAGAACTCGATCTCCATCTGCTCGAACTCGCGCACGCGGAAGGTGAACTGCTTGGGCGTGATCTCGTTCCGGAACGACTTGCCCACCTGCGCGATCCCGAACGGGATCTTCTGGCGGGACGTCTCCAGCACGTTCTTGAAGTTGACGAAAATCCCCTGCGCGGTCTCCGGACGCAGGTAAACCTGCGCGGCGGAGTCCTCCATCGGGCCCACGAACGTCTTGAACATCAGGTTGAACTTGCGCGCCTCGGTGAGTTCGCACGTCTCGTGCTGGCCCACCATCTTGGACGGCTTCTGCGGGCAGGGCGTGTCCGCCAGGTGATCCGCCCGGAAGCGCCCCTTGCACGCCTTGCAGTCCACCATCGGGTCGGTGAACCCGGACACGTGCCCCGACGCCTCCCACACGCGCGGGTGCATCAGGATCGTGCAGTCCACCCCGGCCATGTCGTCCCGCTCGGTGACGTTGGAGCGCCACCACTCGCGCTTCACGTTGTTCTTCAGCTCCACGCCCACCGGGCCGTAGTCCCAGCAGCCGTTCAGGCCGCCGTAGATCTCCGAGGACTGAAACACGAAGCCCCGCCGTTTGGCCAGCGAGACGATCTTTTCCATGGTTGCTTTTGAGGACACCTTCACCACCGTTACCTTGAAGCAGATTGCGCCCCCGTTCGCCCCCTGAAAGGGCCGGTCCGCGCGCCGCTAAAAAGCGGCCCTGTATCTGCCCCGAAGGGGCAGCAGAATCAAGGGGTTGGGCGAATCGGGGCCTGGGGCCCGGGAGGGGGTGGGAGAATACCCCCTTCCTGGACTGTGGTTTCCGAAATTCGCTAAGCTTTGCAGCAACTTAAGCAGATGAAACTTTATCCGGGATTATATGATCAATTGCTGACAAAGCAGTTGGAAGCGGAGGCGCTCGAACAGGGTTTCGATCTGCGCCTACGAGAGCTAGACAGTTCTTCTGCTCATGTCGTAATCGGCCAATATCTTGAAAGATTGCTCGCCCGTGCACTTTCAGTAATCCCCGAAGCGGATAGACCGGCGGCGCAGGTCACGTTAGCGAACGAAATTATTCGTTGGCTGTTGTCGAAGAAGCAGGATGGACTTGTCGACGGAGACATTATCTCCGAAAAATCGACGCTCTTGGCGTCGGTCTCGGACGACAAGCCACCTTTGAGTGCTGAAGATTGTCCCCTGATTCCACTTAATACGTCGGAGCTGTTCGTCAACGGACGCAATGAACCTCGACTGGGAGAAGAGCTTCGTCGAGAGATTTTATCTGCAGACCGAATCGATTTACTGTGCGCGTTCGTCAAATGGTACGGATTGCGCGTTATTGAGGAACCACTCGCTGAATTTTTGCGAAGCGGCCGTGAACTCCGCCTGATCACAACGACCTATATGGGTGCCACAGAGCAAAAGCCGCTGGATTGGCTTTTTCAGCGAGACGCCAAAATAAAGGTATCATATGAGACGGAATCAACTCGTCTGCATGCCAAGGCGTGGCTGTTTCACAGAAATAGTGGCTCATCCACCGCGTATATTGGCAGTTCGAACTTATCGTATGCGGCTTTACTCGATGGCGTCGAATGGAACGTTCGGCTTTCGCAGCAAACATTGGGACCCGTCCTGAATAAGTTTCAGGCGACCTTCGACACTTACTGGAACGATACGCGGTACGAACTCTATGACGCTAAAAGATTCGCGCAGGCGACTGCGCGCGATCTTCAAGATAAGACGACTGAAATTAGCTTTCGATTGCTCGACGTCGATCCACGGCCCCATCAAAGGGAAATTCTCGATGCACTCGAAGTTGAACGGTATCGTCACGGTCGTTGGAAGAATCTAGTTGTTGCTGCCACAGGTACCGGCAAGACGGTAATTGCAGCTCTGGACTACCGGCGTCTTCGTGAACAATTACCGCGTGCCAATTTGCTGTTTGTTGCTCATCGAAAAGAGATTCTTACTCAAAGCCTCAGAATGTTCCGAGACGTATTGCGTGACGGCTCGTTTGGAGAGCTTTACGTTGACGGAAAACGGCCTGAACAGTGGTCCAATGTATTTGCTTCAATTCAGTCGTTGACAGCCCAATCTATCGACCGCATTGATCCACATCACTTTGATGTTCTTATCGTTGACGAGTTCCATCACGCGGCAGCGAAATCATACGAAACGTTACTAAATAGGCTTAGGCCCAAAGTCCTTTTGGGCCTTACGGCGACGCCAGAACGGGGCGATGGTGAAAGCATCCTTCATTGGTTCGACGATCGTATTGCCGCTGAATTAAGAATCTGGGACGCGCTGGAACAAGATCTTCTCATCCCATTTCAATACTTTGGGATTCACGATGATGTGGACTTAGAAAAATTGTCATGGAAACGAGGCGGTTACGATCTCTCAGAACTGAGCAATCTGTATACGAATAACGACAGTCGGGTCGCCAAAATTCTACAGCAAATGGCTCGCATCGTACCGAATGTCGCAAAAATGAAAGCGCTCGGATTTTGTGTGAGCATTGATCACGCGAAGTTCATGGCGAAGAAGTTTTCAGAAGCCGGCGTTCCCTCAGTGGCGATCGTTTCGGAAGGCTCTTCGGCAAATAGAGATGAGGCAATTGCTGATCTCAAGCGCAGAGATGGAAAGATTCGGACGATCTTTTGCGTCGATATTTTCAACGAAGGTGTAGATATACCAGCGGTTGATACCGTCTTGATGTTGCGTCCAACCGAAAGTCCAACGGTGTTTCTGCAGCAACTCGGACGAGGGTTACGTCGGCATCCTGAAAAGGCGTGCTTAACGGTTTTGGATTTCATTGGAAACCAAAATCGAAAGTTTCGGTTTGATCAAAGATTCTCAGCGTTGATTGGGTGTAAGCGTAGAGACGTTGCCGAACATGTTGAGCAGGGTTTCCCGTTTTTGCCTGCTGGTTGCCATATCGATCTTGACCGAGATGTTTCTCGAATTGTCCTCGAAAATCTTAAGCAGACTATAGAAACCAAGAACAGGTTGGTACAAGAACTTAAAGATATTGGTGATGTCTCATTGCTCGAATTTATCCGGAAAAGTGGGGTCGATGTTGAGGACATCTATCGGAGCAATCGAAATTATAGGATTCTTCGACAGTTGGCTGGCTTCCCAACGGAGCCTGATGGTGAATTCGAAGATGAACTGGGCCGTTCGATTGGCCGCCTTCTACATAACGACGATGTAGTTCGAGTGGGGCTCTATCGGAAAATACTGTCCGAAAAATCACCACCCAAGGTAAATACGTTCTCAAAAACGGAGCGCCGGTCACTTCATATGCTTCACTTCATGCTTTGGGGCGTGAAGCGAAAATGGCCGTCTATTGATGAAGCATTCGTGACTCTGTGGAAGCACAAAAACGTATTGAAGGAACTGAGTGAACTGTTCGAATTGCTAGACGAGAAGGCTGAGATTCTGACAAAGCCACTTCCGGAGTTGAGCGAAAGTCCGATCCAACTTTATGGACGATATGACCGCGCGGAAATTCGTGCCGCTTTTGATAGGCTCGACGTCGAAAAGCCGTATGCCCATCAAGAAGGTTGTGAATGGATTGAATCGTTTAACGCAGATATCTTTTTTGTGACCCTTAGAAAGAATGAAAAAGGCTTTACGGCGACGACTCTTTATAACGACTTCGCGGTTAGTCCGGAAGAATTTCATTGGGAGTCGCAATCACGCACGGCGGAGAAGAGCCCAACAGGGCAACGATATATCCACCACGCGAAACGCGGTAGTCGGATATTGTTATTCGTCAGGGAAACAAAGACGGACCCTTTCGTTGCGCTTGGCCCTGCGGAATACGTGAGTCACGAATCCGAACGGCCCATGAAGATTATCTGGAAGATGAAGTACCCGATTCCTGAATTCCTCTTGAAGTCGGCGACCGTCGTCGCGGCGTAAGTCCGTCCTGGCCAGGCGGACTCATCTGGTCAACCACTCTCGTTAAAATTCGATTCCATTTTTACTGGACGCCCCCGGACCGCCTGGGCAGGGTCGGACTGGTAGGAGCAATAGCTATGAACGCCGTCCGAATAACGCTGCAGCCGTCCGACTGGCAGATGTTGCTCGATCACCTCGATTCCTTGCGCGACGGCTACGAGCGCACAGTTATGTATTACCAAAGCGTCGGCACCGTCGAAGAGATCGGCATGGTCAGCGGCGACGTGAATAACGAAGAGGAAGCGTTAGTCGCCTTCAACTATTGCGGCTATTTGATTGAGTCGATCCGCCAGCAGATCGCCATACAAGACGGCCAAGAGTATGAGCTGAGAAGCGAATAACCCCCGTTCAAACCCTTCGATCCATTCGAGACGCGCATATGGTTCGACGGCGCTCACCACGAACGGCGCTCCTCAGGGCGAACGGGAGTGCCCCGAAGCGGCGGGTGAGTCCAGTACATAACATAAACGTCAACCTCCGCTTTTTAATAAAACCCCCCAAATGGCCCTAAATGACCCAAGCCCGATTCCTGGGCAACATGGGCTAACCCCGCGCCGGCGCTCGGGAATCCGGCAGATTCCAAAACTTGTGTCACGTTAATCAAAAAATATTTTGGCGGCTGTTAAGGGGGTCGGCTCCGGCGGGGAAATCCGGAGATTCCGCTGCGTGATCCGCAAGTTGGACCGTCAGAATTAAGGCCTTAACTACCGTCGCTAGATTCTCAAAAAACCGTGCGCGCTTGGGTCATTTAGGCTCGTTTAGGGTCATTTAGGGCCATTTAGGTTCACCCCCTTACGTCGCCCCATTTCGCTCGCTAACAATAGTCACATGGGAAATCCGTACTCCATACCCGCCGACCTCAGGGACGACCCGTCCGCTTACCGGGATGACTACCCGGTCTCTTCTACGGGCGGTGTTACGGCCGGTACGGTCGTCCCGTTCCCTTCGCCGCAGGGCAGCGCGAGGCAGAGCTATAACGGCGCGTTCGCGAGCGGCCGGCGGTGGGTGCGAGCGCGGGTCAATGTGGAACCCGAGTGGTCGAGCCCCCGTGTGGCTGGAAAAATCTGGAACTGCGCGACGGCCCGCACGATTGTCTCACCCGTCGAGCGCGACACGGTGAGCCGGGCGGTGGGGGGACTGTTCGGGGGGATTCGGCCCCCCTGCGATCCCTCCCGGGATCGCGTCCCCCCGAATAGGGGGGACAAATCCGCGGGACTGACTACCCGTGGAACCGGTCAGCCGGGCGAGTGTTCTCCCCCTCGACGGGGGAGACCCTCCGGAGTTTTACCGCAGGAGGGTGGGGGTGCGGAGTTGGTTCCCGCTTTGCCCGCTCCCGCCCCGCACGCTATGGGGGCTGGCGGAGGGTCTACCCATGCCGAACAAGACGGTTCTGGTGACGGGCGCCAGCGGGTTCATCGGGAGCCATCTCACGGAGCAGCTTCTGGAGAAGGGCCACGAGGTGCGCACGATCGTGCGCCGGCCGGAGACGCTGGGCCGGTATTCGTTCTCGAAGCACCCCAACTTCCGGGCGTTCACGGGCGACCTGCTGGACCCGGCGACCTTCCAGGCGGCCTGCGAGGGCGTGGAGCAGGTGTACCATCTGGCCGGGATCATCTCGACGAAAAACGGCGAACGCCGGAAGCTGTTCGATATGAACGTGAAGGGGACGGTCAACCTGTTTGGCACGCTCAAGCGCACGAAGCCCGGAAAGATCGTCTACCTCGCGTCGATTTTCGCGCTGGCTCAAGGCGAGAAAACCCGCCCGGCGACGGAGGAGAGTTTCTACAACCTGGAGGGGGTGCGGGTGGACTACTTCGACTCCAAGCGGGCGGCGCAGCTGGAGGTCGAGAAGTTCGAGATGGACGGCCTGCCGGTGACCTACGTGTACCCGGGTTTCTGCTACGGGCCTGGCGATATCTACGTCTCCAGCTCGGTGTTTATCCTCAGCTTTCTGCGCGGCGAGCTGCCGGTGCTGATGGAGGGCGGGCAGAACGTGCTCGACGTGCGGGACTGCGCGAAGGGGCTGATACTGGGGATGGAGAAGGGCCGCGTCGGGCAGAAGTATCTGATCGGCGACCACAACATCACCTTCAAGGAGCTGGCCGACACGCTCGCCAGAGTGACCGGCAAGAAGGCGCCGGGCGTGGTGCTCCCCCGGTTCGTGACGGTGGGCCTTGGCACGGTGGCCGAGCGGCTGATGCCGAAATTTCCGCTCAACCGCCAGTCGGCCGAGGCGGCCAGCCACTACTGGTACTACGACACCGGCAAGGCGCGCTCGGAGCTGGGCTACACGGGCCGCCCGCTGGAGGAAACCCTGCGGGACGCCGTGAGCTGGTTCAAGGCCAACGGCTACGACCGCCGCGGGTTCTATCCGCCGGTCCACTAGGCGGTACATTGACGGTTCATTGAAACACGTTCGCAAAACCGGCCGGAGGCCGCTAGGATGCGAACCGCTCCGATGCACGATATGTCCCGAACCATAGTCCACATAGACGACGACCCCGCGATCCTCGACCTGGTGTCGGCCTCCCTCTCGGAGCCGGGCAGCATCGAGGTGATCTCCGTGCGCGACGGCAACAAGGCGGTCGAGGTGATCGGCAGGCGCCGGCCCGACCTCATCCTGTGCGACATCGGCCTGCCGGAGCGGGACGGGTTCTCGGTGGTCGAGGAGCTGCGCCGCTGGCCCACTTCCATCGACGCGCCGGTGATTTTCGTCTCGGCGCTGGCGGACGAGGCGCAGATCGACCGGGCGTTCGGAATAGGCGCGGCCGATTTCATCAAGAAGCCGTTCCGGCCGACGGAACTCAAAGCCCGGGTGCTGGCGAGACTCGGCGCCCACTCGGCGGCCAAATCCGCCGGCTCCGGCGCCCCGGGCAGCGCGGACGTGCGCGGCTCGCTGGCCATGATGAGCGTGGGGGACCTGTTCAACGCCGTGGAGCTGGGCCGCAAGAGCGGCGTGCTGAAACTCTCGGGCACGGAATCATCCGGTACGAAACTGGCCGGCGAGATCCGGTTCAAGGCCGGCCGGGTCGTGGCCGCCAGTTGCGACGGGATCACCAACGAGGCGGCCGCCTACCGCCTCGGCGTGCTGGCCGACGGCGATTTCGAGATGCGCTTCCTCCCCGAAAAAGAGGTGGAGGGCAAGCTGGACCTCTCGCCGCAGTTCCTGCTCATGGAGGCGTGCCGCCTGCAGGACGAAGGCACGCTGGTGCAGCCAAAGCCCCCGACGCCGTCCCATCCGCCGGCGTCTTCCGAACTGGCGCAGCTGCTCGCCCGGTTCGACGCCCTGATCGCCTACGCGCAGAAGACGTCGCACGCCTCGGTGGTCCGCAACTATCTGGAGGAGTCCCGGCGTATACTCCCGCGCCAGTGGCGGGAAAGCTGCCAGGTGGGCTCGGGCGACGGTTCGCTGGAGGGCACCCCGGTGATCATCATCCAGCCCGGCGCGCCCGGTTCCGAGAATCTCGTGCGGGCGTGGGTGAGCGAGTTCATCAAGCGCGGACAGTATTCAGAGCCCAAGGCCTACGGCCGCGAGGCGATCCTGGCCGCCGGGATTCTGGACGCCCCGTTTCTGGACAAGCTCGGTATCCGCTGAACTTTCGGTTGCGCCGGGGCCTAATGGCCCTTGCGGAGCCGCTCCCAGCCCGACCGGGCGCCGTGACGGGAGGCCGGATCGCAGGCCGGCGCGCTGAAAGCCCTCGCTTCCGCTTCGAAGTCGGCGCAGCTCCCGGTGCCGCAGTCGTAAAGATTCAGGCAGTCGGTGCCCTGCCGCTCGCACGCGATCCAGATGGAGCTGCCTTCGGGAAAAAGCTGGTCGACCGGAACGGGGTAGGACCGCCGGATACCGATGAAGCTCCACGAGCCGAAGTCATGGGAGATCAGGTCCTTGCCGGGACGGATCAGACCGATGAGCTCGAACGACGACACCGGGACCTGCTCGAACCGCTTCTCGAGCCGCGATTCGATCTCGTCGGCGTCGTCCATTTCGAGCCAGTAGCTGTAGCCAAGGTATCCGGCGCCGGTCAGCACGGCGCAGACCAGAGCGATCAGGGGCAGGGGGCTCCGGTCGCCGGAAGCCATCCCGTCAGCCTTCCTCGAACGAGCGGGTCACCCGGGAGTTGATGACGCGGGCGTAGGCGGCGGGCAGTTTCTGGACCGCCAGCAGCACCGGTCCGATGTCGGCATCGATCGTCGCCATGGGTCCGGCGTCGGCATATAGGATGTTCACCACCCGGCCGCCCACGTGCACCGGCACGAACAGCGAGTTGCCGCGCTGCTTGTAGAGCGCCTTGCGGACCAGGTCGTTGGCCGTGGAGCGCGGAATACTGCCCAGGTAGTGGCCCGGATGCTTGATGACGGAATCAAAGACGGATTCGCGGTTCAGCGTGATGGCGATGGCTTTCACGAGGTCCGGATCGATGCGGTCGCCGATCCCTTCCCAGCCGAAGACGATTTCCTTTTTGACGATAAAGAAAACCGCCCGGCCGATCTGCCTGGCCGCCTGCAGCACGATCGAATGGACGATCTCGTCCCGGTTCGCGGCCGTTTCGACGGTCGGCTCCGCACGCGGCACGCGGGGGAGCGTGCCGCCCGTTTCCATCTTGCTCCGGTGGGCCCGCGACGACCGGTCGATGTAGTCCAGTTCGGTTTCTTCGTGGCGCCAGTTGGGGAGCATGCCGCAGTACTGTTCGAGCAGCGCGGCCATGGTCAGTTCCGTGACCACATACGGCTTCACGATCAGTCCGGTGGAATAGGCGATCTCCGCCTTCACCACGTGCTCGCCGGGGTTCACCATCAGGAGCGCAAGGGTTTTGGATTCCACGCGGTAGGGGAACACTTTCGCGGAACGGCACCGTTCGTGACCTATTCTTTCGACCAGTTCCGGATCGATCGCCGCCCGGTCCACGTCGACCGTCGGCACGCCGAACTGTCTGGAGAGGCAGAGCGCCAGCTCTTCTTCGCGGAGCGCGCCGGTTTCGACAAGATTGGTACCCAGATGGCCGCCGTAGACCGCCTGGTGACGGATGGCTTCCTCGATCTGGTCGCGCGTGGCGAAACCGTTCTTGAGCAGTAACCGGGGCAAAAGCTCCATAGAACCGTTTTAATACAATATCTCGCGAAAGTTCACCATTTCCCGGCCGCTGTCCGTGCGTTAAAGTAGGCGTCATGGCAATCGGTCCGGGAGATTTTCCGTCCAGAAACCGCGCCTGGGGGCTTTACGAATCGCCGCTGGGACGCCGGATGCTGCGTTCCAGAAGGCTGATTCGCTCGCTCGAGCGCGATCTTCTGGACAGCGGCCGGACCTTCGGCTTCCGCGTTCTGGAAAATACCGGCAGAGGGGGGTTCGAGATCATCATCCGGCTCTCGTGCGAGCCCGAAACCTACCGCCGGACGACCTTTATCACCCGCGCGGAATACGGCTACCTGCTCGGAAACCCGGATCTTGAACCTCTGCTCCGGGCCGGCTGCTATCTGATGTAGAGCCGGCTGAGACAGCTATTTCGCTGGAGAGCCGCCCTCGAAATGGGGCGGCGTCGTGATCTGAGGTCCGGCTCCGCCACCGCCGCCTTTGCCCTTGCCGGCGAAATCCCTGAACGTGATGTCGAAAGTGAGCTGGTTCGCCTTGCGGTCTATGTTCCGCTGATAGGAGAACGCGAGCGAGACGGCGGGATTCTCGAGACCGACGCCTGCGGTGATCAGATTGTCGCGGATCGTCGGTTCCCGGTAGGCGCCGCCCCGAAGCAGCAGTTCCTTGTAAGGCTCCACTTCGACGCCGATGACGAAACCGGCCGCCAGATCGCTCGAATGGGTCAGGTCCGTCACCACGCCGCCGGCGCCCCGCAGCCAGTCCATCGGGGCGATGCTGCCGGTGATCTCGACTTCCCGGCCGAGCCGGTCCGTGTTGGAACCGACGAGATTCCGGCCGACGATACCCGCCGACAGGTTCCACAGGTCCTTCATCGGCGCCAGATAGGCACCGAAGGTTCCGTCGACGACGTTCTGGCTTTTTCCTTCGGCCGGCAGGTCGGTGCGGAGCCAGTTGACGGCGGCGCCGACCATGATCGGGAGGTCCAGCAGGGGGAAATTATCGGACAGGGCGAATGTCAGGTAGCTGTATTTGGGCGGCCGGATGTTGTTTCCGATAAATCCGAAGCCGGCGGCCGATTCCAGACTGTAGTAAAGTGCCACGCCGATGTCGGTCGACTGGGAATCGCTGAGGCCGAGGTTGTACTGGTCCGACTTGTCTGCATTGCGCTGGTAGCCGGCGGTGATCCCGAACATCGAGTTTTTGGACAGGGCGGCCGGATTGAGCCGGGCGAGGGCGGGATCGCTGAGGAGCGTCGAACCGGCACGGCCCATACCGGTATTGCGGGCGCTCGGTGTCAGATCGAACTTGGGCACACCCATGCCGCCCAGATATTCCCGTCCGGGCGACACGCAGACGGTAGGGTCGGAGCCGTTCAGGCCGCAGGAAGAAGTGGACTGGGCATATACCGCTTCCGGTTTGCAGAGGCCCGCAATAATCAGGACCGCCGGTACAAGAACCGGCAGAAGCGGTCGGAACTGTCTGGTAAAAATGAAGGGCACGCCCGTGCGGGATCTCCGGTACGCAAAAAGCCCTCGACTGAACGCGGACAAGATACGGTTTCCGGCGCGCAGTTTCAATCGTTCGGCTTCCAGCACACGGGAAGTTCATGCTATTAACCCTGCGTTCCCGGGTTCTTAATCTGGCAGGCCGGAACCGACTCTGAACCACCGGCCGTTCAATCCCTGAACGAGGAGCGTCGTTGAGCAAGGTCCTGACAGCCGTCATTCCGGTGGCCGGTCTCGGTACGCGGTTTCTTCCGATTACCAAGGCAGTTCCCAAGGAGCTCCTTCCCGTCCTGAACCGGCCGACGCTGCACCTGATCTGCGATGAAATCTACGAAGCGGGCATCCGCAAGGTGATCCTCGTTTCCAGCCCGTCGAAGGGCGCCCTTGAGGATTACATCCGGCCGCACCGGGCATTGAAGGCGCATCTGAAAAAGGCCGGCAAGGACGAGCTTCTGCAGGGCTGGGTCCGCACACTCGGGAAACTCGAATTCCAGGTGGTTTACCAGCGCAGCCCCCGGGGACTTGGTCACGCGGTGCTGCAGGCGCGCAAGGCGGTCGGACGAAGCCCCTTCGCGCTGCTCCTCCCGGACGAAGTGTTTTTCACCGATCCCGGCCGCCCGGGTCCTCTCAAGACGCTCGTGAAAATTCACGAACGAAAAGGCGCGCTCGCGACGATCGCCGTGAAGCCGGTTCCGCTCGAACATGCGAGCCGCTACGGCATGGTCGAACCTGCCGGCCGGGTTTCGCGCGGCAAACCGTTTGTGGTCCGGGGCATGGTGGAAAAGCCGCGGCCCGAGCAGGCGCCGAGCCGTCTGGCGATTATCGGCCGGTACGTGATCGATCCGGCGGTGTTCGAGCTGCTCGCCAGCGCCCGCCCGGGACCGGGACGTGAAATCCAGCTGACCGACGCGCTGGACCGTCTTTGCAGCAAAGGACCGGTCCTCGCGACGGAGATTCCCGGAGAGCGGTTCGACACAGGTGTTCCGCTGGGGCTCGTGAAGGCGAATCTGTTTGCCGCCTGGCGGAACCCGGTGTACCGGAAAGAGATCCGGTCCCTGATCGACGCTCTGGAGAGAGGAAACTGATGGCTCGTACCGAAGCTCCGGCCGCCGACCAGGTGATGAAGGAGATCGAAGCCGGAAAAATCCGGCCGGTCTACTATCTGGCGCCGCTGGGCTGGGGCGATCCGGTCACGGAGCCATATTTCGTCACGGAACTCCTGAAAGCGTTCCGCGAATCCACGGTAGCGGCCACCGCCGACTTCAACCTGGACCGGTTCGATGCGTCCAGCTGCGAACCGTCCCAGATCACCATCGCCGCCGAGACCTTCCCGATGATGGCAAAATACCGGCTGGTGATCGTCCGCAACGCCTCGTCGCTCGATAACGAACGGGGCCATGAGGTGATGCTCCGGTATCTGGAGAAACCGGCCAGTACCTGCGTGCTGGTTATGGAAGGCGACAAGCCCGACGGCCGGAAGAAACTCGCCAAGGCGCTGCAGGAGATGGGCGCCTATGTGGACGTGTCCCGTCCGAAGGAAGAGGGCCTGTCCTACTGGATCCGCCGCTTCGCGCGTCTTCGGGGCCGCTCGGTGTCGGACGGCGCGGCGGAACTGTTTATCGAACGGATCGGCGCGGACATTACGGCGCTCGATCAGGCGATCGAGGTCGCGGCGCTCGTGGACCCGGATTCCAAGGAGATCAGTGAAGAAACCGCCGCCAGGGTGATCGCCAGCACCCGGGGTTTTACGGCGTTCGATCTGTTCGATGCCATCACGAACCGGGATCTCCCGGCCGTCTACGGTATTCTGGAGAAACTGTCCGAGAGCGGCGAACGGGAATATCCGATGCTGCTCGGCGGGCTTCACTGGAGTTTCCGGCAGATGCGCCGGATGGACGAGATGCGGTCGCACGGGATGTCGGGCGATGACATCTGCCGGGCGCTCAAGATCAACTTCCGGCGGGACGAGAAAATCCGGGCGGCGGCGCGCTGGAAAGGCGCCGGCTGGGACCGGTTCGCCGAACGGTTCTACGAACTGGACCGCCAGCTGAAGGGGGCGCCGGTGGACCGGCGCCTGGCGATGGAGCGCCTGCTCGTGGAGCTGACGTCGCGCAAGGCTTCCTGACCTATCTACCTACAGGAAAAACAAACGAAAAAGGGCGGCTCGTGGCCGCCCCTGATCTTCAGAATCGCCCTGAACGGTTCAGGCGGACTTGGGTTTCGCCTTGTGCGCGGAGACGGCCTTCGTCAGGCGGCTGATCCGGCGGGCGGCGTTGTTCCGGTGGAGAACGCTCTTCGACTTGGAGCGGTCCAGATAGGAGACGGCCTGCTTGTAGAGATCGTCGAGTTTCGGATCGTTGTTCTGCATGGCCTCGCGGACGTTGCGAACCAGGGTGCGCCAGGTGGAAGTGACCTTGCGGTTCACTTCATGACGGCGGCTTTCCTGACGGGCGCGTTTGGCAGCGGACAGTTTCGGCACGGGGTGTCTCCTTCAGAGTTCCATTTATCAGGACCGGACCGCCACCACACGGCTCCCGGTCTATAAGGGCCAACCGTGTATACCTTTAGACAGGGGGCGTCAAGGGCGGGAATTCCGGTCGCTTAATTGTCCGGTTTGAACCCGGTTCAGATGCCCTGTTGACGCGGTAGGACAGTTTGGGTAGCGTCGCCGCGCAAAGTGATTGACCGTTCAGTCAATCGCGGGAACACTGGAAGGCTATCCGACGGCATGGGGCCCGGGAGTCTATCTGGAACAGACCAACAGAGAAGCGGGAGAGACCCACATGCCGAAGTTCGATAACTGCAAAGACATTTTCGCGTTCATTGGAAAGAACCTGGCTCCGAACGCCGAGACCGCCAAGGCCAACGTCGGCGGCATCTTCAAGTTCGTGGTCACGGGCGGCAAGGGCGGCACCTGGCTGGTGAACTGCAAGGACAACGTGGGCGTGACCGAAGCCGACGGCGAAGCCGACTGCACGATCACGGTTGACGACGAGACGTTCCTCGCCATCAACAACCGCGAGATGGACGGCCAGATGGCATTCATGAGCGGCAAGCTCATGGTGTCGGGCGACATGTCGTTCGCGTTCAAGCTCGGACAGGTGCTGGGCGGCGGCGGCGGAAACTGATTCCGCTCGCGGCGCCGGCACTGTTTAGTGGCGTCATGAAATAACAGCGGGCCGGGCTCCTTAACCAAGGAACCCGGCCCGTTTCTTCTTCACCGCATCCGGTCTGTTTTCGGGCTGTTTGGCAGTCCGTTCAGGAGTATTCGCCATGGCTTCACCCCTCGATGGTATCAAGGTCCTCGATCTTTCCCGTCTGCTGCCGGGCCCTTTCTGCTCGCAGCTGCTCGCCGATCTGGGCGCCCGGGTCGTGAAAGTGGAGGACACCCAGGGCGGCGACTACGCCCGTGCCGGCGGTCCGGCCGTCGACGGACAGAGCGCCTTCTATGTGGCGATCAACCGGAACAAGGAATCGATCAAGCTCAATCTGAAGAAACCGGAAGGCGTCCAGGCGCTGCTCAGGCTGGTTCCGCAGTTCGATGTCATTCTGGATACATTCCGTCCGGGCGTCGTCGAGAAACTGGGCGTGGGTTACGAGGTCTGCAGGAAGATCAATCCGAAAATCGTCTACTGCGCCATCACGGGTTACGGACAGGACGGTCCGTACTCCCAGCGTGCCGGACACGACAACAACTATCTGGCGCTTGCCGGAGTGGGCGGGCTGACCGGAGAACCGGGCCGCCGGCCCGTGCTCGCGGGGTTCCAGCTGGCGGATCTGGGCGGCGGTGCGCTGTTCGGACTGTCGGCCATTCTCGCCGGCCTGTTTCAGGCACAGCGAACGGGCCAGGGTACCTATTGCGACGTCTCCATGCACGACGGTTCGTTCGCGTTTCTGGCGCCGCATCTCGCCGGTTTCATCCAGCAGCCCGGCGAACCGCCCAGGCCTTCCACGATGATGCTCTCGGGAGCGATCGTCTGTTACAACATTTACGAAACCAAAGACGGCAAATACATGTCCGTGGGGGCGCTGGAGCCCAAGTTCTGGCAGGCGTTCTCGCAGGCCTGCGGCCGTCCCGATATCCTGCCGTTCGCCTTCCAGAAGGCGGCCGACGGAGAGAAAGCCTACGAAGCGACCAAGGAGCTGTTCCGGTCGAAGACCCAGGCCGAATGGATCGAACTGCTCAAGACGGCCGACTGCTGCGTGGAACCGATCTGGGATTTCGCGCAGACGCTGAAGGACCCTCAGCTGGAAGCCCGCAAGATGTGGATCACCATCCAGAATCGGAAGGGCGAAACGGTCAAGCTGCCCAACACGCCGTTCCGGTTCAGCACCCAGCAGAAGAAAACCTCCGACAAGGCGCCGCCCCAGTATGGCGAACATACCCAGCCGGTGCTCAGGGAGTTCGGCTTCTCGGACGACGATCTGGCGAAACTGAAATCCAGCGGTGCGATCTGACCTGACAATGGCCTGAAGCTCTGGCTAAGGTGGGGAATACGTGAAACGGTCCCTGCTGAATCCGCTTCTTCTCGGCTCCATCATCCTGTGGCTGTTCGCCCCGGCATGGAGGGAAGGCCGCACGCTCTGGGTGCGGGACAACCTTGTCAATTTCCTGCCCAACCATGCCTACTGGATCGAGCGCGTTCGCAGTGGCGAACTTCCCCACTGGAATCCGTACGTCGCAGGAGGCATGCCGTTCGCTGCGGATCCGGTGCAGGGTACATTCTATCCGCCGAGGCTGCTCGCCCTTCTGGTTCAGGATCCGGTCCTTTCATTCAATCTGCTGATCGGGCTGCATCTGTTCATTCTTGGATGGGGATTCGAACGGTTTCTGAGAAAATTCGGAACCGGGCGGATTGCCGCGCTTGCGGGCGGATTGACGGTCATGCTGTCAGGGACCTTTCTGAACAGCACGTATCTTGTGGAATTTCTGTACGCGCAGGCGTGGACCGGCTGGCTGTTGTGTGCTGCGCTCGATTTCGCCCGGGGCCGTGCCAGTCAGGCGGCTTCGGGTCGGCCGGGATTTTGGATCGCATTTTTTGGCGGACTGATGCTGCTGGCCGGCGAACCGCAGACGTTCATCGTGAACTGGGGTGTTCTGCTTCTGTTCTGGCTGTTCGTGCCGATCGGTGCCGAAACGGTTTTCACTCGCCGTGCCGGCCGGGCGATTCTGGGCTGTACGCTTTTCGGAGCCCTCGCCATCGGAATTGGAATCGTACAATGGTTCCCGGCGCGTTATCTGATTGAGGAAACGGCCCGGGGAGCACTCGGTTTCGGATTGAAGGATGCAGAAGGCTGCGGATTTCATCCGGCGCGCTGGTTTGAACTGATCGTACCGGGTTTTTTTGGCGACGATGCCGGAGATCTCACGCTTTGGAGCCCCAAGATTGCCTGCATAGGCCATTCGACACTTTATATTTCAACGATCTACGTGGGTCTGTTGGCTGTATTGCTGGCAATATTCGGCATCGTGGAAGGCCGCCCGCGGCGAATTATCCTGTGGACGGGAGTGTTAACGATTCTGGCGGGCCTTCTGGCCACAGGCCCGCAGAGTCCACTGGATATCTACAGTGTGCTTTATCGCGTGCTCCCCGGGTGGAACCGTTTCCGTAACACGGAACGGCTGCTTCCATGGATGACGATGGGACTCGGGCTGCTCGCCGGGTTTGGCCTTGACCGGTTGCGGACGAAAACGAACCAAATCCATTTGTTCATATTATCGGCAGCGTGTCTGGCGTGCTGGACTGTTTTCGCCATTATTGACTGGCCCGGTATTTCGAAGGCGTTCGATCCGCATTCGTATTTGTATCTGAAAGACGTCGTATCCAGATCGGTTCAGGCGGGATCGGTATCTGCGATTATGGCAGCCGGCCTTTTCGGTGCGGCTTTTGTGTTCCGGTCCCGGAAAATCCTTTTTCTGGTACCGCTGCTGATTGCGGTTGACCTGATAGGTTACGCGCCGGAACTGCTCGAATTCTGGCCCGAACCCGGATTTCCCCGGACGGAGTCGAATGTAATGACGGCGATACGCCAGGCGGCCGGCAAGGACGGGTTTCCTTATCCACCCCGGTTCACGGGACCGTCGATCACCCTGGTGCCATTGACACGAACGTCGATAGTGAACCTCCGGGAGGCAACCCGGATTCGATGGCTGCTTGCCGATCCGGATTTCAATATTTTCTATCACCTCGCTTCGTCCGAGACGATGAACTCCTTTGTGACCCGCCGGGCAGCGGATGCCCGGCAGTACCTCCAGCCGGACCGATTCGAGAGCCTATGGGGTAATTCGGTCCTGCTGCTTCCCAAAGGCACGGCGGTTCCGGATCCGGCATATGAGTTACGGGAAGATTTCGGACTTGTCGGACTTGCCTGGAATCGCGGGAACCGTTCCCGCGTCGTTTGCCCCGGAAAATGGACCAGACTTCCGGACGACGGTTCTGTCCTGCGGTACTGGAAAGAACGGGGGCTCACGGTCGATTTTGCTGACGAAACGACCGGTCCTTTTCCCGCATCGGGAAAAGCTGAACCGGCTTCACGCTGCATCGTGACATCCTGGGCGCCCGAGAAATACGAAATAGAGGTCGATTTGTCGGCCGATTCGCCGGTCGTATTGCGGGAATCTTTCGCAAAGGGCTGGACCGCCTCTCTTGCGGATGAAAATAACCGGACGCTCGCGGTCTACCCGGCGAATCACGTTCAGCAGGCGGTATTTCCCGGCCCGGGCAAGCACAGGATCCGGTTCGAATACCGTACCCCGGGCCTTGGCATTGGGATCGCTGGTACAGCTATTTCCCTGTTGCTGGCAATCTGGACAGGGAGGCGGTTCGGTTACGAATCCGGGCCCCTTGATCCGGCGCGAAGCCACTGAAGGAGTTTTCACCCATGTCCCACAAGAGCCGTATTTTCCGCGACGACCTGCTCGAAGGCAAAAAAGCCATTGTCACGGGCGGCGGCACCGGCATCGGCGAGGCGATCACCGCCGAGCTCGCGGCGCTGGGCTGCGAGGTATTTATCTGCTCGCGCAAACAGGAAAACGTGGAGCCGGTCTCGAAGAAGATCACCGAAGCCGTCGGCAAGAAGCCGGTGCACTGGGGTCTGTGCGATATTCGCAAGCATGAGGAAGTGGACCGCGCGATCGACGAAGCGGTCCAGAAAATGGGCCGGATCGATTTTCTGGTGAACAACGCGGGCGGGCAGTTTCCCTCGCCGGCGGCCGCTTTTACCGATAACGGCTGGAACGCCGTCATCAACAACAATCTCACGGGACCGTTCTACTTTTCCCAGTCCACGGCGAAGAAGGCGTTCTTCAAGCAGAACCACGGCAAGATCATATTCATTACCGCCGACTGCCACCGTGGCATGCCGGGGCTCGCCCACACGAGCGCGGCCCGGGCGGCGGTTCAGAACCTCGCCATGACGCTCGCCATCGAATGGGCCTCGTTTAATGTGAAGGTGAACTGCGTGGCGCCGGGAACGATCTTCTCCACCGGCATGCGGGTTTACCCGAAGGAAGTGGTGTTCAATACCGCCCGGCATATTCCGCTCAAGCGGCTCGGTACGGTGGAGGAGATCGCCAACGCGGTCGCCTACCTGCTTTCACCGGCGGGCGACTGGATCACGGCCGAAACGATGAAAGTGGACGGAGGCGCCAGTATATGGGGCGACCGCTGGCCGATTCCGGATCCGAAGGATTTCGACAAGACCCACGGCTGGCCGGGCCCGGTCCCGTTCGGCGGCTACACCGGACACGACGACGACAAGAAAAAATAAGTTATCCGCCGTCCGGCGGTGGCGGAGCGGAACACTGCCTCATTTCGGGCAGGGGTTCTTCTTTCAGTTTGTCGGCGTACGGTTTCGGAATAATCCCGTTATCGCGGTAAATATCGATCAGCTTGTCCCGCCGTCTTTTGATCGGCCCTGTCCGGTCTTCCACCGATGGGCCGTAATAGGCGGCCGCCGCGAGCGTCAGCAGATCGTTCAGGTCGAGCTCGCCGGATGATTTGTTCAGGAGCTTGATGGCCCCATCGACATAACCCCGCCCGTCACAGGGGAACCGCGATTTCTCATATATGCAGGAGGTTAGCGCTTCCGGCGTGACGTGCCTCGACAGCCAGACCATATCTGTCAATCCCGCCAGTCTGTACTCCTTTCGCGTTCTCTGGGTTTTCTGTTCTGCCAAACGCAGTCGCGAACAAACGATGGCGACCCCTTCGCCTTTTCGGTAAGGTTCCCCGGCCGCAAGTTTTTCCCGGTTGACCAGCAGGTAATTAACCAGCAGGTCCCACGGCCGGATGGGTTCCAGAACGTAGGGCGGTTTTTCGCCGGCGTTCGCCCAGATGGCGTCGGTGAACTTCGGATCCACCTTTCCGGTGGCCTGGAGGGGAGGCAGATCGTGATAGTTCCGGAGGCCGTACCGGTACAGCCCTTCGACGAGGACCACCGGAACCGTCAGCAGCACGACGATTACGATCCCGGTAACGAGGGTGGTTTTTCTGGCGAACGGGCGTGACACAGGAGCCTATTATTACCTATTGTCAGGCCTCGACGAGAATAAAATATGCTGACCCGCGCTCCAGTCATCCTGTTCGAGAACGACGACGTCATACTTGCCGACAAGCCGGCCGGAGTTCTCACGACCGGTGAAAAGGACGACAAAAACACATTCGAGGCAAAGCTCCAGGCCGAATCCGGTAAAAATATGAAGGCGCTTCACCGGCTGGACCGCGATACAAGCGGCGTCGTGGCTTTCGCCAGGAACGAACCGGCGCGCAAACTGCTTGAGCCGCTCTTCAGAAAGCACGAAACCGAGCGGGTGTATCTGGCGCTGCTGCTGGGAACCTTTCCGTCAGACAAAGGCACTCTCAAGAACTACCTCCGGACGAACCCCAAAACCTTCACCGAAGAGGTTGTTTACAACCCCAAGTTCGGTATCGAAGCACGGCTTTCCTATAAGGTCCTGCAGAGCGGAAAGGGCGTCAGTCTCGTGGAGATCCGGCCCGAAACCGGACGGACCAACCAGATCCGTGTCCAGTTCGCCCACGATACACACCCGGTGCTGGGTGACCGCAAATACAGCAAGGGGAAGATCTTTCCGGTCCCCGCCCGGCGGACCCTGCTCCACGCCCGGTCGCTGGCGTTCACGCCGCCCGACTCCATCGGTGGCGGAAAGCGCATACAGGCAAAGAGTCCGCTCCCGGACGATTTCCGGGAGGCCATCGCCGAAGCGGCACTGTCGATGAAGGGCCTTGGTTAGTGAGTGACCCAGCAGGCCCAGCGGTGCTGGCCAGCTGAGGGTTCGAGTGACGGTTCGTCCTGCCCGCAGCGCGGTTCGGCGAGCGTGCAGCGGCCGCTGAAGTAACACCCTGCGCCCAGTTCGCGCAGTTCCGGCACCGAGCCCGGAATGGTCTTGATCCGTTTCAGATATTTGGTGCTGCCCGTCACCGGGTCCGGATGCGGGATGGAACTGAGCAGTCCGCGCGTATAGGGATGACCCGGTTCGGCAAAGAGCGCCCGCACAGGGGCTTCCTCCACCTTGCGGCCCGAGTACATCACCGCCACCCGGTCGGCCATTTCGGCCACCACACCCATGTCGTGAGTGATGAGCAGCGTGCCCATCTTCAGTTCCGTCTTGAGCGACCGGATCAGCTCCAGGATCTGGGCCTGAATGGTCACGTCGAGGGCGGTCGTCGGTTCGTCGGCAATCAGCAGGTCCGGACTGCAGGCCAGCGCCATGGCGATCATCACGCGCTGGCGCATGCCGCCCGACATCTGGTGCGGATATTCGTCGATCCGGACCTGGGGGGCCGGAATGCCCACTTTCGCGAGCAAGTCGACGGCCCGGGTCCGCGACTCTTTCCGGTTCATCCTGAGGTGCAGTTCCAGCACTTCGGTGATCTGGCGGCCGACGGTGAGCACCGGATTCAGGCTCGTCATCGGCTCCTGGAAAATCATCGCGATCCGGCGCCCGCGGATAGTCCGCAGGTCGCGTTCAGGAAGTTTCACCAGATCGCGTCCGTCGAACTGGATCTCCCCGCCGGCGATCTTTCCGGAAGGTCTGGGGACGAGACCCAGAATAGAGAGCGCGGTGAGCGATTTGCCGCATCCCGATTCGCCCACGAGGCAGACCGTTTCACCCCGGTCGACCGTGAGCGAAAGCCGGTCGATGGCGGTCACGGTCTGCGGACCGTCGCCGAAAGTCACGGAAAGGTTACGGATGTCGAGAAGCGGCATGGCGGGTTCGGACTAGAGGTTCCGGAACTCCTCGATGAACTCTTCCTTGGTGATAATACCCTTGCGCGAAAGAATGCGGATCAGCGCCAGCATCTCCTTGGACGGCTTGGGACGTGCGGCTTCGGAAGTAACCGGAATGGGCTCCATGGGGATGGGCGACGCCTTGCGGCTCGCATCCGGAAAGGGCTGGCTGCGCTCGATCATGTCCGCCTGGAGCTTGTATCCGGCCGCATCGTCTGTGCCGCCCTTGAAATTGGACTGGGTTCCCGCGCCGACGCCGTAACTTTTCTCGAAGTTGTCGTGTCCCTCGTAGTGCTTCGACAGCATCGCCTGAATCTGCGAGTCGACCGCGACCACCGGCTTGATCTGGCAGCCGGTCGCAAAACCGATTTCATCCAGTGCCGGAAGATTCGTGGGATCGCTCATGGCGAGGTAGAGCACCTTGCGGGTGCCTTCCTTCTTGAACATGACGGGAATGACGCTGTATTTGCGGGCGCGCTCGGCGTCGAGCATGGCGACGAGGTCGGGCGTGATGTTCTGCTTTGCGAGATTGACGCTCGGAATTTTCAGATGGCTGGATAGCGCCTTCGCCATCACGTCCTCGGAAACGAAACCCAGCGCAATCAGCACGTTACCCAGGCGGTCTCCCCAGCGCTTCTGCTCCGAGAGCCCGGTGCGAAGCTGCATTTCATCGAGGACACCGGCCTCGATAAGAATTTCGCCGAGTCTTTTCCGCGGCCCTGCCATGGGGTCTCCTTCAGGACGTTCGCTTTACATCATATACCCGAAGGCCGGGCCAGTTCCAGACGGGAATGGAATTGGCCGGGGTATCCGGGCCGGCACCCGGGACGCCGTGAACCGGACTTAATGCCCGTTTATTGCGTATGGCCGTTACGTCCGGGCGGCACGGCTTCTGGCGCTGCGGGGGTCGGCCCGCTCCCGCAGCCGGTCGCCCAAGACGTTATAGGCGGTGATCGACAGGAACAGGACAATGCCGGGGAACACGATCAGCCACCAGGCGCTCCTTACATAGGGTTTCGACTGGCCCAGTATCTGTCCCCAGCTGGAGGTCGGCGGCTGGACCCCGAATCCGAGAAAACTGAGCGAACTCTCGGTCAGCATGGCGCCCGCCACGTCGAAGACCGCCGAGACGATCACCGGGGCCATGGCGTGCGGCAGCACATGCTGGAACAGGATTTTCAGGGAACCGGTTCCGGTCACCCGGGCCGACAGCACGAACTCCTCGTTCTTCAGTTTCAGGACCTCGCCGCGTACCAGCCGGGCGATCCCGGTCCAGCCGGTGATGCCGATGACGATCATGATGTTCCAGATGCTGGGCGGCCAGAACGCCATCACGGTCAGGATCAGGAAAAACGTCGGGAAACAGATCACGACCTCGATCACCCGCGAGATCAGGATATCCGTCCACCCGCCGAGCCAGCCGGCCAGCGCGCCGATAATCAGTCCGATCGCCAGCGTGATCCCCATGGACACGAATCCGACGGCAAGCGACACCCGTCCGCCGTGAATGATCCGGGCCAGCACGTCCCGGCCGTTCTGGTCCGTTCCGAAAGGATGATCCCCGGACGGCCCCGACAACCGGTGATCGAGATCGTTGGTGTCGGGTGACTGGTCATGGATGGGCCATACCGCCCAGTCGCTTTCGGTCATGGCGGCGATGAGTTCATCGCGTGTCAGGGTACGCGTACGGGCGTCTTCGTGGAGGGCCGGAAACAGGACTTCGCCGTTCAGGGTCATGACGATGGGCCGGTCGCTGGCGATCACCGGCGCCAGCAGGGCGAGCGCCACGACCAGAACGATAAACAGGGTCGAAATCGCGATCAGCGAACCGGAAAACAGTTCTTTCCCGATCTTGCGAAGGGCCGTCATCATTCGGTCCCCCCGTCATAGCGGATCCGCGGATCCACAACCGAATAGAGAAGATCGGACACCAGCATTCCGACCAGCGTCAGGAAGGCGGAGATGGTCGTGATCGCCATGATGAGCGGATAGTCGTAGTTGAGAATCGCATCGAACCCGAGCCGGCCGATGCCTGGAATGCTGAAAATGCTTTCGATAATGACCGAACCGCCGAACAGCCCCGGCAGCAGATAGCCGAGCAGCGTGACCACCGGAATGAGTCCGGTGCGAAACGCATGGCGGAGCAGCACCACCGGCTCCGAGAGCCCCTTGGCGCGGGCCGTACGCACATGATCCATGTGGAGATTTTCGAGCATTGTCGACCGGACGAAACGCGACATGAAGGCGAGCGATCCGTAGACATAGCAGATGACCGGAAGCACCAGATGGTGTGCGTAGTCGAGAAGCTGCTTCCACCAGGGCCAGGTCTCCCAGCCGATGCTGTGGATGCCCGCCACCGGGAACCAGTCGAACCAGATTCCGCCGGCAAAGAACAGCACCAGCATCATCGCAGCCCAGAACGACGGGATCGAATAGAGGAGAAAGAGGAAGGTTGAGACGGCCGCGTCCAGTTTCTTGCCGACGATCGTGGCCGAATACACCCCCCAGGGTATCGAGATCAGGTAAATGAAAAAGAGCGACACGACGTTGAGCACGATCGTCACCGGCAGGGTCTCGAAAATCGTGTCCATCACCGGACGCCGGTAGAGGCGGCTCGTGCCGAAGTCGAACGTGAGCGTGCGTTTCATCCAGGTGAGGTACTGGACGTGCAGCGGCTTGTCGTCGCCGTAGAGGGCGCGGACCTCTTTGAGAATCTGCGCTCGGACGGCCGGATCGGCTTGGCCCTGAAGGGCAGCAGAGGCCCGCAGCGTCGCCGTGTCGCCGGGCGCCGCCTTCATGATCAGGAACGTGACCAGCGTGATCCCGAACAGGGTCGGGATCATGAGCAGCAGACGCCGGAAGAGATAGGTGTACATCAGCTCAGGGAGCTACCGCCGTGTATTTCTGCAGGTTCTTCGGAACGAACCACTCGCGAAAATCGACACAAGGCCTCGGACCGTAGAACCGGATATTCCGGTAGCGGTTGCTGGTGGCGATGGTCGCCTTCCGGCTGAACATGAACAGGTAGGGCGCCTCGTCGTAGATGATTTTCTGCATCTCTTTCACGAGCGGTATCCGTTTCTGCATGTCCAGCTCGCGGCGGTTCTGCTCGATCAGTTCATCCACGCGAACATTCTTGAACCCGACGTAGTTGGAACTGGATTCGATATCCGCCTGCGACGAGTGCCAGAGCTGGTAGTAGTCGGGATCTACCGAGAGCGCCCAGCCGAGCATGGCGGCTTCGAAATCCCGCTTGTCCAGTTTCTTGAGCAGGTTGGCCCAGTCGAGAACGGCGACCTTCATGGTGATGCCGGCGCGCTTGAGCGAATCCTGGAAGTTCGTGGCCGTCTGTTCGGTTTCGGGACTTCCCTGCGCGATATTCAGGGTGAACTCGAACGGCTTGCCGCCCCGGTCCAGGATTCCGTCGCCGTTCGTATCGGCCCAGCCCGCTTCCTTCAGCAGCTGGGCGGCCTTCTGCGGATCGTATTTCCGTTCCGGCAGGTCGCCGTTCCAGTAGGGGGATTTGTCGAACTCGGTGCTGTTGATGGGACGTGAAAGCCCCCGGTAGATCTTGTCGGCGATCAGATTCCGGTCGATCAGATGATTGAGCGCGATCCGGGTCTTGGCGTCGGCGAACATCGGATTGCGGGCGTTCCAGCCGATGTAGGAGTACGACGGATAGTCGTACTCAAGCCGGTTATTCTTCGCACGGAACTCCGGCGTCGAGGCATCCCGGAACCACTTTTCCGGCGGAACGTTGACCGAATCGAGATCCCCTTTGGCGAAGCTGATGAATTCGGCCTCGGGATCCGAGATGAACCGGAACACGAACCGGTCCAGATGCAGCTTTTCGGCGGCCGGACCCCAGTAGTCCCTGAACCGTTCGAGTGTGAGGGTCTCTCCGCGTTTCCACTCCACAAACCTGAGCGGGCCTGTGCCGACGGGGGTTTCGTTCGCCGGCTGGGTGTTCCAGTCCTTGCCCTTCACCTTGCCATAGATGTGCTTGGGCATGATCGACACCGTTCCGCACACCTCCAGCGCCAGAAAATAGACTTCCTTGAACTTGCACTCGAACGTGTCGGGGCCGGTCTGTTTTACGTGCTCGACCTTGGAAAAATAGGAACGGCTTTCGGCGGCATCGACATCGGGGTCGAGCAGCTTTTCGTACGAAAAAACGACGTCCTCTATCGTCATCGGCACGCCGTCATGGAACTTCACCCCCTGACGGATCTTGAAGGTGTAAGTCATCCCGTCAGGACTCACGGTCCAGCTTTCGGCGAGCATCGGCTTGTAGGCGAGCGTTTTCAGGTCGCGGTCGATCAGCGATTCGAACATGAAGCCGAGCACTTCACCCGATGACGTGTCCTTGGCGATGATCGGGTTCAGGGTCGGCGGGCTCGAATGCAGGTTCCTTACCAGCCAGTCGCCGTCCACCGGCTCGCCTTCGGCGGGGACCTCGGTCATCCCCCGGTAGTCATCGGGGGAGACTCCCGATTTGGCGGCGGCCGCCGGTTTCCCGTCGGGTTTCTGGCCCCGGGTGGTTTTGCAGGCGGAGACAGCCGCCAGCATGACGGACAACAGACAGACCGATAGAAGCCGGTGGGTTTTCACGGGATCGGGATCCTTTCGGACAGGGGTCGGTTCAACTCGGATCAGTGGAGATTATTTCGACAGGGCCGGGGTGCCAAGCGGCTCCACGCCCACTCCGCGCGGCGGGTCCAGCGTAAAGAGTTTTTCTTCGGAGGGCGGCGGGTTCAGTTCCGCTTCCGAATAGGTCAGCTCCAGCATCATCGCCCGGGCCGGTATGAACAGCTTCACGACTTTCGGCACCTTGAGACCGTCCTTCCCGGACCAGTCACCCCATTCGACGGCCAGCGTTTCGCCGTCGGGCGAGCTGCGGCTCCAGCGCACCGGCACGTGGGTTTCGGAATCAAACCAGTAACTGTCGGTGAGTACAACGATCGCCGGTTCGCCGGCGGAAACTGCCGGTGCAGGGGGCGATTTGGTATCGAATCGCCAGGCCCGCTCTTGCGGGTCTTCGGCCGGTGCCGTCACCCGTTCGTCCGTCACCGCTTCGGGGAAACCCCACGGATGTCCGAGCAGCGCCGCGACGACTTCGTCGCCTTTCAGCGGAAGCGGAAACCGGTCCAGCGTGATTCCGTTATCGACCGGTCCGCGGAAAAACCGCTTGTTCGCCACATCGTGAAGCGAGAGGTCTCTGCAGTTGCTGGCGATATAGGCCTGCGGGCGGTCGAACAGTCCCAGCACCGTCAGGCGGAACGAGCAGGGACTTTTGATCAGCAGCTCTTCGGAAAAAATCGTCTCGTGTTCGGGCTCCGTGTATTTGGCCTTCGCCATCGCCGAAAATCCCTGGACGCTTCTCCAGCGCAACGCGGTCGAATCGGCCAGCTGGGCAGATGGCGGTAGCGGCACCCAGACAGTCGCCTTCTCGGGGGCGGGCGCCGTGAACCAGGCGCAGGCGGAAATCTGGACGCACAGCAGTGCGGCCACGAACAGCCGGACGTGTTTCATTTTTTCGCTTTCTTTCCCGCTTTTTTGGGCGGTTCCGTTCCGGCGGCCGGATTGTCGCGGAGTTTCTTTTCGATGGACGTCTTGAGCTCGGGGTCAGGATTCAGTTCCAGCGCCTGGCGCCACGTCTCGACCGCTTTTTCCTGATCACCGGTGGACTTGTAGGCGTCGCCCAGATGGTCGCGGATCTCGGCGACGCCGGGAGACATCTCGACGGCTCTCTTCAGGACCTTGAGCGCTTCGGTGAATTTTCCCTGCTTGAACAGCACCCAGCCGAGCGAGTCGGTGATGTTCCCGTCGTCGGGCTGCGCTTCCAGTGCCAGCCGGATCATCTTCTCGGCGTCGGGAAGCCGGATGCCCCGGTCCGCCCAGCCGTAACCTATGAAATTCAGCGCCTCGGCGTTTTTCGGATCCAGATCCAGCACCCGCTGCATGGTGCGGATGGATTCATCGAAATCCTTCTTCTCCAGAAGGTATCCGAGCACCACGTGAAGGCGGATCGCTTTGGGGAATTTATCGAGTCCGTCTCGGGCCACCTTGATGCCGTCGTCGATCCGCTTGGCCCTCAGATACAGGGCTGCCAGGTATTCCGGAAACCGGGGTTCTTCGGGCTTCAGCGCCAGTGCTTTCGAGACGGCGTCGATGGCCGCGCCCTTGCGGTCCAGCTTCTCCAGTACAAAGGCCTGATACAGCAGCGCTTCCGGAAACACGGGCGACTCGGTCTTGATGCGGCTGAATTCGACGATAGACGCTTCCGGCTGCCCGGTATTGTCGAGACTGATGGCAAGGTAGTACCGGACGGCATCGTTGGCCGCATCCCGGGCCAGCACGAGGCGGAACTCCTCGATGGCGGCCTCGAAATTCTTCTGCTCGAAGTGGGCATAACCCAGCCGCGCCAGTACATCGAGATTGCCGGGCTGACTGTCCCGTTCCTTCTCCAGCACCTTTACGGCCGTGTCGAGTTCGCCCTGGTTGATGAGCGCCGAGCTGTAGAGACGGCGCAGCTCCTCGTTATCGGGATCGACCTCTTCCACGAGCCGGCGCAGGATATCGAGCGCCTTCTTTTTCTCGCCATACTGTTCGTAGATCAGGAACAGATCGATATACGCCCGCTTGAACCGGGGAGCGATCTCGATGGTCTGGAGGTACAGGTCTTCGGCCTGCGGATATTTTCCCTGCGACGCGGCGATCTGTGCCAGCGAGAAAAGCGCTACGGTATGCAGGGGCTCGATGTCGAGAACCTTCCGGAAGGTTTTCGTGGCGTCGTCCATCCGGCCCAGCGTGGTTTCCACGGAACCTTTCTGGAGCAGGGCGGAGATGTTTTCCGGTTCCACTTCCAGGGCGGCGTCGAGCTGCTTCACGGCGTCGCCAAGCGCGCCCCGGGCCGTGAGCAGCTGGGCATATTTCAGCCGCGCGCCCACATTCTTCACGTCCAGCCGCACGGCTTCCCTGGCGAACGCCTCGGCTTCCGGAAGTTCGCCCTTCAGCTGGTGAATCTGGGAAAGCCGGAGCTGGACCTCGGCGGAACCGGGGTCGAACTTCGCCGCGTCCTCAAAATCCGACTCGGCCCCCCGGATGTCGCCCATCCGGAGCTTCATTTCGCCGTCGAAGAACTTGCGGAACGCCCGGTCGTCGGCCTCGCTCTGGGCTTCCACGCCGGCCAGTACGGTGCTCTGCTCGGGCGCGCCGTCGGCGTGCCCGGCGCAGGCGGCCATGCACACTGTCAGGCTGGCGGGCAGCCAGAACGGTAGACAGCGAGCGGTAGTTCTGAGGAAGGACGTTATCGAAATTCTCATCCGGACGGAAACCGTAGCACAGGGTTCCGGGGCCGTCGCTAGGCCGGGCCTTTTGACGTGGGCCGCGGGAACCGCCAAAATGAAGCCGTAGTCATTTTTCATCGAGTGGGTGTCCGGACCGGCCGGGACTGTTGAATACCGGACGGACACGAGGGCTTAATCAGGGTGGCTCCTGCGGATATTACCAGTCTGCTCGACGAGGGCCGCAAGGCGCTTATCGACGGTGACGGTGCGGCGTTCAAGGACGTACTGTCGCGGCTGAGCGACTACGCCCTGGAGATGGCCGACGCCTCCGCCGACGTGCTCCGGGCCCGGCTTCTGTACATGGCCGAAAGTTACGATGAGGCGCTGGACGCCTGCAGGCGGGCGCTGTCGCAGGGTTCCACCGACGCCATGGCCCACGAGATCCGCGCCCAGATTCATTTCTTCCGCAACGAACTCGAAGAAGCCCGCGAAAGCGCCCTGAGGGCGCTGGAGTCGGATCCCCTTGGAAGTATCGCGCAGGCGGTGCTCGATCATATCGACCGCCGCCGCGAGAAACTCGCCCGGCCCGGCCAGCCAGACCAGAATGAACGCTGACGCCGGGCCTCCGCCCGCGTCCCCGGAGCCCGACTCCAGACTGAAAGCCGCCCGCCGGTTCATCGTCATCATGGGCGTCGTGAGCCTGTTCGGCGACTTCTGCTACGAAGGCGCCCGCAGCATCGGCGGGCCGTACCTGAGGCTCCTCGGTGCCAGCGCCGCCGCAGTCGGATTTATTGCCGGTCTGGGTGAATTCATCGGCTACGGGCTCCGGTATCTGGCCGGATACGTGGGCGACCGCACGCACCGCTACTGGCTGCTCACGATTTTCGGCTATTCGCTGAACCTGATCGTCATTCCGGGGATGGCGTTCGCGGGCCGCTGGGAAGTGGCGATGGGGCTGTTCCTGATGGAACGGTTCGGCAAGGCGGTGAGAAGCCCCGCCCGCAGCACGCTGGTTTCCTACGCCGCAAAGGAAGTCGGCTCGGGCTGGAGCTTCGGTCTTGAGGAAGCCCTGGACCAGATCGGCGCCATCGCCGGGCCGCTGCTCGTGGGTCTCGCCATGTATCTGCGGCGGGGATCGGCGCCTGCGGAGCAGTATCACCTGGCGTATCTGTTCCTGGCGGCTCCGGCACTGGTCACGATTCTTCTGGTCGTTTCAGCCCGTTTCAAATATCCGGATCCCCGGTCGTTCGAAACGGACCGGCCTTATGCCGGGAACCATCTGGGCCGGGCTTACTGGATCTATATGGCGGCAATCGGCCTGCTGGGCGCGGGGTTCGCCGACTGGGCGGTGATCGCATTCCATATCAACAAGACCGGAATGGTCAGCGCTGGACTTATTCCGGTTTTTTATGCCGGTGCGATGGGCGTGGACGGCGCGGCGGCCCTTTATTTCGGCACCCGGTTCGACCGCCACGGCCTGCCGGTGCTGATGGCGGCGGCGGGGATTTCGGCGCTGTTCGCGCCGCTGATTTTTCTCATTCACAGCCCCTTCGTGGCAGCGCTGGGACTGTTCTGCTGGGGTGTCGGCATGGGCGCCACCGAGTCGATCCTGAAGGCGGTCATCGCCGAACTGGTCCCGCCCGATAAGCGGAGCCAGGCGTACGGCACCTTCTATGCGGTCTACGGTCTCTGCTGGTGGATGGGAAGCGCCGTGATGGGCGCACTTTACGACCGGTCACTTGTCGCGCTTGTCGTCTTTTCCGTGACCATGCAGCTCGCGGCCATACCGGTTCTGTTCGTCGTGAATCGCCAGCTCAAAAAACCGGCATAGGTAAGCTCAGTCGTGATGCGGCCGGTGCGCCCGCCAGTTGGGGTCGGGCGGCGGATGCGGCACGTAACCGTCGACATAGATCATCTTCGGGAATCCCGATTCCGGGATAAGGTGCATCTGGTCTTCGCCCAGTTCCACGAGCCGGGCGTAATGTTTCTTTGCCGCCTCGACAAACAGGTCGTTCCGGAGCGGCGTAGACAGGTGCCGTGTCCGTTCGAGTTTCTCGATACCGCGCTCGAACAGGGCCTTCGCTCCGGGATAACCCAGCCCCACGATCTTGTAGTAGGCGACCGCCGTCTGGATAAGCCCCTGATAGTAGACCTTCTGGTCCCCGAGCGACTCCAGCCACACCTCTTCGAACGCGTCGTGGCACGCGTGATATTCGCCGGAATTGAAAAGCCGCACGCCCTCGTCGGCAAGATCGGGCCATTCGATGGAGAACTGCGGGGGCTTGCTCATGGGCCGATTGTGGGAAACGCTCCGGGCGATGACAATGGCCCCGTCCCGCTATCTGCCGAGGTTTTCGGCGCTGATTCTAGCCGCCCTTATCGCGCTCGGCTTCGCGCCCCTGCTTTCCTGCAGCGGCCCGGGCCATCTCACCGAAATCGTCCTGAAACCGGGCGAGTCCGGTGCCACGAAGGACGATCCGGTCGAAATATCGGCGACCCCGTCCAGTAGCACAGACGTTCAGTTCGTTCTGTCGGCGGCAAATGGTTTTACCGGGGACGTGTCGGTGCTGGTTTTCCCGGATCCGCTGGTTCTGAAAGACATCAATGACGATGACCGGTCCGTTTCTGTCAATTTCACTCCGCCCCGCCCGTATACCTTCTCTGATGTGGTCGCCAGCCAGCTGGTGACGGTCACGTTCGACGCCGAGGACAACATGGTCCCGCCGGCCGATGCGGTCTACCGGATCAAGATCAGCTCCGGCGCCGTCGGCGAACTGGTCGACAGCGGTGTCGACCTCTATTTCAAGATAGTCCCGTAACGGACCGGGCTACCGGCAGACATTAACAGGGGATCATTCGGGTCCCTGAAGGCATGGGTCTGTCTTGAGTTCTGCCGTTGCCACCTTTCCGCCAGCCGGGATACCCTCGGTGGACATTCGGGCCGTTCCGGCCGGAGTGTTTTCCAGGGGAGCGGGATTGGCGGAATCCGCAAAAGCAGCCGGGCCGAGAACCGACGAGACGGAGCTTATCGCCCGTCTTCTGGACGGCGATGAAGCGGCGTTCTCGGAGCTCGTCCGGTCGTACCATCCGTCCCTCGTCCGGCTGGCCCGGAATTTCGTCCAGTCGGAATCGGTCGCCGAAGAGGTGGCCCAGGAAACCTGGCTCGAGGTGCTGAAGGGTCTTGAACGGTTCGAACGGCGGTCGTCGCTGAAGACCTGGATCTTCCGAATCCTCATGAACCGCGCCCGTACCCGCGGCGAGCGTGAACGCCGGACGGTTTCCTTTTCCGATCTCTCGACGCCCGATCATGAATTCGAGCCGGAACCGGCCGTCGATCCGGCGCGGTTCGCCGCCAACGGACACTGGGTGACATTTCCCGATGCATGGCATGCGACCACGCCGGAATCGCTGCTCGCGGACCGGCAGACCGGCTCCATTTTGATGGAGGCCATCAACAGCCTGCCGCCGAATCTGAGAGCGGTTATCGAGTTACGGGACCGTGACCAGTGGAACTCGGACGAAGTCTGCGATCTGCTTGGTATTTCCGAGGCCAATCAGCGGGTGCTGTTGCATCGGGCGCGCGCACGGGTGAGAAAGGCCGTCGAAGACCGGCTGGGCAGGGGGGCTGCATCATGAATACAACCCCGGCGATGAAGAACGGCGAGTCCGGGCGGACTGATTCCGGCCGGAATAGTTCCGGCCGGACCGGAAAAGGCGGATTCCTGCTCAGCTGCCGGTACGTCACGGAAGTGATTACCGACTATCTGGAAGGGAAAATGCCGTTCTGGGACCGTTTCCGGTTCCAGCTGCACCTGGGCATGTGTGCGGGCTGCCGGCGCTATCTGAACCAAATCCGGCTGACGGCGGCCGCCACCGGCAGCCTTCCGGACGATCCCGTGCCTGCGGACGTCGAGAAGGAGCTGCTCGAACGGTTCCGCAGCTGGAAGAAAAAACCCCAGCCTTAAGAACATCCTGTTCCCCAAAGCCTTCCGGACGGCTATGCCTGTGTCCCGGAGGGTACGTTGAAGAAACTCCTGAACGGTATCGTCAACTTCCGCCGGAATATCGCCCCCGGATACGCCGAAACTTTCGCGCGTCTGGCGCTCGGCCAGTCGCCGGATACGCTTTTCATGGCATGTTCCGACAGCCGCGTGGTGCCGAACCTGTTCGCGTCCACGGATCCGGGCGACCTGTTCGTCTGCCGTAACGTCGGCAACCTGATTCCGCCGTGCAAGTCGGGAGAGGCAATCTCCGGCGAAGAGTCCGAAGCGGCCATTATCGAGTTCGCCGTCATGGCCCTGCGGGTAAGCGATATCGTCGTCTGCGGGCACTCCGAATGCGGCGCCATGAACGCGCTTCTCCGCGGGCGCGAACATGCACCGGCACCGCATCTGCGCGAATGGCTCCAGCATGCCGATCCGGCCCTGTTCCGGTACCGCAAGGGCGAACGCCTTCGGGGCGACGCTTCGGACGTGAATCATCTGGGCCGCCTGAACGTCCTGCAGCAGGTGGAGCACGTAAAGACCTATCCCTGCGTCCAGGAACGGCTTCGCGCCGGCACGCTGGAAATCCACGCCTGGTGGTTCGACATCGGTCAGGCGCAGGTCTCGTCGTGGGAGGCCGACCGCGGCGAATTTGTCGTCATCGACGAAGACGAGGCGGCCCGCATTCTGGCCCGGATCGAAGCCCACGAGGCAGCCGAACGCGCCAGCGGCACTTCCAAACCCCTGAAATAGCTGGCGATATAGCCGGTTCTTTTAGCCCCTTGTCCGTCCCCGGATCGTGGACATTCTACGGTTGTAGCCCTGTGCCGCCCGAGAGGCGCACAGCGGCAACGTGGAGTCCTTAAGGTAATGGGCGCAATCAGTTTCAAGACGATCACCCGCACGGTAGCCCTGAGCGATCAGGCCCGTTTGCGGCTGTATCCGCCTGCCTACGGGCTTGAACGGTGGCAGGTGGACGGCATTGTGGACGACGGCGCTGCGAAGATGCTCGTCATGCAGCTGATCGGCACGCGTCAGTCTGTGGGCAGTCTCGACCATGTCGTTCTGGACTGGCAGGACGCGACCGTTGACGGAGACGGGGCGGCGATGGCCTGCGATCTTGCCGAAAAATGCGGTGCCAGGCTTTCCCACAAGCCCGCCGGTCTGGGCACTCCTGAGCCTGACTCCACTATGCCGCAGGCGTGACCGCCGGTTTCATCCCTTTCCAGTATTCCTGTATCCGGAGACAACGGGGTTGCGCTGCGCAGTCATGCGCAGTTAGGGTTTTCGCAGAGGATAAAGGGCTTTCTCCATGCAGCTCACCCGCGAATTCCGGTTCAATGCGTCGCACCAGATTCCCAACCATGACGGGCTCTGCCAGAACCTGCATGGGCACGGCTACCTGCTCTACATCACGGTGCAGGGGAAGGTGGACCCCAGGACCGGCATGGTGATCGACTTCGACGAGATGGACCGCATTGTCCGCGAAAACGTGCTGAAGACGCTCGATCACAGCTTCCTGAACAACACGATTCCGCTTCCGTCGTGCGAGAACATCGCCGTCTGGATCTGGAACCACGTCAAGCCCGGTCTGGCCGGTCTCTGTGAGGTCAAGCTGTACGAAACCCATGATTCCTGCGTGATCTACCGCGGTGAAAACGAGCAGGCGGCCTGACGCTCCGTGGCTTCCCGTAAAAAACAGACCCCCGAAACCCGGCGCAAGCTCGTCGAAAAATCCGTGAAGGATTTTCTGGATGCGCTCGATGTGAATGATCCTTACGCAGTTTCGATGCCAAGGATCGTCGCCCGGGACTGGCCGCTCGAAGTGCTCGATGGCTATCACCAGGATCCGGAAAAACTCCTGAAGACCGAGCCGATCGAAGCGTTCATGGGCCAGATGATCATCGTGCGGGATATCGCCTTCACCTCGATCTGCTGCCATCACCTGCTGCCGTTCGTGGGACGCGCGGCGATCGCCTACCTTCCGGACAAAAAGGTGACCGGCTTTTCGGCGCTCGGCCGGGTTGTGGACTGCTTCGCGCACCGGTTCCAGACCCAGGAGCGGATGACCGACCAGATTGTAAGGTCGATCGACCGGACGCTGAAACCTAAAGGGGTCGCGGTCCGGCTTGAGGCCGAGCAGTTGTGCATGTGCTCGCGCGGGCCCAAGAAACACGGAGCCCGGGTGGTGACGACTTCCTTCACCGGCGTGTTCAAGTCCAGCCGCCGCCAGCGGGACGAGTTTCTCCGGGCTGCCGGTCTCTGAAATAAAGCGGAGATACAAGCCGGACATGGACTCTCTCAAAGGCAAAGTCGCGCTCGTCACCGGGGCCTCGCGCGGCATCGGAAAAGCGGTCGCGCTGGAACTGGCCTGTTACGGCGTGAAGCTGGCGGTGCACTCCCGGTCCGACGAATCGCTCGCGAAAGTCATCCCTGAACTGAGAGCGGCGGGCGTCCAGGTGCTGGGACTGCCGGGGCTTCTGGAGCATCCGGGCGTCGCCGCGGAACTGGTCAGAAAGACCGCCGCCCATTTCGGCCGCCTCGACATCGCGGTGAACAATGCCGGGATCAATATCGTGAAAAATCTCGATGAACTCACCCGCGAGCAGTTCGAAAAGGTCTTGCAGGTGAATCTGCTGGCGCCGTTCGAAGTGTCGGCCGAAGCGCTGAAAATCATGAAAAAGCAGAAATCGGGCGTGATCGTCAACGTCTCCAGCGTGTCTGCGAAAACCGGTTTGCCGAAGTTCCCCGGTTTTGCCGCCTACTCGGCTTCCAAATACGGCCTTCAGGGGCTCACCGACGTCACTCACGCCGAAGGCAGGCCCTTCGGTATCCGGGTCGTGGCGGTGCAGCCCGGTTCGGTCGACACCGACATGCTGCGGGAGTCCCTGCCCGGAGCCGGTGCGGACAGGGTGCTCAAGCCCGTCGAAGTCGCACGGGTCGTGGCGTTCGCCTGTTCCGGCGGCGGTGCGTCTCTGGCCGGTACGACGGTTGAGGTATGGCCATGACCGGATCGGCCGATCGGAAACTGTTCAAGCCGCCGGTTGAAGTGGGTGAAGCCGGCAAAGGCGTCTACTGCGTCGATCTGTTCGAGGGCGGCCATCCGGACCGGACCTGCGCTTATATCGTGAAAGACGGAGGCCGGGCGGCGATTGTCGAGACCGGTGCCGCTCCGCTTTCCTGGCGGGTACTCAAGTCGCTTGAGACGCTCGGTCTTTCGGCGGACGCGGTCGAATGGATCGTGCTGACGCATATCCACCTCGATCACGGCGGCGGCGCCGGCTGGCTGATGGAAAACCTGCCGAATGCGAAAGTCGGCGTGCACCCGCGCGGCGGGCGGCATCTCGTTGATCCGTCCCGGCTCATTGCCGGTGCGCGGGCCGTTTACGGCGACCGGTTCGATTCGATGTTCGCGCCGATCGTTCCTATTCCCGCGGACAGAGTGGTTGAAGTCCCTGACGGCGGAACGGTCGCGATGAGCACCGGCCGCACGTTCGAAATCATCCACCTGGCGGGTCACGCGAGGCACCATTTCGTGGCGGTGGACCGCACTTCCGACGGCGTCTTTACCGGAGACAACGCCGGGGTCAGATACCCCTGGCTTTCCCGGTACGGATTCACGCCCGCACTGCCCACGACCTCGCCGTCGGAGTTCGATCCGCCCGAGCTGGAAAAGACGATGGACCGGCTCGTGAACCTCGGCGTGAAGAACTATTACTTCACGCATTTCTCGTGCGGCACGGCGGCGGAAGTCCGCGAATGCCGGAACTGGATCGCCGGGTACGTGAAGCTGGTGAAGGAAACCGGTGCCGACTGGGAGAAGTTACGCGGCAGGTTCCGCCAGGAGATCACGGAGGCGCTCGTCAGGCGGGGAGTTCCTGCGGGCGCGCCGGAACTGAAAAGTCTCGAACTCGATCACGAGATCAACGCCAAGGGTGTTGCGCTGTGGTGGGAAAAAGCGGGCGGGATAAACGGCTGAGGCCGCTGCTGTAAGCCACCCCCAAAAGGGGGAGCCCCGGACATCGGGGGAGGCCAATGTCCG
Organism: uncultured bacterium; assembly: GCA_964565925.1. Taxonomy (GTDB): domain Bacteria; phylum JAGRBM01; class JAGRBM01; order JAGRBM01; family JAHCIT01; genus CAZMGV01. Next base: position 177,814 of record CAZMGV010000006.1, read on the forward strand.
GGGCTATAGGAGGAGAAGTGCTCTGAAGTTTGAGATAGAGCACGCCTTGTGCCGCCATCAGCCGGCTATTCAAAAAACAAACAACTTGTTGTAATTACAGAGTAATTTTCCAATTGATCGCGCTGATTTCCAACGCGCAGATCAAGTATCATTTTGAGAAAATTTCTCAATGTGATACAAATAATTCTCAATTTGAGGTGAGTGGGCATTTTTGACGTCCGGTGGACTCTGGAACCGGAACGCGGCGGATCGTGTGGCCCGTATCCTCGTCGTCGATGACGATCCCAACTTCCTGAAACTCGTAACCGAGCATTTGCGCGCCGACGGCCACGAAACCGTCACGGCCTCGAACGGTATCGAAGGTCTTTCGCGCTACACACCGGAAATCGACTGCGTCGTTTCCGACGTCCAGATGCCCGAGATGGACGGCCTCGAACTGCTCCAGTCGCTGCGCGAGCGAAACCCCGCGCTGCCGGTCATCATGCTCACCGCGCAGACAACCGCCGACGCCGCCGTTCAGGCGCTCCGTCACGGCGCACGCGATTACATATTCAAGACAGACCTGCAGCGGCTCCCCACGACCGTTAAAAACGCAGTCTCGCACCGGCGGCTCGAAAACCGCGTGGACCAGCTCGAATCGGCGGCACGGGAAAAATTTTCGCTGCGGAACATCGTCGGCCGTTCGTCCCAGATGAACGCCGTCTTCGAGGCGCTCGAGCGCGTCGTGTCGTCGAACGTGACCGTGCTCGTGCAGGGGGAAAGCGGCACCGGCAAGGAACTGCTCGCCAAGGCCATTCACTTCAATTCGGCGCGGTCAAAAGGACCGTTCATCGCTATTAACTGCGCGGCGATTCCGGAAAACCTGATCGAGAGCGAGCTGTTCGGCCACGAGAAAGGCGCCTTCACCGGCGCCGTCAACCGCCGTATCGGCCGCATAGAGCAGGCCAACGGAGGCACGCTGTTCCTGGACGAGATCGGCGAAATGAACCTGAACCTTCAGGCCAAGTTGCTGCGCGTGCTCCAGGAGCGAACGCTGGAGCGCGTGGGCGGTTCCGATACCGTGAAGGTGGATGTGCGCGTGGTGGCGGCGACCCACCGGCGGCTGGACGAAATGGTCCGTGCCGGACAGTTCCGCGAGGATCTCTTTTACCGGCTCAACGTTTTTCCGATCCGGATCCCGCCGCTCCGGGAACGGCGTGACGACGTCGTGCCGCTGGCGGAGCATTTTCTCGCCAAGTTCAACCGCGAGGAGGGCCGGACGCTGAAAGGTTTCTCGCCCGATGCGACCGAGATCCTTCTCAGCCACAACTATCCGGGCAACGTCCGCGAACTGGAAAATCTCGTCTACCGGACGGCACTGCTCTCCAGAAGCGAATGGATCGGCGCCCAGGATGTACCGCCGTTCGGTTCGGCGGGAGCGGAAACCCCGGTTCAACCCGCCGTCCACGCGGCCGGTACCGGCGCCCAGTGGAGCCGCGAGCAGTTTCCCAAACTGGTGGATCTGGAAAAAACTGCCTGTCAGAAAGCGCTCGATCTGGCGGAAGGGAACGTTACCGAAGCGGCCGATCTGCTCGGTATTGGCAAGGCGACGCTCTACCGCAAGATCAAGGAATATGAACTGAAAGCCTGAGCTTTCGCCTTAACGCATCGCGTAATTTGCGATCTAATTTACATTGGGAGATTTTGTGTACGGGCCGTTTTTGGGCACCGAAAGTGACAAAAATTGTCAGTTTCGATGCCGTTTAATGGCGACGTTCAAAAATCAGTTTGAATGCGCCAGTAAAAAACCGTGTTAACTGGCTGTTATTACAATGATTATTTAGAAATCACATTACCTTATATTTGGTCCTGATTTTGCTCTAAGGACTCCCCAGTGGATGTTAACCGATTGACCAGGTTTGCCTAATGGTGGGCGATCCGTCTCAAACGGAAGATCAAAAGAAAGTTCAAGGAAGGACTCAAATGAAGAAGCAGAATAAAGGTTTTACGTTGATTGAGCTCATGGTCGTCGTTGCGATCATCGGCATTCTGGCCGCCGTGGCCGTCCCGCGTTTCCTCCGGTTTATGGCCCAGAGCCGCCGCACGGAAACCAAGACGATCCTCTCGGCCGTTTATATCGCCGAAGCAGCGACGAACGAAGGTCTGAACTATCAGGCCTCTTCGGCGGCTTCGACGATCACCGGCTACACGACGCTTTCGGCTGCGGGTTTCACCCCGTCATCGCCGGTTAAGCTCTACACTGCCGCTACCGGTGGCAACGGTGGACTCACCGACGGACCGGGTGCTCCGGCTGGTGCCGGCGTGACCTACAACACGCACGTTGCTCTTACGTTTTCGACTGGCGGCACACCGACCCGTGGCACGTGGTTTACCGCTGCCATGTGTGGCGATCCGGACGTCAGCGGTACTGTGACGGACCAGTTTGCCATTGGCAGCGCGGGCGGCCGTGAACCGGCCCTTTGCAAGGACGATCTGAACGGCGGCGTTGCTCCGGCAACTCCTTCGGATTCCTGCACGGGCGCCCTTGGCTGCTGATTTGAGATACGGGTCGGCCTGACGGCTGGATCCGCTCAATTCGGATGAACATCCAGACCGCCTCCGGGAAACCGGGGGCGGTTTGCTTTTGGGTGCGCGCCGTCAGGTATCCGGCTTTCAGCCGGTATTCAGTCAGTGTTCAGGCGGCTTCAAGCGGCCCGGCGGGCGATCGCCCCCAGTTTTTCCACCGCCCCTTCGGCGCCGTCGAACCAGGCGGCATAGTTGAGACGGATGAAGTTCCGGTATCGCTGCGTGGGTGAAAATATCGGACCGGGCGCGATCGAGATTCCCGACCGTACGGCTTCGCGGTACAGTTCGATACCGTCGATTTTTTCCGGCAGCTCCACCCAGATGAAATAGCCTCCCAGCGGACGGGTCGCCCGGGTGCCGGCCGGAAAATACCTGGCCACCGCTTCGCTCATTTCGCGGGCGAACTGGGCATAGTACCGGCGCATCTTTCGCAGATGATGATCGTATCCGCCGTGCGCCAGGAAATCCGCCACCGCCAGCTGGGGCAGGGTGGCGCTGGCGATATTGGTCGCCATCTTGAGCCGTTCGATCTCCTTGCAGTACCGGCCCGGCGCGATCCAGCCTACCCGGTATCCAGGCGCCAGCGTCTTCGAAAACGACGAGCAGAGCAGCACCAGCCCTTTGGAGTCGTAGGATTTGGCCGCCCGCGGGCGTTCCGTCCCGAAACTGAGATCCCCGTAAATATCGTCCTCGATGAGCGGGATCCCCCGCTCCGACATCATCCGGACCAGCTCCCGCTTGTGCTCGTCGGGCATAAGGTGGCCGAGCGGATTCTGGAAGTTGGGCGAGACGAGTACCGCCTTCACCCGGTGCGTATCCAGCGCCCGCCGGAGGGCGTCCAGTTCCATGCCGGTCTCGGGGTGCGTGGGGATTTCAAGCGCCTTGAGTCCCAGCAGTTCGATCGCCTGCAGCACGCCGTAGAACATGGGCGACTCGATCGCGACGGTGTCGCCGGGCTGGCAGATCGCCCTTAAAGCAAGCGTGATCGCCTCCTGCGCGCCGCAGGTGGTGACAATGTCGTCGGGACTCAGCACGCACCCGGCCGACAGCGCCCGTCTGGACACTTCCGTGCGAAGCGCTTCGCACCCCGGCGGGATGTCGTAGGTGTTGGCGAGCCGCTTGTGACGCCGTCCCATGACGCCCAGCGTGCGGGTGAGTTTCTCTGTCGGAATATGGTCGGGGTTCGGCACGCCGGCGCCGAACTGCACGAGCCGGGGGTTGCGGGTGTCCTTGAGCACCTGCATGACCAGTTCGTCGATGGTCACCGCACAGGGGACGCCCGTCTGCTCGCGCAGCGGCGGCGGCGCGAGCCTCTCCAGCGTCCGCACGCGGACGTAGTATCCCGACTGCGGCCGGGCTTCGATCAGTCCGCGGTCTTCCAGGTTCCGGTAGGCCTGGGTGACGGTCGTGATGCTGACGCGGAACTGCCGGCTGAGATGCCGGACCGACGGAATGCGGTCGCCGGGACGAAACGTCCGCTGCTCAATCAGCCCCGCGATTCGTCCGGCCACCTGTTCGTAGAGGTTCGGTTCTTCACGTCTGAGTTGCGCCAGTCCGTTCATACAGTCACCAGTGAGCCTGACCGCAGGGTCCCTTAACAATATACAGTTTTATTGCACAAATAGCAGTACAGATAACTATCTAATTTTACTGGAATATTATGCAAATATTCGCTACTGGTCATTATATTCAAAATCTGTACTGCTTTCCAATTCTGCCGGGTGTCTCTGCCGCAAGCGGCTCGAAGTTGTCACGATGGTGGCGGAGGAAAGCGGCTCATCCATGAACGGCATTCTGACCAGCCATCGCCAGATCGGTCACCGGCACAGTTTTCACGTCGACTCGGGACGCGAGCCGGTGCAGGTGCGTTGCGTCTCCGGCGCCGTCTGGGTGACGATGGAAGGCATCCACGATGATTTCGTGATGGGTGCCGGCGACGCCGTCGATTTCTGTCCGCCCGGGCGGATCGTCGTCTACGCTCTGGCCGATTCAGAGGTGAAAGTGTGTCAGTGATCGCGGTGAGCCGTACCAGAAGTCCCAAACCCGTACCGCCGGTTTCGGAACTGGGCTGGGGCCGTCATTTCACGGACCACATGTTCACGGCCGTCTGGAACGAATCCCTCGGCTGGCATGATGCGCGGATCGTCCCCTACGGCCCGGTCGCACTCTATCCGGCCGCCGCCGTACTGCACTACTCCCAGTCGGTCTTCGACGGTCTCAAGGCGTTCCGCACGCGGGACGGCGTGAAGCTGTTCCGTCTGCGCGATCACGTCGCCCGGCTGGGTGAAAGCGCGAAGCGGCTCTGCATACCGCCGGTGGATACCGGTCTGGCGGCCCAGGGAATCCGTGAACTGGTCCGCACCGACCAGCAGTGGGTTCCGGCCGGCACAGGCAACGCGCTGTACTTAAGACCGACGATCATCGCGACGGAACCGTTTCTCGGAGTGCGCCCGGCCCTGACCTACCTGTTTTTCGTGATCGCATCCCCCGTGGGCGCGTACTACGGGAGCGGCCTCAAGGCGGTGAAAATCTGGATCGAGAGCGGCTTTGTGCGCGCCTCCGAAGGCGGCCTGGGCGGGGTCAAAGCGGGCGCGAACTACGCCGCCAGTCTGCTCGCCGCCGAAGAGGCGAAACAGAAGGGTTTCGATCAGGTGCTCTGGCTGGACGGCCGTGAACGGAATTACCTTGAAGAAGTGGGCACCATGAACCTGTTCCTCGACTTCGGAGACGAGGTGGTGACACCCCCGCTCAAGGGAACGATCCTGGGCGGGGTCACCCGCGATTCCGTGCTCACACTGCTCCGCCGTCAGGGCGTGAAAGCCGTCGAGCGGCCGGTCTCCGTGGACGAACTGCTGGACGCGCACCGGTCCGGGCGTCTCAAAGAAGTCTGGGGCAGCGGCACCGGAGCGAGCATCTCGCCGGTCGGCGAACTGGCCTGGAAGGGCGAGCGGCTCCGGATCGGCGACGGTGCGCCGGGGCAGCGTGCGCTCGGCCTGTACCGTGAACTCAACGCCATCCAGTACGGCGAGACGCAGGACACCGAAGGCTGGCTGACGGAACTGTAGAATTCAGAAAGGGCGATGTCCGTGAACCTGATCGATCATTACCGCGAGATGGCCTGGTACAACCGGGAGATGAACCGCAGGATTTACCGGATCTGTTCCGAACTGTCCGACGAAGAGCGCAAGCGCGACCTCAAGGCGTTCTTCGGCAGCATTCACGGAACGCTCAATCACCTGTTGCTCACCGACCGGGCGTGGCTCGGGCGGTTCAGCGGTGATCCGGAGAAGTTCCGGTCCCGCGACACCTCGGGAAAACCGATCGACTACCGGTCGCTCGCCCATGTGCTCTACCCCGACTGGAAGGACCTGGTCCGCGAACGCGAGAACACCGACGGGGATATAATCGCCCATGTGGCCGCGCTGACCCCGGACACGATCGCCGTGCCGCTTAGCTACAAGACCAGCTCCGGCGAGCCCTGCTCGCACCCCGTCTGGTGGGCGCTCTCGCACATGTTCAATCACGAGACCCATCACCGGGGGCAGGTGACCACGCTGATGAAACAGCTCGGGAAAGACCCCGGCGTGACGGACCTGGTCGCGCTGCTCAGAACCCGTAAATAAACGTCGTTAAGGCTGGGTTTTCTTCGCCCGGTTTTTCGGGTTGTTGGGATCGTCGTCCCGCCATTCGGGCATGGGGGGCGGCTCCTTCGGCCGCTGGCCGGGAGGCAGGTATTTCTTGGCGGGCTGCTGCGGAGCTGCCGCGGGAGCCGGTGCCGGTGTAGCGGCGGGCGCCGCTGCAGGAGGCGGCGCTGCAACAGGCGCCGGAGCCGGGGGTTGAACCGGAGCGGGCGCTGACGGTTTGACGATCTCGGGCACCGCCGGTGTCGCGATCTTGCCGCTCTGAAGCAGCTGGCCCTGCTGGATGATCGCGGCGATCTCGTCCGCCGACACACCCATCTCCTTGAGAGCGTCTTCCGCCGCCCGGCGCCAGCGCTTCACGTCCCGTTGCGGGGGCTTGAGCAGCAGGTACTGGTTGTACGCACCGATCGCTTCCGGATAGTGGTGAACCGTCTGTTCGGCACGGCCCAGATTGAACCAGGCATCCGCGTAGGAGCGGTCCAGCTCGACCGCCTTCTTGTACTGGACGATCGCCTCGTCCACCCGCACCTGCTCGTGCAGCACGGAACCGATGTTGTAGTAAATGGCCGGAATGGCCGGATCGAGTGCCAGCGCCTTCTGGTACTCCACCATCGCCTCGTCGAGATAGCCGCCGTCGTCCAGCGCCGTTCCGAGCATGTTGTGGAAGCTGGCGTTACCCGGCTGCATCTCGATCGCCTTGCGGAAATGGAAGACGGCGGAGGTGAACTGGCGGTCTTCCTGGAGCGCGCGCCCGAGCTCGACGCGGGCTTCGGCGTTCTGCGGCTCCTTCATGACGAGCTTCTGGCGGATGTTGATGACCTCTTCGCGTTCGCGAGGGGTCATTTCACCCAGCGGACCCGATGGCGCGCAGGCGGCCTGAAACAGACAGAGGATAAAGGCGGTCTTGCGGACTGATTTCAAAAAATAGGGTTGCACAGCGTTGGTGAGTGTAAACGACGGTTCGAAAAATATCACCGGGCCTTATGGAAGAACAGGCCGGGAGAGTGGCCGCAAGCCCGGCCCGCCAGCCACCTGACCGACGGAACGTGAGCCTCCGCTGCCGCCAGCAGCCGCTCGTCCCAGCGGCCGTCCCTGCGCCAGTGGGCCATAAGAACCGACTCTTCTTTTCGTACCGTTTCGGGACGCGGAGCACCCGGACGCAGCAGTTCGAACTCGAGCCACGCGCCGGGGCGGCGGTCCAGTACCTGGCCTATTCTGGCTTTCAGGCCGTTATAGGCGTCGTCGGAAAAGTAGCCGGTGGTGATGGAGTTCCAGAACAGGACCGGTCGCTCCTTGCGGGCCCAGAACTCCACGTCGAATCCGTCCGGAAGGTCCATCTTCATGAATTCGATCTTCGGCGCTCCCGGTCGCGTGGCGGCGTTGAGCACTTGGTCGAGCATCTCGAGCCTTCCTTTCTGGTCCGGCCACACCAGCGCCCGGAGCCACAATCGGTTCTCGTCATCGTGCGGATCCAGCGGATTCCGGTCCACGCCGATCCGCCGGCCTATATGGCGCGGTCCCGGAAAGGGCGCCTCGCCTTCGGTCACGCCGGTCGAGAAGGCTCCCGTATCCGGGCCGCCGAAACAGCAGGGGGCGGCACCGGGATAGTTCACGATCCAGCCCAGCTGGTCGGCCACAAGTGACAGTCCTGCGCTGGAGCCCAGCTCCACCAGGTCGTAATCCGTCAGGCCCAGCCATACGCTGCCGAGCAGCCAGCAGACGGAGCGGCGGATCTCGTTGGTCTGGATCAGGCCGCTACGGAGCGTTCCCATGATTCGCGGGTTCGGATTTCTGAGCACCTGTTCCACGGCGTTCAGGAAACCGGCCTTCTCACCGTCGGTCAGTTCCGCTCCTTCGCGGCGGCTGTAATAAGGTCCGAGAGCGGCAGTGTCCGGATCGTTTCTGAGGACCGACGCATGCAGCGAAGCCGCGATCACGAGCGGCGGTTCGAACCACGCGCCGAACTCCCGGTCCTTCCACCGCTCGTTCAGAAGATCCCGGAACCAGCCGTGGGAACTGCTCTCCCACCAGTCGCCGAAGGCGAGAAACAGCGTTTCATAGAGCGGCGACCGTCCCTTGCAGAACCTGGACTGCTTGCGGCTGTTGGCGGCGAATTCGGAAGGAACGGGCATCGTTATTTCGCCAGCTCGGCGCCCAGCTGTTTCGCCATCGATTCCATTTTCACGGCCAGCTTCGCGTCGAAGTCGGAGATGGCTTTCACATCATGCGTAATAAGGTCGACCGTCACGAACGCCCACACGTTGAACCACTCGGGGTGGTGGTCCATCGCCTGTGCCTCGATCGCCATCGCCGCCATGAAACCGATGGCGGACGGGAAATCCCTGAACTTCCATTTCACGTGGAGCTTGCCGTTCAGGACGGACCAGCCCGGAAGTTTCTTGAGCAGTTCGGCGATTTCGGCGTCGGAGAGTTTCGTGTAGCGCATGAATGATCCATGTCCGGGCTCCCGGCCGGGAGTCAAAGCAGCGGCTCCGGTTGCCGCGAACTCCGGTTCGCGGTGACACAGTTGTTACGCACCGATGCTCATTTTCCTGAAATAAAAACGTCGATTTTTTACCGGCGATAGGTAATGTTACCGCCCGTGGTGAGGCGGCCTCAGTTCTTGACGCCGCCGGGAGGTCCTCTCTGACGTGAAACCCTCTCCCCAGGAAATGAAGCTGCTCTACGAGAAGATGCTGCTGTGCCGGCGCTTCGAGGAAAAGGCCGGTGTCGCCTACGGCATGGGCAAGATCGGCGGTTTCTGCCATCTCTACATCGGGCAGGAGGCGGTCGCCGCAGGCGCGCTCTGCATGCTCCGCAAGACCGACTACGCGATCGCCGCGTACCGCGAGCATGCGCACGCTATTCTGAAAGGGATCGACCCGAAATTCGTCATGGCCGAGCTTTACGGCAAGTCGACCGGCACCTCCCGCGGCAAGGGCGGCTCCATGCACATCTTCGACATGGATTGCCGGTTCCTGGGCGGACACGGCATCGTGGGCGGGCAGATTCCGCTCGCCGCCGGCGCGGGATTCTCGATCAAGCACCGCAAATCCGACGACGTCGTCGTCTGTTTCTTCGGCGAAGGCGCCATCAACCAGGGCGTCTTCCATGAGACGATGAACCTGGCGGCGCTGTGGCACCTGCCGGTGATCTTCATCTGCGAGAACAACCGCTACGGCATGGGCACGGCGCTCGAACGCGCGTCGTCCATCTACGACCTGTCCAAGAAGGCGCTCGCCTACGAGATGGAGCGCGGCGTGATCGACGGCATGGATGTCGTCGACTGCTTCGAGAAGGTGTCGCAGGCGGTGGACTACGCCAGACACACCAAGAAGCCGACGCTGCTGGAGGCCCGTACCTACCGGTTCCGCGGCCACTCCATGTCGGACCCGGCCACCTACCGCACCAAGGACGAACTGAAAGAGATGAAGGAACGCGATCCGATTTCGCTCTGCAAGGAAGTGATCCTCGCCCAGAAGCTCGCCGATGCGGCCTGGTTCGACGAGATCGAACTGAAAGTGAAGGCGGAGATGGAAGAGGTGATGAAGTTCGCGGAAGAAAGCCCCGATCCTTCCCTCGAAGAGCTGCACGCCCATGTGATCGTCGAACCGCACGAGCAGTCGCAGCTCGGTAAGGGAGGTGCCAGCTGATGGCGGAACTTTCATACCGCGAGGCGCTCAACCGGGCGATGGCCGAAGAGATGGCGCGCGACCCCGACGTGTTCATCATGGGCGAGGAAGTGGGCCAGTACCAGGGCGCCTACAAGGTGACCAAGGGGCTCATGGACAAGTTCGGCGAGGACCGCGTGGTCGATACGCCGATCACCGAGGCCGGGTTCGTCGGCGTGGGCGTGGGAGCCGCCATGTGCGGTCTCAGGCCCGTTATCGAGCTGATGACCTGGAACTTCTCGTTCGTCGCCTACGACCAGATCATCAACAACGCCGCCAAGCTGCACTACATGTCGGGCGGCAAGATCAAGATTCCGATCGTCTTCCGGGGGCCGCAGGGGGCGGCACATCAGCTTGCCGCGCAGCATTCGCAGAGCGTGGAGCCGTTGTTCTGTTTCTTCCCCGGCCTCACGGTCGTGGCCCCCAGCACGCCGCGCGACGCCTACGGCCTGCTCAAGACGGCGATCCGGGACGACAACCCCGTTATCTTCCTGGAGAGCGAGGTCCTCTATAACGCCAAGGGACCGGTCGAAGACGAGGAGTTCCTGATCCCGCTGGGCAGGGGCGAGATCAAGCGCGAAGGCACCGACGTCACGATCATCGCCTGGAACAAGATGCTCTATGTGGCGCTCACCGCCGCCGAGCGGCTCTCGCAGCAGGGGATTTCGGCGGAAGTCGTGGACCCCCGGACCTTAAGGCCGCTGGACGACAAGCTGATCTTCAACAGCGTCCGCAAGACCAACCACTGCGTGATCGTGGAAGAGTCCTACCCCCACAACAGCGTGGGCTGCGAGATCTCCGACCGCATTCACCGCAACTGCTTCGACTACCTCGACTCCCCCGTGGCGCGGGTGAATTCGCAGGACGTGCCGATGCCTTACGCCAAATACCTGGAACACGCCGTCATGCCCGAGGTCTCTCAGGTGATCGACGCCGTGAAGCAGGTTCTCTACATCGACGACAAGGAGTAACAGACAATGGCCTATGTACTCGCCATGCTCCGGTTATCGGACACGATGACCGAGGGCGTGCTGCTCAAGTGGAAGAAGAAGGAAGGCGACAAGGTCGAGGTCGGCGATGTGATCGCGGAAGTCGAGACCGACAAGGCGGTCATGGACCTCGAATCGCCGGAGGCCGGCATCCTGCGCCGCTACCTGATCCTGGAAGGCGCGACGGTTCCGGTCGGCGCGCCCATCGCGATCATCGCGGGCGCCGACGAGGCCATCGACGACATCCTGTCGAAGCTGAAAGGTTCCGGCGACACGGCCAAGCGCCCGGTCTCCACCAAGCCGCCTCCCAAGCCGGCGGCTCCGGCGGCACCGGTTGCCGCGGCAGGTTCCGGCGTTCCGCCGCCGCCTCCCCCGCAGGCGGAATCTTCCGACGATATGGACAACGGCCGGATCAAGGTGTCGCCGCTGGCGGCGCGGCTTGCCGCCGAACACGGCATCAAGCTGGACCGCGTGCGCGGTTCGGGCCCGGGCGGCCGTGTGGTGAAGAAGGACGTGGAAGCGGCGATCTCCGCCGGAGCCAGTTCCGCCGCCGCGACCCCGCCGTCGCCGTCGGAGACTTCCAGCGCCCCGCATTCCCACAAGGACAAGCTTCTCGACACGAGCGGCGACGAGTACGGCCCCGGCGAAAGCGTCCCCCACTCGCAGATGCGCAAGGCCATCGCCCGCCGCATGGTGCAGTCCAAGCCCGGCGTGCCGCACTACTACCTCACGGTGGCGGTCGACATGGAAAACGCCATCGACTTCCGGCAGCAGCTGAACAAGGCGCTGCCCGAGACGGACAAGATCTCGATGACCGACATCATCGTGAAAGCGGCCGCCCGGGCGTTGCTCCAGAATCCGCGTGTGAACGCGAGCTGGACCGAAGAGGCCGTCGTGCTTCACCCCTCGGCCGACATCGGTCTTGCGGTGGCGCTCGCCGACGGGATACTGACGCCGGTGATCCGCAACTGCGAAAAACGGGGACTGCTCGAAATCTCCCGCGAGCGGCGGCTGCTCACCCAGCGGGCGCGGGACCGCAAACTCACGCCCGAACAGTTCACGGGCGGTACGTTCTCGATCTCGAACCTCGGCATGTACGACATCGCCCATTTCACGGCGATCATCTCCGAACCTGAAGTGGCGATCCTCGCCGTCGGCACGATCCGCGACATCGCGGTCGTGCGCGGCGGAAGCGTCGTACCGGGCAAGCGCATGGACGTGACCATGTCGTGCGATCACCGGGTGATCGACGGCGCCGTGGGTGCGGCCTTCATGAAAGACCTGAAGGGCATGCTCGAGCATCCGGCCACGCTGGTACTGTAACCGGCCTCCGGCCGGCGTTCCGTAACTGGAGTTCTCTCAAGATGGCTGAATCATCCTATGACGTGATCGTGATCGGTGCGGGCCCCGGCGGTTATCCGGCGGCGATCCGTGCCGCGCAGCAGGGGCTGAAAGCCGCCATCGTCGAACGCGAGACCCTTGGCGGCATCTGTCTCAACTGGGGCTGCATCCCGACCAAGGCACTGCTCAAATCGTCGGAATTCTACGACCACGTCAAACATGCCGCCGACTACGGCGTCATTGCGGAAAATATCGGTCTCGACTGGCCGCGCGTCATCAAGCGGTCCCGCCAGGTATCCGACCGGCTCACCAAGGGCATCGGCGCGCTCATGAAGAAGCACAAGATCGACGTGCTCATGGGAACGGCGGTGATCGAGAAGCCGGGCCGGGTCGTCGTCACGAACGCGGAGCGCCAGGCGACCGCCTACGCGGCGAAGCACGTCATCATCGCCACCGGCGGCCGCCCGCGTGAGCTCAAGGGGATGGAGTTCAACCGCGACACGATCATCACCTCGCGCGAGGCGATGATCCTGCCGGAAAAACCCGAGTCGCTCGCCATTATCGGCGCGGGTGCCATCGGAATCGAGTTCGCCAGTTTTTACGCCACCATGGGCACCAAGGTAACGGTGATCGAGGCGCTTCCGCAGATTCTGCCCATCGAGGACCCGGAGATCGTCGCCGTCGTCCAGAAGTCGATGGAAAAGCAGGGCGTGGGTTTCCATGTGAACGCCAAAGTCGACAAGGTCGTCGCCACCGGATCGGGCGCTTCCGGCTTCGTCACACTCGACGTCGTCACGGCTGCGGGCGAGAAGCTCCAGGTGAAGGCGTCGAAGCTGCTGGTCGCCGCCGGAGTGGTCGGAAACGTCGAACACCTGGGTCTCGAAGCCCTTGGCGTGAAAACCGACCGCGGTTTCATCGTCGTGGACAAGGCGACCTACGGGACGTCGGTGCCCGGAGTTTATGCCATCGGCGACGTGATCGGTCCGCCTCTGCTCGCCCATGTGGCGACCAAGGAGGCCATCGCCTGCGTCGACCATTTCACGGGCCACAACGAAAGCTACGTGAACTACGACAACATTCCGGGCTGCACCTACTGCATGCCGCAGATGGCGAGCGTCGGCCTCACGGAAAAGAAAGCCATCGAGAAATATCCCGACTTCGTGAAGGTGGGGCGGTTCCCGTTCCGCGCGTCGGGCAAGGCGCTGGCGGCTGGCGACTGGGACGGCCTCGTGAAAGTCGTGACCCATTCGCGCACCGGGGAGATTCTCGGCGTCCACATGGTGGGCGCGGAAGTGCCCGAACTGATCCCCGAGATCGTCATGGCTCGCGAGATGGAACTCACCGTTCACGAACTGCACACGATGATGCACGCCCACCCGACGCTGGCCGAAGCCGTCATGGAGGCCGCCGCCGATGCGCTGGGCGAGGCCATTCACATCTGAGGACCGGGGGACGGACGGGCCGCTCGAGATCGAACTCTGGCGATCCCGCAAGCCGGTGCCTTATGCGCCCTCTTTCGAGCGGCAAAAGGCTCACGCCGCTCTGGTGTCGGAGGGCCGCGCCCGGCCGGTGCTGTGGCTCCTTGAGCACGAGCGCGTCGTCACGGTCGGCAAAAGCGGCGCCGAAGGGCTGCTCAAGTCGTCTCCAGAGGAACTGAACGCATCGGGCGTCGACTTCGTCGAGGCCGACCGGGGCGGAAAAATTACCTACCACGGGCCGGGCCAACTGGTCGGCTACCCGATGCTCCCTATCCAGCAGATCGAACTCTCCACCCATGTCCACCTGATGGAAGACGCCCTCATCCGGACGCTGGCGGATTTCGGTATCGACGCCTGGATCGATCCGCCGTTCACGGGCGTCTGGACCGAGCGCGGAAAGATCGCGGCCATCGGCGTGCGGCTGTCGAAAAACGTGACGACCCACGGGTTCGCGCTGAATGTCACCACCGACCTCAAAGACTTCGACCTGATCGTCCCGTGCGGCCTCGAAGGCAAGCGCGTGACCTCCATGCGGGAGTTCCTGGGCGGCAAAACCCCGTCTATGGACGACGTCGCCGCCCGGTTCACCGGGATTTTCTGCGAACTGTACAAGGTGACCGTCGCCGTCGAGCGCGAGATCGAACCCGAAGGCGAAACCGTTTCGCTGCCGGAGCGCAACGTCCCGCACCGGGACCGGACAAAACTTGTCGCCACCTACGAGAACGGCATGCCGGGCCGCAAGCCCCCGTGGCTCAAAGTCCCGCTCCCGTCGGGCAAGAACTACCTGGACCTCAAGGCCCGCGTCGCCCGTGAAGGGCTCAACACCGTCTGCGAGAGCGCCAGCTGCCCCAATATCGGCGAATGCTGGGAGCGGCGCTCGCTCACGCTGATGATTCTCGGCCACACCTGCACAAGACGCTGCGGCTTCTGCGACGTGGCGACGGGACGTCCGGCGCATCCGGACCCTGACGAACCCCAGAAGGTCGCAAGGCTCCTGAAAGATCTGAATCTCTTGTACGCCGTCGTGACCTCCGTGGACCGGGACGACCTCGCGGACAAGGGCGCCGCCCATTGGGCCGCCGTGATCCGTGAAGTCCGCCGGACCGTTCCGGCGCTGAAGATCGAGGTGCTGGTGCCCGATTTCCAGGGCGACGAAGCGGCGCAGCGGATCGTTTTTCACGAGAAACCGGACATCCTCGCCCACAATCTTGAGACCGTTCCGCGCCTTAACAAACTGGTCCGCCCGCAGGCCCGCTACGACCGGTCGATAGAGATGCTGGAACGGTCATCGAAATTTCCGCTGCTCACCAAGAGCGGCCTGATGCTGGGCCTTGGCGAGACCGACGCGGAAGTGTTCGAAGTCCTGCGCGACCTGCGCAAGGCGGGGGTCGGAGTGGTCACGCTCGGGCAGTATCTGCGGCCGTCGGTCGCCCACCTGCCGCTGACGAGATGGGTGACGCCCGAGCAGTTCGCGGAGTTCAAACGCTACGGCGAGGACGAACTGGGATTCCTCAAAGTGGAGTCGGGCCCGCTCGTCCGCAGCTCCTACCACGCCGACGAACCGGGCATGGAAGCGCTCCGCAAGGTCGCGGGGGCGTAACGCCTCTACTTTACGTCATTACTTTATATCGGTGCTGCTCAGATACTGTTCGATCAGCCCGGCGATCTGGTCGCCGCGGTTGATGAACTCGAGCCCCATGCCGTTCACGAGTCCGGTCTCGGGATCGGTCGCATGGCGGATCACTTTCGCGGTGACGGCGACGGTTTCGTGGGAGTAGGGGATCTCGAACTCCAGCTTCATCTCCGCGCCCACCGGGTAGACGCGGGTGCCGTGCAGGAACACGCCGATGCCCGACAGATCTTTTGACACGAACGGAACGCTGCGCTCGGCGTGAACCGCCTTGATCTCGATCGTGACCGGGATCCGGGGGTGGCGGCGGCGGGTGCCGAAGGTTTCCGAACTCATGGAGCTTACCGGTTACTGAGCAGGTCCAGCATGCGGGCGTCGGCGGACGCCCGGCGGGCGCGGCCCTCGGCCCAGTCTTTCAGGGTCTTTATTTTCTCGGCCTGGGTGAGCGCCAGCGGCACGGTCTCCTTGATGGCCTGGACGATGTCTTCCGATTTCACTTCGCGGCCGGCGGCGAACGACTCGTAGAGGCCCGCGATCACGGCGCTCTCGATCTCGGCGCCGGAAAACTTGTCCGTCATCTTGGCGAGCCCGTCCAGATCGAAGGCCTTGGGGTCACGCTTGCGCCGCCCGATATGGACCTCGAAAATACGCTTGCGCTCGGCGAGGCTCGGCAGATCGACGAAGAAAATTTCGTCGAAGCGGCCTTTACGAAGCAGTTCCGGCGGCAGCATTTCAATCGAGTTCGCCGTGGCGACGACGAACACCGGTTCCGTCTTTTCCTGCATCCAGGTGATGAGGCTTCCGAGCAGGCGAGCCGCCGTTCCTGATTCGTCCTTAAGGCCGCTGAACCCTTTTTCGATCTCGTCGATCCAGAGCACCGCAGGGGCGATGGACGACGCCACCTGCAGCGACTTGCGCATCAGCTCTTCGGGGCCCACCCGGCTGTTGGAAAACAGCGCGCCGAGATCGAACCGGAGCAGCGGCAGCCGCCAGAGATTGGCGACGGCTTTTGCCGTGAGCGATTTACCGCAGCCCTGCACACCCAGCAGGAAAAGCCCTTTGGGTTCCGGCAGGCCGTAGGCGCGGGCTTCCTTCGAGAACGCCCGCTCGCGGTTCACGAGCCACTCTTTCAGGTTGTCGAGTCCCGCGATCGATTCGAGGGACTCCTGCGATTCGAAGAATTCGAGCGTCTCTTCGCGCCCAAGGAGCTGCTTCTTCTCGCGGAGCAGAACCTTGATATCGTCGTCGACCGGGTCGCGGCCCCTGCCGAACAGGCGGGTATAGAGACGCACCGCCTCGGGCTCCGTGAGTCCGCCGCAGGCGGCGGCAAGTTTCTCGGAGAGTTTCTCGACGCTGCGGCCGTTCGACTTGGCCAGTTCCTTCACCAGATGTTCCAGTTCCGCGCCCGTGGGCAGCGGCAGGTCGCTGGTCACGAAATCGGCCGACAGTTCGTCGGGAATGACGAGCGTTGCGCTTACCACCACGACGGCGATTCCGCGGGACGGCCATTTTCTCAAATGATCGCGCAGCGCGCGGCACACGTCCGCACGGGCAAAGTGCGGACTGAAATCCTCCAGCAGATAGATCGCCTGATCGGGGCCTTTGTCGATGGAGGCCAGCAGTTCGAGGGGGTCTTTGGTCTGGAGCGGTCCGCCGGGGGCGGTGTCCGCCTCGGCCCTGAGCAGCGCGAACCCCGTGGCCGTGGTCCAGCGAAACAGATGGCGGTTTGTCTGCTTCGAGATATGACCCCAAAGCCGCTCGGCGCGCTCCTCTTCGGAAGTGCGCAGGCCCAGCAGCGGATAGCGCGCCCGCACCTGTCCGGTGAGTTCCTCCGCGAGGAGCTTGACCGGGGACGTTTGCGGTGCGGCGGGTTGAGACAAAAAGGCTTCTTTCTGGTCCGGTCCGGCTGATCCGGTCTAGTTCTGTATATCCGGGAGCTTACCAAGAACCACCGGCCGGTGCAGCTCTTTCAGCTTCTGCCGGCGGGCGTCCATGCGGCGGCTCAGGTTCTCGGTCTTGAGCACCCACTGGCGGTACTGGATCGCCCGGGAGGCGGTGTCCGGGTCCGAAGAGAGCGACCGTCTGAGCCGCATCAGCACCGGCCCGTTGTCGCCGCGCGAGGCGAGCGCCCGTTCCTGGTTGAGATAGCGGATCCAGAAGTCGTGGTTCTTGGCCATCTGCGTGCGCAGGCGCCACAGCTCCACGACCATCACCTCGTTCGATTCGTCGCGCAGTTTCGCCGTCATCCGGTCGATCTGCGACGACACCTGCGGTTCCGCCTTCAGCGTTCCGTAGTAGTGGCGGATGGAGTCGTAGAGCGACGGGTTGCGGTCCATGAAATCGAGACAGGGCTGCCACAGGGGGGCCGAGCCCGGGTACTGGCGCCGGTAGGTCTCGATGCCGCCCTTGCCGTTCGTGTTGAACAGCGTGTCGGCCTCGTCGCGGTGCGAATGGAAATAGTTCCAGCACTGGGTGTGGTATTCGAAACCGGGGGCGTCGGCCATGGAGGCGACCAGATCCCGGTAGGCGCGCGCGTAGTTCTCGTTAAGCAGCAGCTTGCTGTGAACGAGCTCGGCGGCCTCGAACAGCCGGTTGTCGCCCAGGAACATGTCCAGCGCCCGCATCGCCGCCATCGCCTCGGCGTTGGAGGTCTGGGCGTCCATGAAACTCAGGGCCTCTTTCGCCCAGACCGGATCGGCGTCGAACTGCTGGTCCATCTGCTCGACCCACGACGACTTGTCGGGCGGAAGCCATTTGACCCACTTCTCGTGCTTGACGATCTGTTCGAGCACGTCCGGATAGGCCGTGAGATAGTTGTTCCACGAGGTGTCGGAGCCCAGGTCGGGCGGGGTGACGGTAAAGCTGGCCACCGTGAGCCAGGCGATCAGTGCTGTTTTCATGCTCTCTTTGATAACGCTTTCCGGCGGACAAAAAAAGCCGGGACGGCCCTGGAGGCCGCCCCGGCGGATTATCCGTTATTAACCGGCGGCTGCCGGCGCGTGCCTTCTCAAACGGTCAGTGGACGGTCGCCACGCGAAGGACCGACTTCAGCCGTTCCGACAGGCGCGCTCCCTTGGGCAGGAACCGCGTGTTCCGCGCCTTCGATTTTTCGCCGTTCTCGCCCACGACGATGACCTGAGTTCTTTCAGTGAGCTGCTTGAGGATGCGGTCGTCCAGGGGTTCGCCCTGTTCGATCATCACCCAGTCATACGTCCGGCGCAGGACCGCGCCGAGTACGCATACGCCGTCCTTGTCCTGCTCCTGGAGCGTGTCGATGAAGACCTGCCCGTAGAGAAGTACCTGGAGAGCCGCCACCACACTTGGATCCGAACCTGCTATAAGTCCACGTTTCATGGATTCCTCTATTTCACAACCCGTACCAATTTAACGAAATTCAGTGAATCCGGCTTCACCTGAAATAATCTGTTATTTCAGGTAGTTAAGCCCGTTTTAGAGTCATCTTTGTTTACCGGGTTTTCGGCCGTGTGATGCGCGCCAACTTCGCTCCGCAAGATGTGTACGCCGCAGGCGACACCCGTATACAAACGGGACGCCGGAGTTGCGGTCCGCTCCGGTCAAACGTCACAGAAATTGTCCGGGCAGGGGCTGGACGGCCAGCGGGGAAATCCGTAAATGTGTTGCAGATCACGTGATAAGACTCTGATATTCCAGATGAATACCGGCTTAACAGACGTGATGTGTATCGCTTCCAATGTAAGGTCTTGAGTGGTATGGTTTTCGGGCTTGCGGCAAGTCCTTACATTAAAGACCGTGAGGGGAGAATGAGGATGCGACCCGTAATCCTGAACTGGAAGTCCTTTGTCGTTGCTTCGGCTGCACTGCTGGCGGCCGGTTGCCAGTCGCCGAACAGTGCCGAGCGCGTCAACGTACCGATCAACGTGGTGTTCGGCTCGGGGGCCGCGGTCGATGCGATCGACACGAGCTGCACCGAGACGAGCCTTCCCGAATACATGCGTTTCCACTTCGTGGACGTCCCTGGCGAGGCGCTCATGGAATCCGGCCGGGACCTGACGCCTGCACAGCTTAAGGATATTTCGGGCTTCCTCTCGGATCTGCCTTCGGGCGGCGGCGGACGCCGCGCGGACCGCACCCTCGTCTATCTGGATCCGTTCACCAACGTGCTTCCCTATGAAGGCGACGCGGACGTGCTGGGCTCCCAGCTCGACACCAACGGCGGCGCGGGCCCGCTCTCCGGCGTGTACCTGCTTCCGAAAACAACCATCCGGATCGAGTTCACCGCCTGGACAAGGCCGCGCCTCTCGCCCGGCGTCTATTCAAAGACCCCGGAACTCTGCATCGGCGAAACCACGGTGGACGTCGGCGACGGCACCACGGTGACGATTGTCGCCACCAAGGCGGAGACCGTTTCCCTGCCGGTCCAGGTCACGGACCAGTACAACACCGGCTATAGCTTCAACTACGGCGGGACGATGATCGACTTCGCGCACATCAGTCTCGTCGATCAGGACACCGGCTACGGCTTCCCGCCCGTCAACAATTCGGACGATGACAATCTGGACTTCAGCGCCACTTTCTCGGGCCTGAACTCCACCTATACGTTCCCGGAAGTTCCGACCGGCCGTGAATACAAGTTCGTCGCCTGGTACCCGGGCCGTCATCCGACCGGCTTCAACTTCAACTACGGTTTCAACGCGGGCTTCCAGTCGAACGTCGACCTCGCCGGTATGTACGGTGTTTCGGCCCCCTGCACGGTGGGGACCGACTGCCCGGCGCCCGTAACGGTCGATATCGATTTCACACAGGAACAGCCGATGGGCCTGGTCAACTTCCCGGTCGGCTTTGTGGCGAAGGATGCGGTGACAAAGTCCCCTGACAATTCCGGTATCCTGGACAGCCTGAAGAGCGTGTCGCTCTGTCACCTGACCGGTTACGTCGGGAATGTCGGATTCGGTGATAATGCCGACGATTATGACTGCGCGACCGGCGTGGAGTCGGATGTTCCGCTGCCGCCGGCTCCGGAAATGGCGTTTGTCGGCGTCTCCTCGCCTTACGACTTCGACATCAACGCCGGATTCGGCCCGACGCCCAACGGCAACTTCGTCAACAATCCGATCAGCTTCGGCGGTATCAATTTCACGCTGACACAGGGTTTTGCGGGCGTTCCGATGCCCGATCCGGATCGCAGCAGCGGCCGCGGTCTGGACACGGGCGTTATCCAGCCTGATTTCGGAACCGGCTACGGCAGTTCCTACTGTCTGTGGGCCGATTTCTTCGGCAGCCCGGCAGCCATTACCCGTGCCGTCGACAGCAAGATCGACACCGGCAGCGCCGAGGCCAGCGTCGTGGCCCTGCAGAAACTGAATGGCTCGGCGCTGAACAACGGTATCTGCCAGACGGGCCCGCGCGCGGACCTTCCGTCCCCGCGTCCCGACCTTTCCGAGGGCGTGACCTTGGAGGTCAAGCGTTTGGAAGCCGCCCCCTCGAGCACGACGTCATCGATTCCGTTCGGCTGCAGCCCGTCGGCCGTCGACTTCACGGTCACCGGTCTGGCGACCGGATCGGTCGTCGTGGTGCCCGAGCCGGCCGCGGGCGACCGCCCGGATTTCAACTACACAATCGACAACTGCACGGTTGTCGGCGGTCTGGCCAGCTGCATCTCCGTCGATACCTGCTACTGGGTCGGCACGGGCGGCAAGCTCCGGGCCTACACGGTCGGGACGGACATGGTTCCCTCGAGCGATTTCCTCGAGATCAGCGTGACGGGCGACGGGGTCAGCGACTGCGGCTGCTGAAGCGTCGTTCCGGCCAAAACAAAAACGGCGGGGTGTTCCCCGCCGTTTTTTTGTCCGCAGGCCGGGCTGCCTGATTCCGCCTGATTCTGCCTGAACTTCACCCGCCCTGCGGACCGCGGTCACTCTTTCTGCCTTGCCGCTTTGTCCGCCGCCCGGACGGTGATCTCGACATGGCTCAGGTCGGGCAGGTCCGGCTGGACCGCCGGTGCGTTGATCTGGTCCTGCGGCTGCATATCCACATGCAGCCATTCGGACGGCCTGCCCGCCAGCAGTCCGACCCGGTTGAACCAGCGGATCTCGTATTCGAAGGATCGCGGTTCCCGGGAGAAGTTCTCGAACAGGATCGTGTGGGTGCGGACCCCGTCCTTTTCCTTCACGTCGACGATGCTCACCTTGATGGAGGCCGCCAGTTCGCCGTCATTGCCCTCGGCGTAGGTCATCTTGCCGTCCAGGTCCGCCCGGTAGCGGTTCGGGATCCGGGGATAGGCGCAGGCGGCCAGCAGGCTGCCAGCGGCGACCGCCGCAAGGGCGGCCTTCCGCAAGTGGAGGCCGGACAACCGGGAACTGGATGAACGGGCGGACCGAAGGGACAGGGGGGACCAGCGTGAAACGGTCAACGTACGAGCTCCTTGAACATGGACTTGGCGGCGCCCGGGATCACGCCGAGCTTGTTCGGCAGGGTGCGGCGGGTGCGCTTCAAAATCTTGCCGGCCTTGGAATCGATATAGCTGGCCGTGATCTGCAGATCGGCGCCCGAGACCGCCACCGAACCGTGGATGACGTTCGCGGCGCCGACGAGCTGGCCGATGTTCGCCATGCAGGATTCGTTGTCGCAGCCCAGCATCTGCTGGAGTGCGGCGGAGTTGAGCATCGCCTTGGCGTCGGCCTCGGTCAGTGCCGTGTGCGTGCCCGATTCGCTGACGGCCGCCACGAAGGCGTCCTCGACGGCGGTCACCATGTCCATGCTGGCCGAGCCGCGGAAGTTGCCGACAAACACCTTGGGGAAAGCCGACGAATCCGCACCGGCCTTGTCCCGGAGCTGGACTTCCTTCCAGACGGTCTCGAGCAGCAGGATGCCGGTGTTATGCGCCAGAGGGCCCTGGGCGGCCTTGTGGTCGTTAGAGGAGAGGCCGCCGAAAATCGGCACCTTCACTTTCAGCTCTTCATTGAAGTCCCAGGTTTTCACCGACTTGCCGTAGTCGAACAGTTCGCCGGTGCCTTCGACGTAGTAGGACTGGTTGCTGGAATCCTTGCGGTCGTTGCGCAGGTCCTTGAGAATGACCCGGACCACCCAGCGTTCGTTCTCGAACTTGCTCGGCGGGCCTTCGCAGTCGCTCTTGTAGTTGCAGGGATCCACTTTGGCGCTGTCGAACGCCAGCCCGAACACTTCCTTGAGCTGCTTGTTCCAGTGTTCGGACTCCCCGGCGGTGCCGTAAAACGCCCAGATGGCGACCGAATCGGTGCTCTTGGCAGCGATGGCGGGGGCTTCCCGCGCGGGAGTCAGTACCTCGATATGGCTGTTGGGGTCCGAAAACACGGAATTGAATCCGGCGGACACGGCCAGCGGCGAGACGAGCGGTGCGGCCAGCAGAAGTGCGGCCAGGATGGCGGTTTTTTTCATTTGCGAACTCCCTCGGCTGTTTCAGCCCGGCGCCGGACCCGCCCTGCAGGTCAGGGCCTGGACGGCGGCCGGATTTCCCCTGTGACGCCGCTTTCTTTAGCCGCCGGTGAGAGAGATGCCAAGGAGGGATTAACCGGCCGCCGGGCCCGCCCGGCCCCGGTCATTCCCGGAATCAGCCGTCGAACGCCGCCAGGCCGGTAACCGCCTGTCCGATGATTAACGTGTGCATGTCGTGCGTGCCTTCGTAGGTCTTGACGGTTTCCAGATTGCACATGTGCCGCATGACGCAATATTCGTCGGTAATGCCGTTGGCGCCCATCATGTCGCGGGCCAGTCTCGCGATATTGAGGGCGATCTCGACGTTATTGCGCTTGGCGAGCGAAATGAGCTGCGGGGTCTGCCGCCCGGCGTCGAACAGCCGGCCGAGCCGCCAGACCAGCAGCTGCGCCTTGGTGATCTCGGACACCATGTAGGCGAGTTTTTCCTGCACCAGCTGGTAACCGGCGATGGGCCGGGAGAACTGGATGCGGTTTTTCGCGTAGTTGAGGCACTCGAGGTAGCAGGCCTGCGCCGCGCCGAGCGCGCCCCAGGCGATGCCGTAGCGGGCGTGATTGAGGCACGAGAGCGGCGAGCCCAGGCCGTTCGATTTCGGAAGAATGTTGGCCTTGGGGATCCGGACGTCTTCCAGCACCAGCTCGCTCGTGATCGACGCGCGCATGGACATCTTGCCGTGCATCTCGGGCGCCTTGAACCCCTTGCTGTCGGTCGGGATCACGAAGCCGCGGATATTTGACGAATCGGCGCCGTCCAGCTTCGCCCAGACGATGGCGTAGTTGGCGATGGTGCCGTTGGTGATCCACATCTTGGCGCCGTTGAGCACGAAACTGTCGCCGTCGGTGCGGGCGTTCGTCTTCATGCCGCCCGGATTGGAGCCGAAATCCGGCTCCGTGAGGCCGAAACAGAACAGCAGCTTGGCTTTGCGCATCTCGGGCAGGAACTTCTGTTTCTGTTCCTCGGTGCCGAACTTGTTGATGGCGGTCATGGAAAGGCCGCTCTGGACGGAGGCGAAAGAACGCAGGCCCGAATCGCCGCGCTCGATCTCCTGCATGATCAGGCCGTAGGCCACTTCGCTCATGCCGGGGCAGCCGTAGCCCTTGATCGACGCGCCGAAGATTCCCAGCTCGCCCAGTTCCGGGATGAGCTGCGTCGGGAACGTCCCCTTGTGCCAGCTCTCGCGGACCGTCGGCAGGAAGCGGTTCTTCACCCAGCTGCGGACCGTATCCCGGGTCATGCGCTCCTCTTCGGTGAGCAGTTCGTCGATGTCGTAAAAATCCAGCGCGTTGGTATCGGGCATGTTCGGTTCCTTCCGTTCCCGGGGCGGCCCTGTCGGGCGGGCCGCTATCCTGTACGGACCGCCGCCCGGGATGCAAAACGCCGCGTCTGCCTGCCGGTGCGGACTTCGAAAGGGTTGACAGACGGGTCAATTCGGGTGTTGGGTGCCGTCTGGATTCATGGACCGGCTTTTCGACAGCTATTTTCCGGCGGGGCAGATCGGCTCCGAAGGCCGCCGCGAACGGGTGGCCAGCAGCGCGCTTCCGCCGCTGTTTTACCTGCATGTCTGGTGGGCGAGACGCCCGCTTGTGACGGCCCGGGCGGCCGTGCTGCTGGCGCTGCTGCCGGACTGGACGGCCCTGAAATCCCCGTCCCGCAAGCGGTTCCGGTCGCGCAAGGAGTACGAGATTTTCGCCGCGCGGGTGATCGGCCTGCCGGGCAAGCACCCCAAGGACCTGACCGACCGGGCGTTTCTGAAAAACCTGTCGCCGGAAGACCGGGAACTTCTGGACGGAATTTTCAAGGCTCACTACCGGAAGAAGCCCCGGGTTCTGGACCCGATGGCCGGGGGCGGCTCCATTCCGTTCGAGGCCGCGAGGCTGGGCTGCGATGCCGCCGCGAACGACCTGAATCCGGTCGCCGCCCTCACGATGCAGGCGGCGTTCGGTCTGCCGTACCTGGAGCCGGACGCGTGGCTCCCCGCGTTCGACCGGTACGCGAACCTTTGGCAGAGAGCGGTCGGGAAACGGCTGAAACGGTATTTTCTGCCCGATCCTGAAGGCCCGGAGGGTCCGGTCGTGGGCTACATCTGGGCTCACACGATACCCTGTCCGGACACCGGCAAACCGGTTCCGCTTTATCCCAACGCCTGGCTCGCCCGGGGCAGGCGGCCCACGGCGTTCGAGTTCGATCCGGATGTACAGAAGTTCCGTATCGTCACCGGACCTGAAGCGGCAAAAGCCGCCGCCCGGTTCACCGTCCGGCGCGGCCGGGTCCTGAACCCGTATTCGGGCAAACTCCTGCCGTCCGGGTATGTCGAAAAGCACTCGGCCGGAATTTCCATGCTGCCGGTCGCCGTTGCTGTCAAATCGGCGAAATACCGGCGCTACCGGACGGTGACGGATAAAGACCGGGCGGCAATCACGGCCGCCGGCCGGATGCTGAAAAAGGTCCGGCCGGAGTGGGAGAAATACGGCGTGCTGCCGGCGGAGCAATTCCCCGCGACGGCCGACGACCGGCGGCCGCTCAGGTTCGGCCTGAAAACGTTCGCGGATTTTTTCACGCCGAGGCAGCTGCTGGTTCACGGCGTGATTGTCGAGGAGTTCCAGAAGCTAAAGGCCGGAATGGTCCTGGACCTGGGC
This sequence comes from uncultured bacterium, assembly GCA_964565925.1. GTDB lineage: Bacteria > JAGRBM01 > JAGRBM01 > JAGRBM01 > JAHCIT01 > CAZMGV01. The sequence continues at coordinate 203,217 of CAZMGV010000006.1, forward strand.
AGGGAGCGGGGGGAGGGGCTCGCCCGGCTGATGGGCCTCGCGGTGTCGAAATGCGTGGACCGGAACTCCCGGATGACCCGCTGGGTCCCGCAGCGGGAGGTGATCGCCAACACCTTCGACCGGCACGACTATTCGTTCAAATGGACTTTTGCCGAGTTCGACGGCGCCACGCGCCTGCTCCCGTGGGCCGTGAACCAGATCCGGGACGCGGCGGCCGGAATTGGCGGGCTCGCCCGGGCCGGGGACCGGCCGCCTGCTCTGCCGCAGGTGCTTTGCGGAAATGCCGCGCATCTGACGGCGTTCCAAACCGGCGGCGTCGATCTCGTCTGCATGGACCCGCCCTACGGCGACAAGGTGCTCTACGGCGAATGCGCCGACTTCTTTTATGTCTGGCAGAAACGGCTCGGCACCATGCCGGACTGGTTCAAGGGAAAACTGTCCGACCAGCTCCATGAGGCGTCGGCCAACTCCACGCGGGACGGCAGCCGGGCCAAGACCATTACCGCGTTTACCGGGCGTCTCATGGAAATTTTGCGGGAATCGCGGCGCGTCCTGAAAAAGGACGGCACGCTCATCCTGTTTTTCGCGCACCGGAGTCCGGACTACTGGCAGGCGGCGGCGCTGGCGCTCGCGCTGGCCGGTTTCCGTCCCGTCTCGGCGGTCCGGGTGGAGAGCGAGTTCGAACACTCGCTGCACCAGAGGGGCGGAGCGGAATCGGGCAATACCATTCTGCGTTGCGTGCGTTGCCCGCCGCCGGAAGACGACCTGCAGTTCGCGGGCTGGCTCCGGCTGGCGAAGCGGATAAAAGTCCGCGGCATTTCCAGACAGCCCGGCGGCCTGTTTGCCGGTGTCGCATCGGGATCATGACCGGGCAATGAAAAGGGCGGGAACCGTCCCGCCCTTTTCTATATAAAAAACGGTTGACCGGGAACGGGGCTATTTGGCCTCTTTGTCCTTCGGCTTGTCGTCTTTGGGCTTTTCCTTCTTCGCGTCTTTCTTGTCGCCGTCCTTGGCGTCGGCCGGTTTATCATCAGGAGTTTTCGCGTCGTTCTTCTTGCCGTCCTTCTTGTCGCCTTTCAGCGCATCATGGCGTTCCTTCATGAGAGCGGCGTTTTCCTGGATCTTCTTGATCGTATCGGGGTCGCTCGACGTGTACCGGATGATCGCGCCGCTCGGGGTGTTTTCCACCTTCATGTCGGCGTCTTTCATCATCATGGCGGGAGGCATGGGCCGGTTCATTCCGCGGCCGCCGCCCATCATCCGTCCCTGACCCGGGCCGCCCTGTCCGAAACCGCCGTGTCCCATCCGGCCGGAACCCTGCGCGTGCGCGGTCTGGCTGCCTGCAGCGAGTAACAGTGCGCCGAGGGCGGCAATATTGAGAATCTTCATATGAACTCCTTGTGGGCTTATCATTCCTGCGGCGGACGTCTGGAGCAAGCAGAATCGGGATGAAAAGACGTTCAGAACCGTTTCGAAACTGTCAGTCGCCCAGATAGGCAGCCTTCACCTTGTCGTTTCCGGCCAGTTCGCGGCTCGGCCCCGACAGGATGATCCCGCCCGTTTCCAGCACGTGGGCGGTGGAGGCGGTCTCCAGCGCCATGCGGGCGTTCTGTTCCACGAGCAGCACGGTTGTTCCCGCCCGGTTGATCTCGCGGATGGTCTCGAAAATCGTCTGCACGACCAGCGGCGCGAGTCCCAGCGACGGTTCATCCAGCAGCAGCAGCCTGGGGCGCGACATCAGCGCCCGCGCGATGGCGAGCATCTGCTGCTCGCCGCCCGACAGCGTGCCCGCCCGCTGGCCGAACCGCTCTTTAAGAATCGGAAACGTCGCCAGCAGTTTTTCAATGTCTTCCGCCGGATCGTCCGTGCGCAGGTAGGCGCCGAGCAGCAGGTTCTCGCGGACCGACAGGTTGGCGAAGATCGCGCGCCCCTCGGGAACGAGCGAGAGTCCGCGGGCAACGAGCCGGTTCGCCTTCACGCCGGCTATTTCCTCGCCGCCCAGCCGGACCGAACCCTTCTGGGGTTTCAGGAGCCCCGCCACCGCGTTCAGCAGGGTCGATTTCCCGGCGCCGTTGGCTCCGATCAGGGTGACGATGGCGCCCGCCTCAACGGAAAAGCTCACGCCCCGGATGGCGCGGATCGCCCCGTAGGAAACTTCGAGGTCCTTCACTTCCAGCAGTGGGATGGCCACCGCCTCTTTCACCGGCGCACTCATCGGTTCGCCTCCGGCGGTTTGGGCGGCGGCTCGGGGATCGACTGTTCGGCTTTCACGACCTGGGACATCGTAAGGTCCGGGCCCAGATAGGCCTCGATCACCCGGGCGTTGGTGCGGATCGCCTCGGGCGGGCCCTCGGCGATCTTGAGGCCGTGGTCCATGACGACGATCTTTTCCGAGATCCCCATGACGAACCGCATGTCGTGCTCGATCAGCAGCACGGTCAGGCGGTGGCGGGTGCGGAGTTCGCGGATCAGCCGCGCCAGTTCCTGCTTTTCCGACGGGTTCATTCCGGCGGCCGGTTCGTCGAGCAGCAGGAGCCTGGGCGACGTCGCCAGCGCGCGGGCCAGCTCCAGGCGCCGCTGGTTGCCGTACGACAGGCTCGACGCCGGCGCGTCCGCATAAGGAGCGAGGCCGGTCTCGTCCAGCACCTTCAGCGCACGAAGCCGGAACTCGGCCTCTTCCGCCCGGTAGGACGCGCCCCGGAAGATCGCCCCCCGCAGGCCGTAGCCCAGCGCCGGCACGTAGGCGGTCCGGACGTTGTCGATGACCGAGAGGTCCTTGAACAGGCGGATGTTCTGAAAGGTCCGGGCGATCCCCTTGCGGGCCCGGGCGGCGGAGTCGAGTCCCTTCAGGTCGTCGCCGCCGAAAACGATTTTCCCGGCCGTGGGTTCGTAGATGCCGGTGATGAGGTTGAAGATCGTCGTCTTGCCGGCGCCGTTGGGCCCGATAATCGCGTTCAGCGCGTCGGCCTCGACGGCAATATCCACCCCGGCGACCGCCCGGATGCCGCCGAAGTTCACGCCGGCGCCCTGTATTTCCAGGAGGCTCACGCGGCACCTTCCTGTTTTTTGCGGCCCCGGCCGAAAAGGTCCTTCAGCTCGCGGCGGCCGAACAGCCCCTGCGGGCGGAACAGCATCATGATGATCAGCAGGACCGAATAGATAATGAGCCGCCACTCGGGCGCCTTGAGCGGCGTGCTGCGCAGTCCCTCCAGCATGAACGTCAGCAGCACCGCCGCCGTCACGGAGCCGGTGAACGAACCCATGCCGCCCAGCACCACCATCACGATCACTTCGACACTCCGCAGGAACTGGAACGAGTCGGGATGCACGAGCGTCTGCGTGAAGGTCATCAGCACGCCGCCCATGCCGGCGAAGAAACTCCCCACGGCGAACGCCTCGATCCGCGCCCGGGAGGTCGAGATGCCGATGCTGCGGGCGGCGATCTCGTCCTCGCGCACCGACAGGTAGGCGAGCCCCCGGTTCGAATGCACCAGCCGGTAGAGCAGCATGACCGACAGCCCGGTGGCCGCGATGACCGGAAACAGCCGGTCGTCCACCAGATATTTGATCGGAACGGACAGCCCGCGCGCACCGCCCAGCATCGGGGTATTGATGACCAGCACCCGGATGATCTCGCCGAAGCCGAGCGTCGCGATGGCGAGGTAGTCGCCTTTCAGTCTCAGCGTGGGGATGCCGACCAGCAGCCCGGCGAGCGTCGCCACGACTCCGCCGGCGACCAGGAACGCGACGAATATAAGGACGGCTCCCAGTCCCCCGGCCGCTTCCCAGGCCGACTGGAAGGCGGGGCTGCCTCCGAAGGCGGACAGCACGCCGGCCGTGAGAAACGCCCCGCACGCCATGAACCCGGCGTGGCCGATGGAAAACAGCCCCGTGACTCCGTTCACGAGATTGAGCGACGCGGCGAGCAGGGCGTTGATGGACGCGGTGAGCACGAGCAGCCGGATATACGGCGACAGGCTTTCCAGCACGAACCGGTCCAGCACAAACACGAACAGCAGCGCGCCCAGCGTGACGAGGGCGCCCTTCAGCCCGGACTTCTCCGGATCAGACTTTTTCGGGCTGGTCGTTTCCAAGGATTCCGCTCGGCTTGTAGATCAGGATGAAAATCAGCATCACGAACGCGATGGCGTCCCGCAGGTTCGAAGACACATATCCGGTCACGAACGTCTCGGCGACGCCCATGATAAGCCCGCCCAGCGCCGCGCCGGGCAGCGACCCGATTCCGCCCAGCACCGCCGCCACAAAGGCTTTCAGTCCCGGCATGAGACCCATGAACGGGTCGATCTTGGGCAGGAACATCCCGTAGAGAATCCCCGCCGCCGCCGCCAGCACGGCTCCGATCACGAACGTCGCCGCGATCACCCGGTCCACGTCGACGCCCATGAGCGCCGCCGCCTTGGGGTTGAACGACACCGCACGGATCGCCCGGCCCAGTCTGGTCGAATTCACAAAGAGCTGCAGTCCGGCGAGCAGCAGGACGCTCGTCCCGATCACGATCGCCTGCAGGTTGGAGATCACCGCCCCGCCGATGTGCGCGAGCGGATGGGTTTCGATGATCGCCGGGAAGGGCTTGGGGTCGGCGCCGAAGATGAGCTGGCCCAGGTTCTGGAGCAGCAGCGAGACGCCGATGGCGGTAATGAGCGCCGAGAGTCTCGGGGCGTTACGCAACGGCCGGTAGGCGACCCGTTCGATGACGAGCGCCAGAGCCGCGCTGGCCGCCGCGCTCACCGTGAACAGGATCAGCAGCGCCGTAAACGGATGCGCCTGCCTGAGCAGGCCCGGATCGGCGGCGTTCACGTAGAACGCCGTCATGGCGCCCACCATGAACACCTCGCCGTGGGCGAAGTTGATCAGCTTCAGGACGCCGTAGACCATCGTGTAGCCCAGCGCGAGCAGCACGTAGATCCCGCCCCAGGCTACGCCGTTGATCAGTTGCTGGAGGAATACGTCCATTTATCCGGTCGGTTTATCCGGTCAGTCAGGCTGGACGGACTTGTGGAACACGAACTTGCCGTCCTTGATCTGGAGGACGATGAGCGCCTTTTTGGCGTTTCTGTGTTCGTCCATCGTGATCAGGCCCGAGATGCCGTCGTAGTCTTTCGTCTGGGCCAGTGCGTCGCGGATCTTCTGCCGGTCACTCGTGGTCCCGGCGCGCTGCATCGCGCTGTAGAGCATGCCGGCCGCGTCGTAACCCAGCACGGCCATGGCGTCGGGCACCTGTCCGTTGAACTTGTCCTTGAACTTCTGGATGAACCCCTGCACCTTGGGGCTCGGGTCGTCGGCCGCGTAGTGGTTCGAGAAGTAGTTGCCGTTCACGGCGTCGCCGCCGATCTCGACCGTCTTGTCCGAATCCCAGCCGTCGCCGCCCAGCATCGGGACGGTGAGGCCAAGCTCCTTCGCCTGGCGGGCGATCAGGCCGAACTCGTTGTAGTAGCCCGGCACGAACACGAACTCGGGTTTGGCGTCGCGGATCTGGGTGAGCTGCGCGCGGAACTCGATGTCCTTTTCGGAATAGCTGGTCTCCACGACGATCTCGCCGCCCAGTTCCTTGAACTTCTGGATGAAGAAGGTCTTGAGGCCCACGGAGTAGTCGTTCTTCACGTCGAACAGGACGGCGGCCTTTTTCAGGCCCAGATCGGTGAAGGCGAACTTCGCCATCGCCGCGCCCTGGAACGGGTCGATAAAGCAGGCCCGGAAAATGTAGTCGCCCGTATCGGTCACCGACGGATTGGTGGAGGCGGGCGAGACCATCGGAATCTGGTAGCGCTGGGCCTCCGGTGCCACGGCGAGAGACCGGGACGACGCCACTTCGCCCAGCAGCGCCACGACCTTGTCCTCGTTGATGAGCCTGAGCGCCACGAGCCGGGCTTCTTCCGGTTTCGACTGGTTGTCGAGGGTGATCAGCTCGATCTTCTTGCCGAGAATGCCGCCTCTGGCGTTCCATTCATCGGTGGCCATCTGGGAACCCTTGTGGGAGGACTGGCCGAAGGTGGCCGTGGAGCCGGTCATGGAGGCGAACTCGCCGACCTTGACGGTGGCGGCCTCGGCCGGTTTGGCGTCCTTTTTGGTGCAGGCGCACGCAGCAACTAAGACAGTAACAATTACTATTCGATTGAGCATTGGACCTCTCCGGAGGAGGACTTAGGTAGGAACAAGTTCGGTTTACCCGTTAGCACCTACAATTGCATTTGTACCTATGATCGATCTTCTACGCAACCAACCATTCCACCTGCCGCACAACTTCACAGAAAGCCGAAATAGCGGTATTGCCGGTAAGAAAATAAATAAGAATGGATCCATATTTAAAAATTCGAGGGGTCGGAAAATAATATATGTCAAAAATATCAATAACGTCATACACAACGCGCTGTAAGAAATTAATGAAAATGCTTCTAAAGCAAACCATAAAATCCGGATGCCAAGATTCTTTGAGCCCTTCTCGTAAAGGAAAAAATTGAATCCTCGCCAAAAGAAAAACGGAAACAGCATTGCACCGGAGATCAAAGGAGCAATCTGTATATAAGCATCTAATTCACAAGACCAATAATCTGGTTGAGCGAATGAACAGCCATCGCCTACTGCCATTGCCATGCAAAACCAATAAATAAGCGTCCAAAATAATGCCCAAAAATAAAACAGTACAAGCCAAACTTTTGTCACGTTAATTCAAGACAGGCGGCTTGGCCGGTTCGGCGGACCGGGCGGGCGGGACGGTCGTAGAGGCGCCTTTTCCCGCAGTCCCGGCGCTCCCGGTGCTCCCGGTGCCCGGCGTGCCGCCGGAAGCGGCCGGTGTGGAGCCATTCCCGTTCGCCGGCGGCAGCGTGAACCGGTTCAGTTCCGTCCGCAGCGTCGTGGACTGCTTGCGCAGCCCCATGATCGATTCGTTCAGCGTGGCCGATTCGCTGGCGTACACTTCCGAAATCCGCACGATCTCCGTCACCAGCTTCTGGACCTCGTCACAGGTGACGGTCTCCTGGCTCTGCGCCTCGCTGATGTAGTGGATCATTTCGGTGATGTTCTTCATGGCCGAGACGATCTGGGCGGAGTGATGGCGGTGCTCGCCCAGCAGCGCCGACACGGCGGAGGCCACTTCGCGCATCTCGACGGTGGCGTGGGAGATCCGGCCCGTGCCGTGGGTCTGCTCCTGCGTCGCGCGGGCGATCTGGTTCACCATGGCGGCCACTTCGTCGAAGGCGCGGCTCACGTTGGAGGCCTCGGCCGACTGCTCGTTGGTGGTGGTGGCGATGAGCCGGACCATGGAGGCCGACCGTTCGGCCGAGCCGGCGATCTCTTTCAGCGCCTCGCCGGCGTCCTGCGACAGCGCGAGGCCCCGGTCGATGGCTTCGGAACCCTGTTCCACGGCCTTGATGGCCTTCAGCGATTCGCTCTGCAGCGCCTCGATGCGCCGCTCGATGTCGCGGGTGTTGCTGGAGGTCGAGTTGGCGAGCGCCAGGATTTCGTTGGCGACCACCGAGAAGCCCTTGCCGTGCTCGCCCGCCTGGGCGGCGATGATCGACGCGTTCAGGGAGAGCAGGTTCGTGCGGTCGGCGATGTCCCGGATGACGCCCAAGATGTTGCCGATGTCGCTCGCCGATTCGTGCAGCGACTCGATCACGAACCGCATCTGCGAGAACGACGACCGGATCGTCTCGATACCGGTGATCATGTCGTCCACGGACTTGGTCCCGTTCTTGGCGTGACGGGCGGTCTGGCGCGCCAGCTCGTCGGTGGACTTGGCGTTGGTCTCGACCTTCGAGATGAGCCCGTTCAGCTTTTCAAGCGCGTTGGCGGAGCTGCTCGAGATGTCTTTCAGGCGGCTCACGGACGTGCCCACCTGCTCGATGGAGCGGATCATCTCCTCGATGGCGGTGCTGGTTTCCTCGACCGACTGGGACAGTTTCACCACGTTCTGGTTGATCGTCGTGACCTGGAGCGACATCTGGCTGATGGAGTGGGAGCTTTCCTCGGCCGACTCGTTCAGCACGGAGACGTTTTCGCCGATGGACCGGATCGAGTTGTGCAGCAGCTCCAGGTTCTGCGACGCCTCGCGGACCGACAGGATCTGGCTCTGCGCGCCCTGGGACACGCGGTCCGAGACGGCGCTGATCTGGACGATGACCAGCTCGACGCCGTCGGCGGAGCGGCCCACGCGCCGCAGCGTGAGCTGCAGCGTGTCGAGCATCTTCGAGAAGTTCTTGCCGAGATTGCCGAGCTCGTCTTCCGAGAGCACCTGCAGCTCTTTCGTCAGGTCGCCGTCGGCCACCCGCATCGCGATGTCGTTCATGCGGCCGATCGGGGTCGTGAAGTCGGCGGCGCCCAGCACGGACACCTGGAGGCTCACGATGATCATCACGATGATGACGAAAAACGCGATCTTGGCCGTGCGGTCCAGACTTCGCTCGATGTCGGCGAACACATAGAACGTCGCCACATACTGGCCGGTGAACGAGTTGGTCTTGAGGTCATGGACCTTGACGATAACCAGCATGTCGAGGGTCTGCGGGTCCTCGATCCAGTCGCCCGGTTTCGTTTCGAGGTCTTTCCGCTCCTGGATAAGCGCAGTCAGCTTCTGGTTGAGGCCCTTCGGCAGTTTCTTGCGGTCTCCGTACAGGAACTTCCCGCTCTGGTCCAGCAGATACATGCTCTGGCTGGTGGCCTTGTCCATGGATTCCATCAGGCGGGTGGTTTCCTGGCCGCCCAGTTCGCCGTAGTCGAGGTTGGCGAACATGCTCGATTCGCCCAGCGAACCGGCGACGCTGAACGCCGTGGCCGTGAGCAGGTCGCGTCCGACCGCCACGGTCCGGCCCTGCAGGCTCCAGATGCTCAGGTAACGGTTGGTGAAAAAGAACGCCACGAGGGAGGCGACCAGCAGCAGCGAAATCGAGACGGCGATCTTGCGCTGCATGGTGACGAGCCGGATTTTTTCGGGGTAGTAGGGCTCGCTCAGCAGGCCGGAGATCTTGTCGTAGTCGTACGACACCATCATCCGGAAGAAGAAATACTGGTAGGGGACGAGCAGCAGCCCTTCGCAGGCGATGCCGATGGAGATGAACCGGACGAGCGGAGCGGGGAAGTCGGCGAAATGGGTCAGCCCGAAATACCAGAGGACGGCCGAAAGCAGCCACAGCGTCAGGGAGCTGATCGATTCCATGAGCGGGAACCGGGACAGCTCGTCGATGGCCCGGTGGATGAGTTCAGTCGGTACCGGACGGTTGCGCCGCAGCAGCGACCAGAGCGTCCCGTTGTCCTTGAGAAGTTTCGTGTAGTTCATCGCGCCCTGCACGATGACTGTGGCGATTACCGACAGGCCGGTAATCGCGATGAACCCGGCCGAATTGATCGTCGAGGTGTAGACGGCGAACCGCTCGGCGACGGATGAATAGATCAGGGCCCAGAGAATCGATACGGCGACGACGGCAGCGAAATAGCACAGACCCAGGGCGCGCAGCGGCAGCGGCACGTTCTCGTTGACGACGACGAAAAACGGGGCGACCCAGCGGAACTGCCGCTTCCAAACCTTGCCGAGTTCCTCGGCTGACCGTACTTTCGCCATGGTGTCCTACTGCTCCTGGTAATACCGGTCCAGAATTTCCTGGGAGATCCGGAGCTTGTCTCCGCAGTTCCGGCAGACCCAGACGCCGATCTGGTTCCGGGCTCCGCACTTGTGGCAAAGGATATAGGTTACTTCGCCCGCATCTTCCTTTGCCAGCGCTTTGGTCTCCTCGAACAGGTATTTCGGATCGGGCCGGGTTTCACGCTGGAACTCGTGCCGCAGGTCCAGTTCCGCGTCCGGCAGCGGGGCCGACAGGTCGACCGCCAGCGCGGGGCGCTCCACGAGCGGCTTTGCGGGCACATCGTCGCCCAGCCAGTCGGGCAGGGGAGCCGCCGGCGGGGGAACGGGCTTGGCGTCCACGTCGACGATCTCCACGTCGTCATCGGCGGCATCGGCGCCGCCCACATCCACCATTTCGAGATCGCTGTCGGCGCCGGACGTCCCGGCCGGTTCTGCCGGCGCGTCGGCCTCCACCATGGACAGTTCGGCGTCGGCGTCTACGGCAGCTGGCGCAGCGGCGGCTTGCGCAGCAGCGGGTGCCGGTACGGCAACTGACGGTGTGGTAACTGCCGGTGCGGCGGCTGGCGGGGGTTCCTCGTCCAGGTTCACCATCTCGAGGTCGTCGCTCGCGGGGGCGGCCGGTTCAGGGGCCTGCGGGATAACGAGTTCAGGTTCGGGAGGCGCGGACGGCGCCATTACTGCCGCCGGTGCTGCCACCGGTACTTCCGCCGGTTTTGCGGCGGGTTTGGCCGCCGGTTTGACGATTGCGGGCGGCGGGCGGCTCATGGCCGGAGGCCTCGTGACCGCCGGGGCGGGAGGCACCGCACCCGTCTTTTTCGCATCCAGCTGTGCGACGAGCGTATCGAGATCCATATCCCCGTCCAGGATGATCTCTTCGCCGCCGGAGGGTGGTTTTGACTGCGCTGACATGCCCTTGCCTACCTTAACCGATCCGGGCTCCGAGAAGCATCTCCACGAGCGCGCTTTCCAGCGCCTCGTGGGTGTCCCGGGGCGAGACGGCCATGAAATAGACCCAGTAATCTTTCGCCAGCACGATGCAGAGGGAGATGCGCTGCGACTGGCGGCCGTTCTTCACCGCATAGGTGGCCAGCCTCGCCGGTCCCATGGCGGTCTCCACGGTGCGCTGCTGCTCGATCACGTTGAGCAGCCGCCCGAAGGTCCGTCTGGCGAACGCCTTCGACTTGCGGTCGAACTCTTCCTCGCCGACCCGCTCGCCCGGATCGTCGCGCAGGTCGTAGCGGACCCGCACGGCGCCCTGCGTCGGCATGTTCTGGAGCTCGAAGGGAGTACCGTCGTCGGTCCAGCGGAACAGCTTGCGTTCGCGCTCGACGTTCCAGGTGTGGCTTTCGGAGAGCGCGCTGGAACCGCCGGGCACCGGGATGCGCACCAGAAAATCCGGACCCAGCGGGAAGAACGCCTGATCGTCGCCCGCTGCAGATGCAGTTTCCGCGGAGCCGGCCCCGGTTCCGTCTGCTGCCGGTCCTGCCGGCCCCACGAAAGCGGAGGGTGCGGGCGGCGGAGCCACGTCGGGAGCGGCCATCACCGCCGCCCGGTTTTTGCCGGTTGCGGCCCGGGCGGTTCTCGTCTTTCCGGTTCTGGCGGTTCCGGTCCTGTCCGCCGCGGCGGCCTTCGCCTTGCCGACCGGGCCCTTGTCGCCGGGGCGGGCGGCCGGGTCCATGGCGGCTTCCGGCTTGCTGCGGATCGTGTCGAACTGTTCGGACGAGAGCCCGACCCGTTCGTCGCCGTCGAAATAGACGATCCGGTCCGGCGTGCCGTCGAAGTTGTCGTCGACCATCTTGAACGCGAGATTCCCGTTCGCGTAGTAGACGACGAGATCGGGCTTGCCGTCGTAGTTGCGGTCCGATTCCGTGCGCGCCATGCGCCCGTTGGGGTTCAGAAACTCCCAGAAATCCCGGTTACCGTCGTGGTTGCGGTCGTAGCCGATCTCCGAAACGGTGCCGTCCACGAAGACGGCCCACTTGTCCGGTTTTCCGTCTCCGTCCTTGTCGAAGGACATAATCTTGGTTTCGGGCTTTTTAGGTTCGCCCGCCCGCGCCGCGAACGGGACGGCAAGCAGGCAAAGGGCAGCCAGGTACCGGGGGCGCATTCCAGGGAAAAACTCCATAATTCCCGCTGATTGTAAACGTCCGGCCCGGCACAGGGAAGGCGGAAATGGCCCCCGTGACCGCGCGTCAATCGGTCACAAAGTTTTACCCGCAGAACCGGGCCTTTCATTGCCCTTTATCCAGCAATTTCATACATTTAAGGGGTTTCATATGGTGGAAAAGTGTCCAGACTCGCCCCTCCGGCGCGCAGGCTTGCGTTTCGTCTGCCTCGCGTCCGTGTTCGTGTGCCTTCTGCTGGCGCCCGCGTGCAATAACGGGTCGCTGCTGGACAGCGACGGCGACGGCGTCATCAACACGCAGGACGCGTTCCCCAACGACAGCCGGGAGTGGTACGACGCCGACGGCGACGGGATCGGCGACAACGCCGACCTGGACGACGACAACGACGGCATCGCCGACGTGCTCGACGGCCCGGTGATCAACCAGGCGCTGATCGAGAAGCTGACCCGTATCGACGCCAGCCGCGACGCCTACCCGAAATTCACGGGTAACGGCGTGCCGGACGTGGAAGAGCTGACGGCGCGCCTGTCCGACACCCACGCCGGCGGCAACATGAACCTCTTCCAGTTCGATCCGACCCAGCAGAGCGATTTCTTCCCCGTCATGGCGGACCAGCCCGTGTCGCCGGCGACGGTGGGCACCATGGAAGTCGGCAACCTCCTGGGCGACGAACTGGACAACACGCTGCAGCAGGCCGACACCAACAGCAACGGCATCCCCGACGCGCAGGAGACGGACATCGACAGCGACGGTGTTCCGGACTATCTGGACGCCTTCCCGCGTGACGCCACCGAATCCAACGACACCGACGGCGACGGGGCCGGGGACAATACGGACTGCAACGACGACGGCCCCGGAACGACCTTTGCGGCGGCCGCGTCGTGCATTCCCGACACCGGCGCTCCGGCCGGTTCCGAGCCGGTCATCCTGATCCGCTTCGATGACGCCAGCGGGCCCATCGCCCGCTGCCCGATCGACGGGGACGTGGACGGCATCGTGGACGATCTCGGCGTGAATCCGCCGGACGATCCGCTCGACCCGGGTTTCATCATCGTCACGACCTGCCTGGATTTCTCGACACCCTGCCTGCCGGTCAACCTGCCTACGGTCTGCCAGGACCTGCTGCCGCTGGGCGACTTCGACGGCGACACGATTCCCAACAACACCGATCCGGACATGGACGGCGACGGCGTCGCCAACAATCTGGACCGGGATTTCCGCAAGGACGGGATTTCGGACCCGGTGGATATCGACCGTGGGCTCCCCGAACGCCCGGACTTCTTCTGCCCGAGCGATCTCGCACGGTGTGATCTCGCGCCCGACGCCATCGACGACGATGCCGACAACGACGGCTGCCCGGATCCGCCGCGCCCCGCCGGCGATCCGCGCCATATCCCGGCCTGCGTGGACGCGCCTCTGGCCACCGCCGGCGGCGGCGACGCGTTCCCGCACGACCCGAAAGAGACCATCGACACCGACAACGACGGCGTCGGCGACAATGCCGACAACTGCCCGTTCGATCCGACCAACACCTGCGGCCTCTACGGCCCGGACGCCGATTTCGACGGCGACACGATCCCCAACAGCACCGATCCGGATATCGACGGAGACGGCGTGCCCAACGTGCAGGACCGTTTCCCGTGGAATCCGAACGAAACCCACGACAACGATCTGGACGGCATCGGCGACAACGCCGATCCCGACGACGACAACGACGGCCTGCCGGACCTGCTCGAAGGGTTCCCGCCGTCGGTGGAGTTACTGCTTGGCAGCGGCACGACGGTTTCCACCGAACGGCTTCGCTGCGAGCTGAACTGCGCCTGCTCGGGCTCCACCCCCGACTGCACGGAGCCGGGTTTCATCTGCCAGCCGCCGGCCTCGCCCATCTGCCGCCTGGGAACCAACCCGGTGTTCCCCGATTCGGATCTGGACGGCGAGAACGATGGTGATGAATGGAAACGGCTGAATGAATGGAAGAGTATCAATATTCCAAGCGGCCAGCAGACGACGCCGATTTTTATCCAGCCGGGAAATGATATCCCGCTGTTGACCGGCAAGCAGACCTATCCGCTGCTCGATCCGGACACCGACGGCGACGGGATTCTGGACGGTTCCGACGTGTCGCCCTACGGCGGCAACACCGGCCTGCCGGATACGGATGCGGACGGACTGATCGACGTGGTCGAGCAGTGCGATCCCGTCACGCCGCCCCTGTGCCTGGCGAGCAGTCCTGTGCCCTACGGGACCTCGGTCTCGAGCAACGACACCGACGGCGACGGGCTGCCGGACCCCAACGAAGTGGCCTTCGATCTCGACGGCAACGGGGCTTTCAACGATCCGGGCGATCTGAACACGCTCTCCTACCAGGAAGTGTTCGCCTTCGCCGACACGGCGCAGGACACCTGCTTCAACACTCCGGGGCTCTGCACGCCGGAGCTGCAGGCCTGCGCCGCGCTGCTGCCGCCCATCTGCGTGCCGGAAGCCAACGCCGGCCGCCTGTGCCCGGCGGTCCGGACTCCGTGCCAGCAGCTGGTGCTGGTGGAACGGTTCGATCCGGCCAACCCGGACGCGCCGCTGCCGGCCGCACCGACCATGCTGAACCCGCTGCTGGATGACACCGACGGCGACGGCCTTACCGACGGCGAGGAACTGGCCGGCCGCAAGGTGAACGGCCTCACGTTCCGGACCAACCCGCTGCTGGACGACACGGACGGCGACCTGTGGCCCGACGCCATCGACAACTGCGGCTCGATCCCGAACCTCACGCAGTCGGATTCCGATTTCGACGGCATCGGCGACTCGTGCGATCCGTCGTTCACGCTGCTCACCAACACCTCGGCCGATTTCGACCACGACGGGCTCTCCGACGTGGAAGAGATCCAGCCCCGCCCGCGCACGCCGTCCTGGCTGAACCGCACCTATCCGTCCAGCCCGGCGCTCGACGACACCGACAACGACGGCGTGCTGGATATCTTCGACATCTGCCCGCTGCTCGAGGCGGCGAACCCGGAACATTCGTCGGTCTCCACCAACAACAGCGACGTGTCGGATTCCGACGGCGACGGCACACCCGATTCCACCGACGGCTGCGTCTGCGAGCCGGGCAACGTCTGCACCCAGCCGGTCATCGATCCGGCCGACACCGACAGCGACGGCACGCCCGACGAGATGGAAAACTTCGGCCTGCGCCCGGGCGGGTTCCAGACCGATCCGGCGAATCCGGATTCCGATTGCGACGGCGTGAACGACACCGCCGACAACTGCCCCTGCACGGCGAACCCCGACCAGTCCGACTCCAACGGCAACCATGTCGGCTCCGCCTGCGAGATCGCCTTCGGCGAAACCTGCAAGATCACCCTGGCCTGCCCGTAAAAGAAACCGGCCCCAAAGCAAAGCGCCCGTCCCTTTTAAAGGGCCGGGCGCTTCGTGGTTCAGGGCTTTGAGGCCGCTCTGAGCGGGCGCGGCTTACATCATGCCGCCCATACCGCCCATGCCTCCCATGCCGCCCATTCCACCCATGCCGCCGCCCGGCATGCCGCCGGGGGCGTCCTTCTGGGGGATTTCGCTGATCATGCATTCGGTCGTGAGCATCAGCCCCGATACCGAGCAGGCGTTGGTGATCGCCTGGCGGGTCACCTTCGTCGGATCGATAATGCCCTTGGCGACGAGGTCACCGTAGGTTTCCTCCTGGGCGTCGAAACCGAAGTTGTCCTTGCCCTCCAGGATCTTCCAGACGACGATCGAGCCGTCGATGCCGGCGTTCTCGGCGATCATGCGGGCCGGCTCTTCGAGCGCCCGGAACACGATGTCGATGCCGAACTGGCGTTCGCCCTTGCCCTTCATGGCCTTGACGGCCGCCTGGGCGCGGAGCAGCGCGACGCCGCCGCCGGGGACCACGCCTTCTTCCACCGCCGCACGCGTCGCGTGCAGGGCGTCTTCCACGCGGGCCTTCTTCTCTTTCATCTCGACTTCGGTCGCGGCACCGACGCGGATCACCGCGACGCCGCCCACGAGCTTGGCGAGACGCTCCTGGAGCTTCTCCTTGTCGTAGTCGGAGGTGGTCTCCTCCACCTGCGCGCGGATCTGCTTCACGCGGGCCTCGATGGCGGGCTTCTTGCCGGCGCCGTCGATGATCGTCGTGTTGTCCTTGTCGATCACGATCTTCTTCGCGCGGCCGAGGTCCGCCATCGTGATGTTCTCGAGCTTCACGCCCAGCTCTTCCGCGATGCACTTGCCGCCCGTGAGGATGGCGATGTCTTCCATCATGGCCTTGCGGCGGTCGCCGAAGCCCGGGGCCTTCACGGCCGCGATCTTGAGCACGCCGCGGATCTTGTTCACGACCAGCGTCGCCAGCGCTTCGCCGTCGACTTCTTCCGCGATGATGATGAGCGGACGGCCCGACTGCGCGACCTTTTCGAGGATCGGCAGCAGGTCCTTCATGGAGGAAATCTTCTTCTCATGGATGAGGATCAGCGCGTCCTCGATCTCGGCGATCATCTTCTCGGGGTTCGTGACGAAGTAGGGGGACAGGTAGCCGCGGTCGAACTGCATGCCTTCCACGACTTCCAGTTCCGTCTGAAGGCCCTTGGCCTCTTCAACGGTGATCACGCCTTCCTTGCCGACCTTTTCCATCGCCTCGGCGATGATCTTGCCGATCTCGGTGTCGCCGTTGGCGCTGATCGTGCCGACCTGCGCGATCTCCTTGCGGTCCTTGATGGGCTTGGACAGTTTCTTGATCTCGGTGACGACGGTTTCGAGCGCCTGCTCGATGCCGCGCTTGAGTTCCATCGGGTCGTGGCCGGCGGTGACCAGCTTCACGCCTTCGCGGAAGATCGCCTGCGCCAGCACCGTGGCGGTCGTCGTCCCGTCACCGGCGGTGTCGGAGGTCTTGGACGCCACTTCGCGCACCATCTGCGCGCCCATGTTCTCGAACTTGTCTTCCAGCTCGATCTCCTTGGCGACGGTGACGCCGTCCTTGGTGATCGTCGGCGAGCCGAACGTCTTCTCGATGATGACGTTGCGGCCCTTGGGACCCAGCGTCACCTTGACGGTGTCGGCGAGAATGTTGACGCCTGCGAGAATCTTCGCGCGGGCGGCGGTGTCGTAAAGCAGTTGCTTGGCCATTTTGGGTAAATCCTTAAATGTGGGTTTGGTCTTGAACCGGGGTGTCCCGGGTGAAAATCGGTTTTCGCTTCAGGCTGATCGTCAGCCTTCGATGATGGCGAGGATGTCTTCCTCGCGCATGATCAGCAGTTCGTCGCCGGCGACGACGACTTCGGTGCCGGCATACTTGCCGAACATCACGACATCGCCCTTCTTCACGTCGAGCGGCTCCAGCTTGCCGCTCTCGGTCACGCGGCCCTTGCCGACGGCTATCACCTTGCCCTTCGACGGCTTTTCCTTCGCCGCGTCGGGGATGATGATCCCGCCCTTGGTCTTCTCTTCGTCGGCTTCGCGCTTCACAAGGATGCGGTCGCCCAGGGGTCGTAATGCCATAAACTGTGATCCTTCCTTCTCCGTTGGCCGCCTGACTGGCGGTTTTCACCGGGCCCCTGTCTAGCACTCAATAGGGGAGACTGCCAAAGGCTCCGGCGGAGGGAACTTAAGGCCTGTTCGGGGCCGGGCAAGGGGGGATGGCGGGGAATCGGAATGAGGCAGATGTGCGAGCATAACTATATGAAAATACGGGATATTTTAAGAAATCAGCTCGATCCGGGCGCCATTCTTTCGGATACCGGTTCGCAGTCCATCACTCCGCCGCCTCTCGCCAATACCATTTATATCAACCTCTCGTTCTGCATAAAATCGTCCTTTTGACCCTAAATGGACCAAGCGGTGAAAGGCCCTGAAAACGCTAACCCGTTGACGCCACTCAGGATTCCGGAATCTGAAGATTAAAAGTCGCGTTAATGGGAAAATAATTTTGGCGTGTTTCAGGGGTCTGCCACGGACGTTCTGATTTGGGAAAACCTGAGAGCGTACCGTGAGTTCCGTTGTCAGGTTTAACGCATTAACTACTATTACTAGATTACTGAAATGCCCTGAAAAACTTGGGTCAAATGGGTTCATTTAGGGTCATTTAGGGCCATTTAGGTCCACGGTCTGGATCGCGTTTTTATAGCCGCTATTAATAGTGGGTGAAGATAAGTCTCCATCCGGAGCCGGAAACCGAGGGCCCCAAAGGGCGTGAGGGAATACGGAGCCGGAGGTGAGCTCAGGTCCGGGCGACCGTGATGAGCGGGCCCCGGATCCAGTGAAGTCCTTCCCGGTCGCGCCGCTGTCGCGTGGGTCCACCGCGTGAGCAGGGGCGGAGTTCCCCGGAGAGGGCAGGTTCCCGCCATTCGATGGTCC
>CAZMGV010000007.1:0-112496 GCA_964565925.1 uncultured bacterium
ACCTGGCGGCCGCAGACCGGCGGAAGGCGAGTGGTGAAACCGCAAAGGCGGCTCGGTGGCCTGAAACCCCGCATGCCGCGATAGGTCCTTGAAAACTGAATAGCCCTGTTGCGGCCGGGGCGTTACTTGTATTTCGGATCCCACAGGACGTCGCCGGCGCCTTTTTTGAGGTTGTCGTAGCGCGCCATGACGAACAGGGCGTCCGACAGCCGGTTGAGGTAGGGCACCACCTGCGGGCTCACCCGTTCGGTGCGGGATAGTTCTATCGTCTCGCGTTCGGCGCGGCGGCAGACGCAGCGGGCCACGTGCAGCTGGCTCGCCGCCTGGGTGCCGCCCGGCAGGATGAAGTTCTCGAGCGGCTTCAGCTCTTCGCTCATTTTGTCCATGAGCTTCTCGAGCGCCGTCACCTGTTCCGCCTCGATGTGGGGGATTTTCCACTCCTTCTTTTTGGGGTCCATGGCCCACTCGGCCTTGGTCTCCTCGGGGATGCAGAGGTCCGAGCCCAGGTTGAACAGCTCGTGCTGGATGCGCTCGAGCGGTTCTTTCAGTTCCGGCGTGACGCCCAGCGCAATCGCCAGGCCGATCACGGAGTTCAGCTCGTCGGCCGTGCCGTAGGCGCCGATGCGCGGCGAATCCTTGGGGACGCGCTTGCCGCTACCCAGCCCCGTTTCACCCTTGTCACCCGTCCGTGTGTAGACCTTGGTAATCCGCATGGGAGATGCCTCCGATGCCGATCAGCATAGCGAAAGGCCGGTTGAGGGACCACAACCCATCATCAGGGCCAAACGTCAGGGACGAACCGCTCCGGGGAGTTTCCTGAGTGCCAGTTTGGGGAGCTTCTTCTCCCACTCCTCGATCAGGTTCGCCTGGCCGCGGGTCTGGGGGCCGCGCCGGCGGGTGTGGACGAACTCCATGCTCTCGGCGAGGGAGCGGCCCTCCAGCGACTGGTGCAGGCAGGCGAGCACCGTCCCGGTGCGGCCGATCCCCGCCCAGCAGTGGACGAGCACCGGCTGCTTCTTGGCGGCCGACTCGATCACGAGATTGTGGATGCTCACGACGTCACCGAGTCCCGGCGCGTACATGTCGTTGGTGGGGAAGTGCCACTCGATGAGCGGCTCCGGCGGGTAGTGCTCGCGTTCCGTCAGATTGACGATATGGATGACGCCCTTGGTGTTCCAGAAGGTGTGCCAGTCGGCGGCGCGCCCGCCCGGCGACGGTCCGCCCGAAGCGGCCAGAATGCCGGGAATGTGCCACGAGAAGTTATGTTCGGAATCGATCATCGAGGCTCTGGGAATCGTCATTCATCCACCGGACTGCCCGCCGTATAGTTGAATTCCCTGACCCGGTAGACACCCATCCGGCGGCCGTTCGAAATCACCTCGATCGCCGCCGCGCCCGGTTCCGGCCCCCCGTTCGGCCAGAAGTCGAGCTCCAGGGTCTCTTTGAGTCCCTCGAGTGCCAGCTGGGCCCGCCCCTGCGGGTCGCCCAGGCCCCACAGGGGCTTCTGGACCGGCTCAAGAGATGACTTCCATATAAACCATTTTCGCAGGGTTTCGTAGCCTTCGATCCGTCTCTTTTTTCCGGAGCTTTCGATTAACACGCTTAACACCTGCACGGGCTGCAGGGCCTCGAAACGGGTGAGCGTTGCGTCACGTTCCCGGAGTGACGGCAGTGAAACGACATACATGAAGGGGAGCGCCAGCCCGAACCCGAGCGCCAGCACCAGGGTCAGCCGTTCGTTTCCCTGGTAGCGCCGTTCGAACCCGGCCCGGCCGTAGCGCCATTCGCGCAGCACCGGTACCGCGTAGAGGAGTCCCACGGCGACGACCAGCACCAGCGGCACGAGACGCTTGCAGATTTCGAGGAGGTCGAGGTGGAACGGCAGATTCATACGGGCCCGGTTCCCCGTATATCACGAAGTCTTGACGAGCAGCACTCTCGGTTCGGTGAGGTCTTCCATGGCCGAACGGACGCCTTCGCGCCCTTCTCCCGAATCCTTCACGCCGCCGTAGGGGAAGTTGTCGATGCGCATCATCGGGAATTCGTTCACGACGACGCCGCCCACTTCAAGTTCCCGCCACGCCCTGAACATCTTCTGGAGGTCTTTGGTAAAAACGCTCGCCTGCAGTCCGAAACGGGATTCGTTCACGCGGCGAAGCACCTGGTCGAAATCGTTGAACGGTTCGCACCAGACGATGGGGCCGAACGCCTCATCGCACGACAGCCGGATGTTGCTGGGCACCTGATCGAGGATCGTCGGCTGGTACATCTTGCCGTTGCGGGTGCCGCCCGTGTGAAGCCGCGCACCGGCAACCCGCGCCTCGTCCACCCAGGTTTCGATCCGCTTGGCCGCTTCATCTGAAATCAGGGGCCCGACGACCGTGGCCGGATCGCCGGGGTCGCCCATCGGCAGTTTCTGGGTCGCCTCGACGAACTTCTGGATAAAGCTGTCGTAGATTTTCTCTTCCACGAACAGCCGCTGAATGGAGATGCAGATCTGGCCGGCATAGGCGAACGCGCCCTGCGCGCACCGGGACGCGGTCCAGTCGAGGTCGGCGTCCGCCGTGACGATGGCGGCGG
Source organism: uncultured bacterium (assembly GCA_964565925.1). Classification (GTDB taxonomy): domain Bacteria; phylum JAGRBM01; class JAGRBM01; order JAGRBM01; family JAHCIT01; genus CAZMGV01. Next base: position 2,581 of record CAZMGV010000007.1, read on the forward strand.
CGTCGCCGCCCAACTCCAGCAGGCTGCGTTTCTTGCCGGCGAGCCCCTTCAGTTTCCAGCCCACCCGGTCGGAACCGGTGAACGAGAACGTCTTGATCCGGGGGTCCGTGACCAGTTTTTCCGCCAGCTCGTCGGCGCAGTAGATTACCGAGAACGCCCCGCGGGGCCAGGCGGTCTGTTCGATGATCTCGGCAAGGAGATACGCCGTGAGCGGCGTCTGCTTGGCGGGCTTGAGGATTACCGGCGTGCCGGTGGCGATTGCCGGTGCCACCTTGTGCGCGACCAGATTCAGCGGGAAGTTGAACGGCGTCACGGCGGCCATCGGTCCGCGGGGAAAACGGCTCGTCGCGCACAGGAACCCTTCGGCCCGCGCCTCGATGTCCACCGGGATCACCTCGCCGCCCATGCGCTTGGACTCTTCGGCCGCGATGATGAACGTGTTGACGGCCCGCTGGACTTCGGCGCGGGCGAACAGCATCGGCTTGCCCGCCTCGAGCATGATCATTTCGGACAGTTCGTCGGCGCGTTCGGAGATGCCGGCGGCGATGTGGGCCAGGATATCGGCGCGGCGGTGCGACGGAAGCTGGCGGGTTTCCTTGAACGAGTCGGCCGCCTGGGCGATCGCGAACTCGACGTCTTCGGCGGACCCATAGGGCGCGTGGCCGACGAGACGGTCGGAATAGGGACTGCGGACCCGGTAGTAGTCCGAGCCCTGGCGCCACTCGCTTCCCGCGCGGTTTTTAAACTTCTTTGCCACAGACCCGAGAAGTTAGTGCATCGGGAGACGGTAGGGAATGGGGGGATTAACGGCGCTCACGGCTTGTTCGTGCCGGTGCGGCCGTAGCGGTCTTCGAGCCGGACGACGTCGTCCAGCTCCGGCGTCGAGGCCTCGAGCACGTCGGTGTCCTCGATGGCGGTGAGCCGGTGCTTGGTGAAGGGGAGAAGGTGCAGGATGTCGCCCGGCCCCAGCTCGATCGTTCGCATCGGCTCCCCTTTGGGTTGCAGGTCCACGCGCAACTTGCCGGTCAGGACGTACTGCGTCTCTTCCTTCTTCTCGTGGTACTGGAGCGAGAGCGCCTCGCCCTTCGCGACGTGAAGGATCTTGCCGACGTAGCGGTCGGTCTTCGCCCAGAGGAGTTCATACCCCCACGGCTTGTCGGTTCTTTTGGGTTTCTCGATCATGACGTTTCGGATTTAACGTCCCTTGCGGGCGGTAAGCAAGCCCGTGTCCTCGGCGCTGTCCACAGGAACGAGCACCAGTGACGGCGGCTGTGCCCCCGGCGGAGTGTTGCCCTGCACGGCGTCGAGCAGCCGCCCGAATTCGGCCGGTGATACTTTTTCGCGCGTGTCCCAGTCCCGCACCTGGAGCTTGAGCATGATCCGGGACCGGTCCTCGACGCGGCGGTAGAGATCGGCCGTCATCTTTCCGAGCAGCTGGGCGGTTTTCTCCTCGCTCAGGGACAGCTCCTTCGCCATCTGGTGGTGGTAGGCCATCACGGCGTAGTAGTCGAAAGGGCCTTCCTCGGCGCGGGTGATGCTCTGGGAGATCCACGCGAGTGCGTTGCGCGGCTGGGTAACCGCTTCGTAGAAGAAGTTGAGCGCGAACCGGGCCTCCGGCTTGATCCGCCGGACGGCGGCCGAGAGGCTCGACGCCAGCGACAGGATCCGGCGGTTCTTCCAGTCCACCCATTTCCAGAACTCGGGCGTGTACTCCTGCACGTAATATTTGCCGTTCTCGACCTGGTAAATGCCCCGGTAGAACCGGTCCGGCTCGAGCGGATGGCCGAAATCCGCCTGGTACCGTTCCCGCGCAAGAGGCCCGTAACCGCTTGTGTGGCGGTAGACGAGATCGTCCTGGAACAGGATGCCGTCGATGGGGGTCCGGGCGAGATCTTCGTACAGGCCGGTGAGATACCGCTCGACCGCCGGGTTCCAGATGTCGAGACCCTTGTCCCGCACGAACGTTTTCGTGCTCAGATCGTAAACCGCGTCGTAGCGCGGATCGTCGTAGGCGAAGCCGTAGTCCGCGTAGCGGGTGGTCATCCAGGCGTAGAACCTGAGGCCGTTCTTGTGGGCGAGGTTCGCATAGGTGGTGAGCAGGTCGGCCACGACTGGCGCCTGTTTCGTCTTGAAGTAGACGCCGACCCGGCCGTCCTGGCGGTCTTTCGGAACCAGCGGATGATAGTGGTCGCCGGCGTTGTGAAAGGCTCGGACAATGACGGTGTCGATGCCGAGCGCTTTCATCCGGGCGAACGATGCTCCTACCGCCTGCGGGGTGTCGCCCTCTACAACCAGTATCTGCGCGCCTTTCATCGGCGGCCCGGTCCGGTTGCGGTGGACTTTCTCCTCGCCCGCTTCTTCAAGGGCCTTTTCGATATTGCCCAGCTTGAACCGGGCGCGGGGGGCCAGCGGGTGATCGGGGAAGTTGAGCAGGAAGGCCGAGAACAGGTCCCGCGCCGATTCGGCGTTGCCGCGGACGGCTTCCACTTCGGCGAGGCCCAGCAGCGCCTCGACCACCCGCGGACTCGCCGGAAACCCGTCACGCAGCCACTTGAACAGGCGCTCGGCCTTGTCCAGTTCGCCGGCTTTGAGATGCTGGAAAGCCTGCGAGGCGACCTGGTTCGCATCGACTGCGTCCGACTGGCCGGTCTGGCCGCCAGGACCGGCCGGAACCGGCGGAGACGGCTGGGCGCGAACTGTCGCGGCCGGAAACAGGGCCGCCGCCAGAATCGCGGTTAAAACGAGCGGAACGGTGGAAAACCGCCGGATCATGCCTCTCCGATATGCCAGCCCTGACGCCCGCATTATATCGGCTGCCGACCCCAGAACCAGCCCGTTTGCCCATCCGGTACCGGGGAGTTTGGTCTCCCTCCCCCTGCGTGCTATCTGGCCCGGTGATTGCGGCCCGTTTTGAGCGTGGAATTTCAGGGTAGCTCCGGCTGCAGTCAGGAGCGTTTGGACCGATGAGTAACCGCCGGTTTTTCAGTACACTATCTGTTGTGTTGGCCACGGGACTGGCGTCCTGCGGTCCCTTTCCCGCCGCGGGCGGCGCGGGATCGGCGACGCAATCCGCGGTCCAGCAGCCGCCGGCTGCTTCCGGCGCTCCCACGGGGCAGCAGCCCGCCGCAACGGTTCCCGAGAACAAGGTCGAGCCAAAAGACCCGCCGACGGCGCCCAGCACGACAATCCGCCCGCCGGAGGCGGTGATCGCGACGTCGGGTCTGGAGCGGATGGTTTACCTGCGGTGGGATCCGGTGCAGCGCGGAGCGGTACGCGGATACAACATCTACCGCCGCGACAAGAACCGTCCGGGCGGGGTGCGGATCGGCACCAATAACGGCCGACACGCCACCTACTACGTCGACCAGAAATCGATGTTCAACGAGGTCGACTACAACTCGATCTACTCCTACTGCGTCGCGTCGTTTTCGGAAGACAAGAGCGAGAGTGCCTGTTCCAACTGGGTCACCGCGACGACGGCGCCGGTTCCTTCCATGGTCGACGATGTGAAAGCGTTCTCGAACGCGCCGCGGGTCATTCCGATCACTTGGCGGGCGGCAAGCGACAGCCGCGTGCAGGGCTATGCGATCTTCCGGTCGGGTCTGCGCGAGGGCGACTACCGGGAAATCGGCCGCGTGCAGGGCCGCTTCGCGACCGGTTTCATCGACGGCGCCAACGGGACCGATCTCGGCATGCTCGACGATCTGACGACCTACTATTACAAGGTGACCGGGTTCGACCGGTTCGGAACCTTCGGGCAGCCGTCCGATCCGGTGCAGGCCACTACCAAGCCGCCGCCGCTGCCGCCGGTGGAAGTGAAAATTCCGCAGGGCGGGATCCGCCGCGCGCAGATCGGCTGGAAGAAAAACACCGAACTGGACGTGAACCGCTATCGCGTCTGGCGCGCGTCCGTGACGCCCCGGGACATGCAGCAGATCGCGGGGACCGAGAAGACGGACTATCTCGACACGGATCTGCAGCCCGGAACCCTGTATTACTACTCGCTGACCGCCGTGGACGACGACGGCCTGCAGAGCGCCAAGAGCCTGCCGGTGGAAACCCGCACGCGGCCGCTTCCGCCGACACCCACGAATCTCCATGTCACCGCCGAACAGAACCAGGGCGGCCAGGTCCGTCTTGAATGGAATGCGCGGGGTCTTGAGCCCAATCCCCGGCTCACCTTTATCATTGAGCGGCAGACGCCGTTCTTCGGCGGTCTGGGATCCTGGACTGAGCGCGAGATCGGCGTGGATACGCTCTATTTCGTGGACCGGGACGTGGAGCCGGGCAAGAGCAAGACGTACCGCTACCGCGTCATGTCTGTCGACTACGCCGGACAGAAATCCCCGCCCACCGAGCCGGTCGAAACCGTGGTCAAGTAAACCGGGAGATGACGACACGTCACGCTCCGCCGGGCACGGCGGTCCTGCTTGCCCACGGCGGACGCGCGGCGACGGTCACTCCCGGCTGGCCGGAAACCCTCGAATACCGCGATCCGTCAGCCCTGCTCGTCTACGACGGGCGGACGAGATTCTATCTGGGTGAACGGGAAGTCGAACCTCCCGATCCCGATCCTCTCGAAGCGGTCGCCCGGGTTATCGCGATGTACAGGTCGGAAACCCCGGCAGTCCGTCTGTCGACGGAACTGTCGGCCCCTTGCTGCCTCCTGACGCTTTCCTATGAACATCTGGAACTGACCGAAGGCGTGCGAATCAGGCACAAGACGCAAGGCGTTCCGTCTCTGGTGGCGTTTTTCTACGAGCAGGCCCGGCCGGGTCACGAAGTCCACCGGCGTTCGCTGTCCACCGGTCTGGCGTTCGGCGACGAAGGGCCGCTCGTCTGGCCCGAATTTTCTCCATTCGATGTCGGTCCGGGCTCGGGGTTCGAGTTGGCGCCGCCTGAATACGCCGACCGGGTCGAAAACCTGCGGACCGGAATCGGGCGCGGCGACTACTACGTCGTAAACCTGTCTCAGCGGGCCCGTTACGCTTTCGAGAGCGATCCGGTGAAAATCTGGCGGAGATGGGCGCTTGACCAGCCGATGCCCTACCGGGCGTATCTCAATACAGGGTTCGCCGAACTGCTGGTGAATTCGCCCGAATGTTTTTTGAGGCGGCGCGGATCCTGGCTGGAGACGTTTCCGATCAAGGGGACCCGGCGGCGGACTGGCGATGCCGTGAAAGACAGGGCCGAAGCGCACGCGCTGAAAATCGATCCGAAAGAGCTGGCCGAACACCGGATGATCGTCGATCTTGAGCGGAACGATTTCGGAAAAATCGCGAAAACCGGTTCGGTCGAAGTGCCCGTGCGTGAACGGATCGATGAACTGCCGGGCCTGCTGCATATGGTCTCGGCCGTCAGATGCCAGCTCCCGGAGCCGGGGATCGGTTCGTTTCCGGGAATCGTGCGGGCGGTGTTTCCGGGCGGCTCGGTGACCGGGGCGCCCAAGCGGGCGGCGATCCGGGCGATCGACAGTCTTGAGGTGTCCCCGCGCGGATTTTATACCGGCGCGCTGTTTGCACTGGACCGGGACGGCAACTTCGAGGCGGCCATGCTGATCCGCACGGCGACGGCCGCGGCCGGGAGAATAGTGATCGGGTCGGGCGGCGGCGTGGTGTACGACAGCGATCCGGACCGCGAAGCGGAGGAGGTCGCCTTGAAGCTCGAAGGGTTTCACGCGACGCTCGCCCGTCTGGAAGGAAAACGCTGATGTCACAGAAAGTCCGCTATCTGCACCTGAACGGAAAGATCGTGCCTGCGGGCAAGGCGGCGATCTCGCCGCTGGACCGGGGCTTTCTGTACGGCGACGGCGTCTTTGAAAGTATCCGGTCTTACGGGGGGCGTCTGCCGTTCCTGAAAGCGCATCTGGTCCGGATTCGTACGTCACTCGAACTGATGGGCATTACCGATGCGGTGAAGGTGCTGCCGTCGCTGGAGACCCGGATTGCCGCACTGCTTAAAGCCAACGGATTGCTCCGTGAGGACGCATTCGTTCGGATACAGATTTCCCGCGGCTCGGGAAAGGAACTGGGTCTCTCCGCCCAGGGATCGAAGCCGACGGTGCTGATCATCGCCTACGCGCTGGGCGACAGCGCGGCGAAAAAACAGGAAAATGGCATCGTCGCGGTTCCGGTCGAAGGACTCCACACCGCTGGTGCGGCCAAGGTGAAATTCTCCAACTACGGCCGGAGCATTCTGGCGCTGCGGGAGGCGAAAGCCGCCGGCGCCGACGACGCCATTCTTCTGGACGAAAAGGGTTATGTCGCCGAGGCTTCCACGGCGTCGCTCTTCTACGTGAAGGGAAAGCGGCTCGTCACTCCGCCGCTGTCGATGGGGCTCCTGCCCGGCATTACCCGCAAGATCGTGCTCGACATCGCGCCCGAAGCGGGGCTGCGTGTGGAAGAGAAAAAGTTCCGCATGGACGCGCTTTATTCCGCCGACGAAGTGTTCTTCACGGCCAGTATCTCGGAGATCTATCCGGTGCGGGCCATCGGCAGGCGGCCGGTCAAGGGGTTCGCCAGGCGGCCCTATACGAAATGGCTGCAGGTGCTTTACCGCTCCGCGGTGCTGACCGAACGGTCCTGATCTCCGAACTGAGGGCCGGGTTCAGTTGCTCCCGGCGGCGGGTTCTTCCATCGTACCGGGGTAATGACCGGGCGGAGGCCTTTTCATGAAGAACATCGCAGTCCTGACCAGCGGCGGCGACGCACCGGGGATGAACGCATGTATCCGGGCGGTTGTGCGGGCAGGGCTTCGCCGCAAGGCCGGCGTGTTCGGCGTGGAGCGGGGCTATCAGGGGCTGATCGACAGGGCGCTCAAGCCACTCGACAATTTCGACGTCCGCGGCATTGTGAATATGGGCGGTAGCATTCTGGCCTCCAGCCGTTCGGAGAAATTCCGCACGCCCGAGGGCCGGCGTGATGCGGCCGCCTTCCTGAAGAGCAACGACATCGGCGGTCTGGTCGCCATCGGCGGCGACGGCACGTTTCAGGGGGCGCGGCTCCTTGAAGATGAAACCGGCATCAAGGTTGTCGGCTGCACCGGGACCATCGACAACGATCTGGCCGGTACGGACCAGACCATCGGTTTCGACACGGCAGTGAACACGGCCCTTGAGGCCATCGACCGGATTCACGACACTGCCGCCGCCATGGGACGCCTCTTTTTTGTCGAGGTGATGGGGCGCAACGCCGGCGACATTGCGATTTATTCGGGTGTGGCGGGCGGCGCCGACGTGGTGCTGTACCCGGAAGACCGCACCGAGACGGTCGAGACGATCTGCGCCTATGTCACCGGTGAAATGAAGCACGGTCACCGGACCATTCTGGTGGTGGTCGCCGAAGGCGACGAGCTGGGCGGCGCGGAATATCTGAAGAACGAAGTCTCGAAACGCACCGGCGTTCCGGCGTGGGCGACCATACTCGGCCATATTCAGCGCGGCGGACGGCCTACCGCCCGTGACCGGATCATTGCGACGCTTTCCGGAGAGGCGGCCGTCGACGCCCTGATGAACGGCAGATCCCGTTGCATGGTCGGGGTGCGGGGGCTGAATCCGGTTCTCGTCCCGTTCGACGAGGCACTGATCTCGACCCACCGGATCCCGGATCCCATGCTGAAACTGGTCCGCCGGACCGCACACGGCGGCTGACTGTTTTCTTGCAAACGGCCACCCCAAACCTAAGATGCTCGGCATGGAGCCAGTTCTTGAAAGCGTCCAGGACTACCGGCTGCCTCGCGTTCGCTTTGATCGCCATGAACTGGCGGGGGCCTTTGGCGACATCGGGACGGACCTCCCGTTACTGATAGCGCTTGTCGTGTCCTGCGGGCTGGATCCCGTTGGCGTTTGTGTGATGTTCGGCGGTCTCCAGATCATGACGGGGCTGCTTTACGGGATCCCGATGCCGGTACAACCGCTGAAGGCGATGGCAGCCATCATGCTCGGGCAAAAGCTTTCACCGGGAATACTCGCCGGGGGCGGTCTTGTCATCGGCATCGCGATGCTACTGCTGGCTGTCACGGGACTTCTGGATCAACTCGTGCGCGTGATACCGAAAGAGGTCGTGCGGGGGATACAGCTTGGACTCGGCATCACTCTCGCGACACTCGCGCTGAAGGACTATGTCTCGTCGGCGGGCGCAGCCGGATACATACTGGCGCTGCTATCGGTTGCCGCACTGCTGGTGCTGCGCCGCCAGCACCATGTTCCGGCGCCGCTCGTCGTCATCGGCTTGGGGCTCATGTACGCAGTCCTCGTCAAACTTGATTTCGGATCGCTGATTACCGGAATGGCGTTCCGGCTCCCTTCGTTCCGCGTGCCTTCACAGGCGGAGCTAACGCAGGGAGCCTTGCTGCTCGCACTCCCCCAGATTCCGCTTTCGCTGGGCAATTCCGTTATCGCCACGAGCCAGACGGCGCATGACCTGTTTCCCGCGCGGCCCGTTTCGGTCCGGAAAATCGGGACTACCTACGGCCTGATGAACCTGATCGCCCCCTGGTTCGGCGGTGTTCCTGCGTGTCATGGGTGCGGCGGTCTGGTTGGCTTTTACGGCTTCGGCGCGCGGACGGGCGGCGCTCCCATCCTGTACGGACTGATGTACCTGCTTGTTGGACTGTTTTTCGCACCGGGTTTCACCGAGATCGTTCACGTATTTCCGATGCCCGTTCTCGGCGTCATCCTGCTGTTCGAAGCCGTAGCGCTGATGGCGCTTATTCGCGACATTACCGCAGACCCGGTCCGGCTGTGGATCGCCCTTGTTGTGGCCGCGACCGTCATCGGGTTGCCGTACGGTTATGTTGTCGGTCTGTTCGCCGGGACGATTCTGGCCCGGGCTTCGAACCGGGGGTGGATAAAAACGCCGTTGGCAGGTTCGGGCGGGGCGAACGATAAAGTATGACGATGGGAAAATTGTGTGATTTCTGGCTGAAAAACCACGATCCAAAAATGCCATTAATACTAATAATATCAGCATATTATGATGATATTCCTAAAATTATTGCCCGTCGTTGACAAACCTAACTATTATAAGTATCTTTATTTTTGTGATGTATCGGAACTCCCCAACTTGTTGCTGTCTGACCGGCGGAACGGAGCGCCCTGAGGCGACCTGTTCCGTCAACTGCACCGGCAGGACTGGGGAGCGACGAAACGTCATGTGAAACTTCCCCTACCAAAGTCCAAGGGAGACGCCGGTGCACCGAAGAACCTGAAAAAGGTTCCGAGGGCCCGGCGAAACTCCTTTTTGTGAGCCTCCACAGAGAATCCGAAAGTAAATCGACATGAAATCACAGAAACTCGCAATATTCGCAGCGGCAGCAGTCCTGGCCCTGACCGGAATCGCAAGAGCCGAAGAACTGCTCAATGTCTCCTACGATCCGACCCGTGAACTTTATCAGGAGTTCAACACGGCATTTACCAGATACTGGAAGACGCAGGGTGGAGCGGATGTATCGATCAAGCAGTCGCATGGCGGTTCGGGCAAGCAGGCCCGGTCGGTGATCGACGGGCTCCAGGCCGATGTGGTGACGTTGGCGTTGGCCTATGACATCGACGAAATCGCCGAAAAGGGGAGGCAGCTGCCGAAGGAGTGGCAGAAGCGGCTACCCAATAACAGCTCGCCCTACACATCGATCATCGTATTCCTGGTCCGCAAGGGAAACCCCAGGAAGATCAGGGACTGGAACGATGTCGTACGGCCCGGCGTGTCGGTCATCACGCCGAATCCGAAAACCTCCGGCGGCGCCCGCTGGAACTATCTGGCTGCGTGGGCCTACGCGCTTCGCCAGCCGGGCGGCTCGCCGGACAAGGCTCGCGATTTTCTTCGGGCCCTGTTCAAAAACGTACCCGTACTCGATTCCGGGGCCAGAGGCGCCACGACCACCTTTGTGCAGCGCGGTATCGGCGACGTGCTGCTCACCTGGGAAAACGAAGCGTTCCTCGCCAGAAAGGAGTTCGGCGCCGACAAGTTCGAAATCGTGGTGCCGTCGCTCAGCATCCTGGCGGAGCCGCCGGTGGCACTGGTCGACAAAGTCGCCGACAAGCATGGAACGCGAAAAGTGGCGGAAGCGTATCTTCAGTACCTCTATTCGGAGGAAGGCCAGGAGATTGCGGCGAGAAATTTCTACCGGCCCCGGAGCGAGAAAGTAGCCACAAAATATGCTGCAACGTTTCCGAAGATCGAGCTGGTCACCGTGGACGATGTTTTCGGCGGCTGGCAGAAAGCGCAGAAGACGCATTTCGCCGACGGAGGACTGTTCGACCAGGTGTACGAACAGTAACCGGCTTTTGACAAAACACCCCGCCGGAGCCATGGGTTTGGCCCCGGCGGGGGCTTTTGCCGGCAAGGAACAGAGATGAACTGGGCGTCTGGAAGATGGAAGGAACGAAGCGTGATTCCGGGGTTCGGAATGACGCTCGGCTTTACTGTCTTTTACCTCAGCCTGATCGTGCTGATTCCGCTGTCTACGGTGTTCCTGAAATCGGCGACGCTCGACTGGGAAGCGTTCTGGAAAGTGGTTTCCAGCCGCCGCGTCGTGGCGTCCTATGAGCTGACCATTGGTGCGTCCCTGATCTCGGCATCTATTAACGCCGTTTTCGGAGTGCTCGTCGCCTGGGTGCTCGTGCGGTACCGGTTCCCGGGACAACGAATCGTCGACGCGCTGGTGGATCTTCCGTTCGCCCTTCCGACCGCCGTGGCGGGTATTGCGCTGACAGCGGTCTATGCGCCGAACGGTTCGCTGGGGCGGTATCTTGAGCCGCTCGGTATCAAGGTCGCGTTTGCGCCGCTGGGTATAGTGGTGGCGCTGACATTTATTGGTCTGCCCTTTGTCGTGCGGACCGTCCAGCCGGTCTTGCAGGATCTCGATCCGGAGCTGGAAGAGGCTGCCGTGAGTCTCGGCGCGTCCCGCTGGCAGACTTTCTGGAAGGTGATCTTGCCGGCGCTCTGGCCGTCGGTGCTGACCGGATTTGCGCTCGGATTCGCCCGGTCGATCGGCGAGTACGGATCGGTGGTCTTTATCTCGGGCAACATGCCGATGAAAACCGAGATAACCTCGCTTCTCATCATCACCAAGCTCGAACAGTTCGACTACGCCGGTGCGACGGCGATCGCACTCGTGATGCTTGTGTTTTCGTTCATCATGCTGTTTGTCATCAACCTGCTCCAGTGGTGGACGGCCAACCGTCATGTTTGAGGCGACCGGGAACTGATATGGCTGGTGGCGTTACGCTGAATCCGGGCGCGCACGGCGGCGGAAAATCCCGCCGGGCCGTCTCCGAACCGTTGTGGGTCCAGGTCCTGCTGATCGCCGGAGCCCTCGGCTTCATCGTGCTGTTTCTGGTCGTTCCGCTCGCGTCGGTGTTCTACGAGGCACTCTCCAAGGGAATAGGGACGTATCTGGAGGCGCTTTACGATCCGGACGCACGGGCGGCGATCCGGCTGACGTTGATTGCCGCCGGGGTGGCGGTCCCGCTGAATCTGGTATTCGGCGTCGCCTGTGCCTGGCTGATCACGAAGTTCGAGTTCCGCGGAAAAAACTTCCTGCTGACGCTGATCGATCTTCCCTTCGCCGTGTCGCCTGTGATCGCCGGCATGATCTACGTGCTCATGTTCGGCGCACAGGGCTGGTTCGGCGACTGGCTGCAGGAGCACAATATCAATATCGTGTTTGCCGTGCCGGGCATTATTCTTGCCACGATATTCGTGACCTTTCCGTTTATAGCGCGGGAACTGATACCGCTCATGCAGGAGCAGGGAACCGAAGAAGAGGAGGCCGCACTGGTGCTGGGCGCCAGCGGCTGGCAGACCTTCTGGCATGTGACCCTTCCGAACATAAAATGGGGTCTCCTTTACGGTCTCATTCTCTGTAACGCCCGGGCTATGGGAGAATTCGGCGCCGTGAGCGTCGTGTCCGGTCACATCCGGGGCGAGACGAACACGATCCCCCTGCACGTCGAGATTCTTTACAACGAATACAATTTCGCGGCGGCATTTGCCGTGGCCTCGGTTCTGGCGATGCTGGCGATCGTGACGCTGGTTGCAAAGAGCGTTGTCGAGTGGCGGTATCACCGTCAGATGGAAGAGCACCGGCGCGCCGCCGAGGCGGAAGGTGGAGTATGAGTATCGAGATCCGCAACGTGACCAAACGTTTCGGCTCGTTCACGGCCCTGAACGACGTATCCCTGGACGTGCCGACCGGCGAACTCGTGGCCCTGCTGGGCCCCTCCGGGTCGGGCAAGACGACGCTGCTCCGTATCATCGCCGGCCTCGAGGCGACCGATGCGGGCTCTATCCTGTTCCAGGGCGAAGACGCCACCCAGCGCACGGTCCGGGACCGTCAGGTCGGGTTCGTGTTCCAGCATTACGCGCTCTTCAAGCACATGACGGTATTCGAGAATATCGCTTTCGGCCTGCGGGTGCGTCCGGCTAGTACCCGTCCGTCAGACGCTGAAATCCGCGAGAAAGTGCATGCGCTGCTCAAGCTTATTCAGCTCGGCTGGATCGCCGACCGCTATCCGTCGCAGCTGTCGGGCGGCCAGCGGCAGCGGGTGGCGCTGGCCCGGGCGCTCGCGGTGGAACCCAAGGTACTGCTGCTCGACGAACCGTTCGGCGCGCTCGACGCCAAGGTGCGCAAGGAGCTGCGCCGGTGGCTCAGACGTCTGCACGACGATGTCCACGTAACGAGTGTGTTCGTCACCCATGATCAGGAAGAAGCGCTGGAAGTCGCCGACCGGGTGGTCGTGATGAATCAGGGCAAGGTCGAACAGATCGGTGCGCCCGATGAGGTGTACGCCCGCCCGGCCACGCCGTTCGTCTACAGTTTTCTTGGAAATGTGAACCTGTTTCACGGGCGTCTTGAAGCGGGATATACGCGGATCGGCAACCTGTCGGTCGAGACTCCCGGCCAGCAGGGAGTTCCCGGCACGGCGGCCGTATACGTGCGTCCCCATGATGTCGAGTTGAGCCTTACGGCGGGAGTGAACGGCGCCATCGAGGCCGAGGTGAAATTCGTCCGGGCAGTGGGCCCCGTGGTCAGGTTCGAGCTTGAACGCAAGGACGGCGGCGGCCTGATCGAGGCAGAGCTGTCGCATGACCGGTTCCAGCAGGTCAAAGCGCGGGCGGGCGACATTGTCTATGTCAGCGTCAAAAATCCGAGAGTGTTCGCTGAAGATTTCACCATCTGACCGGAATCGCAGGGACCCAACGAAAAGGGCGGCTCACTGGCCGCCCTATCGATTCTGATAGCTGTTACCGGAGGGTCAGAGCGCCGCTACCTGCTGGCGGGTTTTCGCCAGACGCTGGTTCATCTTGTTCATCAGCGCGTCGAACGATTCGGTCTTGATGATCTTGCCGAACTGCTGGCGGTAGCTCGTGAGCAGGGACACCTCGTCGATCACCATGTCGTAGACGACCCAGCCGCGTTCCTTGGTGCTGGTCATCTGGAATTCAACCTTGACCGGCTGGCTGTCGCTCTTGGCCGTGACGGCCGAGGCGAGCGTGGCCTGCTTGCCGGTGACCACTTCCTTGACGACTTCGGCCGAGAAATTGTCGACCGGTTTCACCTTGGCGAGTACCGAGTGCTCGATCAGTTCCTTGAGGACGGAGGTGAATTCGGTTTTCTGCTTCGCGTTGAGACCTTCCCAGTGATTGCCGAGCGAACGTCTGGCCAGTTCCTGGTAGTCGAAGCTCTCGCGCATCTGATTAACCAGCTTTTCGCGGCGGCCTTTTTCATCCAGTTTGTGATCCTGCAGAATCGAAGAGATGATCCGTTCACGCTCCTTGAAAACGGCCGACGGACTTTCAATGGCGAAAGCACTCCCGGCCTGCAGAACGAGTACGGTGCAGAGAACAACGAGCGAGCGAATTTTCACAGTATTTCCCACTACCACTTTTGAGCCATCATCCCGGACAGCGATTTCACTCTGTCCTCATTACCCGGATCCCTGCGTAAGGGAGTTCGCAGTTATACCAGCAAAACTGGTGCCATTCCAGTTCAATGTGAATCGTATAAATATTCAATAATTACAGATAGTTAAAGAGATTATTCCAACTGATTCTCAGGATCGCCCGGGGAACTGTCAACTCCGGTTGACGGGGCAGGCAAATGATTCCTGATCACTTTAATAAGTTCACCAAGTCCCTCTTTACGGGTAGCGGATACAGGAGCCGCTCCTTTAGGCCACAAACGCCGTTCTATAGACCCTTCCGGAATGAGGTCGATCTTGTTCATGACTTCGAGCCGGGGGATTTCGGCCAGACCAAGCTCTTCCAGCACTTTTTCAACACCTTCGCGGTGTTCGATCCAGTGCGGTGACGAAACGTCCTGAACATGCAGAAGCAGCGTACTGTCTGAGAGTTCTTCCAGAGTTGCCTTGAACGCCCGTATCAGATCGGCCGGCAGCCGGGTGACGAATCCCACGGTGTCGATCAGCAGGCATTCTTCTCCGGGGGCCAGATACAGCCGCCGGGTGGTCGGATCGAGGGTGGCGAAGAGCATGTCGGCGGCGAACACGCCGGCCGACGTCATGGCGTTGAACAGGGTCGATTTGCCCGAATTCGTATAACCCACGAGGGAAACGATCGGAATACCGCTGCGGCGACGGTCCTGCCGGAGCCGCTCGCGCCGTTCGGTGATCCGGTCCAGTTCCATCTGGAGCCGGTGGATTCGCTCGCGGCTGCGACGCTTGTTCAGTTCCAGCTTGGTTTCGCCGGGGCCCTGCCCGCCGATTCCGCCCACGAGGCGGCTCATGGCCGTATTCTTTTCCGACAGTCTCGGAAGCGTATATCGCAACTGCGCCAGCTCCACTTGGAGCTGACCTTCCCGCGAGCGGGCGCGACGGGCGAAAATATCGAGGATGAGCTGCGTCCGGTCGACGACCTTTAGCGGTACGCGGTCGGTGATATTGCGGACCTGTCTGGGCGAAATCTGCTGGTTGAAAATAAGTAGTTTCGCTCCGCGCTCGGCGCATTCGACGGCGACGGATTCGAGCCGGCCGGAACCGATCAGTGTCTTGGGATCGACCCGGGACATGCGCTGCACGACGCGTCCGACCACCTCGACTTCGGCGGCCTGGGACAGCGCCTCGAGTTCGTCCATCTGCTCCTGCGCTTCGGGCTTGGGTTCGGGTCCGACGTGTACCAGGAACGCTCGTTCCCGGCTAACAGCGATCGAATGCTTGTGAAACGTTGCCGACGGTGTTTTGGGCTTCCGTTCCCGTTCGACCGCCTGCGCCGCCAGTTCGGGTTCGGCCGTCTCGAAGATTTCGTGTTCGAGGCCCTGGATGAAGCCGGCAAATTCGGGAGGCTGGTCCTTGTGCGGATCCACGATCCCGGAGCGGAACAGGTTGGGCAGATCCGACCGGGTGGGTCCGTCGGGACGCCGGGGGGCCTGGGGCATCAGGTGCGCGAACTCCATCGTGACGGCGGTGCCGCTCTCGTTCACGCCGAACACGGCGACCGCGTCCAGCCGGGAACGGGCCAGCCAGCCCAGTTCCTCGCGGGTCAGCGTCGCGCCCGGAATACCGGTAAAGAACAGCCTGAGGCCCAGCAGACGGCCTCCCGCCGGCGAGGGAATCCCGTCCGGGGGCAGTACGCGGCGGGCGTCGCCGGCCGATACGCCCCGGACATTGCCTTTGCGGTCGATGCAAACGGCGAGCCTGCGGCCCAGTGTGTTGTGAACGGAGGCCAGTGACCGGACGAGCTGTATGGAGGCGAACTCTCCCGCCCCCGAACGGCGGCGGTAGATGCTTTCTGCGGCCCGGATTTCAGCGGGACGTAAACTGCCGGTATCACCAGACAGGCGGGAAATAAGAGGCTCCTTGGCGGGCGGGCAGCGCCCGGCCGCAACTTGCCATGAGTGGGCGCCGCCGGACAAGCCAAAGAACTATGGCCGACACGTATATCCGAGTGATGACAGAACTGCCCGGTGACCGCGAACCCGACGAGGAGTTCATGGAACTGGGCGAGTTTCTCGATCACGTGCGGAGTTGCAGCCCGGACGAAGCGGCACTGAGGAACTCGCTCGTGACCGGGCAGGCCAATGTTCACGAAATGAACTACCGGTGGACACCGGGAGACGTTCCGGCGGAACGGATCGGGCAGTTTATCGCCGGGTTGCCGCAGGCCGACCGGAACTACCGTCCCGATTTCTGCCAGACGATCACCCACCGGCCCAATCGTGACCGGCTGGTCACGACCATGGCTGAATTCGGAATCACCTTCCGGAAATCGGATGTCGATCAGCCGGTTGCGACCCGCCGCCAGCTGGAAAAACCACTATGGGATCTGCTGCACGGCTACAGCCGTCAGTTTCCGGTCGAGCACGTCAATTTCGATCTGGCGTCCGTCACCGACCAGTTCCGGCTGGAACTCCCGCTCGTCGAAATTGTGCAGCTGCTGGAACCCCTGCGGGCAAGCCGGTACCGGAGCTCAATCGAACTCTTCGATACGCTCACCGTTCTGAAGCCTGACCGGCTTGAACTGATCTACCTGTGCGGCCGTTAACGGCCCGCGTTCACTCAGGCTGTTCGAGGCGCGTCAGGTAGTCTTCCAGGGTCTTCCAGCCGCTGGGCGAGATCGCGACGAACTGGATGCCGTACCCCTCTACGTGCTTGGGATCGGCCTTCTGGTGAAACTCGATGGTGCCATCCACTTCGAACCGCTCGTCTTTTCCGGGCAGCTCGATCGTCACGGTAACGACGTCGCCCGGCTGCAGGTGGCGGTCGGTTTTCACGAACAGTCCGCTGCGGGAAATATTTTCGGTATATTCCCGTTTCAGTTCGATGGCGTCCCGAAACACAAGCGGTATCTCCACATGATGCCGCTCATGACGGCGATGATGATTGTTATTCTGGCTCTGCATGCCACTCCTCCAGTAACAGGTTCACCGTATTCCCCCAGTGACCCCCTCTTTACAAAAGAATACCCCGGAGAATGTGGATGCCAAAGCACTTTATTTGTAAAGAACGGACGTCCGGAACCGGGACAAAACGGTTATTTCCGGCTGGACAAGTCGAGTCCAAGCTTGTCGACATAGGCTTCCAGAATCTTCTTGCTTTTCGCGGGGATAGGCCCGAATTCGAGACCGGCGCCGAGGGCGCTTTTCTGCAGTGAATGGACCACCCGGCTGGGAATTTCGATCGTGCCGGCCTTGCCCGGCAGGATCAGTTCCACGGTGACGGCCTGTCCGGGAGCCAGCTTTTCCTGGGTCTCCAGGAATACGCCGCCGTGGGAAATATCCGATACCCAGGCCTCACGAAAGCTCGCGGCGCTCTTGTAGCGGATCTCCACCCGTATGCGGTGGCGCGGATATATGCGCGTATTGAGAGCCATCCAGTCAGCTTTCCGGGAGCCAGGCTCCGTCGGTGAATAGCTTCAGGATAGCGCCGCCGGGGCCGGGTTCCAAAATCCTCAGGCTCCTGTCCCGCTGGCTGCGGTCCGGGCCGCCGTTGTGCGGACAATCGGCGGGGAAAGCTGCAGCCGTTCCGGCGGTACATAGGCCGACTTGAAAGACGGAATCGGCACACGACCGTTCAGCATCGCTTCAACGAGTGCCCGGTTCTTGATATAGGGAATGAGGGGCTGTTCGACCCGGTGGACGAACGGAAACGACTGGCGGACGATCTCGTCCCACTGGTCGCTGTATCTGAGGACGTCGTCGTGATGTACGGCGCCCCGACAGCGGGCAGCGCCGCACTTGCAGGTCATGCTGTCAACTATATTCAGCACACCGTATTCGCAGGTGATCTGTTCTCCGGCTTCGATGTCGCGCACGGCAAAATCGAGCTCGTGTCCCAGTCCCCGGGTATTGGGATCGCAATGGTGATTCAGAAAACGGGCGTGATCCCAGCAGAGTATGAAGTTGCTGTCGCCGTCCGAGTAGGCGTAGCGGTCAAGAATTTCCATGGTCGGCGACTGGAGGTGCGGAACCTCTTCGGGCCTGAACACGCGGTCCAGTTCGCAGAGAGTCCACGTGATCGTGCCCCGGGGAAGCCGGCGCGTGGCGAAAAGCCCGTGCCCGATCTGTTCGCTGATGAAACGGAGTTCAGTATGCGGATGCATCATGATGGCAGGAACCTTGAGGGTTGCGGGATCCGGTGATCCCGAAAGGGTCCGCGCAACGCTGCGGACGTCAACTCAGCCTTGGACGCGATTTTCGCGGGAACAGCCAGTTCCTACATTCCGGTCACCATCCGTGTGGACGCGGACAAGCATGGTATATCCGGCAAAAACGGCAAGCCGGGTCCTTTTAGGAGGCTGCCGTACCCCGCTCGCCCGATCCCGGAAGCACTTCCCGGAGTTCACCGGCCAGCTGGCCCATTTCGGAAGCGGTGGAGGCGAGTTCCTCGCTCATCTGGGCGAACTCTCGCACCATCTGGGTGACCTTGAAGGCGCTCTCCGAAATATGGCCCGTCGCGCGGGCCTGCTCGGTGGCGTCCGACAGGTTGCTCGCGACCGATTTCTGCAGACGTCCGACACCGTCGCGAATCTGGTCGAGTGACTGGCGTACGGCCGTAAAGTCTCCCGCGAACCGGGCCGCCCGTTCTTCGAGCGAGCCGACGGCCTCCAGAGAACCTTTCATCTTCGAGCTGATTTCTGTAAGCGAGGTTCCGATTCGGTTGGACGTGTCGTGAGACTGTTCGGCCAGCTTGCGGACTTCTTCGGCAACGACTCCGAAGCCCCGGCCGTGGTCTCCGGCACGGGCTGCCTCGATGGCGGCGTTCAGCGCGAGCATGTTGGTCTGTGCCGCGATTTCCCGGATCAGGTCGGAGAACTCTCCGACAGTTCTCACCCGCGTCTCCAGCTCGCCGAACGCCCGTCTGGATTCGGCGACTGCGGCGGTCACCGCCTGAAGGCCCTCCTCGATCCTCGAAACCATCTCGTTGATCTTGTCCGATTCGGATTCCGCCGCCGCCCCTGACATGGCGCTCTCGAGCGACCGGTCCGAAAGCGCCTTGGCGCTGGCGGCCACCTGTTCGGTGGTCGCCGCTATATTGTCGGATTCGAGCCGCGCCCGTTCGGCCACGGAGGCGAGGTTTCCGGTGGACGAACCGATCTGGTCCACACTGGAAATCAGCGAGCTGGACGCCCGCGCGATCACTTCGCGGGAGCGCTCCAGTTCGGCCAGGGTCCGGTTGATATCGGCACGAAGGCCGATCTCCCGTGAAATGGTGAAGTTCATGATCCCGGCAGGGAGTCCCAGGAACGGAGTCACCAGGCAGATCAGGAACATGATTCCGGCGGGACCGATTCCGATGTCGGGCGGTGCTTCGAGCCCGAATACGATCCCGTGGCCGGCAACTACGAGCATGTAAAAGAAAATCAGCTGCTTCCGGTTGAACGGCAGAACGGCCGGCACGGCCACCATCTGTGCAGCCAGAACCATGCCGTGTACGTAGGAAACTCCCGCGTCCAGCCGGTAAAAGACCCATTCGTTTCCGACGGCATACGCGTAGGTGACCAGCAGCATGAACCAGGGAAACTGCCGGGAACTGCGCAACAGGGGGATGAGCATCAGGGTGAAAATCGGGATCAGGCCGATCGAGCCCCGTATCGCCAGCGCCCGGCTGAACGGTGAAACCGACTTGTAGAAGATGCCGTAATGCATTCCCGCCCAGTCCACGAACAGGAGGGAGGTTGTCGCGGCAATTCCCATGAAGCAGATGATCTGTGACCGCGTGGGCCACAAAGCGTTCAGGTACGCGTCAACCGCTCCGGCGGAATTCTGCTGGTCGGACGGACTCATGGGTTTCCGGACGGTAACCGTTGTCTTTGCGCGTGAAAAGGCATCGGGAATGCGATGGCCTGCCTGTCACCGGGTATGCGGGTTTTACTGAATTTTATCCAGCAGGCCCAGAATCCATTTTACGGTCAGATAAAGCGCTACCGGAACGGCCGCGAACAGGCCGATCTGCAGAACACGGCCCGCGACCCACGAGCTATAACTGAAATCGAGCTTGCGGAGCGCGCGGCGGTCTTCTTCTTCGGGGGTGCGGCGCCGGGCAGGCGGCCTGGCAACCGCCTTTGCGGAAGATTTGGTTGAACCCCCGGCGGCAGCTTTTGAACCTAGCTGAGCGGCGGCTCCGGGCTTCGGAGCCGTTTTGGATGCAGGTCCGGGATCCATCACATGCTTGAATGATCGGGTTCCGGCGACCTGCGAGATTCCGCTGTCGGGAACGGAAATACCCAGATATTCGTTGATGAAGTTCTTCATCTGGGTGACGTCGTCCGCATAAATGATGTCGAACTTGATTCCCATGCCCGGTTTGCCGGTTTCGCCCGGTTCGACCGTCCGGCGCACGTTGCCGATAATCTTGATGGGCGGAGTTCCGTTTTTGACCTGCAGGCGCAGGTAGATCTTGGAACCGACCATGGCGGGCTTGTCCGACTGGAGGAATATACCGCCTTCGGAAATGTCGCCTGTCAGGCCCTGTGAAACGGTCGAATCATATTTGTATTCGACCTTGAGTTCCGCCGGGACTCGCTTGAGAATCCGGCGTTCGGAATCCGACGCTGGTGTGACCTTATCCATGCTGCCGCCTAGGTTACCAAAACTTCCGGCCGGATGGCGAAAATTTATTAGGGGGAATCTCTGAAATGTTTCTGGAAGCCGCAACGCTCGTTGTCGATACCGCCCGGTCCGGCGATTTTGAGAAAGCCTTCGAGCGCAATATCCATTTTATCCGCCGTGCGCCCGGCTGCCGGGCGCTGGAGCTGCGCCGGTGCATCGAAAACCCGGGCAAATACCTCCTGCTGATTCAGTGGGACAAGGTCGAGGACCACACCGAGCGGTTCCGCAACTCTCCCGACTACCGGGAATGGAGCACCCAGATCGGCGGGTTTTTCGGTTCCGGAACTTCCGTAGAGCACTACTCTCCGCAGGTCGGGGAGTGGTTTACCGCCGGCTGACAACACCGGAGATGCTTGATTTGCAGGCGGCCGCTATGCGGTCGCGGCGGGTTGTGCCTGCGATTTGGTCAGGGCCTCGCGCCGCTTGCGGTCTTCGTTAGCCGCCATCGTCAGCGTCGCCATGTGCGGCATGATCACACCGATCAGATCCGCCTTGGGCTGGTGCTTGTCGATCGGGATCGGCGGCGTCGCCAGAATGCGGCCGAGCATGACGTACTGCTCCGGAATGTAGTCGATGCGGTGATTCTGGTCGACGGCGTTGAAGTCGTCGGTCATCTGCCGGAGATTGCCCTTCAGATGCGCGATCAGGTCCGAACCGGCGTTAAAATGCTGGACGATAATATCGGTGACCTTGATTCCGTAGATCGCCCATTCCTTGAGTGAATCCTTGGTGTGGAGTTTCGTCCGGTAGTCCAGGTCCCAGAGCGCATTGGTGATCTGGTCGGGATTTTTGGTCAGGTAGCCGTTGATGATTTCCACGACGCCGATCCGGAAGTTCTCCGGCAGCTGCTTGGCGCAGCCGAAGTCGATCATCACGAGCGCCGGCTTGTTGTCCGGGTTGTGGGGGTCCTTGTCGAACACCATGAAATTGCCCGGATGGGTATCCGCCTGAAAGAAACCGTGGCGGGTGATCGTATACAGAGAGGAGTCGAGGAGGTACCTGTACACCATATCCTTCTTGGTGCCGGGCACTTTGCTGTCGGAATACCAGTCCATCATCTTGTGGCCGTCGATGAACTCCATGCCGATGATGGCGTTCGTACAGTACTCGGGCAGCAGCTCCGGGATGATGATCGAGCCCTGCTTGCGCATGTCGGTCAGCAGTTCCCGCATCTTGACGTGGTTCTCGATCTCGTTCTTGTAGTCGAGTTCCATGCGGATGTACTTGACGAACTCGCCGATCGTCTTCTTGTGGTCGATACCGGACATTTCCTTGTACCAGGCCAGTTCGATGATCCGGACAAAGATCGGCAGCATGAGGTTGATGACGTTTAGATCGGTGTGAAATTTCGCGTCGATTCCGGGGTATTTGATCTTGAGCACGCCGTCGCGGCCGCCCTTGAATCTGACCTTGTGCACCTGGCCAATGGACGCGCAGGCGAGCGGATCAAGGTCAAAACGTTCCAGCAGCTCTTCCGGCGGCTTGCCGAATTCCTGGATGATCCGTTTGCGGATCTGGGCGACGGATGCCCGGGGGACGCGGTCCTGCATCTTGGTCATCTCGACAAGGTAGACCGGCGGCAGCAGCGCCATCTGGGTCGAGAGGAACTGTCCGATCTTGATATAGACGCCCTTGAGCAGAACGAAGGAGTCGTAAATCCGGCGGGCATTCCTGGCGTGAACCTGATCGATCAGTTCCTGCTGCTTCTCTTTGGCGGTCAGAGGCTTGGAAACGAGTGCGAACCAGACGTAACTGATCAGCACCTGTGCAAAGAGGAGGGTCGTCACGATGGTGCGGGGTATCCGGTAATCCATCAGGAAACCCCAGAATCCGGTTCCGGCGTGGGGTAAAGCTTCTGCGGAACCGCCGCCTTCCTGCGCTTTCCGGATCATTTCGAGCGCTTTATCCACATCCTG
This sequence comes from uncultured bacterium, assembly GCA_964565925.1. Classification (GTDB taxonomy): domain Bacteria; phylum JAGRBM01; class JAGRBM01; order JAGRBM01; family JAHCIT01; genus CAZMGV01. The sequence continues at coordinate 25,062 of CAZMGV010000007.1, forward strand.
TTCGGACGGCGGTTTAACGGCTTCACGCATGACTGTTGGTCACCCTCTTCATCGTCAATTTGATCGGCGGGCGCACGAAAAGAGGCCCGCATACCCATTCCACTCTGTGGGAGGGGGATTTTGACCTGAATTGGTCCAGCAAGTCTAGCTTTTGGGGCTTCTGAACTGACTTCAGTCCTTCAGAATATGACGGGCAATCACCAGTCTCTGAATTTCAGTGGTGCCTTCGTAGATTTCGGTGATGCGGGCGTCCCGGAAATAACGCTCCACAGCATATTCCTTGAGATACCCGTTGCCGCCGTGAATCTGAAGCGCCTTGCTGGCGATCCAGTTGGCGGACTCGGAGGCGTACAGTTTCGCCATGGCAGCGTGCATTCCGAACGGCTGGCCGGTCTCCTTCAGCCAGGAGGCCTTCTGGATGAGGTTGCCCGCGTTTTCGAGCTTCACCGCCATGTCGCACAAATACCACTGGATTCCCTGGTTCTCGCCGATGGGCCTTCCGAAAGCGACACGTTCCTTGGAGTATTTGACGGCGGCTTCGTAAGCGGCCCGGGCAATGCCGAGCGCCTGTGCCGCGATACCAATGCGGCCCGATTCGAGCAGCGTCATGGCGATCTTGAAACCGTCACCCGGATTGCCGAGTACCCGGTTGGCGGGCACGCGCACGTCTACGAGCGTCACCTGCGAGGTTGGCGAGCCGCTGATGCCGAGCTTCAATTCCGCCTTGCCGACCTCGAACCCCGGCGCCTTTGTATCGACGAGAAACGCCGTCACGCCCTTGGCCCGTTTTTCCGGTTCGGTCATCGCAAACACGATACTCCAGTCGGAATAAAGCGCGCCGGAGATGAAATTCTTGGCGCCGTTGAGGATCCACTCATCACCCTTCTTCACGGCGCGCGTGCGGAGCGCCGCTGCGTCGGAGCCGGTATCGGGTTCCGTCAGGCAGTAACAGCCAAGCTTCTTGCCGGCGGCGAGCGGCGTCAGAATGTTCTTCTTCTGCTCGTCCGTTCCGAACTGGAGGAGTCCCGCGTTCACGAGCGAATTGTTCACGCTGACGATGACGGACGTTGCCGCGCAGGCCCTGGAGATCTCTTCCATCAGGATCACGTAGGACGTGAAATCCATACCGGCGCCGCCCCACTGTTCGGGCACAAAGACGCCCATAAACCCCATTTCGCCAAGCTTCCGGATCGTCTCGGCCGGGTAGTAGTGCTCTCGGTCGACCTTCTCCGCGAGCGGAGCGATCTCCTTGTCCGCGAAGTCACGGACCGTCTGGCGGATCATCTTGTGGGTTTCGCTGGGATTGAAGTCCATGGATTTTACTCGCCCTTGAATGTTGGTTTGCGTTTCTCGAGAAATGCTTTCGTTCCTTCGCGCATGTCTTCGGTGGTAAAGGACGCGGCGAACAGATGCCGTTCAAGCCTGAGGCCGTCCACCAGTGTCATGCCGGCACCGGCATCCACCGCTTCCTTAGCAAAGGCGACGCCGCGGGGGCCGCGGGCCGCGATCGTTTCGGCGAACTTTTGGCAGGCTGGGGCTAGTTCGGCCGCTGGATAGATCCGGTCCACGAGATGGATACGGTGCGCTTCCACGGCGGTGATGTGCTCGCCTGAGTAGGTGATTTCACGGGCCTTGCCGAGTCCCACACGGCGCGAGAGCCGCTGGGTTCCGCCGAATCCCGGCAGGATGCCGAGGGTGACTTCGGGCAGGCCGAGCTTGGCGGTTTCAGAGGCGAAGATGATGTCGCAGGCGAGCGCCAGTTCGAGACCGCCGCCAAGGGCAAAGCCGTTGATCTGGGCGATGACCGGGAAGTCGAGTTCGGTGACCGCGTCCATGGCCCGGTGGCCGGTGTGGGCGAACTCGAGCGCCTCGTGACGCCCAAAATGGGCGATTTCCGAAATATCGGCGCCTGCCACGAACGCCTTTTCTCCCGATCCGGTAACGATCAGGGCCCGGATCTCATTGTCCTTGGACAGCTCGACGGCGGCCATTTCGATCTCCACCAGCGTCTGGTGATTGAGGGCGTTGAGCACCTTCGGGCGGTTGATGGTCAGTTTTGCGACATGACCATTCTTTTCAAGAATGAGGTTTTCGTAACCCATGAAAATGATCTCCGTGCCTTCGGATGGCTGTGATCTGGAAGCCGTTGCCCTGCCGGGCACCGGGGCTGCCCGCGCCAGTTATCCCCTGCCGGTACAATCGGCAAGTGAACGTCTGAAACTGGAGTCAGGAACGTGATGTCGGTGTCAGTTGCACCGGGAACGGTTCTGCGGCCATATCTTCAGGCCTGGGTCGGCAGTTATTCGAAACGGCCGGACAAATGGGACAGGTGCCGTGGCTGATATTCCCTCATTCCTGAAAACCCGCAAGGCGAAGCTCACCGGTTACATTCTGGCAGGGATCATCGCCGTTTACGCGATATTCGGCTTTTTCATTCTTCCCGGAATCATCAAGGGGAAACTGGTCGATACGCTCCGGGAAAAACTTCACCGGGAAACGACCGTCCGGGAGATCAAGTTCAACCCGTTCCTGCTGGCACTGACGGTCAACGGTTTCGACCTGAAGGATCTCGACGGCTCGACGTTTGTCTCGTTCGAACAGTTCCACGTCGACTTTGAACTGTCGTCCATATTTTACCGGGCATTCACCTTTGCGGAGATCCGGCTGGTATCGCCGTTCGGGCGGGCCGAAATCCTGAAAGACGGCGCCTACAACTTTTCAGACCTTCTGAAGGACGACGGCAAAACACAGCCGGAACCCAAGCCGCCCGAATCCGGCGAAAAGCAGAATCTCCCGGCGGTTATTGTTCATCTTCTGGAGATCAGGGATGGGAAGTTCCTGTTCCGGGATACGTCCGAGGGGCGCGACTCCAAGGCCGAATTCGGGCCGGTCGAGTTCACCGTCCAGGAGTTCAGTACCCGTCCCCGCGAGGGAAGTGTCTATTCGTTCTCGGCGGAGACCACCCGCGGCGAAAAGATCGACTGGGAGGGGACATTCCTGCTGGACCCGCTCGGCTCAGAAGGAAAGCTCTCCATTCAGGGTGTCCAGCTGCGGCCACTCTGGGAATACATAAAAGATCGCGTAGGATTCGAAGTGCGTGACGGCCGGGTCTCTGTGGAGTCCAGATACACATGGGACCGGACCCGCAACCTGCGATTGTCGGGCGCAGCCATACATCTGATTGACCTGAAGATCACCGAAAAGGATCAGGAGCCGGTGCTGCTGTCCGTCCCCGAACTGCATGTGCGTGATACCAGCCTTGAACTCTCCGCCCAGACAGTCGGGGTTCCGCTCGTCGAATCGAAAGGTACCCGGGTGGTGCTCGTGCGGGAACCCGGCGGGACGATCAATCTCGCCCGGATATTCTCACCGCCCCCGAAAACGGAACCGGCGAAGGACGGAGCGGGAAAAGAAGAGCCTGTACCGGCGGAACCGTCTGCACCCGCCGCCGAAAAACCGGCCGCCGACGGAAAGCCGTCCCCGCCCTGGAAGGTATCGGTCGAGGCGATCCGGCTGACCGACTACGGCGTTTCCATTGAAGACCGGACGCTGGCGACCCCGGCCCAGATCAATCTGGAGCCGATGGCGCTGGAAGTGACCGGTTTCGCGCTCCCGCTCGAAAAAGAGTTCGGCGTGAATCTGTCGATGAAAATTAACGAGACCGGGTCGTTTGAAACCAAAGGACATGTGAGCCTGAGTCCGCTCTCGGCCGAACAGGACATCGTTCTCGACAGCTTCCCCATCCCGGCCGTCCAGCCGTACCTGGATCAGCAGCTCAATCTGGTGGTGAAGACTGGACTGGCAAATGCCGCCGGCCATGTGAGTCTGAAGGCTCCGAAAGGCGGCAAGAGCGGCCCACCACCGATCGAATACAAAGGAACGGTCTCGGCGACTGCGTTCAAGTCGGTGGACCGCCGCGAACAGTCCGAATTTGCCCGCTGGGACAAGCTGGCGTTTAACGGCATGGACGTGGTGACTGAGCCGCTGTCGGTCCAGATGGACGAGATTCTGTGGGAGAAACCGTACGGCAGGGTGGTCATCCGCAAGGACCAGACCACGAACCTGATGGACATTTCGAAGTCATCGGGAAAGGCTCCGGGAAAAGCTGCGGATAACGCGGGTAACAGGGAGCCGGAAAATACGGAGACGGTCCCGGATACGAAGACCCCTCCACCGGCCAAAGCCCCGTTCAAGGCGGCGATCAAAACCGTGCGGATTGTGGACGGCGGGGCGAACTTCTCCGACTACTCACTGGAACCGGATTTTACCATCGGCATCTATGCGCTGAACGGAACTATCAAGGGTCTGTCATCTAGCAATACCGGTCATGCCAAAGTGGATCTCAAGGGAAAGGTGGACCGCTACGCGCCGGTGCTCATCTTCGGCGAGATTAACCCCCTGATCGGCAACGCTTACACGGACGTGACACTCAGCTTCCAGGGGATCGAGATATCCACATTCACACCCTATTCGGCCAAATTCGCCGGCTACCTGATCGACAAGGGCAAACTGTATCTGGATCTGCGTTACCGGCTGAACCAGAAGAAGCTTATCGGCGAGAACAAGGTGATGCTCGACCAGTTCACTTTCGGTGAAAAGACAGACAGCCCGGATGCGACGTCCCTGCCGGTGAAGCTCGCGGTCGCGATCCTCAAGGACCGGGAGGGCAAGATCAACATCGACCTGCCGGTCCGGGGTGACGTGGACGATCCGGATTTCAAGTACGGGAAGCTGGTCTGGTCGGCCCTCAAAAACGTTCTTGAAAAAGTGGCGACCGCACCGTTCGCCGCACTCGCCAATCTCGTCGTCGGCGCGGGCGGCGACCAGCTGGACCATGTGAAGTTCGAGCCGGGCCGGACCGGTATTTCCGAAGAGGAAGCGGACAAGTTCCCCTCCATCGGCAAGATGCTCGCGGCCCGTCCGGTACTCCGGATCGAAGTGAAGGGCAGGGCGGAAGCGCTGAAGGATTCGGCGCAGCTCAAGGAGCAGAAACTGCTGCAGCGGCTGCGCGAGGAACGGGCCGACGAGATCAAGAGCCGCGGCGATGCGACGGTCAAGGCCGACCAGATTCAGCTTTCGGACGGCGACGTCAGCCGTCTGCTGCGGCGTGTCTATCAGGCGACTTTCGCGGAGTCCGCGAAACAGGTCTATGAGCGGCTGAAAACCGAAAGCGGGCAGCCGGATTTTCCCAAGGAAAGTTCGGAAGCTGGTCTTGAGCTGGTGTCAGCTGCGCTCAGGACCCGTCTCGTGGCGACTCAGACAGTGGACACTGCCGCTCTGCGCGAGCTGGCCAAGGCCCGCGCGGCGGCTGTTCAGTCGGGGCTGATCGAAGGCGGAGGCATCGAAGCCGGGCGCGTGTTTATCCGCGAAGTGGAAGTAGTGGAAGCTACCGGACCGGTTACGGGGACTGTCCCTGCCTCGTCCGGCCCGGGGGATACCAAGGTCCGGACGGAGCTGTTGCTTACAGCCGACTGATCCGGTTGGCGACCTCGAGTGCAAGGGCCGGGGCGGCGGTTAACCCTGGGGATTCGATCCCACGCAATGACAGAAACAGGGCGCCGTCCACGCGGTTGTCGGCGATTTCGAAATCGGCAGAAGGATCGCCGGGTCCGGAGAGTTTCGGACGGATGCCGGTGTAGGCCTCTCGCAGGTCGCCCGGTTCGAGTCCCGGAAGGAGTTTCCGGGTCGACTCGAGAAACCGGTCGAGCGGTTCCCGGTCAGTTTCGTAATCCGTCTTGCTGTCTATCCACCGGACATTCGGACCGATCAGCAGATCGCCGCTGACGGTTTTGGTCAGATGGACTCCGAGTCCGGACCGATCGGAGTGCGGTACCGGATAGACCAGTCCGTTAATCTGTTGGGCTTTCGCACCGGTCACCACGAAATATTCGCCCCGGCAGGGCCGGACCGGTTTGGGTATCAGGCCTGCCAGTGTTTCGACGTTGTCGGTCCAGAGTCCGGCGGCATTGATTACCGCATCGGTCGCAAGATCGCCCCGGCTGGACCGGACGGTGAAGCGGCCGTTCCGGGTCCCAATTTTCAGGACTTCCGCCGACGTCAGAATGGTCACTCCCGCCCGGATCGCTTCCCGTTCGCGGGCTTTCAGGTAATCTCCGATGTCGAGAATGCCGGTGGCGGGCGAATACAGGGCGCTGACGGCGGGACGGACTGTCGGCTCAATTCTGTTCAATTCGTCGGGTGTAATCAGCCGGACGCCGGTGGCCCCGTTCTGCTTCGCCTGCCTGTACAGGCTGTCCAGTTCGGCGGCTTCGGTCTCCGAATATGCGGCGATGACCTTGCCGCAGATCCGGTGCGAAACCCCGTACTGTTCGCAGAACTCCCGGGTGAGCCGGTTTCCGGTCACGCAGCTTCGTGCCTTGAGGGAACCAGAAGGATAGTAGAGACCCGCGTGAATGACGCCGGAGTTATGCGTCGAGGTTTCCTCGAACAGTCGCGCGTGCCGCTCCAGCAGCACGGCCGTATGGCCCAGTCGGGCGAGTTCGGTTGCCGTGCAGAGACCGGCAACTCCGCCTCCGATCACCGCGATCTCCATCGCCATGACTGTTTGACCCTCCGGGTGGTTTCGGCGTATCCGTAGGATATATTCTTTTGGTGCAGGGTTCATGAATAACCTGAGAACAGATCTCCTCCGGAAAAACTTTCTTTTCCGGGACCTGGACGAGCCGGATCTGGAACGTCTGTCGGCCGTTTGCGTCGAGGAAGTCCATCCGGCGGGAAAAGCCATCGTCTCCGAAGGGGAAACGGGTCATGAGCTGTACCTCGTGCTCAAGGGCGGTGTGAACATCGTGAAGGGGGAGGGCCAGAGTTTCCTCTCCTATATCGGCAGCGGCGGGTATTTCGGCGAAATGGCGGTGTTCATGGAAGCGGCGGTGAGAACTGCCAGCTGCGTATCCGCCATGGAGACGATCACCCTGAAGCTGGACCGGGCGACGATCGACAGCTTCTGCGAGACCAATCCCAATGCGGGTGTCCTCATTTACCGCGCGATCATCAAGGCGCTCGCAGAACGGTTGCAGGCGACGAGCGGCGATCTGGCGATGCTGATGAAGTCGCAGATCATGGACCAGAGCCGTATCGCCGGTGTCGTGACCACCCAGAAAAAATAATATCTGCCGGTTTTATCTGGCCGCGTCGGCGGGCTCGAGCCCGAAGGCGTGAAGCCAGCTCACAAACCTGCCCTCGTCGAGTGGCCACTGTCTTTCGAGCATGGCACGTTCCTGCCGGAGTTCATGGCGGCGTTTCCAGGCATCCAGCTGGGCCTTTGCCAGCGCGCGGGCAATGGCGGACGGACTGCCGTCGCGCGCCGCCTGTCCGACCCGTCCCGGTCCGGCAAGCATCGCCCGGGCCATGCCGAAATACCGGTTCGCGGTCTGAAGCGGAGCGCCGGTGACATAGTTCCGGGGGTAATGCCGGATCAGGTTATAGGTCCGGTTACGCTCGATGAAATAGAAACGTTTTGGATTCGCGAAACCGAGCGAGTGCGACGGGGCATGTATGAACCGGGAAGCAGGCACGCGGCGGCAGATGTGACCCGCCCGGCGCAGCTTAAGGCCGAGATCGAAATCGTCGCCATAGGCAAAATAGCTTTCCGTCAGTCCACCGGCCTCGATGAGTGCTTCCCGGCGGTACAGGCCGGCCGCACCGCTCGGACATAAAGTGTCCGGCATCGTATCGAGGAAACCGGAATCGGGACGGCCGCAACCGGCACCGCGGTTCAGGCCGTCGGGGAACATGCCCAGACCGAATGCGTTGATGCGTCCGTTCGAAGTCATTCCGGTCGCATCCGCCTCAAGGATTTTCGGAGCGAACATCGAGACTTCCGAATACCGCTCGGTCTCCCTCATCAGCAGTTCCAGCGCGCTGGATTCGGGACGGCAGTCGGCGTTGAGCAGCAGCACCCACGGAGTTCTTACCCGTTCGAGCAGCCGGTTGTTGGCCGCGCAAAAGCCGGAATTCTCGCGACCCCGTACCAGTTCCGAGGTTCGGCCGGTGCGAACCCTCTCGTCGGCGAACCCGGCGGCCAGTTCCGCCGACCTGTCGGCCGATCCGTTGTCATAAACGAAAAGGTCGAATTCCTGAAATCCGGATTGTGAAAGCGCAGCAAATGTGTGCTCGAGTTCGGCGGCACTGTTCCAGGAGACTATCTGAATAGACAGAATGGCGGTCATAGCGGCATCGGGAGAAAAACAATATTCTGATAATTATTTCAGAATACGGTATTGGATTAACGGTCCCTTATGAGGTCGATTTCTACTTGAGGACGGTACACCGGTAGCATAGGCTTTTGCGAGTCGTTCTCCGTATACTCGCGGAAGCGTCCAGTCTGGTTCAGGGAAAACCGGCTGGGGGGAGTTCTTTTGATGTTCCAGGCGTCGAACAACCGGCGACGAACGCTTCTGGCGTTCGCGGCGCTGGCCTTCTGTTTCGGCACCGCCGTGAGTGCATTTGCAGACGAAGCGCCGGTATTCGACTTTGTCAACCGGTACCTGCAGGCCGTTGTCCTGGACGGCCCGGTTACGGCAGACCTTCAGCAGGCTCCACTCGCCTCGATCCGCGCCATGGCGCTGACGGAAAAAGGCTTCCAGTCCATACCGTTCCAGATAGATGAACGGCTGCCTGACGGCGGTTTTGTCACCGAGCGCGGCAAGTTCACCAAGGACGACACTCCCGGTGTGCTGGACGGCGAAGACGAAATCGTCGTCATGGCGCGCGACGTGGGCTTCCGGGCTCCGAAAACCGCGTGGCCGCAGGGAGTACTCAAATCTTCCGAAATCCAGGTGACCGATCCGACCACCGGCGCAACGGGTTTCGTTTACCTGTTCGCATTCGGCAGTACCGCAGTGCCGCGCCTGAGTGAACGCCGCTACATCAGCTACGACGCGACCAAAGACATGGTTTCCAGCGACACCTACCAGATCGGCTTCGACCATAAGTATCCGCTGATCATCAACTACGGCGTGTTCAAGCGGATGAACGATGCGGGCCGTGACCAGAACGTGATCGACCGCCTGAAAGTCAGGATCAAAGCGATCACTTCGGCCGGAGTTACTATCACACGGAACGAGGAGGAGTTCGACCAGGCGCTGACCGGCGTCAAGGTCGGCCCGGTCCGCGTCGTCCGGACACTGGAACTATCCGTGTCGATTCCGCCGATGCCCAAGGTTTCCATTACGGCGAACTTCCAGATCTACGCGGATTACGCCGATATTCCGGTGGACTTCACGATCCCGGGACTTGTGAACCTGTTCCTGAAAGACATGACCGTCGATGTGGGCGTCGACTTCGACAAGATGAAGGGAATCACCTTCGCAACGCTTGAACGACCCAAGGGCACCTACGTGGACGGCCAGCAGCCGCAGAACGAGCGCGATATTCCCATGGGTTCCGAAGAATGGTTCATGATGCAGGGACGTGGGCTCAACACGTTCGTCGTGTTCGAGCTCGACAAGGAACTCAAGAAGCGGAAGCTCAAGAAAGAAATCCACTTCATGGATTCGGATACGGGTTCGAACCCGCCGGAATCCATTCCCGGCCAGCTTCCCGAGATCGGTTTCGAACTGTCTCAGTGGGGCGGTCTGGAAGCCAGGCTGTACCACTTCGAAGCCAAGCTTCATTTCCTCTGGGAAGCTCCCGCACAGGGCGGAAGCGGCTACTACAAATCGCTCAGCACTCCATTCAAGCTCACGGCGTCAGGGGGGGATGCGCCGTCGGTCGTTGCGCTCTATGAACAGGGCGATGCCGCCGGCGAGAAACTCGCCAACGCAGTCAAGGAAAAGCTGGGCGCGGTCGCACAGGCCAGTCCCGTCAAGAGCCTGACGAAACCGGCTACGGGCATGAAGCCGCCACCCGACATGGTCGTGATTGCCGGCGGTTCGCCGCTCCCGGCGATCCGGTCCCAGATTTCCCAGTCCGGCTCGGCGGCGATCGTGGTGGGTGACGAATCCCGGGTGCTTGACGACGGCGTCGTCTCCGTCGGCCTCAATGCCGGTCCGCGAGTGATGCTCAGCCTGCTCCGCCAGTTTTTCACCGGCCAGGTGAAAGCGGCGGTGGTGACCAACGGCCTGAGTAAACAGGTTCTCAAGGATATCCAGGAAAATGCACAGCGCTTTTCCATCGAACTGGTGGCGGTGAAGGCCTCGCCGTCCGGAGAACTGGAAGCCTCCCAGCTGGCGGACGTGAACGCAGTGGTCGTCTGGTCGAACGACACCTGGACGGAGGGCGGGGGCAAGGCCTTCTCGGCCCTTCTGGCGTCGGCCAAAGGTCCCAAGGGCCCCGTGCCGGTGTTTACCAACAGCCGGGAACTTGTGGCGCTCGGAGCGGCGGTCGGCGCCGAACCGAATCTGGATCTGGGCGTGGACCTGCTGGCACTCACGGTTAACCGTTACCTCAAGGGCGAATCGATCGCACAGGGCGAATCGGCAGCATCCCAGCTCGTGAAGATCTATCTCAACAAGGAATCCGTGAAGTCCTCGAAACTGCTGGTTCCCCCGGCGCTGATCCGCATGGTCCAGACCATGTGATGCGCCGTAGCCGGACGCTCGGCGTTCCGGCTACCCTGTCCCGATGGCTCCAATCACCCGTTTTGAACAGATGGTCGAAAGAATGCGACGGACCGCTCCGGCGCGGGTTGCTGCCGTAATGGGCCATGACGAGGATACGGTCCGTTCGCTGGCACGCGCCTCGAAAGAATCCCTTGCCCGGGGCGTGATCTATTCGGACCGCGCACTGACGGAAAAGACGATCAAGGCCGTGGGTGCGGACCCGGGAGCTTTCGAGATCTGCCACTTTCCCGATCCCCTTGAAGCGGCGAAGGCCGCCGTCGCCAGTATCAAGGCGTGCGAGAACCAGGTGCTGATGAAGGGCCTGATCCATACGGATGACTTTCTTCATGCCGTGCTAGACCGCGAAAAGGGACTCCGGGATTCGAAGCTTATCTCTCACTGTTTTATTCTCGAGGCCACTCATTTGGGACGTCTGCTGTTCGTCACCGACGCAGCGGTGAATGTCGCGCCGGATTTCGCCAAGAAGGCGATTATCGCGCGTAATGCCATCGGCCTCGCCCGCGAATTCGGAATTGAGCGGCCCAGGGTGGCGGCGCTTGCGGCCGTCGAACTGGTAAATCCGGAGATGCCAGCGACCCAGGATGCGGCATTGCTGGCGCTCATGAGCATGCGCGGCCAGTTCCAGTATGGCGTCGTGGACGGGCCGTTCGCTCTTGATAACGCCGTGAGCGAACGGGCCGCACGTATCAAGGGAATCCAGAACGAAGTCGCTGGAAAAGCGGACATCCTGCTGGTGCCGGATATTGAGGCCGGGAATATGCTGGCGAAGGCGTTCGCCTTCATCTCCGGTGGCCGGGTCGCAGGCATCATCATCGGTGCCCGTGTACCGATCGTGCTCACGTCACGGGCCGACACCGACGACGCCAAATATTTTTCACTGGTGGCGGCGGCCTATACCTCCCAGATTGAGATGGGAATGGTGAAAATGAGCCATAGGACGCGGGACGCCTGATCTCTACGGCACGGAACCGTTTTTCAGTCGACGGGTTGCGCGGCGCCGCCGCTACGCGCGATGAAAACAGCCCCGGTGACCGGCGCGCCGGCCGGCGCGGCTGCCGCGAACAGGTCTCCGCCGTACAGCGTTTCGTCGTCCAGTCCGGTCACGAACCGGTCGTTCACGTACAGCTCGGACCATCGGCCTTCGTGAACGATCCGTACACGGGTTTCGGCTGGGCTGTCTGCGAGATGGGGTATTTTTCCCGAAGCAATGTTCACCGGTTTACCCTTGCCGTTCTGCAGGGATAGCTTCCAGCCCGAAAGGCCGAGCGCGAAAACGTAACCGGTCCTGAGCGACGGCGTCCGGGATTTCCCCGTGGTGGCATTCCAGTAGACCGTAAGCTCCCGTGCGCCGGGCCGTTGAAGCACCGCTTCCGCGATCCAGGCGCTTTGGCCGACGGGCAGCGTTCCAAGGTGCTGCCAGCCCGGCGGCAGTTGACCGGCTTCCAGTGGCCGTGACGCCGCGGCCGCGTCTTGTACGGTCATCCCGAGCAGCGGAGTCGTGTAGGCATGCGGTTTCCGGATGGACGGCGGGCGGTCGGAAACGGACTGACCCAGCTGGGGGCTCGTGTCGCTGCGGATCCTGTAATCGGAGACCAGACGGGCGCAGCCGTCGGCGGGAGCTTCCTCGGCGACAATCCACCGTCCGAGCGGCTGACCGGATTCGTCGTACCACCACAACCGTTTCCCGGTCCGGATCAGCGCGGCCTTGCCGCCCGCGACGCAGGGCACAGAACCATTCAGTTCCAGTTTCTCGGTAAAGGGGAGCAGTTCGAGAAGGTCGTCTTTCAGATTGGAAGCAAGCGTGGCGGCTTTCGCGGAAGATCCGTCAGCCGATCCGGCAAACCACTTCTTGCGGAGACAGTCGTAGATTCGCACTTTACCCGCCATTTTCCCGGCCTTGGCGGATATGTCCAGATTCACGCTGAGCACGTATTCCGGGCGCGGCCTGTCGGGGCACACAGGTGCAGGCGAAGAAAAACCGGTCACCGGAACGATGGTATACCGGTCCGTATGGATCAGTTTCTGTTCGAGTTCAGTGCTGAGATTGCGGGAACGGTCCGACGCAACGGTGATTCCGATGACGGTACGGGCCGTTGCCAGTCCAGGGGCCAGCACCGGGAAGAGCAGGGCGAGAGCTACCGTCTGGAACCGGATCACGGCTTGTCTGGCCTCCGGTCGGCTCCTGCCACCAGAGCTCCCAAAAATTGCGACCCGGATCCCTGCTCCAGATCGGGGGTCCAGCTGCTCGCCCGGTTCCGGCCGGCATCCTTCGAGGCATAGAGGGCCAGGTCGGCTTTGCGGATAATGTCGGGCATCGATTTGCCGTCCGTGGGGCAGGAGGCACATCCCGCCGACAGATTGACCGGGAACGTCCGGCCGCCGGGCAGTTCCACCGGCAGGCGGCCCGCCAGTTCTCTCACCCGCTCGGCGTATTTGAGTGCGCCCTCGCGGGTGGCACCCTTCAGCCGGACAATAAATTCGTCGCCGCCCAGCCGCGCACAGACGTCGCCTTCGCGGGCGGCCGCGCGGATCGCCTCGGCCGCGTGACGGATCAGATCCGTTCCCTTCTCATGGCCGAAGTTGTCGTTGACCAGCTTCAGGTTGTCGGCATCGAACAGGACGATCGAGTAGGGCCAGTCCGATTTCCGGTCCGGCAGTGCCGCAAAAAACTTGAACGTATAGAGGCCGGTCGTGTCGTCTCTCACGGTTTCGCGCAGAATCTGCTCGTTCAGCGAGCGGGTGATGTTTTCAAATGCGCCGGACAGATAGCTCGCTGTCCACAGAAACGAGACCGGCCAGATCAGCATCGTCATGGACTGCTTGTCCCCCGGATCGCCGAACGAAAAGGCGGCGGCGAGCAGGATTGTCGCCGCGATCACCTTGGCGACCGCGGTGACCCGGGTTTGTGTCGGGGCGGCGTTCAGGATGACGAGCAGGTAGAGGAAAACGAAAGGGCTCTCGACCCCGCCGGTGATTGCCACTGCCACCGTGATCCAGAGCAGGTCGATCCAGCCCTCGACCATCAGTTTCGTGCGGGCGGACAGGATCCGTTCGGGCAGCAGGTAGTGGAACAGGAACGTCTGGTAGATGACGAACAGCGGAATGAGCCGCTCGGTGGAGAGCCAGGCTTCCAGCCAGGGATGAGCGACCGGAAGCACCTTGTACTCCGCCCGGCCCGCGAATTCGTAGACCATTGACGTCCGGGGTGTGACAAAATCGTGAAGAAGAAGCAGCCCCGCCATGGTGAAATGCAGGATCCGGGAGACCTTCGAGTAGGCGCGGAACCGCTCGACATCGATCGCTTTCTGGATATTGGAAGCCTGAAGGAACTGGTCCTGACCGGCTCCGTCCATGGGGAAACTGACAGGCACGGGCGGCGCGTCCCTGGGGGCGCTCGATTTTTTCGGTATGAGCGGTTCGTCGTCCTTCACGGGAGTTCTGCCCTTCCGCATGGACCCTGAACGCCACTCAGCCAGCTTGCCGGTCGCGGTTGCATCCGGTTAGTTTCCGGTCCTGCAAGGTTCACAGCACGACGAGAGGGAGAGGCAGCCAAGCCATGTCCGACGCCACCGAAAACGAACTGATCAAGAAGATGCCGGTCCGGTGCAACCTGACCGACTACGAAAAAACGTACCGCGAGTTCAACTGGGAGAGCCTGCGCTCCGAGTTCAACGGGTTCACCGGCGACCGGGTGAACATGGCGTATGAGTGTATTGACCGTCATTGCGAAAACGGGCGCAAGAACAAGGTGGCCATGTACTGGGTGGGCGGCGACGCTCCCCATTTCGACATCAAGCTTTTCACGTACAACGACATGCGCAAGCTGTCGAACCGGTTCGCGAACCTGCTCACCCGCCTCGGCGTTACCGAGGGTGACCGGGTCTTCTTCTTCCTCCCGCGTATCCCGGCTCTGTACTATGGTATTCTGGGGTCCTTCAAGGCGGGGGCGATCGCAGGCCCGCTTTTCGCGGCGTTCGGACCGGAGGCCGTCCGGGACCGTGTGAAGGATTCGGGCGCGGTCCTGCTGGTCACGACTCCTGAACTGTACGAGAAAATCGCATCGATCCGCGGCGAACTGACGGATCTGAAGAACGTCCTGTTCGTGGGCAGCAAGGTGCCGCCGGGTCCGGGACACCTGTCGCTTGGCGATGAGCTCGACAAGTGCGGCGACGATTACCAGGTGAAACGCCTCGACTGGGAAGCCCCGATGCTCGTTCACTACACGTCCGGCACGACCGGCAAGCCCAAGGGGATCGTCCACGTCCACAAGGCGATGTACGGCCATCTCATTACCGGCAAATGGGTGCTCGATCTGCGCGAGGACGACGTCTACTGGTGCACGGCCGATCCGGGCTGGGTGACCGGCACGAGCTACGGCATCTTCGCGCCGTGGCTGAACGGCGCTTCGCAGGTGGTCTACGAAGGCCGGTTCTCGGCGGATAACTGGTACGCAGTTATGGAGCAGCTCGACGTGACCGTGTGGTACACGGCGCCAACGGCGCTGCGCATGCTCATGAAGGCCGGCGACGCGCTGGTGAAGAAGTTCAAGTTCAAATCCCTGCGTCACATCCTGTCGGTCGGCGAACCGCTCAACGCTGAAGTCGTCCGCTGGGGCATGAAGGTGTACGGCCTGCCGATTCACGACACCTGGTGGATGACCGAAACCGGTGCGATGATGATCGTGAATTTCCCCTGTAACGCCATCAAGCCGGGTTCCATGGGCAAGCCGATGCCGGGAGTGCACGCGGCGATCATTGACGGTGACGGCAAGGAACTGGAACCGGGTAAAGAAGGGTTCCTGGCGCTGCGTCCGCCCTGGCCATCGATCATGCGGCAGATCTGGAAGAACCCGGACAAGTTCAACGAGTATTTCCGGATCAAGGGGTGGTACTTCTCCGGCGACACCGCCATGATGGATGCGGACGGCTACTTCTGGTTCGTGGGGCGTGCCGACGACGTTATCAAGACATCGGGACACCGCGTGGGACCGTTCGAAGTCGAATCGGCGCTGGTGGAACACCCGGCGGTCGCCGAAGCCGGCGTGATCGGCCGGCCCGACCCGGAAGGTATCCGGGGCGACATCATCAAGGCGTTCGTGTCGCTGCGCGCGGGTTATACCGCCAGCGACCAGCTCAAGAAAGAGATACAGGAGCACGTCAAGAAGGTGCTCGCTTCGCACGCTGTACCGCGCGATATCGAGATCGTCACGGCGCTGCCCAAGACCCGTTCCGGCAAGATCATGCGCCGCGTGCTGAAAGCCCGCGAATTGGGCCAGGACCCGGGCGACGTGAGCGGTCTGGAAGATTAGAACGGGGTGTTTCGAGGCTGGCAATAACGGTTTTGCCTCTTGGCGGACTGATCCTCTAGCGTCTCGGCGCGGAGGGAAGCGTCATGTCAAAGGTTGTTCTTATCACGGGCGGAAACAGCGGTATCGGTGCGGCAGCGGCCAAGGCGCTTGCGGCCAAGGGCTATGACGTCGTCATCGCCTGCCGGAACCAGGAAAAAGCGGCGGCCGTGGCCGGCGAGATCAAGACGGTGGGCGGCAAAATCGAGGTGATGAAGCTCGATCTGGGATCGTTCAAGTCGATCCGTGCTTTCGCCGATGCGTTCAAAGCGAAATACAGCCAGCTCGATGTGCTGATCAATAACGCCGGCCTGTCACCCATCCGGAAGACAATCACCGAGGACGGCTTCGAGCAGCAGTTCGGTGTGAACTACCTGGGCCACTTCCTGCTCACGCATCTGCTGCTGGACCTGCTCAGGAAGAGCGCACCGGCGCGGATCGTGAACGTGTCGTCGATGATCCACCGGATCGGGTCGATTAACCCCAAGAGCTTCAAGGGCGACGCATTCTACTTTTCACTCTTCGCCTACGGGCAGTCCAAGCTGGCAAACATTCTGTTCAGCAACGAACTCGCCCGCCGCTACGGCAAGGACGGGATCGTATCCAACGCGCTTCATCCGGGCGGCGTCGAGACGGACATTTACAACGAGCTGCCCAAGTGGCTTTATGCGCTTATCAAGCCGACGCTGATTTCGGCCGAGAAAGGAGCCAGTACAGTGGTTTTCCTGGCCGACAATCCGGCCGCCGCGAACATCACCGGCAAGTACCTGATCAAGAGCAAAGAGACCGGGACCTCAAAGAAGGCCCAGGACGGGGAACTGGCAAAGCAGCTCTGGGACGATAGCCTCAAGCTGTGCGGTCTCGCGGCTTAATTTCCGGGGGAGTTGTTTCCTCAATCGGTTTCTATATACTGCCGAACTTTAGACAGAGTCCAGATCGTAGAGAATTGAACCTCATGATCCGGTCCGGACCTGGTCGTCGGAACCAAACCATAAAACCATACGAATGGGAGATTCGCCGTGAGTGTACTCGTCCAGAAACCCGCCCCTGATTTCGCCGCGCAGGCAGTGCTGCCTGACGGCTCCTTCAAGGAGATCAAACTTTCGAGCTACAAGGGCAAGAACTATGTCGTTCTGTTCTTCTACCCGCTCGACTTCACTTTCGTCTGCCCGACGGAGATCATCGCCTTCTCGGACCGCGCCAAGGAGTTTGAAAAGCTCGGCGTGCAGCTTCTGTCGGTTTCGGTCGACAGCCAGTTCACGCACCTGGCGTGGCAGGAACGTCCCCGCACGGAAGGCGGACTTGGCAAGATCAACTATCCGATGGTCGCCGACATCGGCGGCAAGATCGCCGAGAGCTACGATGTGCTGACGCCCGGCAACGTGGCGCTGCGCGGCCTGTTCCTGATCGACAAGAACGGCCTTGTTCGTCACCAGGTGATCAACGACCTGCCGCTCGGCCGCAGTGTCGACGAGGCGCTCCGCATGGTGCAGGCGCTCCAGTATTTCGAGAAGAACGGCGAAGTCTGCCCGGCCGACTGGCACGAGGGCGATCTCACCATCAAGGCGAACCCGAAGGACAGCAAGAAGTTCTTCGAGAAGAAATACAAGAAATAAGCCGGGCCTGACCCGTCTGGAAACGCCGCCCCGGAAACGGTGCGGCGTTTTTATTTGGGAGTCTTTTCCAGTTCGGCGGATTTTTTGGGAACATCCAGCTCGTAAGAGTAGCCGTGCTCGAATTTGGAGCCGGTGGCGATCTCGTAGGTGTCCCCGAAATCGACGTCGCGGACGCGGGCGTAACCGTAACGCTCGTAAAACTTCCAGCTCATGGTGGAGTCCGTCATGAGGACCACCTGCTTGGCACCCCGGGCGTTCAATTCGCGGACGGCGCTGTCCATCAGCAGCTTGCCGACGCCTTTGCCCTGCGCCTCTTCGTGGACGGCGAATTCGATGATTTCGGCATGCGGATTGTGTGCCGGATGCACCTTCATGAGCCGGTACATTGCGGGCAGATACCGACGCGCATGGCGGAACGCCTCGCCTTTCCAGAATGGCAGGTTGATAAGGCCCATTCCGAGCAGCCTGAAGATCGAAAATAGAGCGCGCCTTACGGAGGCGTTGTCCACCGGGTAACCGGCAAACACAAAACCCACGATGCGCCCCGTTTCGGCGTCTTCGGCAATGAGATTCAGGTTACCCATGCCGGCCATGACCCGGACGAAATCCCCGGCAAGCCGCCGGTGGCCCTTTTGCCAGAACGGCCAGTGGTTGTGGCCGAAAGCCGACATCTGCACCTGGGCGCAGGCTGCGGTGTCTTTCGGAAAATCGGGCGGTCGCAGCCGGTACCGGTCGTTGGCGGCCATCAGGTGCTGACCACGTCTCCGGCCTTTTTGACGACCAGCACGGAGCAGGGCGAATGCTGTGCGATCTTGACCGCCATGCTGCCCAGGATAGCGTGTTCGACATTGGTATGCTGGTGGGCGGCGACAATGAGAAGTTCGGCTTCGAGGATCTTCGCCTCGCGGACGATCTCCTCCACCACGTTTCCGCGGGCGACCCGGCCGCTCACTTCGACGGCGCTGGTGGTGGCGTCCTTGGCCAGCTTGTCGATCAGCTCTTCGGCGCGCTTGGCGAACTTGTTCTTCAGGTTATCCAGTTCGTTGTACTCGGAGGTGCCGAACACGGCCTCCGTGAAGCGGTCGACCCAGGTGGCGATCGCGTCCTGCCCGACCACATAAATGAGGTACACCCGGGCGTTCATGCCGGAAGCCATCCTGACGGCCTGTTCGATAACGTGGGAGGTGATCGGCGTGAAATCGACTGCGACAAGGATGCGACGAGTGCTCATGAATGATCTCCTGCTATCAGAATCCTGTCATAGCACCGGACGGGGCGGTATGACGAACCTCAGATGAGTCCCAGGCGCTTAAGCCCCTTGCGGCCGATATCTTTCCGGTAGTGGACCCCGTCCCAGCGGATTTTCCCGGCCGCTTCATAGGCGGTCTTGAGCGCCTCTTTCAGGTCCGTCCCGCGGGCCGTGACGCCCAGAACCCGTCCGCCGCTGGTGACCAGCTGGTCGTTCTTCATGGCGGTCCCGGCGTGGAATACCTTCAGGTCGTTCGTTCCCATCGGTATACCCGAAATCGGCAGCCCTTTTTTGAACTTGTCCGGGTAGCCGCCGGAGGTCATCACGATGCAGGCGGCGGCGCCGCTATAGATCTTGAGCTTCCGGTTCGGGTCCAGTTTGCCGGTGGCGCACGTCTTCAGGATCGGCGCCAGATCTTCGTCGATCATCATCATCAGGACCTGGCACTCGGGGTCACCGAACCGGCAGTTGTATTCGAGAATCTTTGGGCCGCCTTCGGTGACCATCAGCCCGGCATACAGGATGCCCCGGTACGGGTGCCCGGCGAGCGCCATCGCCCGCACCGTGGGCACAAGTATTTTTTCGACGACTTTTTTCAGCTGCTTTTCGTCGAGCAAAGTCGAGGGGCAGTAGGCGCCCATGCCGCCGGTATTGGGACCTTCGTCATCATCATTCACACGTTTGTGATCCTGTGCTGTAGGCAGGAGCTGGACGTTTTCGCCGTCGGTAAGGGCGAAGACGCTGATCTCTTCGCCGACCAGTTTTTCCTCGATGACAATTTTCGAGCCCGCGTCGCCGAATTCCCGCTTCGTCATAATGCGGTCGATGGCGATGATCGCCTCTTCCTGATTGTCGCACAGGATGACGCCCTTGCCGGCAGCGAGCCCGTCGGCCTTCACAACGCAGTTGAACCCCGTTTTTTCGAGGTAGCGGACTGCAGCTTTCGGGTCGGTGAAGGTCTCGCCCCGGGCAGTCGGAATGCGGTTTTCGTCGAAAATCTGTTTCGAGAACGACTTGCTCGACTCCAGTTGCGAGCCCCATTTGCTCGGTCCGAATACCGGAATTTCCGCTTTCTTGAGCGCGTCGGTCACGCCGGCCACGAGCGGCGCCTCAGGGCCCACTACCACCAGGTCGATTTTCTGCTTTTCGGCTGTTTCGACCACCTGGGCGGGGTCATTGATGTCGAGGGAGATCGTTTCGACGTCGGCGGCGACTCCGGGGTTACCCGGGGCACAAACGACCCGGGAAACGGTTGATCCCTGCTTCAGTTTCCAGGCCAGTGCATGTTCGCGGCCGCCGCCGCCCAGTACGAGGATGTTCATGTAAAACCTTCCCTGCCGGCGAGACCATAGCCGCTCGGGTCCCCCGTGCAAGGGGGCGGGGACCGGTCCCGGCTGAGGTTCGTCATTGACCCGGCTTCCGGGGCCGTATTACGAAACTATGCAGCAGCGACAGGTTCATATTCACGGAAGGGGTCCGGTATGATCAGAGGAGACACGATCGCGCACCGTCTCGCGGAGCGGATCAAGAAGTCGGCGGCCAAAGTGGCCTTCTATTCCAAAAAGGGCGGCAAATGGGAGCCGGCTACCTGGGGCGAGCACGGAATCGCCATCCGGGAAGTGTCGATCGGACTCCGTACGCTGGGGATCGAACCGGGCGACCGGGTCGCGATATTCGGCAACACCCGGATCGAGTGGATCCAGGCGGATCAGGCAATTCTGGGACTCGGCGGGGTCTCGGTTCCGATCTACCAGTCGAACCTTCCGGCGGCGGCCGCCTTTATTATCCAGAATTCGGAAGCAAAGGCGATCTTTGTCGAGAATGCCGAAACGCTGAACAAGATCATCCAGGTGAAGGGCGAATGTCCGACGCTCAAATACGTCATCTCGATGGACAACTCCGCCGCCGGCAAGGGCGACGGGTTTCTCGTGTGGGACGAAATGCACGTCCGCGGCCGCGAGTTCATGCAGAAAAACGTGGACGCCTACGAAAAAGGCCTCGCCAGCGTGAAGGCCGAGAGTCTCGCCACGATCGTCTATACATCGGGCACGACCGGCAATCCCAAGGGTGTCATGCTGAGCCATTCGAACTTCACGGCCGAGCTCGACGCCATCGAAAACTGTTTCAAGACGACGGATGCCGACACAGTCCTGTCGTTCCTGCCGCTGGCGCATATCTTCGGGCGAGTGGAGGCATTCGCCGGTATCCAGATCGGATGGACGGTCTATTTCGCCGAAGCGATCGAGAAGATTGCCGACAATCTGGTCGAAGCCCGGCCGACGCTCATGTTCTCCGTCCCGCGTATCTACGAACGGGTCTATTCCAAGATCCAGGCAGGTCTGGCGGAAAGCGCCGTGAAGAAGGCGCTTTTCAACTGGGCGGTTCCGATCGGACTGGAGGCGTCGAAACTGCGGCAGGAAGGCAAGGCTCCCGGCGGCTTCCTGGCGCTCCAGTACGCCCTCGCCAAGGGGATCGTATTCTCCAAGATCACGGCGAAGCTGGGCGGCCGGCTGCGGTTCGCCATCTCCGGTGGTGCACCGCTCTCGAAACAGATCGCCGAATTCTTTGATGCCGTGGGCGTGAAGATTCTCGAAGGCTACGGACTGACGGAGACGACCGCCGCCACCAACGTGAACCGCGAGGAACGGTACAAGTTCGGCACGGTCGGGCCGGTGATTCCCGGCGCCCGGGTCAAGATTGCTCCCGACGGTGAGATCCTTCTGAGCGGTCCGACAATCTTCATGGGTTATTACCGAAACCCCGAGGCGACTGCGGAAGTCGTGAAGGACGGGTGGTTTTCCACCGGCGACATCGGGGAGATTGATGCTGATGGCTACCTGAAGATCACCGACCGCAAGAAAGACCTGATTATAACGGCTGCAGGGAAGAATATCGCTCCGCAGAACATCGAGAACCTGCTCAAGACTGACCGTCACATCTCTCAGGTGATGGTGTATGGTGACCGGAGGAAATACCTGACGGCTGTCGTCGCTCCGAATCTCGAAGAGGTCGAAAAATGGGCCCGCAACGCCGGCCTGCAGTTCAGCCAGCCGGTCGAACTGCTCAAGCACGAGAAGGTGTTCGAGTTCATCGGCACGATTATCGAGACGAAAAACAGGGAACTGGCCAGTTACGAAACGATCAAGCGATATGTGATCGCCGAACGGGATTTCTCCGAGGCCACCGGAGAGCTCACCCCCACGCTGAAAGTGAAACGGAAAGTGGTGTTGGAGTTCTACAAATCTCACCTAGACGCGCTTTACGACGAAAAGTTCGACTGAAACCACTGGAAGGTAATGATGCTGACACTGATTGCCAAATTCCTGAAAATTCTCAATTCGGATGCGGAGCCGGGGCAGCTGTCTCTGGGCTTCGCATTCGGAATGGTCATGGGTTTCACTCCTGTCCTGAGCCTGCACAACCTGGTCGTGCTGTTCCTGGTGCTGGTGATCCGGTGCAACCTGTCGGCATTCCTGCTGTCGTTCGGCATCTGTTCCGGAATCGCCTGGATGATCGATCCGGTCTTCCATCAGACGGGACTTGCGATCCTCACGAACCCGTCACTCGAGGCGACCTTTACGTCGATGTACAATCAGGCCCTCTGGCGGATCGAGCACTTCAACAACACGATCGTGATGGGAAGTTTCGTGATCTCCGTGGCCGCGTTCGTGCCGGTGGTAATCGTTTCAAACCTGCTGATCCGCAAATATCGCGAGCATGTGCTCGCGTGGGTGAACAAGTTGCAGATCATGAAGGCCTTTAAGGCTTCCGATCTCTACCAGCTTTATCTTAAAGCGTCAGGCTGGGGGATCGTGAAATGAAGAAGTGGATCCGCTGGCAGGGTTTGATCGGGTTCGTGGTGGTGACGGGGCTCGTCGCCGTTCTGTGGTTTTTCTTCGTCGACAGCTGGGCGAAACGGGCGATCGAGAAGGCCGGTACACTGATGGTCGGGGCGAAAGTCGAACTGGACAGCGCGGACGTCACGTTCTCGCCGCTGGGAATGACACTGAACCGGCTCCAGGTGACGAATCCCGATAAACCGATGGAAAACGCGGTCGAGATCAAGCGGATCGCATTCAACCTCGAGACCGCCCAGCTGTTCCTGCGCAAGGCGATCATCGATGAAATGACCATGGATGGCATGGAGTTCGGCACGGCGCGCAAATATTCGGGTGAAGTCCAGAAATCGAAAGGCGACATTATTCCGAAATCGGTGAAGGACTTTGTCGCCAAGCAGACGGGACCGATCGATTTTCCGGCGGTTGAGGTGCCGGACATCCAGGAGATCCTGAAACGGGAAGACCTGGCGTCGGTGAAGCTCGTCGAGACGATTCGTAAGGAGATCGACGATCAGCAGGCCGAATGGAAGAAGCGGATCGACGATCTGCCCAATGAGAAGACCTTCGAGGAATACCGCCAGCGCGTGGACAAGCTGAAGAAGGGCGTCAAGGCGGGCGCCGCCGGCGCACTCGTGGCCGCCTCGGATATTTCCAAGCTGCCGCAGGAGATCCGCCAGCAGATCGACAAGATCGATTCGGCCCGGACGGAACTCGGCAAGACCATCGAGCTGGTACAGAAACGGGCGGAAGAGGCAAAAAAGGCCCCCTTCGACGACATCAACCGGCTCAAGGACAAGTACAACCTGTCGGGTAAGGGAATGGCGAACCTGACCCGCACGTTCGTGGGACCCCAGTACGCGAACTACCTGTCGCAGGCGTTCCTGTGGCACTCCCGGATCGCTCCTTATCTGCAGAAGAAAAAGGAAGATCCCAAGGAGAAGAAGCCTGAACGGGGCAAGGGTATCGATGTCCGGTTCAGGGAAAACCGTCCGCTTCCCGACTTCCTGATCAAGAAGTCGCTCGTCACTCTCAAGGTGAACGAAGTGGGTGCATTCAAGGGCGAAGTGCTCAACATTACGGAAGACCAGCCCGTGTGGGGCCAGCCGCTCAAGGTGAATCTGGCGGGCGACAAGCTCGAAACGGTCATCAAATCGGCGTCGCTGGGAATGGTATTCGACCATGTCCACCCCGATGCTCCGAAGGACACGGCGAGGCTCGAAGCCAGCGGTTACGAGCTGAACGACGTGGCCCTGTCCAAAAATGACAAATGGCCGATCACCCTGAAGCACGCGCTGATCAGCGCGGTTATCAGCCTGGAGTTTATCGGCGATGCCGTGAACGGCGGGATCACCACCGGTATGTCGCCGGTCGAGATCGTCACCGGCTTCGACGCGATGAAGAATAACCCGATCGCGAAAGCGATTTCCGGGTCCCTGCACGACATCAAGCAGCTCAACATTCAGGCCGAGGTGCACGGAAAACCGGAAGATTACGATCTGACGGTCAAATCCAATCTCGACCAGATTCTCGAAAACGCACTCGACCGGATCATCAGTGAAACGGTCGCGGAGTTCGAGAAGCGTCTCAAGGCCGAGATCATGAAGCGGGTGGAGAAACCGCTCGCGGAGATTCAGTCGAAGATCGCCCAGCTGACGGGCAACAACCCGCAGCTGGAAAAGCTGTCCAGGGAAGGCGACAAAATCCTGCAGGATGCGCTCAAGAATACCGGCATGAAGCAGCTCCCGATACCGGGCGGTCTGAAAATGCCCAAGCTGTTCAAGTAAAAAAGCGACGCCCCGGATACTCGCCGAAGTCTCCGGGGCGTCTTACCGATCTGATCGAGGCAACACAGGCGGTGGCCTTGATCTTCATGGCCGACAGTTCAGGCGGTTGTGAAACGGGCCGAACCTTCTCTTGTGAACATCTTCTGGATAAGCGCCGGATCTAACCGGCCGCACTTTCACCACCGGTTAAGAAAGTAGACGACGCCGAAAAGAGGGTTCAACCTTTTCGGGAAAATTATCCGTGAAACTTTTGCATCAGGGTGGTCGGCCTTAATTATTTAATAATATCAGATAGTTAATAAGCATCCGACTGTTTCTTTAAAGCCGTCGGTGCGTTCACATCTATTGAGGACAGGACGCCGGTTTAACGACCTATCCTGCTGAAACTGCACAGGTTTTCAGCAGTTGACGCAAAATAGACGGCTCAGCTCATTTCCTGGGCGAGATCGATGGCGCTCTTCTCCGTCGCCGGACGGGAGAGCTTGTAAGGTTCCTTGTCGCCAGCCGCTTCGGCCCGGGCGATCTCGCCTTTGACGCCGAATTTCAGCGTGCTGCTGACAGCGTTGTAACGGGGGAATATCTCCCGCAGGGTCGCCGAGATCCGGACGAGAATCGAATAGCCACGGTTCTTGGCGATGTCGGGGTTTTTCTTGCCGAGCATCTGGAACCGGCGCTGGGCTTCCATGAAGCGGTCGGCCTTAGGGTCCATGATCGCCACGACCCGGGCGAAGAAGTCGCCGAAGAACAGGAGCGCCCAAGTGAGCGACCCGAACAGGTTCAGGTTTGTCATCAGGGTCGCCAGTTCCTTGACGGTCGGCGGTTCCGACTCCTGCTTGCCGAACTCCTCCATCAGATAGAAATCCATGGCAATGTGGCGGGACTCGTCCTGGTTGATCTTCTCGATGACCGCCCGGGAGAGAGGGTCTTCCACATAGTCGTTCACGGCCCTGAGCAGCGCCACGTCCAGCACCAGTTCGCCGATCGTCACCATAGCCGAGGCGAATGCCGGGTTGATCTCCTGGATGGTCCGCGTGATGTACCGGACCAGCATCGTGAGACGCTCGTCGGGGGTGTAGATCTTGTAGTTGTGGACGTTGAAGTAGTCGGCGAGCTTGGCGACCGCGACCGAGTGGCGGACTTCGTCCACGTAAAAGCTCTCGTAGATTCCCTTGAGTGTCGGGTCGGGAACCTTTTTCGAGAGTTCCAGGAAGGTCAGTCCGGCGATCCGTTCGACATAAATCAGGTTCGTGAACGCCTGGCAGATCTCCATCTCGTCGAATCGTGACAGCGCGATCGGCTTCACGGTGAAGTCGAAGTCATCGACGTTCCACTGGCCCCGGTGGCAACGGTCGAGCATGCGCTGAAGATCCATCAGATACCCTCACTGGCGGCCGGCGATTTGCTCGCAGCCGGACTGACGCACGTGTCAGTTAAAAGCCTCTTAACCAGTTTGAGGCGATGCGGCAAGCTCCCGGTTTGTGCTTCCGGGTATCCGCGTACAGAATAACCGCACTCCAAAACCTCCCGGTTCACGGAAAGGACCTCATCCCGATGCGCAAGTCGACGCTTTTCATTTCCCTGTTTGCCGCTTCGATATTATTCATTTCCACCGGCGCCCGTGCTGCCGACCTGAGCAAGCAGAGCGGTTCGGTCGTCAAGCTCTACATCACCTCGCAGTACTGGAACCTGACGCAGCCCTGGACGAAACTCGCCAGCCAGTCAGCCACCTGCAGCGGCTTCTTCATCGCACAGGGAATTCTCACAAACGGTCACTGCGTGGCGAATTCGACCTATCTGGAAGCGGAAATCCCGGGCAACCCGGACAAGTTCGAAGTCGAGGTCGTGGCGGTAAACCACCAGGCGGACCTGGCACTGGTGCGGCTCAAGGATCCCAGCGTCGCCAAGGGGATCAAGCCGATCAGTTTCGGCGATCTTCCCGATCACCGCCAGAAGGTCGTCACGATCGGTTATCCGACCGGCGGCCGCCAGATTTCCTACACCGAGGGAGTGGTGTCGCGGATCGACATTCTTCCCTACGCCCACAGCCGCATGCCGAACCTGATTGTGCAGACGGACGCTGCCATCAATCCGGGCAACTCCGGCGGGCCCGTGTTTTCCGACAGCGACGGTGAATGTCTTGGCGTCGCCACCCAGAAAAATTCCCGCGGCGAAGGGCTCGGCTATTTCGTGCCTACGGTCGTCGTGCAGCAGTTCCTCAAAGACGCCTCCGACGGGAAGATCGACGGAATCTCCAATCTCGGCGTGACGTTCCAGACGCTCGAGAGTGAAGCCTACCGGACCTATCTCAAGATGAAGCCCGGGCAGTCGGGCATCCGGATACGGCAGATCGCAGCGGGATCATCCGCCGACGGAATCCTGAAAGTGGACGACGTGATGATGGCGGTGGACGGCAAGTCGGTTTACAACGACGGTCGCATCACCTTCCGCAAGGATACGACGATCGGTTTCGGTTACGTGCTGTCGTCCAAGGCGGTCGGAGACAAGCTGAAGGTGAAGATTCTCAGGGACGGCCAGGAGATGAACGTTGATGTGCCGCTCAAGCCATACGTGACGAGCATTATCCCCGACATGCCCCGCTACGACCTGCCACCCCGGTATCTTGAGGCGGGAGGAATCGTGTTCCTGGCGGTTGACCCGATCTATCTCTGGACGTTCGGCGGCGGCGGCGACGACGACGAACGCCTGCCGATCTCACTCCGTTCGTATACTGAAAAACTGGTCGGCGAAGACGGCCTGAAGGAACTGGTGGTCATTTCGCAGGTGCTCAACGCGCCGGTGAACCGCGGATACAATTTCAACGTCCGCAATATCCGTGTGACGCAGGTGAACGGTCATCCGGTCACGTCGCTCGAGGATGTCGAGAAATACATGAATCCGGAAGCGGCCAAGAGCTACGCCGAGGTCATTCTGGAAGACGACACGAAGGTGATCCTCGATCACGGCCAGATGGACGTGCAGGAACCGTTGATCCGCAACCGTTACAACATCAAATAGAAACGCTCCCCGCCGTCGCGTTCCGGAAACGGAAGCCGACTGTGGGGAGTTCTATTTCCGGAACACCACCACGCGGTTGGTATTGGTGCCTTTCGCGTTGTTGGCGACGCCCCAGCAGTTGGCGGTTTTCGTGAACTCCTGCGCGTTGATCAGGAGGAGTAGTGGCTTAAGACCGGCCTCCTTGCCGCAGGGGATAACCGTTTCTTCGAGCCGGATTTCGCCGCCCCGGACCTCTCCGACTTCGAACGCCACATGCCCGCCCGGTTTGAGCACGCGGCGGAGTTCCATCATCACAGCCGTCATCTCGGTCTTCCAGTCGTCCACTTTTTTCGACATGGTGACCGGTACGGATTCGGCGTCGATTCCGCAGAACCAGCACCGGAGCCAGTTGTCGTCGGAATACTGGACTACATCGAGAAACGGCGGCGACGTCACCACAAGGTCTGCCGAACCGGTGGCAATCATCGGCGTGTCCCGGGCTGGAGCGGTCGAATAACGGGCCCGGCGGCTGGCGGATTTAAGGCGGTCGCGTTCGTCGGTCGTCAGGTTCTTCAGGAGCGATCTGGTCTTGCGGAGGATGATCGCCCTGACGTCACGGTAAGGCGGCGTCTGCTGGCGGCGAGCGTTGATCTTCTTCTGGGATTCTACCGACACCGCCTGGTTGGGCGGCATCGTATAGACGGAGAAGAAACCGGGCGAATGGCCGGTAAGCCGGTTAACCGCCACCATGCGGATCCACCGGTCGGTGGCGTCCAGACTGCCGTGGTCCAGAAAATAGGTGCTAAGTGCCGAGAGTTCCTTCAGGGTGTCGGGGTGATAGAAGGCGAGCAGTTCGTCGCGATTGATTTTGCTGGACGAAAGATCCAGTTCCTTCAGCCGTTTTTCCACTGCTTCAACGCTCGGCGGTTCCAGCCGTGGTTCCAGCAGGATTCGGCTCACCGGGTTGATGTCGTTTCCGAAAGGCACTCGGCCCAGCAGTGCCGCCTCGAGCAGAGTCGTTCCCCGGCCCATGAACGGGTCGTATACCGTGTCCCCCGGTTTCGTGAGCCGTTCGATAAAAAACCTCGGCAGTTGCGGTTTGAAGCAGGCCCGGTAGCTCACTTCATGGAGGCTGTGGGCGGCCCGCTGTTTCGAGGTCCAGAATTCATTCAGGAACATCGGGTAACCGGCGTCGTCGGACTGGACGGTCGCCCGTTTCGTGCGGGTGCCGAATGCCCGGAATTTTGCGAGTTCCTCCGGAAGCGGCAGGGCAGGGGCGGTTTTCGGTCGGCGGTTCATGGATCTTCGGGTAGCCTAGTACATGAAAAAGCGGATAGGTACAAAGTAGGTTTCCTGCGGGAAACCGGATATGAGCGAGCCGTGCTTATTACCGATCACAAACAGCTCGTACAACTCTGCCATGAAATCCGCGCCGAAAAGGTCTGCGGCTTCGACACGGAGTTCGTTTTTGAACGCACCTACTGGCCCCAGCTCGGGCTGGTGCAGATCTCCGCGCCGTCCGGCATCGCCGGAGCCGTGGACCCCCTGGAGATCGAAAACCTGGGGCCCCTGTTCGAGCTGTTGCTCGACGATCAGGTGATGAAAATCGTCCACGCCGGCGGCATGGACTGGAAGATACTCCTCTACCAGTCGGGCCGGCTGCCTAAAAACATCTTCGATACGCAGATCGCCGCCAGTTTCCTCGGCTACGGCCAGCAGATCGGATACAGCCCGCTGGTCGAATCGACTCTCGGCGAAAAAGTCGACAAGACCGAAACCTATACCGACTGGCTGAAACGCCCGCTCACCGACAAGCAGATCGAATACGCGATCAGCGACGTGACGCATCTGCTCAAGGTCCAGCAGAAGCTCGACAGGGAGCTGGAGCGCCGAGGCCGGCAGCAATGGGCGCAGGAAGAGTTCGAGCACAGTATCGATCCGGACCTGTACCGCGATCCCGATCCGCAGGAAATCTACCTGAATATCCGCCGTGCGGGATCGCTGGGCCGCAAGGAACTGGCGGTACTGCGCGAACTGGGTGCCTGGCGTGAAATCGAAGCGCGCGCCCGCAACGTCCGGCCGCATTTCATCCTGAAGGACGACATCCTGCTCGCGGCCGCCCGCCGGATGCCCAGATCCGAAAGCGAACTGGCGCAGGTCCGCGGCATTCACCCGTCGGAGCTCAAGCGTTCGGCGCCGGGCGTGCTGGCTGCCGTGCAGCGGGCGCTCAAGCTTCCCGACACCGAGTGGCCGGTGCTTCAGCGCAACGATCCGATGGAGCAGGGGCAGGACGCATCGGTCAACCTGCTTCAGTCGTTTGTCCAGATGCGCGCCCGTGAAGTCGATACCGCACCGGAAACACTCTGCACCAAGTCGATGCTCAAGATGCTCGTCAAAGAGGGCGAAGACGCCAGGTGGAATGACGGTCTTCCGGTGCTCAAAGGCTGGCGGAAAGAGCTGCTCGGGCCCGACTTCCTTGACCTGCTCACCGGCCGCAAGGCGATCGGCCTCGACGGAAAAACCCGGACCGTGCGGATGTATCCGGTCGCCTAGCGGGGCAGCATTCCGGAAAACGCGAAGTCGAGCATGTTCTCTATGGTCGTCTGTATGTCTGGCTTCGTCTTGTCGTCCCGGTACCAGAGCAGCAGGGCTTCCTTGGCAAGCCCCAGCGACGCATGGGCGCCTACGACCGGGTCGATCTTCGAAATCCGGCCCTTTTCAGATGCCTTGCGGAAGTAGCCGGCGATGAGCGTCACGAGGCTGTCGAAAAACCTGTCGATCTTGGCCCGGAAGTCCGGTCCCAGCGTAGGCGCTTCCAGCAGGATCAACCGGGTGAATTTGCGGTTCCCGGGGTTGGAGAGCATTAGCTTGCTCAGGTTCCGGAACAGGGAGCGGTACTGCTCCGCCGTCAGCTCGGAAATGTCGAGCGGCTTGATCACTTCCATCAGCTGGCCGAAGAAATAGTCGAGCGCCTTGTCGAAGCAGTCCCGCTTATTGTCGAAATATTGGTAGAAGGTTCCGCGTGCGATACCGGCCTTTCCGATGATGTCGTCGACTGACGTCTCGTGAAACCCCTTGTCGGCAAAAACCTCGATAGCCGACCGCAGCAGCTTACGGCTCCGTTGTTCCTTGAGTTCGGGTGATAGCTGGGGTGCCATGGATCGTTCGGGAACGTAGCCACTGCCGCGCCGGACTGCCAGCGGGGGCCTTGCACACCCGGCGGGGCGGGTTTATTCGTTTGGGTCTATGATGAAGCTTGCCGCCATTATCGATCCGCTCGAATTGCTGACCCCTTTTCACGATACGACGGTCTGCATTCTGGAAGCCGCCGCCCGGCTGGGGCACCGGACGTTCGTGACGGAAATCGGCGGCCTGACCCTAAATAACGGCGTGCTCCGGTTCCATGCGCAGGAAGTGATCGTTGCGCAGGGGACACGGTCGAAACCCCGGCGGCCTTTTTACCGGCTCAAGGGGAAACCGGTCGACGTGTCTAGCGGCGAGTTCGACCTCGTACTGATGCGCAAGGACCCGCCGGTCGATCCCCGCTACCTGCACGCCCTCTGGATGCTCGATCACTGCGAGGCACCGGTTATCAACGAACCGGAAGGGATCCGGGCGGCGAGCGAAAAACTGTTCGCGCTCCAGTTCCCGGACTGGATCCCGCCTACCGTTGTGACGTCCCGCCGGGAAGAGCTGGACAGTTTCTGCAAGGATCAGGGCGGAAAAATCGTACTCAAGCCAATTGACGGTTTCGCCGGCCGGGGCGTCTATGTCTGGAGTCTCAACGAGGCGAACCGGGGGGTGATCTGGGAAGAGATGACCGAACGGGGTACACGGCCCGTGCTCGCGCAGCGGTTCCTGCCGGAAGTGAAAAAAGGCGACAAGCGGATTCTGGTCTGGAACGGAGAGATCCTGGGCGCCGTGAACCGGGTGGCGAAATCCGGGGAGGTCCGGTCGAACCTCGCCGCTGGCGGCACCGCCGTGAAGTCGTCCGTCACCGCCCGCGAACGGGAGTTGGTCGAGGCGATGGCCCCTTACCTGATCGACCACGGGCTGTATTTCGTGGGGCTCGATGTGATCGGCGGGTACCTCACCGAGGTGAACGTCACGTCGCCCACTTGTCTAGTCGAACTAGAAACTTTCACCGGTGTGAAACATTCGGAGCGGATGGTCCGCGACTGGGCGGAAGTGCTCGTCTGAATCTTTTCGGTTATAAGGGTCCGCATGGCCCCGAAGACCGCCTACGTCATCGCTCTTAACGCCGGCTCCTCCACCCTCAAGTTCGATCTGTTCGAGTTCCCCTCGGAACGGCGTATCGCCTCGGCCGTCGTCGACCGGTTGGGCAGCGACCGCTCCGAGATCCGCTTCCGGTACGGCAATGAAGAAGCGGAAGTCCGCCGCTCGCGGCTGAAAGACCACAAGGCCGCCGTGCTGGCGCTGGCTGAGAGATTTCACGAACACGAGAAAATCCAGGTCAACAGCCACGAAGACGTGGCCGTCATCGGCCACCGGGTAGTGCACGGTTCGAATCTGTATACCGATCCGGTGGAGATCACCCCGGAAGTCGAGAAAGATATTACCGACCTGAGCCCGCTGGCACCGCTGCACCAGCCGGCCGCCCTGTCGGTGATTCGCGTTGCCCGGGCGGTATGGCCCCGGTCCCGTCACGTGGCCTGTTTCGATACTGCCTTTCACGCCCGGCTCCCCGCGGCGGCCCGCTACTATGCGATCCCGCTCGACATCGGCCTCAAATACAACATCCGCCGGTTCGGCTTTCACGGACTCTCCCATTCGTACCTTGCCGCCGAAGCGGCGCGGGTGACCGGCCGTCCGATCGGCAAGCTGAGAATCATCACCTGCCACCTGGGGGCGGGCTGCTCGGTCGCCGCCGTGAAAGGCGGCAAGAGCATCGACACCACGATGGGGTATTCGCCGCTGGAAGGACTGCCCATGCAGACCCGTTCGGGTGATATCGATCCGGCGGCGGTGGTCCGGATCGCCGAGGTGAAGAAATGCACGCTTGAGGAAGCGGTCCGTTTTCTTAACACCCAGTGCGGTTTCCGGGGTGTCAGCACGACGAGCGGCGACATGCGCGACCTGCTTGAGCAGCGGCGAAAGGGACATGAGCCGTCGATTATCGCTGTCGAGATGTTTACGAGCCGTGTGAAAAAAACGATCGGCGCCTATGCGGCAATCATGGGCGGAGTGGATGCGGTGGTGTTCTCCGCCGGTATCGGGGAGAACTCGCCGGAGATCCGCGCCGACATCTGCTCTGGCCTTGAATTCATCGGCATCGGAATCGGTGGCGGGCGTAACCGCCGGGTGATTAATCCAGCCGAACCGCACGACATCTCCACCGATCACGCACGGGTTCGCACCCTGGTTATCCCGACCGACGAGGAGCGCAATATCGCGCGGTTGTCATGGGGGCTGGCCGGTTGAAGGAACCGGCGTTCTGGACGGCCGGTATCCCTGACTGTCAGCTGAAAACGAGCTTCCCGTCTTTCGCGCTCAGGGTGACCGTGCCGCCGCCCGCGAGCCTGCCGAACAGGATTTCACTCGACAGCGGGTGCGAGATTTCCGCCTCGATGAGCCGCCGGACGTGTCTGGCGCCGTAAACCGGGTCGTAACCCTTTTCCGCCAGATACGAGAGCGCGGAATCCTCCAGAACGATTTTCACGTTCTTTGGCGCGAGCCGTGCTTCCAGCTCGGCGATCATCTTTTTCACGATCAGCTCGACCTGCGGCCGTCCGAGTCCCCCGAACTGCACCACTGACGTCAAACGGTTGCGGAATTCGGGCGAGAATGCCTTGTCAATCGCCTTGCCGCCCGGATCCACCCGGCCACCGCCGGCGAACCCATCCGCGAAGCCGATGGAGTTCTGCGACCGCTCGCGCGCGCCGAGGTTGGTCGTGAGAATGAGTATCACCTGCCGGAAGTCGGTCTTGCGGCCGTTGTTGTCGGTAAGCGTCGCGTGATCCATCACTTGGAGCAGGATGTTGTAAATGTCCTCGTGTGCCTTCTCGATTTCGTCGAGCAGCAGCACGGCGTGCGGTGTCCGGTGAATGGCGTCGGTGAGCTGGCCGCCCTGATCGAACCCCACGTATCCGGGCGGAGATCCGATAAGCCGCGAGACCGTGTGCTTCTCCATGTATTCGCTCATGTCGAAACGGATGAACTGAACTCCGAGGATGTCGGCGAGTTGTTTGGATAGTTCTGTCTTGCCCACGCCCGTGGGGCCGGCGAACAGGAATGAGCCGACCGGTTTGTCCGGCTCACCCAGTCCCGAGCGGGCGAGTTGGATGGCGTTGACAACCTGATCGACCGCCGCGTCCTGGCCGAAGATGCGGGCTTTCAGCTCGGTCCGGAGATTCTTCAGCCGTTCCCGTTCGTCGATCTTGACCGTCCGGGTCGGCACTCCGGCGATCCTCGATACGGTTCCCTCGATGTCGTCTTCGGTGACACCGGTTCCGCTTCCGCCGGTTCCTGACGACTTGCCGCGCTTCAGTTTCACTTCGGCACCGGTTTCGTCGATCACGTCGATGGCCTTGTCGGGAAGCCGCCGGTCGGAGATGTGCTTGGCCGACAGCTCCACGGCCGCCTTCAGGGCCTGGGGCTCGAAGCTGACCTTGTGGAAGTCCTCGTAATGCTTTTTGAGCCCTTCGAGGATCAGCAGTGCTTCGTCCTCGGTGGGCTCGCGGACTTCCACCTTCTGGAACCGGCGCGCCAAGGCGTGATCCTTCTCGAAGATGCTCCGGAACTCCTTGTAGGTCGTCGTGCCGATGCACTTGATCTCGCCGTTAGAGAGCGCCGGCTTGAGCAGATTGGAGGCATCGAGCGAACTGCCCGAGGCCGCACCGGCGCCGATGATCGTGTGAATCTCGTCCACGAACATCACGTTGTTCGTATCGGCCTTGATGGCTTCTACGACCGCCTTCAGGCGCTCTTCGAATTCGCCACGGAACTTGGTCCCGGCGAGCACGGCCGCCATGTCCAGCGCGTAGATCCGGAATTTCCTGAGATCGTCCGGGACGTCGCCCTTCACGAGCTTCAGTGCGAGCCCCTCGACGATTGCGGTTTTACCCACACCCGCGTCGCCCACCAGCACGGGGTTGTTCTTGCGGCGGCGCGACAGGATGTGAATGACCCGTTCCAGTTCCTTCTCGCGGCCCACCATCGGGTCGATAAGGCCCTTGGCGGCCTTTTCGTTCAGGTCCGTGCAGAACTGCTTGAGCGGATCCTGGTCCGGCTCGCCGCCCTCTTCGCCATCCTGCCCTCCGGGCAGCGCCGGACGGGGCACCGGCAGGTTGCTGCGGGAGATTCCGTGCGAGATATACTGAAGGACCGCCAGCCGTGTGACTCCCTGCTTCTCCAGGAAATGCACCGCGTGTGACTCCCGTTCGCGGAACATGGCGACCAGTACGTTGCCACCGTCAAGAGTGTTCTTTCCCGAGGCCTGCACGTGTCCCGCCGCTCGCTGGATCACGGTGCGGTATCCCAGCGTGTATTCCGGCTCGGCGTCGGAATCCTCGGGGATCACGGTCATGTCGTTGTCCATGAACGACAGGAGTTCGGCCCGCAGCTTGTCGATATCGGCACCGCACTGGACGAGCACTTCGCGGGCATTGGGATTTTCCGTCAGCGCGAGCAGCAGGTGTTCCAGCGTCACGTATTCGTGACGGGACTTCTCGGCGAACTCGAGCGCCGATTTCAGGGTCTTCTGGAGTTCTTCGGAAACTTTCATTCGGTGCCTCCTTCCTCCACTTCAAGCACGGCCTGAAGGGGATGCTCGTTCTGCCGGGCGAGATTGTGGACCTGGTCCACCTTCGTTCGGGCCACATCGAAAGTATACACGCCGCAGATACCTTTGCCCTTGGTATGCACGTCGAGCATGAGCCGTGTGGCTTCGTCGTTGCCCTTGTGGAAAACCGTCTGCAGGAGCCACACCACGAACTCCATGGGCGTATAGTCGTCATTCAGCAGTATCACTGCATAAAGATCCGGCCGCTTGGTGCGGATCTGTTCTTCGGTAACGACCGCGGTATTGCCAACGGTCCGTGTCTCTTTCTTCGTATCGCTCATGGAATCCGTTTCGGGCGTTACTCTCCTGCGTATCCGGAACCGTCCGGAGCAGGGGGGATGCCCTCATCCCTGCCGCCGGTTTCGCTTTCGCCGTTCGCTGCGGCGGTACCCCGGACGCGTTTGAGCGGCGACACCCTATTATAACTGGTGATCGTGCGTTCAACCGAGGGGCGTTCCCGGTCCAGAAAACCCTCGATTGCCCGCCTTCCGCTCGGATCGGCGAACCAGTGACAGCTGTATGTTGGCCGGGCGGCGAACCCCCGGAGAAATTTATGCTCGCCCTGGGCACCGGCTTCGAACAGCTCCTTGCCCGTCGTAATGGAATGCTCGATCAGGCGGTAGAAGCACAGTTCGAAATGAAGGTACGGGACGTGCCGGTCGGCACCCCAGTAGCGGCCATAGAGGTTTGGGCCTTTCTCGAAGTTCAGCGTTCCGGCGATGAGTTTTCGCTGGTCCCGGGCGGTGACGACCACCATCCGGTGGCGGAATGTCTCGAGGATTTTCGTGAAGAACGGACGCTTGAGATACCCCTCGAAACCGCGCTCAAGATGGGTGTGCCGGTAGAAGCGCCAGAGTGCTTCCATGTGTTCCGGGGTGAGGGAATCCCCGGTATCCGTGGATATCGATAGGCCCTGTGACTCGACCTCGCGGCGTTCCCGCTTCACGTGTTTCCGTTTCTGGGAACGGAGATCGTCCAGGTAGCCGTCGAAATTTTTATATCCGTAGTTCGTCCAGTGGAACTGGTAGGTGAGCCGGGGAAGTAGTCCGAGTCTTGTCATCAGGTCCCGTTCGCGCGGCGTGCAGAAGAGAATATGCAGTGACGAGAGGCCGCTTGAGCGGGTGAATTCGACAAGCCCCCGTACGAGCGCTTCTGCGACCGTATCGAACGGCGCGTCGGGGTGCACCAGGAGCCGCCCGCCGGTGGCGGGCGTGAACGGCGCCGCCACCGTGACTTTGGGATAGTACGCAATTCCGGCGCTCTCGAATCCGTTGGCCCACTGGAAGTCGAAGATATACTCGCCCCAGGAATCGTCTCTGACATAGAACGGCACGGCACCGAGCAGCGTCGCGCCCGATTCGAGCGATTGCCCGGGGGGCAGCTCCAGCGTCAGGTAGTGAGGCTCCCAGCCGGTGCCGGGGCCTACACTCCCGCTAACTTCGAGCGCGAGCAGGAACTCGTGCTCCAGAAAAGGATTGCCACCGTCCACGCAGGCATTCCAGCCCGCCTGTGGCAGTTCCGAAATGGAATCCCGCACCTTGATGGATGCGGAAGTGGCCATGAGTGCTGGATGTGCCGGAGGCATGGCTGTCAGTCTGACCGGTTTGAATAGAAGTGACATCGGGGCAGGGGTTGCGGTAAAAAAGCCGAATGAACTGCCGGACATTTTCACTCGCCGCACTATTTATTTTCGCTTCGCTGCCAGTCCTCCGGGCGGAAGAATCATCCGTACCGAAGCTCGATCCCAGGGGGCCGGTGGCCCAGGGCAAGCCCTATAAATCCGCTAACGACGGGGCGGAGATCGTCATTCCCGACGGCTGGGTGTACCGCGAGACCGAGACCGGTCTTGTGCTGGGCAGCAACACCGAACCGGGACTGATCGTCGTATGGGTGAGCCAGGCGAAGCTGCCGGAAGCGGTGGACCGGGAGATGTCGGAGGCGCTGGCGTCCACCGGAGGGACGTTCGGAAAACTCGAAGGTCGTCAGAGTGTGACGCTGACGGGTGGTGAAACGACCGTGGCCGAAGCTACCGGCAAGGACGCTCAGGGCGTGTCGTTGCGGGCGCGGCTTCTTGCGGTGGCTGGCAAGGACGTCACGGTCATGGTGGCGGGTCTGACGACCAACGAGTCGGAAAAAATGAACGGAATTCGGCGCCGGACCGACTCGATGGCGAGATCGGTAAAATTCGTTCCGGTGGACCGGACACAGGCGAAGGGGCTTATTGCCGGGCAGTGGTGGAGCTACAAGGCCGCGACCGGAATCTCGGGCGGCGGCGGGGGCAGCGAGCGGACGGTCGCCTTCTGTCCCGACGGCCGGTACCTCGAAAAAAGCGAATCCGGTTACTATGGATCGGGCTGGGGTACGGCCGGATCGGGCGGCGGCGCGGGGAAATGGACCGCGTCGGGCACCGAAAAGAACGGATCGGTCCGGGTGATAAACTCGGACGGCAGTACGACCGACTATTCATACAAGGCGAAAGGCCCGAACGACATCAGCCTGAACGGGCGCGACTACGGGCGCGTGGCAGCCTCTCTCTGTCAGTGAACGCCAAGTCTTAAACCACAGAACCACAATTTGTAACTAATTGAAACATATAATGACGCGCCGCATCTATTAATACGCAAATATTAGCAATAATTGTCGTATCAGTGTCTCAGGCATTAATGTCGCATACCTTTTGTGACGCTACGCACAAAATGTATTTTATATAGTAATAACAGTATGTTAATTCAATTTAGATAGATGTGGATAACCTTCGGCCAAACGTTTACTTCCGTTTTCACAGAAAAGTACCTTCTCGGTATTGCGTGCCGAAATGGGCTTCTATAGGATTAGCCGCTCGTAATCTTAGGGGTCATTGGCATCTTTGCCAATAACAACACAACTGATGAATGGGGAGTCTAGGGATGCGACTTGCGTCCGTTTTTAAAGCTGTCACCGCTTTTACACTTTTTGGGGCCATGCTGGTTTTCACCGGCTGCTCGGGTAATCCCGAGAAAGTGCTGGTCTTCGCACCCGCACCCTTGAGGGAACAAACGGCAGGTCTGCCGATGGTTCCGTTCAAGGTCAAGCTGGTCGATGTCCGCGGCGAGCCGATCGGAACCGACGGGCTGGCTGTAACGGTCACCCTGAAGACCGGCACCGACGCACTTTCGGGCACACTCACGGTCAGTACGGTGGGCGGCATCGCGCTGTTCGACGACGTGGTGTACCGCGTGGCGGAGCCGATCGTTGTCGACATCACGGCTCCGGGCGCCCGCCCGATCCTGGATGTTCCGATCACGGTCGTCCCGAACGTTCCGGCGCAGCTCACCTTCGGGACTCCCCCGGTGAGCCCGGTCGTCGCTGGCAGTGTGTGGACTCCGTTTACCGTCGAGCTTCACGATGCCTACGGCAACAAGATCAATGACTCCCAGATCGTCACCCTGTCGGTGGTCACTCCCCCGGCGACCGGCGTCCTGCAGGGCACTCTTGTGCGCAATGCCGTCCGCGGCGTCGCGACATTCGACGACATCACCTACAACACGGCTGAAAACATCACGCTGCAGGCCGTCTCGGCCAACCTCGTGGCGACGATTTCGCTCGCCGTCACGGTCGACCCGACTGCCGGCCCGTTCCGTCTCCGGTTCGCAGCCACGGGCCAGCCCCAGAACGGCACGACCGATTCGCTCCAGACCATCAAGGTCGAGATCATCGACCAGTACGGCAACGTCGCCACGTCCCGCAATGACGTGATCACGCTGTCGCTGATCGACAACCCGAGCGTCACCGGCGAAGTCTGCACCGGATGCGTGTCTTCTGCTGCCGTCAACGGCGTGGCGACTTTCCCGGGCGTCAAGCTGAACATTCCGGGCGCAAGCTACACGCTGTTCGCCGATGTGGGCGCGAGCCTTCCCGTCGATCCGCTCGTTCCGCCGCAGGCGACGAGCGCCTCCTTCAACCTGACTCACGGCGCCCCGGCGTCGATCGTCTGGGTGGATCCGTCGATCGCTCCGGTCGACCGTTCGCCGGCCACGACGCAGACGGCCGGCACTCCGTGGACTCCGGTCGCCGGGGCCTCGGTCGCTGCCTTCGTGCTTGACCAGGACGGCAACCTCACCACTCTGAACAATTCGACCGTCGTCTCGATCCAGCGCCAGGGAGTTCCGGTCGATCCGGCCTTCATGAGCAGCAGCGTGACCGTTGCGGGCGGTGTCGCCGCGTTCACGGCCGTGACCTACACGGCGGCGAGCGCCGTACCGATCACCGTTCAGGCGGTGTCGGGCGCTCTCGCTCCGTCGTCGCTGGTGAACATTACCGTCGGCCACGGTATCGCCACGAACCTGACCTTCACGACGCCCCCGGCGTCGGTCAATGCCGATTCGTCGCAGTCGATCGGTGTCACCGTGCGTGACGCTTACGGCAACCCCGTGACGGTTTCTCCGCCGAACGTGACGCTGACGGCGAACACGCCCTGCGGCGCGAACCAGGCTTCGGGCCTGGGCGTGATCGCCCCGTCGGGCGGTGTCGCCAGCTACTCGGTGCAGATCGGCACGGCCTGCTCGGGCTATACGCTGACAGCGACCGCTACGGTCGGCCTGAGTACTCTGACGGTCACTTCGGACCCCTTCGTAATTACGCACGGCGCCGCCACGAACCTGAACTACGCCGTCGCGCCGGTGACTTCGAGCGCCGATACGCGCCAGTCGGTGGACGTTGAAGTCCGCGACCAGTTCAACAACCGCGTCACGACGGGCGCCGATTCGACGGCGCTTATCGCGCTCTCCATCGGTACGAACCCCGGCGTTCCGGTCCCGGGCGCCCTGATTTCGTATGTCGCGCAGTCGGCCACGCTGGGTCTCGCGAAGTTCGAGCAGTCCGCCGGCGGCACGGGCGTCCAGATCAACCGCCGCGGCACGGGTTACACGCTCGTCGCCAGCACGGTTGTGGGCGCGGGCGCTATCAACACCGTTTCGGTGCCCTTCAATGTCACTCCGGGCACCGCGACCAAGCTGACGTTCGATCCGCTCGTTTCCCCGTCGGCCGCAGGCGACGCCATTGCGGCCGCCCAGCCGGTCAACGGAACGACCGACACGCTGCAGTCGCCGGTCGTGAAGATTCTCGACCAGTTCAACAACACGGTGCTGACCGACTCGACGACCCAGATCTCCCTGACGGTGTCGGCCGGTCCGGGCTTCTGCCTCAACTGCAACGCGGTGACGGCCAGCAACGGCGTCGCGCAGTTCAACGGCATCAACCAGTTCCGGTTCAGCAAGCCGGGAACCTACGTCGTCACGGCGATGGCCAGCACGGGCGGCGTGGCCGCGCAGGCTTCGCTCCCCGTCGCGATCACGGTGGGCGCTCCGCACCACCTCAAGTACGGTACCGCTCCGCTGTCGCAGACGACCGCCAGCCGCAAGTGGGACAACTTCACCGTCCAGATCGTGGACGAATTCGGCAACCTGATTCCGACGGCCACCGGCACAATCGATATCGCCCTGACCCCGGGCGGCTCGCCCAGCGGAAACGGCGGCCAGTGTCCGACCGGTCCGTTCGCCGAACTCTGCGGCACGATTTCACAGGCGTCCGTAGGCGGCGTCGCGACGTTCTCCGATATTTTCTACAACACGGCCGAAGTCCTGACGTTCACGGCCACCTGCGCGGGCTGCGCGGTGCCGGTGCCGTCCAACGGTCTCGCCTCCGACACGACCGCGTCGGTTCCCTCGGCGTCCGTCAATACGACGATCGACGTCCGTCCGGACGTGGTCGACCGACTGGCGTTCGTCGCAGCCAATTCGCCGGCGAACATCACCCAGACGGCGGGTTCCCAGTGGAATATCTTTGAAGTCCAGGTGCAGGACTCCCACGGCAACGTGATTCCCACGTCGCGCGACATCACCATCCAGGTGGTTTCGGGCTGCCAGAACTCTGCCGTCAACTTCATCGACAACATCAATTCGCCGCCCAACAGCTTCAAGCGCACGGCGATCCTCGGCACGGCGTCATTCGAAGGCATCCAGGCCAACTGCGCCGGTAACGTGGTGATCACGGCGGTCTCCGGCGCCCTCGCCGCCGCCGACCCGATCACCGTCCAGGTCGATCCGCTCACCGTTCAGCGTTATGCGTTCATCCAGGAACCGGCGGTCAGCGAAAAGGTGAGCACGACGCAGGTCGTTCAGGTCGCCGTCATCGACCAGTACGACAACATCGTGACGACGGACAATTCGACGCCGGTCATTCTCGGTATCGCCGTCAACCCGTCCGTCCCGGCCGCGACCTGCGTGCTGGGCTGCTCGGGCCCGACCCCGGTCGTGAACGGTGTCGCCACGATCCCGTTCCGTCTGGACCGCGTGGGCAACGGCTTCATCCTGCAGGCCAATCACCCGGTCAACCCGACCCCGACGCCCGACCTGTCGGCGGTCTTCAACCTGACCCCGGGCGATCCTGACCATCTGTCGTTCTTCAATGCAGTCGGCGACGACTACCGTCCGCAGTCACTGCAACGCGCCGACCAGTCATTCGTATCAAACAGCAACCCGTCGCCGGTTTCTGTGTACGTGATGGACCAGGACGGGAACGTCTGCACGGACATCGTTTCGGCCGACAGCATCTTCGTGGATCTCGCCCAGCTGGGCGGTTCGGTCACGAACGGCGGATTCGAGAACTCCTCGCGGCGTGTGAACGCCGGCGTGGCGAGCTTCCCGAACGTCGCTTTCCGCACGGCCAACGCCTCGATGGACGTTTACGCCACCTCGACCGACGTGCCTAACGATTCGAACCCGGTCACCCTGCAGGTGACGAACGGTCTGACCGCCTCCCTGCACCTCATCAACCAGCCGGGCGTGGTGGAACTGAACGCCGACAGCTCGCAGAACATCGACGTCGAGGCGCTCGACGCGTACAGCAACCGCGTCATCACGCCCGTGTTCGGCGACCCGGCCTCGCAGTCGCTGACGATGAACATTACGCCGAACCCGACCAATGCACGTTTCGTGGTGGGCGGTGTGGCGCTGGCGCCCAACGCTCCGCTGAACGCGACGCTGGTGTCGGGCTTTACAACCTTCCCGCTGTGGATCGCGGAAGCGGGCAGCGGTTACAAGGTCAGCGTTTCCAATACGGTCCAGTCGGTGACGAGCAACCAGTTCACGAACGTGAACGGTATCTCCAACCACCTGCTCTTCTACCGTCCGCCGGTGAACGCCAGTGCCACGACCGTGCAGCCGGTTGTTGTTCAGATTCTGGACCAGTGGGACAACCTCGTGTCGGCTACCCCGTCGGGCGCGGTGCCGGCGAACCAGCACCTGCAGGCGGTCCAGCTGACGCTGGCGAGCGGCGTTCCGGCTGCCTGCGCGGCGGGCTGCGAATCGGCCCCGGGCAACACGGTCAACGCCGTGAACGGCGTCGCGAGCTTCGGCGTCCAGATCAACCAGGAAAACACGGGCTATGTGCTGCAGGCCTCGACGCAGATTCTCGCGCCGAACCTCACGCTCAACTCGAACTCGTTCAATATCGTGTCGGGTTCCGCCTCCAACATGACGTTCACGGTCCAGCCGATCAACGTCCAGGCCGACCAGACGCAGGAAGCCGTCCAGCCGGGCGGCGCCTCGATCGAAGTCACCGTCTATGACGATTTCTTCAACCCGATCGATACGGCTGTCGGCGTAACGCTGTCGCTCTCGCCCGATCCTCTGGGCGACCGCTGCGTGAGCGGCTGTGGCAGCCAGATCACGGTCAACGGCGTGGCGACCTTCCCGGCCCTGCAGGTGAAGACGCCCGGCACCTATCACCTCGTCGCGACGCTCAATGTGTTCGGTATCGCGTCGACCCAGAGCAACAACTTCACGGTCAGTGCCGGAACGCCCAACCGGATCGAGTTCGACACCGTTCCGGCCACGCGCCAGACGGCCGGCCAGACCTGGACCACATTCACCGCGAAAGTGGTCGATACCTTCGGCAACAAAATCACCGGTATCTCCCCGCAGCTCACGGTCACCCAGACCGCAGGCCCGCTGGGAGGAATCCTGTACGCTCCGGGTGCCGATGTTCGCACGGTGAATCCGGCGACCGGCCTCGCGACGTTCAGTCTCGACACCAGCACCCGCATTTATGCGACGGTCGCGGCCGACGACTACACGTTCATCCTGACGACCTCGCTGGGCGGGGTGGCCTCGACGGCCGACTATCCGATCCAGGTGGTGGGTGACGTACCTGACCGCATTTATGTGAACACCTCGTCGCTGGTGGGCCTCATCGCCGGCACGACGTGGAATCCCTTCACGGTCGAGATTCAGGACGCCTACGGAAACGTCGTGCCGACCTCCCGTCCGGTCACGGTGCGCCTGTTCCAGCAGAACACGAACACACCGGTCGTCCTGCTCGACGCAGGTCTTTCGGTTCCGGTTATCCCGACCTCGAACTGCGTGGGCGGTATCGCCACGTTCGGCGTCACGCCGACCCTGACCACCGATTACGCGGGGAACATCCAGATCGAGGCGTCCTCGGGCAGCCTCGTTCCGTCGCGCGGTAACGTGACGGTGAGCCCGGATGCGCCAAACCAGCTGCAGTTCATCCAGACCCCGCCGGATGCGACGACCGATGATACGCTCACGGTCAAGGTCGCCGTCGTCGACCAGTTCTTCAATATCGTCAATACGAACACCGAAAGCGTCACGCTCGACTACGCGGCCGGCGGAAACCCGGGCGGCGCCAGCAACGCATTCTTCGGTGTGAACCCGCAGACGACGACGGCCGGTGTGGCCACCTTCAGTATCCTCGTGGACCGTCCCGGCCTCGGCTACCTGCTGAACGCCGTGGGCTCAACGGTCGACACCGGCGTCGGCCGTGACATGAACGCCGGTGATGCGTTCGATATCGGCTTCGGCGTCCCGAACCACCTGACGGTCAATCCGCTGGCCCCGCAGGTTGGCACCGTCGACACCTCGCTGGCGGGACTCGGCGTTTTCGTGACGACCGAAGACTTCCACAACAACGTGATCACGTCGGGCGCGGGCTCGGCGACGACCGTGACGCTGTCGCTCTCGGGCGGCGCTCCAGGCGCACAGTTCGTGAATATCGGCGGTTCTCCGGTTGCGGCAATTGCGACCTCCGTTGCGGGCGCGGCGACGTTCCCCACGGTCTATATCAACAAGGCGAGCGTGATCGACTACCAGGTATCGGCTACGGGCGGCGGTCTGACCGGCGGTCCGTCGGCGAACCTCACCCTGTCGGCCGGTGCCGACTACAAGCTGGCGTATACGACCCAGCCCGCCAACGGCACCACCGACAGCCTGCAGACGGTCGCGGTCGCGATCCAGGACCGCTTCGGCAACGCAACGGCTTCCACCGACAGCGTCCAGCTCTCGATCAGCAGCGGCCCCGGCGGCGCGCTCTGCCTGAGCGGCTGCGTGGCTACCCCGGCGGTTGCCGGCACGGCGACGATCAACAATGTCCAGATGAGCAAGCCGGGTGCCTACACCCTGCTCGCCACCGACACCACGAACGGCGCGGTGCTGACGTCCATCAGCTCGTCGTTCACGCTCCAGACGGGCACGCCCTTCCAGGTGGCGATCCGTCCGCTAACCACGCCGCGCACGGCCGACCAGACGCAGGCCGTGACGGTCGACGTACTCGACGCCGAAGGCAA
This sequence comes from uncultured bacterium, assembly GCA_964565925.1. Taxonomy (GTDB): domain Bacteria; phylum JAGRBM01; class JAGRBM01; order JAGRBM01; family JAHCIT01; genus CAZMGV01. Next base: position 69,894 of record CAZMGV010000007.1, read on the forward strand.
TATTGTCTCGAACCCGGCGCCCTACAACCAGATCACCCTCCAGTTTAACGACGCCCAGACGGCGGTTCCGGCCGACCTGCAGGGCGCGGGCGTGCTCTCGCTTGTTTCCGGCACGGTCGTGTATCCGAACGTCCGCATCAAGAAGACCGGCTCGAGCTACAACCTCGAGGCGTTCATCAGTGGCGGTCCGGTGCTGACTTCCGCACCGAGCAACGATCTCGACATCACCCCGGGCGCCCCGTCGGCCCTCCAGTTCGAACTGGGCTTCAAGGGCGTGAACACCGTATCGACGTCCACACAGACGCTCATCGTCGGCGTGTATGACCAGTACGGCAACTTCGTGAGCACCGACGGCGGCCGCAACATCACGCTGTCGCTCGCCGTCGATCCGTCGAACGGCACCTCCGCGCTGTCCAATACGCCGAGCCTGAGCCAGCCGACCGTGGCGGGCCTTGCGACTTTCAGCAATGTGAACGTGACCAAGGTGTTCAGCGGCTACCGCGTGTTGGCGGTAGCGGCCGGCCTGAACCCCGGCCTCAGCGACTTCTTCGACATCACGGCCGGCGCTCCGGCGAAGCTCTCCTTCGAAGTGCAGCCCGCCAACACGACGGCCGACCTCTTCCAGAGCGTCACCGTTGCCGTGCGCGACGCGAACGACAACCTTGTCTCGGCGGCGGTCGCCAACCGCGACATCCGCATCGAGATCTCGCCGGTCGCCAATCCGGGCGGCACGACGATCACTAATGATCCGCTGACGGTCGTCCCGGTGGGCGGCTTTGCGACGTTCAGCGGCGGAACCGCCGTGAACATCGACACCGCGGCCAACGGCTACCGGCTGCGCGCAGAATATGAAGACACGACCGGTCCGTCGGTACTCTTCTCGACCGACAGCAGCTCGTTCAACGTGACCGCCGGTGTGGCGACCCAGCTGAACTTCGTCAGCTTTATCGCCGACACGACGGCGGACCTGACTCAGTCGGTCGAAGTCGAACTGCTCGACAACAACGGCAACCGCGCCACAACGGCTACCAACCCAGTCTCGCTGTCCTATGACCCCTTCGTTGGCTTCGGTGCGGTACCGATCCTTTTGGATCCGACCGTTTCGGGTGGCGAAGCCCGTTCGCCGGTTAATGGTATCGTGATCTTCCCGAACGTTGGTCTCGACAAGGCGGGCTTTGACTTCGGTCTTGACGCGAATGCTTCGGGCCTTGGTTCTGCTCAGAGCAACAACTTTGATATCACCCACGGATTCCGGTCGGCGCTGACATTCGATTACGGCCCGGACATCAATGCGGTTTCGTGCACGAGCCCGTCGCCGTCGCCGCTGACGGCGGGACCGATTGGTATCGACGTCTGTCTGCTCGACGACCACGGCAACCTGGTGGATACCGGTTCCGGCGCGAACGGTCTCGTGACGTCGCTCTCCTACGCGGTGAACGCGGGCGGTTCGACGGCCTCGCTGCTGAACCCGAGCTCGGTCACGGCCGGCGGCGTCGCCAGCTTCCCGGCGCGCGTGATCAACAAGGTCGGCGTGGGATACGTGCTCGCGGCGGCCGCCGGCGGCGGAATCGCCAACGGCTCCAGCTCCACCTTCGATATCCAGGCCGGTGCGGCCTCGACCCTCGCCTTCACCGAGCCGCCGACCGACGGCACGACCGATCTGAAGCAGACGGTCCGCGTGGGCGGCGTCGATGCCTACGGAAACGTGGACCTGACGTACACCGGAACGGTGGACCTCGATCACTTCTCCGGTCCGGGCGCCTGCTTCCCGGCCTGCCCGCAGAGCCAGGCGGCGGTTGCCGGCGTGGCGACCTTCGCGAACCTGCAGATTCTCACCGTCGGCAGCCACACGCTGCAGGCGATCGACGTCGGCAACGCGCTGGGTCCGGTGACGAGCAACGCGTTCGTCCGCACCCCCGGCACGCCGGATCACCCGGTCATCACGACGCTGGTCGTGCCGACCTGGTCGACGAACGTGACCCGCCAGATCCAGGTGGAAATCCGCGACGCGCAGGATAACGTCGTGACGACGGCGGCCAACAACGTCGCTCTCTCGATCAACAACTTCACGGCCGACGGGTCGGCCGGTGTGGTCGCCTCTCCGGTGGTTATCTCGGGCGGCGGCGGCGTGAACGCCGTCTCCGGCGTGGCGACCTTCAGTGGTATCGGCCTGAACGCGGCCGGTGACTACGACCTGGTCGCGACGGCTGTCGGTGTCACGAACCCCGTTTCGGCGGTCCAGCTCTATACGGTCATCCCGGGCCCGGCCTACTCGCTCGAATGGCTCGTGCCGCCGACCGATACGGTCGCCGGTGCGAACATCGCCGCCATGGACGTGCGTGTGCTCGACCAGAAGGGTAACCACGTATACACGGCGACCACTCCGGTGACGCTCAGCTTCGGCAGCAACCCGGGCGGCGGAACGCTCACGGGCGCCGGTCCTCTGGCGGCTGTCGCGGGTATCGCAACTTTCAATTCGACGAAGATCAACAAGACGGGCGTGGACTACACGCTCGTGGCGAACGCTGCGCTGCCGGATACGCAGTCCGATCCGAGCCCGGCCTTCGACATTACCGAAGGCGCGGCCGCGAAGATCGCCTTCACCGTGCAGCCGCAGGCCGGTTCCACCGACTCGCTGCAGACCGTCATCGCCCAGATCCAGGACGCCAACGGCAACCTGATCGCGAGCGACAACACGACGGTCGTCAACCTGAACATCAATACGAGCCCGGCGGGTGCCAACTGCTTCCCGATTGTGGTCCCGTGCTTCCAGGCGACCGTCACCGGCGGTATCGCGACGTTCAACAACGTTCGTTTCGACAAGCCGGGCGCCTACACACTGATCGCCGCCGAGACCCCGTCGGCCGGTCTGACCGACGGCATCAGCTCGAGCTTTAACCTGACCTTCGGCGCGGCGAGCCAGCTCGCCTTCGTCACCGGTCCGATTGCGACGACCGCCGACCAGAACCAGCAGGTTCAGGTCGCCGTGGAAGACTCCTTCGGCAACCCGGTCACCAACGCTTCGAACCAGGTCACGATCACGCTGAGCACGAACCCGTCCTCGGCCAACTTCACGGGCGGCGGAACGGTGACGGCGGTCAGCGGTGTCGCCACCTATACGGCCGTCAACGTCGACAAGACCGGGGTGGGCTTCCAGCTCACCGCCACGGCCCCGGGCGTGACGAGCACGCTCTCGGCCCTGTTCGACATCACCCCCGGCGCGGCGGCGAAACTCGTCTACGCGTCGCAGCCTGGTAACTCGAACCCGGGCGTGGCGCTGGGCGCCTTCACGATCCGCGTGGCGGACTCGAAGGGCAATACAGTCACGAGCGACAATACGACCCAGGTGGCGCTGTCGATCGGCAGCGGACCCACGGGCGCGACGATCGCGGCCGGATCGACGGCCACGGCCGCCGCCGGTATCGCGACCTTCACGCCGACCTTCAACACGGCCGGAACCTATACGGTAACCGGCACGTCGTCGGGCCTGACCAGCACGCCCGCGAGCAATCCGTTCAACATCAACGCCGTCACGGCGACGAAGATCGTCTTCAAGACGCAACCGGCGAACGCCACGTCGGACACGCTGCAGGCTATCCGTCTCGAAGTGCAGGACAACTTCGGCAACATGGTCACCGGCACCGCCGGTACCTTCGACCTGATCGTGAACTCCGGCCCCGGCGTCTGCACGTCGGGCTGCTTCGTGACCCAGGCGCTGGCAGCGGGCTTCGTCAACACCTCGGTCCAGCTGAACCTGAGCGGTACCTACACGCTTACGACGACCGACACGGCGGGCCTCACGAACGACGTGAGCAACTCGTTCACGATCAGCGCCGGCCTGCCGACGCACCTCGCGTTCGCCAGCGGACCGGTATCGACCGCCGCCGACCAGACGCAGGCCATCCAGGGATCGATCCTCGACGCGGCGAACAACCTTGTTTCGGCGGGCAACTACGCCGTGACGCTGTCGAAGGGCGCCTGCACGGGCACCCTGTCGGGTGGCGGCGTGTCGGTCTCCTCCGCCGGCATCGTCAGCTTCCCGCTGGTCGGCGTGACCGCGGTGCAGGGCGCCTGCCAGCTGGTGCTCTCGTCGCCGGGTCTCACCTCCGCCAATGCGAGCTTCGCCGTGACTCCGGGCGATGCCGTCAGCATCCGCCTGGTCGCCCAGCCGACGAACGCTGTGGCGAACGTGAACATCGCCCCGGCCATCACGGCCGAGCTGTATGACCTCTACGGCAACCTCTGTACCAACGACAATTCGACCCAGGCGCTGCTCGAACTCGTTTCGAACGGCCCCGGCGGCACGCTGATGGGCACCACCCAGCTGACCGCCGTCAGCGGTCTCTACACGTTCAACGCCGTCAAGCTGCAGAAGGCCGGCACGGGCTACACGATCCGCGCCCGCCGCGTCGGATCGCCGTCCTACTTCTCCGATCCGTCGAACTCGTTCGACATCACGGCGGCGGCGGCGGCCAGCCTCTCGTTCACGACGCAGCCGGCGGCCGCGACAACCGACACCGTCCAGACGGTGGCGGTCTCGGCGCTGGACGCCTTCGGCAACGTCAACACCGGCTACGTCAGCACCGTGACGCTCACCGAGAACCTCGGACCGGGCGACTGCGTGGGCGGCTGCCCGGCCCTCGCTGCGGTTAACGGTGTCGCGACCTTCTCGGGCGCCAGTGGAATCCGCATCAACAATATCGGTAACCACCGTCTGCATGCGACGGACGGCGGTTTCACGGTCGACAGCAACACCTTCGCCGTCTCGGCGGGCGCGGCTGCTGGCCTGTCGTTCATCTCCGGTCCGGTGACCCAGACGGCCGACCAGTACCAGAGCGTCTCGGTCCAGCTGGTCGACTCTTTCGGGTTCGCCACGACCGGCACGAACGTCGTCTCCCTGTCGATCCGTCCGGGCTTCAACCCGGGCAACTCGACCCTTACGGGCGGCGGTTCGTCGACGGCGGTTAACGGTGTCGCCACGTTCGACTCGGTCAACCTGAACAAGACCGGCACGAACTACCAGCTCCGGGCGACCTCCACCGGTCTCACGACGGCCAACTCCGGCAATTTCGACATCACGGCCGGCGCGGTCGCCGGCGTGGCCTTCGGCCAGGCGCCGACGAACGTCGCCGCGAACACGAATATCGCTCCGGCGGTGACCGTCAAGCTGGTGGACCAGTTCGGTAACCAGACGGCGAGCACGAACAACGTGACGATCACGATCGCCAGCAATCCGGGCAGCTCGACGCTCGTGGGCGGCGGCTCCACTGCGGCGGTCGCGGGCACGGCCACCTTCGCGGGCCTGCAGCTCGACAAGGTCGCCTCGGGCTACACGCTGACGGCAACGTCGGGCAGCTTCACCGCGACCAGCTCGGGCTTCAATGTCACGGCCGGTGCGGCCGCGCAGCTCGTGTTCGTGAACCAGCCGCTGGCCAGCCAGACGGCGGGCGCCAACTGGCAGCCGGTCTCGGGCGCCAGCGTCTCGGTCGCCGTGGCGGATGCTTCGGGCAACACCGTGACGACGAACAACGGCACGGTCATCACGATTACGGAAACGGGCACCGGCTCGTTCACGGGCGTGACCAATCAGGCCGCGACCGTCAACGGTATCGCGACCTTCTCGCTGCTCAATTACAACACGGCCGAAGCGTTCACGGTCAGCGCCGACGAAGCGGGCGCCCTCACCAACCCGACGGCGGTCAACGTGACGGTCAATCCGGCCGCCGCCGCGAAGCTCGGCTTCACAAGCCAGCCCGGTGCCGGACCGTTTGCGATCAGCTCGAACGGCCTCGCCTTCCAGGTCGCCATCCAGGATGCCTTCGGCAACACGGTTACGACTTCGTCGGCGGCCGTCACCATGACCATCGGCGTGAACCCGGGCAGCGGTGCACTGCAGGGCGCCGGTGCGCTGCCGGTTTCCACATCGGGTGGCATCGCCTCCTGGGCGGCCGGCATTAACGGAATCGTGATCAACCGGCCGGGTGCCGGCTATCAGGTGCAGGCCTCGGCCTCGGGCCTGACGGCTGCGCTGTCGACCGCCTTCACGCTGCAGCACGGCTCCGGAGATCACCTGCTGGTTTCCACCGAACCGGTCTCCAGCACGACCGACGACCAGCAGACAGTTATCGTCGAGGTTCTCGACCCCTACGGCAATATCGTGACCGGCAATGCGCTGGGCCAGACCGGCTCGAACGCCAACGTCACGATCGACCTTTACCGCAACGTTCCGCCGCTCACGCTGTCCAATGCCCGGTGCGCCACCGGTTGCACGACCGTGGCTGCGGCGGCGGGTGCTGCGACCTTCACCGGCGGCAATGCGCTGCGGGTGAATACGGTGGGTAACTCCTACCTCGTCCGGGCGTCGTCGGGCGTCCTGACAACGGACGATTCCGGCAACTTCAACATCAGCGTCGGCGCGCCGTTCCAGGTGACGACGAACGCGCCGAACGTCGCCCCGACGACCGATACGACCCAGTCGGTCACGGTCACGGTGCAGGACTCGTTCGCCAATCCGGTGCTCGCCTCCGGAACGCCGGTCACCCTGGATATCAATGCAGGCCCGGTGGGCTCGCAATTTGCGCAGGCGGCGCCGTCCACGACGCTGCTCGGCACGCAACTGAGCGCCAACACCTCGTCTGCCGGCGTGGCCACCTTCAGCGTGCGTCTCAGCACGGCGAGCGTCGTCACCTACACGCTTCGCGGCACGAACACGAACACCGGCCACTTCGGCGACTCGGCGGCGGTCACCGTCTCGACGGGCGCGGCCTCGAAGCTTGCGTTCACGACACAGCCTCCGGTCACGGCGGTTGCCGCGGCCAACATCGCTCCGCAGGTCTCGGTTGAAGACGCGCTGGGCAATGTCCGGACCGGCGACAATGCGACCATCGTCACGCTCGCCATCGGCAACAACCCGGGCAGTTCGGTGCTGAGTGCAACGACTAACCCGGATACGGTGGCAGCCGGCGTGGCCGACTTTGGCGGCACGGTATCGCTCAACAAGACCGGCACCGCCTACACGCTGACGGCGGCGGCGGCGGGCCTTACCGGCGCGACGTCGAGTGCGTTCAACATCACGCCCGGCGCGGCGGCCTCGCTGGCATATCTCCAGCAGCCGTCGAACGTCGCGGCCGCTTCAGCCATTACCCCGTCGATCACGGTCCAGGTGCTCGACGCCCAGGGCAACGTCCGCACGAATGACAACGCGACGCTCGTCACGCTGGTGCTGAACGCCAACCCGGGTGCTTCCACGCTCGGCGGCACGCTGGCGAATACGGTATCGGCCGGTGTGGCGACCTTCAGCGACATCACGCTGGACAAGACCGGCACGGGCTACACGCTGAACGCCACCGGCGTCGGCACGACGACAAGCTCCACATTCAATGTGGTCCCGGGTGCGCCGGCTACGCTGGCGTTCCTGCAGTCGCCGCTGACCCTTACGGAAGCGAACACGACGATGCAGTACGTTGCTGTCGGTGCCTACGATGCCAGCGGAAACCTGGCCACCAACGCTTCAGGCAATATCACACTGACGCCGAGCTCCAATGTGCTGGCGTCGGCGAGCAACCCGACACTCACCAAGGCGCTGTCGAACGGCTACGCGGTCTGGGACGATCTGGATTATGACACCGCGTCAGTCTCCTTCGACCTGACCGCGACGCTTAGCTCGCCGGTCATTACCGTCAGTGAAACGCTTAGCGTCGGAACCTACGACGCCGCAGACCGGGCGGTCTCCCGTGTCTCCCGGAACGCGGCCAGCGCAACGTCTGACGCGCCCGGTGGCGCAGGAACGAACGACAGTTATGAGTCCGTTCTCAGTGGAACGGGCCGTTATGTGGTGTTCCAAGGCACAGCGGAGGATGTTCAATCCGACATTACGCCGGTCGGTACTCTTACCGATATCTACTGGACTGATCGAGATGCTGACGGCAATGGCATTTACGATGAAATCGGAATTGGCAAGGTCTATACCGTGTTGGTCAGCGTCACCCCATCGTTTGCCGAAGGCAATGCCAGTTCTGGATACGCAACCGTGTCAGGCGACGGACGTTACGTATCGTTTGAATCGACCGCAACCGACTTGGTTTCCGTCGATGCCAATGGCGGCGTCTCGGACTGCTTCGTCCGGGATATGATCCTCGGCGTGACCGAGATGATCAGCCTGGATATCAACGGTGGAGCGTCGAACAACCCCAGTACCTTGTGCCGTATTTCGGCTAGCGGACGCTATGTGGCATTCCAGTCGGCTGCGTCGGATTTGATTACAACCGATACGAATGGCGCATCCGACGTATTCCTGAGGGACCGAGTGCTCGGAATCACGGAACGGGTTAGTTTGACCAGCGCCGGAGCAGAGATTGCCGGGGCCAGCACGCTTGGAACGGGTGGATCTCTGGGGCATCAAGTTGTCTCCAGCGATGGCCGACGCGTTATCTTTATAAGCGCAATCGACGGAATCGTGTCCGGCGACACTGGCGGCCGTCTTGACGTTTATGTCCGCGACCGTACCTCCAGTACAACCACACGTATGAGCGTCAATCGGAATGGTTTGCAGCTCGATGGTAACAGCAACGGCGGCGTGATCAGTGCCGACGGAAGCCGCGTTGCATTTGACTATATCAAGGGTGCGGTCAGTGCTGTGGCCTCGCCAGCGACAACTGCAGGGCGTCAGCACGTATATGTGCGCACGGTCGCTTCGGCGCTGTCCATACAGCTCGTTTCCATTAGCGATGACGGAACTGCAGAAGGCAATAATATGTCCTGGGTGCCTTCTATTTCAGCGGACGGCACCGTCATTTCCTTCCAGGGCACGGCAACCAACCTGCTTTCAGCGGGTCAGTCCGCCGGATTTGCGGGTCAAAATGTCTATTCGAGAAATACGGCTACGGCACGTACGCTACTGCTTTCAGTTGACACGCCGAATGCGACTGTCGCAAGCGGTTCTTCCTCCCGGTCGAGTGTCTCCTTGGACGGTAGGTATGTGACGTTCTCAACGGACGCGACAAACCTGGATAGCAGTGTGCCCAGTGTAGATACCAATGCCGGCAATGACGTCATTGTGAACAGCACCAGTACGACGGTGCTCCCGTAATCCGGTGGTGTAACCATGAAAAGTATCACCAAGAACCGGCTGGCGAATGAAATGGGAAACGTGGTCAAGAAGGGGAAACTGACGATGAAACTGAAGCTCGCACTTGCGGCGGCTGTATTCGGACTGGTCCTGGCGGCGGCTCCCGCCAGCGCGCAGGAAGAGGGCGGCTACAAGATCAAGCTGTGGGAACGCACGGGCGACCTGTCGTTCGGTTACGTGAACGCCGGCGGCAAGGGCGGCTGGACCCTCGGCGGTTCCGGCGCGTTCCTGCTCCGGACGGCTAACCGGGATCCCCAGTACGAAATCGAACCGGCGCCGTTCGTCGCCTTCGGCGTGCGGCCCGAACTCGCCTGGCAGCGGTTCAGCGCGTTCGGCGGCAGCTCCAACGACATCCTGTTCACTGTGAACGGGACGGCGGAGTTCCCCAACTGGCGCGGCGTCATGGCGATCCCCAAGGAAGTGGTACCCTACGGCTTTCTCGGCGGCGGTCTGCTCTACAACAAGTCCAATATCGGCACCGGAACCACGAGCGGCAACGGCGGCGTGTTCGACGTGGGCGTGGGCGTGAAGCTCTATACCCTCGTTAATGTCTACATCGCGCCGACGTTCACCTACATGCGCGGATTCGGCGAAGTGAAGGGCGACTACTACCGGCTCACAGCTAACGTGGGTATCTCGCTCGATCGCTAAAGACAGATTACCTCCCGGGAAGGGGAGTTATTCGAACTGGCAGGCGCGGCTCTCTGGGTCGCGCCTGTTTCTTTATGTTTTTCTGGGGAAATCGCCGGAAATACCTGGACAGCGCCAATGGGCAGCTTGTTTAGCCGACAAATATTAGACATTATATAGACATCACGGGAGATTTTCCGGTGATGGATTGGGTCAGCATTGGCGGAAAAAGCAGGCGTCGGTAAATACCGGATCGGTGTGGTTTCGAAGATCACGGGCATTTCGCAGCATGCGCTGCGGGTCTGGGAGCGCCGCTACGGCACGTTCGGGCCGGCACGGTCGGAGGCTGGCGGGCGGCTCTATTCGGATGCGGAAATTTCCCGCTTTGTGCTGATCAGAAAGCTGCAGGAACGCGGTCACGCGATTGGACGGCTTGCCAAGCTGCCCGCGGAAGAACTGGAAAGAATCCTCGGAGCCTATCAGCCGGCAGAGCCCCCGCCGCTCCCTTCCTCGGACCTCGCCGACATACGCCGGCGGTTTCTGTCGGCCATCAATATGCTCGACCTTCAGCAGGCGGAGCAGATTCTCCAGCGAGCGGCCGCGACGCTCAATGCGCGAACGCTGGTGATCGAGTTTCTCGCTCCGATTGTGGAAGAGATCGGCTCCCGGTGGGAGCGGGGTGACTTCCGGGTGTTTCACGAGCACGCCGCGACGGCGCTGCTTCGCAACCTCATCGCCACGCAGCTCAGGGCCTATTCGCCGGGAGCGAACGCACATGTGGCGGTGGTCGCCACCCCATCGGGAGAGTACCACGAATTCGGTGCGCTGCTGGTCAGCCTGCTGATTGCCAGCCGGGGCTGGCGGGCGATCTATCTGGGCACGAGCCTGCCAGCCGCCGATGTAACCGGTGCAGTTGCTGCGAGCGCCGCCCGCTATCTGTTCATTTCCATCTCCGGTTGCAGGCAAAATGACCTGTCGGGCGAACTGGCTGCAATGGCCGACGGCGTCTCCCGCGACGTGAAGATTGTCCTGGGCGGAGCAGGGGCGATGGGTTACCGGAACGGCTACCGCAATACCGACGTGGTTACCGATATTCTCGATTTTGAACGGTGGCTCGACTCCCACTGAACGCGGTCACTGAAAGCGGTAATAAGCGTCCCGGCATGCTGCCGGACCGATGACTTTCAGAGACCCTCGACGGCAATCTCGAGGTCACCCAGGCGGACCTTGTCGCCATTGTGGACGGTGCCGTGGGCTGCGTTCTTTCCGTTTACTTCGGTCCCGTTCGTGGAACCGAGATCAATCACTCCGCCGCCCTTTTCGTCCAGATAGATGAGCGCATGAAGCCTGGAAACCGTCTGGTCCGCTACCCGGATATCGTCGCGGCGGCGGTAGGCGTCCAGTGACGGCGGAAACTGCGGCGCCGTGGTGCCGGGGTCCCGCTCCCGGTGGGCCAGCAGGTTTTCCGCCCGGTCGACCATGTCCTTGGGGAGCGCCATGCGGCCGGTGGGGCGCATGGCCTTGACGGCGGTGACCTCGATTGTGGATTCGGCTGTGTATTCACGGCCGATCACTACGCACTCGCCCCGGTGCAGTTCGATCACGCGCCCCTGATCCGGGCCTGAGACCAGCCGCAGTATCAGCTCACGCGGTACGGCGGCACGGGGACCCATCGTTTATTTGCCTCTGACCGGCGGATACCGGCGCGTCGCCAGTTCCCCCACCTGGTCCAGGAACATGCGGACCCGTTCGGTCGGAATGGTGAAACTGATCCCCTGGGCGTTGCGGGCGATGGCCGTATTGATGCCCACCACCTTGCCGGTGATGTCGAACAGGGGGCCGCCTGAATTACCCGGATTGATCGGTGTATCGCTCTGGAGAAAATAGATGCCGTCGTCGTCAGTCTCGGAGGTCGCCCGCCCCATCTGGAGATCCGCCATCGTGCGGCTCCTCTGCGAGACGATGCCGTGCGAAACCGAATGGGAAAGCCCCAGCGGGTTTCCGATAGCCACCACCCAGTCGCCTTCAGCGAGCCGGGCGGCGTCGGCGAACGTGGCGGCTGGAAAATCACCCGCAGGTGTTACACGGAGCAGCGCCAGATCGTGCTTGCGGTCCACGGCGACGATCTCCAGTTCGTGGAGCTTGCCGTCTTCGGTCTTGGCAGAGAGCTTGTCGGCACGGCTTACCACATGGGCGTTCGTCAGCATGAAGCCGTTTTTCGAGCAGATGACGCCGCTGCCCAGCGCCTTGCCGGGGATCGGGATCGCCGGAATCCCCGGCACCGGGATTATCAGAATCTGCGCGCGAACCGGCGTGGCGGTCTGTACGTATACGTTGACGACCGACCGTTTCTCCTTCTGGGCTAGCGTCCGGATGGTGTCGGACATCAGCGACATGGGCGGCGGCGGTGCCTTTTCGGCATCCATCTGGCAGATGTCTCCCGCTTTCAGGCCGCTCACCGTGTTGGCGGCGTCCATCAGGGTTACGCCCTCCTGCGAATAGTCCGCCTCGGGTTCCGGCTGAAAGAACAGACCCAGGAGGCCACATCCGGAAAGGGTGGCGATGGCGAGCACGGTGAATAAAGAGACGGCTGTGCGAATCGGTCGGAAGGTCATGGTTCATTTCATATCACGCCGGGCGGGTTTCTCAAGACAGTGCGGCATCCCCCAAAAGCAGACCAGATAGAGGTTAATCGTGGTTAAGGGGCGGGGGTGTCCTTTCCGGTGTGGCCCCCTTGCAACTGAAACTGCTCTGCCGCTTTAGCGGAGGCGAACCTGGGGCTGCACCGGAAAGGACTCCCTCGCCCCTTGGAGGAACGCCCGCCGGCTGGGCTTGACACGATTGGATCTATCTGGTTAACTGGTTTAACCAGTTGGACCGGGCGACCGGACCGGCGGAATCGTTCACAGGCGGGCCAGCCGAACCATGCGTGTCGCTCCCATTCAGCGGACCAACGTCTCCGACGAGATCGCCGACCAGCTCAGGCGGCAGATCCTGACCGGCGAACTGAAACCGGGTGATAAGTTGCCGCCCGAGCGGGAACTGGCGCTCAAGTTCGGCACCAACCGGAACACCCTGCGCGAGGCGCTCCGTATTCTGGAAGCCGTGGGGCTCGTGCATATCCGGCAGGGCGCTCCGATGGAGATCGCCGACATCGCCAGCGAGGGGCGGCTCGAACTCCTGCCTTATCTGGTCATGTATTCGCAGCCCACACCTGATTTTATCCGTCCGCTCCGCCATGCCATGCGATTCCGCCAGATGCTTCTGTCCGAAGCGGCTGCTGCATCCGCCGAAACGGCAACGGCCGCCGATGTTGAAGAACTGAGGTTCATTTCGGAAAACGTCCGGGAGATTCAGGGATCGGTGGAAGAGCAGGAACTCGAATACACCTTCTACGCCGCCCTGATCCGGATGACCCGCAGTATCACTTTCCAGTGGACCTATAACTCGTTCGCCCCCGCCTACCGGGAGATGGTCCGCCGCGGTGGCCGGCTCTGGAAACTCCCCGGCTGGACCGGCGATTCCCGCGACCGGGTGCTCGATGCCATCGCGAAAAAAGACCCGGAGCTGGCCCGAAAGCGGCTCTATGACCATTTTGAAAAACTGGACACGGAAATGTTCCGGGTGTTCACCCGGACCCAGAAAGCGGCCAAGGGGAGCTGACCGTTATGCCGTTCACGCCGAAATATTCGCACGAGGAAGTGGATCAAATGATCGACCGGGGCGGGCTCAACTATCTGGAAGTCTACCGCCTCAAGCACCAGCATCCCTGGAACCAGGCGACCCACTACATCGGCATCCCGATGATCGTGTTCAGCCTGTTCTGGCCGGTTTATACGTGGCTCGCCCGCGGCTACTTCGACTGGAAGACGCTCGTCATCTATTTCGTGATCGGCTGGATTTTCCAGTTCATCGGCCACGGGATCGAGGGTAACCAGCCGGCGTTCTTCAGGAACCCGCTGCACCTCATCATGGGACCGGTTTTTATCGTCGCAAAGCCGTTCGTCTGGATTTATGAAAAGGCGACCGGCAGGAAAGTCTGGAAAGCGGACAAGCAGACGACTGCCTGAAGGACAGATTCATTTTGCAGCGACTGTTTCTAAATCGAGCAACTCACGCCATTAAATCCTGCTGAATTCCCTGAACAATTTCTGACAACCCTGTCCTGAAGCCGCTAAACTTCAGGCAGGTCAGTCATGCGAAACGTTCTCGCGACAGTCATGGTTCTATGCGGCATATTCGCCGTTCCCGCAGTGCTGCGGGCAGGGGCGGATGCGGAGCAGGTATTTCCGGTCGTCATACTGGGTTCCGAAGTCCCCGAGCTGGTCGGCAAGAGTGCCGCGGAGCTGTCCTTCTTCTCGTGCAGCGACGGCAAAATCCGCCCGATCCTTTTTCAGGTCGATGAATATACCTCCGAGGGCAGGGTCGTCCCGAACGTTTTCAAGGGCGAACCGGTCAAGGACGATACCCCCGGTATCATCGACGATAACGACCAGATCGTGTTCATGATGCGGGATCTCGGGGATTCCTGCACGGCGGAGCAGCTGGCGCGGGCCCAGGGCAAGGTGATGGAGATCGCCTTCACGGGTACCCCGGCGCGGAAAGTCTATGCGCTGGCTGGTGCCCAATCGGCGGTGACGACGGGCGGAAGTCTGCGCTACGACCGCGCCACCGACACGGTCACGACGCCGGCCTACAGCTGGGGGTATTCCCTCAAGCATCCGCATATTTTCGACCGTCTGGTATTCAAGGATGTACGGGGCGCCTCGGGCGACCAGCTGGACCGTCTGAAAGTCCGGATGAAGGCCCGGTCGATCGGCAATCTGCTGACGATCCGGGTGAACGAGGAGGATATCGTCTCGGAACTCAGGGGCGTGAGAGCCGGTCCGATCCGGATTATCCGCGACCTGCCTATCTCGGTGACGCCGGTGCCGGGATTCAAGATCAACGCTGTCGTGGAGTTCATCCACTATGAGCGGATGTGGGATGCGCAGGTCCGGTTCAGGCTTCCCGGCCAGGCGGCGCTGTTCCTGTCGTCGCTGGACGTCCAGTTCGTGATGGATTTCAATGACATGCGCGGAATGCGGCTCGTCACCAAGACGGAACCGCAGGGACTGGCGATCGAGGGCAACTCCACCGAAGGTCCCACGCCGGTCGATATGGGCTCGGAACCGTGGTTCCTGATGACCGGACAGGGGCTCACTGAAGTGGTTTTCGTAAACTACGACAAGGCGCTCAAGCTCTCACCCACCGCCTACTACATCGACAACAAAAGCTATCCAGACGCTCCCGAGGAAGTTCCAGGCTGCAGCCCCTGCAACGGATTCGAACTCAATCACTGGGAAGATCTCAAAGCCCAGTGGTACTCCTTCGGCGCACAGGTGCTTCTGGCGCCCCGGTTCCCCGAAGGCGGCGGCAGCGGCTTTTACGCGAGCTACCAGAAGCGCCCGAAAGTGAAGAGCACGGTGACGCTGAACTAGACCGTCACTTCGCCCCGGTTGATCTTTTCGAACAGGTCGGGCGTCACCTTCACGTATTCTTTCGCCACTGTATCCAGGAAGTATACAGGCTCGTTCACTTTTGCCGGATCGAACCCTTCCTTCTTCAGGTGGGTCTTGACGTATTTGAACGATCCGGTGAGCTCGAGCTGTTTCTGCAGCCGGATGAAATAGGGCAAAGCATAGCGGGGAAGCCCTTCCAGGGCGTGTTTCGAGAACTGGCCGAGATCGAATTTCTCGTTCACGACGACGGCCGCCATACCGGCGCGGCCTTCGGCGCCCGGCACCTCGACGCCGTAGACATTCGTTTCGATGACGCCGGGACACTGGTTGAGAACGATGGACACTTCGTTCGTCGAAACGTTCTCGCCCTTCCAGCGGTAAGTATCTCCCAGCCGGTCGGCGAACGACACTTTCTTCCCCTTGTGCATGTTCACCAGGTCGCCGGTGTTGAAGTAGTCCTTCCCGTCGCCGAAGGCGTTGCGGAAGATCTTCTCTTCGGTCTTCGACTTGTCCAGGTAGCCGTCGAACTTGTTCAGGTTGTTCATCTGGCCGAGCAGGATTCCCTGTTCGCCGGGTTTGGCGCGGACGCAGCGTCCGATAGAGTCCTTCATCACCTCTTCGGTTTCGGCATCGATCCGGACGACTTCCTGACCCGGTCCCAGCCGTCCGAGCATGCCCGGTTCGCCGTCCACGTTTACGATCGCCACGTTGCCCTCGGTGGCGGCATAGAACTCGATCACTTCCTTTACGCCGAACCGCTCGACGAACGGTATCCAGACGTCCTTGCGCATGCCGGCGCCGATCATCAGGCGCAGCTTGTGCTTGCGTTCGAGCGGATGCACCGGCGTGTGCAGCAGGTAGCGGCAGACTTCGCCGATATAGTTGAACGAGGTGGCGTCGTACTTGACGACGTCGTCCCAGAACTGGGTCGCCGAGAACTTGCGCCGCAGCGCCAGCGCGGAGCCGGTGGCGAGCACCGATCCCCAGGCGGCCACGGCACCGGTCGCGTGGTAGAGCGGCAGCGCCAGATAAGTGACGTCCGTGGGCTGGAGTTTCGAGAGGAACCGGCCGAAGCTGATCGACGCCCGCATGAACCGCTGGTTCTTGATGAGCGCCGCCTTGGGAAGTCCCGTGGTCCCCGACGTGTACATGTAGATCATCGGGTCGCCGACGGTCTGGTCCATCGTCGTACCGGGGTTCTTGGCGGCCGCGTCCTGGAAGAGGGAATTATAGAGCCGCGCCGCGGAGGGGATATTCACCTTCGGATTGTCGGTCCACACCAGCACATCTTTCATGGTGAGGCCGTTCGGCAGGTCCTTTTCGACCTCTTTCAGGTTCTCTAGGTGCTCGTTGCCCACCAGCACCCAGCGCGGAGCGCAGATCTTGATCGCGTGGACAAGCTGGACACCCGAAACATGGGTGTTCACCAGCGAGGTGACGACACCAAGCTTGTTCAGGCCCACCATCGTAAAAAGGTATTCGGGCCGGTTGTCCATGAGGAGGGCGACGACGTCGCCCTTTTTCGCACCCTGGGCGCGGAACGAGTCGGCCACCCGGTTACAGGCCTCATTGAA
Organism: uncultured bacterium; assembly: GCA_964565925.1. Lineage (GTDB taxonomy): Bacteria > JAGRBM01 > JAGRBM01 > JAGRBM01 > JAHCIT01 > CAZMGV01. The sequence continues at coordinate 86,726 of CAZMGV010000007.1, forward strand.
CTCCTTGTAGGTCCATATTCTGTCTTCGTATTTAAGACAGACCCGGTTGGGGGCCTTTTCGGCGGTTTCCTCGACCATGCGGGCGGCCGACTGCTTCGAGCCGTCTTTCAGCGTGAAGAGCATCATGTGTGCGCCGCGCACGACAATGTTCAGAAATTTCAGATTGGATTGAATAGCGTTCGCCATAGTTCGGTTCCCCCCGGAACGGCCGTTTCCGGCAGGCCCCATCGGAGCCTGAAACCCGCTGGCCGTCAAGGCTTTAACAATGATTGACTCGTCAGTCAGTCTATGGCACACCGGATGCCGGATGGATCGGGGACGTCCCGCGCCCGCTCAGGGCCGGGGCCGGAGGGGTTCCGGCGCAAGTCACCGACCGTCACAACCGGAGCGCCGCGCGCTCCACGCTTTGCAAGGAGCTTCTCGATGTTTGAACTGAACGACATGCAGAAGATGACCCAGACGATGGTCCGGCAGTGGTGCCAGAAGAACCTGTATCCGGTGCTTCCCAAGCTCGAGGAGGGCGAAATGCTCCCCTACGACCTGATGCGGAACATGATGAAGCAGTTCGGCCTGGACGCCATGGCGAAAATGTCGCTGCAGAAGCGCGTGAAAAAGCTCCGCGAATCGGAAGCCAGCACCGAAAAGAGTGACGCCCCCAATGCCGCTATAACGGACCTGATGGGCGACGGCGGCGGTGACCCGATGCTGATGGCCGTGGTCGTCAAGGAACTGTCCCGCTGCTCGCCGGGTTTCGCCATGAGCTGGGGCGTGTCGATGGGCCTCGCCGGCGGAGCGATCATCTCCAAGGGCACGGCCGACCAGATCGAGAAATACGGTATCCCGCTGGCGACCATGGAAAAGGTCGGCTCCTGGTGCCTCACCGAGCCGGGCGCGGGCTCCGACGCCTTCGGCTCCATGACGACGACCGCCAAGCCCGACGGCGACTACTACGTGCTGAACGGCGGCAAGACCTTTATCACCAACGGCCCGGTGGCCGATGTGTTCGTGGTGTACGCCAAGCTCGACCGCGGCCAGGCCCGGCCCGAGATGCCGGTGAACACGTTCATCCTCGAGAAAGGCATGCCGGGCTTCACCCAGGGCAAGCCGTTCAAGAAGATGGGTATGCGCGACAGCCCCACGGGCGAACTGTTCTTCGACAACGTCCGGGTGCCCAAGGCGAATCTGGTCGGCGGCAAGGAAAAGACGATGGAAGGCCGCTCCGACACGAAGGAGTCGCTCGGTAACGAGCGTTCCGGCATCCCGGCCATGGCGCTGGGCATTATCGAGGAGTGCTACGAACGGTCGGTCAAGTACGTGACCGAGCGCAAGCAGTTCGGGCGCCCGGTGGCCGAATTCCAGGCCGTGCAGCTCGATATCGCCGACATGTACGTGAAGATGAAGAACGTCGAGAACATGGTCTACCGGACCGCGTGGATGCAGAAGAAAGGCATCCGCGACGTGGCATTCATTAACGCTTCCAAGGCCTACTGCTCGCAGATGTGCGTGGACGTGGCGCTGAAGTCCATCCAGCTGCACGGCGGCTACGGCTACATGGAAGAGTACCACATCGAGAAACTCGCCCGTGACTCCAAGCTCCTCGAGCTCGGCGCCGGCACGACCCACATCAACTACCTCACGGCCGCCCGTGCGGAACTGGGTGTGGCGAAATAAAAACGTACTGTTCGCGGCCCTTTGCAATAGGGGGCGCGGGAGTTATAGAAGTCCAAGTCCTCAAAAATACCTGAATAAGGAAGGAATGTACCCCATGGCCATTACCCCAGAAATGAGCAACGACCAGGTGAAGGCGGAGCTCTCCAAGATCGATTCCAAAGACAACAAGGCGCTGCAGGCGATCACCCGCAATGCCAGCCCCAAGCAGGCCTACGAAGTCATCATGCCGTTCATGTTCGAGAAGCGCGGCGCCGAAGTGAAGGAATCCCTCGCTTCGGTGAACGGCTCGCTCCTGTGGGACATCACCGGAGACGGCGGCGGCAAGTGGGCGATGATTTTCCCGGGCGACGGCACCTTCAAGGTGGCCGCCGGCGACAAGCCCGACGCCTCGGCGACGATCCAGATGTCGTTCGAGAGCTGGAAGTCGATGCAGACCGGCGAGACGCCCCCGCAGCAGCTGTTCATGAGCGGCCAGATGGTCGTCACGGGCGACATGAGCCTGCTCATGCAGCTCCAGACCGTCATGCCCCAGTAAAATACTGAAGCATCACTGAAACACCGGACCCGGTTCCCCGTGAAGGGGGCCGGGTTTTGTGTTTGGGGCGGCCGGCGCCGCTCGGTCTAGAACAGCTGGCCGATGGTGAAGTTGAAGACGGGGGACGTGAAGTGGCTGCCGTCGGCCACGACCGAGCGCGGCTTCACGAGCGGGAAGCCCAGCTCCAGGCGGATCGGCCCCACAGGCGAGAACCACCGGATACCTGCACCCCAGTCCACGAGCCACGGGCTTGAGAAGATCGTCTGCTTGTCGTTGTAGACGTTGCCGGCGTCCATAAAGACGACGCCTTTGAGACGCGCCGGCTTGTAGAGCGGGAACACCAGCTCGCCCGACACATACCCCGCCTTGTTGCCGCCGATACGCACCGGCTGCCCGTTCTGGCCGATGTCGAACGGGCTCACCGAGAACGGGTCGTAACCGCGCAGATTGTCGATGCCGCCGCCGAAGTAGCGCTCTTCCACCAGCAGGTAGAACGGTTCCCGTCTCTGCAGGAACATCGCCTGCCACTTGGCGACGCCGACGACGCCCCAGAACAGCTTGTGGAAATAGGTCCCCTGGGCGTCGAACGAGTTGAAGTGAGACACCACGGTCGGATCGACGGAAAACACGTTGACCGCCGACCGCATGCTGACCACATGGCGCGTGCCGGTGGTGGGGTCGATATTGTCATCCAGCCGGTTGAGGATCATGGAGAAGTCGAAGCCGGTCTTCACTGTGTCGCTGCGGACACGATCGCCCAGGGCGACCAGCTGGGGCGAGAGCCCCTTCAGCCGCGTGCGGAAGCCGAAGAACCCGACCGTGGCCGAGAAACCGTCGAAGAATGGGCTGATGCTGGTGAAGTCGTACGAGACGCCCACGCTGCCGCCCACGCGAAGGCTCTCGAAGTCCACGAACTTGCGCAGGGTGGCGTCGCCCGTGAGCGAATAGCCCCAGTAGCTGTCGTTAAAGCGCGGATCGCGGTACTGGATCGAGATCGACCGGCTGCGTTTGCCGAACTGGCCGGCGAACGCGAGCGACTGCCCGCGGCCGAACAAATTCTGCTGCTGGATCTGCGAGAAGACAAAGAGGCCGTCCAGCGACGAATAGCCGCCGCCCACATTCAGCGAGCCGGTGGACCGCTCCGTGACCGTGAACCGGATGTCGATCTGGTCCGGGGCTCCGGGTACGCGTTCCTTGGAGAACTCCACCTCGTCGAAGAAGCCTAGCTGGCGGATCTTCTGCTGCGACCTTTCGAGCGCAGTCGTATTGTATTTGTCGCCTTCGGCGAGGCGCACCTCGCGCCGGATGACGTTATCCCGCGTGCGGCTGTTGCCGCTGATATGCACCCGCCGCACGGATACCGACGGGCCCTTGTCGATGTTGATCTCGAGGTCGATCTGCGGCTTGTCGGTATCGACGGCCGACGGGCGGGGAATCAGCGTGACGTTCGTGAAGGCGTAGGACTGGTCGCCATATACCCGCTCGATCGTGTTCTGGTCCTCGAGGATCTTGGACCGCGAGAACACGTCGCCCGGCTTGGCCACGAGCCGCGCCATCAGCTGGTCCTCGGGCTCGACCATGTCGCCCGAGAGTTTCACCGACTGGATGTGGTACTGCTTTCCTTCGGTGATCGTGAAGGTGACGAACAGGGCGTCCCGGCTGGGGGTGAGTTCCACCACCGGATCGGTGATCTTCACGTCCACATATCCGTTGTCGAGATAGAAGTTCTTCAGCTGCAGGGAATCGTAGAGCAGCATCTCGCGGACGAAGTTTCCGTTGTCGCTGAACCAGGAGAATGCCCCCTGTTCCTTGGTCTTCATCTGCTTCTGGAGTTCGCTTTCGGTGAACGCCTGGTTGCCGATGAAGCGGATGCGGCGAATCCGGATCTTGTCGCCTTCCTCGATATGGAAGACCACCTTCACGGTGTTCTGGCCCGAGGCCGGCTCGGTCTCCGCCCGGATACCGGCCAGGAAGTGCCCCTCCTGCTCGTAGCGCCGTCGCATCTTCTCGACCGATTTGTCGACCAGGGTCGGCGAATAGACCGAATTTACTTTGAACTGGAGGTCCTCCTTCAGCTTGTCCTTGTCGACGGCGTCGTTGCCCTCGAACTTGATCTCGCTGATGGTGGGGCGTTCCTTGACGACGTAGATCAGCCGGATGCCGTCCGGCGCCGCTTCCCATTCGACCCGGATGTCGTCAAACCAGCCCAGTTTCCAGAGGGCGCGCAGGTCATCGGCCAGTATCCGGCGGTCGAGTTTGGAGCCGGGCTTGGTTCGCGTGCGTCCGCGGATCATCTCCGGGTCCACACGGATCTGCCCCCGGACGTGGATATCCGTGATCATCTGGCCTGCGGGCGGCAGGTCTTTTGCCGTCTGGATACCGGATTGTTGCGGGGGCGGCGGTGCGGCCGGCTGCTGGGCAGCCGCAGGGCGAACCTCAGCCAGCGCCGGGGTCAGCACGGCCAGCAGGAGACAGAAGAGCCGGGTCCGGAGGTGGCGGTTCAAACACCCGCCTCCGCAATCTGGCCGTCCACGAGGGTGATCCGGCGGGTCATCAGGTGCGCCAGCGCGGGGGAGTGGGTCACGATAATGAAGGTCGTGCCGTCTTCCTCGTTCAGCTTTACAAGCAGGTGATGGATCTCTTCCGCCGTGTGGGTGTCGAGATTGCCTGTCGGCTCGTCGGCAAAGACGATCCGGGGCTTGAGCAGTATCGCCCGGGCTATCGCCACCCGCTGCTGCTCGCCGCCGGAGAGTTCCTTTGGGCGGTGCGCGTGGCGGCCGCCCAGGCCCAGCCGGTCCAGCAGCGCCTTCGCCTCGCGTTCCACGAAATCCTTCGGGCGCTTCGCGATCAGCCCCGGCATCATCACGTTTTCAAGGGCGGTGAACTCCGGCAGCAGGTGGTGGAACTGGAACACGAAACCCAGATTCGCCGCCCGGAACGCGGGCAGCGACGTCTCATCCAGCGCCCTGACGTCGGTACCGTCCACCCGGAGCGTCCCGTCCGACGGCCGCTCCAGCGTCCCCAGCACGTGCAGCAGGGTCGTCTTGCCGACACCCGAGACCCCGACCACGCCCAGACGCTCGCCCGGCTTCACTTCCAGGTCGATCGCCCTCAGCACATCGACCCGGCCGCCGTCCAGATCGAAATGCTTGGTCAGCCCTTTGGCCAGAATAACCGGCTCACTCATTGCGCAGAGCCTCCGCCGGCGTGAGCCTGCCGGCCTGCAGCGACGGGAAGAAGGCGGCCATGGTCGTGACGCAAACGGGCGCAAGCACCACCCAGATCACGTCTTCGATCCGCACGAGCAGCGGCAGGTGGTCCATCTGGTAGACGGCCGGATCGATCGGGATGAGATGGAACGTGGACTCCACCCAGCAGAGGCCAAGCCCCAGCACCAGTCCCGACAGGGTTCCGACCAGACCGATAAACGCCCCGGTGTAGAGAAACACCCGCTGCACGGCGCCGTTACTGGCGCCCATCGCCTTGAGTATAGCGATGTCGTGGATCTTCTCGCGCACCAGCACGACCATCGAGCCCGCGATGTTGAAGCTGGCCACGATTACAATGATCAGCACGACGATAAAAAGGCCGAGCTTTTCCAGCGCCAGCGCCTTGAACAGGTCGCCGAACGACTCTTCCCAGCTCCGTGCGCGGATGCGCGGCTGATCCCACTCCGTGAGCGCCCGGCGCATGATGTCGCCGCTGATGGCGCGCGCATTATCGACGTTGTCCACGCGAACCTGGATGCCGGTGACGTAGCGGTCCTCGGGTGCGAGGCCGGGGTCGAAGAAATCCTGCGCGGTGGCGAGGTCGCTAAAAGCGAGGGTCGAGTCGAACTCCACAAAGCCGAGCTTGAAGATGCCGACGACGACGAATTTTTTGGGCCGGGCGGTGGGCCCGGTCGGTCCGATGCCGCAGAGGGGACAGATGATCGTCACCTCGTCCCCGGTGCTGACGAACAGGTTCTCCGCCAGCACGCTGCCCAGTACGATGCCGGGCAGCTCCTTGCGCTTCTCGATGGCGAATTTCGCGGCCTCGGAGACATGCTCGGCGGCGGGGCCGTTCAGGTTCATGAACGTACCGTCGCGCATCTTGTCGCCGAAAATCGCGGCCCGGAGCACGTCCTTGGGGACCACGCCGAAGAGCTGGATACCGGCCACTTCGTCGCCGTTGGTGATCATGGCGTCCCGCTGGAAAAACGGGGAGGTGGCGACGACCCCGGGCACACTCTCCACCTTCTGCTGGATTTCCTCCCAGTGCGGTAGCTGGAGGCGGCTGAAGGAGGATTCGTAGGAGACCAGCACATGGGGGCGGGCGCCCAGCATCAGGTCACGCAGGTTCTTCATGAACCCGGCCATGACCGCCTGGACGATCAGCAGAGCCGCGACGCCGAGCGCCACGGACAGGATACCCACGGACGTCTGGAACGAGAATGCGGCGCGCGAGCGCCCGAGCAGGTAGCGGCGGGCAACCCACCAGTTCCAGCTCATTTGCTCTCCTGCGACCTCAGGAGCGGGAACAGGATCACGTCCCGGATGGAGGGCTGGTCGGTGAGCAGCATGACCAGCCGGTCGATGCCGATGCCTTCGCCGGCGGTGGGCGGCAGGCCGTACTCGAGCGCGCGGATGTAGTCGGCGTCGTAGTCCATCGCCTCTTCGTCGCCGCCTTCCTTCGACTTGAGCTGCGCCTCGAACCGTTCGCGCTGGTCGTCGGCGTCGTTCAGCTCGCTGAAGCCGTTGGCGATCTCGCGGCCGGTAATGAACAGCTCGAACCGGTCGGTGATCTCGGGCCGCTTGTCGTTGCGGCGCGACAGCGGCGAGATGACCGTCGGGTATTCGGTGACGAACGTCGGCTGGATGAGCGTCGGTTCGACGATCTCCTCGAATACGGCCGTGAGACGGTCTTCGGGGGTCCGGTTGAAACTTTCCGCCGCGATCTTGCGCATGTGGGCGCGGACGTCGCCCGGTTTTTCGTCCGGCTTCACTTTGAGCCGCTCGCTCTCCAGCATCGACACGAAGTCGTGCTCGGAGATCGAGGCCAGCTCTTTCAGCCCCTTGCCGGTGATCTCCTTCACGGCCGGTTCCATGCCGATCCGCTTCCAGGGGCGCTTAAAGTCCACCTCAGTGCCCTGGTAGGTGAGCTTCGTGCCGCCGTGGAGTTTTTCCACGAGGCCTGTGATCAGTTCCTCGGAGATGTTGATCAGGTCTTCGTAGGTGGCCCACGCCTCGTAGAACTCGAGCATCGTGAACTCGGGATTGTGCTGCGTGCTGATGCCTTCGTTGCGGAAGTTACGGTTGATCTCGAACACGCGGTCGTAGCCGCCCACCACGAGCCGCTTTAAATGCAGCTCGGGCGCGATCCGCAGCACCAGATCCATGTCGAGCGTGTTGTGGTGCGTCTCGAAAGGCCGTGCCTTAGCGCCCGTGACGAGCGTGTGCATCATCGGGGTCTCGACTTCGAGATAACCTCGGTTCGTGAAGTAGTTCCGGACGTCGGTGACGATCCGGGAGCGCTTGCGGAAGACCTCGCGCACCTCGTCGTTGACGATCAGGTCCAGATACCGCTGGCGGTAGCGGACTTCCACGTCCTGCAGGCCGTGCCACTTGTCGGGTAGCGGGTGCAGGCATTTCGTCATCAGATGGACTTCATCCATCTTGATCGTCAGTTCGCCGGTCTTGCTGCGAAAAAGTTCTCCGCTTGCGCCCACGAGATCTCCGATGTCCAGATTGCGGGCGCGGGCAAAGCCCTCTTCACCAAGCTTCGAGAGATCGGCGTAGAGCTGGATCTTGCCCGACGTGTCGGCGAGCTGGAAGAAACCGCCCTTGCCGAACAGACGGATCGCGCGGATGCGGCCGGCCACCGAGACGCGGACGGTTTTCGCCGTGAACTCCTCGCTGGAGGTATCTTTGTACTGTTCCTGCAGATCCTTCGCCTGGTGGGCGGGTTTGAAGTCGTTCCGGTAGGCCGGAGCGGAGCCCTGGCGCAGGCTGTCGAGCTTGCGGCGCCGTTCGCGAATCTGGTCGTTGTCCTGTTCCATGAATGGGGTTCCCGGCGGATAAAATCCTGAATTATTACCGTAGGTTAATCGTCTCGGTCCGTAGCCGGGAGCTTCCGGTCCGTCCGCAGCCGGGGGACGCTATCCCCGCCCCGCCTGAAGGGTCAAGGACCCCTTGAGCGAGGCGCTCCGGGGGAGTAGGAACCCCGCACCATGAAAGAGTTCGTCTTCGCCCTGATGTTCGCCGTTGCAGCCCCCTCGTGCCAGAAGAAGGATTCCGGCAACCCGGCCGACCTCGTGAACCCGCTTCCGGCTACCGGCCAGGTGGCGGCCGCAGCGGCCGACGCGGGCGAACCCGGCTACAGCACTCGCGACTTCACGCTCCCCGACGTGAAGGGCGGCAAGTTCACGCTCTCGTCGCTCAAGGGTAACTACGTGTTCCTGGATTTCTGGGCCTCGTGGTGCGGCCCCTGCGTCGAGGCGATTCCCACACTCAATATTCTCCAGGACCGGTACGGCAGCCGGGGGTTTACGGTGCTCGGCGTTTCTGTCGACGACGAAACCCTCGAGACGATCGGCAAGTTTGTCCAGACCAACGGGATCAAATACCGCGTGGTGCTCGGATCGGACGACCTGATCAACAGGTTCGGCAAGTCGCGCGGACTGCCGACGGCGTTCCTGCTGGACCGTGAAGGACGAGTGGTGCAGAAATTTGTGGGGGAGTATCCGTCCGAGCGGCTGATCTCGGAAGTCGCCGCCGTGGTGGCGCCCGAACCGGTGGTTCACAAGGAGCCGCCGCCCGAGAACGCGCCGGCGATCCAGCCCGACCCGAAGAAGTAAGGTCCGAAGAACGGGGGACCCGGCCCTGGGCGGGCTCCGTGAGCTGAAAATAGATCGGGTGACCGTCCGCTTACCCTTTGGAGGTTGGGCGGAGCCGGTCACCCGGTCGAGACGCGAAGAATTACTTCTTCTTGCCCTTCTTGGCGGCCTTCTTCTTCGGGGCCTTCTTGGCTTTCTTCGCGGGCTTCTTCTTTGCTACGGGCATTGTGAATTCCTTTGATGGCAGGTTCTACGCTTTTGAAAGCGCAAATGTTCCTGTCCAGTCCTTTAGCCCTCAACTGAATGACTTAATAATACCGTTTCAGGTTGACGTTTGCCACTACTTTTTTCTAGGACGTGCGATTTTTTTGCCGGAACAGTTTTTCGCCGTCAACGCATCAGGTCCTGCATGTCGTTGGGGAGCTTGTCGAGATTCTCCTGCAGGTTCACCTTCGGAACCATCGCCCACGGTTTCGTTTCGGCGAGATCCGGATCGACGGTCTTCACGTAGTTGCGCATGTTGCTGATGAACGACGGCAGAAGCTGCTCCATGAAGCCGCGCGCGCCCAGATCGAGGATGTCGCCGATCTGGAAGATCATGCTGATGACGATGCGCGACTGCTTGCCGCCGGCCTTGGGGAACGGCTCGAGCAGGAACGTTCCCTCGACCCGCTTCATGTCGCCTTCGACCTGCTGGAACTCCGCGTAGTACGTGCGCGGATAGGTGCGGATGCGGAGCAGCGACCAGTAGCTGATCGAGATCGGGAGTACCGAGATCGGAAGATTCGCGTTGTTCCAGGAGACCTTTACGTTGGCGACGGTGTCCTGGTTCGACACCACCTTCGTTTCCTTCATGAAGGGCATGTATTTCTGGAACGAGTCGTAGTCGGAGAGGATCGGCCACAGTTTCTCGGGCGGCAGATCGATCACTCCCGTGACAATGCCGAGATTCGACTTTGTGACCGGGTCGGTCGTGGTGGAAGTGAGGATATCGCCCTTGGCGAGCTTCGCCTCCTGTTTGTCGTCGGCCCCGGCCGCCCGGATCTTGTCGCCGCCGCAGCCGGCGACGGCCGCCATGACGAGTGCGAGTCCGCACCATAGACCCCATGATTTCATTGAACGCTTCCGCATATGAGAGACATCCCCCGGTTGATTTCGATTCATTACCAAACCAGAAACGGAGCCGAGTAGCAATACTCGGTGAGGCCCGGAAATGACGCCAAAGTCAGTCCGGGCGCGGGTTTTACGGACCAGGGTCCGGGGGGACCGATGAAAAAGCAGGACAGGATTTCAGTCGTTTTCGCAGGCGGCGGCTGCCGCACGTTCTGGGGGCTCGGCCTCTACAGCGGACTAAAAGGTGCCCTGCCATCCGTGGCGGAGTGGTCCGGCACGTCCGCTGGGTCCGCCATGGCGACTGTCGCCGCCGCCGGGCTGGAACACGAGACGGTGGAGTCGTTTGCCGCCATCACCGCCTCCAACCCGAGAAACTTTTATCCCGGAAAGATCTTCCTTGGAGACCGCCCGTTCCCGCACAACGAGATCTACCGCCGGGCGGTTCAGGGGATTCTGGAAAAAGGCGGCTGGGCGGCGCTCCGCAAGGCGGCGCCGGTGCGCATATTCCTGGCGTTCGTGAAGAAGGATCATCCGCCGGTGTCGACCTGGCTGAAGGCGGTCTGGAACTACGAGCGCGGAAAACTGACCCGGGTGCACGGACCCGACGAGACGTTCCCGGGGCTGGGGTGCCGGGTCGTGACGGCCCAGGAGGCGCAGAATGCTTCCGAGGTGGTCGACTGGATCCTGTCGGCATCGTCCACCCCGCCGCTTACCGACATCCGCCGCTACGACGGCCAGCCCTATGTGGACGGCGGTCTGGTAGACAACGTCCCGGTTCGCGCGCTTTCTGAAGAAGGGCAGGGTGGCAAGGTCGTCGTGATCCTGTCGCGCCCGACGCCGGAGGATATCGTGCCGCCTGCGCCGAACCGGCTGTATCTGGCGCCGAGCGTCGAAGTGCCGGTGAAGAAGTGGGACTACACGAGTCCGGCGAAGATCCGGGCGACTTTCGAGCTGGGACTCTCCGACGCGAAGCGGTACCGGGACCGGCTGGACAGTTTCCTGAACTAGGTGTTTCGTTCGTCCCCGGTCAGCCCGCCAGTTTGCGCACGACGTCGTGCAGCGGTTTCGCAATCGGCAGCACCTGGTCGATCATCCCGCCCATGTCCCAGTAGTCGGTGTGCCGGATGCATTTGCCGACGTCATTGAACTCCATCCACGACACGCCCTCCAGCGTCCCCGACCGGAACATGAACGGCGCCTTGAAGGTCATCACCCACCGGATGACGAGCGTCTTGTCGGAGACGGCGTCCCCCAGCAGCTTGACCGTCACGTCGCCCATTTTGGTGGCGAGCCGCCGGTTCATGGCGCGGATCTCTTCCAGCCCGTTCGCCGTCTGGATCGGGTCTAGGAAAACGCAGGATTTGTCGTAGAGATCGTCGAGGATCGCGTCCGACTTTGCATGATCTTTCAGCGTCGCGAACATGTCGCCTACTTTTACCGATCTCGGGTCCATGGGTTTTCTCCTTCGTCCAGCGGTCTGAACAGACTGTTCCTATAACCGGAATACCGGGCCGGGTGAAGGTTGACGGCAACCGCCCGGCGTAAGAGGCTGACAGGCATGACCCTCATCGCGAGCGGCACAGTACAGATAAACGATTTGGCGGAGTTCATCGTCAGGCAGGAGCTTGTTCCGGTAGGTCTCCACAAACCGGACACCGTCGAGAAATGGCAGAAGCTGCTGGCAATACTGGCTGAAAATGGCCTGCTTGATGCGGGCGGCAAGCTCCCCGATCTCGTCCATGCTGGTGCAGTGTTGCAGGGGCTGGCGATGGGTGGCTGCGATGCCGGCGTGCCACTCACGCTGACGGTCACTTACGTGATGGGATTCAAGGTGCTCGCGAAACTGGCGCCGGAGCTTCTGAAGGATGTAGCGGCGGGCCGTGGCCTCGCCTGCATGGGCGCCAGCGAACCGAAGATCGGTTCGCATCCGGGCAAGATCACGACAACCGCGAAGCGCGACGGCGATAAATGGATACTCAACGGCCTCAAGGTATTCACCACCGGCGGCCCGGTGGGGACGGTGTTCCTCGTGATGTGCGTCTGCGGGGAGTCACCCGAGGGCCGGGATTTGGGCGTTTTTGCTATACCCCGCGATACTCCCGGGTTCACTGTCAGCGAAATGCCCAAGCATCCGGGCCTTGAGTGCGCTCCGCACGGGGTCCTGAAACTGGAGAACGTTACTCTGCCCGCGAGCTCCCGCCTGGGTCCCTCGGGCCCGAAGCAGAACGGTTGGACCGAGATCGTGAAGCCGTTCCGCCAGTGGGAGGACGCGCTGATGGCGAGCTGGATCAGCGGACTCCTGTGGCGCAGCACGCTGGAATTGAAAGAGCTGTACGGTCGCACGGCCGGTCTGGAAAATACCGTCGGACGTCTGGTGGCATCGTCCAGAGCCATGCTGACGCTGGCGCGCGACTCGGCGCAGTCGCTGGTGGATGAAGAAGCCGGTGCACCGGCGGCGGAACTCACTGCGCGTCGTTATGGTTTCTTCGAGCAGCTCCGGCATGTGGCAGTGGTGGTAAACGACCTCGCCGGAAAACTTCCGCCGGGTGAAAATCCCGAGCCGCTGCTCCGTATCCGGGCGCTACTCAATCAGCTCCAGTTCGCCGAGACCGCGCGCGGGAAGATCGTGTCGGGACTGGCCGGGTAGGTACGGGTCCGTGGGGAGTCTTTTCTGAGCCGTACCCCGAACCTTCCTTATCCAGACCCGCGAGATTGTACGAGGCAATAAGGGGTAGGCTCAGAAAAGACTCCCCACGGACCTTATCTCGCGACTTCTCTCTTCTCGATCCGTCCGCCCCAGTAGAAGAACAGGGAACCCAGAATCAGCGCCGGGACGCCGACCCACTGGAGCGCGTCCCTCAGTGCATGGGCGGAGGAAATTCCTTTCGCTACGGCAAGGTCCGACAGCCAGCCTGCCAGCGGCTGGCTCCAGACGTCTCCGGCGGCATGGATAAAGAACACGTTGAAAGCGAACCCCATGGCGGCAAGCCCCACGGGTGACCGGTCGAGCAGCGCCTTCTGGGTGGGGCCCGTATGCAGGAAGATCAGCAGTACGGCGACCGCCATCGAGGCCAGCGCGGGGCCCGCGTCCGGCAGGTAGAAATAGGGGAGCGAGGCGATCGCTCCGGCAAACAGCCCGCCGGCCGGGATCCAGTAGATCGCCCACGGGGCCCGGCGCTCGACCCTCTCCGCCCACAGACCGCCGGTCATCGTGCCGAGGAGCGCCATCCCGGCGATCACGGCACCGGAGACAAACCCCGCCTTTCCGACCGAGAAGCCGAACCGCCTCACGAGGTCCGTCGGCAGCCACAGCGCGAATGCACCGAGCGCGAAGGTCGCTCCTGCGCCGCCCAGTGCGATCAGCCGGTAGCGCGTGTCGCTCATGAGACGCCGGATTGATTCCATGAACGGGTGAGTCTCTATGGCCGCAGGCGGGCGGACCGGCTCCTTCATGGAGAGCGCCCAGAGTCCAAGCGGCACCGCTCCGAAACCGGTGATCATCAGTGAATGGCGCCAGCCGAAGGCGCCGCCCAGCACCCCGCCAAGGGTGAACCCGAGCGCCGACCCCACCGGAATGGCGAGCGAAAAAATGGTCAGCATCCGGGTGCGGCGGTGTTCGGGGTAGAGCAGCGCCACCAGCACCGGGGCCACCGAGACGTAGACCGCCTCGCCCACACCGAGCAGCAGCCGCGTCGTGGCCAAAAATCCGAAACCCGGCGCGAACGCGCCGGTCCCGGCCGTGAGCGCCCAGAAGAGGCAGGTCCAGCCGAGCGTTTTCCAGGGCGGCCAGGAGTCGAGCCGGTTTCCGAGAAACAGTCCCGCCAGCATGTAACTGACCAGGAACAGGCTCCCCAGCTGTCCGCCCTGGGCGTCGGTGAGATGCAATTCGGCGTTGACGAGCGGAAGCACGGCCGAGAGCGCCTGCCGGTCGATATAGTTGGCGAGGTTCAGCAGCACGAGGAGCGTGAACGGCCAGAAGATCCGTTCAGGTCGGGCGGCTGCGTTGGGAACGTCGTTCAAGGGGTACCCGGGGATTCATCCTTGTCGCTCTGGATGAACTCCCGGATAACCTGTTTCTGAACCGGCTGAAGTTCAAGGAACTTCACGCCGAAGCCGTAGGGGCGGGGCGGCGGCTGCGAGATCTTGTTGACTCGGCTGCCCGGCGGGTCGGGATGAAGTATCCGGACTACCTCGGCGGGTACGCGGATCGTCTCCAGCACCAGCGGCATCTTGAATTCGAGGACGATCTCTTCGCCGAGCGGCGGGGGGAATTCTGTCGACAGCGACAGGCCGCTCACACTGATGTCGAGCGAACGGTAGAAACGCCGTCCGGCAGTTCCTGTCCCCGATTCCACCTTGACGGAAGTACGATAGGACTTTCGTTTGTCTTTGAGAGTGAAGCCGGGTTTGGAGCCGTTCTCGGTCATATCCGTCTAGATCGATTGTTATTCACCGGACGGATTTGCGACAAGGATTTTAGGCCCCGCCGGACGCCTTGCACAGAATCATTTACGTTTTGGGTAACCCGGATGAAGCTGGCGATAGTGGTCCGGGGCGAACGACGTTATGAAATCACGAGCCGGATTTTGTGCCCGAAGTCACATCCGGTGCCGCCCTGCGGGAGCGCAGGAGGGCCGCTTCCTCGCTCTCGGCGCCGTCCGGAGAGCCGCTGAAGGTCTGGCGGTAGGTTTTCTGGTCCTTAAAAAGCTGTCGCTTGAATACCCAGTTGATCAAATAGTTGGCAATGAGGAACGGGACGATCACTTCCGGGAACACCAGCAGCCGTTCCCAGCGGCCGGCACCCGAGCGGACGGCGTTCTCCCAGAGCACGAGGATCATCACGACGCCGCCGATCATCGACATCGCACCAAGCAGCATCGAACTGCGGGCGAAATAGAGCGTGCGGATATCCACCCGGCGGCGGCGGTTCCACCGTTCGGCCTCCACCGATGACGAATCGATAAGCGTCGCCTCGGGACCGCACTTCTGGCAGTAGCGGCCGCCGAACCAGTAGCTTCCGCAGTGGGGGCAGATCTTGACCATCCGCCGGTCTGTGTAGATGGGCCGCCCGCAGGCCGCAAATGGACAGGCCCGGCGGCGGGTGCCGCCGGGCGGCACCGGCTAATAGCGGCGGTAAATGGCGGTTGCACGGTCTTGAACGCCCCGCCCCGAGCGGGTACGAAAACCCCCGCGGGGCGGGTAACCGGGATTCTGTATTTGGAGGATTTCCATGCGTTTCATTCGAAGGGCTTTTCTGGCCGGGCCGATGACGGCGGCGGTCATTGCGGCGGCGGGCTGCGTGTCGCAGTCGCAGTACGATTTTCTGAAGGCCGACTACGACAAGACCCGCAGCCAGAACGAGGCCAACGAGAAAAAACTGGCTGAGGCGACGGCCGATCTCGAAACCGAGCGCACCCGGTCCGCCGATCTGGCCTCCCGGGCCGAGGCGCTTCAGGCCGACTTGGAGCAGACGACCGAGCGGCTTCGCCAGCGGACGGCGGAGATCGAGGCGAAAGCGGCGGACGAGCGGAAGTCGTCGGCCGACCGCGTGAAGCAGCTGGAGGCCGAGATCGCCAAGGCGAAGGAGTCCGGTTCCGAACAGGTCGCCGCCATGGAGACCCAGCTCGTCCAGGTGAAGGAAGAGGCCGCCCAGAAGGAAAAGCAGTCGCAGGCGGAACTGACGAAGGTGAAGGAACAGGCGGAACTGGCCTCTAAAAAACTTAACGAACTGACCGAGACCTACGACGGACTCGTGACCAACCTGAAGGGCGAAATCGCCGAGCAGTCGGTCCAGATCAAGCAGTCGCTGGGCCGCATCCAGATAGACCTGTTCGACCAGGTGCTGTTCGATTCCGGATCGGCGGAGCTGAACGGGAAGGGCAAGGGCGTGCTGAAGAAAGTCGCCTCCATTCTCGCCAAGACGAAGGACCGCCGCGTGCTCGTGGAAGGGCACACCGACAACCAGAAGATCTCCGGCCGCCTGACGGCGCGGTTCCCGACGAACTGGGAACTGTCGACCGCCCGTGCCGTCACGGTGGTACGTTTTCTGGAAGAGAAGGGCGTGCCGCCGAAGATTCTCACCGCCGCCGGCGGCAGCTACTACCGGCCGATTGCAGACAACTCGACGAATGCCGGACGCAGCCGCAACCGCCGGATCGAGATTTCACTGATCCCTGAAGAGGTCGTCGACACCAAAGAGGTGAAATAGGAACCGCTCGACCCTTCGACAGGCTCAGGGTGAGCGGTATCGGAACCCGCTCAGGCTGAGCGCCGTCGAAGCCTCTGGAGCGGGTTCACAGCCGGGAGTAATTATGTCTACAGACTTTTCACCCACCCAGCCGAAGGTTCTGGACTACCTCGCGAAGCTCGGACCGAAGCTCGATCCGCTCGCGGCGAAGCTGTTTGCCGAGGGCACCAAAGAAGACGTTCCGATTGTCTCGTCCGACCTGGGCTTCCTGCTCCAGTTCCTCGTCTCCGCGCACCGGCCGAAGGTGATTGTCGAGATGGGCACGGCTATCGGCTACTCCACGATGTTCATGGCGCGGGGGCTGAAAGCGTTCGGCCCGAAAGGCGCGAAGCTCCATACGTCGGACATCGATGCCGCGCGCCAGAAGCGGGCCGCCGCGACGCTGAAGAAGGACGGCACATTCCCGCTGGTGAAGTTCCACCTGCGGCCGGGGCTGGAACTCCTGTACCGCTGGAAAGGCCCCATCGACTTCCTGTTCATCGACGCGGTGAAAGAGGAATACATCGAATACGTGGAGCTGGCGCTGCCGCACATGAAACCGGGGGCGCTGATCGTGGCGGATAATGTCCTCTGGTCGGGCCGCGTGGCGGGCATGCAGAAGCCGGACAGCGACCACTACCGGTCGTCCACGAAGGCGCTTTCCGAGTTCAACGACTACCTCGTGAACCATCCCCGGATCCTGGGTCAGGTGATCCCCGTGGGCGACGGAGTCGGCCTCGGCGTGGTACGAAGGAAAACCAAGTGATTACAGAAGGTTAGATGTAGGGACAGACCCCT
Source organism: uncultured bacterium (assembly GCA_964565925.1). GTDB lineage: Bacteria > JAGRBM01 > JAGRBM01 > JAGRBM01 > JAHCIT01 > CAZMGV01. Next base: position 103,883 of record CAZMGV010000007.1, read on the forward strand.
TTCCTTTATATCGGACCGAACCTACCTTAGTTCTAGCGAAAGGGCCCTGTAATGGGCCCGGATTTGGTCTCTGAAAAGTCCCTGGAGGTCCCTCATGCCGGTCAATGTCAGCCTCGAGTTCACTCCCAATCCCGACACCCTGAAATACACGGTGAACCAGCAGCTCCTTGAGCGCGGCGCCGAGAACTTCACCGAGGCCGCCAAGGCGGACCGCTCACCGCTCGCCAAGCGCCTGTTCGGCGTGGAAGGCGTGAAGGCGATCATGATCGGGCCGACGTTCGTCACGGTCACCGTGTCGGGCCAGGACAAGCTGATGACCGTGAACACGGCGATGCTCAAGGAAATCCGCCAGCATCTGGAGGCAGGCGAACCGGTCGTCACCGGCTCGCGCACCGAATCCGATCACGCGGGTAACGATTCCGAGATTACCCAGAAAATTATCGACATTCTCGACCAGCAGGTCCGTCCTGCCGTGGCGCAGGACGGCGGCGACATCGTGTTCCAGAAGTTCGAGGCCGGCACGGTCTATCTCCAGATGCGCGGCTCGTGCTCGAGCTGCCCGTCGTCGGTCGCGACACTCAAGCAGGGTATCGAAACACGCCTGCGGGAACTGGTTCCGGAAGTTCTCGAAGTCGTCCAGATCTAGCTTTTATCCGACGGGCCGGGACTTTCATCGGCCACGTTTTTCCCTTTTCCCGCCGCTTCCTTCCCCGGAGCGGCGGGTTTTTGCTGGCGGCGCTACAGCAGAATCAGAACAGCCGCTCGCCCTTTTGCAGGATGCGGAAGGGCCTGAGGTGCAGGTTGCCGGTCTTCTGGCCTTCGGCATGCTGGCACTCGATGATCGCGGTGCCGCGGCCGGTGGCCTCGGTGGCGCGCAGCACGCCGCCCGACTGAAGGATATCGGCGACCGCTTCGTTCTTGTGCTCGCGGGCGAGGCCCAGCAGGATTCCCGGGTCGGTGATCCGGCCGTCGGAGAGTTCCAGAAAGTCCGCCCGGTTCACCTTGATCTCGGGGATCGCGGCGACAAGGTCGTCCGACGGAAACATCCACTGCGAATAGGCGGAGATAGGCGAGTCGACCGGCATCGGGCCTACGGCGGCTTCCAGGTCTTTCAGGAAAAACGCCTTCTCGATCATGAGCGGCCCGACCGCCTCGCGCACAAGGCTCTCCAGCAGGCCGCCGGTGCCGAGATTTTTGCCGAGATCGTGGGCGATCGACCGCAGGTAGGTTCCCTTGGATGCCCGCACCGTGAGGTCCACGAACGGCGGCTCGTAGGAGTTCAGCTTGAGATCATAGATCGTCACTTCCCGGATCTTCTGCGTGAGGTCGAACGCCTCGCCGGCGCGGGCGCGCTCGTAGAGCGGCTTTCCGTCCACCTTGATGGCCGAATAGATGGGCGGCGTCTGGCGGATCTTGCCGCGGAACGCGTCGAGCGCCTGGTTCAACTCTTCAGGTGTGGGGAATCTGGCCGGATTGTGCTCGGTGACTACACCCGTGCGGTCGTAGGTGTCGGACTCGGCCCCCAGCCGTATCTTCGCCCGGTACACCTTGTCGAAGTCCGTCACGAGGCCCGCGAAGCGCGTCGCCTTGTTGATGCAGACCGGCAGCACGCCGGTGGCGAACGGGTCGAGCGTGCCGGTATGGCCGACCTTCTTCACCTTGAAGATCATCTTGAGCGCCTTCACGACGGCGAACGAGGTCAGGCCGGCCTCCTTGTTGACCACGACGATTCCGCTCAGATCGGAGCGGAATTCGATACGCTGACGGCGGGGTTCGTTCACTGGAGGGGGCCTGCTTTCCGGGTCTGGACACTGCGCACCGGCGGTGCCCGCAGGGGCGGCCGGTGCGGCGGGGCCTTCACTTCCCACGCGGGGCCGACTTTTGCAAGTCCTTCTCGATCTCTCCGTAGATCCGGCTCCGGACCGATTCGAGCGGCCCCTCGATGGTGCAGCCGGCGGCCCGCGCGTGGCCTCCTCCTCCGAACCGGTTACAGATGGTACCGACGTCAAGGTACCGCTTGGAGCGCAGCGAAATCCGCCAGACGTTCGTGTCGGCCTGCTTGAAGAACACGGCCACTTCCACCCCTTCGATGCCGCGCGGGTAGTTCACGAACTCGTCCAGCAAATCCTTGGACCCCTTGAACTTCTCGAGCGTCGCCTTCTCGATGGTGAGCGACGCCACCTTGCCGCCGGGCAGCACCTCCAGCGACGGCAGCACGGCGCCGAGCAGGTCCACGCGCGCCCGGGGGTAGGTCATGTAGATCATCTCGGCCGAGAGCGCCGGATCTATTTTGAACCGCTCCATGAGGTCGGTGGCGGTGCGCATGGTTTTGGGCGTGGTGTTGGAATAGCGGAATGCGCCGGTGTCGGTGATGATCGCCGTGTAGCAGCAGACGGCCGATCCCTGGTTGATGCCCAGCGACGCATCGATGATGTCGTAGGCGCACTCGCCCGACGACGAGGCCTTGAGATCCACGTAGTTGATGTCGCCGAACCGCTGGTTGTCCTTGTGATGGTCGACGTTGAGGATCTGCTTCACGTAGCCCTTCTCGCGCCACTCCTTCAGCGGGACGCCGGGCCTTTCAATCGAGCCCGAGTCGGACACGACGCACAGGTCGAACGGCTTCTTGAACGACGGCAGTTCGTTTTTCAGCCACTGGCTACCGGGCAGGAAGGCGAGGTTGTGCGGCACCGGATCGGTGTTGAAGACGTAGACCTCCTTGCCCTTGGCTTTGAGCGCGTTGGCGAAGGCGATGGTCGCGCCCAGCGCGTCGCCGTCGGGATTCATGTGGCAGGTGCACAGCACGCGTTTCGCGCTTTTGAGCGCCTTCACGGCGGCTTTCAGTTCAGGGAGCGGTTTCGCTTTTGGGGTCGGTTTCTTCGTGGCCGTTTTCATGGCCGTAGGGTTCGCCGGTCCGGCCGCTCCGGTCAAGTTCCCGGGTCGGGATGGGATGTCGAGGTCAGGGCCGCCACCTGAGGCCGTGGCAGATGGCGACCGCTAGCGCGTCGGCGGCGTCCGCCGGGGGCTTTTCGCGCAGGTTCAGCAGGGTTTTCACCATCGTCTGGATCTGGTTCTTGTCGGCGCGGCCGGTGCCGACGACCGCCTGCTTCACCGTCGCCGGCGGATACGACGTCACGCTCATGCCCGCCTGGGAGATCGCCAGAAGCGCTACCCCCCGGGCGTGGCCCAGCACGATGGCGGTCTGGGGGTTCTCCGACACGAAGGGCAGTTCCACTGCCGCATGGGCGGGACTGTGATCGGCGATCACGCTGACGACGGCGTCGAAGATCTCGACCAGCCGCTCTTCGAGCGGCGTGCTGGCGTGCGTGCGCACCTGCCCGTGGGCCACGTGTTTCAGGCGTGACCCGTCCACGTCGATGATCCCCCAGCCGGTGACGTTGGAACCGGGGTCTATTCCGATGATTCGACGAACCATGGAAACATATTACCCGGAGACCTCCCCAAAGCAGAAGGGCGACCCGCCGGGCCGCCCTTCGCATGGGTCTTTGCGTTTGAACCGGTCCGGGGGATTATCCCGCGAGCTTTTCGAGCTCCGCCTCGTCCATGTCGGCGTTGTGGTGCACCTTCTGGATGTCGTCGATGTCTTCCAGACGGTCCAGCAGTTTCACCATCTTCTCGACGTCCTTGCCCGTCAGTTCCACGGTCGTCTGTCCGACCTTGGCCACTTCGGCGCTGATGTACTTGGCGCCGATCTTGTCGAGGGCGTCCTTCACGTCGGCGAACTTCTCCGGCGCGCAGGTCAGATAGTAGGCGTCGCCTTCGTCCTGCAGGTCTTCGAGGCCCGCATCCAGCGCCGCTTCCATGATCTTGTCTTCGGTCAGATTGCCCTTCTCGATCGAGAAGACGCCCATCTGCTTGAAGTTATAGGAGACCGAGCCCGAGGCGCCCATCTTGCCGTTGTTCTTGTCCAGCGAGGAGCGGACTTCGGCCACCGCGCGGTTGCGGTTGTCGGTCACGATGTCGAGGATGAGGCCCACGCCGTTGGGTCCGTAGCCTTCGAGCGAGAACTCTTCGTAGCTCACGCCTTCCAGTTCGCCCGTGCCCTTCTTGATGGCGCGGTCGACGTTGTCGTTGGGCATGTTCTCGGCGCGGGCTGCGGCGATGGCCGTGCGGAGCCGGGGGTTACCGTCGGGATCGCCTCCGCCCAGACGTGCGGCGATGGTGAGTTCCTTGATGAGCTTCGTGTAGATCTTGCCCTTCTTGGCGTCTGCGGCGCCCTTCTTGTGCTTGATCTTGCTCCATTTATTGTGGCCGGACATGGCAACCTCCCGAACTGGCTTGGCGGCGCGGGCCTCAAGGGACCGGGACTTCATGCCCGGAACTCAGGGGATCGCCCGCCAAGGCGAGGGGCGGCCGCGCTGGACCGCCCGAAGAAGAGGGCTGGTTATAGCCGTCCCGGATAAGGGGTCAAGGAGCCTTCCGGAACTCCCCTGAAAACAGAACGGGGCGGCCCGAGAGCCGCCCCGCCTCGGCAAAACCCGTAAGGATTATGCCTGTTTGCGTTTCTTGGCCGGGGCAGAGTCGTAGCTCTGGTTCACCGTGAGCGCGGCGGTCTTGACGATCTCCTCGGTCGAGGCGAGCCGCGGCAGCCAGTTCACCGGGCGGTTGAGGCCCACCAGCAGCGGCCCGATGGAATCGGCCGCCCCCAGCTTGTGAACGAGCTTGTAGGCGATGTTCGCCGCCGACAGCGACGGGAAAATCAGGATGTTGGCCGCTTCCTTGAGCGTCGAGAACGGGAAATATTCGTTCAGCGTCTCGGTGGTAAGCGCCACGTCGGGCTGCATTTCGCCGTCCACGATCAGGTTCGGGGACTGCTTGTGCAGCAGTTCCACTGCCCGCTGCATTTTCTGGCTCATGGCGTTGTTCACCGAGCCGAAGTTCGAGAACGACAGCATGGCGACCCGGGGCTGCTCGATGCCGAGCATGGGTGCGATGCTGACGGTCAGCTGGGTGATCTCGGCCAGCTCTTCGGGGGTCGGGTCCATGTTCACGAGCGCGTCTGAGAACAGCATGGTGTGGCCCTTGTGGACCATCATGTAGACGCCGGCCGTGAGCGTGTGCGGTTCCTTGATGCCGACGATGTCGATCGCCGTGTCCACCACTTCCGGATAGTTGCGGGTGATGCCCGCCACCATGCCGTGGGCGTCGCCCATGCGGACCATCAGCGCGCCGTAGACCAGGCGGCGGCGGACCCAGCGGATCGCCTCCGTCTCGGTCATGCCCCGGCGCATGCGGGTCTTCCATAGCTCCTGCGTGTAGGGGGAGTGCGCCTCGCTCGTGATCGGGTTGATGATGTCGACCAGCGAGGGATCGACCTCGTACCGCTCGAGCGCCGTCTGGATCAGCTTCTCCGGTCCGAGCAGGATCGGGCGGCAGAACTTGTCCTCCACCAGCGCGGCGGCGGCCCGGATGATCGCCGGGTGGTCGCCTTCGGGGAACACGATCTTGCGCAGTTCCGCCTGCGCCTTCTTGAAGATCGGGCGCAGGATGACGCGCGAGCGGTCCACGCGCTGGGCCAGCTGTTCGCGGTAGGCTTCCACGTCCGTGAGCGGCAGGCGCGCCACGCCGCTCTTGGTGGCCGCTTCGGCGACGGCCGGGGCGACCCAGGTGAGCACGCGGGGGTCGAACGGCTTGGGGATCAGGTATTCGCGGCCGAACGACATCTTCTTGACGTTGTAGGCGGCGAGCACCGAGTCCGGCACGTCTTCCTTGGCGAGCTTCGCCAGCGCGCGCACGGCGGCCAGCTTCATCTCCACGTTGATCGTCTTCGCGCGGACGTCGAGGGCGCCGCGGAAGATGAACGGGAAGCCGAGCACGTTGTTCACCTGGTTGGGGAAGTCCGAGCGACCGGTCGCCATGATGACGTCCTTGCGGGCGGCCATGGCGGAGTCGTAGGTGATCTCGGGATCGGGGTTCGCCATGGCGAACACGATCGGATCCTTCGCCATGCTGCGGACCATGTCCTGCGTGACGAGGTCCTTCACCGACACGCCGATGAACGCGTCGGCGCCCTTCATCGCCTGCTCGAGGGTGCGCGCCGAGGTGTCGGCGGCGAACTCTTCCTTGTACTGGTTCATGCCCTCGGAGCGGCCCTTGTAGACGACGCCTTTGGTGTCCACGAGGAGCACGTTCTGTTTGGGCAGGCCCAGCGAGGCGTAGAGGCGGGCGGTGGCGATAGCGGCCGCACCGGCGCCCGAGAAGACGACCCGCGTCTTCTTGATGTCGCGGCCCGTGACCTCCAGCGCGTTCAGGAAGCCGGCGGCCGAGATGATTGCCGTGCCGTGCTGGTCGTCGTGGAATACGGGGATATTGAGCTTCTCGATCAGCTGGCGCTCGACCTCGAAACATTCGGGCGCCTTGATGTCTTCCAGGTTGATGCCGCCGAAGGTCGGTTCCAGCGCGCTGATCACCTTCACCATCTCGTCGACGGTGGGGGCGTTGATCTCGATGTCGAACACGTCGACGTCGGCGAATCTTTTGAACAGAACGCCCTTGCCTTCCATCACCGGCTTGCCGGCAAGCGGGCCGATGTTGCCAAGGCCCAGCACCGCGGTGCCGTTCGAGATCACGGCGACGAGGTTGCCCTTGGCCGTGTATTCGTAGGCCAGGTCCGGGTCTCTCTCGATCTCCAGACAGGGCGCCGCCACACCGGGGGTGTAGGCAAGGGAGAGGTCCCGCTGCGTCGAGCAGGGTTTGGAGGAGATGACCTCGATCTTACCCTTGCGGCCTTGTGAGTGATATTCGAGCGCCTGGTTTTTCATGAGTTAGCTGATCCATTCCATCGGGATTCCGCCCGGTTATGGTCCTTGAGTTCCCGTCCCTGAGACCCCAGACCTGCCGGTGCGGCCTGCGGGAGTTAGCAAAAGGGTTCTACCGAGCGCAAGGCGGGCTGCTAATTGGAGCTTTCCGGGCGACGTTAGTGAAATAGGCGGTTCTTTTCAGGATTGGCCGCTTGGGTTTTGGGGATTCAGGTTCAGGGCTTTAAGGCGGGGCCGGGGGTGTCCTTCCTGAGCCGTACCCCGAACCTGCCTGGTTCCGGCCCGCCAGCTGCTACTAGGCAATAAGGGGTAGGCTCAGGAAGGACACCCCCGGCCCCGCCCAGCTCCAACCCGCCAGCCACTCTCCGGAATTGCCCCGAAAGCGGCCTCTTGACCTCAAAGGCGGTTCGGGTTCAAACAAACGGACCTCAACGGCCCCGCCACGGGCGGCGGCCAAATCAAGGTGGAAACGGTAAGACATGCTGGCTTTCGTGACTGGTGCGAACGGACTGCTGGGATCGGCGGTTGTCAGGGCTCTGAACAAGCAGGGGGTCCGCGTGCGCGGACTCGTGCGGCCGGGCTCCGACCGGTCGAACCTTGAGGGCACCCTGTGCGAAATCGTCGAGGGCGACCTCAACACGATCGAATCCCTGCGCAAGGGCGCCGAAGGCGCCGACTGGTTCTTCCACTGCGCCGGCACCACCGCCCGCTGGTACGAAGACCCCTCCGTCCACCACATCACGAACGTCGTGGGTACCTCCAACGCCTTTCATGCGGCCCGTCTCCACAAGGTGAAGCGCGCCGTCTACGTGGGCTCCATCGCGGTGCCGACCGGTCTTCACGGCGAGTTTACCCGCACCAAGATGCGCGCCACCGAGATCGCCTTCGAGCAGATCAAGCACGGCATGCACGTCGTGGTGGTCCACCCGACCGTGCTCGTGGGGCCGCGCGACACCAGGCCGTCCCCCATGGGACAGGCGATCATCGACTACGTGAAGGGCGACCTGAAAGATTATCCGTCGGGCGGCACCGGCGTGATCGACGTCGAGGACTGCGCCCAGCAGATGGTGCTCGCCATCCAGCGCGGGCTGCCGGGCCACGAATACATCCTCTCGACCGAGTATCTCTCGACCGACGATATCTTCAAGATGATCGACTTCCTGCTCAAGCGTCCGTACCAGGGCAAGAAGCTGCCGTTCTTCCTGACGACGCCGGGTGCGATGCTGGGTGAGCTGGGCGCCAAGCTCTCGAAGAAGCCGCCCAAACTCAGCTGGTTCACCGAGTCATATCTCAAGCACAAGCCCGGCAACATGCTCTCCGGCGAGGAAGACCACCGCGTGCTCCGGCTCGCCGAACCGAACCCGGCCGAAGTGGCCTTCCTGAAGGCGATCAACTGGTTCCAGGAAAAGGGCCAGCTCCGGAAGCACGTCGCGCAGTACTGAGAGTGCGGTCCGCTCCGCCGTCACATTAAAAGTCACGTTAATTTGTAAAATCTCAGGCCCTAACTCCGCGTAACTCTTCAGAACCGGTTCGCGCCGCTTGGTCCATTTAGGCTCGTTTAGGGCCATTTAGGTCCACCGCCGTTTAGACCCCTTGTCTGCACGAAGGGGGTTGTTAAAAAAAGCGGGTGCATCGCCCCTCACTTGCCGCTTCGCGTCTGCCCTCTCCCCATTGGGGGGAGGGCTGTCTTGAGCACCGCGAAAGACCAGGTGAGGGGTCAGAAAAGAGGGGGGGGGGGAGGGGTACAAACATTAATTGAGGGTAAAAATGTCCCATATGAACGGAACAAAACGCAACAACACGGAAAAACACAAAAAAAACGCCGTGCGGGGTGC
>CAZMGV010000007.1:112506-183104 GCA_964565925.1 uncultured bacterium
CTTTTCCCCCCCCCCTTCGTCGGTCGTGGTGTGCCACCGCCGGGGGGGGGCCCCGCCCCACCATCCTTACTTGAGGGTCAAAATGTCCCCTCTGCACGGAACAACACGCATCAACACGGAAAAACACAGAACAAACGCCGTTCGTGGTGAGCCTGTCGAACCAAAACGGCCGTTCGACCCTTCGACATGCTCGGGGCGAACGGTTGGCCCGATCCGGAGAGGGGGGAGGGGGGGGTATCGGTCCCCGGCTTTAATCCGGGCGGGGTTCCCGGCCCGTTGCCGCTTGCCCCGGTTTGCCCCTGACACCGGGATCAGCTAGTTGACTCGCCAGTCAATTTCGGGGTGCAGCCCGGCCTGATGATAGGACTCGCGCGCCACCGGAACCGAAAACCAAGGAGAGAGTGATCATGGGTCGCAAGGTTTATGTAATTGGCGTGGGCATGACGAAGTTCGAGAAGCCGGGCAGCCGGCAGAACTTCGACTACCCGCAGATGGCGAAGGAATCGGGCACCAAAGCCCTCGAAGACGCGGGCATCACGTACGACAAGGTGCAGCAGGCGGCGATCGGCTACTGCTACGGCGATTCGACCTGCGGCGAGCGCGCCGTGTACGAACTCGGCCTCACCGGCATCCCGATGTACAACGTGAACAACAACTGCTCGACCGGCTCGACGGCGCTGTTTCTCGCGAAGCAGCTGATCGAAGGCGGCCTGGCCGACTGCACGCTGGCGCTGGGCTTCGAGAAGATGCAGAAGGGCTCGCTGGGCTCCAACTTCCAAGACCGCACGAACCCCATGGACAAGCACATGATGGCGATGATGAAGCTCCGCCAGTTCGCCCCGGCCCCGCCGGCGGCGCAGATGTTCGGCAACGCCGGACGCGAGCACATGGAGAAGTACGGCACCAAGAAGGAGCACTTCGCCAAGATCGGTTACAAGAACCACAAGCACTCGGTGAACAACCCCTACTCGCAGTTCCGCGACGAATACACGTTCGAGCAGATCATGTCCGCCCCGACCGTGTACGAACCGCTGACCAAGCTGCAGTGCTGCCCGACGTCTGACGGCTCCGGCGCCGCGATCCTCGCGAGCGAAGACTTCGTGAAGAAGCACAACCTGCAGAAGAAGGCCGTGGAAATCGTCGGCATGGCGATGTCGACCGACTTCTCGAGCACCTTCGACGACAAGAGCTGCATCAAGATCGTGGGCTCCGAGATGACGAAGGCGGCCGCGCAGAGCGTCTACAAGCAGTCGGGCTTCGGTCCGGAGAACGTCCAGGTCGTGGAACTGCACGACTGCTTCTCCTGCAACGAACTGGTCACCTATGAAGCGCTGGGACTGTGCCCCGAAGGCCAGGCCGGCAAGTTCATCGACGAAGACGCGTTCACCTACGGCGGCAAGGTCGTCGTGAACCCGTCGGGCGGCCTGATCTCGAAGGGCCACCCGCTGGGCGCCACGGGCCTCGCGCAGTGCGCCGAACTCAACTGGCAGCTCCGCGGCGAAGCCGACAAGCGCCAGGTGAAGGACGTCAAGCTCGCCCTCCAGCACAACCTGGGACTGGGCGGAGCCGCCGTCGTCACGATGTACAAGAAGGCGTTCGTCTGAGACGCGCCTTCCGGTAGTTGACGGAAATCAAAACGCCCCGGGGAAACCCGGGGCGTTTCTTATTGAGGGGACCTGAGTCCCCTCACACCCGCATCAGGACGCCGTGGTCGGTATCGTGGGTGGCGACTTCCAGCGCCGCGCCGTGGGAGCTGACCAGTTCCGCGACCTTGCGGCCGTGTTCGGTGAGGGTCAGTTCGCAGCGGGCGATCTTGGAGTTGAGGCAGTGGGTCATGGGGCCCTTGGGGTTGCTGTAGTAGAGGCCCGCCATGTCCTCCTTGGAGACGTGCATGAACCCCTTGAGGCGCGCGGCGCTGGCCTCCACGTCGAAGGTCCATCGGTTGGTCTCGATCCGGCAGCCGGGCGAAATCGTGCCCTTCAGCGTCAGCATCGGATAGTTTTTTCCCTTGTAACGCAGAAATAGCCGCGTGACGGGCGGCGTCCATAGCGGGCCCAGTTTCAGCTTGCCGGTGAACCCCTCGAAGAAGGTGTCGTCTTCGCCGCCGTCCCACAGGGAACAGTGGCCCCAGGCATAAAGATCCGTGTGCTTGGTCCCCCAGTTGTGGCCCTGCATCCCCTTCCAGTTGGAGATAGTGAGCCGCTTGCCGTCGACTTCGAGCCAGCCGCGGAAATGCGTGTCGGGATAGGGAGAGAGCGCCTTCGAGGATGGCACCTTCGTTTTGTACAGTTTCTCGTTCGGGAAGTGGTGGAACGATTCGCCGACCGGGTCGAACTCGAGGTCCCAGCTGATCGTGTGGCCCTTTGCGGTGCACTTGCCCTTCGTCTTGCCCGTCGTGAATGAACTGGGGCCGTATTCGACACCGACCGATTCCCTGCCCAGCTTGCATGAGGCGATGGGATAGGACTCCTTCACGGCGACGTGATTGTGGCCGTTGCCGTCGAAGGCGATCGCCCAGACGTCGCCGACGGTTTTCTCAGGCCGGCCGTCGGGCTGGTAGATCGTGAACTTGAGCCAGAAGGCTTTCGGTTCATCGGCCGCGTTGGCCTTGAGGAAGTAGCTCTCCACATGGCCGCCGGAGGAGCGCGGATCGTAGCGGACGAGGTTGTCGGTTTCGTTCTGGGTAGGCATGACGTGAGCCTATGCAACGCCGGGCCCGTTTGCCAAACATTCACGGAGCCGTGAAATGCGCCGTTGCCGAACGCCATTCAGCCGTTTAAGAACCTCCGGCATGACGGTACTGCCAGACGAACTCCGGTGGCCGCCCGATGGGGCCGCGCGGGTCCCCTACTGGGTTTATTCCGATCCGCAGATCTATGCCCGCGAGCAGGAGCGGATCTTCGGCGGCTCCAGCTGGAACTACGTCGGCTTCGAGAGCGAGATCCCCAACCCGGGCGACTACAAGCGGACGTTTGTCGGCGAGAAGTCGGTCGTCATGACCCGCGACCGGGATGGCAAGATCAACGTCATTCTCAACACCTGCGCCCACCGGGGTGTGCAGTTCTGCCGCCAGCATCTGGGCAGTGCCAAGTCGTTCGTCTGCCCGTACCACCAGTGGGTGTATGACCTGAAGGGGAACCTGCTGGGCGTGCCGTTCAGGAAAGGCGTGAACGGGCAGGGCGGGATGCCCGACGACTTCGCCCTGGAGAAGCACGGCCTCGTGCAGCTGAAGGTGGAATCGGTGAACGGCGTCGTGTTCGCGTCGTTCGACCCCCGGATGATCCCGTTCAAGGACTATCTGGGCGAGTCGATGTACCACTACTACACGCGGGTGTTCGACGGCCGCCCGGTCCGGGTGCTGGGCTATTCGCGCCAGCTCATCCCCTGCAACTGGAAGCTGATGTTCGAGAACATCAAGGACCCGTACCACGCGAGCTTGTTGCATGTGTTTCTGGTGACGTTCGGGCTGTTCCGGGCGGACCAGAAGTCGGAAGTGAAACTCGATCCCACGGGCCGCCACAGCGTGCTGGTCTCCCGCAAGGGCGAGCAGAAGGCGAGTGAAGGCACCACCGAGATGCGGTCCTTCAAGGCCGACTATAAGCTCACCGACTCGAGGCTTCTCGATCCGGTGAAAGAGTTCCCCGACGACAACACGGTCGTCATGCAGACCCTTTTCCCGAACCTGATCGTGCAGCAGCAGTCGAACACGATCGCCACCCGGCAGATCGTCCCGAGAGGCCCGGAGAAGTTCGAACTCGTGTGGACCTATTTCGCCTACGGCACCGATGACGAGGCGATGGTCCGCCGCCGTCTCCGTCAGGCGAACCTGATGGGCCCCGCCGGGCTCGTGTCGGTGGACGACGGCGAAGTGCTGGAGTTCACGCAGGACGGCGTCCGGGCCAATGCGCGTATGGACGGGGTTCTTGAGATGGGCGGCCGCGACACGGCCGACACCAGCCACATGGTGACCGAGGCGGCGATCCGCGGCTTCTACAACTACTACCGGGAGATCATGGCGCTCTAGCCGCTACGTGAACCGATGAACCTGTCCGCCCTGTCACCCAGCCAGCTTCGCTTCGAGGTCGAGGAACTTCTGATCCGGTACGCCGAGGCGCTCGACGACGACAAGCTGGAGCTGTGGCCCGACTTCTTCACCGAGGACGCCTTCTACCAGATTATCGCCCGCGAAAATCACGACCGGGCGCTGCCGCTCGCCACGATGCTGTGCGAGAGCCGCGGGTTCATCCTTGACCGTGTGACGGCGTTCCGGCAGGCGAACGTCTATTCGCCCCGGGCGCTCCGGCACGTGATCAGCGGCGTCCGGGTCGAGAAAGTCGAAAACGGTGTGATCCACGCCCGTGCGAACTTCGTCATTTTCCAGACGCTGATCGATGACGAAACCCGGGTGTTTCTGGCCGGCCGGTACGACGACCGGATTGTGGTGGACGGCGGCAGGCTCAGATACCGCGAGAAGCATTGCATCTACGACACGCTCCGGATCCCGAACTCCATCGTCTTTCCAGTATAAGGCCGGTCTGACGGCCGCTATAGCCGCCGGTTTAATGGCCAATTCATCCGTGCAGATGACCGTTTGACCCGGCCCGTTCCGGGTGGCATTTGTGCGGCCCCATGGCGCCGCGCAGCAAACTGATTCTCTGGGATATCGATGGCACCCTGATCCGCTCGGGAGGCGCCGGTGCACGCGCTCTCAACCGGGCCTTCGAGGATATCTACGGCACGCCCAACGCCTGCGAAGCGGTCGACTGGGGCGGCATGACTGATCCGCTGATCGTGGACATCCTGATCGACTTCCACTTCAAGCGTCCTGCGACGGCCGAAGACCGCGAAAAGACGCTCGCCGGGTATCTGGCTTACCTGCCGGAAGAGATCGGGCAGGCGGAGGAATACCGGGTGATGCCGGGTGTCCGTGAATCGGTCGAACGGATGCACGAACTGCCCGAATATCATCAGGGACTGGGCACTGGGAACCTCGAGCAGGGGGGCCGGATCAAGCTGGCCCGCGCCGATCTGGGTAAATATTTCGAGTGGGGCGGATTCGCCTCGGACGCCGACAAGCGGGCGGAGCTGATCCGCATCGGGATCGAACGGGGCAGGAAGGCCGCGAAAGAAGACGTGCCGCTCGGCCGGGTCGTCATCATCGGCGACACGCTCCGCGATATCGACGCTGCCCGTGCCTGCGGGGCGAAAGTCGTGGCCGTCGCCACTGGCGCCAAGGCGCTCCACGAACTGGAAGCGGGCAAACCCGATCTCCTGGTCGAAGACCTGGACAGGCACTCTAGGGATTTCTGGAACTGGCTGGAAGCGCTCTGAGCGGTTCCTGATCTGCAGCTTGGTTGATCAGCCGGCGGCGGGCGCGTTGTCGCCCTTCAGATTGATAATCGTCTCGTGCTGGGTGCCGGTGTCCTTGTCGCGGGCGGTCACCGTGAGGATGCCTTCCGGGTCGAGGTGGAAAACAGCCTCGACTTTCGGCACACCCTTGGGAGCCGGACGTATTCCCGTGAAGACGAAGTTGCCGAGGATTTCGTTGTTCAGCGCATTCTCGGCCTCGCCCTGCCGGATCTGGACCTGGATCTGGGACTGGTTGTCCTTGTAGGTCGTGAAGATCTTGGACTTGTAGTTGGGGACCGGCGTGTTGCGCTCGAAGATCTTGAGGAACTTGTAGTTGGGCAGCGCGATGCCGATCGAGATCGGAACCACGTCGAGCAGTGTGATCGAAACGTCCGAATTCTCTTCCAGCGAGTAGGCCATGATGGCCGCACCCAGTGCGACGGCCTCGTCGGGATTCACGCTCTTGGCAGGCGGACGGCCGAAATAGGCCTTTACCCGTTCGGCTACGAGCGGCATGCGGGTGACGCCGCCCACGAGCAGTACATGGTCCACTTCCTTGGGTTGCATCTTCGCGTCGGCGAGTACCTGGTCCACGATCCGGAAACTCTTGTCGACAAGATCCTTCGTGAGACCGTTCAGGATCGCCCGGTTCAGCTTCATGTCGATGGAGAGCGGCTGGCCGGCCGAGTCCACCGAAATATACGGGATGCTGAAGGGCACTTCCTCGATCGTCGACAGGTCGATGCGGGCCTTCTCGGCGGCGTCGCGGATACGCTGGATGGCGATCGGGTCGTTGATCAGGTCCACGTTGTGCTGGTCTTTGAACTTCTTGGCGACGAACGAGATGATCCGGTCGTCGAAGTCGACGCCGCCCAGGAACGTGTTGCCGCCAGTGGCCAGCACTTCGAACACCTTGTCCCGGATCGCAAGCAGCGAGACGTCGAACGTGCCGCCGCCCATGTCGTAAATGAGAACCTTCTCGTTCAGGCCCTTGTTGAATCCGTAGGCGAGCGCGGCGGACGTGGGCTCGTTGATGATCCGGACGACGTCCAGATCGATCTTCTTGCCGGCCATCTTCACCGACTGGCGCTGCCGGTCGTTGAAGTAGGCGGGCACGGTGACCACGGCGCGGTCGATCTTTTCCTGGAGGAACTCCTGCGCGTAGTCGCGCATCCGGTCCAGAATCATCGCGGCCACGTCGGTCAGCGTGTAGTCCTTGCCCGCCATGTGAATGAGGACGTTACCCTTCTGGTCCTCGTCCATCTCGTAGCGGTAGTGACGGCGGATGACCTCGGTCGTTTTCGCCTGGAAATTGCGGCCGATGAGCCGTTTGGAACCGTGGATCGTATTGACGGGATTGATAACGGCCTGGCGCTTGGCATCGTGGCCGACCAGTTCGCGGCCCTTTTCATCGATGGCAACCATCGACGGGACCGTATTGGACCCTTTGCACGGGATCACCTGCAGCTTGCCGTTCAGATAGACGGCGGCACAGGAGTACGTCGTGCCAAGATCGATTCCGATAATACGGCCCATCAGGGTGTCGAGTGTTCCAGATCGGGCCTTTTTAGAAAGACGCCACGGCCTGACCGGATTAACTCTTCTTCCTCTCCATTGATGTGGACGGAACGGATTATATCCGCACGCGAATGCGATGCAAATACCTGAGACTTAAGGCGTTTTGCGTCAATTCAGATTTTTCAGGGTCCGGATGAGCTGGGCGGGGGTGGCGGCGACCGAATACCCCCCGTCCGGGGCACGGTACATCTGCCCGATTGCTGCCGGAAGCGCGTACCGGATGTCGCCGCCGCGGTTTTTCTTGTCCGAACGGGCAGCTTCGACGATTTTCCGGGGGTCCAGCCCTTTAATAAGGGTCCTCCAGCGGGGGAAGTAGGCGCTGATTCCGGTCACAATACGGTCCCGGTCGGTTTTACCGAGTATGCCCAGTTCGTGGGCAAGGGCGGTTTCCACCGCCATTCCGGTCCAGACGGCCTCGCCGTGGAGGGTTCGGTAGCCGCGCAGGGTTTCCACCGCATGGGCGACGGTATGGCCCAGATTCAGAACCTGGCGCAGATTCGACTCCCGCTCGTCCTTCTCAACCACGTCCGCTTTGACCGCGCACGCCCTTTTGACCAGCGGGCCGTAGAGGTTCAGGTCGGGTTTCAGATAGTCCGGAGCGTTTTTCAGGAGTTCTTCAAATAGCGCCCGGTCGGCAATAACGGCGTGCTTGAACGTTTCGGCGAGGCCCGCGAGCAGCTCTCTCGGCGGGAGTGAATCGAGCAGAGCGGTATCGGCGATAACGGCGTCGGGCTGTTTGAACACGCCGATCAGGTTTTTCCCGTGGGGGGTATCGACGGCGAGCTTTCCGCCGACAGACGAGTCGACCATCGAGAGAAGCGTTGTGGGCACCTGGATGAACGGCACGCCCCGGTTCAGGGTCGCCGCCACGAATCCCGCCATGTCACCCACCACGCCGCCGCCGAGTGCGATCACCAGCGTGTCGCGGCCCGCTTTCACATCGAGCAGCCGGTCTTCGATCTTCTCTTTCATCCGGCGGGTCTTGGACCGTTCGCCGGCCGGGATCGCGTACCGGAGCACCTTGGGCGCCAGACCGCGGACCAGTTTCTCGACCTTTGCCCCGTACAGCCGGTCAACCGTCCGGTCCGTAACGATGGCGATCAGATTGACCCTGCCTGCCGCCCTCACGGCGTCCGGAAGACTGGCAAGCGCATTCCGCCCGATCCGGATGTCGTAGGAGAGATCCTCGGTGCGTTTAAGAGTAACGTGAAGAATGTCCATGAATTTCCGGCGATTTCAGTGCCGGACGACCGTCGTGCTGCGGGCGCGGAAGACGACCTTGCCGTCCTTGTCCTTGCCTTCCTGATCCACGACGAGGAAATCCATGCCGCCGGATTTCCCTTCCTTGGTGTAGATGTCGACGACCTTTTGCGTGATACCGATCGTCTCGCCAGCGCATAGGGGCCGTTCATATTCGAACTTCTGGCCGCCGTGGAGCACCTTGGTCATGTCGATCTTGAGGGCGTCGCGCATGTTGAACGACGGACGGAAAGTCGTCGCGAACGTCGGCGGAGCCGGTATGGACGGGTAGCCGGCGGCTTTCGCGGCCGCTTCGTCGGAATAGATGGGGAGGTTATCGCCGATCGCTTCGGCGAACCGGCGGATATGTCCCTTTTCGATGTCGAAATATTCCACCGGCGAGGTGAGTCCGATTTTCGATTTGTCGAGCGGCATAAGTTGTCCTTCTCCAGTTCCGGATCGGGGATGGCGGCATAAGCCGATTTCCCCGCGCCTGTCAGTGATAGTAAACTGCCAATGCAGTGGCAAATCCGGTTCTTATGGAAGTCTGGTCCGTATGATTCAGTCCGATCAATCCGCGCGGTGGACACCGGTTTTCGCGGCGGCCCTTCTGGCCGGAGCCGTTCTGGTCGGTTTTGAGGCCGCCACGGACACGGCATCTACTTTCGCACTCGTGTTTCTCGGGACTGTCGGGATCGGAATCGGAAAGCTGTTCAGCAACTGGGCGGCCGAGAGCCTTGCCGACCGCCAGTTCCTGTTTCGTATATTTACAATCGGCCTGCTGCTGCGTATCGCCATCGCCGTCTTCCAGTACCAGTTCCTGACGCTGGATTTCTTCGCTCCTGACCAGCACGCCTATCACCTGATTGCGACCCGCGCCGCCGAAGCGCTGGCGGAGAGCCGTGATGCGTTTTCCGGACTGGAACTGAAGCAGCGGTTTTATGTCGCCTACTGCACCTGGCTGTACTATCTGTGCGGCAGCAGTATCCTTATCCCCTCTGTGCTGAACGGCATCTACGGCTGCGTCGCCGCTATGGTCGTGTACCGGATTACGGTGATGCTCGATACGCCGGAGGCCGGCCGCTACGCCGCCCTGCTGGCGGTCTTCACTCCATCGCATATGCTGTGGTCGTCACTGAACCTGCGGGATACGCCGACAATTCTCGCTCTCGTGGCCGCCGTCTATTTCACCCTGAAACTGCGGCGTGAACTCTCGCTGATGGCGGTTATCGGCTTTTCGCTCAGTATGCTCCTGCTGCTGGGCCTTCGGGACTACATCTTCTTCATTACCCTTGGATCACTGGTGATCGGCTATCTGGGTGTCCGCTCGGGCCGGACCTTGGAATTCCTGGCGGGCGGGATTCTGGTGCTCGGTGCTGCGATGGTGATCTATCAGGCCGCTCCATCCGACAATGCGTTCATCAAGCAGGCGTCCCTGGCGGAGATCCAGACCTATCGCCGTGGTCTTACGGAAGGCGCCGAGTCTGCCTATCTGGTCGATGCCGACGTGTCGACCCCGCTGGGCGCGCTTCTCTATTTTCCGATCGGGCTTGCTTATTTTCTGCTCGCTCCGTTCCCGTGGCAGTGGGGCTCGCTCAGGCAGGCGATTGCCGTTCCCGAGACGCTGTTCATGTGGACGATAATCCCGGCCACGCTGGCGGGACTGCTGAAAATAGCCCGGGAAAAGATGAATCTCGTGATGCCGCTGTTCGTGCTGATGGCGGCGGTCACCATCAGCTATTCGCTTGTACAGGGAAATGTGGGCACGGCGTTCCGGCACCGTGCCCAGGTAATGATCTTTGTCTTTATCTTCTCCGGTATCGGGTTGCGCCTCAGGCGCGAGCAGCCGCAGAAGTCGCTGCTGCCGGAGCCCCCTCCAGCCAGCGGCGCTCCAGCGACGGCGAATGCGCCGGCCGGGTGATCGACAGAACCGAGTTGTCGAACGACAGGTATTTCCGGGCCACCCGCAGCACATCTTCCCGGGTCACGGCCCGGATACGTTCTGGATATTCCAGATGGTGCTTTACCCCGAGGCCGTAGAGCGCGTTCAGTGACAAGCTGCTCGTCTGCGAACTGCTGCGCTGCTGCTCGATCTCGTAGGTGCCGGTCAGATACCGTTTCGCACGGTCCAGTTCGTCCCGGCTGATCAGGGTCTGGCGGATATTTTCCAGCTCCAGAACCATGGAGTCGAGCGCCTGGTTCATTTTGTCTGGGGAAGTACCGATATAGGCCGAAAACAGGCCGGTGCCGATTCCTTCCACTGAAGAGGTCGTTACGGTGTAAGCAAGACTCTGCTTGTCCCGAAGTTCCAGGAACAGACGTCCGCCCTGTCCGCTCATGACGGTGTTCAGCACATCGAGCACGAAACGGTCGGGGCTGTCGATCGCCGCGCCGAGAAACCCGATGGCCAGATGGGTCTGGGCGCGGTCGGCGATAAATTCCACGTACCGGCGGCCCGTGAGAACCGGCACCGGATGTTCAGACGGACCAGTGCCGGAAGCCGGCCGGTACTGGCCGACGGTTTCCGAGAACCGGTTGACCGCTTCGTCCGTATCGATGTCGCCGACGACCGCGATCCACAGGCCTTTCGGGTCCAGACGGGCCCGGTAGGCGCCCTCCAGTTTCTTCGAATCGAAACCTTTAACCGTATCGACCCGTCCGTGCAGGCGGAACGAATAGGGGTGCGTACCGAACACGGCCTTGCGCAGATTGGCAAACGTGAGCGAACTGAGCTGGTCCCGTTCCCGTTCGATGGCCGCCAGGAACTCCGCCTGCACCGTGGGGATCTCACGCTGAGGGAAGACCGGGTTCAGCATAACGTCCGAAAACAGGTCGATCGCCCGGTCGTGAAACCGGGACAGGACGCTCATTTCGAGGCCAAGCGAATTGCGGCCCGAGAACCCGCCGATGGAGCCAGCCATAGATTCGGACTCCTGGGCGATTTTCTCGATCGACCGGGTTCGGGTCCCTTTCGTCAGCATTTCCGCCACGAAGGCGCCGATCCCTTCCGTACCGGCAGTCTCTTCCAACGATCCGCCGCGCACGGCGCACTTAAGCGACAGGGTCGGCGTCGTATGCCGCTCGCGGACGACCAGCTTCGCTCCGTTGGGGAGCTCGTGGACGGTGATGTCGTCGCCGGGAAGTTGTTTGGGCCGTCTGGAAGCCTTCAGCGAGTGCGTGTGATCGTGCTTGTGGTAGGCCTCCCGGATCGTTTCGACGACCTTTTCCTTCTCCGCCTTGATGTTTTCCGCTTTCCCCGGGCCCAGCAGACCGAACGTGATGTTCTTCTCGGTCAGGTATTTCCGGGCGATGGCAGAAACCTCTTCCGGTTTCGTGTTCGTCAGACGTTCGAGATAACGGGCTTCGAACTCCATGTCGCGTGCCGTCATGTGGTAGAAGCCCCACTTGCGGGCCAGCCCCTGCACCGTCTCTTTCAGATAAACGAGATCGCTTTCCAGATTGAGGCGTGCGCGTTCGAATTCGCTGCGACCCGGCGCGGCATGCTGGATCTTGACGACCTCGTGGATCATCGCCTGGATGGCGTCCTTCTCTTTTCCGGCAAAGAGATTGCCGCCGATCATGAATACGCCGGCGTCGCGGGGCGTGTAGGCATAGGCATACACTTCCGATACGAGGCTGTTGCGGTTTTTTACTTCGGTGATGAGGCGGGAGCTTTCGCCGCCGCCCAGGATGTTGGCGAGCAGGTCGAGCGAAACGCAGTCCTCATGCTGCACATGCGGAATGTGGTACGCCATCGCGTAATAGATGTCGTTCATGTCGCCGCGTTCGACGAACCCGCGCATGGCGGTCTGGATTTTTTCGGTGCGCCGCACTGGCCGCTTGACCGGCTTGGCCCGCACTCCCTGGTACGCCTTCTTGATGGCGGCGAACGCCTTTCTGGGGTCCACATCGCCGGCGATCACGACTGCCATGTTGTTGGGGACGTAGAACTTCCGGTAGAAATTCAGCACATGTTCGCGGCGGAAACTCCGGACGCTGGCGGCGGTGCCGATCACGGGCAGACGGTAGGGGTGCACCTGGAAGGCATTGGTAAAAAGACCCTGTGAGAGCCGACGGGAGGGCTGGTCCTCGCCGCGCTTGATTTCCTCGAGGATCACTTCCTTTTCGCGGGCCAGTTCCTCGGCGTCGAAGGCCGGGTGAAGGACGGCGTCGGTCAGGACGTCGATGGCCTTCTCGAAGAACCGGCTCGCCGCCACAACGTGGTAAACGGTTTCATCGAAGCTCGTATAGGCGTTGATTTCGCCGCCCAGGCTCTCGATTTCCGAAGCGATCTGTCCGACCGGGCGCTTTTTCGTGCCTTTGAACAGCATGTGTTCGTGAACATGGGCGAGTCCGGCCTCGGCCTTGGTCTCGTCGGCCGAGCCGACACCTACCCAGATCTGGATGGCGACGCAGGGGGCCGAGTGATTCTCGTCCACGAAAACATTAAGGCCGTTCGTTAGCTTCTGATGTTCCATGGGGCCGAGTGTTGCATATTTTCCGCGCCTATGAAGCGGGGTCGCCCTGCCGTTTCTGCGGCGCCCTTGGACGCCCGCCGCCGGAACCGCTAGGGTCGCCGGAAGAATGCCCCAGATACTCCCAGAGTCCGACGAACAGGAACTTCCGGTCTTTATTGTGACCGATACGGTGCTGTTTCCGGGCATGACGGCGGAAGTGAACTGTTACGAGGACGAGCCGGAACGCCGTCTTGTCGAGGAAAATTTCGGCCAGAAACGGGAAATCGGCGTTTTTCTTGCCGATTCCGCTACCTGGGGGACCGACGACCCCCGGCCACTGGCCGTGGGCTGCAAGGCCCGGATTCTGGGCTGGGAGGATACCTCCCCCATCGACCGGTTGGCCCGGGTTCAGGGTCAGGCAAGGCTTCAGATTATCGAGTGGGTGGCAAGCGATCCGTACCCCAGGGCGGTTGTGCAGACGATCGAACCCGAACGGCTGGTGGCTGCGCGGGAGCCTACTCTGCAGAAAGTGGAGCAGGTCCGTGCAGGTCTTCAGGAACTGTGCTTCCTGCTGGGGGGCGATGCCTCTAACCGCCTGATTACGCTGCTGGATGTCCAGAAAGGCGCCGGCCGTCTGGCCGATTTCGCTGCTTTTCATCTGGTCAGGGATATTTATCTCAAACAGGAGCTTCTGGAGACGCTGTCTCCGGCCGACCGGCTCGACACGGTCGAGCAGTGGATGAACGGCGAGATTTCCCGCTTTACCCTGCGGCCGCCCGGCTGAAAACCGCTCTCAAAACAGACCCTTGCTTTTCAATCGGGGCGTGGCGTACTGCCTGACCGGCTTGTGAAGATATTTAATGTTTTTTCTAAACTGTTTCCCCTGTGGGTGCTCATCGCCTCGGCGGCAGCGTACGCGGTGCCGGGTGCCTTCTCGCCGCTGATCGTCAACCTGCGTCTTCTGTTCATTCTCACCATGTTCCTCACGGGACTGGTGCTGAAGGAAGAAGACGTGAGCGCCATTCGGACGAATCCGCTGCCGGTCGGTATCGGCGTGGCACTCCAGTTCCTCATCATGCCGCTATCGTCGTTCGTGATTGCCCGGCTGCTTCCGCTGGGTGCCAGCGACCAGATCGGACTGATTCTCACCGGGTCGGTGCCGGGGGCGATGGCCAGCAATGCCATTACGTATCTGGCCGGCGGGGACGTGGCCTACTCGGTGGCGATGACCGTCACTTCGACAGCCGTTTCGCCTGTGGTGACCCCGGCCTTTGTGAACTGGCTGGCGGGCACGTCTATCACGCTGAACATGCTGGCCATGATGAGCGACATCTTCGTCACGGTGGTGGCTCCGGTCGCCGCCGGTTTCGCGCTCCGTTACTTTTTTACCGGCCAGGTCCGGCAGGTTGAACCGGTAGTCAACGCCGGGACCGTGCTGAGTATCACGGGCATTGTTGCCGCCGTGACGGCGCAGAATTCCGGCCGGATAATGACGGTCGGCGCTGTGCTTATTCTGGGTGTCGTGCTGCTGAACGCTTCTGGATACATTCTCGGCTTTCTCGGAGCCCGGATCGCGGGGCTCAGTTCCCGGCAGCAGCTTACGGTCGCCATCGAAGTCGGGATGCAGAATGGCGGACTCTCAACCATTCTCGCGAACCGCTATTTCTCGCCAGATGCGGCTCTGGCGGGCTCGTTTTATACTGTCTGGTGTGTGCTCACGGGAGCGATGCTGTCGCCGATCCGCCGCAGCCTAATGGCAGGTGCGGACGAAATGGAAGAGATTGATCCCCCGAATCCGGGTCCGGTGAAAGCGGTGATCCGGACCGATCCGCCGGCCGGCCAGCCGCGCCCGGCTCCGCGTTCCGGCGACAGGCAGGCCGAACGTCCGATTGAGCGGCCGGCTGAACGCTTCAACGGCAGGCAGCCGGAGCGGTTTCCGCATGACGATCCGCGTCCGCCGCGCCGTCAGGACGACCAGAGCCGGGACGAGTTCGGCGATGACGACGAGAAGAAGCCTGGCCGTAAGCCTGCAGGCCTTCCCGGCAGCCCGCTGATCCTCGACCGGAGCCAGCATACGATTTCGCGCAAGGCGATTTCGGCCGAGGCCCAGAAGGTGCTCTACAGGCTGCGGTCTGCCGGATACCGGGCATTCCTGGTCGGTGGCTCCGTGCGGGACATGCTTCTGAACCGCAAGCCCAAGGATTTCGACGTCGCTACAGACGCCTCGCCGCGCCAGGTGGCAAAGCTTTTCCGTAATGCCCGGGTGATCGGCCGCCGGTTCCGGGTGGTGCATGTGCGGTACAGCCACGACACGGTGATCGAAGTCGCTACGTTCCGCGCGCCGCCACGGCCCGAGCAGCCCGAAGAGGCGGAACTCCAGAACGACGAGTTTGCGGGCGACGAGGCGCAGGAGTTCCTTGCCGATAACGTGAATGCCGCCGCGCCGATCGGCGACG
This sequence comes from uncultured bacterium, assembly GCA_964565925.1. Lineage (GTDB taxonomy): Bacteria > JAGRBM01 > JAGRBM01 > JAGRBM01 > JAHCIT01 > CAZMGV01. The sequence goes on from CAZMGV010000007.1 coordinate 127,586, forward strand.
ACTTGACGGACGAGCAGACCGAATCGGACGCCCTCAAGATCGTGGCCGATGCAACCCAGCAGGAGTCCGAGGAATCCGAAGACGACGAGGATGACGAAGACGACGGACAGCCGGATGCGCCCGTACCGGGGCGTCCTTCCACCGGAGCCCGGCAAACCCGGGATGCCGAGGCGGTAAACCCCCTGCTGCAATGGGACGACAACGTCTTCGGGACCGCCGAAGAGGATGCATTCCGGCGCGATTTGACGATCAACGGGCTGTTCTACGACATCGATACTTTCTCGGTGATCGACTACGTGGGCGGTCTCGAAGATCTGAAGAAGCGGGTAATACGGACCATCGGAGACCCGAACGTCCGGTTTCTCGAAGATCCGGTCCGGATGATCCGGGCGATCCGTCATGCGAGCCGTGTCGGTTTTGATTTCGAGACGAATACCTGGGACGCCATCAAGGTGCATCACGAACAGATCAAGAACTGTTCGAGAGCCCGCGTGCTGGAGGAGTTCCTGCGGGAACTGTCGCGCGGTTCGTCCTACGCCTCACTGGCGCTGCTCGAAAAGGCCGGACTTCTGCATGACATTCTTCCGCCGCTGGCGGATCATCTGGGTCCCTGTCCCGGTGAGGCTGTCCTTCAGAAGCGCGCATGGAAACGGTTTGAAGAAGCCGACAAGAAATATCAGGCGGGCGAGATGCCCGAAGAACTCGCTTATACGGTGGCGGTGGCCCCCTATAACGACGATCTGGTCGATGAGATCTGCCAGCCCGGTTACGACACCAAGGGGCTGCCGCAGGCGCTGACGCTTGCCGGAGAGCGGATCGGAGAAATTAACCGCCGGCTGGCCGTACCGAGACGGCTCGGGATTCCGGCCGTAAACGTGTACCTGAACTTCATGCTGCTGCGCCGGGGGATTGGCACCGGCAAGATCAATGCCCGTCTGGTGGGCAACCCCCAGCGGCTCGAACAGTGTCATGGCTTCTACGTGATCGACGCGCTCGCCCGGGGGGAATCGCCGCTCGCGCTGGAGCAGATCCACAACCTGCCCCGCCAGAAGAAGAAATCGAACCGGGGCGGAAAACGCCGTGGCGGAAAACGTCCGGGTCCGAAAACAAACGGCGACGGACCCTCATCGCCACCGGGCCAGCCGGGCAGCGGCCCGGCCGATGACGGCGGCGCCTGACCGTCTACCACTTCACGTCGACAAGAATGGGGTCATGGTCGGAAGCCTTGTGGCCTCCGGGCCGGTAGCGTTCGAACGACATTGGCGCCAGCGCACCTGTTGCCGGATCAGGTCCGGCGGGCCGGCAGCCGCGGCCCGCGAACCAGTCCAGCTTGAGCGGCGCCTTGCCGCTCCACGGTGAGAGGCGCCAGCGCAGCAGTTTGACGCCAATCATCCCCACATGATCGCGAACAGTGTTGGCCGCTTCCGGATCGTCCACATCGTAGAGACCGGTTGAGTGATCCAGATTATTGAAATCACGCCAGTTGAAACCGTGGCGGTCTGCGACTTCGAAAGTCGGCCGGTCATAGATGCGGTAGGGCCGCATGTATTCCGGAACCGCATGGCGGAACCCGCCGCGCCAGAATTTTATTGCCAGGTTTTTTGCGAGGCCCCAGGGCGATTGAGCGTCATAGGTGGAGGTGTTCCAGTCACCGCCCAGCAGCACCGGTCCGGTCCGGCCCCGTTCGGTCAGTCTCCTGAGCAGGTCATCCAGCTGCTTCGAGCGGTTGAGCGGTGAAGCGACGGAATCCAGATGGACACCGGCGACGGTAAGCATGCCGAGCGGCGATTCAATGTCCGCCCAGATTCCCTTTTTGACGCCGAAGCGCTTTTCGGAACGGCTGCGGAACTTGTCCTTCGTCTCGAACAGCGGGACGCTTTCCGCCCGTAATATGGGCCACCGGCTGAAGATCACATTGCCGTGCAGGCCCAGACGGTTTTCTTCCTGTAGCAGGTCGTTCCCCGAGTTCACGACCGATCCATCCCGGCCCAGCTCCAGCGTGTCACGGGGATTACCCATGTCGAGGCAGAGGTAGTGATTGCCGAAGACGTAATGGAGTTTCAGTTCGTCGGCGATGAGCCGGGCGATGTTCCGCTGACCCGAGCGGGCCATGCCAATGTCCACTTCGTTCAGGATCAGGATGTCCGCGCTGCGGATCAGGTCGTTGCGGAGGCCGTTCATGACATGCGGAAACCGCTTGCCGCGCTCGATATTCCAGGCGACCGCCCGTACAAACGGACGCTTCGGCGCCTGACCGGTCGAAGGATGGCGGAAATATTCCAGTCCGTTCGTCACGCGTTCCAGCTCAGGGCCGTGCTGTTGCCAGATCTCGCTGCCGAAAAGCGCTTTCCGGGTCTTGAAGCGGCGGATCTCCGGCACCACCGCCTGAAGCGAGTGGGTCAGATCAACCGGGCGATCAAGTTCGACGACGGCCATGGGGTATCAATTCGACAGGAACCCGGCCACCAGTTCGTAGAGTACCTTGGTGCCCCAGCCCAGGCCGTCCACCGGGATCCGCTCGTCGTGACCATGATAAAGCCTTGAGAAGACGAGTCCGGGCGGGAACTTCACCGGCGTGAATCCGTAGCACTTGATACCCAGACGGTTGTAGCAGAACGCATCGGTGAAGCCGGTGATCATATAGGGGACGGGCACGCCAGACGGATCGGCGCGCCGGATCGATTCGGTAATCGCCTTGTAGAGCGGCGTGTTGTCGGGAAACACGTCGCCGGGGGCGTATTTCAGCACTTCGATTTCATAGTCGTCGCCCACGATCTGGCGGATTTCGGCAATGAGATCTTCGGAGGTCTGGCCCGGAATCAGCCGCCCGTCGAGATCGATCGACGCATGTGACGGGATGACGTTCACTTTTTTCCCGCCCTGATAGATGGTCGGCGAGACGGTATTCCGGAGCATCGCGTTCAGCGCTGCCGCCTGCCACGGGTCCTGCCGGTCGACGATGTTCAGCAGCGCGCCGCCGATTCGCCGGTTGAGCAGCTGCGGCAGCACGAGATTCCCGGGCGTTTTGGTGAAACTTGCCACGGTGCGGACGAAGTTCTCGACCACCGGCGTATTGTGCTGCGGCAGCCGGATGGTACCCAGCTTGGCCACCGCGGCGGCCAGTTTCACGGTCGCCATATGCGAATGCGGCATGGAGCCGTGGCCCGGTTCGCCGCGGGCATGCAGCCGCATCCAGCAGATGCCTTTTTCCGACACCTGGATCGGGTAGATCGTCCCCTTGTCCAGATGCATCGTGAAACCGCCCACTTCGGTGATGCAGTATTCGGCATCGATCCGGTCAGGGTGCTTGTCCACCAGAAAACCGGCGCCCATGTCGGAGCCGGCCTCTTCGTCGGCCACACAGACGAGCTTGAGCTCGCGGTTCAGTTTCACGCCCTCACGCTTGAGGAGCAGCGTGACCACGAGCTGCATCGCGGCCATGTTCTTCATGTCGATGGCGCCGCGTCCCCAGATAAAGCCGTCGGCGATTTCACCGCCAAAGGGATCGTGGGTCCACATCTCGGGGTCCACCGCCACCACGTCCAGATGGGCGGACAGCATGAGGGGTTTCCCGGCCTTGCCGGAGCCGGGCAGCCCGGCGATCAGGTTGGCGCGTTCGGGGGCGGACTCGATGATCTCGGACTTGATGCCTTCCGATTCGAGCACGCTCGCAATGTACTTGGCCGCCGCCAGCTCGTTGCCCGGCGGATTGACCGTGTTGATCCGGAGGAGGTTCCGGAGGTGCTCAACAACTTCGTCCTGAACTTTCTGCCAGTTGATTGCCATGCTGGACACCAGCCTAACCGGTTGGCGGGCCTCACGGGAAACGGTAGGCTCCGCGAATTAGCCAGCAGGGAGAGCGTTCCATGGGTGCATCCAGAGAAATTCTCAATGAAGCCAGAACGCGGGGCAAGCTCCGTTCGATGAACCCTGCCGATCTGGAAACGATCGGCGAACTGGACATCACTCCGGCAGACGAAGTCCTGAAAGCCGTCGAACGCGGCCGTGAGGCCCAGCGTAAATGGCGGGAGCTGGGGTTCAGGGATCGCGCCAGGTATCTGCTGGCCGTTCAGCGATACACGATTGAGCATATGGACGAGATCGCCGAGACGATCTCGAAGGAAAACGGCAAGCCGCTCGTAGAGGCGATCTCGGCCGATGTGATGCCGTTTGTTGATCTCCTGTCGTGGGTGATGAACGGCGCAGCGGAAATGCTCCAGCCGGAAGAGATCCTGCTCGATTTCAAGTGGACCGGCCGGCTTTCCTATATCCAGTGGCAGCCGCGCGGTGTTATCGGGATCATCGCGCCGTGGAACTTCCCGTTCAATATCCCAGCCGGACAGACCGCGATGGCGCTCATGGCCGGCAACACCGTCGTCCTGAAACCGTCCGAATACACCCCGTTCGTCGGCCTCTGGGTTGGGAAAGTTTTTAATGAAGCCGGTCTGCCCCCGGATGTCGTTCAGGTGGTGACCGGTGACGGCAGCACCGGCGGCGCTCTCGTGGAAAGCGCACCCAGCATGATCTGTTTCACCGGATCGGTTCCGACCGGAAAGCGGATCATGGCCGCGGCCGCGCCCCGGCTGACCCCACTCAGTCTGGAACTGGGCGGAAAAGCGCCGATGATTATCTGCAAGGACGCAAATCTTGAAGTGGCGTCCAGCGCCGCCGTCTGGGGTGCGTTCACCAATTCGGGCCAGGTGTGCGCGTCGGTCGAGCGGCTGTACATCGACGAGGCCGTTTACGATCCGTTTCTTGCCAAGGTTGTCGAGAAGGCCCAGAAGATCCGGCAGGGTCCGTCGTTCCCGACGCATGATTTCGACGTCGGTCCCATGTGTACCTATGAAGGACTGGAGCGGGCCGAGCGTCAGGTACGCGACGCCCGTGAGATGGGAGCGGAGATTCTGACAGGTGGTGCCCGCAATCCCGACCACAAGGGCTGGTTTTTCCAGCCGACGGTGCTGGCGAATGTGGACCACCGGTTCGAATGCGTGAACGCGGAGACGTTCGGTCCACTTTTACCGGTCATGAAGTTCAAGACCGAGGATGAAGTGCTGCGGCTGGCGAACGACTCGAACGTCGGGTTGACCGCAAGTGTCTGGTCGAAGGATCTGGACCGGGCGCAGGCAATGGCATCCCGCATCGAAGCCGGAACGGTGATGGTAAATGCCAACGTGTACACTTACGCCGTCCCGCAGACCCCCTGGGGCGGGCCCAAGGAGTCTGGCCTGGGCCGGACTCACGGAGCTATTGGTCTTAAGGAGATGTGCGAACCCCATCATATCCACGTGAACCGGACTCATTTCCTTAAAGAACCATTCTGGTTCCGTTATTCCCCGGAACATGCCGGTCTGTTCAAGGGTATCGTCCGCCTGTTATGGGGTAACGGGCTGGGGGCGAGGTTTAAGGCCCTCGCTGGAGTTCTTGGGAGCGCCCGGAAACTGCCCAAAAATAACCAGCTTTAGGAATAAATGATTTTCGTGGACTGACCTAGGTCAGTTTTTAATCGTCGAGTCCGGTTTACCTTGGTGGTTGTCTCAGACGGGTACCGTTCCGTCGGAGACGTGGGAGACTACCGTGAGACTGACCCGGCATGGTGAATACGCACTTCGCGCGATGGTTTATCTGACCGCCCAACCGGCGGGAAAACTTTCCTCGATTTCCGAGATCGCCACGAGGGAAAATATTCCCCGGAACTTTCTCGCCAAAATCCTGAAAGACCTGCAGCGGGCCGGAATACTGAAATCCTACCCCGGTGCCGCAGGTGGTTACCGGCTTGCCCGTCCGCCCCAGGAGATCACCTACCGGATGGTGGTCGAGGCCGGGCAGGGTTCCGTGACGGAACCGGCCGAGGGGAACAATCACCGGACCGGTCCCGCCAGTCCGGCGGTGTCCTCGATCTTCGGCCTCTGGAACCAGGCGAACGACGCGTTCGTGAAGGTGCTGGACAGTATCCGGGTGTCGGATCTTCCGGCATGGACCGCCCCGGCCGACAGGCCGGTGGGCGGCGATTCGACCGGTATCCGCGAAATGGCCGCCTACGGCAACGGCCGTCATTAGCCATCTGTTCCGGCCGGTTCTAAATAACCGGCCATGAAGATCACAGTTGCCGGTTCCGGCGGAGTAGGCGGATATTACGGCGGGCGGCTCGCGTCCGCCGGCGCCGATATTACATTCGTTGCCAGAGGCGCTCACAAGGATGCCATCAATCGCGATGGCCTGAAGGTCGAGCTGACTGGCGAAAACCGTACTGCCGTTATCAACGCTCCGGCCCGGGAACTGGGCGAACTCAAAGGTCCCCTCGAATTCATCCTCTATTGCGTGAAGACCACGCAGGATGCAGGCATGCTGTCGGAACTGAAACCGCTTGTCGGGCCGTCCACCTGGATACTTCCGCTTCAGAACGGAGTGGAGGCGGAAGACAAGCTGCGGGCGGCATTCCCGGAAGCGAAGGTGTTGGGCGGTACCTGCTACGTGAGCGCGCTCCAGGAAAGTCCCGGTGTGATCAGGCACTATGGATCGGGGCTCGTGACGGCCGGCGACATCGGTTATTCGGGAGCCGGGACCGCGGAGATGCTCCAGCAGATCAAGGAACTTTTTACCAACGCGAAGATACCGACGCATGTGTCGCCGAACATCCGGCAGGACAAGTGGCGAAAGCTCGTCTGGAACTCAGGCCTAAATCCGCTGACGGCGCTGACGAATCTGCTGGCAACTGACGTCATCTCGTCGCCCGATACCCGCGAAATGGCCCGTGAAGGGATGCTGGAGTGCATCCGGGTCGCCCGGGCGCTGGGCCTGGCTCTTGAAGATTCCGAAGCCGACCGGCACATCGCGGGTACGGCGACTATCAAGTCGGTGCCCACGTCGATGCTGTCGGACAGACGCGCCGGCAAACCGGTCGAAATCGATGCGATCTCGGGCCCCATCGTCCGCAACGGCCAGAAACACGGCGTCCCGACGCCGCTCGCAAAAACCTATCTCACGCTGCTGACCGGCTATAACCGGTCTGTCGGCGCATAGGGGCTACTTTGAAACCGTTTTGTTCCGGAGAACGAGAATTTCGTTCCAGTGCGTCGGCATGTTTTCATACCGTACCAGGAGATCCGGCTTTCCGTCGTCTTCGAGATCCGCAGAGGTCATGTCATAGCTGCCCTGCACCTTACTGAAATCGGCATCGTCCCCGTCGGTCAGTATTTCCTTCTTGTCCTTGTTCGAAAGCTTGATCGAATACCTGTCGACGCCGGAATTTGTCATGACATCATTCCACCCGTCGCCGTTGAAATCCCCGAAGACCGGTTTCATGCCGAGGCCCGAATCGAGACGGTCCAGCTGGTAGCCTTTGGAAATCGTGATGCTGCCGGAGTCGTCGGACGGGAAGCTCCCGTCCGGATTCTGCAGGTAAACCCATAAATGCGTGTTGATCGAACTGGCGGCGATAGCCTTGATCATCGTCCACAGGTTGAATTTGACGAACAGGAAAGCGAGATCGAGTTTCTTGTCGCCGTTCAGGTCCACGAGAAATGGCATTTCAACCCAGTAAGGAAGCTTGAGGGAGAAATCGGGGCGACTGACCGAGAACCTTCCTCCCTTGTTGTAATAGACGCGTGTCTGGTGGAGAAGCTCCAGATTTTTAAGACTGACCTGGTCGGTCCGGGAGACCACGATGTCGCCCAGTCCGTCGCCGTTTATGTCCGCCGCTTCAATCCGGAAGATCGTTGCCGGCTTGCTGCGGCGGTCGATGTCATCCCAGCTGAATAGATCGAAGTCGAATATCTGGGGTTCTTCTGTGAAGCTGCTGTCGGCCTTGCGGACATAGATGTAGGCCTTGTCGTCGCGGATCGCATACAGGTCCTGTTTGCCGTCCCCGTTGAAATCGAGCAGCCGGAGTACCGGCAGCCGGTAGGTGATGATTCCATCAGCTGTCTCGATGCGCTTGAACATCATGACGCCTTCACTCCAGGTCTCGACATCGGCCTTGAGAGTGAGCTTGAGTGTGCTGGAAACGACGGCTTTATCCGCACCGGCAGAAAGCCTCAGAATCTCGGCGGTTTCGCCCTTGGGAAGTATCAGCTCGCGGACACCGTCCGGGTCTGTGGCGAGCAGGAAATCGTAATGGGTCAGGTTCTTCCGGTCCGGAGTCAGGAACCAGGAGTCGCTCTCGTAAACAGATACCGGATCGCCGCCGCTGAAATCGGCCAGGAGCACGCTCTTCGGCGTGATATAGACGAGTTGCGGGGTTTTCGACCCCGACCGGAAGCGGCCTACGTCGTAAACCACCGTGTTGACCGGAGCCGCCCAGGTGCGGGTGGGGTTCGGCGGCAGGCCGGTTCTGGAGTTCAGGAAAAGTGCGAATCGCCGGTCGACGGCGGATTTCTTCTCGTCCTTGAGGCTGTAAGTCGCCACGACGTCTTTCAGGCCGTCGCCGTCCACGTCGGCCACCACGAAGTTCCGGATCTCTCCGGGGGTGCTGAGTATGCCGGCTTCAAGGGTGACGTTCTCGTCCGTCTGGATGCTGATGACCGACCCCGGAGCGTTGAGATCCGCCGCGGAACCGGGGATAGCTGTCAATACAAGTGCAGCGAACGTGAGCGCGAATTTCATGTAGCCAACCTTTTCGAAGCAGACTCAGGCAAAGGAGGCGGCTGTTTCGTTCGGGAATCAAGCCTGATCACCGCTTCCGATCAAATGTGGCGAAACCCTAGCCGCTACGGAATGGTTTAAGGAAGGATAAATAAATCGTCCTTAGCGGACTGGTTTCTTGCCCTCGGCCTTGCGGGCCTGCTGGTAGAACTTTTCCATCTGCTCGAGCGTGGCGTCTTCGATCCGGATGCCGGCGTTCCTGAGCGCGATCTCGATGTGACGGAACCGCCGGTAGAACTTTTCGTTCGATTTCCGGAGTGCGTCTTCGGGTGACAGGTGGAACCGGCGGGCGATATTGGCGACGACAAACAGCACGTCGCCAAGCTCTTCCTCCACGTGGGCCCGTTTCTCGGGCGGCGAGACCGGTTTCTCTTTGCGGATTTTTCCTGCGGCCTTTGCGGCAACCTTGGGCGGCGTCATGACGCCGTAAATCGCTTCGACCAGCTCACCCACTTCTTCATTTAGCTTGTCCCAGAGCATGTCCCGGTTGGGCCAGTCGTAGCCGACCCGGGCGGCCTTTTCGCCCAGACGGGCGGCGCGGACAAGCGCGGGCAGTTCCGCGGGGATACCGTCCAAAACGCTGTCACGTTTTTTCGCCTTTTCCCGCCGCTTGATCGCCTCCCAGTTCACCACCACGTCATGGGACGAGTTCACCTTCGTTTCACCGAAGACATGCGGATGGCGTTCGATCATCTTCCGGGAGATCGCCAGCGCGACGTCCTCTATGTCGAACAGTTTCCGCTCGGAAGCCATCTGGGCGTAGAAGACCACTTGAAAGAGCAGGTCGCCCAATTCCTCCTTCAGAGAATCCCAGTCCCTGGCGTCGATCGCTTCGAGCACCTCATAGGTTTCCTCGAGCGTGTAGGGTTTGATCGTGTCAAAATCCTGCTCCCGGTCCCAGGGACATCCTCCCGGAGACCGGAGAATTCGCATGATTTCAATAAGTTGATTGAAGCCCGGGGCTTGGAGATTGGGCAGGGTTCTTTTACGATCCCCGCCTGTTCCCCGAACCGGGCGTTTGCGGCTGGCGGATGATTTCCGTTGGGTGCTTCGGCGCGGCGGGTTTTTCTTGATTGAGGATGGCATCAGGTCGATGAGAGTCACCGGCACGGCGGTCAAAAATCAACGGGGCGGTCCGGTTTTCCGGACTCGTTCCCGCGACCGGAGAGGCACACTGATGGCGCTTGCCGGAGCCGTGCTCGTATTCTCGGCCTTATGGGTCCGTGCGCAGGAACGCGAGCCCGTTCGCAACCTCGACGAGGCCGACCAGATTCTTGCGGCCCCGGCAACCGTAAAACCCAAGGGTCCTGATCAGCTACCTGATGCACCGAAGCCGGAGCCGGTGGTCCCGTCCTCTGCACCGGCTGCTTCTAAACCCGAGGATACTCCGGCTGCGGTTCCGGTAACGGTGGCTGAACCGGCGGCCAAGCTTCCGAGCGGGCCGGAATTTCTGCCGCCAGCCAGTATCGATGATCTGCTCTCCGATACACCGACGGCATTTGATCCGGCCCAGGCGCCGACCCTCGGGATGCTCGAAGGTACCTGGCGGGAGCTGCTGACTGCGCTCAGGGGCGGGCGGTTATCTGCCGCTGCTCCGCTGATCGATCAGGTGGAGAGGCTCGGCTTCCTGCTCGGTATCGAAAACATGCCGAACCGCTCGACGGCCCTTATCCAGATGGCCCAGCTGGCCGCCAAGAACGGCGATCGTGACCTGATGACGACACTGCTCGACGAAGCGCAAAGGCTATCGCCGCGGCTGGCAGCTGTGAGTTATGCGAGATTCAGGATTGCCCTCGACCAGGGGGACTTCGAACCGCCGGCGCTGATGGCCTGGTTCCGTACCGGGGTGCAGCTTCAGCTTCATCAGATCAGCACGTATCTGTCGGGAACCTCGACCCTGATCCAGGCGCTGGCGTACGCGTTCCAGCTTGCCGGTTTTATGATCGCGCTGGTGCTGCTCTACCGCACGCACATGGCGCTGGCTTCCGATCTTGCCCACTGGCTTCATGGAATTGAACAGGTCCCGTTCTGGCTGTTCCGGGTGATGGTGCTGCTTCTGGCCCTGATCCCGGTGGCCATGGGTTTCGGTGTGGTGGGAACGGCGGCGGTCTGGCTGCTGATGTCTTCCATGTATCTGACCAACCGGGAATCCGCGGTTCTCTTTGTGACGCTGGCCGCACTGGCGTCGGTTCCGGCGCTGGCGCATGAGTCATCGACGAGAGCGGCCACAGCGAGGTCGGTCCCACTGACAAGCGTCATCGATGCACGGTACGGGGAACCGACCATGACGCTCGAACGGCTTCTGACGGAGCGGGTCGCTGAAGTGCCCACCGACGAACCGTCGCTCTATTCGCTGGGCACGGTATCGCTCAAGCGACGTAACTACGCCACCGCCCGGGACGCTTTCCAGAAGGTCATTTCGAAGAATCCGAACTTCTGGCAGGCGACGGTGAATCTGGCGGTCGTGGAAGCCCATTCCGGAAATCCGGTCGCGGCGCTCGATCTGCTGGAACAGGCCTCGCGCATCGGCGGCAGCAGCAAATGGATCCAGTTCAACCGGGGACGGGTGTTGGAACTCATGGGACCGGAGCGCGAAGCGGAAGCCCTCAATCTGCTGAACGCTTCCAAAGCCGAACTTGGCCCCGCGGTCTGGACCGGGTGGACCAAACCGGTTTCGGGGATCGGCGAAGTGAAACTGTTGGCGACGTTTCCGCTATCGGACCGTTATATCTGGAATCACCGGCTGGAACTTCTGGAAGGCGGCCCGGAATCGGCTGCGGAACTGTTTCATGCGTATACGGGCGGAAGCGGGGATATAACCGTTGTCGTGCTACTCTGTGCGGTCGCGGTGCTCGTTATCCAGTTGCTGCGCCGACGGATCGAACATTCCCACATGTGTGAATCGTGCGGGACCTGGATCCGGGCACGGCCGGGTCATTTTCTGCAGTCCACCACAGTCTGCCCGCAGTGCATTGCCGTGCTCTACCGGAGTGAAACGGTTGAGCCGTCGGTGCTCCTTGAGAAACGGGCGGAGATCAAGACGTTCCAGCGCCGCAAACGTCAGATCTGGTCCGCCGCCACCTTTGTCGCTCCGGGTGCCGGCGAGATGGGCCGCGGACGGCTGGGGATAGGCGCTCTGTTCCTGGCGGTCTCGTCGGTTATTGTCAGTTTCTGGCTGCAGGGCGGAATTGTCACGGGCGATCCGTGGTCATTAGGCGGAGACCCGTCATTTCCGTTCAAGGCTTCATTGCTCGTCGGCGGACTTCTTTTTTATCTGGGTGCCCTCTGGCACTTCTTCGTCCTGGAGGAGAACTGAGCCATGGCACTGCAGGGGACGCTCAAGGACTTCGGCATTGCCGACATTTTCCAGCTGATCGGCCAGCAGCAGAAGACGGGTATTCTGGTTCTCAGCAACGGCCCCAACGGCTCGGCCGTAGACGTGTTTTTTGCCAAAGGTATGATCTGCCGGGCTGCACCGCACGGCGTCGACGAGGATTCCGCACTCTACGCCGCCCTGATTCGTGGCGGTCTCATTACCAAAACCGGGGCCGAAGAATCGGCCCGGCTGGCACGCGAACAACTCCGGCGTCTGCGTGACGTGCTCGTGGATTCGGGCCTGATCGTGAACGAGCAGGTGGCCGCTTCCGAAAAGCTCGACACGCTGGAAAATATCTACGACCTCTTCGGCTGGCAGGACGCCAATTTCCAGTTCGACCAGAAGGACGTCCAGGTCAATGAGGACAGTTTCCGCCCGGTGCCGGCCGAACACGTCCTTATGGACGGCTTCCGGATGGTTGATGAGTGGCCTTCGGTGCTTAAAGAGCTGCCGGACTTTTCCAGGCAGGTGTCGCCGTCTCCAGGGCTCGAAATACCACCGCCGGTGGATAATGCCGAAAAACGTGGCGGTGTCTCGCACGACGAATTCCGCGTCTACGAAGCGATCGGCACCGGACGTTCTATCCAGTCTGTCATTGATCTGGCTCGACTCGGCAAATTCGACGGTGCAAAAGCGATCCTGTCGCTGGTCAAGAAGGGGTACGTCCGCCTTGATTCTCGGTCCGAACCGGAAGCCTTCACTCCGGGTACCCGGAAGGCGAAACCCTGGGAAGGCAGGGGTCCGTCATTTGCCGCCCTGACCGTTGCGGCAATTCTCGTATTGTGGGGGCTTCCCGGTATTTACCGGTTCGCGACCTGGCCGATCTGGAGTGCCGAAATCCGCGCCCGGGAACGCCTGAGCCTGTTCGAAGCCCGTATTAATCACGCTCTGGATGCCTACCACGCGCTTCAGAACGAGTATCCGGAAAAACTGTCCGATCTGGTCACCGTTGGATTGATCAGCCCGGAAACGGTACAGTTTATGAATGGTCTTGCCACCTATCAGCGGGCAGGCGAGCATTACGATCTAGTGATCCGGCGGGACCGGCAGACGAAGGCGGCTCCCTGACAATTGCTATAGGTAAGCAGCAGAGTTTCGAGTTCCGGTCGGCAGACGAGGTCCTTGTGGCCTTTGGTGAGTATCACCGGTGAACGAACGGCAATCAGCATTGAATGTGATCGAGCGCCTGGTCGAAGAGACGGGCGTGATTCGCATTCTCCCAGAAACGACCCATGGAAAATTCCTGTTCTTCGCCATTCTCGCGGTTATCTCCGCGGCGGTAGGTATCTCGCTGACCCCGGGTCTTCCGATGCGGATTCCTCAGTACGAACCGGGAGAAGTTGCCCGCGAAAATCTGTTCGCTCCGGGCGACCTGTCCATCGAGGACCGGGCCGCGACAGCGATCCGCCGCAGCGAAGCCGCCCGTTCGGTGTTTCCGGTTTATGATTATGACGAAGGGGTTGTGGCGGAAGTTTCCCGCAGGCTCGCCGAACTGTTTGCGGCGATGCGCAAGACGGTCAAAGCCCAGGCCGACACCGATACGGCCGCTGCAGAGGGCATCGGTCTCACCCGGCAGACGATGGCGGAACTCCGTGCCTATCACTGGAACGAAAATATAGAGAATCAGATCCGGCGTGCGGCGGAGCAGATCCTGAAGCCGGGAGTGATCGGCTCCCTTACCGATCTGCCTCCGGAAACAGGCTCGTCGATTACTGTCAGGCGCGTTCCGGGCGGGCAGGAGTTTACCGAAACGAATTTCGAGTACATTACGGACCTGCGCGGCGCCCGGAACACGGCGGCCGGCGTGATCGATCTGTGGATCGAGGATACGACACCGAAACTCAGGCAGGCGGCATCGGAGATTCTGAGGGAAGCGCTCCGGCCGAATCTCTCCCGCAATATCCAGGAAACCGAGCGCAGGCGCAATCTGGCTTCGGAAACGGTTAAGCCGGTTTTTGTGAATTTCCACAAGGGAGAGCTGATCGTCCGCGACGGTGAACGGATCGAACAGCAGAAAATCGATCTGCTGGCACTCATACGGCAGAGCCAGAAGGAGCCCAGGTGGCTCGCTCATTTCCTGATTTTGTCGGCGTCGATTTTCGGATTCCTGTTCGCACTGGTCGTGCTGGTGCGCAAGCACCTGGCCGCCGTCGCGTCGCGTACGAACGATCTCGCCTGCATGGGAATACTGCTCGTAGCGGCGATCGCCGCCAACCGTCTGCTGCCGCCCGTCTGGACGGAAATATCCGTCATGGCTTCGTTTGCTGTCGTGCTGAGACTGATATTTCTGGGAGAGACCGTCTTTTTCTGGACCGTGATCGTATCGGTGCCCGCGGCCTTTGCATCGCGGGGCGATCTCCCGCAGGCGCTTCATTACCTGATTGCGAGCTGGGTGGGTGCCGCCGTGGTCGCAAGGACCACAAGCCGGAGTATTGTCATGCGAGCGGGCTTTGCCATCGGAGTGGTCAACGCCGCCGCTGTGCTGATCGACTATCAGACCGGGACGCTTCCGCTGGAGGACCTTCGCCAGACGCTGCTGATCGCGGTAATAGGAGGGGCTCTGGCGACCCCGACCTGCGTGTATGTGCTCGTGCCGATGTTCGAGCGGCTGTTCGGCTACACGAGCGATCTTCGGCTCATGGAGCTCAATAATTTCGACCACCCGCTTATCCAGAAGGTCTTTCTTCAATCGCCCGGAACCTATCACCACAGCCTGATCGTGGGTGCCTTGTCCGAAGCCGGCGTCAAGGAGATCGGCGGCAATGCGCTGCTGGCCCGGGTCGCCTGCATGTATCACGACATCGGCAAATCACTGAAGCCGAGTTTTTTTGTGGAAAACCTCGTGGAGGGGCAGGCCAATCCCCATCTGAAACTGTCGCCCACCATGAGCGCGCTCGTCATCCGGAGCCATGTGGAAGAAGGAATCCGGATCGGCCGGGAGTCCAGACTTCCCCAGGCGGTGATCGACATGATCCCGCAGCATCACGGCACGAAGCTGATGAAATTCTTTTTCCGCAAGGCCCAGGACGCACGCCAGCCCGACGATCCGCCGATCAACGACGCCGATTTCCGCTATCCCGGTCCCAAGCCGCAGACCCGCGAAGCGGGGGTCATCATGCTCGCCGATGCCTGCGAGGCGGCCGCCCGGACGCTTCCCGACTACAGCCGCGCCCGGATACAGGGCATGGTTCAGAAACTTATTAACGATTCGTTCGCCGACGGACAGCTCGACGAATGCGAACTCACGCTGAAGGATCTCCATGCGATCGCGAGAAGTTTCACCCGCGTCATCAGCACGTTCTACCACCACCGCATCAAGTACCCGGAACCGGCGGAAAAAATTCGCGCCAAGATCGCGGACCCGGATGTCCTCGATCCGGATTCTGAACACGGCGAGGACGACGAAGCTCCTGCTGAAAAGTCTGAAGGCGGACGCGTTGACGATCTTAAGCGTCTTGGAATCTGACGGCGTTGAACTGTCGGTTTCGCTGGTCGGTGACGGCCCGATGAAAAAACTGAACCGGGGGGCGCTGGGGCATTCCGGAACGACCGATGTCCTTTCATTCCCGCAGCATCAGGTGATAGCCGTACGGGCAGCGGACGCGGTTAAAGATGGCCAGGACGGCCTCAAGAAGGTGTCTCGTGAGCTTCGGACGCTTATCGCGCAGTCCGGGCCTGTGCCGCTTATGCTGGGCGACATTGTCATCTGCCCGCCGCAGGCGAAGCGTCAGGCAAGGGAACAGCGTACAACTTTGAGCGACGAACTCAGGCGCCTTCTCGTCCACGGAGTTTCTCATCTGGTCGGCTTCGACCATGAACGGGGATTACGTGCCGAACGAGCGATGCATGCCTTCGAAGACGCGTTGCTTGCGAGGCTCGCCAGCCGTTCATGAATCCATGGGCCCTGGCTGCATTGACCGGCCTGCTGCAGATTCTCGTTTTTGCACCGGCTTCGGCGAGTCCGCTTGCCTGGGTCGCCTTTGTGCCGCTGCTGCTGGCGCTCAGGTCCGCCGGAACCGTCTATAGAAAGCTATCTCTCGCCGCCTTTTCCGGAATGGTCGCCAATGTGGGCCAGCTCAACTGGATCGCCCATACGATGAACCACTATACGGGGGTTCCTCCCGTGGTCGGATGGGCGGCGACGCTCTTGGTGGCCAGCATGGTCACCTCATTCTGGGTCATCTGGGTGTGGCTCAGCGAGATGCTTTCCAGCCGCTACCGGATCAGCTCTTATCTGTCGTTCCCGGCCGTCTGGGTTCTGACGGAACTGCTGCGATTGTACGTTCTGCAGTTCCCCTGGAACTTTGTCGGCTACGCGCTGGTACCCGCATCCCTGCTTCGTCAGTCTGCCGATCTGTTCGGTGTTTACGGTCTTTCATTCGTCATTGTCTGGATCAACGTCGTGATCGCGTCGGCAGTTCCGGACGGAAATCTGCCGGAGGATACCGCCGCGACACGTCGCCAGTTATGGATGGCAGCCGGTGCCGTCATGGCGATGCTTGTGTACGGGGAAATCCGTCTTCTGTCGCTGCGGTCACCGGAATCCTCGGGACAGCCCCTGCACCTTCTGCTCGTTCAGGGAAATATCCCCCAGACGATGCGGTGGAACCCGGAGTACACCGAGACGACGGTCGAGAAATATCTGAACCTGACACGCGATGCGCTATCGTCGGGTCTTGCCTCCGGACCCACAGGCGTCGTTTTCTGGCCGGAAAGCGCCATGCCGTTTCCACTCTATTCGCATCCCGAGTACCGCGAGAGGCTGTCGGGATTTGCGACGGAGACCGGGATGCCGCTTATCACGGGAGCCCTGCATTCAGAGCCGTTACCTGACGGTACAAACCAGTGGTTTAACTCTCTGTTTGTTTTTGAACCGGGGGACCGGCTGGGTCCGGCGGCCCGCTACGACAAGGTCGAACTGGTTCCCTATGGCGAATATGTCCCGTTCCGGTTTTTGGTTCCCGTCCTGAAACTGTTTGAGGGAAACGCCACGGAAGGCTTTACGGCGGGTAGGGATCCGAAGCCGCTCAGCGCCGGTTCCTGGCGGTTTGCGCCGCTTATCTGTTACGAAGGGCTGTTCCCGTTGCATGTCCGGGGACTTGTGAACCGGGGCGCGCAGTTCCTGCTGAACGGGACGAATGATGCCTGGTTCGGCCCGACAAGCGCCCCCGAGCAGCTGCTCAACATGTCCTCCCTGCGGGCCGTGGAAACCCGTCATTATCTGTTCCGTGTCGCCAATACGGGACTAACCGCCGGGGTGGACCCGTCCGGGGAGATAGTGGACCGCACGAAACTGGATATCGATGCGACGCGGTTGTTTTCGGCTCCGCTGCCAACGACGGCGAATTCGTCTTTCTATCTCATGTGGGGTGACTGGCCCCTGCGTGCCGGACTCCTGCTGCTTGCGGGTGTCTGTCTCAGCCGTGAACTCCAGAGAAAGAAAACCCGTCCATAGCGGACGGGTCTCTTTTCCCTTTCCGGCCTTTTGGGGCAGCCGGTTTCAGGCAGAGCTTTCCCAGTTTTCGAACTTGAGGATGTCCAGTTCCTGGAACCGGTCTCGCAGATCCCCTGTCAGCAAGCCGATCCGCTTCAGGTTGGGCACGATCTTCGAGAATAGCATCTTGCGGAACTCCCGCATGGCAGGCGAGTTCTGTGACAGTTCCAGACAGCGGTCCACGTCGAACCCCATCTTCTGCCATACTTCGAGGCCGTTGAACCGGTCGCGCATCAGCACGCAGGCCTCGTAGGCGAAATCCTGCCGCTCCTTGAAGTCGGCCGGGCTCATGTTCTCGTAGTGGCCGCGCAGACTCATCACCCCGAATGCCACATGCCGGGCTTCGTCCAGCATGACGTGCTTGGTGATGTCCTTGATCAGCGGTTCTTTCGAGAAGTTGTGCATGAAGTTGAAGGCGGCCAGCGCCAAGCCTTCCACCATGATCTGCATGCCCAGGTATTTCATGTCCCAGCGGGAGTCGGCGAGGATCAGGTCGAGCAGCTTTTTCAGGTGCGGATTGACCGGGTATTCCAGTTCCACCTTGTCGCGCAGGTATTTGTCATAAACCTCCACATGGCGGGCTTCGTCCATGACCTGTGTAGCGGCGTAGTATTTGGCGTCTATCCACGGAACCGCGTCCACAATTTGAGCGGTAGCAAGGAGTGCTCCCTGTTCGCCGTGCAGAAACTGCGACAGCGTCCAGGAGGTGAACTCGTGCCGGAGTTTTTTCACGTCCCGGTCGTTCAGCTTCTTCCACATGTCGGTGCCGTAGATGGCGATCTGCTGGTCGGGGGTGTTTTCGGCTTCGGGGTCGACCTGGAGATTCCAGTTCATGGCCGTCTGGGCGTTCCACTGTCCGTTCTTGGCCTTCTCATAGAGGCTGCGGAGGTCTTCCCTCTGGGTGTCGTAGTTCCAGGAGTAGAGGGTGTCGAAACTGGTTTCGACCCGGTCGAGCGCTTCGTTCAGATTTTTGGGTAGCGGCTGGCTCATGATTAAGGTGACTCTCCTGTGGCGAATATGATTTTCGTCCGGATAGCGGTTCTCCGGTACGAGTTCCCATTTTCGCCGACCGATCGGTCGGGTCAGCATGACGAAAATCAGTTTTGGAAAATAAACACCCGATCAGGCCCATGTTCGGGGTAAAAAAGGCCCAAAATGGGCCGAAAATAAACCCGTATGGAGGGTTGCCACACCGGACGATTGTCCGCATTATGACGCCCCTAGCGCGGCACCGTGCCGGCTCAAGCTCATTCAAGAGGTCTCATGCTTCAGGCCGTTCCGTTTTTCCGGTTCGAGGGTAACCAGCGTACGCCGCTTTTCCGGATTCTTCTGGAGGGCAGCGATCTCTACGCCATCGGCAACTCTCTGGGCGATGCCGCGCTGATCCTCTCCAGACCGATTGAAGTCGGCGAGCGCAAGATCGATCCGAAAGAGAAGCCGCTCGACTTCTTCAAGTCGCTTCCGCTCGCTTTCGGATACGATCCGCTGACGGCCGGTGAACCGGTCAAGGTCGAGACGACTCTGGTCCAGCAGATGAAGAGCGAACCGGTGCTGGTCGCCTGGAAAAATCCGCTTGAATACATCGCCTACGACGCCGGGCGGCTTGTAGATGCCGGTGGCGCAACGGTTTCGCTCGATGCGGTGCGCCGGATCGATACGGGGGAGCAGGGCTGGACCCTGTCGGTACCGCTGACGACGGTGCTCCGTCTGCTTGGCAGCACGCTTCCGGTTCCCATGCCAGAAGAGGTATCCAGGGAATTTTTCGCCATCCTTGCCCGGTTCCGCCGCGAGTACGAAAACTGGAAGCCGCTGTACAAACGGCCTGAAAACTGGACCAAGGTGATGATCGGCAATTTGGCCCTTCCGCATGTGAAGGAAATGGGCCTCTGGGAAAAGACCGGCCGGAAGTTCTACCCCGCCGTGGAGCCCCGCAAGTTCGGGTTTTCACAGGGATGGCTTGCGCCGGTGAACGAACCCGGCACGCCCGACCGTACGGCTGTCGTTGTCGGCGAACTCGACCGGTTCAATCTCGTGAAAAACGCACTTGTCGATTTCGGCCAGATCGAAGCGGATCTGTTCGTGCTCTCGACATACGAGCGTTCAGGAAAATACGTTGACGCGTTCGGCTATTTTAAGGATACGATTACCGGACTCCCGCAGAACCGGCGGCCGAAGGCCCCGGTACTGGTCATTGTCGGACCGCTTCCGTCGGAACTGTCCTCCCCCTGGGCGGAGTTCCGCTGGGAACCGGAGACGAACAAGTTCAACCGGACGATCTGGGAACTTTGACCGTATTGAGGTCCGGTGGCGGTCTCTGATTGAAAGGAACGAAGTAGATGAAGCGCATGTTATCGATGTCCATCCTGGGTGCGACCCTGGCACTGACCGGATGCCAGGACCGTGCGGACGTGAAGAATCTCGGCAAGATCGACGCGCAGGGCCATATGGCCAGCGCAGCGACAAATGGGACGATCACAGGCACGATAGAAATCGCGGATGAACTCAAGATGAAGCTCCTGCCGACAGACGTTCTTTTTGTATTCGCCCGTCCGGGCGAGTCCGGACCGCCACTGGCCGCCAAGCGTTACGGCCCCGGACAGTTCCAGTTTCCGCTCGAATACCAGCTGTCATCCGCAGATATGATGGCGCCGCAGCCGGGAATGAGTTTTTCCGGCGAGATGAAAGTATTTGCCCGCGTGTCCCACCGGGGTGACGCTATCGGCTCCCCCGGCGATTTTGAAGGTTTTTACGCCGGCGGGCTGGTCACACCGCCTGTAAAAGACGTGAACATCAAGATCGGCACCGAGCGGATGTAATCGGAGGCGGTACGGGAAGGAGTTTTTCTTCCCCAACGCTTGTCTGATTCCGCGCGCAGAGTAATTTGTGCGCTTCCATGCTCGACCTTTCCTCCCTGAATCCCGAACAGCGGCTCGCGGTTGAAACAACCGAAGGGCCGCTGCTGGTTCTGGCGGGGGCGGGCTCCGGGAAAACCCGGGTCATCACCTTCCGGATCGCCTACCTGCTCGAACGGGGCATAGACCCGCGGCGTATCCTCGGCGTCACGTTCACCAACAAATCCGCCCGCGAAATGCGCGACCGTCTGGAAAAGATGGTCGGCCATGAAATGGCCAAAAAGGTCACGCTCTCGACGTTCCATGCGCTTGGGGCGCGTCTTCTGCGAGATCACGGTAAATCGCTCGGTCTCAAGCGGGACTTCGGTATCGCTGACGTCGGAGACCAGTGCGATATCCTGCGCGCACTGATCCGCGCTCACGGGATGGACCACCGCAAGTGGGACATTTTCGAAGTGTCCGGCCGGATCAGCCGCTGGAAGGGCGCGGGGCTCGCGCCCAATACCGTCCCCAAGGTCATTACCGAATACGACCGTGCCGCTCTGGAGCTGTGGGAACCCTATGACGACGCACTCCGGGCTCAGGAGATGGTCGACTTCGAGGATTTGTTGCTCCTGCCGCTCAAGCTCCTGGACGATGGCGAAGCCGGCAAAAAACTCCGGGAAAAATACGATTATGTGCTGGTGGATGAATACCAGGACACGAACGGCGGACAGTTCCGGCTGCTGAAGGGACTTGTCGAGCGGACCACCAACTGCTGCGTCGTCGGCGATGATGATCAGTCGATCTACGGGTGGCGCGGCGCCGAGGTAAAACACATCCTGTCGTTCGAGAAACATTTCCCCAAAGCGATCGTGATCCGGCTGGAAGCCAACTACCGGTCGACCAAAAATATTCTGGACGCGGCTAACTCGGTCATCGGTAAGCTGTCCGACCGCCACAAGAAGCAGCTCAAGACGACCAAGGGTCCCGGCGTGCCGGTCGAGATGCTGGAGTTCGAGACACCGGAGGCCGAAGCCGACCAGATTTCGAACGAGATCAACAAGGCGGTCGCGCAGGGGATTCCGCTCCACGAGATCGCGGTTCTCTACCGGACCAACCAGCAGGCGCGGCCGCTGGAGCAGTCGATGCGGCTCAGCAAGGTGCCCTACCGGGTGCTGGGCGGGGAAAGCTTCTTCGAGCGGCGCGAGGTGAAGGACGCACTGGGCTATCTGAAATGTACGCTGAAACCGCGGGATAATCTGTCGTTCCTCAGGGTCGTTAACTTCCCGGCCCGGGGCGTCGGCAAGACGACGGTCGATCTGATCCGCCAGAAAGCTGACGAGACGAAAAAACCCTATCAGGAGACGGCAAAAGCGCTCGTTGAATCCGGCCAGCTCGGTCCATCCCAGTCGGCCGGACTGGGTTTGTTCCTGGGACTGCTGGATGAAGCCCGCCAGATGTTCGACCAGAAGGCGCAGCCTTCGGCGGTGCTGGAGCGTCTCGTGGAAAAATCGGGGCTCCGGGCGGAGATCGACCGGGAGTACAAGGACCCTAATCACCGGCAGGTCCGCCAGAACATCCTGAACGAGCTGATCAAATCGCTGCCAACTGACGGGGGTGACCCCCGGGACGCCGTCGTGCGCCTGCTGGAAGCCACCGCGCTGGACAAGAAAGAAACCGACGATCGTCCCGGCGACCGGGTGACCCTGCTGTCGATTCACGCCGCCAAGGGGCTTGAGTTTCGGCTGGTGTTCGTCGCGGGTTGCGAAGACGGTCTGATCCCGCACATGAAGTCGACCGACGTCGGTAGTGGTGTGAAGTCGGAATACCAGAACATCGACACTTCCGAAGAACGGCGCCTGTTCTATGTGGCCATCACCCGGGCCAAGGACCGGCTCGTGCTGTCCCGTGCCAGGACCCGCGAAAAATACGGCAAAAGCGTTCCCACGCTGCCCAGCCGGTTCCTGACCGACATCCCCACGGAACTGGTCGCCGACCGGCGCGAGGAGATGCGCCAGGTTTCAGAGGAGCGGCTGAAGCAGAAAAACCGGGAACTCCTGTCCATGTTCCAGAAACCGGTCACTGGAGCCAAGCTGTAGCTCCGTTTGCCCCGTCCCGATCCGGCGTGTAAAGCTCGCCCTCCCGCGCATTACAGTGCGGACAAGTAGCGGAATACACACATGAAACTCGATGCAAACCAGGTGCGGAAGATCGCCTCGCTGGCCCGTCTGTCGGTGACCGACGCGGAGGCCGAGGCCTATGTGACCCACATGAACAAGATGCTGGACTACGTGGCCCAGCTCTCTGAGGTCGACACCTCCAAAGTGCCGCCCCTCGAACATGCCGTCGAAATGGCGACCCCCATGCGCGAAGACAAGGTCAACCGGCCATTTGATGCTGCCCGGGGACTCGAAAACGCACCCGCCGCCGAACTGAACATGTTCCGCGTACCCAAAGTGATTGAATAAGGCGGACTATCAAACGTGAGTGCCGACCTCTGCCACCTGACTATCGACGAAACTTCAAAACTCCTGCGCGAGAAAAAACTCTCTGCGCCGGAACTTCTGGAAGCGCATCTGAAACGGGTCGAAAGACTCGACTCGAAAATCGGCGCTTTCCTGCACATTAATGCCGAGCAGGCGATTGCGCAGGCCAAACATGCCCAGGAACTTATCAACGGCGGCCGGGGCGTCACCGCGCTCACCGGTATTCCGGTGGGTATCAAGGACGTGATCGTCATGGACGGTACGCCGTCCACCGCCGCGAGCAAGATCCTTGAGAAGTTCACCGGAACCTTCGATGCCTCGGTCATCGCGAAACTGAAAACGGCCGGAGCGGTCTGTTTCGGCAAGCTCAATATGGACGAGTTCGCCATGGGTTCCTCCACGGAAAACTCGGCCTATAAGAAGACTACGAACCCGTGGGATACGGCGTGTGTACCGGGAGGCTCGTCGGGCGGAAGCGCCGCTGCGGTCGCCGCCGGTTTTACCCCCGTCAGTATCGGTTCGGATACGGGCGGTTCGATCCGCCAGCCAGCGTCGTTCTGCGGCGTGGTCGGCATCAAGCCCACCTACGGACGGGTCAGCCGGTTCGGTGTGATCGCCTTCGCGTCGAGTCTCGATCAACTGGGCCCGTTCGGCCGTACCGTGAAAGATGCCGCCCATCTGCTGGAACATATGAGCGGTTACGACGAGATGGACTCCACTTCTGTCGAGCGGCCCGTACCCCACTACGCCGCCGCCGCCGATCTGGGCGTGAAGGGTCTCCGGCTGGGTATCCCGAAAGAATATTTCATCGACGGCATGGATCCGGAGATCGAGAAGTCGGTCCGGGACGCCATCAATGAACTCGAAAAACAGGGAGCAAAGATCGTCGAGATCTCGCTTCCGCACACGAAATACGCTGTGGCGACCTATTATCTTGTCGCGACCGCCGAAGCCTCGTCGAACCTTGCCCGCTACGATGGCGTGCGGTTCGGCCACCGGGCGAAGGACCCGAAAGACCTGCTTGATCTCTATGTCCGGAGCCGTGGCGAGGCGTTCGGCCCGGAAGTGAAGCGACGGATCATGCTCGGCACCTTCTGCCTGTCGGCGGGCTACTACGACGCCTACTACCGGAAGGCCCAGCAGCTTCGGTGGCTGATCCGGCAGGATTTCCTGGACGCGTTCAAGTCGTGCGACGCCATCCTGTCGCCCGTGACGCCGTCGCCGGCGTTCAGGTTCGGCGAAAAACTGAACGATCCGATCCAGATGTACCTGTCCGACATTTTCACCATCTCGTGCAATCTGGCCGGCATCTGCGGCCTGAGCGTCCCGTGCGGCTTTACCTCGAAAGGCCTGCCGATAGGCCTTCAGGTGCTGGCGCCGCATTTCGCCGAGGAGATGCTGATCCAGGTGGGCGGCGCGTACGAGCGCTCGACCTCGTGGCACCAGAGAAAGCCTTCGCTGTAGGAGTTTGTGACCGTGGAATACGAAGTTGTCATCGGGCTCGAAGTTCACGCCCAGATGCTTACCAATACGAAGCTGTTTTGCGGGTGTTCGACCAAGTTCGGCGAGGATCCCAACGTCAACACCTGCCCGATCTGCCTGGGCTTCCCCGGTGTGCTGCCCAAGCTGAACCGTACGGCGGTGGACTACGCGGTCCGGACCGGTCTGGCGCTTAACTGCACGATCAATCCCAAGTCGGTCTTTTCGCGCAAGAACTACTTCTATCCCGATCTGCCCAAGGGCTACCAGATTTCCCAGTACGACCTGCCGCTATGCTCGGGCGGAAAGCTCAAGGCCCGGGTGATGGGCGATGACGGCCGGGTCGCCTACGAGAAGGAAGTCCGTATCACCCGCATCCACATGGAAGAGGACGCGGGCAAGTCACTCCACGAGGCGTCGCGCGACGTCCGGTGCTCGCTCATCGATCTCAACCGCGCCTGCACGCCGCTGATGGAGATCGTCTCGGAACCGGATCTCCGTTCGGCCCGCGAGGCGAGCGCTTACCTGAAGGAGCTGCGCCAGGTGCTCCTGTATCTGGGCGTTTGTGACGGCAACATGGAAGAGGGCTCGCTCCGTTGCGACGCCAATGTGTCGCTCCGGCCCAAGGGCACCGAAAAGCTCGGAACGCGCACGGAGACGAAGAACGTTAACAGTTTCCGGTTCCTGGAGCGCGCCATCGAGTACGAAATCAAGCGGCAGGAGTCGGTCCTGTCGTCCGGCGGCACGGTGAAACAGGAGACCCGCCTGTTCGACGCCACCACGGGCGAAACCCGTTCCATGCGCAGCAAGGAAGAGGCGCACGACTACCGGTATTTCCCCGAACCCGACCTGCTGCCGCTGGTCGTGAGCGACGCGCATGTGACGGATATCCGCTCGCGGCTGCCGGAACTGCCCGAAGCCAAGCGCGACCGGTTCACAAAGGAGTACGGTCTGTCGGATTACGACGCTGGCATTCTGTCGTCGGACAAAATGCTGTCGGACTATTTCGAGAAGACCGCGAAGCTGGGCGGCGACGCCAAGGCGGCCGCCAACTGGATCCAGACGGAGATTCTCCGCGAGGTGAAGGATGTGGAAGCGGACCTGCCGAAATCGAAGGTCACCCCGGAGACGCTGGCGGCGCTGATCGCCCTCATCAAGAAGGGGACGATCTCCGGCAAGATCGCCAAGGAAGTGTTCGCCGAGATGTGGGCGACCGGCGCCGATCCGGAGCAGGTCGTCAAGGCCAAGGGGCTCGTCCAGGTATCCGACGAAGGCGCCATCGCGAAGATCATCGACGAGGTCATTGCGAAAAGCGGCGCGCAGGTCGAGCAGTACAAGGCCGGCAAGCAGAGCGTGTTCGGCTTCTTCGTCGGCGCGGTCATGAAGGCCACGCAGGGCAAGGCCAATCCGGCGGTCGTGAACAAGCTGCTCAAGGAAAAACTGGGCGGCTGACCGGGCCCTACCAGGCTAGACGTGGCGGTCGATTGAAAAGGGGCGGGCATCCCGCCCCTTTTCCGTTTAGGATAGCGGTAAATGAAACGGGTTCGACAGGCGGCCTTTCCATTGCTGGCGGTATTTCTTTCGGCCTGCCAGTTCGCCGATACCGATTCGCCGGCACGGCTCAAGCAGGCGCTCGAGAAATCCGGCTGGTCAGAAATCGGTGCCGGGACCGCGGGATATTCGATAGGCCTTGGCGGCATCGAGCGCCACGTCGAAGGGATCCGCGCGGAACGTGCCACCCCCGCTGGAAAGCTGTCGCTCGCCGTCGGGCGGTTCAATGCGAAAATCGGCTGGATGGCGGCTGTGACCGGCGGCTCGCCAGATTCCGTCACTATCTCCGGTGCCGGGCTCCTGCTCGACAGTTCAAAGACGCAGTTCTGGTGGCCCGATTTCGACTGGCCGGCCTGGCCCGGCGAGACGGCGGAGGCTCTGAACGGAGCCTTTGCGGACGGCCGGGGCAATTCGCCGTCAGGTGCCGCTTTCAATATGGTCGCCAAGATTGGCGACTCCGACGCGCCGGTCACGGTGGAGTTCCGGGGGACGGCGGCGTCGGCCACGGCGGTAATCCAGCGTGAGACGGACCGGATCAGTTTCGGAATCAAGCGGACCGCTCTGGAGGGTTCCAGAGCGGTTTACGAATTCACCCCCGACATCGGCACGCCCATCGGACCCGTTGCCATCGATCTGTCCAAACCGTCAATGGAACTGCTGGGCCCGGCCGACCTGTCGCTCGCGGCGTCGTTCCTGCTCAAGGACGCCATGCTCAAGCTCGGGAAGGGGAGTGCGTTCGCGACAGACACCGGCGGATTCGGCTTCACGGTGGCGGACGTCGAAGCGGGCCTGCTCGGAAAACTCACCCTCAAGGGGTCGGTCTCGGTCCGGAAGTCGCCCGAGAAAACGCTGGCGACTTTCAAACTGGGCGAATATCCGGCGGTCTTTGAGTGGACCGGCGACAAACTTTCCCGCGTGGAACTGGTGGGCAAGGAATCGGACCTGAAGTGGCCGATTGAGACCGGGAAGCTGGCGACCCTGGCGGTGGCGGAGTTTCTTCAGCCGTATTGGGGTGGGAAAGCGGTAGACCTGTCGGAGATGGTGTTCCGAAAACTTTCCGTCAGTAATGCGGACAGGTTATTTGGATTTGAAACAGCAGCGGCTGAAAAGGTGCAACCACAGATTTCTGTTCGCCGATGGGAAAGTCGAAAGGACAATCAAGAGGAGTGGCGAGAAGAATATAACTTAAGCGGTCTAACGGTTCGTCTATTGGCATCCTCGATACCTAAATTGAAAGGTATCGAGAACTCATCAGTATGGGGTTATCTTCGGTTAGGAAGGTCGACGCAAGAATTTAAGGTATTCTTCGAAAAGGTTGATCAGCC
Organism: uncultured bacterium; assembly: GCA_964565925.1. Taxonomy (GTDB): domain Bacteria; phylum JAGRBM01; class JAGRBM01; order JAGRBM01; family JAHCIT01; genus CAZMGV01. Next base: position 154,774 of record CAZMGV010000007.1, read on the forward strand.
ATTAAAATATTTTGCCGACCCAGCGCTGTCAGTAGTGGATATATTTAAAGAAAAGACGAAAAGTTCGATCTTCGACTCTGTGGTGAGTTCAATGGGAATATCCATTGAATATAATAACAGCCGACTTACCCGAGTTATTTACCTTAATACCGACCTATTCGATGTCATCCCCATGCCAGTCGAGAAAAACGGTAATGAGCGACTACCAGTTCTTGTCTGGCATAAACCTGGCACACGACCGCCATTTCCTAACATCGGAAACCTGATTGTCACCGGACCGCTCTTCTCCCCGAAGATCGATTTTGCCGACGGCGAATCCCGCGGCCGGTTTCTCGAACTGATGGCCAAAGAGTTCAAATAGCGTTCGTTCGATTTCGGTAAAACCGTCACGGAAGCGGTTGACGCTCCTGGCACCGGCGGGTATTTGCCGAAAGCCTTCCGGGCGCTCTGTTCTGAACCAGATTCAGGGGAAACCATGACAGTCGAAACCGTGCGTATCCGCAAAGGGGTCCTGGAACTGATCGACCAGCGGCACCTCCCGTCGCGCGAACTGTGGGTGAAGTGCCGGACCTCGGAAGAGACCGCCCGGGCCATCGAGACGATGGTGGTGCGCGGCGCCCCCGCTATCGGCGTCACGGCCGCCTACGGTGTGGCCGCCGGAGCAGAGAAGCTGTCAGGGCTTTCCGCTGAAAAGGCGCTCACCGGAATCGAGAAGGTCATTGCCAGACTGGCCCGTACCCGGCCCACCGCGGTGAACCTGTTCTGGGCGCTGGAACGGATGCGCGAGCGGGCCTACGAGGCGATCGAGCTGAACGGCAGCGCCAAAAACCTCCACCGGATTCTGCTGGCCGAAGCGGTCAAAATCCACGACGAAGATCTCGCCGCGAGCCGTTCGATGGCGGATCACGGGGCCAAGCTCATTCCGAAAGGGTCGCGGATCCTCACCCACTGCAACGCCGGGGCGCTCGCCACGAGCGGCAACTACGGCACGGCGCTCGGCGTCGTGAAGCGCGCCCATGAACTGGGCAAGAAGATCAGCGTCTGGGTGGACGAGACCCGGCCGTTCCTGCAGGGCGCCCGTTTGACCGCCTGGGAGTGCGTGAAGGAAGGTATTCCGGCGACGCTCATCACCGACAACATGGCCGGCCATTTTATGCAGCGGGGGGACGTGGACTGTGTGATCGTCGGCGCCGACCGGGTGGCCGCCAACGGCGACACCGCCAACAAGATCGGCACCTACACGCTGTCGGTGCTGGCGAAGGAAAACCGGATTCCGTTCTACGTCGCCGCGCCGCTGTCGACGATCGACCTCGCCACGAAGTCCGGCAAGGATATTCCGATCGAGGAACGCGACCCCGAAGAGGTCCGCAGCGTGAGATCGGTTCGGCTCGCACCCAAGGGCTTTCACGCCCGCCATCCGGCTTTCGATGTGAGCCCGTCCGCCCACATCACCGCCATTATTACCGAGGCGGGGGTGGCGAGGGCGCCTTACACGAAATCGCTCAAGGTATTGAAAGACAAGGGAATGAAGGTAACGTCGGGCCGAGACGCGTGAGCGGACACCGGTCCCGTTCGTCCGGATACAGAGAACGTTAAGGAGAAGACCCCGTTATGATGCTTCAGGGAAAAGTGGGAATTGTCACAGGTTCGGGCCGCGGTATCGGCCGCGAGATCGCCCTCATGATGGCGAAGAACGGCGCGAGCGTGATCGTGAACGACCTCGGCGCAGCGCCGGACGGCAGCACGACGACTGAACGTCCCGCCGAGGAAGTGGTGAACGAGATCAAGAAGGCGGGCGGCAAGGCCGCCGCGAACTTCGGCAGCGTCGCCTCGTGGGACGATGCCCACGCGATGGTCGCCCAGGCGGTGAAAGAGTTTGGGAAGATCGACTTCGTTGTGAACAACGCCGGTAATCTCCGCGACGTGATCTTCCACAAGATGACCGAGCAGGACTGGGACGCCGTCATTGCGGTGCATCTCAAGGGCAACTTCAATCTCTGCCGGGCGGCGGCCGAGCATTTCCGCAAACAGCAGTCGGGTGCGTTTATCAACTTCACCTCGACGTCGGGTCTCATCGGCAACTTCGGACAGGCCAACTACGCGGCCGCCAAGCTGGGGATTGTGGGGCTGACCCGCTCCATCGCGCTGGATATGAGCCGTTTCAACGTTCGGGCCAATGCTATCGCGCCGTTTGCCTGGACCCGCCTCACGGCGACGATTCCCGAAGGCGAGACCGACGCGCAGAAGGCTCGTGTCGAGAACCTGAAGAAGATGAAGGCCGAGCAGATCGCGCCGCTCGCCGTGTTCCTGGCCTCGGACCAGGCCAAGGACGTGACCGGTCAGGTGTTTGCGGTCCGAGGCGGCGAGATCGTGCTGTTCTCGCTCCCCCGTCCGATCCGTCACCTGCACCATGCCGATGGCTGGACCCCGGAAGAGATCGCCGCGGTGATGCCGACGGCGCTCAAGACGAGCTTCATTCCGCTGCAGGTGTCGGCCGATATCTTCCCGTACGATCCGCTGATCTGACCGGGGTCCCGGCCTCCCGGGTTTTGCTGCAAGAAAGGGCGGCCAGTTGGCCGCCCTTTCTCTTGATAATCTGCGGTCTCTTTAACGGGCCGGAGTTATCGGCACGATAACGGCCGGCGCCTGGGGCGTGTTTTTGGCAGCCAGGTCGGCGCGGATCAGCAGTGACCGGTAGATCGTGTAGTTGTACTGCTTCTTCTGGAAGAAATACTCGATCTCGAACGCTCCGATGGCGAATGTGTCGTTCGTGAGGTCCATGGCCGGCTGGTTGAACTTGGGCTTCACGATCAGGTTCTTGGTTTCCTTCGTCTCGATCGTCGAGATCTGGTCCTCAAAAGGATACTGGGCATAGCCCACCATGTTGAACCGCATCCGGATACGATAGATCGGCTTGGGCGCGTTGTTCAGGAACTTCACCGTAAATGCGCCGTTCTGCCGGTAGTTCTCGAATGAAGACTGCTGCAGATCCGGAATCGAGAGATCGGGTATCTCGAGCGGGCCGGTCAGCTCGTACGGCGCCGCGTCGAACTTGCCCTTCGCTTCGCGGTATTTGGCCTGATAGCTCGCGTTCTGCGGATCGAGCGCCGCGGCATTCTGGTAGGCGTCGGCAGCCGAGTGGAAATCTCCCTGCGCCATGAACGAATCGCCGAGCAGCGCCGCATAGATCGGCTGGCGGGGTTCGATGCGGGCAGCCAGCATGAACCGCGGAATGGCCTTGTCGTATTCCTTGGAGTTGGCGTGCATGACGCCTAGCCGGTAGTGGGCGAGCGCCGCGTTCGGGTTGACCTCGATAGCCTTCAGGTATCCGTTGCGGGCCGGTTCGAGCCGGTTCGACAGGAAATAGGACTCAGCCGAATAGAGCACGGCATCGGTCTGCTTGGGGTCCAGCCGGAACACATTGTCGTATTCGACCGTGGCAAGCGGATACAGCTTTGCCTCGAACAGCTGGTCCGCCAGCACGCGCCGTTCCTTGGCGTTGTTCGGAGTCAGCGCGATGGCCTTCTGGAACGCCTGGTTCGCGTCGCCGGCGCGGTTGGCTCCCTGATACAGCACCCCCAGCTGGATCTGGAACCGGGGGTTCTGCGGGTCCTTGCGGGCCGCTTGTTCCAGCTCGAAAATCGCCTTGCCGGTATCCCCCTGATCGCGCGCCGCAAAACCGGCGATCTCGTATCCGACCGGCGAATCGGGCTGGATCTTCTTGATCTCTTCCGCCTGCGCCAGCGCCGCCGTGGGCTGCTTGCCCTCAAGCAGCGCCCGGCCGAGCAGTGCGCGGGCTTCGATATTCTTCGGCTGGGTTTTGACCACCCACTGCAGATAGGGAACGGCCTGGGCGGCCCTGTTGGTTGCGATCAGTGCGGATGAAATACCCAGGTACAGCCTGGGCTCGGTCTTGTTCACCTTGATCGCGTTCGCATAAATTTTGATGGCCTCGTCGCCGAGTCCCTTGCGGATATAGGCCCGGGCCTGAAGGTCCATGGCGTCCGTATCGTCCGGTGCGATCGCCAGCGCGCGGGCCGACTGGGCCACGGCGTCATCGAGCGAATTGGTGTTCAGCGCCACCTCAGCGAGCAGCTTGAAACCGGGGACCGATTTCTCGTTCTTGGTCAGCAGCTTGGCAGCCGCTTCGCGGGCTTCGGGGTATTTACCCGAACTGGCATAAATGCGGCCAAGCTCTTCCAGCGACGCTTCTTCATAGCCGGCGATACCGGCGAGCTTCTGGTATATCTCGGCGGCCTTCGGGACCTGCGTAAGTGCGACCAGTGCACGGGCTTTCAGCAGCAGTGCGTCGGGCTGATCCGGCGAGGAGGCGAGGTACTCATCCGCCTTCGTGACGGCGGGTTCAAACTGCCGCGCTGCGAAGAAGAGCTGGGCCTGTCTGAACACATCCGTCACGGCAGCCGTGGGCGCACTGTCCACGCCAGAGAAGCTGCGGGCTACAAGCCTGAAGTAGGTGGGATCTCCGGGCACGGGGTAATTCAGCGTCGCGGGCGACGATTTGGCTTCAGCCGCCTTCGTGAAAGGGCCATCGGGTTTCGTGGCTCCCTGGATTTCCCAGGTTTCGCGGAACGCTTCCTTCGGTTCGTCCCAGGTGAATGTCACGCCGGTCTTGGCCGGGGCCAGCTTCAGGTTCGTCGCGGGGGAGGGGACTTCCTTGTACGCGACCACCTGGATGACCTGATTGGCGGGGTCGGAGAAGAAAATGCTGACGCCTTTGGAATCGTCGACGGCGAGGCCGCCGGCGACCTTGAAACGGCCTTTCCCTTTTCCTTCCAGCCCGCCGCCGAACCGGGCGATCGGCTTGCAGTCCTTGTCGACGATCTGGATGCCGTTCTCGTCAAGGATGTAGAAATTCTCCATCCGGTCCATCTCGATCGCGACCGGCTTTTCGAGGTACCCGGCGCCATAGCCTTCCTTGCAGAGGTTGTTCAGGAACTGGCTGTTCCGGGAATATTTCATGACGCGGTTCTTGCCCTGGTCGACGACGTAGAGATTGCCTTCCTTGTCGACGACGAGGTCGCGCGGTTCATCCAGTTCACCGGCACCCTTGGACTGGTTGATGGTGACGAAGCCGCCGTTGGGGCTGAACAGCGAGATGCGGGAGTTTCCGGCATCGACGATATAGATAAACCGGTCGTCGCCGAACATGCTCCGTGGGTCTTTCAGCTTGCCGGGTTCGGACCCCTTGGTTCCCATGCGGCCTTTGAAGGTGCCTTTCGGGTCGAACATTTTCACGTCATCGGCACCCTTGTCCGTTACGTAAATGGTGTTGGCGTAATACAGGATTCGTGACGGCTCATCCACGTCGTCCTGTGAACCCCATTTGAGCGGGATGCGGGTGACTTCCGCACCGTCGGTGGTGAGGATGCGGATCTCCTTGGCCTCGCGGTTCAGCGCAAAGATCTTGCCGTCACCGGCATCGATGTCGTCAGCACGCAGAGCGATCGAGCGAACATACTCCAGGGTGAAATCAGGCTTGTAGGGCGTCTTGGGCGACTGTTCTTCACGGTTGCGATGCTTGAAGAGCTGCACCCGCTGGTTGCCCGAATCGATCACTGCGAAGCGGTTATTCACTTCGTCGAACAGGAGTCCCTGGGCGCCCTTGAACTGGGCCTGGGCGGCACCTTCCGAACCGAAGGTCTGGAGCGGCTTCTGGGTGCGGTCGAAGTGGAATATCCGTTGGGTGCCTTCATCCAGCATGGTGAAGGTGCCGTTCTTGTCGGCGGCGACGGCGACCGGCGTATCGAATCCGCGTTCACGGCCGACTTTCGAGAGACGGCGCCATTCGCGGCTGTAAATGACCACTTCCCGCAGATCGGTATCGGCGACATAGAGGAGTTCATCCGGATCCACGGCTACGTCCACTGGCGCCTTGAGCGTCGCTCCAGTACCTTTGGTTTCCGGGCCGAACACTCCGAGGAACAGCCCGTCTTCGCCCCAGACCGAAATCCGGCCGTTGTCGGTATCGGCGACGTAGACGCGTCCGCCGTATCCCACGGCGACGCCCCGCGGGGCCTTCAGGAAACCGGGTTCAGTGCCTTTGCCGCCCAGCGTTTCGACAAGCGTACCGTCCGGGTTGAAGACGAGCAGCAGGCACTGTTCGTTGTCGGTGACGTAGATACGCTTGGTGACCGGGCTGATTGCGACGCCCCAGGGCCGGACGAGGCGCGGGTTCGAGATACGTCCGATCTCTTTCTGGAACAGGCCGGCTTTGTCGAACATCTCGATCCGGCCGTTGCGTGAGTCTGTGACGTAGTAGTTGCCGCTGTCATCCACGGCGGCATGGACCGGAACGTTGAACTGGCCCGAGGATTCGCCTTTGCTGCCGAAGGCGTTTTCCCACTCGACGTTCAGGGCCCTGGCCTCAGGAGGCCAGGCAAGTAGCAGGGCGGCTATCGCAGCTGTATAAAGCCATTTTTGAAAGCGGATGGTCACGGCGGAAGGTCTCCTGTCGGATACAGTACCGATGAAACGACTGCGAAATGTAAACAGGCGGGGTGCCGTTCGAAGAACCACGTCTCCCGCCGGCATGCGTAACGGAAAATGTAAGATCTCCACGCGTTTCCCCGCGATCCTGATGTGGGACAGAACCGGAACAGTGGGTCCGGATATACTAGACGTTCCGGACCGAACGCGGCAAGCCTCGGTAAACTCTAGCATTTTCGGGATCGTAACCCGTCTGGGAAACCGGTGCTGTGAGGCAAACTACATCGTCCTTGACCGCCACAGGGGGAATGCCTAGCGTCCCCGCTTTCGCGGAAGTCCGACAGAGATCCGCAGGGTGGTAGCAGGGTGAGTTCATCGCGCCGCAAGCGAGATCAGAAGGATCCGGCCGCCGGTCAGGCGGCAGCTCACTCGTCATCCGATGGCGCAGCGTTCGAGGATCAGCTCCGAAGGCTGGAACTGCTGGTCGAGCGGATGGAAGGCGAAGACCTGAAACTCGAGGAAGCCATCGGGCTGTTCGAAGAGGGCATGGGGCTGTCGAAAACCCTGCTCGACAGGCTGGAGAAGGCCGAGAAGCGGGTGGAGATACTGGTCCGCAAGAGCCGCACGGAAGTCGAAAAGCGCTCGCTGGACGCCGATGCGGTTCTGGACGGCGGCGGTCTGGATGGCGACGACGATTCTGAAGATGACGAAGCTGAAGGGTCCGATGAAGACGATTTCTAAGCGCAGCAACGGTGGCGGTTTTGTTAACGGCGAGACGTTCGAGGTCTATCTCGCCCGCCAGGCGCGACGCGTGGAAGTGGCGCTCAAGCGATATGCACCCCGGGAACTCCCCTCGGACGGCCAGATCGGCAAGGCCATGCGTTACAGTCTGCTTGCGGGCGGCAAACGTCTGCGGCCGGTCCTGACGCTCGCAGCGGCCGAAGCGGTCGGCGGGCATTCCGATCTGGTCATCCCGTTCGCCTGCGCGCTCGAACTGGTTCACACCTATTCGCTCATCCATGACGATCTTCCGGCCATGGACGACGACGACCTCCGTCGCGGACGTCCCACTAATCACATCGTATTTGGCGAGGCTACGGCGATCCTGGCCGGTGACGGCCTGCTGACGGAAGCGTTCGCCATCTGTGCCGATACGAGCAACCGGCGGCGTATATCGCCCGCGCTCGTTCTGGAGTTCACGCACCTGCTCGCCGAGGCTTCAGGTTACAAGGGAATGATTCGCGGGCAGGCGCTGGACCTGGCTGCTGAAGGCAAGAAACTGAGCCGCGCGGAACTGGAGCGTCTGCATCTCTGCAAGACGGGGGCGCTGATTGCCGCGTCCGTCGAGGGCGGTGCGATTCTATCGGGTGCCACGAGCGCCCAGCGCAAGTCGCTCGCCAACTACGGCCGCCTGCTGGGGCTCGCGTTCCAGATCCAGGACGACGTGCTTGATCTCACCGCCGACGAAAAAACGCTCGGCAAAACTGCCAAGAGCGATCTCGCCGAGAACAAGATGACCTTCCCGGCGCTTCTGGGGATAGAAGGTTCCCGCAAGGCGGCGAAAGATACTTCAGAACGCGCCGTTGCGGCTCTCAAGAAATTCGACCGCCGGGCCGATCCGCTCAGGGCTCTCGCCCGGTACGTTATCGAACGCGGTCACTGAGCCGGTAACGCAGGAACAGTTCATCGCCGATCCGGCGCTCCTCGACAAGGCGGAAACGGGGCAGATCCGCTATTCCGAAAGCCTCGAATCCTGCGGCAGACGGGGTTGTTCTTCCGCCAATCACGACCGGGCAGAGCGTGATTACCAGTTCGTCCAGCAGTTTCAGTTTCAGCATCCGCTGTACCAGCTCGCCGCCCCCCTCGCACTGAAGCAAGCGAACACCTGCCTTGTACAGATCTGCGACGACGCCCGTCAGATCAATGTCACCGTCCCGGTAAGGTTTGCAGCGGATAACGGTCAGGTGAGCGAGCCTGGGGGCCGGTTTCGCGGATGTGTACAGGCGGATATCTCCGCTGGTGTCGAGAAACCGCGGGTCTTTCCCCAGGTCTCCGGATGCGCTGACGACGGCCACCATCGGCTGGCGGGTCTGTCCCCGTCTCGCCCGTTCGATTTCGAACCGCTTGCCCACGACCACACGCGGATTTTCATTCCGTACGCTGGCGCCGCCGATAATCACGGCGTCGGCCTTTGCCCGCCGTTCCATCAGATGCCGCTTGTCGGTCTTCGACGTGAACCGGGGGGCGCCTCCCTCGGCGGTGGTGATTTTCCCGTCAAGGCTCACTGCCAGAATGGCGGCGGTGTAGGGTCGGTCCATGGCTGTCACCGGTTCCGCAGGCGCTCGACGAGCGCCGCGGCGAGGGATCCCTCCGGCAGGATCGGCATTCTTGTTTCGGACATCAGTTTCACCAGGTGTGCCTGCAGCGACGCGAACTTCATGGCCGCCGCCGGAGCGCCTTTCACAATAATCCTGCGGGGTCCGGCTTTCACATATCCGACGCCATCGAAACGGCCGAGCGAAGTCAGTTCACCCTGATCCATCGCCCGGAACGGCCGCGCCTCTTTACCGGAAATCCGGGCGGCTATGATGGCGGCCACCTGGTCACCCATCTGGCAGGCATACATGGCGCGGGGCGGAACCGTTTTCCCGCGCCGGTCCTGCACGGAGGCCTGATCGCCGATGGCATAGATACCGTTGACCGGCGTTTCGAGGAACGCCGTTACGGCTATGCGCCCGCCCGGGCCGGTATACAACGCTTCGAGCCCCGGCAGTTTCGGCACCCTGACGCCGCCGCACCAAATAATGCCGTCGGCGGGAAGGCGGTTTCCGCCTTTGATGACAACGGCATTCTCCTCGACTTGCGCAATGGGCGCGCCGAGTTTCAGCCGTACGTCCCGTTCCAGCAGAAATCCCCTGGCGTAGGCCGCTTCTTCGGGACCGCTGGCCGGAAGGAGCCTTGATGCGGCATCGACCAGGGTAATACCGGGACGTTCGCGACGCGGAAGCTTGTTCCATTCGTCGGCGATTTCTGCAGCCAGTTCGACGCCCGTGAGCCCGGCACCGGCAATCACCAGCGAACCCCTGGCGTCCAGACGCCGGATGCGCCTCACCAGTTCCCGGGCGCGGTCAGCGTCATCCAGCGACTTCAGTGTAACGGCATGCTCCAGAACACCGGGAATACCGTAATCGTTTGATGCCGAACCGGCGGACAGAATAAGGGTGTCGAACGGGAGATCCGCGGGATGTCCGTAGGCATCGACGGTCAGGATCCGCTGCCCGGTGTCGACTTCCTGAACCTGGGCATCGATCCACTGGATGGGCAGACCATGGAGCACATCCGGAAGACGGTAGGCAATATTTACCGGTCGTAGCGCGGCTTCGTGCAGCCTGCAGACGTCGGTAAACCTGAGGCCCGGCTGGACGACGGTCAGCCGTGTACGGTCAGGATCGAGACGGCGGGCGAGCCCCGCCGCCGCATGAAACCCGGCGTAGCCGCCGCCGGCGACAATGATCCGTGCGGGCTGTTCGGTGAATAGGGCCAACGTCGGCTAATCCCGGAAGTTGGTGAACTGAAGCAAGAGTCCGAACGATTTTCCCTTGAGGAGCGCCATGCATTCCTGAAGATCGTCTTTCTTCTTGCCGGTCACGCGGACCTGGTTGTCCATGATCGCGGCTTGCAGCTTCAGGCCCGAGTCTTTGATCGCCTTCACGATCTCCTTGGCGGGCTCCTTCTCGATCCCGGTTTTCACCTTGATCTTCTGGCGCACGGACGACCCCGCCGCCTTTTCGATCGTCTGGTAATCGAGGTTCTGGGTAGGGACGCCGCGTTTGGTCAGTTTGGATTCGAGGATGCTCAGCACCTGCTTCAGCGTAAAATCCGAGTCGGAACTCACCGTAATGACTTTTTCCTTCATGTCGTCGGCGATCTCGCTGTTGGTGTTCTTGAGATCGAATCTCTGCTGAAGTTCCTTGCGCGCCTGATTGAGCGCATTGTCCAGTTCCTGAAGGTTCACTTCGCTCACCACATCAAAGGAAGGCATATGGTCCAAACCCCCGTGACTGCTTGTTTTTTCGGCGGTGCGCCGGAAAAACAACGTTTCCCGCCCGGGTAGATGAAATCAAGGCGATGGTCCCTGAACAACGTAAAACCCCGTTTCCACGGCCTAACCTGATGTTTTCAGGATCGTTATCGACACCCCAGAGTGCAGATAATGCCGGTTCCCGGACACAAGCGACAATTCCGTAAATTATCCATTGACGTTCCGAGTTTTTAACCGATATAGTCGGGCACCAAACAAAGAAACCGGTCTAGGCCGGAAGGAGAGAGATTCACATGCGGAAATTTGCAGGTCTTTTTGCAGCGGTAGCGCTGAGCGCGGGATGCGCTTCTTATGCCAACTCCAACCCGACGGTTGGCGTTGAGTCGTTCAAGTTCGACAACTGGAAGAAGGGCGCCGACTACGAACTCGTGGGCGATACCCAGGGCCAGGCGTGCAAGGCGATTCTGTTCGGCTTCATCACGCTGGAAGGCGAAGCGAAGGTCGGCACCCTCGGTGGCGGCAGCGTAGGCCAGGGCGGCAAGAGCTTTGCTGACCTGCTCGAAGGCCTCTTCGGCGGCGGCGCGTCGGCCACTTCGGCTGCGAAGTACAACGCGATTGAAGCGTTCAAGGGCGCGGACCTGGTCCTCCCGACCCGCTCCAAGTCCGACAAGACGGACTACCTTGTCTACAACCGTGAATGCGTAACGATCACGGGCAAGGCTGTTCGCATCAAGGTCTGATTTCAGACCCAGCCTTCATGGAAGCCGCCGCCCCGAAACGGGCGGCGGTTTTCTTTTGTGCCGCTTTTCTGCAATGGCCTCGCCGAAGAAGGCGATGCCCCGATTGCCGCAGGTAAAACCAGCCGTTAAGGTTGCATCTGAAAGGCGGCGAACCTCTCCGGAATAACCGGAGAAGACGCCGACCGGGCTGCCGGCATGAAGATCTTCGAGGGTCGAGTGGACCTGGAAGGGATCGAGCGGATTCAGACGCCGCTTCCGTTCCCCCCGAATCATATCAATGGGTACGTCATTCCCGGCAAGGAAACGGTGCTGATCGACACCGGTATCAAAACCGATGCCGCCTGGAAGGCCTTGAACGACGGTCTCGAAGCGATCGGCCTCAAGATTACCGACATCCGCCACCTGCTGATTACCCACGGGCACATCGACCATTTCGGACAGGCCAAGCGGATCCAGGAAGCCTCCGGCTGCAAAATCTATGCGCACGATCTGGAGCGCTACCACATGGAGGCGACCTTTCAGGAACGGTCCACACCCGACAGCCCGGTCTTCGAGTTTTTCCGCGAATGGGGAGTTCCTGAGGAACTGGTCAAGACCGCCTTCAGCGGCCAGCGGGCCGAATCCCATGTCCGTGACAACGTGAAAGTGGACCACGCCTGGCAGGACAACGAGATTCTCCAGTTCCCGCAGGTGCGGCTCAAGTGCATCTGGGTGCCCGGGCACGCGGTCGGTCATACCGTGCTGCTGGAAGAAGGCCGGGGGATCATGTTTTCCGCCGACCATTTGCTGCCGGATATTTCGCCGGTGCCGCTGCTCAACTTCCCCGATCCGTCGAAGAAGGAAAAAACGAGGTCCCTCGTGGACTACGTTCAGTCGCTCTACAAGGTCCGGAATCTGGCCGTCACGGTGGCTCTGCCGTCCCACGGCGAACCGATTCCGGACATCCGGACGCTCATCGACAACTACGCGCTCCACCGGAACCGGCGGTACCTGAAGATCCGCAACTTCCTGGAGGAAGGTCCCAAGACCGCCTATCAGGTGTCGGAGCATGTGTTCAATCCGCAGCGTGCGAAGTCGCTCATGCACCTGACCATGAGCGAAACGGTCGGGTTCCTTGAGCTGATGGAGGTCGATGGTATCCTTTCGATTGAAAAGCGGGATGGCCTTCTATACTATTCGGTCAAGCCCGAATCGGACTGAAGAAGCGCGCTTACTACACGGGAAGGGCCGCCATGCGGATTGCCAAGGTCAGAGAGCTGGAAGGATCGAGCAAGGTGTCGTTCGAGGACGCCGCGGAACAGATTATCCGCCGGGCCTCGAAGACACTCACCGGAATCACCGGCTTCCAGATCCTGCGCAAGTCGGCCCAGGTCGAAAAGGGCAAGATCACCGAATATTTCGTCCGGATGAACCTGATTTTCGAACTCGCCCCGAACCTCGAATCCCACTGGTAAGGCGCAGGAGACAGCATGGCCATCTCAAGTGTCACAGAAGTGATCGGCGCAAGCCCCAAGGGCTGGCAGGACGCCTGCGAGAAGGCGCTGGAACGCGCGAACCAGACCGTGCGGAATATCGTCGGTTTCGAGGTCGTCTCGGAGAAGGCCAAGGTGGAAAACGGCAAGATCCGCGAATACCGCGTGGCGCTCAAGATCACCTTCATCCTCGAAGAGAAGAAAAAATAGCCGCGGCTCCGGCCGTTTGCCCTTCCTGTCCCGGCCGGGATAGGGAGACTCCATGATGATTCGACTGAAAAGCCTGTTTCCCGTCCTGTTCATCGCCTGCATCGCGGGTTCGTACACGGTATCCGCTGCCCAGGCGCCCGCCGCCCGTAAGGAGCATGAGTTCGCACTCGTGGACATCCAGCGCGTCATCAACGAATCGAAGCGCGGCAAGCAGAAGCGGGAAGAGTTCCTGAAGAGCGTCCGGACCAAGACGAACGAGGTGGATTCCTACAAGAAGGAAGTCGACCAGCTGAACCGGACGCTGGAGGAGAAGCAGCGGACGCTCTCTCCGGGCCAGTTCGAGAAAGCCCGTCTCGACGCCGAGAACCGGGTGAAAGAACTCCAGCGCAAGGCCCAGGACATTTCCGAGGACCTGCAGAGCCGCGAGAGCCGGATGGCGGCGGACCTCGCCGTCGACATCAAGACCGTCGCTGCGGACTATGCCCGCCGCAAGGGCTATGACCTTGTGCTCGAGTCGAGCCAGCACCTTATTCCCTACAAGAACGACGGTGTCGACCTGACCGACGCGATTATCCGTGAATACGACAACGTGGCCACGGGGGCCGTGCCCGCGAAGAAAAAATAGACCCAGGCGGAACGTCATGCGAGTGCTCTTCATCAGCGATCTCCACGGCTCGATGAAGCACTACGAGTCTGTCCTTGCCGTCGCGGAACGGCAGGAGTTCGGTGTATTGATCTTCGGCGGCGATCTGGCGCCCAAGAACTTCGCCGGCGGCAAGTTCGTCGAGCATCAGGTGAACTGGCACCGGGACGTGCTGTTCCCGAGACTTGAAGCGTTCAAGCTGAAGAAGCCCCGGACGCGGATATTTTTCATTATGGGCAACGACGACACGAAGGCGGCCGAATCCGAATTCGCCCGCCGCAACGGCGAGATCGTCGAATACATCCATCTGAAAACGGTCGAGCTGGAACCGGGCCTCACGCTGACCGGATATAACTGCGTCGACATCACGCCCTTTCCGCTCAAGGATTTTGAGCGATGGGACAAGCGTAGCGGCGGACTGCCGGACAAGGTCCGGATGCTTAGCGGTCTCGTCACCGACGAAATGGCACTCAAAAAGTTTCAGTTCCATGGGGACCCCGCACAGGACGTCACCCCGACGCTCGAAGAGGAGATCGCCCCGCTGGCGAAGGATCAGAAAAAGGGCGTCTCGATCCTGCTGACCCACTGCCCGCCGTTCCGGACAAACCTCGACAAGATGATGCTGGGCAAACATGTGGGGTCGCTCGCCGTGCGGGAGTTTATCGAAGCGACCCAGCCGGCTCTGTCGCTTCATGGCCATATTCACGAATCGCCGCTCATGACAGGCAGCTACCGGGACCGGCTGGGCGACACCGTCTGCGTTAATCCCGGCCAGGACCCCTACAAGGGAACGGTCTGTTATGTGACCTTCGACACCGATAACCCGGCCCGGTCACTGGAACACTTCGTGGAGAAGTAAGCTACGCGACCTCGAACCGGTCCGTCTCCGGCTCCCTGAGGCGGCCTTCCTCGACCAGGTATTTCGTGCAGGGGCGCAGCAGCATCTGACCGCTCACGGCTGCCCACGCCTCGTAGCCCGGCAGCACCGGCATGTTGAACAGGGTCCGGAAATGGCCGGACAGTTTCAGGACCGTGTCGCTGCCCTGCCGGATCAAGGTCAGGATGGTGTCCAGCCGTTCGTCCTGTGTCTTCGTATAGGTGACGAGCCGTTCCCGGTATTCGTCCGTATCGAACCAGCCGCGCCCGTGGGCCGAGGCGGCCTTCTTCACCGGGAGCTTCGAGAGCTTTGCCAATGACGCGTAAGTTTCACGCACGTCGCTGTCCACGTCCGGACAGACTGGCCCGGCCCGGGTGAGGTCATAGTCGCCCAGCACGACCAGCCCGTCATCGGGGAACCAGAAACAGGTGTGACCGCTCGTGTGTCCCGGCGTATGAAGCGCCACCATCGTTACGCCGCCCAGGTCGAACTCCGCATCGGGTTTGAAGGTCTCCGTTACCGGCCGGTGGTGGAACCCCATGCTGTCGTAGATCGCGTCTATCTGTCCGGCGGCCACTGTGTCGAATATTCCGCCCCGTTCGTGGGTGATTTTGCGTGACTCGACGGGTTCACGGTCTTTCCCGGAGACAAACAGAGGCACATCGGGTAACTGGCAGGCCGACAGCGCATGATCCTCGTGCCAGTGGGTGAGAAAGATCCGGTCGATACCGGGGCCTGCGTTGAGCGCCTTCGCCTGATCGACGGAGCCGCCCTGGTCGATGAGCACCTTCACTCTGCTGTCCACGTACAAGCCGTTGCAGTTGGGGTAAGGCGAACGGTTCGGCCCGGGCAGGAATACCAGCCGGCCGTGGCGCGGGAATTCGGAGAGGTCGAGGGACAGGGCGGCGCTACTTCCGGTCGCGCATCGGAACGTACTTGGCGTTGCGGGCGCCCAGGTAAACCTGGCGCGGCCGGGCGATCTTCTGCTCCTTGTCCTTCAGCATCTCGGCCCATTGGGCGATCCAGCCGGCGGTGCGGGGGATCGCAAAGAGCACGGTGAACATGTCCACCGGGATGCGGAGCGCCTCGTAAATAAGGCCCGAATAGAAGTCGACGTTCGGATACAGCTTGCGGGAGACGAAGTAGTCGTCCTCAAGCGCGATCCGTTCGACTTCCATCGCGATTTCGATCTTCGAGTTCTTGCCGACGGTGTCGAACACCTCGTCGGCCATCTTCTTGATGATCTTGGCGCGGGGGTCATAGTTTTTATAAACCCGGTGGCCGAAGCCCATCAGGCGGCCTTCACCGGCCTTGCAGGCCTTGATGAACTCAGGGACCTTGTCCTTGGAGCCGATCTTGTCGAGCATCTCGAGCACGGCCTGGTTGGCTCCGCCGTGCAGCGGGCCGTAGAGAGCAGCCGTGGCGCCGGCGACACAGGAGTAGGGGTCCGCCTGCGAGCTGCCGATCGAGCGCATGGTGTTGGTCGAACAGTTCTGCTCGTGGTCGGCGTGAAGGATGAAAAGAACATCCAGCGCCCGCTCGATCGCCTGGTTGGGCACGTAGCGGGTTTCGGCAACCTTGAACATCATCGAGAGGAAGTTGCCCGCGAACGACAGCTCGTTGTCCGGGTAGACGTACGGCATGCCGAGCAGGTGACGGTACGACCACGCCGCCAGCGTCGGCATCTTGGCGATCAGGCGGTGGGTGCTCTGGCGCACCTCTTCCGGGTCGTCGATGTTCTTGGATGCCGGATAAAACGTCGAGAGCGCACCCAGCGTCGAGATCATCATGCCCATGGGGTGCGCATCGTGACGGAAACCTTCCATGAACTTCTTCACGTTTTCGTGGACGAAGGTGTGATAGGTGATGTTTTTCACCCAGTCCTTGAGTTCGGTGATGTTGGGCAGCTTGCCATAGACGAGCAGGTAGGCGACCTCGAGATAAGTCGAGTGCTCGGCCAGATCCTGAATCGGAATGCCGCGGTATTCGAGAATCCCCTTGTCACCGTCGATGTAGGTGATGTTGCTCTTGCACGAAGCGGTGTTCGTAAAGGCCGGATCGTAGGTCATCAGGCCGAAATCATCGGCATTCACCTTGATCTGGCGCAGATCCATCGCCCGGATGGTGTCGTTTTCGACCGGGACCTCATAGGCTTTTCCGGTGCGGTTGTCGGTAATTGTCAGGGTGTTCTTGGCCAAGGGAGGCTCCTCCTCGAGGGGTGCAAACTCAGGTAATCTGTAGCATCGCCAATCGGCAAATACATATACCTTTAGGCGGTTGTCGCTGAATTATAGGATCGCATCCCGTAGCGGGGCATATGACCTGGCTCAGGTTGCACCTGACGATCCGTGCTATTATGGGTAATTGGAACGTGTCCGGATTACTCCCCTTTTGTGCCCGGAGTGCCGGCGTGTATATGGATTTTCAGGAGAAGCAGACCCGTGGATAATCTCGATTCGATTGACAAGCAGCTGACGACACTCATGCAGGAGGAGTTTCCCCTGTCGGAGCACCCGTTCAAGGATCTGGGCGACAAGGTCGGGGTATCCGAGGCGGAGGCACTGACCCGGGTCAAAGGGCTCAAGGACAAGCATGTCATTCGCCAGATCGGCGTCATCTTCGACAGCCGGAACATGGGGTATACCTCGTCGCTGGTGGCCATGAAGGCCGACCCGGACAAGGTCGACCAGGTGGCTGCGGTTGTCAGCGAGCATCCGGGCGTCTCCCACAACTACAAGCGCAACCATGAATTCAATATCTGGTTTACCATCGCGGTGCCGCCGGGCCAGAGCCTCGAGAAGCACATCGACGCGCTTCACAAGGCCTCGGGGGCCATCTCCACCCGTATCATGCAGACCCTGCGCCTCTACAAGATCGGCGTGAAGCTGGACCTGACCGAAGAGGGGCGCAAGACCGAAAACCTGACCCAGAAGGAAAAGGCCCCGGTCTGGAACAAGCTGCTGGACAAGGCCGATACGATTTCCGAAGAGGACATCGCCTACATCCGTGAACTCCAGGAAGACCTGGCCTTGGTCGAGCAGCCGTACGTGGAAATGGCGAAACGTCTGGGCGTTCCATTCTCCCGCCTTCTGGAGAAGGCGAAAGAAATGAACGAACGCGGGCTGTACCGCCGCAATGCCGCGATCCTCAACCACCGCAAGGCCGGGTTCAAATCCAACGGCATGGGCGTCTGGAAGGTCGATGAAAAGGACGTGGACAAGTACGGCGAAATGTTCGGCCAATACCGGGTCGTCTCCCACTGTTACCGCCGGCCGGTCTATCCCGACTGGAAATACAACCTGTTCACCATGGTCCACGGCGCCGACGACGACGAGTGCCGCCATATCATCGACCAGCTGTCGAAGGATTCGGGGCTCAAGGACTATTCGGTGCTTTTCTCGACCATCGAGTACAAGAAGAACCGGGTGGTCTACTTCCCCAAGAGCGAAAACTACCCCGAGTGGTGCAAGGACGCGCTGAACTGACCCGGCAGCCTGGCCCGCAATCTAGCCCGGCATCCTAGCCCGGAAGATTAATTCCGTAGCGGCGGGTCCAGCCGCCGTCGAAGGCGAAATACGTCGGATCGTCGTAGACGCAGATGTCCACCCGCTGGATGCTGCCCGGCGTACCTTTCAGAAAATCCTCGCACGCCTGAAGCGTGATCTCCGACGCTTCCACCTTGGGGAATCCGAAAATCCCCGTCGAGATTGCCGGCAGCACGATGCTCTGGAGATTCTCGTCTTTGGCCACGTTCAGCGACGCGAGCACCGCCCGGCGCAGCTTCTTTGCCTCGTCACCTTCGCCCCAGCGGGGGCCGACCGTGTGTACCACCCGTTTGCAGGGGAGTTTCCCGGCGCCGGTCGAACGGGCGGTGCCGACCGGGACAGGGCCGTGTTCCCGGACCGAGAGGTCCGACTCTTCCTGGATGATCCGCCCGCCGTTCTTGACGATCTGGGCGGCGACCCCGCCGCCGTGGGCCAGCTGCTCGTTGGCGGCATTCACGATCGCGTCCGCCTGCACGTAGCAGATATCGCCGTTCAGCAGCCGGAACGTCCGGTGATTGATCTCGACGGTTCGCATGACGCGGAATGGATGCTCTCGGGCCATGGGCAGAGCCTAACCGGGGTAGTATCATTTGTCCTGTGCCCCACTCCGGCTCCAAACCGAAACGTCCCCGGTCGATCCCATACGACTTCTATGTCTACCGGGGCGAACTGGACGACGTGAAGCATCTGGAAACGATCTCCCCGATGGCGCTGAAAGCGGCGATGAAACGCTACCCGGACGCGCTGCCAACGCCGGATGGATTTGCGGTGGAGACGGAGACCGACGGTGGTGACAAAGTCGCGCTGACTGTCCTGTTGGAAAGCGAAGAGGGCGGCCCGTGCACGACCGTCATCGTCCGGTTCGGCCTCGAAACCGGCGTCGCCGGGTTCGAGCGCGCCGGTCATCTGGCCCGCCATGTGGCAACGGCGCTCGACGCGCAGGTGTTCGACCCCCAGGCGCACCGACGGCTGGGCGCCCGAAAGCGTACCAGCAGCTGGGACGAGGCCCGCGGCGTCTTTGAAAAGCAGCGCGAATCGTTCCGGGCGCTGCTGCCCCACTCCAGCCACCGGGAGCCGCACATCGGGAAACCGGTGCCACGCTGGAAGTTCTGGAAGAGTTGAACGGGTTTACTTAACCGGCGAAAACCACCGGACACAGCGGTCGCCGTCGCGATCCAGACAGGCCTTCGCCAGATTCAGATTCCAGGGGATTTCGATACAGGGGTTTGAAAGGCCGGGCTGGCAGCGGGTCTGGTAGTCGGGAATGACCGGTCTTGAAAACCCGAGATGATATTCCTGCATCCACACATACGGATTGGCAATTGGAAGAAGCGGCATATTGTCTGCGGCGACAGTCAGCTTTTCGGATTTCTGGATCTCTTCTCGATGAACTTTGAGGGCATTGACGACCTGATCGCCGATTTCGCCCAGATATCGATAGTTCCGGTAGTCCCGTATCATCAGTACGGAGGCGCCAGCCACCCATAAGGCGACTATTAAAGGGGGGAGGATAGTCAGCTTTTCGTGCCGGCCTCTCAGCCAGTCCAGCAGAACGCACAACACGATTACCGCCCCGAATCCTGCTGAGTAAAAATATCGGCCAGTCAGATGTCCGAACGCAAGCACAGGAAGCATCAGAAAAGAAACGAACCAGATGAGGCCGAACCTGGCAAGGGTCCTGATGCGGAAGAACAAGACCGACAGGCAGATCAGCAGCGCGATTCCGGTGCTCTCGGCCAGATTCTGCCAGTCAGGGTAGGTCAGGAAAAATACACCGGATAGTCCCTGACACAGCAGCCCCAGGTAGTGACCGGGCATGTCCATTCCCTGAAGGGATTTACGGCTCTCCCAGTATCCGGGATGCGACCAGATCAGTACAAACGAGAGCAAGGCGGTCCCGGTAACTATGGCTATCGGAACGAGAAGGTTCCGGTTTTTTTTGAGAAGCGGACTCCCCGGCTCCGGCAGTATGATCAGCATCAGGGGCAGCAATACTGCAGTCGGCTTGGTAAAAATGGAAAGCATTGCCGGGACCGCCGCCCAGCTTCGTTGTACGGCTGTGCTCGCCCTGAGCCAGATCCACAGGGAAAGCAGCATCCAGAAAAGCATCTGAATATCCTTGCACGTCGCGGCCCAGTACAAGGTCTCGTCGCCGGGCCGGAAGAACAGCCAAATGACGGATCCCTCGATGGCAGCCCGCGGGCTTACCAGCAGGCCGAGCACTATCCACACCAGCCAGGTGTTTGCGAAATGCATCGCCAGTCCGAACCAGCGCATCGGCACCCACGGCGTCTCCGGAGAAATCATCGTGGCAACGCGCCACGGAAGAAGATGCAGGGGATCGGGAGCTTTCCGGAGAAGAACCAGATCGATCACGCTGGACCTGCTGGCGATCAGCGCTTCCATGTGATCATCGCCAAAACACCCGATCTGGCCGATCCAGTAACCGGCTGCGGCGAATAACAGGATCCCGAAAGCAGCCAGCACGGCGACCCGGGGCCATCTCTTTCCGGTGAAACTCATTGACTGAAAGAATTTGTAGCATATGAGCGGCTTCATTCGCCCGCATTATTTGGCCGTCTGATTGAACCTCTGCGGTCCCCGGCTCAAAATGGAGGTCTGACAGAAAGGCCTTCCCGATGATCGGTATCCCGCTGGGTTTTGTGGCCGTGAACTACATCGAATGGCACGTCCACAAATATTACCTTCACGGCCGCGGGAAGAACCGCAAAAGCCCCTATTCGATCCACTGGGACCACCACCGGGAGGCCCGCAAGCATGGTTTCCTGGACCCGGAACATTACGGGCCGACCTTCAGGACCACCTGGGAGAGCGGGCCCGCGATGCAGGAGGTGAAGGCGATACTGGCCGGAGCCGCTGCCGTATCGGTTCTTTTCCCGGTCGCGCCGTTTTTCACAATGACGCTGTGGTACGGCGGGTGGAACTACTGGTCGACCCACCGCAAGGCGCACCTCGATCTCGAGTGGGCCCGTGAACACGTTCCGTGGCATGTCGACCACCACATGAACACGAACCAGAACGCCAACTGGTGCGTCACGAAACCGTGGTTCGACTACATCCTCGGGACCCGCATCTCGCCGGACCCGAAAACCCGGGAGACCAACCCCCTCGGAATGAAGCTTCCTCCCGCTGTCGAAGCGCAGGTGAACGCGCTGGCCCGGCTGCTGTTCCCGGGCAGCTTCGAAAAAGTCGACGAACTGGCCGCCGCCGAACGTGCGGACCGCGCCGCCGGAAGGCAGGGGTTCGTACCGGAGTTCGCCCGGACGTGACGTAGATCGGGGGATAGTCCCTTCTCCCCGAAAAACCCGTTTGCCTGAAGCCGCCGGCCCGGGCCTGATCCGGACCGGGTATTCAAGCCCGTCCCAAATGAGGCCGTTTCAGGCCGTTTTTATGAGGAAAGTCACCTTCAGATTTTCCCTATTGACAGCCGTTGGTATCCGGCTTTTCGCGTGCTATTCCGTTCGCGCTCTGGAGGCGCAAGGCGCCCCGGAAGCCGGACAACCCCGGAGCGCCGGGAAACCCCGACAGTTCAAACGTCAATAACCCCATGAGGAGGAGAAACGATGAAGATCGTCGTTCTCGTCAAGCAGACGCCTGACACCGAAACGAAACCGAAGATCACGTCCGACAAGAAGCGGCTCGAGGAGGGTGAAATCAAGTTCGTGATGAACCCTTACGATGAATTCGCCGTGGAAGAGGCCCTCAAGACCAAAGAGAAAATCGGCGGCGATTCGACCGTCGTCGTGGTGAGCCTGGGTCCGGACCGGGTTGTGGAATCGATCCGCACCGCTCTCGCGATGGGCGCCGACACCGGCATCCATATATGGGACGCGGCGCTGGAAGGCACCGACAGCTACGGAACCGCAGTGGCGCTGGCCGCGGCGGTGAAGAAGGCCGGTTTCGACGTGATATTCACGGGCAAGCAGGCCATCGACGGCGACTTCGCGCAGGTGAACTCCCGCGTGGCGGAACTGCTCAATGTGCCGCAGCTGAACCTGACCGTGAAGCTCGATCTTTCCGCCACGGGCGGCAAGGCGGAGCGGCGCGTGGAAGGCGGCGACGAGCTGATCGAGTTCTCGCTCCCGGCCGTGATCGCGTGCGAGAAGGGACTCAACGAGCCCCGCTACGCATCGCTCCCCGGCATCATGAAGGCCAAGAAGAAGCCGGTCGACAAGCTCGACCTGGCCGGCCTCGGCCTCTCGGCCGCCGATGTGAAACCCCGCCTCGTGGTGCAGGAAATCCGCATCCCCGAGCAGAAACGCCGTGGCGTGAAGCTGACGGGCGAGGTGACGGAAACGGCACCGAAGCTCGTGAAGCTGCTCCGCGAAGAGGCGAAGGTCATCTGACGTCCGGTCAGATCATTCGAAAAGGAAAATATCATGGCAGACAAAGATATCCTGATCGTCGCGGAACAGCGCGGCGGCAGCGTCCGTAAGATCACGTATGAACTCGCCGGCATCGGCGCGGAACTGGCCAAGAAGACCGGCGGCGAACTCGTCGCGGTGCTGATCGGCGAAGGCGTCTCGGGCGCCGCAGCGGGACTGGGCAAATACGGCGTGAAGAAGGTCCTCGTGGCCGACGACGCGGTGTTCAAGCTCTACTCATCCGAAGGCTACGTCGCGGCGGCAGCCAAGGCCGTCGAGAAGGTCCAGCCGGGGATCGTGCTGACGGGAGCGTCCTCCCTCGGGCGCGATCTGTCGGCGCGGCTCTCGCAGCGGCTCAAGACCGGTCTCGCGACCGACTCCGTGGGCCTGGACATCGTTGACGGCAAGCTCCAGGCGATCCGCCCGGCGCTCTCCGGCAAGGTGCAGCAGGTCGTGCAGATCCCCGAAGCCCGTCCGCAGATGGCCTCGGTCCGCCCGAACGTTTACAGCGTTCCGGCACAGGCGGGCGGCGACGCGGCGGTCGAGAAGTTGGATCACGGCGTTTCCGCCGGTTCGGTCCGGGCCAAGGTGACGGAACTGCGTACTTCGGCAGGCGCCAAGGCGGACCTCACGGAAGCCGAGCGTATCGTCTCGGGCGGCCGCGCGCTCAAGGCGGCCGAGAACTTCAAGATCCTCAACGATCTGGCCGACGTGATCGGCGCGACGGTGGGTGCCTCCCGCGCCGCCGTGGACTCGGGCTACGCCCCGCACCAGATGCAGATCGGACAGACCGGCAAGGTCGTCAATCCGACGCTTTATCTGGGTTTCGGCATCTCGGGCGCCATCCAGCATCTGGCCGGCATGCGCACCTCCAAGGTGATCTGCGCGGTCAACAAGGACCCGGACGCCCCGATCTGGCAGATCGCGGACTACGGCATCGTGGACGACCTCTTCAAGGTCGTTCCGGCGCTCACCGACGAGTTCAAGAAGCTGCTCGCCCACGCGTAATCGGAACCAATAGCTCTCTGAACCGCCGGTTCCCTCACGCAGGGGCCGGCGGTTTTGTTTGGTGCCGAACCCGCCGCATAATGATGTGATTTAGGTCATCTATTAATCACGTAAATCCTTTGGAGAAACAGCAGGTTAGCTCTGGTGAATGTGAGCTTTTTCAATTAAATTCCGCCGCGCCTGGAACTGATTTCAGGCGTTGACTCAATGCGTTGAGAGGTCTTAAATAGCCGCCATGAGAAACCGGATTTTCCAGTTCGCCGCCGCCGTCCTGATTCTCACCGCCACGATGAGCGTCTCGTGCGCCTCCAGGCTTCCGATCACGCCGGAAATCGTCCGCGCGTTCAACCAGTCCATCTACGACGTGACCTTCTCGGTGCCGGCCGACGCGGTCGAATTCACCAATCTCCGCGCCACCGACGATGTATCGGCCATCTGGGTGGAGACGTTCCGGAACAAGATGCAGAAGGCCGGCTACACGATCGTCAAAAGCGAGAAAGACGCGCACGATCTCACCACGAAAGTGGTTCTGGACTGCGTCGATTCGACGCTCACGCTCAAGCTCTCCGATAAGGAAGAAGTGATCGACGAGATCCGGATCCAGGAAGGGCTGTGGCTGGAGGCGTGTCTCAACACCCGCATGGCCGACTACGTCTCGACCCGGGTCGTGAACGCCATCACCCGGTCGGCGAACGTGTCGACGTTCGCGGAAAATCTGGAAGCCCGCAAGAACCCGGTGGCGGCCCAGACACAGAAGCCCCAGTACGTGATGCCGCTCTCCACCGACGGCCGCAATTCCGTCGGTGTGTATCCGTTTTCCGGACAGGGGGGGGCTGACGACGCTTCGCTCGACACGGTGACGAAGACCTTTGCGGCGGAAATCGACCGCGCCCAGTGCATGCGGGTCGTCAAGCCGGAGACGATGCTGGAAGCCGCCCGGATTCTCGACATCAAGGACCGCTGTATCAACGAAACCTGCCAGATCGACCTGGCCCGTAGCGCCCGGGTGGATGTGCTGGTCCGCGGCGTCGTCTCGAAGATCGCCGAATCGTACATCGTCAGCGCGAACGTGATCGATATAACGACCCGCCGGATTCTCTATTCGGACAAGATGACCGCCACCAGCGCGTCGCTCGCGGCGGAGTCCGAGAAGCTAGCGCGCCGGATCCGGCGCTTTGTTATCTGTCCCGGCTGATTTGGGTTCTACGGGCTTCGGATCTGCCGGTTTCGGTTCCACCGGCTTCGGTTCGACCAGTTCCCACACCTTCACATTGTCGATCGACACGCTGGCCCCGCCGTTCACCAGGAACCCCAGGCTGCCTTTTTCGAGCGCTTCGTGCGTGAACCCGGCGAGAAATATCCCGTTGATATACAGGTCGAAGCTGGAGCTCCGGGCGACCACCCGCAGGCGGTTGGTGTCGCCCGTTTCCCGCCGGATGAGCGGTGTCGGGCTCAGGCCGGACAGTGGAAAGCCTGTGGCCTTTTTCCAGTAGTCCACGTAGTAGCCGCCATTGTCGTTGATAAACAGTATGTAGGTGTTGATCGCCTCCCAGGGGCCCTGCGTACGGAAACCGAGGCAGAAGGAGTTGGAGACGTCGGCGGCCTTGGGTTCCCATCTGACGTCCGCTTCCGCAATGAAATTATCTATCGATTCGACCGGTGCGCCGTAGAGCGCGTAGGCGAACAGCGTCGGGGCTCCGGAATAGTCCAGGTACAGGCGGTCCTTCTTGTAGCCGCTCCCCGGCCGGATGCTTGTCGGAGAGAGGTACTTCTGGGTCTCCATATTGTCGTCCAGCAGGAGTTTTCCGGGTACCGGGTCGGGAATCAGCGGGGTCTTGGAGAATACAGTGGGCATCTCCGGATAGGGATCGGGTGAAACCAGGTCGCCGGTTTCCACACCTGTGATACCGGGGGCCAGTGCGGCTCCGCCCGCGACCGAGCGGTTGGGACTGTCCTTGGTCACGCGCGCGGTTCCGACCCGGACCGTGTTCTGGAAAAGGATTTTCCCCTTGGCGTCCTTCTCGGTCTCTTCGCGTGCGATGAACAGCCGGGCGCCCGCCCGGACGCCGTTTTCGGCGCCCAGGTCGGTGAAGATATTTCCTTCCCTGATTCCGGTCACGGTGCCGACGAGGGGGAAACGGTTAAAAAGTCTGGAAGCCATCCAGTAGGTCATCGTCTGGAAAGTGACGGTGGTCGCGTGGTCGATGGAGGTCGTGAACACGCTCTCGCCGGACTGGATATCCAGCACCGAAAGCGTTCCGGAAATGACCGCCGGCGTGCGACGCAATGTCGTGCGGATAATAAAGTCGGCGCCGGTCAGCCGGCCCGCCTCGGCGATCTTCCTGGGATCGATGGCGCCCGTCTGCTGCAGGGCCTGCTCCTTCAGAACCTTCTCCGTCTGGGTGCGGTCGATGAGGGAGTACCGGCGGCTGTCGACGAGATTGGTATAGAAACTGGTGTCGTAGGCGGACCGGTCGTCGGCGGTCGTGCCGCTGCCGTCCTCCGCCGGAAGGACCATGAAGGCGGTCTTGGCCGAGGCCGGAGCCAGCCAGGCGAGGATCGCCAGCAGCACGGCCGGCAGAAATGTCGGCGATATGGATGCGATACCCGGCCGCGGGGCATTCCACTGGTTGCGAATCATCGTGCGCTTCCTTCCGGAACTGAATTAACGATCCACTGAATTACGGCCGTCAGCCGGCCTTGCGGGAACCGGCCAGCCGGTCGAGCCGGAACGCTTTCGAGAGGAATCTGTCGCGGGCCGCCGCTGGCAGTCCCGCCTTCACGACCGGGAAGATCCACGCTTCCCTGCCGATCCGCACCATGCGGGGTGCGCTGGCGGCGGTCACGGCGGCGACGAACTTTTTCGCGAACTTCTCCGCCGGCATCGGGTTTTCCTGGGACGCCCCGGCCCGGCGTTCGATCTGATTCGCCACGGGGCGGTAGAGGGAGCCTTCCGCGCCGTATTTCTCGGCGTAGCGGCGGGCCCCCACGTCGATCTTCGACTTGATCGCCCCCGGCGCCACCAGGATCACGTCGATCCCGAACGGCGCCAGTTCCACGCGCAGGATGTCCGTCAGCATGTGGAGCGCCGCCTTGCTGGCGCAGTAGGCTCCGGCGAACGGCGTCCCCAGCTCGGCCATCACGCTGCCCACGTTCACGATCCGGCCGCGGCCCTGTTTCGCGAACAGCGGCACGGCCTCCTGAATGACCGCCAGCGCGCCGGTCACGTTGGTTTCGAACTCGGCCCGGAAGTCTTCGAGCGGGATCTCGGCCAGCGGCCCCACGACGAGAATGCCGGCGTTGTTGACGATCATGTCGATACGCCCCGCCTCCTGCACCACCGAACCGATGGCCGAGCGGATCGACTGCGGGTTGGTGATGTCGAGGGACCGGGTTTCGATACCCAGGTTTTCGAGGTGGTTGAGCGACGAGAGCTTGCGCGCGGTGGCGACCACCCGGTGGCCTTTTGCGTGGAACTCGCGGGCCAGCGCCTCGCCGATCCCGCTCGAGCAGCCGGTAATCAGAACGACCTGTTTCTCCAGTGAAGCCATGTGGTCGGGCTCCTTCCCGGGAGAAAGCCTAACTTATATCGCGCCCTTCTCCAGTGCCTCCCGGAACTTCGGGTGGGCGATCCGGATGAGCGCCGCGCGGCGTTCTTCGAGGGTTTTGCCCTTGAGGTCCGCCGCGCCGAACTCGGTCACGATGTAGTGGGTGAGATAACGCGGTACGGTGACCGGCGTGCCCTCGGTGAAGCGGGTGACGATCCGGCTGGTCTCGGCGTTTTTGCCGGCGGTGGAGGGCAGCGCGATGATCCCCCGGCCGCCCTCGGAGAGCGACGCGCCGCAGAGGAAATCGAACATCCCGCCGACGGCCGAGACCTGTTTGCCGCCGCCGGCCTTGCCGCCGGATGAATCGGCGATCCATTCGGCGTTCACCTGGCCGGTGAGATCGATCTGGATCGCCGAGTTCACCGCCGTGAAGTTCGGACGCCGGGCCATTTCGGCCGGGTTGTGGACGATCTTCGACGACCGCAGCGCGATCTTCTCGTTTTTGTCCACGAAGTCGTAGAGCGCGCGGGAGCCCATGATCTCGCCGATCTCGTGGCGGCCCGGCGTCACCGGGTTGAACCGGGCGTTGGCCGCGCCCGACTTGATGAGTTCGATGCTGGAGTCGACGAGCAGCGAATGGAGCGCCAGATCCCGGTGGTGGTTCAAATATCCCATCAGCGCCTCGGGGATGGCACCGACGCCCACCTGGAGCGTCGCGCCGTCCGGGACCAGCTTGGCCACCTCGCGGCCCACGGCCGCTTCGGTTTCGGAGCCGGTCGCCTTGCTGAATTCATAGACCGGTGTGGATACGCGAACGGCGACGTCGATGTCGTCGGCGGTGAGAAAACCCTCGGGGCCCGGTACCTGCGGGCAGAGCGGGTTGATCTGTGCGATCACGAGCGGCGCCGCCTTGCAGAGCGGGTAGGGGTAGCTCGACGACACGCCGAGGGAATACCGCCCCCCGGCATCGGGTTCGGACACCTGCACCAGCACCGCGTCCACCGGCTGCGCCCCGCCCGGGGCGAACTGCGTGAGCATGTCGAAGTAGCGCAGCGGCGCGTAGTGGGCGCGGCCCTCGGCCTCAAAGTCTTTGGCTTTGGGCGTGTAGTGGTAGGTCGTCCAGTGAAACGGCAGACCTTTGGCGAGCCACCGGGCATCGCTCACCGTGTAGCCGCCCATGAGATGCACGGCGCCCAGTTGCGGCGCATTGCGGATGAGCGCGTCCACCAGGGCACGCGGTTCCCCGCAACCCGGAGGCAACAGCGTCCGCATGCCGGCTTTCAGGTGCAGGATTGCTTCGTCTGCGTTGGCGCACAGTTTCACGTCCGGGTTTGTAGCCAGCGGCCCGGGCGGAAGGAAGCTATTCAGTTTTCAAACATCTATCGCGGCATGCGGGGTTTCAGGCCACCGAGCC